>NZ_SSXU01000005.1:0-17813 GCF_009469605.1 Zoogloea sp. 1C4 | reverse complement strand
TTCTCCATCGGTCCGGCGTGCTCCGTCGCGCCGGCCTCAACATGGGGTGCTGCCGTAGTTACCCCCCGTCTAACACTGCGCTCAAGCGGACCTGCCGCAAGCGGCAGGCCGCATAGCTCCAACGTTAGATGCCAGATTTGGCGTTGCGTATGCTCACAGAAAATCGATAGCCGCAAGACTGTTTTTGGCAACTCATAGCCACTACAATTTCTCCTTCATACCGTAGAGGAGATTGCGCGTGAAGAACTGGATATTTCTGGCTGTTGCAATCTTTGGCGAGGTCATCGCAACTTCCGCACTGAAGTCTAGCCATGGATTCACTAGGTTAGTTCCTTCCGTTGTAGTTGTGGCTGGCTACGGGCTTGCGTTCTATTTCTTGTCTCTCGCGCTCAAGTCCATTCCGGTCGGTATTGCTTACGCTGTATGGGCTGGGCTTGGCATCGTGCTTGTGGCAGCTATTGCTTGGATTTTCCATGGCCAAAAACTAGACTTCTGGGCGTTCATTGGCATGGGACTTATCGTCAGTGGCGTCGCCGTTCTAAACCTGCTATCCAAGGTCAGCGCACATTGACCGGGTTGGCATCTAACAATTCATTCAAGCCGACGCCGCTTCGCGGCGCGGCTTAATTCAGGCGTTGGGCATTAAGGAAAAGTTAATGGCAATCCGAATCTTCGCGATACTTTTCTCCATTTTTTCTCTTGCCACTTTCGCGCATGCGCAAGAAGGCACGCTAGAACGTTCTGACTGGAGGAAGTTTTTCAGCGAATTTCAAGCCAAAGGCACGATAGTTGTGGCAGACGAACGCCAAGCGGATCGTGCCATGTTGGTTTTTGATCCTGTGCGATCGAAGAAACGCTACTCGCCTGCATCGACATTCAAGATACCTCATACACTTTTTGCACTTGATGCAGGCGCTGTTCGTGATGAGTTCCAGATTTTTCGATGGGACGGCGTTAACAGGGGCTTTGCAGGCCACAATCAAGACCAAGATTTGCGATCAGCAATGCGGAATTCTACTGTTTGGGTGTATGAGCTATTTGCAAAGGAAATTGGTGATGACAAAGCTCGGCGCTATTTGAAGAAAATCGACTATGGCAACGCCGATCCTTCGACAAGTAATGGCGATTACTGGATAGAAGGCAGCCTTGCAATCTCGGCGCAGGAGCAAATTGCATTTCTCAGGAAGCTCTATCGTAACGAGCTGCCCTTTCGGGTAGAACATCAGCGCTTGGTCAAGGATCTCATGATTGTGGAAGCCGGTCGCAACTGGATACTGCGTGCAAAGACGGGCTGGGAAGGCCGTATGGGTTGGTGGGTAGGATGGGTTGAGTGGCCGACTGGCTCCGTATTCTTCGCACTGAATATTGATACGCCAAACAGAATGGATGATCTTTTCAAGAGGGAGGCAATCGTGCGGGCAATCCTTCGCTCTATTGAAGCGTTACCGCCCAACCCGGCAGTCAACTCGGACGCTGCGCGATAAAACCGCGCAGCGCCGGTTACTTCAACGTTAGCCGTTAGAAAGGAAAATCGTGTCACTCAACATATTTCTCGACAACTCCAATATTTGGCTAGTAGGCCGAAAGGTTTGTTCCAGTAACGAGCCGGGGCACGAGTCCGCATTCAGAATTCACTTCGCCAAATTATTCGACTTTGTTCGTAACAACCGTGCCGTTAGCTTTGCTTACGTAGGCGGTTCAGTTCCGCCAAATAACGATGATTTGTGGCTTCGCCTTAATGCACAAGGGGCAATAGTAGAAAAGCAAGAGCGAGCTGTATCCGGTGGAGAAGTTGCAGTCGATGAAGCTATACAGCTGCAAATGGCCAACCGAATCATTGACGTTCAGCCCCCAGAAACCATGGTTCTTCTAACTGGTGACGGTAGTGGCTATACCGATGGCAAGGGTTTCATTAAGCAGCTCGAACGAGCACTTAAATTTGGCTGGAAAATTGAAGTCATCAGCTGGGATGCCGGCTGCAATCGGCATCTCAAAGAGTTTGCCCAAGCAAATGGCTGTTATCGCCCTCTCGAACCCGCATATGCAAACATTACGTTCGTAAACAATGTGCGGTGGGCGAAATAACGGCTAACAAATCATTCCACCGGACCTGCGCGAAAAGCCGCGCAGGCCGGTGAATTCAAACGTTGGGCATTAAGGAAAAGTTAATGGCAATCCGAATCTTCGCGATACTTTTCTCCATTTTTTCTCTTGCCACTTTCGCGCATGCGCAAGAAGGCACGCTAGAACGTTCTGACTGGAGGAAGTTTTTCAGCGAATTTCAAGCCAAAGGCACGATAGTTGTGGCAGACGAACGCCAAGCGGATCGTGCCATGTTGGTTTTTGATCCTGTGCGATCGAAGAAACGCTACTCGCCTGCATCGACATTCAAGATACCTCATACACTTTTTGCACTTGATGCAGGCGCTGTTCGTGATGAGTTCCAGATTTTTCGATGGGACGGCGTTAACAGGGGCTTTGCAGGCCACAATCAAGACCAAGATTTGCGATCAGCAATGCGGAATTCTACTGTTTGGGTGTATGAGCTATTTGCAAAGGAAATTGGTGATGACAAAGCTCGGCGCTATTTGAAGAAAATCGACTATGGCAACGCCGATCCTTCGACAAGTAATGGCGATTACTGGATAGAAGGCAGCCTTGCAATCTCGGCGCAGGAGCAAATTGCATTTCTCAGGAAGCTCTATCGTAACGAGCTGCCCTTTCGGGTAGAACATCAGCGCTTGGTCAAGGATCTCATGATTGTGGAAGCCGGTCGCAACTGGATACTGCGTGCAAAGACGGGCTGGGAAGGCCGTATGGGTTGGTGGGTAGGATGGGTTGAGTGGCCGACTGGCTCCGTATTCTTCGCACTGAATATTGATACGCCAAACAGAATGGATGATCTTTTCAAGAGGGAGGCAATCGTGCGGGCAATCCTTCGCTCTATTGAAGCGTTACCGCCCAACCCGGCAGTCAACTCGGACGCTGCGCGATAAAGCCGCGCAGCGCCGGTTACTTCAACGTTAGGCGGTTCGGATCGCTCATGAACAGTCGACTTCATCTTCCGTCGTCACTCACGGCAGCCATCGCGGCTTCGGCAACCGGTGCCGGCACGTTTTGTACATCGCGTCAGCCTCGTCGCCTCGCCGAGCACCGTGGGGGCCAGGTGCCAGCTCGCGCCACACACAGTTTTCTCTTTCGGTCCGGCGTGCTCCGTCGCGCCGGCCTCAACAAGGGGTGCTGCCGTAGTCACCCCCCGTCTAACACTGCGCTCAAGCGGACCTGCCGCAAGCGGCAGGCCGCATAGCTCCAACGTTAGGCGGTTCGGATCGCTCATGAACAGTCGACCTCATTTTCCGTCGTCACTCATGCCAGCCATTGCGGCTTCGGCAACCGGTGCCGGCACGTTTTGTACATCGCGTCGGCCTCATCGCCTCGCCAAGCACCGTGGGGGCCAGGTGCCAGCTCGCGCTACACACAGTTTTCTCCATCGGTCCGGCGTGCTCCGTCGCGCCGGCCTCAACATGGGGTGCTGCCGTAGTTACCCCCCGTCTAACACTGCGCTCAAGCGGACCTGCCGCAAGCGGCAGGCCGCATAGCTCCAACGTTAGCCTTATCACCGTAAGACAAAGGAGAAATATGATGCTGTTTAGAAGAATCGCACTCTTAGTCCTCGTATCACTGTCTGCCTCTGCTTGTGGGGGCGGTGGAGGCAGTAGTACACAAACTGCTTCGGCACCAACAACAGTAGCCGAAGCCCTCAAAGCGGCAGATCAAAGCGGCGCGTATCCTCAGTTAAATCGCGATACATCAGTAGCCGGTCCAGATGCCAATAATAATGGGGTAAGAGACGACATTGACGCCTACATCGCTTCCTTGCCGGATAGCGCACCTCAAAAAGCAGCACTAACTCAAGCGTCTGCGTCTGTCACACGCGCTATGACAACTGACACAACTGATCAAAACGCTTTGGCAGATGCAATGAGGCAGATTGCGAACGCTTCAGCATGCCTCCACGCCCGGTACGATTCTTCAACCGCGAGTTCGAAGAACACTGATATGGAGAAACTTACTGTAAACACAAAAGAGCGATTCATTGCTTATGAAGCCTTTAGTGCTGCTGCAAGTGGTCATTCTTTTGTTTTGCCTCAGGGAGACGGCTGTGCTAACTAAAATCTTCAAACGCGCAACATATGTCGTACTCCTTGCCCTTTGCCTGCCAACTGTTGCCGCATCGACCGATCTGTGCGTGGCGACGGGGTACACGTTCGGCTTTTTCAATGGAGTATGGAATACACCTGCTCAAGCAGCCGACGGGTTGGCTGCATTACGATCCTTAGTTGGAAATACATATAATTCCGAACCGGTCCAATATGAGGCATTTTACAATCATACTGGCTCAACTGCTGGCGGTACTGGGTTGCAAGACATCGCCGAAGTATTTGAACAAAGAGCACTAGAGATTGATTCAAGTGGCGAGCTTGGGAAACGGTGGGAGTTTTTTTGGGAGAGCCTATCTGGAAACAAGTCATTTACAGACAAACTATTAGACTTATTTCCGTCGGCTGGAAGTTTGTTTTCTCAGTTATATACAGATATATCTTCAAAGATTATGGCAGGCTGGTCATATTTGCTGAGCAATCCACCAACAGCGGCCGATTATGCAACACAAGACGCACGACTTGATGCACTAGCGACGCAAAGGCAAAAGCTAATGCTTGTCGCACACTCCCAAGGTAATCTTTTTATGAACCATGCCTATGATCATATCTTGCCAACGGTGACCGCAAGTAGTGTGAAAGCAGTTCATATTGCTCCAGCATCTCCCACACTTCGTGGTGAATACGTTCTAGCAGATATAGACCTAGTAATTAATGGTCTTCGAATTCAAGGATTGAGCTCAGTGCCGTCGGTAAATTTGACGCTACCAACATCCACTGCAGATATTAGCGGCCATACATTAGTTGGCACATATCTTGACGGTACTCGGCCTGGTCGTTCCGCAGTATCTGGTTTAATCAGCAGCGCAATGCAACAACTTATCATCCCATCAACCACAGGGAATGTTGGCTCTTTCACTGTTACTTTAACGTGGGATGGATCTGGCGATGTTGACCTGCACACTTTTGAACCGGGCGGATCGCATGTTTATTATTCTGCGAGCACCGGGGTAGTGGGATACCTTGATGTTGATAATACATGGGCAAATGGACCCGAACATTATTATGCGTCTTGTGATTCGAATGTTCTCCAAGCCGGCACCTATCACATAGGGATAAATAACTATTCCGGAGCAACCGGCAGAATCGCTACTGTGCAAGTTGCGTCATCTAAGGATGGAGTTCTTTCCACAAAATCTCTAGGTGTAGGTCCACAATTAGGCTCTTCCGGAAATCAATCACCAATTTCCGTTTTTGACCTTGTTGTAACTAAGGATGCGACATCGGGCTCTGTGACTTATGCAGTCCAATAGCAACGCGATAGATATTGCAGGCTAACAACCACTTCGAGCGGGACTGTCCAACAGCGGGCTTCGCCCACTGTCGGCCAGCCCCTCAAGTGGAACGTTAGCAGGGTGATGCAAAAGTAAAAATCTAGGCCCGAAAAAATATGACGGCCTCTCAGAACGGCCTGTATGCGATTTTTTCCGGGGCGGTAGGGGTGAAGAGCCCCCACCCGAAAACAACGTTTATGACGGCGCTAAATAGTTTTGCATCACCCTGTTAGGCCCCATGTCCGCCACCTGTCTTCGCGACGTCTCGCTCAATCCCGCAAACGCTGCCATTCTCGCGCGCTGGCAACAACTTGAGCTTCCGAACGCTTGGCTCGTCGCTGGGTGTGTATTGCCCCAGTGAAACCCTGCTCAGGTGTTAACCTTGAAAGGAACGACACATGAGTACGGCGATGGAAGACGAAATCAAGCGTTGGACGGCCAAGCGCAAGAGCGCGTTGGTGATGGAAGTCCTGCAAGGAAAGACGACGGTGGCGGAGGCGAGCCGCGCGTACGATCTACCCCCATCCGAGATCGAGACCTGGATCGACGAGGCGAAGCGGGGGATGGAGAATGCGCTGCGGGCCAACCCGCTGGACATCCGGGAGCAGTACGAGAAGCAGATCAAGCAGCTCCAGGAAGCCTACGGGGAAGCGATGCTGGAGCTGCGTGCCCGAAAAAAATTGCAGTCCCTGCTGGGCGAGGACGAGAAGTGATCGAGACGATCCGCCAGGGACTCCAGAAAGAAGGTGTTGTCGTCTCGATCAGTCAGCTGTGCCGGTGGTTTGAAGTGCCGCGGCGCACCTTCTACTACCAGCCCGTGAAGTCCCCGCCGAAGGTGCAGCCCCGCTTTGCCGAACCGATCAAGGCGATGATCGAGGACAACCCGTCCTTTGGTTACCGGACGGTGGCCCACCTGCTGGGGTTCAACAAGAACACGGTGCAGCGGGTGTTTCAGCTGCGTGGCTGGCAAGTCAGGAAGCGCCCGGTTGGGTTTCGACCGCGGATCGAGGCGCGGCGCTCAAGGGCATCCCAGCCCAACGAGCGCTGGGCGACGGATCTGTGCCGTGTCTGGGCGGGACGAGACGGTTGGGTCACGCTAGCGCTGGTGATCGACTGCTTCAGCCGGGAGTTGCTGGGTTGGCACGTCTCCCGGAGCGGCAAGTCACGCACCGCCGAGAGCGCGCTGGAGCAGGCCCTGATCGCCCGCTTCGGCGCGCTGGGACGTGTGAAGGAACCCTTCCTGCTGCGCTCGGACAACGGCCTGGTCTTCACCAGCCGCAGCTACACGGCGCTGGTGAAAAGCTACGGCCTGAAGCAGGAGTTCATCACGCCCTACACCCCGCAGCAGAATGGGCTGGTGGAGCGGATGATCCGCACGCTGAAAGAGCAGTGCATCCACCGCCACCGCTTCGAAACCCTGCAACACGCCAGCCGTGTGATCGGCGACTGGATCGAGTTCTACAACCACCAGCGGCCGCATCAGGCGCTGGAGATGAAGACGCCAGCTGAGGCATTCGCTTTAGCGGCGTGACCTGTGCAGGATTTGGTGGGTCAATACAGAACCTCATCCGGCTCAACACCTCCGTCAAGACCAGCATCAAGACCAAGCGCCTGCTGGCTGCGACCTCGGATGAGTTTCGGGCAACCCTGCTGGGGTTTGACGTCGATGAGGATGACGACGATTGATGTCACGCGGGTAGCTGCGGGAGCCCTGCGCCTGCCCAAAGTCATCGGCCATTTCGTCCCTTCTCGCCCTCCTGCAGGTACGTTAACCTTCACCCATGCGCCGTCTCGCCCTTGCCCTCATCCGCCTCTACCAGCGTCACCTTTCTCCCCGCAAAGGCTTCCGCTGCGCCTATCGCGTCCATACCGGCCGGCAGAGCTGCTCGGCGCTGGGGTATCGGGCGGTGCGGCGGTTCGGGGTGATCGGTGGCGTCCGGGTGCTGCAGGCGCGAACGCGGCTGTGTGGCGTGGCCCATCGGCGTTTTTCATCACCGCTGCGGCTACCGCCGCTCGCGCAGCGGGGCGTGTGCGATGTGGGCTGTGATCTGCCCTGCGATGGCAGCTGCCACCTGCCGTCGTGCGATGCGTGCAATTCGGCGAGAAACCCGCTGGAATGTGCGTGCAGGCTGGCCGATTGCGGCAGCAGTGGTTGCGACTGGCCGTCGCGAAAGGACGCGCGGGAGCGCGAGGCGGAGGCAGGGATCTACCTTCCGCCCCAGCGCAATCCCGGCCGCCGGTAGGCGCCGCGCTCAGTTCGGCGCGGTTCCCTTGTCCGCCTCGGCGGTATCGCCACCCGAGGCCTCCACAAAAGCCGGGCTGTCCTTCAGCAGATCCGAGTAATAGACCATTCCCGCGTCGGTGCGATAGCCGTCGGCGGTCTTGATGGCCTTGGGCTCGACACCGATCTTCAGCGACGGCACGTACATCCCCGGCTTTGCCGCGTCCACCGGCCGCAGCACCACCGCCATGCGCACGCTCACCGGCACGCCGCGGGAGTCGTTGGCGATCCGCTTGGCGAACTCGTCGAGCATGTCCTTCGGCGCACGCAGCTGTCGGGCCGACGCATCCGTCAGTTGCACCCGGGGCCAGCTGGCCTTCACGAGGCTCATACGCTTCGCGTCGGGCGAGCTCACGCGCAGGTAGCTGCCTTCAACCAGCACGCCGCCCACCGCCCGCAGCAGCGTGGTCGTGCCGCCTTCGGCCATGATGGGCGAGTCGGCCGTGGCCGCCGTCGAGGCCGGGACGCGGCGGTCGGTCTTGGTGAGCACTTCGCGGAAGTCGGTGAACATCACCTCGTTGGCCGAAATGCCCAGCCGGCTGGCGAGTGCCTCGTGGGCGCTGCGGATGCCCTTGATGCGCTTCGAGAAGGTGGCCCGCGCAACCGGCTTGACGTCGGTGAGGCGCCAGGTCACGTAGAGCCGCCCGGCCTGGGGCTCGAAGCGGTAGACCGCGTCGCCCGCATCGACGAAATCGCCGGACCTGTCGGGGTTGCGGCTGCGCAGCCCGAAGAACTTCTCAAGCTCGGCGCTGTTCGAGATCGCCAGCGGCTTTGAATTTGCGGCCGCGGCGCGTACCCGCTCCATGACCTTGGCGAGGCCGTCGTTGTCGATGGGTGGCAGCGCCATGCGCACCGCCTCGGCGTAGTTCTCGGAAAACCGGCCCACCGCGGCGGCCGGGGTGCCGAGCGGGTTGTCCTGCGTCTGCGCCCACGCTGGCGAGCCGGCGGTGGCAAAGGCCAGCACGAGCAGGGATGCAATGTAGTGTGTTCTCATGACCATTCCTCCAGGTATCGGCTCAGTTGGGCAGCGCCGGGCCGTCGTCCGGGTTGCAGCCCGAATTCCAGCGCGTGTGCATCCAGTTGGGCGTGGGGTGGGCCCAGTGGCCGTTGTAGGTTTCGTCGTGGATGGCCTGGGCCGCCGCCGCCGTCGCGCCAAAGCCAACAGCAACCGGGCAGATGGTCTTGTAGGAGTTGTACCAGTGGTCCACGTGGTGCATGTTATCGATCCATGCCCGGGCCACACCGCGGGAGTTCATGGCCTCGCTGGCGAGGTCGCGGTACTCATCCACATAAGACGAGCCGATGTACATCAGGCCGTGGAAGCCGGTGACCACATGCACGCCCTGGGCGGCGTCGAACCACTGGGTGCGCTGGCTGTAGCGGATGCTGTTGCACGACGACAGGTGCATGAAGCGCATCCAGCCGCCGGAGTTCCAGCCCAGCCGCATCTTGCTCGAACTGGCCGAACAGCTCCCGTCCGGGTCCTTGTCGTAGATCGTGCCCGTCCAGCGGCCGGAACCCCAGCCACCGTGCAGGCACATCAGGCCGGCGTCGTTCCAGTCGATACCGCTGCCGGTGTCGTCGATGCCCCACGATTTGGGGGGATTGTCGGCGTAGCGATTGCCTTGCACGAGGTGGAAGTTGCGCCACCACTGCACCCAGCCCTTGTCGCCCATCTTGTGGCGCCAGGCCATGCACATGTCGTCCCACCAGTCGCGCTGGGAGCCGCCGCACTGCCCGCCCCAGGTGGTGATGGCCGACGAGCCCGCGTACTGGGCGCCCGCGTCGGGAGCCAGGCTCGCCGCCAGCAGGCAGATCACCCAGGCGCTCGCGTGCCGCCGTGTCGATTTCGCTATCGTTCGCATGCTGCGTCCTCCTTGCAGATGCCCCCCCGCCGGCGGAACTGTGGGGGGCAGGCGGTCGATACCAAAGGTATCCGCCGGACCCTGGAGCGCCGGAACCCGACGCTTCCTCTTTGCCCGAACCTGGAAATCGCACCCCGCGCCCGTCCGTCTTCCGGCAGAACGCGGGGACGGGATGCCCTTGTCGGCGACGGCTGTTGCCAGGTCGAATCAGCGCGTCATGTCATCCCGGTTGCTTCCAGCATAGACCACTCAAAAAGACATAAGACACATCAGTGCATAATCGAAAGCGTGGTTGCGATAGCGTCGCTCCCGATCTGGCTTTGCGGCCACAATAGGGCCGTCGAAGCCCGCTGGCCCCGGCGTCATCCAAGCCGGGGGCCATCCACCACCACAAGGATTGATCATGACGACCCAACAGGTTCAGCTACACCGCGTCATCCGCAGTACACCGGAGCGCGTCTATCGCGCCTTCCTCGACCCTGCCGCGTGGGCCAAGTGGCTGCCGCCCCACGGCTTCGTCGGCACCGTGCATCAGCTCGAACCCCAGGTGGGCGGCCGCTACCGGATGTCCTTCACCAACTTCACCACCGGCCACAGCCACAGCTTCGGCGGCGAATATCTCGAGCTCGAACCCAACCAGAAGCTGCGCTACACCGCCGCCTTCGACGACCCGAACCTGCCCGGCCAGATGCAGACGACGGTGGTCATCCGCGAGGTGTTCTGCGGGGTCGAGCTCCACATCGTCCAGGAAGGCATCCCGGCGGTGATCCCCCTCGAAGCCTGCTACCTGGGCTGGCAGGAGTCGCTCCAACTGCTCGTCCAGCTTGTGGAACCCGAAATCCGCGGCTGACCACCCCACCGGCCGCTATGCTGAATCATCCAGCCACAGGAGACACGCCATGGTTCTGACCGTTTTCCGCGCCCGCCTGAAAGACGAGGGCCGCGATGCCTACTACGCCCTCGCACCCAAGATGGGCGAACTCGCACGCGCCATGCCGGGCTACAAGTCCCACAAGGTCTTTGTGGCCGAAGATGGCGAGCGGGTGACGATCGTCGAGTTCGAGGACGAAGCCAGCCAGCAGGGCTGGGCCCGGCAGGTGGATCACGTGGCCGCCAAGCAGGAAGGCCGCAAGTCGTTCTACGCCGAATACCGCCTGCAGATCTGTCAGGTGGTGCGCGAATCCAGCTTCAAGGCCGATTGAAACAACGCCCACCTTCCTTGGCAGGCTGTCGTCCCCGGGGCTAAGATGGACAAGCCATCCGGATAAACGTCCCTGCCCCAGAAAGCCCCGCCGCCATGAAACTCCACGCCTTCGTCGCGATGCCTTTCGGCACCAAAGCCGACCCGGACGGCAAGCTGATCTACTTCAACCGCATCTACGACGAGCTCCTGCGCCCTGCCCTCGAAAAAGCCGGGCTCGACGTGATCCGGGCCGACGAGGAACAGCGCGCCGGCGACATCCGGGTGGACATGTTCCAGGAACTCCTGATGGCCGATCTGGTGCTGGTGGACCTCACCCTCGACAACCCCAACGTGTGGTACGAGCTGGGTGTGCGCCACGCGCTGCGCGCCCGGGGCGTGGTCCTCACCCTCGGCCCGCGGGGCACCAAGCCCTTCGACATCTACACCGACCGCAAGCTCGGCTATCACCTGAAGGACGGCGCGCCTGATCCGGATTTCCTCGCCGCCGACATCGACGCCCTCGCCCGGATGACCCGCGAGACCCTCGCCGCCGGGCCCGAGCGCATCGTCAGCCCGGTCTATTCGCTGCTGCCCAACCTCATCGAACCCGACTGGAAATCCCTGCGCGCCGGTGCTGCGCGAACGTTCTGGAGCCAGTACGACGACTGGTCCGCGTGGATCGAGCGGGCCCGCAAGGCCGAGCGCCCGGAAGACATCCTGGTGCTTGCCGACGAAGCCCCTGTCACCGCCCTGCGGGTCGAAGCGAAGCTGCTCGCGGGCAAGGCCCTCTTTGCCGGCAAGCACTTCAACTTCGCCCTCGAACAGTTCGAAACAGCCTGTCGCTTCGACCCCACCAATCTGGATGCGGCCCGGCGCCGGGGCATGTGCCTGCAGCGCATCGGCCGCAGCGACGACGCCCGGGCGATCTACAAGAAGATCCTCGCCGACCATCCCCGGGAGGTCGAAACCTGGGCCCTGCTGGGCCGGCTCGACAAGGACGCCTGGGTCGAGGCCTGGAACCGCGACGGCAGCACGCCCGAGCAGAAACGCAGCGACGCCGGCTACGAAGACGCCCTGCTCCTCACCGCCATCGAATCCTACGTCACCGCCTTCCGCGCCGCGCCGGGCCACTACTACTCGGGCATCAACGCCCTCACCCTGATCCACCTCTACCGGGATCTCACCGGCCAGCCCTCGCCCTACGACGCCCAGCTTGCGTGCATGGCTGGCGGCGTGTCGTGGGCCACCGGCTGCGAACTGCTCGCCAGCAACAACTACTGGGGCCGCGCCACCCTGGGCGATCTGGCCGTGCTGGACGGCGATGCCGCCACCGTCACCCGCGCCTACAAGGACGCCATCGCCCTGGCCGACCGGGACTGGTTCTCCCTCGACTCCACCCTCGGCCAGTTGCGCCTGTTGCAGTCCATCGGCTTTGCGCCGGATCGCGTGGCCGCCGGCATCGCCACCTTCGAACGCGCCCTGGGCCGTCTCCAGAAACCCGCCGAGAGCTGGAAGCCCGAGAAAGTCTTCCTGTTCTCCGGCCACATGATCGACGCGCCCGACCGCAAGCAGCCGCGCTTCCCCGCCGACAAGGAGCCCATCGCCGCCGCTGCCATCGCCAAGGCGCTGGACGATCTGGGCGCCACCGCAGCCGATCTCGCCCTCACCCAGGGCGCCTCGGGGGGCGACATTCTGTTTGCCGAGGCCGCCATCGCCCGCGGCATGAAGGTGCAGCTCCTGCTGCCCCTGCCCGAACCCGAGTTCATCACCGCGTCGGTGCTCCCCGCCGCCAACGGCGACGACTGGAGGAAGCGCTTCCTCGCCCTGCGCGACAACCCCCTGTGCCTGCCGCCGCGGGTGATGCCCGACGAGCTCGGCCCCCTGCCCCGCGACAGCCACGGCAACGAGCTAAACGCCTTCGAGCGCTGCAACCTGTGGCTCCTCAACAGCGCGCTGGCCTGCGGCATCAAGCGCACCCGCTTCATCTGCCTGTGGAACGGCAGCGGCGGCGACGGCCCCGGCGGCACCCAGCACATGGTGGACGAGGTCAAGCGCCGCACGGGGCAGGTCACCTGGCTCGACACCCGCAAGATGTGGTAATCCCCCAAAAACTGCAGGAAAGGACACCCGCCATGCCCTCCGCCCTCGAAAAGCGCATCACCGCACCCGGCCCCAAGAAGATCCTCTCCTGTGACGGGGGCGGCATCCTCGGGCTGATGAGCGTCGAGATCCTGGCAAAGCTCGAAGCCGACCTGCGCACCGAACTCAAAAAACCCGACCTCCTGCTGTGCGACTACTTCGACTTCGTGTGCGGCACCAGCACCGGAGCGATCATCGCCGCCTGCATCGCCGCGGGCATGAGCACCGACAAGATCCGCAAGTTCTACGTGGATGGCGGCAAGCAGATGTTCGACAAGGCCTCGCTGCTCAAGCGCCTGCACTATTCCTACAACAAGGAGCCGCTGGCCAAAAAGCTCCAGACCGAGTTCTCCGCTGCGCTGGGCGACGACACCACCCTCGGCAGCCCCGGCCTGCGCTCGGTGCTGATGATGGTGATGCGGAACGCCAGCACCGATTCGCCCTGGCCGGTGAGCAACAACCCCTTCGCCAAGTACAACCAGCGCGACCGCAAGGACTGCAACCTGCTGCTGCCCCTGTGGCAGCTGGTGCGCGCCAGCACCGCGGCGCCCACCTACTTCCCGCCCGAAGTCGTGACCCTCGGCAAGGGCAAGGACGCCTACGACTTCGTGTTTGTGGATGGCGGCGTCACCACCTACAACAACGCCGCCTTCCTGGCCTTCCAGATGGTCACCGCCGCGCCCTACAAACTCAACTGGAAGACCGGCACCGACCAGCTGCTCATCGTCTCCACCGGCACCGGCAGCACGCCGGCCGTGCGCCCCGGCCTCAAGCCCGCAGACATGTGGCTGCTCGACGCCGCCAAGACCGTGCCCGGCGCCCTGATGAACGCCGCCGCGGCCGGCTGGGACATGGCCTGCCGGGTGCTCGGCGAATGCCGCTTCGGCCGCCCCATCGACCGGGAAGTGGGCGATCTGGTGGGCGATGGCACCTTCTCCGGCGCCAAGCAGTTTGCCTACGTGCGCTACGACCCGGACGTGAGCCAGCCCGGCCTCGACGCCCTGGGCCTGGCCGACGTGAAGGCCGCCGATGTGCAGACGCTTGACTCCATCGAGCACATCCCCGAGATCCGGCGGGTCGGCGAAGCCTTCGCCAAGCGCTACGTGGACGTGAAGCAGCAGCTGCGCGGCTTCCTCTGAACGCCCATCGGGGCACCCCATGAACGACCCGCCCTCCCCGCTCCAGAACGCCCCGCCGGCTGCCCCCGAGCCGACGGAACACCGGCGACGCCCGCCCAAGGAGCGGCACTCCTTTGCCGCGCGGCTGTTCGGCTACGACCTGTTCATCTCCTTCGCCCTCGGCCATCTGCCCCGGGGCACCCAGTCCTACGCATCCGACCTCGCCCGCCAGCTGCGCGAGCGGGATTTCGCGGTGTTCTACAGCGAAGACGAAGCCGCCCCCGGCGACGAGCTCAACGAAACCCTCAAGCGCGCCCTCGCCCGGGCCCGCATCCTGGTGGTGATCGCCAACAAGGGCATGCTCCAGCGCCCCGGCTGGGTGAAGACCGAGGTCGAGACCTTCCGCGCCCTGCACCCCGACCGGCCGATCATCCCCATCAGCATCGACGGCGCGCTCACCGACCCCGAGCTCGTCCCCACCATCAGCGGGTGGCTCCCGGTGGGCGACACCATCTGGCTCGACGAACCCCTCGACGCCGTCGTCCACGGCATCGCCAGCCGCGACGTGGTCACCCGCCTGTGCCTCGCCCCGACCCACATGCGCGCCAGCCAGTGGTGGCGAGCCACGGTGACCGGCGTCGGCCTGGCGCTGGTGGCCCTCACCGCCAGCTCGATCTGGTCCGAACACCGGGCCCGCGAGCATGCCAACGAAGCCCTCGCCGAAGCCCAGCGCGCCCAGCGCGCCGAAGCCCGCGCCGTGGCCGAGCTGCGCAACTCCACCGGCCTGCGCCTGCGCGCCGAATCCTCCGCGATGCTCGCCGGGCTGCGCCCCGATCCCGACGAACGCGCCCTGCTCCAGCTGCTCGCCGCCCTGCGCCTGGGCGGCACCGAACGCCCGCCCGATGCCGAGGCCGAAGGCGAGCTCCTCGCCAGCCTGCGCCACGAACGCTTTCTGGTGCGCCTCGTGGGCACCGCCGACGAATTCATCGCGATGGCCGTCAGCCCCGGCGGCGAGCGCCTCGTCACGGTGGCCGACGACCACACCCTGCAGCTCTGGAACGCCCGCACCGCCACCCCCCTGGGCGCGCCCATCGAAGCCGACGCCAACACCACCCGCGCGATCGCCTTCAGCCCCGACGGCCGCAGCCTCATCACCGGCAGCAACGACACCACCCTGCGCCTGTGGGACGTGGGCGACACCACCCTCGAACCGGCCCTCGCCTTCCCCTTCACCGGCCACATGGACGCCGTGCGCAGCGCCATCTACAGCCCCGACGGCAGCCTCGTGGCGTCCGGCAGCGACGATCGCACCGCCATGCTGTGGGACGTGCGCACCAGCAAGCCCACCGTCCCGCCCCTCACCGGCCACCGGGACGCCGTCACCGCCGTCGCCTTCAGCCCCGACGGCAAGCGCCTCGTCACCGGCAGCAACGACAACACCCTGCGCCTGTGGGACGTGGCCACCGGCCGCGCCATCGGCAAGCCCTTCACCGGCCACACCGATTCGGTGCGCTGCGTGGCCTTCAGCCCGGATGGCAAGCGCCTCGTCTCCGGTGGCTGGGACGACACCCTCATCATCTGGGACGTCGCCCGGGGCCGCCCGGCCGCGCCACCCCTCACCGGCCACGACGGGCTGGTGCGCAGTGTCGCCTTCAGCCGAGACGGCCGCGAGATCCTCTCTGCCGGCGAGGACGGCACCCTCCGCCTGTGGGACACCGCCACCGGCGCCCCCCTCGGCGAGCCCCTCGTCGGCCACGGCAACGCCGTCACCTCGGCGCGCTTCACGCAGCAGGGCAGCGACCGCATCGTCTCGATCAGCCTCGACCGCAGCCTGCGCCTATGGAACCCCCGCACCACCTCGCCGGTGGGCGCGCCCCTCGCCAGCGGCAGCCGGCAGCTCGTCAGTCTGGCGGTGAGTCCCGACGGCAAACGCATCGCCGGGGCTGGCGAAGACCTGCGCCTGCACCTGTGGCGAGTCTCCGCCAACCGCGCCAGCGAACAGGATGACCACGACGGCAACGCCGCCGACGGCCGCGACGAGGCGCCATCGGGCGAGATCGCCCTGCCCCCGTGGCCCTCGCCCACCCTCGCCATCCGCTTCAGCCCCGATGGCAAGCGGCTTGCCGCTGGCGGCTACGACGGCAGCCTGCGCATGGCCGACGGGCGCAGCGGCGAAGCGATCGGCGAACCCGTCGCCGCCCACCCCGGCCCCGTCTCGGCGCTGGCCTGGAGCCCCGACGGCAAGTTTGTCGCCACCGGCGGCTGGGACGCCAGCGTGCGGGTGTGGCACGCCGACGGCCGCCCCGCCGGCCCGCCCCTCCAGGGCCACGACCACTGGATCGCCGCCCTCGCCTGGCGCCCGGACAGCCGTGGGCTCGTATCGGCCAGCGCCGACCGCAGCCTGCGCCACTGGAACGTCGCCCCCGGCCCGCAGTTCGGCCAGCTCATCGGCCACCCCATGACCCGCCACGACAACTGGGTGCTCGCCGCGGCCTTCAGCCCGGACGGCAAACGCATCTACTCCGGCAGCGCCGACGAATCCCTGCGCATCTGGGATGCCTCCACCGGCGAGCCCGTCGGCGAACCCCTCGAAGGCCACCGACGCTGGGTGACCAGCGTGGACGTGAGCCCCGACGGCCGCCACCTGGTATCCGGCAGCTGGGACCTCACCCTGCGCCTGTGGCATGCCGAAACCGGCGTGCCCGTCGGCCGGCCCCTCGACGGCCACACCGATGCCGTGCAATGGGTCGCCTTCCGCAACAACGGCCTGTTCATCCACTCCGCCAGCCGCAACGGCGCCCTCCACCTGTGGGCCGGCCCCGCCCGCTGGCCGCGCATGCTGTGCGGCAAGCTCACCCGCAACATGAGCCGTGAGCAATGGACACGCTGGGTATCCAAGGACATCGACTACCTACCCCAATGCCCCGATCTGCCCGCACCAACCAAATAACCCCCACGAACCTGTAGGTCGGACTTCAGTCCGACAAGCCGCCCTCACCAAGCCGCGATGTCGGACTGAAGTCCGACCTACAGGGAAGCGATTACGGGCATTCCGCAACATGCCCCCGGGCAATGAAAACGCTGAGCATCGAAGGACATTGACGACCTGCCCACCCGTCAACCACCCCCCAAGAACCTGTAGGTCGGACTTCAGTCCGACAAAATCCCCTGACCAACCCGCGATGTCGGACGGAAGTCGGACCTACAGAGCAGCGATGGGGAGCCTGTCCGAATTTTTGTGTTTGAGGCATAACATCAGACCCGGAGGGAATGGTTATGCCAAGGCAGAAACAGAAGTTACCGCTGCCGCCTGTAGCAGCGTTGCCGGAAGGTGCGCAGCAGTGGCTCGATCAGGTGGTGACGGGCCCGATGACGGCGGGGGCGGTCGAGGACGTGATGCGCGGGATCAAGAAAGCCTTGATCGAGCGGGCGCTGCAGGCCGAGCTGAGCCATCACCTGGGCTACGCCGAAGGCGAGGACAAGCCCGAATCAAGCGCCAACCAGCGT
Source organism: Zoogloea sp. 1C4 (assembly GCF_009469605.1). Taxonomy (GTDB): domain Bacteria; phylum Pseudomonadota; class Gammaproteobacteria; order Burkholderiales; family Rhodocyclaceae; genus Zoogloea; species Zoogloea oryzae. The sequence continues at coordinate 226 of NZ_SSXU01000005.1, read as the reverse complement.
AACGGCACGAGCGGCAAGACGGTGCTCACCGACGACGGGCCGCTACGGATCGACATCCCGCGGGACCGGGCCGGGCAGTTCGAGCCCCAGCTGATCGGGAAGCACGAACGGCGCTTCACCGGCTTCGACGACAAGATCATCGCCATGTACGCCCGCGGGATGAGCGTGCGCGAGATCCAGGCGTTTCTGCTGCAGATGTACAACACGGAAGTGTCGCCGGACTTCA
>NZ_SSXU01000058.1 GCF_009469605.1 Zoogloea sp. 1C4 | reverse complement strand
AACGCTAGAACCAATGGTATGAAAGTTGCCAAAAACGTATTGCAATTCGATAAAGAAACAGCTAAACTTATTGCAGAATATCCTAGTATTATGGAAGCTAGCAGATCTACAGGTTGTGATCGCAGATCTATCCAACGGCAATTACAAGGTGAATATGGAAATCCATCTTCCTCTAGAAGTTGGTCAAATTTAAAATATATTTGGTCTTATGATGATCAAAACGTAAACCGTGATTATATAGTTTGGGATACGACAAACAGTTTCAAAATGTTTTCAACATTGGAAAAAGCGGAAGAATTTTATAATAATCTTGAAAATTGTCCTGATAAAAAGATAGAAGAACTTACAACTCATCAAAAAGTTCTTTTATATAATATGAATAGAGAATTAAAAGAAAGTTTATAAAACTGAACAATCTAATATATAATTATATTATGGAAGTAATCGTTAGAATAACTAAACAGAATCCTTGGACTGGATTAGTAAAATGGTCCAATTGTTTTGATTATCTGGGTTCCTATTGGACAAGATCTGGTAGCCGTTACACAGGGTTAACCAGAGACAAAGCTAGAGAACTAGAACAGAAAATGGGTAAAGCTGAAGGAGAATTAGATCCTGATAGTACATTTTGGGATACATTTGCAATTAAGATTGGTAAGAAAGAATTAGTAATTAATACTGATAGACCTGAAGGAGAATTGCAATATTTATTCCTATTAGGACATAAGAGAGTAGCAAATGGCATTGATAAAGTAACTCCATCTACTGATTATGTACTTATAAATAAAGAAGCTGAAGCAGAACAAATTAATAAAGCTAACAAAGTTAAACGTGATGCTTATAGAGCATTAGATAAGATGAGTCTTGAAGATATGCGCAAATGTCTTAGACTATTTGGAGTTAAAGCTGACACTATGTCTAATGAATTAGTTGAAGCTAGACTTGGTGAAAACGTAGAAGCTGATCCAGCAAGATTTATTAGAATTTGGGTAGATAATCCTAATAAAGAAATTAACTTTGTAATTGAAGAAGCTTTAAGTAAAAATATTATTCGTAAGAACAGAGCATCATATTACTTTGGTACTGATCTTATTGGTAACGGTCTTGAAGATGTAATTGCATATTTGAAAGACAAAAAGAATCAAGATATTTACTTAAGTATTATGTCTGAAATAAAATCTAAATAATGACTAGAGAACAATTTCACTCATATTTTAAAGTAGCAATGGACAAGAACTCTCAAAGCGTAGCCTTTGGGGGTTGTCCTGCTTTCTTACCAGAAGAAATAGATTACTGGTTAGATCAAGGTTTATACCAAGAAATCAGTAATAAGTTTACTGGTAATAACTACTTAAAGACTAGCTTTGAAGGATCTGTAAAACGTATTCATGACTTAGAAAAATTAGTACGTACAGATGTTAACGTTGTTGCTAATACTGAAACAAATTCAAATAGATGTTATGTTACTAACTTATTCAATGGTGACAGAATGTTCTTTGTAGATGCAGTGTTAAACTTCAATAGTAACAAAGCTACTATAAAATTAATAGATCATTCTGACGCTACTAAGTTCAAGAAGACTTACAATAACAACCCTTGGATAGAAGATCCAGTAGCTGTAATAGAAGATAATACTCTATATATCTATTATGATTACTTAGCTATGAGTAGTAATAGCTATTCTGTAGATATTACCTATATTAAGTTTCCTACTAAGATAGAAGACTTACCAGCTGAAGGTATGAGTGAAATACCAGAGTATATGTAGTTTGAAGTAATTAACAGAGCTGTAGAACTAGCATTAGAAGATATTGAGTCTAAGAGAATATAGACTAAATCACAGTTGAACCAAATAGATGAATGATTATGACAAATCGTGGATTTCAAATCGAGTTTGAACGTAGGCTATAGTTAATGGATCCTAATTTAGTTATTAAGGATAAGCTATCCTCAGACACTATTATATCATTCATTAATGAGGCAATTGATAAATTTTATAAAACAAGATACTCAGGTATTAACTTTAAAGCTCAAGGATTTGAGTAGACAGAAAAGCGTATAGATGATTTGCGTACTTTAGTTCGTAAAAAGAACTATTCTAACACTTAGATAATTAAAGGAGTTAGAAACTCATACTCAGTAGAATTACCAGATGATTATGTATTATTACTTGGAGATACTGCTGGTATACAGCCGAGTGATGAATATCCTAACGAATGCTGGGAAAAAGACGATTTAGGTGCATATATAGTTAAGTATACAGATACGTTAGAATCTACAATTGAAACATTAGATAGACAATTAAGTAATTCACTATCTGAACACAAATTAAAATATTGTCAAGCTAGACCTTTAAAGTTAATTCAAGATAATAATGTAATATTATACACAGACGGTAAATATAAAGTAAGTGAATATGAGATTACATACTTAGCTAAGCCATCTAAAATTAATTCAAGTAATATTACTAATACCGAATATACAGATTTGCCAGAACATACACATATGGAAATTGTGAAAATGGCAATCTAGATTTATCTTGCTACTAAACCAATGTAGCACTATAATGCTTATTCCAACGAAATTGCTTCAATGGAATAACAAATAAATTAATGCGTTTGTCTGACCTGGAAATCTGAAATAAGGAAAGTAGAAGGACAAACTAGACTAGCGCTAAGTCTAACAATTAATTATTTTTATATAAACTATGATTACACGCGTTGATACCGTATTAATCGGAAAGAAATGCCCTACAGCCTATACTACTGTAGATGCTTTGGATAAAGGGGACGTTGCTTTATTTGACTAGAATAAAGCACTAATTACAACTGCTGCTAATGCAGTAAATGCATCTACTGTTTATGTAGGTGTAGCTGGGGATAATATGACAATTACTCTGCCCAACGGTACTACTGCAACAAAGAGAATGGTAGAATATTCTAACGCCATTCAAAAAGCTTCTAAACCTTCGTATGTACAAGGTGATTATGTTGCACCAGTTCAAGAGAAAATCGAAATTGATTTAACTAGTGCTACTGTTGTTATCGGTCACAGATATGTTTTACGCATTGTTTATAAAGACTTATATGAAGCTCCAGGACAGTTTACTCATACTTATG
>NZ_SSXU01000057.1 GCF_009469605.1 Zoogloea sp. 1C4 | reverse complement strand
CACGGAGGCGATGAAGGACGTGATAAGCTGCGATAAGCTTCGGGGAGGTGCAAATAACCTTTGATCCGGAGATTTCCGAATGGGACAACCTAGCCGTCTGAAGGACGGTTACTAGCACTTAAGTGTTAGAGCTAACGCAGGGAACTGAAACATCTTAGTACCTGCAGGAAGAGAAAATAAATGAATGATTCCCCCAGTAGTGGCGAGCGAACGGGGAACAGCCCAAACCAGTGGCGTCGCAAGGCGTGGCTGGGGTTGTAGGACCGCGACATTGTATGCAAATCGTGAACAGAACACTTTGGAAAATGTGACCATAGACGGTGATAGTCCAGTATGTGAAGCGAAATGCAGCATAGCGGTATCCTGAGTAACGCGGGACACGAGGAATCCTGCGCGAATCTGCCGGGACCATCCGGTAAGGCTAAATACTCCCGTGAGACCGATAGCGAACGAGTACTGTGAAGGAAAGGTGAAAAGAACCCCGAGCAGGGGAGTGAAATAGTTCCTGAAACCATGCGCCTACAAGCGGTCGGAGCATCGCAAGATGTGACGGCGTGCCTTTTGCATAATGATCCTACGAGTTACCGTCACTGGCGAGGTTGAGTGTCATGAGACACGTAGCCGCAGTGAAAGCGAGCCTGAAGAGGGCGCACAGTCAGTGGGGGTAGACGCGAAACCAAGTGATCTACACTTGGCCAGGATGAAGTCCCGGTAACACGGGATGGAGGTCCGCACCAATAAGCGTTGAAAAGCTTCTGGATGAGCCGAGTGTAGGAGTGAAAGGCCAATCAAACTTGGAGATAGCTCGTACTCCCCGAAAGGCATTTAGGTGCCGCGTCGGATGGTCACCGTGAGAGGTAGAGCGACCGATAGGACAAGAGGGCTTCACCGCCTATCGAGTCCTGACGAACTCCGAATGCTCACGGTCTGCAGTCCGGCAGTAAGGGGGCGGGTGCTAAGGTCCGTCCCCGAGAGGAGAAGAATCCAGACCGCCGTCTAAGGTCCCGGAGTTCTGCCTGAGTTAGTCTAACGAAGTCTGGTCCCTATGACAGCTAGGATGTTGGCTTGGAAGCAGCCATTCATTCAAAGAGTGCGTAACAGCTCACTAGTCGAGGGTCCGGGCATGGATAATAATCGGGTATAAGGCAGACACCGAAGGCGCGGGATAGCAATTATAAAAGTATCGGTAGGGGAGCATACTCACAGCGTCGAATGGTGTACGTAAGTTATCCTGGAGCGGTGAGTAAAGCAAATGTAGGAATAAGTAACGATAAGGAGGGTTAGATTCCCTCCCGCTGTAAGACCAAGGTTTCCCGGGCAATGCCAATCAGCCCGGGGTCAGTCGGGTCCTAAGTCTAAGCCGAACGGCGATGGCGATGGCAGAGACGGTTAATATTCCGTCACTGCCGCATGGGGCGACGTGGAGACGGAGCAGTGAAACCACCGCGGGGCGACGGAAGTCCCCGTTGAAGAGTGTAGGTGTTGAGGATGGCAGGCAAATCCACCATCCGAGCTGAACTTGATAGTATGGAGTCTTCTTCGGAAGAATCCAATAGTGTGGGTAATCATACTCCCGAGAAAATCCGCTAAGCTTAACCCATGCGGCACCCGTACCGCAAACGGACACACGTGGTCGGGTAGAACATACTAAGGCGTTGAGAGATTCATGGTTAAGGAACTAGGCAAATTGACCCTGTAACTTCGGGATAAAGGGTCCTCGTGATGAGCGAGGCGCAGAGAATAGGTCCAGGCAACTGTTTAACAAAAACACAGGGCTGTGCAAACTCGAAAGATGACGTATACAGCCTGACACCTGCCCGGTGCCGGAAGGTTAAGAGGAGATGTCACCAGCAATGGGAAGCATTGAATTGAAGCCCCGGTAAACGGCGGCCGTAACTATAACGGTCCTAAGGTAGCGAAATTCCTTGTCGGGTAAGTTCCGACCTGCACGAATGGTGTAATGATCCGGACGCTGTCTCAACCATGAGCTCAGTGAAATTGTAGTATCGGTGAAGATGCCGATTACCCGCGATGGGACGAAAAGACCCCGTGAACCTTTACTACAGCTTAGCATTGACCTTGGTCATCCGATGTGTAGGATAGGCCGGAGGCTTTGAAGCGGGAGCGCCAGCTTTCGTGGAGCCATCCTTGAAATACGGCCCTTTGGCTGTCTGAGGTCTAACGCGTGATACGCGGACACTGCTTGGTGGGTAGTTTGACTGGGGTGGTCGCCTCCAAAAGCGTAACGGAGGCTTCCAAAGGTGCCCTCGGGTCGATTGGTAACCGACCTCAAAGAGTGCAATGGCATAAGGGCGCTTGACTGGGAGGCAGACATGCCGAGCAGGCAGGAAACTGGGGCATAGTGATCCGGCGGATGTGTATGGAAACTCCGTCGCTCAAAGGATAAAAGGTACTCCGGGGATAACAGGCTGATCCCCCCCAAGAGCTCATATCGACGGGGTGGTTTGGCACCTCGATGTCGGCTCGTCACATCCTGGGGCTGGAGAAGGTCCCAAGGGTTGGGCTGTTCGCCCATTAAAGTGGCACGCGAGCTGGGTTCAGAACGTCGTGAGACAGTTCGGTCTCTATCTATCGTGGGCGTGGGAGTTTTGAGTGGTGCCGTCACTAGTACGAGAGGACCGTGATGGACAGACCTCCGGTTTACCAGTTGTGCCGCCAGGCGCACCGCTGGGTATCTGAGTCTGGATTGGATAAGCGCTGAAAGCATCTAAGTGCGAAGCCAGCCGCAAGATGAGAACTCCATTGAGGGTCGTCAGAGACGATGACGTTGATAGGATGCAGGTGTAAAGACAGCGATGTCAAAGCCGAGCATTACTAATTGCCCGAACACTTTCTTTATGAAAGTTCATAGTTTCAACTGTATTTTCAGTTCATTATCTTGTTTTGCTTGTGTGCAAATACGTCATACCCCATTATCAGGTGGTTATTGCGGTGAGGTCCCACCTCTTCCCATTCCGAACAGAGAAGTTAAGCTCACTTGCGCCGATGGTACTGCAATGCAATGCGGGAGAGTAGGTAGCCGCCTTCTTTTATCAGGAAGCCTCGATTACGAAAGTAGTCGGGGCTTTTTTTGTCACGCAGATTTCGCAGATGACGCAGATTTTTTCTTTGCTGCTTTTCTTTGCAGCATTTCCTTTCCTCCCACAGAGTTCACAGA
>NZ_SSXU01000056.1 GCF_009469605.1 Zoogloea sp. 1C4 | reverse complement strand
ATGATGCATTTATAAGGAAGGAGAGTTAAAAGACCATTTAAAGCCTCTTGCGTAGCAATTATTATGATTACAGCTAAGATATATTCCACTACTGTGCTTTAAACCCATTTCTTTAGTAGCTTCTTTTACAGATTCATATTCTTTAATGAATGCTCCATCTTTTGTATATTGATATACTTTCCTTCTATTTTTAGGATTTGCATTAAACGTTTCTAAACTTTTAGCTAATCTATTTTTCCAAACATTATTGTGTTGATAAGTACACCATTCTAAATTATCTACACAATTATTTAATTTATTCTCATCTTTGTGATTTACACAAGGTAGATTGTTAGGATTAGGTAAGAAAGCTTCTGCCACTAAACGATGTATTGATTTGTTGTAATACTTACCATCTTTACGAAGACTTACTCCATAATAGAAATAGTTATATATCCCTCTATCTTTATGATGGTACTTCTTTTTAGGATTTAACAACACTTCTTTTATATACAATTTATCTTCAATATTATCTCCAGTAGAAGGTCTATAATATTTTCTAGTAACATAATGTGGAACATTTTTAACTCTCCCTAAATTACTAACCATATATAAACTTTCAAAACCTTTTACGTCTTTCCAAATTTCTTCCATATATAATTTATTTTACACATTTATGTGTAACGTCAATGTATCTATATGGTTATAGTTTTATGCTGTAAAAATTACTATCTTTTCCTTAGAGTTATAAGGAACATAACAATCACAATGAGACCATCCATCAGTATTAGCTTCTAATCTAATAGGGTATTCAAATAATTCAGCATTCTATCTTACTATGTTATTCACTGCATTACTATCTAAATCCTTTACATTAAAATCTATTGCTTTACCTAAACAGTGTGCAGATAAGTAAATACTACTTTTATTCTTTACTAACTAACACATATTACAACGTAATCCTCTCTATGAGAACTATCCACCTGCTTTCCAAGTATTAATGGTAATAGGTTTATTGAATATCTTAGTACGTAGTATATACAAAGTACTAAGTAATTCTGTACTTATAAACTACCATGAAGATTCACCAAACTTGGAATAGCAATGAGGGCATACTAATTCACTTACTTTAAAATAAGGTTTTAATTTGTCTATTAATTCATTTCTGTCCATACTTCGCTATTTAATGTTTCACTTAACTTATTGCTGTCGTAACGGTAGATAAGTGATGGTAATGTTACAAGCACCGACAATATTGCCGTTTCTGAATGACAAATTACCTTTTACGATTTCCAATGGCGGAATATCATAGGTTCCGTCTTGTGTGATATTAACTAATTTTACATTAGCACTATATCCCCAGTATAATTCCTGCCCGTCAACTATACCTTTCACTTCCACTTTCATTCCTGGGAAATTTTTTGTTTGGTCAGGAATGTAGCACTTTACTGTATCGTTCAGTGTAGCAAATCTAGTTATGACAAATGAGGTGCTTGTTATAATTATATCAGCATTTACAGAGGGATGCGGTCTCCAGTCATTAAAATTTACCGCATAAACATCTACAGGCTTTGACATATCGTCTCTATCAATTTCTCTCTCATCTACGATAACTCCTCTGTCATCAACATCATATTGCAATACTTTGTTGCCCAAGATATGGCGCATTGTTATTATTTTCATTTCTTTCTCTATTTCTATACATATTATCTACTAATAAATCAGCTATAACATTTATACCTAATTGCTTACTATCACTAACTAATTGCTCCTACATTACTACTAGGAGCATCTAATAGATGCCCTCTAGTAGTTCTCTATCACTCAGTTGTTTGATCTGATTGTGTAATTGATTGTTCATTCTTAATACTGTTTAAAGCATCTATAAAGAAAGGAGTACCATATTGATTAGCGTATTTAGCTATTAACTCTATTTCTAGATCATTATAATCTTCCTCACCTGTAGAATTATATATTTTTAATGCTAAAGCGTGACCATCTATACCTTGTGCAGTCTTGTATAAACCGTTAGCTAACTCTTTAGATATATCTAATATAATAGGTGTTGTTTTATCTAAAGTATCGTACACTTTAAATTTCTTAAAATCAATATTCATAATAAATACTATTTAAAATTATTGTCCTGCATAATCTGTTTCTACCCATCTAAAACTTGGATAATTAGTAACCAAGAATCCCATAGAGTTACCTGGATGTAAATATACAGATTGATTTACAGTATTATTTGGTCTAAAGTAACCAGATATAGTAACACCAGAAGTATCTGGGTGAATCATAATTCTAACATGTATTGCAAAGTATGTAGGTAAGCTATTGTACCCAAACATACTAGCTACTGCATTAGCATTTGGAAGGTTAACGGTATATTCTCTATTGGCTCTAATCATTATTATATTACCTTTACTCATATCTAATTTATAAGTACTACCAGTAATATTTACTACATTTATAGTATCGCCATATACAGCAGCTGCTCTAACAGCAGCATTTGGTGAATATAATGCATAATTTTTAGTACCATTTGCAACATCTACATATAAACCATAATTAGCTGAATCGAAACCATAAGCCGTAGAAGCATTGTAATTATGATTTACAAATCTACCTGTAGCTGTAAAAGCACCACCAACTGTAGCAGGAACAGTATCGCTACCTATCATAACATATGATGTACTATTACCAACTCTAATGAAATCTGGATTTATACTGAGACCACCACCAGAACCACTTGCTGTTGCACTACTACCAATATGATTTCCACTTATTTCAAATCCAGCAATCTGACCACTATTTATTTTTACAGAACTAAAATTACCACCAGATGCATTTACAGTACCATTAAATGTACCAGAAGTAGCTGTTATGCTACCAGTAATATTAACGTCTGTACAAACAAACCTACCAGTATTACTATTCATTGACAGTTTACCATTATTAGAAGTAAATACACTTCCACTAAAGTTAAAGTCACCTAACTTAGCATTGTTAGCTAGTAAGTTATTTACTGTTAGTATTTCTTGCTTAGAAGATATATTCCAATAACTGCTAGTCATACTGGGTGTCTAACTAGTATTATTCTGTTTAGCTAAGTACACATTACCTTGATATACTACATAGTCTATAATAGTTAAATTACTATAGTTCTAATACTGAGTATAATCATTCTAATACTTAGCTATTGCCTTCTTAGTAGA
>NZ_SSXU01000055.1:478-3269 GCF_009469605.1 Zoogloea sp. 1C4 | reverse complement strand
TTGTTCATCAGAAAGATATGAGCAATCAGAGCGGTTATAAGTAATCGCTTTATATTTTTCACGTAATTGTTGCGTAATATCCAGCGTTTTTTGTGCCGTCATTTTGAACTTTTTGTTCATGTATTGCTGGAGTCTGACCAGGTTAAACGGCAACGGCGCAGCCGTTTTTTTATCATCAGTTGCTGCCGCTTCAACGGTAGCCGGTTTTCCTGCAAGGGATGCTGCCGTTCCGTCTGCCCACGCTTTATCGAGTAGGCAGCCTGGCGGCTGCGGCTTGTCATGGTCTGGAATTACCGTTATAAAAAAAGATAATGTCATTGTCTTTCAGGTAGTTATATGGCCCGTTCAGCTAAACCCCGTAAACGCAAACCCGCACCACAAAGAAGCAAACTTCCCCGCTATGTTGTGAAACTTCATCCGGATGATTTTTTTGACGAAGAAGACGCTGAAGTTCTGCGCTTTGATAATTTTGACGATGCCGTTGAGTGCTGCGCTGACCTGGGTATTCCGTTCTTTCTGGATGCAGGAAACAAAAAGCTGGTCTTCTGGTTTGTTCGTGTCGATGACGAAGGGTATCCGGAAATAGCCCGCTGTACGGAGCGGGAGTTTGCAACCATTCTTGCCGGTATCAGTGCCGGTGGTATGTACTGCCCGGAATGCGGCACAGTTCACTGGCCGGATGGCGTTACCCCACCCGTCTGATGCTTCCCCGTTTTGCCGATATTTTTCAGCAGGGTAACCGCTGGCTTAACTGGCTGGAGAAACAGCCGGAAGGTTCAGTGCGTCCGGTGGTGACTGAGTCAGTGACAAAAATCATGGCATGCGGGACCACGCTGATGGGCTACACGCAATGGTGCTGTTCGTCACCGGACTGTTGCCACACCAAAAAGGTCTGCTTCCGGTGTAAAAGCCGCTCCTGTCCGCACTGCGGGGTGAAGGCTGGCGCACAGTGGATACAGTATCTGCTGAGCCTGGTCCCCGACTGCCCGTGGCAGCATATTGTGTTCACACTTCCCTGCCAGTACTGGTCCCTGGTGTTCCACAACCGGTGGTTACTGGCAGAGATGAGCCGCATTGCAGCGGATGTGATACTGGAAATCTGCCATCAGACAGATGTGGAGCCGGGGATATTCACGGTGATCCACACATGGGGGCGTGACCAGCAGTGGCATCCGCATATCCATTTATCGACAACTGCCGGTGGTGTGACGTCGGGCCACACCTGGAAAAATCTTCATTTTTACGCCCGTAAGGTGATGAGCATGTGGCGTTACCGGATAACGCGGCTACTGTCCCGGAAATACCCGGAGCTGGTAATACCGGATGAACTGGCAGTGGAAGGAAACAGCAAACGGGACTGGAATCGCTTCCTGGACACGCATTACCGCCGCGGCTGGAATGTCAACATATCCAGGGTGATGGATAACGCCACACATGTGGCGGTGTACTTCGGCTCTTACCTGAAAAAGCCACCGGTGCCGATGAGTCGGCTGGAGCATTATGCCGGTCAGGATGAAATCGGTCTGCGTTACAACAGTCACCGTACAAAACGGGAAGAATACCTGTTGATGAGTGGAGATGAGTTCATGGAAAGGTTCTCCTGGCATGTAGCAGATAAGGGGTTCCGTATGGTGAGGTACTACGGTTTCCTGAGTCCGGTGAAGCGCCGCTTACTGGAAGAAGTTGTGTACGTCATAACGGAGACGGTGAGAAAAACGGCGATGCAAATCAGGTGGAGAGGGATGTATCAGAGGTTACTGAAGGTTGACCCGCTGAAGTGCATTCTGTGCGGAAGTCAGATGCGTTTTACGGGGCTGAAGCGGGGTTACCGACTGGCAGAGCTGGTCCTGATGCATGAGCGACTGGCACGACAGCAGGTGTGCGGCTGAGAGCCGCAGAGGGGAAGTTGCGTCCATTTTACCGGAAACGGAGCAAAAAACCGCCATTCATACCCTGTATCAATCAGTGTCATCCTGTTTAATAGTCGTTTCCGCTCATATGGTGCACAAGGGGTGTTGAAGAAACATCCGTTTTGTGGTGCTTTTTTAGTCTTTTGGGGATTTAAATTCCTATCGATGAACAGGCGGCCATGTGCGAACGACTGCACGAACTCGCGGAAGAACTCCAGAACAGCATCCAGGTTCGCTTTGAGACTGAAAGTGAAACAGGAACATAACGAAGCTGACGGAGGCGCTCACGGCTTGTCCGCGAGCGTTTTCGGCAGCAGACAAGCCCGCCAGGGCGCGTCAGCGGGTGTCGGGGCGAAACCCTGACCCAGTCGCGTAGCGACAGCGGAGTGTATACTGGCTTAACCATGCGGCATCAGTGCAGATTGTATGAAAAGTGCCCCATGCCGGGTGTGAAATGCCGCACAGATGCGTAAGGAGAAAATGCACGTCCAGGCGCTTTTCCGCTTCCTCGCTCACTGACTCGCTACGCTCGGTCGTTCGGCTGCGGCGAGCGGTACTGACTCACACAAAAACGGTAACACAGTTATCCACAGAATCAGGGGATAAGGCCGGAAAGAACATGTGAGCAAAAAGGCAAAGCCAGGACAAAAGGCCGCGCCGCTGGCGTTTTTCCATAGGCTCCGCCCCCCTGACGAGCATCACAAAAATCGACGCTCAAGTCAGAGGTGGCGAAACCCGACAGGACTATAAAGATACCAGGCGTTTCCCCCTGGAAGCTCCCTCGTGCGCTCTCCTGTTCCGACCCTGCCGCTTACCGGATACCTGTCCGCCCTTCTCCCTTCGGGCAGCGGCGCCCTTTCCCATAGCTCCCCCTGTCAGGA
>NZ_SSXU01000055.1:0-399 GCF_009469605.1 Zoogloea sp. 1C4 | reverse complement strand
CTGGAAGCTCCCTCGTGCGCTCTCCTGTTCCGACCCTGCCGCTTACCGGATACCTGTCCGCCTTTCTCCCTTCGGGAAGCGTGGCGCTTTCTCATAGCTCACGCTGTTGGTATCTCAGTTCGGTGTAGGTCGTTCGCTCCAAGCTGGGCTGTGTGCACGAACCCCCCGTTCAGCCCGACCGCTGCGCCTTATCCGGTAACTATCGTCTTGAGTCCAACCCGGTAAGACACGCCTTAACGCCACTGGCAGCAGCCACTGGTAACGGTTTTATGGGAGTTGGTCTTGAAGTTTCTTGCCAGTTAAGGCTAAACTGAAAGAACAGATTTTGGTGACTGCGCTCCCACAAAGCCAGTTACCGTGGTTCAAAAACCTGCAAGTTCTTTGAACCTTGAAAAAACC
>NZ_SSXU01000054.1 GCF_009469605.1 Zoogloea sp. 1C4 | reverse complement strand
CTACCAGCTTTATTACGTATATAACTTTTACTATGACCAAATAGACCAGCTATTCCTGATGGTAATTCATACTCACCAATCTACTCATTAACAGAACCACCAGAACCTATACTTGAAGTAATACCACCAATAGCTCCACCTATTACTGCTCCCCAAGGTCCACCAATAGAAGCGCCCATTGCAGCTCCAGATCCTATGCCACCTATTACACCAGCTGCTGTAGGTTTCTATCCACTAGTAGCGTTACCTATCATACTACCTATAGCTCCAACTCCTTGTGTAACTACATTTGCTTTATCTACTCCACTCATATTACCCCAGTTTGAAATAGCATCAGCACCGAAAGCATATTGAGGAACTCTTTTTAATTTCTTAGTTTTCATATTATAACATTGAATATCTATAAGTTGTTTTAATATACGGAAGCTTAAATTCTTTATTATCGTTGCAATCAAAAGTATAATTGCAAATCAAATATTTTCCTCTCATTCTTCCAGCGTAAGACATATTAGTCTATTGTTGTAAATCTGGTTTATCTTGTTTTTCTCTACTTATTGCAAATCTATAATTATCTTCTCTAACTTCTATGTTGTTGTAATCTATAGGATCTGTCACTTGAGTTTTAGTTTCAAAATGTATATCTGTTATTAATGTAGGTTTTTCTTCATCTCCAATGTCTACAAATTCAGCAGAGAACCATTGATTATCGAACACTTTAGTATATGCTATATCTTTATTAACTACAAATCTAACATAAGATATTTTCTCTTCTTTAGTAGTACTATTAACATCATACATATTATGTAAGTAATAACAATTATTGTTTTTAATAGTAACTAATCTAGTAGAGAATGGGAAGAACCAGTTTGGATTATGAGTATAAAAAGAAGTAAATACATTTAGTTGTTCATTAAATATTAAACATCTGTCATATATTCTAAACCATACTTCATTATATTTCTTATCATAGAATGATACTGGATTCTTTCTAGCATTATCTGGTAATCTATTTAAATACGTCTATACTTGTTTTACTTTAGATAACTCATTAAAGTCATTGCTAAGTGAGCATATAACATTTTTATCTAAATCATACCAATACAAAGTAGTTTCAGAATTAGTAATACTCTTATCATTAATGATACTATCACCATTTAAAGTAACTAAGTAATCGTATCTGGTAAGAATACCACCAGTACCTAATGTTAAAGCTCCAGCATTATTATCAGTGATCAAGGACCTATCGTTAACAGATGCTATACCTACAGCACTATCCTAGAAGAAATACAATTTGTTTTTAAATACTTTAAGATTAGTAACTGGTCCATATGTACTATCTGTATCTAAATAATTAGCAAATTTAAATTTAGTCCAACTATCTGTTTGTTCATTATTTGTTTTTAACTCTGAACAAGTGATTCTATTCATGCTTTTAACATCATCCTCAGCATATATAGATTTCTGTATATAATTCTTACTAGTACTAGTATTAGAGTAAGCGGCATTATATACATACATTGGAGTTTTCTAAGTATATAGAGTGTTCATCTATCCTGGATCTGTAAGGAAGTAAACATTAGCTTCACCAGTTTGACCATTTCCAGATGATTCTACTATATCTTGAGAGTAATGTTCATCATTTCTATAGTACAGGTTTATACTAGATTCTAGTGGAATGTAAGCTCCAACATATCTCTTAAAACCATTTCTATCATCAGGGTCATTTCTAGTAAATAGCATAGTATGAGTATAGTCCAATACTCCTAAATATGTATCACCACCAAAACACATTGCTTTATCGTATCCTTCCCAAGATGTTTTAACATAAGTATTAGTACTGTTATATATAGAATAGCTTCTACTCATAAAAGTGTTACCACCATACTGTGTAGTGTTTTTCTTTATGTTAACAAACAATACAGCATTGTGTCTATATTTCCTTAATAAAGGAGTGGTACGAATTCCTGTATAATTACCAGAGTATACATCTGGAGCACTAATAGCTAAACATACTCCATGAGGACCAAGTGCTTCTCTAGAGCCAATACTATAGTTTATAAAACCAAATCTATCTATGTAATCTACTATTTGTTTAGCATCAAATGCTTCTTGATATGGAGATATGTTAGTTGGCTTAGTTACATCTTTTATAGGGAAAGATTGACGCAAATTAGAATTATCTTTGTGAGCATAATTCTTACCAAAGAATTGATAGTATTTACATATACCACCGCTTACCATATCACCATCTTGTTCATAACCATCGAATACTCCCTAAGAAGCACTAGGTTTATTACCAGTATGTTCAGAATATTCTACAGGTCCACCAAATGGATTTTGTACATTATTAGTACTTTTTCCTAATACTTTAGTAAACGGTATACCTAATCTATAATGCTTATTGTTAGCGTCATTACAGTATGTAGCAGAGTGTGCACAATATAATGGCACAATACTCATACCACTAGTAACAATCTGATCTGATTTCTCTTTATTAAAACATATATCAGCTGTCACTAAATCAAATATACCGTATGTGTCAAACGGATTCTAATCCTAAGCATCTTGTTGTACAAACAGATTCTTACTTGAATTATAGAACCCTTGTACAAATTCTGGAGCTACGCCTTCTTTAAAAGTAGGCATAATAGTAGGTCTTCTATCTATGCTACCTATAGAGTATTCTGCTCTATAATCTTCAGTATTATTATACCACCCGTTGAATCTAATAGTTTTATTTAGTAACCCCTAAGTAACTATTGTTCTATCGGCTAATGTTCTATCACATCTTACTATTTCATAGGCTACTACATCAGTAGGAAGATTATTTACATAGAACATTATACCAAGTGGATGAGATACTAATTCGTAATTACCAGATCCGTCTACAGTTCCGCCAAAAGTAAAAGGTTCATAACCTTCAACATCAGCAGAAGGGAATCTAATATCTCCAATCCAGTGTACAGGTGAAGGTATATTCTTATTATTATACAATATTATACCATACCTATATACTTCATCTCTTTGATGACTTAAGAAATTAGATACATAGTAAGGATCGCAATAGTTTCTTATTCTAGATTTACCATCACTATTAAATGTATGTACTAATTCTTTTGTTTCAGGACATACTAACTTAATAGTATTATAAGATTTTTTAGATGATGATAAGCTCATACTATATGGTACAAATTTATCACCTTCATCGTCAACTACTGGAGTATTGTCAGACTCTATTAAATCTGTTATAATAAATCTATAGCTAATATTTAGACCTCTACCACCTCTAACAATTCCATTATCATCATATCCAAATGCATATTCATCTGTTGAATTATTAGGATATACCATTGAACTATTCATTGGGTTTATACAATCGTGTTCTTCTGGTATAACTAAATCTGTTTCTGGACTAGTTAGTTCTTGAAAAGTAGTAGTAATATCTTGATTACTTATACTAGAGTTTAATTTAATAATACCATTACTATTACATCTATATGCTCTAGCATCATAATCTACATCCCAAGTTAATTCCTGCACATTAGAAGCAAACAACCTATTGTCCATTTTTGCTATACTTTTAGCATTAAATTCAAATGGAACAAGATCGTTAAATTCTTCTATACTTAATTCGTTAACATAACTACTACCAACATCATTGTAATTAAATGTTATTACATTATCTTCAGATTTAGGTAAGTCTAATTCATTAATTACATATATCTTAGGAGTTTGAGTATTGCTAGTATACTGAATACTAATGATTCTTATTTTTTCAAATCTACCATCATTAAACAAAGTAGCTTGTAACATACAACCTTTATCTGTACTCTCACCTTGTCTATCACCTTTAAATGTTTTAGATGAATTTGAATTACTAGATGATATAGGTATCATAGAACTTAATGAAGAAGTAGATGTTTCT
>NZ_SSXU01000053.1 GCF_009469605.1 Zoogloea sp. 1C4 | reverse complement strand
CAGACCGTGCTTGACGCCATCGCGTGTGCCCGCTGCCACATCCAACCTGATCGAAGTTACCCCAGGCCACGACGCGTCAAGCCGCACCAGCATTTGGCATATAAGGGGGCTTAAGTTGGGAGCATTGCGTGCTAAGGGGGTTATGTTTTTATTCACATAGAGTACTTTGCTAGGTTGTGCAGGCTGGAAATACCAAAGATGGTCGGAACAGTCGGAACAGTCGGAACAAGAATCGAGAACCCAAGCGGGACGCGGCTTTGCAGGGAGCTATGTTGTTCCGACTTCGAGTTTACTTAGTCGGAACAGTCGGAACACTTTCAGCGCTTCGGCCTTTGCCCTGCGCAGTCTGGCGTCGAGCCACCCCCATCCGGTTTCGGGTATCGTGCAGGCGTCTGCATGAACGTTCGTCGAGGTATATGGCCTTGATGTGTTGGTGATTCGGGCGCAGTTGTCTGCGTCCAGTTGTGGCGTGATTGAAGTTGCTTGAGAAAGGAAAATGATGCGTACGATTTGGGCTTTCAGTGCGGCTGTAGGGTGGAAGCAGATTGAGGATTTTCTAGTCACTGCTGAAGCCAATGACGGCCAGACAGAACGAACATTGGCCGGGTTCAGGGCTTTCCCTGGCCTGTCGGTCGGCGACGATGAAACCGGCTCTTTCCGCGTTTCCGTGTTCGCCCGCTCTGGCGATGGAACTCAAGAGAAGGCGCCTGAATATCGCTTTCTGGTGCGGATCGAGGTTGCCGACACAGAGGACTATGTGGCCGTTGAGGGCTTGCCCGATGTGCTGGAACTTCTTCGCCAGACGGCGCCGCTCGCTGCATCGATCGATGCAGCGGCGATCAAGCGGGACAAATACACGAAGCAAATCGAGAAGGAGCTTGAGAAGGGTTCATTTCGATCCCGGAAACGCGGCTGACCACAACCCAGTAGTTGTAGGCGCACTAAAGCGTGAAGGGGAAGCTTTCTCCGCGACAGGCCGACAGGACGTTCCCGTATATCTCTTCGTTGGACTGGGTGTGCGTGGCGAGCGTCAGGTAATAGTTTCGGCCTTCGTACTGGTGGAAAACGATCCATTCACCCGTGAGAGCCCTGGCCCTGCTCTTGTCTTCGAAGGCGGTGACGGTGGAGTGATGCGCGATGTAGCCAATTAGCTCCTCCGTCACATATTCCGAGTCGGTTTGCTTCAGCCCTTCGTTCCAGATGCGTTCGAAATTCCTGGCGCCCTCTTTGCTCTTTAGCACGTTGAGGAGATTCCGCGCTAGGAAGCGGGGTGAGAAAAAGTGAACCTTGTGCAGTCCTGCCAAAGGCGGATGCTTGAACTGATTCGGCGCAGCGGTATGGGCGCCCCGCCCAACGCCCTCAAGGGCTTTGATGGGGTCGGTAATGTCGAACGTGCTGTAATGCCTCGTCAGTTCGTGCACGAACACTTGGGCAAGAAACAAGATGCTGATCCGAGAAAGATCCAGACCACAAAAGGCCGATGATTCTGCGGCCCAATGGTGCAATTCGTCCCGGGTCAGAGAGAAGCGGATCGGGTTGTTTTCTGAACTCATACGGAAAGCATATCGTCGTTTGTGGGCACCGGGAACCTGGGAAGTCGTTCCCCCTTGACGTCACCACGTCACTACCCCATCATCACGACGTCACCTAAACAGTGGTGACCGGGTTTGACAGCCCGAAACCTACAGGCCGACCAGGCCGCGCAAGCGGCATTTTTACGTCGGCAGCATGGTGACGCCTGTTCAATGGCGGGGCCGTGTGGGGAGCCTTCGGGCTGCCGGTTTCCTGTAGGCCGGTCTGTCAACCTCGCACGGTTCCGCCACCCCGATTGACAGCGGGGTGCGGAGACATCAACCGCACTACAGGAGCACCACCCCATGATCACCCGCGCCTTGGCGTGCAAGCGTATGCACGCGTCCGTATCCCCGGTTTTCTCCCTCAAGCTTTACCGCGCCCTGCGCCTCTTCGTCGGCCCCGTGCTGGCCTGGCGCCTGGCATTTGCATGGAGGGCTGAAGCATGAGCACCAATGCCGATTTTCAGCCCGTCCCCCTGGAAGACGTGTTCTCCGGCTTCGAGTGCTGCGCCAAGTCTTTTGCCCAGCTTGCCGCGCTCCTGGCAGTGATCCGCGACAAATCGCCCGAGAACTCTGACGTCGCCCACCTCGCCGCCATGGGCTGGGCAGTGGCCTGCGACATGGACAGCTACGCCGGTTCCACGGCCGAGCACATCCACAAAGGTGGTGTGCAGGCCGGGGCTCAGTCGTTTGGCGTGAGGGGTCAAGCATGAAGACCTGGATCGTACTGACCTCGGGCGACGTAATCGCTCGAATCAATCCGCTGGAGTTCCATGATTTCTATGAACTCATCGGCACCCGCGCTGCGCTGGAAGCCGAAGGCATCAATTTTCCCAATCACGAATGGCCGACAGGCTTTAATTCCGTCAGTTGGACGGCGGGGGCGTTCAAGTGCCGCATCAGCCGAGAACGTCCGAAAGGGGCAAAAGGCCCTCGCCGTGAGTTCATGAATATCGATTGGTGGTGCTTCAGATGCGAGTTAGTTGAATCCATCCACCACTTTGAAAAAACGGTCCGCGAGAAGGAAAAGGAGCTTGAGCAGGCTCGTCGAAGGGCAACTGACGCTGGGCGCCAAGAATGGAGCGCATTCTGCCGTCGGTATCGGGCCATGGAAGCGGACAAGGCTTTCCGGGGCTTTATGGGCAGGGTGCTGGGAAATGAGCCGCTCTTCCTCCAGCGTCAGGACTTTGGAGGGTCGGCATCATGAAGACTCTTCCGATCACCCCCGCCCCCTGGCGTCGCATCGGACACCGCACCATTGCCGCGGATCGTGGCGGGCGTTTGGTGGCGATCTGCGAAGTGTTCTCCGGCGCCGGCCCGCTCGAAGAGGCTGACGCCAACGAGGCCCTGATTGCCGCCGCCCCGGCCCTTTACCTGGCCGCCGCCGAGGTGGCCGGCTGGATCGATGCGGGCTTTCTTACGGTGGGCGTGCTGGCCGACACCAGCCCGGCCCGTGTTGAAGCCTGCGGGCGTGCCCTCGACGCCCTCGCCGACGCCTTGCGCCTGGCTGTGCCGGGGGTGGCGCCATGACCGCCCCGCACCCCGACCCGCGCATCTATTGGCGGTGCTCGCCGGGTCGGCGTCTGCCGGCCCATGCCCGCCCCCTGGCCGATGCCCGCGCCCGCGATCTGGTGCCGGCGGGGCGGCAGGTAGCGGTGTATCTCGACCGCTGGCCGGTGGCACCCGTTACGGCCCTGGGGCCAGCGATCTGCTGCCCGCCCGACATGCACCCTTGCCGCCTCGACTGGCGTTACCTGGCGGCCCTGTCGGTGCTGGTGGTGACGCCCTCGCCCCCCGATGCCGACCGCCTGCGCCACCTCCTGGCCGAGCTGGTCGCGGTACAGCCCAAACGGCTGATCCTGCTGCAGCCGGGCGGCACGCCGGCCGCGGTGTTCATCGTGAGTGAGGCCCGCGGGGTGGAGGTGCAGCCATGACCGCCCCGCCCACCTTCACCCCCGCCACGCCGGCCGAACGCGCCGCCCTGGCCCCGGCCTTGGGCGACCCGCGCACCTGGCCGGTGGCATCGTGGCCCGATCCGCAGCCCATCCCCGAAGGGCTGGCGCCGGTTGCGCCTTTTGACGCGGCCCTGTTGCCGGATCGCCTGCGCCCCTGGGTGGCCGACGTGGCCGAGCGGATGCAATGCCCGCCGGATTTCGTGGCCGAGCGGATGCAATGCCCGCCGGATTTCGTGGCCGTGCCGATGGTGGCCGCCCTGGGCAACCTGATCGGCCGGCGCTGCGCGATCCGGCCGCAGGCGCTGAGCGATTGGCACGAATTCCCGAACTTATGGGGCTGCATCGTCGGCCGGCCGGGGATGATGAAATCCCCCGCCATGTCTGCGGCCCTCGCCCCGCTGGTGCGCCTGGAAGCCCGCGCCCCGGACGAATGGACCGCCGCCCAAGGGCAATGGAAGGCAGAAGCCGAGATTGCCAAGGCCCGGGCCGAAGCCCGCAAGGGCGAGGCCACCAGGGCGCTACGCAAAGACCCGAACGCCTTGACGTGGCGAGCTTCCTTCAAGCCGATGGCGACGACGCGCCCATCCTGCGCCGCTACACCGTGGCCTCCGCCACCGTCGAAGCCCTGGCCGAAAAGCTGATCGAGAACCCCCGCGGCCTGCTGGTGG
>NZ_SSXU01000052.1 GCF_009469605.1 Zoogloea sp. 1C4 | reverse complement strand
CAGACCGTGCTTGACGCCATCGCGTGTGCCCGCTGCCACATCCAACCTGATCGAAGTTACCCCAGGCCACGACGCGTCAAGCCGCACCAGCATTTGGCATATAAGGGGGCTTAAGTTGGGAGCATTGGGTCAAATGCCCCCTCGAAATTCGGACCAGAAATGTGCTTCAGATACGAGTCGTACTCCTCACTGTACGAGCCTATGCGACTAATCTCCATCACTGCATCTAAGCTTAGCCACTCAGCCTTCGTAATCACGTCGTGAGCAGCTTCGCCGGAGTGAACGCATGCAAGACGTGTGAAAACATCTACTGGTAACTCTTCGAGCGGTGACTCCAGCCCGATTAGGCTGGAAAACTCTCTATGGTGCTTTATTAAATCAAGAGCTTTGCCGAAGTCGTTCGACGACAGCCCGAATTGGTCACATATCTCTTTCTTGACCGGCTCGAGCTCTTTAGCCCAATTAACGTGAGGCGGCAGTCGCTTGGCGATGGCCTCTATGTTCCCTCGATGCAACTTCCCGGTGAACGTGTTCTGCGCGTATTCCTGCTGTAGTACCGTTAAGCACACGGTGAACTCTTCTGCCTGCTTGAACATCTTACGCAAGCGATCACCGAGCACATCCAGGTTGATGTGCTCAAGGTCGCGAAGATGCATTCTTTCGTCAAGATCATGGGAGTACCGAAATGCCATCCCCTTGTTATCGACTTCGGCAACATCTTTGAATACCTCTTCCAACGGCATTCCGAGTTCCACGAGACGACTGTCGCGCGCGATGGCTGCCGCAAAGTTATCCCATAGCCCGATTAAGTCATGAGTCGCGATGACACCAACCTCGGTTGTGTTCTTACCCAGTGCGGAGACGTTTCGGATTGAGTCCTTCAAGAACAGCTCCATAAAGTGCCGGGCATTGAAGCAAATCGGGTAGACAAGTGCGTCAATGAAGACACAGGCAGTCTCGTCAGAGCTGGGGGCGACATAAGACTCAGTTGCAGCGGCCGCGAGCAAAACCAAGGTCGCCTGCATGAAGCCCTCCCGATATGCGTTTCTTGTGTCGCCAATCCATTGCCCGCCAACAACGGCGTTCTGATGGGGATTATCAAAATCCATGCGAAACGACTTATTTTTTATCAATTGGAGCTCGTCATCTAGATAAGTATTTGCTGGTTAGCGCTAGACAGATAGATCGGAGGCAGGACGCAAGGTACGACTCCTGTAGCTAGGCGTTCCATTGGTTCAACACGCACTGCCATCCGTCGCCCTTAGCCGAGTCATAAAGCAGTCGGGCCCAGTTGGCCGCTCCTGGCCGACAGCCGTCATTTTAGAGCATCTGCATGAACGTCGACTCTGGCTAATCACCAGCCATACCTCCCGGCCATCCCGCTTACAGCGTCAAACCGCCCAGCCACTACCCGCACCACCACCGTCCTCAGCACTCGCAACCGTCGGATCACTCTGCTTCAATCCGACCTCCCCACCTTCCGACCCACATCTATCCCCTCCCATCACCCTCACGATAGTCTCCACCCTTGATCTACGCCTACCCATCAAGGGTAAAGACTATCGGATAAGTCATCTACGCCCCTAGATCGTTCATCTAGCGCCGTAGATCAGTCATCTATCGGCATAGATGATTCATGGGCGCACGCCCATCGATTATCTAGCGACGCCCATCGACGATCTACGCCGCTCCATCATCGATCTAGCGCACTCCGGCGCAGCGACGACCATCCGATTCGGGTAGATGGTTGACAACATCATAGCTGCTCCACCATGATCCTCCCCGCTTTCATCAACCTTTCATCACAAGGACCGAGGAGACGAACTCATGGGATCCAACCGCAAGAACCGCATGCCGGCCGATCAGGTGCAGGCCAACATCGACGCCTATCTGGCGCTCAAGGCGATGCCCGGGTACAAGCCTTACAACCCCGCTTTCTCGCTGGAGGCGATCACCGCCTGTGTTGAACTGCTGCGTACTGCCGAGGTGAACGATCTGCACACCGAGCACGCGCGTCTGGCAGCGCGAGATGCCATCGTCGCGGCCCAGTGGGCGCTACAGGACATCGTTGTCGGTGCCAAGGAGCAGGTCCGCGCGATCTACGGGCCCGATTCCGACGAGATGGTGCAGGTGGGCCTCAAGAAGAAGTCCGAGAAGAAGGCCCGCAGCCGCACCAGCAAGCCTGCCGCAGTCGCCTGACGATCCGGGCGGTCTTCATGGCCTTGCTACGGTCACGCCTGTCGTCTCTGGGTTTTGATTGAGGCGCTTGTGATCGTTTCGCGTGGGGATGGGCGACTGAAGTCGCCCCTACGAAGGCCTTTGAATAGCCTCTGCGGAGGCGTGGGGCCGCGGGTGCACCGCACTTTTTTTCAAGAGGGGCTGGCGCATCCGCAAAACCTTGGTTATTATTCGCGCCCTTCACCGCCTGCCCAGGTGGCGGAATTGGTAGACGCACTAGTTTCAGGTACTAGCGGGTAACTCCGTGGAGGTTCGAGTCCTCTCCTGGGCACCAAGGCAAGTGAAGGTTCGGCAGCCGGTCATCGGCGGCCATGCGGTAAAAGTGGAGTGGTAGTTCAGTTGGTTAGAATACCGGCCTGTCACGCCGGGGGTCGCGGGTTCGAGTCCCGTCCACTCCGCCAGCACCAAGCAGCATTCTTTTCGAGCGGCAGTAGCTCAGTTGGTAGAGCGCAACCTTGCCAAGGTTGAGGTCGAGAGTTCGAGACTCTTCTGCCGCTCCATTCCCCCAGCGTCCTTAGCTCAGTTGGTTAGAGCGCCACGTTGACATCGTGGAGGTCGGCGGTTCGACTCCGTCAGGACGCACCAGGCACTACGGCCTGTTCCGGCGCCTGATTCCCCCCGCGCATCGCGCATCCCCTCGCAGCACCCTCCGGATCGCCCCCGCGCCTGCCCGCCGCCTTTTGCGCGCGCGCCATCGCCCCATCGCGGTCACGCCAGCCTCTTCTGCCGGGCCGGATCGTCTTCGTTAAATGCAAAAAGCATTGCCATGTGTATATAATTCCAGCCTCACGGAATTCCACTCACATTGCAGGTACACGCATGAAGAAGACCCTTGCCATTCTTGCCACCGTCACCGCCGCCGCCAGCACGCTGGTCGGCTGTGCCGCCACCGAAGAATCCCGCACCGTGGCCGTCGCCAAGCCCGCCGCCGCTGCCCGCGCCTACACCGGCGCGCGCACGCCGATCTCGGTGGGCAAGTTCGACAACCGCTCCAGCTTCATGCGCGGCATCTTCTCCGATGGCGTCGACCGCCTCGGCAGCCAGGCCAAGACCATCCTGATCACCCACCTCCAGCAGACCAACCGCTTCAACGTGCTGGAGCGCGAGAACATGTCCGAGATCAAGCAGGAGGCCGCCCTCAACAAGGTGGAGCAGAAGCTCAAGGGCGCCCGCTTCGTCGTCACCGGCGACGTGACCGAGTTTGGCCGCAAGGAAGTGGGCGATCACCAGCTGTTCGGCATCCTCGGCCGCGGCAAGCAGCAGGTGGCCTACGCCAAGGTGGCCCTCAACGTGGTGGATGTGAAGACCTCCGAGGTCGTCTACTCCGCCCAGGGCGCCGGCGAATACAGCCTCTCCAACCGTGAGGTCGTGGGCTTTGGCAGCACCGCCAGCTACGACTCCACCCTCAACGGCAAGGTGCTCGACCTGGCCATCCGCGAAGCTGTCGACAACCTTGTCGGCGGTGTCGAATCCGGCGCGCTGCGCCTCGCCGACTAAGCCCGGAGCCGAGCCCACACCATGCACGTTTCTTCTTTCCGGCACGGCCGGCTGGCGCTGGCCGCGCTGGCGGTCGGCCTGCTCGCCGGCTGCGCCACGCAGCCCAAGCCGCTCTACTACTGGGGCGATTACCCCAGCGTGATGTACAGCCACTTCAACAACGCCAAGGGCCAGCAGGAGCAGATCCAGGCCCTCGAGGCCATGCGTGAGCAGGCCCGCGCCAAGGGCCTGCCCCTGCCGCCGGGCTTCCAGGCCCACCTGGGAATGCTCTACGGCCAGAGCGGCCAGGCCGGCCGTCTCGCCGAGAGCCTCGAAGCCGAGAAGCAGCAGTTTCCCGAAGGCGCACCCTTCATGGATTTCATCCTGAAGAAGTTCCAACCCAAACCCGCCGAGGCCCGCCAATGATCCGATCGCGCCTTTTTCAACGGGTGTTGCTGGCCATCGGCGTGGCGCTGCTTGCCGGCTGCGCCACCAAGCCGGGCTACGACTACACCGCCTTCCGCGAGAGCCGGCCCAAGTCCATCCTGGTGCTGCCGCCGCTCAACGATTCGCCGGACGTGAACGCCACCTACAGCATGTATGCCCAGACCACGCTGCCGCTGGCCGAGTCCGGTTACTACGTGCTGCCGGTAACGCTGGTGGATGAAGCCTTCCGTCAGAACGGCCTCACCTCCCCGGCCGACATCCAGCAGGTGCCACTCAAGAAGCTGCGCGAGATCTTTGGTGCCGATTCGGCCCTGTACATCAAGGTCACCCACTACGGCACCAAGTACATGATCATCTCCAGCGAGACCCGCGTCTCCGCCGAGGCCAAGCTGGTTGATCTGCGCAGCGGCGCCACCCTGTGGGAAGGCAGCGCCACCGCGTCGAGCGAAGAAGGCAACAACAACTCGAGCGGCGGTGTGGTGGGCCTGCTGGTGAAGGCGGTCATCACCCAGATCGCCGACACCCTGAGCAACCGCGGCCACCCGATCGCCGGCATCACCGCCAACCGCCTGCTCTCGGCTGGGCGGCCCAACGGCATCCTGTACGGGCCGCGTTCGCCCAAGTATCAGAAGGAAGGTTCGCCGGCGCCTTGAGTCGGTGGTGTCGGGTTACGCCCGTTGGGCTAACCCGACCTTGTATTGTGTTGATGTGCGGAACCGGTCGTTTTCAGGTCTTTGTGCGGGGCCGGGACTGCATACCTGGGGGGCACCTCAGGTTGAGCGGCGGGATGCCGTACCCGCCCTTGGGCCAC
>NZ_SSXU01000051.1:2500-5132 GCF_009469605.1 Zoogloea sp. 1C4 | reverse complement strand
GAACGTCAAAGAGAAGAAGTGTGGTGTTGGGTGGTGCGATTGCGCACGTTTTTCGAGTTTGCCTTGTATTGCAAGGTTATAGGATCAAGCCTCACGGGCAATTAGTACTGGTTAGCTTAACGCATTACTGCGCTTCCACACCCAGCCTATCAACGTCGTGGTCTTCAACGACCCTTTAGGGGAATCAAGTTCCCAGGGATATCTCATCTTGAGGCGAGTTTCCCGCTTAGATGCTTTCAGCGGTTATCTCTTCCGAATTTAGCTACCCGGCGATGCGACTGGCGTCACAACCGGTACACCAGAGATTCGTCCACTCCGGTCCTCTCGTACTAGGAGCAGGCCCCCTCAAATATCCAGCGCCCACGGCAGATAGGGACCAAACTGTCTCACGACGTTTTAAACCCAGCTCACGTACCACTTTAAATGGCGAACAGCCATACCCTTGGGACCGGCTACAGCCCCAGGATGTGATGAGCCGACATCGAGGTGCCAAACTCCGCCGTCGATGTGAACTCTTGGGCGGAATCAGCCTGTTATCCCCAGAGTACCTTTTATCCGTTGAGCGATGGCCCTTCCATACAGAACCACCGGATCACTATGACCTGCTTTCGCACCTGCTCGACTTGTCGGTCTCGCAGTCAAGCCTTCTTTTGCCATTGCACTATCAGTACGATGTCCGACCGTACCTAGAAGACCTTCGTACTCCTCCGTTACCTTTTGGGAGGAGACCGCCCCAGTCAAACTGCCTACCATGCACGGTCCCCGATCTGGATTCACAGACCTAGGTTAGAACCTCAACGACACCAGGGTGGTATTTCAAGGACGGCTCCTCCGGAACTAGCGTCCCGGTCTCATCGCCTCCCACCTATCCTACACAAGTCCCGTCAAAGTCCAATGCAAAGCTACAGTAAAGGTTCATGGGGTCTTTCCGTCTAGCCGCGGGGAGATTGCATCTTCACAAACACTTCAACTTCGCTGAGTCTCAGGAGGAGACAGTGTGGCCATCGTTACGCCATTCGTGCAGGTCGGAACTTACCCGACAAGGAATTTCGCTACCTTAGGACCGTTATAGTTACGGCCGCCGTTTACCGGGGCTTCGATCAAGAGCTTGCACCCCATCACTTAACCTTCCGGCACCGGGCAGGCGTCACACCCTATACGTCCACTTTCGTGTTTGCAGAGTGCTGTGTTTTTAATAAACAGTCGCAGCCACCGATTCTCTGCGGCCCCGTCGCCCTTCGGATGTTCTCCTACAAGCTACAGGGGCATACCTTCTCCCGAAGTTACGGTATCAATTTGCCGAGTTCCTTCTCCTGAGTTCTCTCAAGCGCCTTAGTATCTTCTACCTGCCCACCTGTGTCGGTTTGCGGTACGGTCAATTCTAGACTGAAGCTTAGTGGCTTTTCCTGGAAGCAGGGTATCAATCACTTCGGTCTCAAAGAGACCTCGTCGTCACGCCTCAGCTAAGCCCCCCGGATTTGCCTAAGGGGCACGCCTACACGCTTAAACCACCTATTCCAACAGATGGCTGACCTAACCTTCTCCGTCCCCACATCGCATCTAGAATCGGTACAGGAATATTGACCTGTTTCCCATCGACTACGCATTTCTGCCTCGCCTTAGGGGCCGACTCACCCTGCGCCGATGAACGTTGCGCAGGAAACCTTGGGCTTTCGGCGAGGGTGCTTTTCACACCCTTTATCGCTACTCATGTCAGCATTCGCACTTCTGATATCTCCAGCATCCTTTACAAGACACCTTCACAGACTTACAGAACGCTCCCCTACCATGCATAAAATGCATCCGCAGCTTCGGTTCATGGCTTGAGCCCCGTTACATCTTCCGCGCAGGACGACTCGACTAGTGAGCTATTACGCTTTCTTTAAAGGGTGGCTGCTTCTAAGCCAACCTCCTAGCTGTCTATGCCTTCCCACCTCGTTTTCCACTTAGCCATGTATTTGGGACCTTAGCTGGCGGTCTGGGTTGTTTCCCTCTTGACGATGGACGTTAGCACCCACCGTCTGTCTCCCGTGTATCACTTTCCGGTATTCGGAGTTTGCTATCGCGGGGTAGATCGCAATGACCCCCCCAACGATTACAGTGCTCTACCCCCGGAAGTGTCCGCACGAGGCACTACCTAAATAGTTTTCGGGGAGAACCAGCTATTTCCAAGTTTG
The DNA here is from genome assembly GCF_009469605.1 of Zoogloea sp. 1C4. Taxonomy (GTDB): domain Bacteria; phylum Pseudomonadota; class Gammaproteobacteria; order Burkholderiales; family Rhodocyclaceae; genus Zoogloea; species Zoogloea oryzae. The sequence goes on along the minus strand of NZ_SSXU01000051.1, from coordinate 2,955 downwards.
TTTAGCCTTTCACCCCTATCCACAGCTCATCCCCTAATTTTTCAACATTAGTGGGTTCGGACCTCCAGTGCGTGTTACCGCACCTTCATCCTGGCCATGGATAGATCACTTGGTTTCGGGTCTACGCCCAGCAACTAAATCGCCCTTATCAGACTCGCTTTCGCTACGCCTCCCCTATCCGGTTAAGCTTGCTACTGAACGTAAGTCGCTGACCCATTATACAAAAGGTACGCAGTCACCCCTTGCGAGGCTCCCACTGTTTGTATGCATGCGGTTTCAGGATCTATTTCACTCCCCTCCCGGGGTTCTTTTCGCCTTTCCCTCACGGTACTGGTTCACTATCGGTCGATCACGAGTATTTAGCCTTGGAGGATGGTCCCCCCATCTTCAGACAGGATTTCTCGTGTCCCGCCCTACTTGTCGCACGCTCAGACCCGCCGGCTACTTTTCGCATA
>NZ_SSXU01000050.1 GCF_009469605.1 Zoogloea sp. 1C4 | reverse complement strand
GGTAGTCCTGAAAGAGTAGAAACATATACTTATGATCCAGCATATGGTCCTACTGATTATAACATAGATCCTATACTTAGAGAAGCTACTCTAAGCGATAGAATTGCTAGATACAATATGGCTAATATTAATCCTAACACAGGAGCTAATATGGCATTTGGTTTACAATCAGCAGTTAATAGGAATAAAGCTATCGCTAATGCTTATGCTACTAAGAATAATGTTGAAAATCAAATGGCATTTAACAATGCTCAAATAGCTAATCAATGGGGACAACAGTATGCTAATGCTAGACATTTAGCTTCTGTAGAACAAGCTCAGAATGATGCAGCTGCTAGAAATATTCGTAGAAAAGGATTTGGTGATTTATCTACAAGAATATAGTAGATAAGTAGAGATAAACGTTTAACTAAAAGAGACTCTGCTGTACTAGAAGCTATGTTACCTTATTTGGAATATGGTATGACATCAGATCAATTAACTAAATTATATAATAATTTGAAAAGATAATGGCAACGAATAGATTTGATAAACCAATAGAAAGTGAGTATATTAGTTAGTATACACCAATACCCTTTGAATAGTTATATGCCATAGGTAAAGCAAATAACGAAAGAGTAGATAAAGCTTATTAGGATTTAGGTAATCAGTTTACTAAGTGGTCAGAGTTTAGATCACCATCAGCTGTAGATACTAAGAGATGGTATGATTTAACGGTTGGAGCTGGACAAGATGTAGTAAATAAATTAGCAGCTAATCCAGATTTGATTAAAACAGCAGAAGGTAGATCCTTAATACAATCGTTTATTAATACTAGACCTTATAATGAGCTAAGTTAGTTACAACAGAGTAGAGAAGGATTACTTTAGAGATAGAAAGTAAATCAACAACTTATGCTGTCTGGTAAGTATAATCCTTTATGGCATGAAGTTGATTTTACTAATTATAGTACTTTAGATAGTGGAGTATTTAATGACGTTGCTCCATTAGCTTATAAGTCAGAAGTAGATTTAGTAAAACCTTATGTTGATAATCTAAAGCCTGGATTTATTAGACAAGAAGGTGCTTATGATTGGAGAGGAGTTTCATCTGAAAGAACAGATCAAGAAATAGCTAACAATATTTCTGCTATATATAACACTCCTGAAGCACAGAAACATATACAAGTATTAATACAGCAAGGATATACTCCAGAACAAGCCAATGCTTTATTTGCTAATCGTATATATAGAGCTGGTAGAGAATTTGCATATGAAGATAGAGAACTTAATCCTTTATCTAAGATATACGAAGAAGATAGATTAAAGAGGGCTAGAACAGGACAACAAACTGCTCAAAAACCATTTAGATTGACAGAATCTATTGCAACTACTGGTGGAGATGCATTTAAATTAGGAACTCAAGCTTACATAGCTAATAAATATAGAGATCAGATAAATTCTTTAACAGATCAATATAATAATGCTACTCAATCAGGCGACACTTTATCTGCAAATATATTTAAGGAGCAATTACGAAAAATATATAATGAATCTAACAGTTACACACCAAACAAACTATTTAATGAAATATTCAAAGAATATGCTACAGATGGTAAATTGACTAATATAGATTTATCAAATGCTACTAATGATATTTTGAATAGATTTGCAGCTCCATCTCCTATAGCTTCTGTAAATGATTTGTTACAAACTACTATACCAGGTGTTACATCTGAAACGGTTACTACTCCATTAGGTAAATATAGAATAATAGCTAATCCTAGACAATTAGATTTAGCTACAGATGTTATATCTGAAATAGCTGGTTATAAACACGTAGAATCTGGAAAGAATAAGTTTAGAGATGCCCTTAAAAACGGTAAGCTTACTAATGTTATTCTTCAATAGGGAGGTAATATTCTTACTTTACCTGTAAATAAAAATGGACAAGTGCAGCCTAATTCTAGTTAGGTAATTACAGTAGCTATACCCCAAAGTCAATTAGATGCGTTAGGTATAACAGATGCAGATATGGTTATATCTGGAGCTAAAAGAATATACGATCGCTCTGGCAAGGTATCTCTATCTACAGAAATAAAAGAAGGAGATAAACGTAAACTACCATTTCAAAGATATTTAGAAGAAGGAGAGTACAGCAGTAAATATAATTATAAAGGAAAGGTATCTTACAACGTTCCTACAGAAGATGTATATTGGTAGATAGAATTACTAAATAAACTTCCAGATCCACAAGATAAATTAAATACTGAATACTTAGATCAACAAGCATGGAAGCTATCTATGACAGATGCATTTAGATCTGAATTATATCCAAGTACACAACAGGAAGCTTACGGCATTGGTTATTCTGCCGGAGAAGAAGAAAAATAAAATCGCATAAAAAATGGCTAAGAAAAATAAATTTAATTTGAATTCCCCCTCACTAGGACAATAGCTAGTGAGGGAAGCTATGACTCCGTACAGCGAAGGGTTTGATATATCGCAACTACCATAGTCATATGGAATAAATGAATTTACTACAGAACAAGAAGTGCCAGTAGTAGAAGAAGCTAAAGATAATAAAAGATCTTTAGCTGAAGATATTGTATGGAATACTGGAAAACTAATAACTAATGTATTAGATAATGCTAATCCATTATATCAGTATATACAAAAAGAAAGACTTAGTGTTGGATTGTCTAAATTACAAGACAATTTAATGGAAACAGAATCTAAATGGATACCACAGATATAGGAAGCTCAAAACTATTTAGAAGCTAAGTCTATTGTAGATAATATCTCTAATAATATACTTACAGATGAATAGAAAATGGCAGTGCAAACTGTTAATTAGTTAGAACCTAATATAAAAGAGTATGCTAAATCTAATCCGTACTTAAGAGATTTATTCTACGATACAGATCCTACGAATGTAAATGGTAGTATAGCTATAAACTTTAAAGCTTTGCTAAATGACTTTAAAGATAATAATATATTCAACGTAAATCCGCTAGATAATATAGCTACAGCGTTAGAAGATAATGCATTAAACTAGGAAGAACAAGATTTCTTATGGAACAATAAATAGCAACAAATGTCTGATAAAGAAAGATTAGACGCTATTTAGAAAGTGTTATCTGATGCTAATGATGAATACGAAGATAAAACAGCTAAGATAGTAAAAAGATAGAATACTTTAAAGAAAGGTAATTGGTTGTACGATCCTACCGCTCTTACTAAAGAATTTGAGTAGAGAGTAAATGAATCTGAGTTATCTATTACTGATCCTAAATCTTGGTTTTATAATCTAGGTCATATTGGTAGTTCTTTGTCTGAAATAGAAATGATGTTCTTACAAACAGGAACTTCAATATTGGCTAATAAAGCAGCTAGAAGTCTAGCTGTTAGAGGTGCTATAACTGCTGTTCCAGGTATTGGTCAAGCAGCTACAGCAATTGCTTTAGGAGAATCAGCTTTTAATCTTTGGTTAGCTAAATATTACAGGCAATCTGAAACAGCTAGTGAAGTGTTTGACAACTATCAGCAAAGAGTATTGCAAAGTGCTAACGATAATAAGACAGATGTAAATAGAGTATTAGAATCTTGGGAACCTAGATTAGGTGAGTTAGGTTATCCTGTAGATTAGATGGACGAAAATGAAAAACTACAAGCTGGTTTAGCTCAAGGTCTGACTACAGATCAAAAAGATTTTGAAGAAATCAGAAACGATGCTTTTGATGGCTTACAAATGGTTAGAGATGTGAATGACGCTTTAAGTTATTCAGATTATTTACAAAGTATGCCGTTTTCCTATGGAGGTAAAATATTATGGAATTAGGCTAGTAAAGCATTAGCAAAAGCTAGAGGTATAGAAAGACCTTTAGATGAAATACCAAGTGTAGTAGACCAGATTGGTTTGGGTAAAGCTATTGACAGAGGGGTGGAAAATATTCTGAACAAAGCGTCTAGACCTGGACAAAATATTACTAGGAAACATTTATTAGAAAACATTGGTAAATTCGCTAAAGCTAATGCTATTAATTTTGTATCTGAACGTAGTGAAGAAGGTGTTCAATCTGTAGTTGGTAGTAGATATCAAAGAGGAGAATACGACTATTTAAAAGACAAAGGAATAAATCCTATATCTGCTGCATACAACGCTGGTCTTCTTGGGTATGAAGCCAATCTTGCTTACTTTGGTTTATCAAACGATAATTATCTAAATACAGATGATGAATTAAAGAAGGCGATGGATATTGGTGGATTCATAGGTTTAGTAATGCCATTTGCTGGTAATGCAGTACAATTGAAAAATGCAGTAAGACAGTATGCTTCAGATAAAGAAGTACAAAAACTTATCGCTAAAGGATATAGTAATGCTGAACAGGATAACAAAATGGATGTCTTCCTCGATGCTTTACAAGCTGGTAAAGATATTAATTATGTTACAGATTATTTAGAGTCTGCTAAAAAATTGAAACAGCCTGGAGTAACAGACGAAATGATAGATGAAGATAAAAATCTAGCTACTAATCTGTGGGCTGAATATCGTAATAAATCTATCGATGAAAATTTAAAAGATTTAGGTATTAAGAGAGGCAGCTCTGAGCATAGAAAAATAGTTAAGAACTATCTACATATTAAAGATAGATTGAATGAGGCAGAGCAATCAACTAACGATGTAGCCAAAGAGTTAGAAAAGATAATAGAGCAAGGTAAAACTAATAAAGATGATGTATTCCTACAAAAAGCTAGAGAATCTTATGATGCATTTGTTGAAAGTAAAAGATAGTCTGATGAAGATTATCAATACAAAATGAACGCTACTCCAGAATATGCAGACGAAATAGAACAAGATTTTTTATCTACTTTACCTACTTTTGATGAATATTCAAATGCTGTATATGATATTACTTATCTAAAATTATAGAATCAAGCTATAACAGATTTGTATAAAGCTCTTACTAATAGAACTAAAACTTTACAACAGTTATCAGAGGATACTGGTTTAGATGTAGATCTCAGAAATATAAATAATATGAGAAACTACATTAAAAGAGAAAAAGAAAGAATAGAAAGAAACGTTCAACAAATAGTAAGTACATATGGTATACAAAATTTAGATTAGGCTCAAGATCCAGTAAATGCTGAATAGATAAAGAATTATGTAACAGCGTTTGTAATGAATAAAGCTGTAAGAGATAGA
>NZ_SSXU01000004.1 GCF_009469605.1 Zoogloea sp. 1C4 | reverse complement strand
CAGACCGTGCTTGACGCCATCGCGTGTGCCCGCTGCCACATCCAACCTGATCGAAGTTACCCCAGGCCACGACGCGTCAAGCCGCACCAGCATTTGGCATATAAGGGGGCTTAAGTTGGGAGCATTGCTGACGGACGAAGCACGTTGGCCGGGGCGGCTTACTGCCTATACGCGTCGGTTTCAACCCACGTCCGTCATTGCTGACGGACGAAGCATAGGTGCCGTCCGGACCTATGGCGGTTCCGTCGCTGTTTCAACCCACGTCCGTCATTGCTGACGGACGAAGCTTCATGCCGCGAGTCAGGCGAATCGCGTGCCCCTGTTTCAACCCACGTCCGTCATTGCTGACGGACGAAGCATTGGTCTGATTGCCCGGATAGGTCTTGAACGAGTCGTTTCAACCCACGTCCGTCATTGCTGACGGACGAAGCCTACAGGGGTGTATCGGTCATAAGTGTTGTAATCAAGGTTTCAACCCACGTCCGTCATTGCTGACGGACGAAGCCGCATGTAGCTTTTCGAGGTTGCTAATCATGCGTGTTTCAACCCACGTCCGTCATTGCTGACGGACGAAGCCTGCTGAACGTGTTGCCGGTCAGTATTCCTTCCTGTTTCAACCCACGTCCGTCATTGCTGACGGACGAAGCCCGGAAGGCGTCGAGCTGGATGTTATGTTCCGCAAAGTTTCAACCCACGTCCGTCATTGCTGACGGACGAAGCTTTGCAGCAAAAGACGGCGACACACTGACCACTAAGTTTCAACCCACGTCCGTCATTGCTGACGGACGAAGCCAGATCGTCAATATCGACCTTATCTCTCACGGCGTGTTTCAACCCACGTCCGTCATTGCTGACGGACGAAGCATAGCCGGTCGGTGTGATCGCAACCAGACCAGTCGTTTCAACCCACGTCCGTCATTGCTGACGGACGAAGCTGACCATTCCAAACATCTTCGCAGAAGCGGCAAATGTTTCAACCCACGTCCGTCATTGCTGACGGACGAAGCACTCTGTTTCATGGGCTTGGACTGACCCGGCTTACCTGTTTCAACCCACGTCCGTCATTGCTGACGGACGAAGCCCTGCTGGCGCAGGCGCGGTCTGAGCAGCTGCGTTACGTTTCAACCCACGTCCGTCATTGCTGACGGACGAAGCAGGCGTCTATCGACTTTGATCAGGTGATACAGGAGGGTTTCAACCCACGTCCGTCATTGCTGACGGACGAAGCGAGGTCGCCGCCGCCCTTGGCACCAACGTCATTACCGTTTCAACCCACGTCCGTCATTGCTGACGGACGAAGCAGAAGGTGTCGGAGGTGAAGCACACGGGCAGATCGTTTCAACCCACGTCCGTCATTGCTGACGGACGAAGCACGGGGGCGATGAACGTGGGCTTGGGATCGAGCAGTTTCAACCCACGTCCGTCATTGCTGACGGACGAAGCTCGATGCTAATCCAGATCAGCCCGTTGGCATCCTGTTTCAACCCACGTCCGTCATTGCTGACGGACGAAGCGGGTCTTTTCGCAACGACGCTGTACAGGCTCCACGGTTTCAACCCACGTCCGTCATTGCTGACGGACGAAGCCGGTGAATCTGACGGAAACCATCACCGCGCAGCAGTTTCAACCCACGTCCGTCATTGCTGACGGACGAAGCGGTCCGCGATGGATGTCTTCAGCTACTGCCGAGAGTTTCAACCCACGTCCGTCATTGCTGACGGACGAAGCCCTCAGCTCGCATTCGGAGGGCAGATTTCATAGGAGTTTCAACCCACGTCCGTCATTGCTGACGGACGAAGCCCATGGTGTAGGTCTGGCCGCGCCACACCACGGAGTTTCAACCCACGTCCGTCATTGCTGACGGACGAAGCCTGACGAACTGCCGGGGGCTGCCGCCATCATCATGGTTTCAACCCACGTCCGTCATTGCTGACGGACGAAGCGCCGCCAAGGACGTCATCAATGGCGTGGCCAGCAAGTTTCAACCCACGTCCGTCATTGCTGACGGACGAAGCATGACGATCAGACGCAGGCGCTTGCCTACCTGTCGGGTTTCAACCCACGTCCGTCATTGCTGACGGACGAAGCCCTGCGGCGGGCGGAACCATGACGGGTGCCCTGCTGTTTCAACCCACGTCCGTCATTGCTGACGGACGAAGCTGCTGATAGGCCTTCGTCACGACGTGCGCCAGCGCGGTTTCAACCCACGTCCGTCATTGCTGACGGACGAAGCCCGTTGATGCCGGTGCGCCACTGGGTGGCGAGCCGTTTCAACCCACGTCCGTCATTGCTGACGGACGAAGCACCCGTCGCACTTCAGCGCGCCGTTTCCGAGGCAAAACGTCGTTTCAACCCACGTCCGTCATTGCTGACGGACGAAGCTCCGCGCAGGCTGGCGGCGTATTTGCGCGGGGGGATGTTTCAACCCACGTCCGTCATTGCTGACGGACGAAGCCGCATGGACGGCAAACGTTATCGCCACGTTCAGCAAGTTTCAACCCACGTCCGTCATTGCTGACGGACGAAGCCGCGGACGCAATGGGTTCCCCAGTACGGTGTCGTCGAGTTTCAACCCACGTCCGTCATTGCTGACGGACGAAGCCGGTGACGGTGGCGCCGGTGCTGTCGGTGGCGAGGTTTCAACCCACGTCCGTCATTGCTGACGGACGAAGCGGCGACCCGCGCTACCCCATCATCACCGGCTACAGTTTCAACCCACGTCCGTCATTGCTGACGGACGAAGCTCCCGAGATGGCGCACCTCATTCCCAAGCCGCAGGAGTTTCAACCCACGTCCGTCATTGCTGACGGACGAAGCGAGGTCCTCCGGCATGCGTTTGCGGGTTCCGCCGGTTTCAACCCACGTCCGTCATTGCTGACGGACGAAGCGCCATTGAGATGCGTTGGTCACGCTGGCTGTGCACGTTTCAACCCACGTCCGTCATTGCTGACGGACGAAGCATGAGATCAACGCGCTGATCGTCCAGGTGGGCAAGGGTTTCAACCCACGTCCGTCATTGCTGACGGACGAAGCCTAAGAATGCACTACCGTAATCCGATACTGCCATTGTTTCAACCCACGTCCGTCATTGCTGACGGACGAAGCTGGAGGGCTACGCCCTGCCGGGCAGCCCCGACACGTTTCAACCCACGTCCGTCATTGCTGACGGACGAAGCGCGTTCGCTGTTGAGCCACTCGTACTGCTCGATCGAGTTTCAACCCACGTCCGTCATTGCTGACGGACGAAGCTCGAGTCGTCGTCTTTGGTCAGCTCGAGATAGATTTGTTTCAACCCACGTCCGTCATTGCTGACGGACGAAGCTCACCCCGCGTCGGGGGGCCAAAGCCGTACGTTTGTTTCAACCCACGTCCGTCATTGCTGACGGACGAAGCCCAGGGCAGCGGTACCTTCGATACGTCCCGCTCAAGGGTTTCAACCCACGTCCGTCATTGCTGACGGACGAAGCCCGGCCCTTGGCAGTTTCCTCGTAGATGAAAATTGGTTTCAACCCACGTCCGTCATTGCTGACGGACGAAGCCCGCAAGCGCTCGCGTTTCAGCTCCACCTCGGGATCGTTTCAACCCACGTCCGTCATTGCTGACGGACGAAGCCGGTACGCCGCTCCCGTCGACGTTGTAGTTGCGGATGTTTCAACCCACGTCCGTCATTGCTGACGGACGAAGCCTAGACTTTTAATAAGGAGGCCGTTCGGCATGGCCAAGTTTCAACCCACGTCCGTCATTGCTGACGGACGAAGCCCCAAGCCGCCGGGGGCACTGCCGGCAGCGATCAACAGTTTCAACCCACGTCCGTCATTGCTGACGGACGAAGCAACCGCCGGGTGCTGGGCGACGGCTCGTCGTCGCTCGTTTCAACCCACGTCCGTCATTGCTGACGGACGAAGCGCAAGATCACCGGATACCGCGAACTCATCACGGAAGTTTCAACCCACGTCCGTCATTGCTGACGGACGAAGCAATGATCGGCTGTTGCTGCTGGCGCGCGAGCTGGGGCTGTTTCAACCCACGTCCGTCATTGCTGACGGACGAAGCCGACTGGCGGCGCGCGGTATGTGTCTAAGTGCCTGTTTCAACCCACGTCCGTCATTGCTGACGGACGAAGCCGCGCCGCACGGCCATGGCCGATGCGGTCCTGCAGGTTTCAACCCACGTCCGTCATTGCTGACGGACGAAGCTGGCGCTGCCGGTGAATACTTCGACCTCACCAACGTTTCAACCCACGTCCGTCATTGCTGACGGACGAAGCAGGCGAGTCTGTACGAATATACGCGGCCTCGACATTGTTTCAACCCACGTCCGTCATTGCTGACGGACGAAGCCGGCTAGTCTTTCGGAGATTGCCGAGAGCGCGATGGTTTCAACCCACGTCCGTCATTGCTGACGGACGAAGCACGGCCTATCGGTGCTCCACCTGCCGCCCGTTATGTTTCAACCCACGTCCGTCATTGCTGACGGACGAAGCCTTTATTTGTTTTTGCCCTCTTCGTGCTCTGTTGGATGTTTCAACCCACGTCCGTCATTGCTGACGGACGAAGCTTTCATTACAAGAACATCCCAGACTTTAAACCGAGTTTCAACCCACGTCCGTCATTGCTGACGGACGAAGCGGCACCCCACCGCGACGACGAAGGCCCGGCAACCGGTTTCAACCCACGTCCGTCATTGCTGACGGACGAAGCAACGTCACCACGTCGGCGGCAGATACCGTCGTCTGCGTTTCAACCCACGTCCGTCATTGCTGACGGACGAAGCCCGGTGGAAGCGCCGGCCGGCTCGGCGTGGGAGTGGATGTTTCAACCCACGTCCGTCATTGCTGACGGACGAAGCCCCATAGCGTATTTCCGACGTTGATCGTGTCCGAAAGTTTCAACCCACGTCCGTCATTGCTGACGGACGAAGCTCCCGATTTTTTGCAACAAAATCGGGTACTACAAAGTTTCAACCCACGTCCGTCATTGCTGACGGACGAAGCTTTTAAAGGCTTTTTGAGGTCAATAACACCAATAACACGTTTCAACCCACGTCCGTCATTGCTGACGGACGAAGCAATGTATCAAGATTATCTTGATATGTTTAGAAATGTTTCAACCCACGTCCGTCATTGCTGACGGACGAAGCCACTTAAAGCAGAGCAAGATAAAGTATCTAAACTTGTTTCAACCCACGTCCGTCATTGCTGACGGACGAAGCATTAATATAAATGTCCTACTGGAGGGAGCATGCTGTTTCAACCCACGTCCGTCATTGCTGACGGACGAAGCGCAGATCGCGCTCAAGGTCGCAGTACATCTGAGTGTTTCAACCCACGTCCGTCATTGCTGACGGACGAAGCACCCGTCGCTCGTCTATGTGGAGATGACCTTTGAGTTTCAACCCACGTCCGTCATTGCTGACGGACGAAGCTTGGGTGGCGTCGCCGTGTTCCAGGACCTGGGCGGTGTTTCAACCCACGTCCGTCATTGCTGACGGACGAAGCGCAGCCGCGGAGTGCGGCGGCGAAGTATTGGTTTGTGTTTCAACCCACGTCCGTCATTGCTGACGGACGAAGCGGGCTGGTTCTGCTCGGCCCATTGGATGATGGGGACGTTTCAACCCACGTCCGTCATTGCTGACGGACGAAGCCCATTGACCTCGGCAACGGCCGCGAGGAAGGCATTGTTTCAACCCACGTCCGTCATTGCTGACGGACGAAGCACGCTCGACGGCGCGGTCCGAACTGCCAGTGGCCTGTTTCAACCCACGTCCGTCATTGCTGACGGACGAAGCCGGCGAGGCCGACGAGGTAGGCCTCGCCGCTCTTGGCGTTTCAACCCACGTCCGTCATTGCTGACGGACGAAGCGGTGAGGAGCTTCTCGTGGGCGGCCTTGAGTTCGGCGTTTCAACCCACGTCCGTCATTGCTGACGGACGAAGCGGCACTGTACGGGAATCTCACACGGCATCGACCGGTTTCAACCCACGTCCGTCATTGCTGACGGACGAAGCAGGCGGAACCCTTCCAGCCGAAGGACGGGTTAAGGCGGTTTCAACCCACGTCCGTCATTGCTGACGGACGAAGCGCTTCATCTGCAAATGTCTGATCCGCTGTCCAAAATGATCCGCGTTGCGCGAACCTGCAGACGAAGCTTGATAGCGGATGGGGTGGGTCATTGCCTGAAAGGAAGTTCTCAAATGAATCAACGATTTGCGTGGTGCGCGAAATGGCCGGGGTTAAGCCGGTCACTTGGGGTTCGCGCTTTTGTTTTGTGAGCAACGCGGCTCACAATACCAGCGGGCCGTTGAAATCGGTAGAGCGGAATTTGCCGTATTCCCTTACTTCGGAGCCTCGGCTCTCCGGAAGCCGATAGAGGCGGAGGTTATCTTCGGCTTCATTGATTTCTGCCAGCAGCTCGCGCTCCAGGGTTTCAAGCTGCATCAGGTTGACCTGGCATTCGAACACGGACTTCTGGACGCGTTGGCCGGTGCTTTCGCACACCTTGGCGACTCGGCGCAAGCGGCGGCGGCCAGCGCTGGTTTCGGTATTTACGTCGTAGCAGACGATCACGAGCATGATTGGCGGCGGTCAGCGGATGAGGAAGGGCAGGTATTCGGGCGTTTCTCCGCGCAGGCTGCGCGCCATCAGGCGCGCTTGTACGAGGGGGATCACGCCCAGGGGTACAGGCTGTTCGAGCAGAGGATGCGTAAGCTCCTCCTGCTTGCGTTCTTGCCACGCGACGACGACCGCTTTGCGGGCATCACCTTCAAGCAGTACGGCGCCTCCTTCCCGTTCGATGAAATCATTGGCGCCGAGCTGACCGCGGTTGATCAGCGTCAGGGCAAGTCGATCGGCGACAGCACGAAACTCTTCCATCAGATCCAGGGCGAGGGCGGCGCGGCCCGGGCGTAGCGCGTGCAGAAACCCGACCTGGGGATCGAGACCCGCAGCTTCGATTGCCGATCGGCAGTCATTCATCAGCATCGAGTACAGGAAGGACAGCAGGGCGTTGAGCCGGTCGCGGGGTGGTCGGCGGCTGCGCCCGTCCATCTGGAAGGCAGCGCGTGCCTCGGGCCGGACGATGAGATTGAGCCCACCGAAGTACTGTCGGGCGGCTTCGCCTTCAAGGCCGCGCAAGGTGTCCATGTCCATTGCGGATGGAAGCGCCCTGAGCGTTGCGGCGAGATCGTCCGCGGCCCGTCCGAGCCGAGTTGCCTCGTCCGTGTCTTTCGCTTCGCGGGCGCCGCGGAGCAATACCTGGCGGGTGTTCCGTACCTTTCCTGCGATGCAGTTGCGGGCGATGCCCACGGCGAAGCCGGCATCGCGGCTGCGTTCATGCTGGGCCTGGCGGAGCAACACGTTGCCCGAGACGGGGCCTTCGAGCCGCGCCTTGAAGCGCCCGTTGCCGTCGAGCAGCACAAGCCCGACTCCGCTGTCGGCAAGGCGGTGCATGAGCGGCGTGGACAGCATCACATTGCCGAAGCACACCACGCTGCCCACGTGGTGCAGGGGCACGCGCAAGCGGGTTTCGTGACTGACCTCGACCCGCAGGGTGTCGTTGTCGAGGTGCAGGTAGCTGTCGGCCGTTGTGACGTAAAGCGTATTGAGCAGTTGCATGGGTCAGGCGTCCGGGTCGAACAACTGGGCGTGGAGGTTGGCCGTGCTGCGTTCGTCTGTAAGTGCCTCCGGCTGGCAGAGATCGCGGAGCGAGCAGGCGTGGCAGCGTTCGTCGTTGACAGGCGCCGGGCTTCGGCCGGCAGCCAGCATGGTGCGGATCTCGCCAATCGTGGATTCGACGGCAGCGCGCAGGGCTGGGGTGATGGGCACGATGCGGCGGCGCTTGGAGCTTGCATAGAAGAGCGCGCCTTCGGGCACGGGATGGCCGCTCATCTCTTCAAGGCACAGGGCCTGGCCGGCGAGTTGAAGGTCGTCGCAAGCTGCGATGGCGGCTTTCTTGTTGCGGGAGCCGTGTTTGTATTCGACGGGATAGGGCGTGCCATCGGGCAAGAATTCCACCACATCGGCCTTGCCGATCAGGCCCAGGCGATCGCTGAACACCGGGAGCGCCCGCTCAACCCTCAGCCCGGCCCGTAGTTCCATGCCCGGCTGGTCGGCGCGGGCATGAACGGCCTGCCCGCGCAGGGTGAAGATGTTGTCTTCGAAGGCTTGTTCCAGATGAATCAGGGCGCACTGGCGCTGGCAGTAGGCCCAGTGCTGGAGGGCTGAAAGGGGAATGGGGTCGAGCGCTTCCGGCATGGTGGTTCCATGAGTCAACACGGGCTTGCGCACCCCTGCGCTGGGAATCTGGCGGGGGTGCGCTCCGTCGTTCAGCCGACGCGGCGAATCAGCGTGACGCCGGCGGGCATCTCGGCTTCGTCGATGGTCACGGCGTAGTCGTTGAAGCTGCGCGGAATCTCCACCTTCGGGGCCGCCTGGATGCGCTCGAACAGCTGGTGGGCCCGGGCGTTGCCGAGCTCCGAGTCGTGCTTGAAGACATACAGCCCACGGGTCGCCATCTCGCCGCGGGCGGCGGAGCGGTCGTGCTCGAACATCTGCTCAAGCGCCTGCCAGAGCAGTTCGAGGTCTTCTTCGCCAAAGCCGGTCTGCTTGGCGAGAAAGGACGAGACGAAGCCGTGGGCCATGTAGAGGCCGTAAGGCACCGTGTGCTTGCGGCCCATGGTGCGGTTGTCGCCTTGCTGTTTTTCGGCTTCGGCCTCGGTGGCGACGGCCATGCGCGTAATGGAATGCTCCAGCGCGACGACCGGGGCGATGGAGCGGGCGAAAGTCAGCTGGACCGGGCCGCGCACCTGGCCGCAGTTGACCCCGAGCGACATCACGGCGCCAAAGGTGCGCACGTCGAAGAAGTTCTGGCACATCCATTTGCGGGCAAGGTCGACCGTCTCGCCACTGCCTTTGCGTTTCTTGTCCTCGCCCTTGAGCGCGTCTTCGGCGCCGATGGCGATATAGGCTTTCTCGTGGGCCTGGACGAGCACGGCCTTCTCTTTGACGTAGATGTCGTAGGGCGGGGTCTCGCCCTTCACCAGCCCCACAAAGTTGCGCACCTTGCGTTTGAGCGATACGTCGGTGACCAGCCCGTGGCCGGATTCGGCGTCGAGGCGGGGCAGGTTGCCGGCGTCCGGGTCGCCGTTGGGGTTGCCGTCCTTCACGTCGAACAGCAGCACGAAGTCGTAACGGTTGTTGAGCGTCATCAGTTTTTCTCCTCGGTGGATTCGGTCTTGTCGGATTTGGTGAAAAAGGCCTGACGCTGGTGGTAATAGCCAAGGGCAAAGCGGCCCTGGTCAGCCAGCGCAAGATGGGCAGGGAAATCGGTGACTGCGGAGAGCACTTCGCCGAGAAGCTTTTCGAAACCCACCACGCGGCCTTGCGAGAGTTTCTTGAGGTGGGCGTTCTTCAGGCGAAGCAGCGTGGTGAATACGGCCACGGGCGTGGACGACGCGGCGCCGTAGTAGCGATCGCGAATGGTGGCGTTGAGGCCGGGCGAGGCTTCTTCCTGAATCTTTTCGAGCACGGCGAACAGCCGGCCGAGCCGGTAGGCCGCGTTGGTGTTGTCGAGGTCGAGCATGGGTTGGAACTCCTTTTCCTGCTTGAAACGGCGGATGGAACGGTTGAGGCAGGCCTTGATGGCGGCGGCGCGGTAGTAGCTGACTTCCCGTTCGGCGCGGCAGCGATTGACCGCAGCGTTGAGCCACAGGCTAGGGTAGGGGGCATCGGGGCCGGCGAGGATGGCGTCGACGATTCCGCCGCCGAGGTTGGGCGGAATGTTGTCGGCCTTGCTTTGCACCGCGCAGGCGGTGAGCAGGCGGAACAGCGGCGGATAGTCCGGCTCGTGGGGGGCGTGCCGGAGCGTGAGATCGGTGAAGTGCTGGATGATGCGGGGCGCCAATTCGGCCAGGGTCATGGTGTGAAAGAAACGCACGCTGATCCGCGCCGCGTTGGGGGCGAGACCCAGCACGTAATAGCGGGTCTGGCCTTCGGTGCCGTCGAAGCGGCCGCTGTGGATGGCGTCGAACAACGTGGTGACGGCCCGAACGCCGGTGTCCGGGCTGTCATGGGTGCCAAAGAGATCGGCCAGCAGGGTGTCGAACTCGGAATCCGAGCCTTCCACCGGCGCAGCCCAGCACACCGCCGAGGCGTCGCCCACCTGAAAGCGGTTGGGTGAGCCCTTGGCCAGCAGGTGGTTGAGGGCGGTGGTGTAGGCGAAGGCCGCGGGCTTGCCGACAGGGGCGTTGGCACCTTGAGCCTTGCCGTAGGAGTTGAAGGCATCGAGGTTGAACGACACGATGTTGGCGCCGGAAGTCTGGGCACCCCAGACGCCCTTGATCGCCGTGTGCAGGCGTTCTGGCTCGGTGACCTCGCCGGTGATCAGGCAGCGAGTGGAGGATGGTTCATCGGTGCCCGGTTCCTGCTGCCCAGCGGCTGCGATGACGGATGGGCGCTGGCAGACAAGCTCGATATCGCCCTGGAGCTGAAACGTGATCAGCGCGTTGCTTTCCTGGATTTCCGCAAAGGCCGGCTCCTGCGCCAGGCGGGACGGATCAATACGGTCGAGGAATGTCTGAACCGCGCGGATGCCGACGTCGGCCTGGGCCGACTCGGGAAGCGCCGCGATTCGGGCGCGAAAAGCCGCGTGCTGGTCGACTACCCGGTCGGGTTTGCCGCGGGTGTCGATGCCTGTCGCGTACTCCAGGTTGTCCCAGAGCAGGTTGGCCGCAATGCCGCTCGCTCGTTTTACGCCCTGGGGAACGAGGTAGCGCCTGCCAACCTTCTTCTTGCCCTCAAGGCTCCGTGTGTCGCGCAGGTTCACCAACTCGCCCTCGGTCGTGATCTCGAGGACAAACGGAATCTCCTTTTCCTCCAGCCCGTAGGCGGGAAGACGATCGGCCGGATTGGGGGCGGCGCATTTGCGCTGGTAATAGTCGTACAGGGCCTGCAGGATCATGACCGTGCCCCCTCGCCGGAGAAGGGCGGAACGTCGATCACGCCATTGGTCATGTGGGCCCGGAAGAAGCGGGGTTGCGGGTCGGCCGGGTTGGCGAAATCCAGGTCATGGAGCATCCAGCCCAGATCACGGCTCTCGGCCAGTGCGGCGGGCTCGCTCGCGGGGTCGGTGACGAGGCGGAAGTCGGCGGCAAATTCCCGGCAGCCCAGGTAGGGTTGATTGACGCACTGCCCCCTGGCGGCTCGTCGGGCGAACATCTCGGTGTATTTGACGAGCGGGTCGCGGGCCTTGGGGCTGAGGGCAAGCTCGGCGTGCAGGCGGTAGGCCACGTCGCGCAGGAAAAGGCCGGCGCGCTGCTGGCGTTCGTCCTCGATGAACAACGCGAGCTTGCCGCTGCCGGCGTTCATGGCCTGCTGCACGTTGCGGGTGGAGACGACGGCGCCCACCTCGTTACGCCGCAGGTTGATCCAGCGGACAGGCTTGAGCACCTCGATCCGCGTGACCGTCCAGCGGATCTCGGGCTTCCACAAGATGGCCTCGAACACCGAGCGCGCGGCCGAGGGCGTGATGACGTCGTACGAGACCCGCTCGACCTTCATCTCCGGTCGGGTGAAGCAGGCGAAGGGGCCGCTGACTTCCAGACAGAATGTGTTCATCGTTGGCTCGCTTGGACTCCAGTTGATTGGGTTGTCGGGGCCGGACTCAGCACACGAGTCCGCTGGCGGGTAGAGGTTGATCGTCGATGCGCAGGCCCAGCTGTGCGTCGTAGAGCACGTCGCTGGCTTGCACATAAAGACCGGGCACTGCCGGAACGAGCGCGAGGTCGCCCTGGGCGAGCAGTCGCTCGGCGTCTTTCTGGCGCAGGCTGACGGTGTAACGTTGAAGTGCGCGTAGCAGCCAGCGTTCGGGGCCGTCCTTGGCGAGCTTGCCGAGGAGCATGTCCACCGTGGTGTCCTGCCCATCTGCGCCGCGGTAATGGACGACAACCGGGCTCTGGTCGTCGTCGATGAGGCGGAACGCGTCGGCTGCGCTGCGGAAGGCGACGGCAAGCGGATCGTCGCGGCTGGGCTCGGGTTTCAACAGGTCGCCGATGCGGCTGCGGTCGAGATCGGTGCTGGCGTAGTACTGGCGGAAATAGGGCTCGAACAGCACGCGGTCGAGCGGATCGCCGGTGTGGTTGTGGAGCACGCTGCGGCAGGCGTCGGCGGCCTTGCGCAGGCTGCCGGCCGGAATGGCGTCGGGTGGCACGAAGACGACGACCTTTCCAGGGTGCGGCAACTGCCCCTCCCGGTTGCAGCGTCCGGCAGCCTGGGCGATGGCGTCGAGCCCGGCGAGGGCGCGATAGACCACCGGAAAGTCCAGATCGACCCCGGCTTCGACAAGCTGCGTGCTGACTACCCGCAGGGGGGCGTTGCTTCGGCCTGTCTTGCGGGCAGCCAACTGGTGCTTGATGCCGTCGATGACGTCCTTGCGATGGGCGCCACACATCAGCGCCGAGAGATGCAGGGTGCCGGTGGGCATGCGGCGGAACAGCTCGCGGGCGCTCTTGCGCGTGTTGACGATGGCAAGCGCGCAATCATGGGACGCCAGTTCGTCGGCGAGCTGAGGCCATTCGGTGGGCGTGGTGAAGTCGGCGGGTAGTTGAACGTCTACCCGCTTGAGCGCGGCGTAGAGGGCGTCCGGGGCGTCCATCAGCTCGGTGGCGTCATCGAGTCCGCGCAGGTTCATCGCGGGGTCGAAGTAGCGCGTGGTGGAGAGCGCCGGCTGGGTGGCCGTGCAAAGTACGACGGTGACGCCGTAGTGCTGGACGAGCAGGCGCAGCACATCGAGGATCGGCTGGAGGAATTCGGCCGGCAGCTGCTGGGCCTCGTCCAGGATCAGCACGCTGTGGGTGAGGTTGTGCAGCTTGCGGCAGCGGGAGGTGCGGGCTGCAAACAGGGATTCAAAGAGCTGGACGTTGGTGGTGACGACGAGCGGGGCGTCCCAGTTCTCGCAGGCGAGGCGAGAGGCGCTGGTTTCGGCGGCGGGATCGCTTTCGGCCTGGCTGTGGTGCTCGACGACGCATTCGCGGCCAATCGAGGCGAACACATTGCGGAAGACGTCGGCGGTCTGCTCGATGATGCTGGTGTAGGGGATGGCGTAGACGACGCGACGCTTGCCGTGGGCCTGAGCGTGATCGAGGGCAAAGCCGAGGCTGGCAAGGGTTTTGCCGCCGCCGGTGGGGACGGTGAGGGTGAACAGGCCCGGCGGCAATCCGGCCTTGCTGCGGCACTGGCGCAGGATATCCGCCCGAATGCGACGCACCGGTGTGTCTGCCGCAAAGCAGGCCATGTGGGCGTTGTAGGCGTCGCGCATCTCGGATAGCTGCGGAAATTCACCGCGCGCCCCGGCCTTGTCGCTGCGCATGAAGGCTTCGGTATCGAGGAAATCCGCATCGACCAGGGCGGAGAACAGCATCCGCACCCATAGTGCGAAAGCCCCGGGGGTGGTGATTCCGCCAGGGACGGCGGTTTGCAGTGCGAGATCGGGTGTTGCGTGGGAGAGGATGGCTTGGGGCGCGGCCGTGCGCGCCTCGTCGTACTCGCGGCGCGCCTTTGGGTCGATCAGCCGGCTCTTGAGCCCGCCATGCCAGTCGGCCAGCCCCGCGTGGTGGCCGGCGATGAGGTAGGCCAGCACGGTGGCGGCCAGTTGTCCCCGTGGGCCGTGCCGTGCTTTGAGCGTTTCGAGGGCGTGCAGTGCGCCGGCTGCGGAATGGGTCTTTTCGGGGCCTGCGACCCGCCCCTCGATGTGAGCATCGGCGCAGCTGCGGATATAGCGCTGGAAGCCTTCCCGGTACTTGCCCAGGTCATGCCACAGGCCGGCAACGGATGCCCAGTCGGCGCTGCCGAAGGGGGCCGCATTGCGTGCAGCGAGCGCGGCCACGCAGCGCAGGTGCTCGCCCAGTTCGTGCTGGCGGGGGTTGCCGTCGGTGCGCTCTGCGGTGTGAGCCAGGAAGATGTCGGAGGGGAAACTCATCGCGATAGCCTCTTGAAGTCCGTGCTGCAGATTTTCCGTACCCCCATGCTCATAACGTGATCATCCGGCATTCAATGCGGCAGCTTCTTTGTGGGCCTGGCTGACCGCGTTGCGTAGATCGGGGGGTTCGAGGACTTCCACATGGGCACCATGGCGAAGGATGTCCATCAGCAGTTCGGGCTCCTGGCTGTAGGGCACGCGCAGTTCGAAGCTGCCGTCGTCAAGGTGCCGGCCTTGCTGGTCGGGGTGCCATTTTTCATGGGCTACCCACCGGCTCCGTTCGGCGGAGAAGCGCAGCCGCGCCCAGCGCACCTCGGCGCCGGCAAAGATGCCGTAGCCGCTGCCCAGGACGTGATCCAGGGTGGCGTCGTCGATGTCGCGGGTGGGGGTGTCGAGAATCTCGGTGCGGTGGATCGCGTCCACGGCAAAACTGCGCAGTTCGTTGCGCAGATGGCACCAGGCGTCGAGGTACCAGTTGTCCCGATAGTGGATCAGGCGCTGGGGCGATACCTCCCGGCGTACGGTCTCGTTCTTGCCGCGGGCGTGGTACTCGATGAGAAGCCGGCGACGGCGCAGCGTGGCGGAGCCGACGGCCTGAAAGTGGTCGAGCTGGAAGCTGCGGGCGCCAACGGTCTGGATGCGGATGCGGCGGGCTACTTCGATGGCCGAATCGTCGGCGGTTCCGAGTGCCCGTCCTAGCCGGTTGAGCAGTGGCTCGATGTGCGGGCCAAGCAGGCCACTGCTGTCCAGATTGACGAGCAGGTGCTGCATAGTGAGCAGGGCATGGATTTCTTCGGCGCTGAACCACAGGCCGGGTAGTTCGAACTGGCGCCCAAGTTCGTGATTGTCGGATTCCAGCCGATAGCCGTCCTGGTCCCGATCGAACACCCAAGGTACGCCATAGGTGTCGCGTAGATCGCGCAGGTAGCGGGTGAGAGTGGGGCGCGAGACCTCCAGCTCGTTCAACAGGTCGAGCGTGGAAATTGCACGACGGTGGCTAAGAAGGCGGAGGAGTTTCTGGTGTTGGTGGTTTGGAATCACGCGAGGAGCCTTGGTGGCATCGAGGGCGCTGACGATGGTGGCGCCGGGGTTATTGATTGCCCGTTTGTCATGCTTCTTGGGTGGTGGCCTCCCTCTCTCGCCGCTGTCGTGTTGCTACCGCACTCCCAGCTTGCTGCCCATACCGAGGGATATCCTTTGTACGCCGGCCAATCTGGCCGATCCGGTGTCGGGCGTGGGGTGTTGATTTCTGCTTCGTGCCATCAAGGCTCTTTCTTCTGCATCCCCTTGCTGGCGTGGATTTCCTTGTGGCCCAGGCCACCGTAGAGCCCCTTGTAGCCGTGATCCTGGAAGATTGCGTAGTCGTTTCGACGCCCGCGCTCTTGGCCGCAGCCGCGAGATGCTTGTTGTGGGTGGCAAGCTCGTTGCGGATGGCCAGGCGCTTCTCGCCCTCGCTCAGCTGAGCAAACTTGGCGTCGTCGGCCAGTTCTTGCCGGCGGGTCTGCATCGCAAAGTAGGTCTGACCATTGGCGATGACCGGCTTGCTCGGGTCGCCGTTCTGGACGATCAGGTAGCAGGCGTAGCGCGAGAGCCGTACATCGGGCAGCTCGCGCCGGGCCCCCGAGCCGATCTCGACCATTTCGAGGATGTCCTCGAAATGGTCTTCCACCGGGTGACCGCTGTTGCGACAGGCTTCGCGGGCGCGCTCCACTACGGGTAGAAAGTGGCGGTACTCCGAGTAGTCCAGCACCTTGCCCAGCGGGCGGGCCAGCCAGAACTCGTTGCCTTCGTCGTCAACGTGGCGGATGCCTTCAAAGGTGGCGTGGTGCTGATGGGCAACCGACTTGTCAGGCATCTAGCGTCTCCTCAAATTCAAAAAAACTGCCCCAGCAGGCGTGGTGGCAGGAGCTGCGGTTTCGCGCAGGCGGGTTGCTCGATGACCGCCTTCGCAGACGACTGTTTGATTGGCGCTAGGCTGAACAGCCGCTCGAATCTTAGCCCTCCCTCCTTTTCTTGCCCATATGCCATAAGTCATAGCCCCGCCTCCCCCCATTCTTGACCCACAACAGGGCACCCGTCTTTCCCCGCCGCTATAGTCATCGCCGCATCCCCGCCCTGCGGTAGCATCACCCGCACAGCCGGGCGTGGGCTCGGGGATTCGAGGAGAGATCAGATGGCAGTTCTGGCAGGCAGGCGGGCGTTGGTCACGGGTTCCACTTCGGGGATTGGCCTTGCGGTGGCGCGGGCGCTGGCCCAGGCGGGGGCGAAGGTGATGCTCAACGGCTCGCGGGTGGCGGCGGATGCGGAGTTGGTCCGCGCGGCGCTCGCCGCCGAGACGGGCGTGGAGATCGGCTATACGCCGGCCAATTTGGCCAACCCGGCTTCGGCGCGGGGGCTGGTGGAGGCGACCATCGCGGCCTTTGGCGGGGTGGACATCCTCATCAACAACGCGGGCATCCAGCATGTGGCGGCGGTGGATGCGTTTCCCGACGACACCTGGGATCAACTGCTGGCAATCAACCTGTCGTCGGTGTTTCACACCACCAAGGCGGCGCTGCCGGGGATGAAGGCGCAGGGCTGGGGGCGGATCGTCAATATCGCGTCGGCCCACGGGCTGGTGGCCTCCCCGTTCAAGGCGCCTTACACGGCCAGCAAGCATGCGGTGGTGGGGTTCAGCAAGGCGGTGGCGCTGGAGGTGGCGGAGCAGGGCATCACCTGCAACGCGCTGTGCCCGGGTTATGTGCGCACGCCGCTGATCGAGAAGCAGGTGGTGGATCAGGCCAAGGTGCACAACCTGCCGGAGGAGCGGGTGATCCGCGAGGTGATCCTCGCCGCCCAGCCCACCAAACAGTTTGTCGAGGCCGACGAAGTGGCGGCGTATGCGGTGTTTTTGTGCTCGGATGCGGCCAAGTCGGTCACCGGGTCGGCGCCGCTGATCGATGGCGGGTGGACGGCGCGCTAGGTGGTTGTGTAGGTCGGTTGTAGGTCGGACTTCAGTCCGACACCCCTCCACCCACCGCAGGCCGGATTGCCGCTCATTGTTGCCCCGTGCTCCCGTGTGGGGAATGTCGGACTGAAGTCCGACCTACAGGGATGTCGCGGTGTGTTTTTGCCGGGTACAAACCCGGCCTGTGGAAGGTGGAGTGGGCATGGAAGAGTTCATCGGCGGTCTGTGGCACAAGTTCATCACCCGGGCGGCTACGCGCAGCTACCCGGATGCCGCCGTGCGGCTGGATGACATCGAGCGCACGGCCGGCATCCTCTTCCGGGCGCTGGGGGGCGACCCCGGCCTGCGGGTGGCGCCGGCGGCCGAGATCGAGCACGGCGCCCGGCGCAACTGGCTGCAGCGCATCGCCCACGTGGGCGAGAAGGCCGCCCACGCCGCGCGGGACGCCGAAACCCTGCGCCTGCCGGCGAGCATCGAGTTCTTTCCCGCGCGCAGCCTCAACCGCGATCTTTACCTGTGGCTGATCGCCCAGGGCGCGGCGCTGCCCGATGGCGGGCTGGACGCCGACGGCTGGATCGCCGCCAACCAGGCCGCCAGCCGCGCCACGCTGGATGCCTTCCCCGGCTTTGCGGCGCGCTACCGCCGGCTGGTGGAGGCGGTGATTGCCGAGCGCCCCGACCCGACCAAACTGTCGGCCGACGAAGCCGCCGCCGAGCGGGCGATCCGCCAGGCATTGCTGGAGCCGGGCAGCGTGGCCAGCCTGCCCGCCGCCAAGCGCCCGCCCACGCCGGTGGCCCTGTGGCTCTACCCGGCGCCGGTGGCCATCGACCGCCGAGAGAAATCCGCTACGCCCACCCCGGCCGACCAGCGCGAAGGCGGCGCCAAGTCTGCCGACGCCACCGACCGCCGCCGTCAGGCCCAGCGCGAGGACATGCCAGACGGCAAGAACGGCCTGATCCTGCCCTTCCGGGCCGAGAGCCTGCTGTCGTTTGCCGAGTTCGTGAAGGTCAACCGCGGCCACGACGACGACGCCGACGACAACCCCGCCCGCGCTGCTGCCGAGATGGACAAGATATCGGTGGCCCAGGACGGCACCGACACCGCCTCCAAGGTGCGCTTCGACCTGGACCTGCCCTCTGCGGCCCAGGACGACGTGCCGCTCCAATCCGGCATCCTGCTGCCCGAGTGGGACTGGAAGAAGCAGCAGCTCAAGCGCGACGTGTGCAGCCTGACCGTGCTCGACCCTCGCGACGCCCAGCCCTGCGCGCTGCCCTCGCACCTGCTGCGCCCGGCGCGGCGCCTGCGCCACCAGTTCGAGGCGCTCACCCCGGCCCGCCGCTGGCTGAAGAACCAGCCGGATGGCCCCGAGCTCGACATCGACGCCGTGGTGCGCGCTTTTGCCGATCGTAAAACCGGCCACGTCACTGGCGACACCGGCGGCTATCTGTCGTGCGAGCGCCGCGAGCGTGATCTGTGCTGTCTGGTGCTGGCCGATCTGTCGCTCTCCACCGACACCTGGGTGAGCGACGAGCAGCGGGTGATCGACGTGATCCGCGACAGCCTGTGGCTGTTCTCCGAAGCGCTGGGCGCCACCGGCGATCCGTTCGGGCTGTACGGCTTCTCGTCCCGCAAGCGCGACAACATCCGCTTTCACCGCATCAAGGATTTCGACGAGCCCGCCGACGACCGCATCCGCGGCCGCATCGGGGCGCTGAAGCCGGGCTTCTACACCCGCATCGGCGCGGCGATCCGCTACGCCACCCAGATCCTCGCCAAACGCCCCGAAGCCCTGCGCCTGCTGCTGATCCTCTCCGACGGCAAGCCCAACGACGTGGATCACTACGAAGGCCGCTACGGCATCGAAGACACCCGGATGAGCCTCAACGCGGCGCGGCAGGAAGGCGTGCGGCCCTTCTGCGTGACCATCGACAAGGAAGGCCAGGGTTATCTGCCGCACCTCTTCGGCCCGGCGGGCTACACCATCCTCCGCAACCCGGCCGAGCTCCCCGCCCGCCTGCCGCTGCTCTACGCCCAACTCACCGGCGGCTGATTCTTGCGCACCTGTAGGACCTGTAGGTCGGGTTAGCCCGCAGGGCGTAACCCGACAACCGGTGATCGAATCACGTCACGTCAGTCGTGGAAATGCATGTCGGGTTACGCTGCGCTAACCCGACCTACAGGTGGGCGAGGGCCTCAGCGCTCGAAGGCGGTGGTGACGATGGCGGTGTAGGCGTCGGTGGTGAGGTAGGCCGGGGTGTAGGTCACGCCCTGCTGGGCCAGCGCCTGCACGAAGGCGCGCAGGTGGTTGCGCGAGCCCTTGAGGAGGTTGGCGTACACCTGCCGGATGTCCTGGTTGTCGATGGTGGGCAGGGCGTTTTCCAGGTCGAGGATGTCGATCTCCTCGATCGCGGCGCCTACCCGCAGGGCGTTGATCAGCGACGTGCTGCCCTGGGCGGTGAGGTCGTAGTAGAGCTGTTGCAGCACCGGTGCGACGAACAGCCCTTCGCCCAGGTTGGCGGCGGGGTCCGGCAGGCTGTAGCGCACCAGCAGCAGCCGGACGGCTTCGGTGTGGGTGGCCTCGCTCTGGGCGATGTTGCCGAAAACGGGCGTCTGGCTGCCCCACAGGGTGTTCAGGCGGGCATACACGTCGTGGGCCAGCTTCTCTTCCTCGCGCATGTAAGTGAGCGAGGCACTCTCCGCGGTGCTGAGACTTTCGAGGGGCAGCGCCGCCAGCGTGGTGCCGAGGGCGCTGCTGACGAAGCTGGAAGTGCCGTCGGCATTGACAACGAAGGGGGCGCCCCCTTGTTGGGTGCCGCCACCGCTCCCGCCACAGGCAGCGAGGAGGCAGGCGGCGAAGAGGGTCGAGGCGATCCTGAGGCGATGGGTTTTCATGGCGGTCGGTGGTGTGAGAGGCAGGAGGTGGAGCGGATCAGCGTCCGCCGCGCGGGCCCATGCCCTGCCCGCCGGCTCGGCGATTGGCGCCGCCACCCTGGGCAGGTGGGGTGTCGGGCAGCTGGACGCCGCGTTCGCGGGCGCGGGCCTGCATGGCGTCGTGGTGCTGCTGTCGGTAGGCGTTGCGCTCGGCCTCGGTGGCCTGGTTGCGCAGGGTGGCGCGGTGTTCGGCGCGCTCCTGCGGGGTCATGAGCTGGCTGCCGTAGGTGGTGTCGGCGGCGCCGACGGGGCCGGTCAGCACGAGGCAGCACAGGGCGGCAAGCGACAGGATGTGGCGCGATGTCATGGCGGTCTCCGGATTTGCGGGGAGGGACCGCCCGGAGACAGGCCGAGGGAGAGACGGTCATGCGACCGGGCGGCGGTGGACCGGCAGGCTGGCCGGTCACTTTCAATATAGCCTTGGTTTATTAGTGTTTTCTAATGTGCGTCGTTATGCCGCATGGCGGACGGCCCGACCCGCACGCCGGTGCGCCCGTAAGTCGGCCTTCAGTCCGACATGCGTCGGCTTGTGCGGCAGCGATGTCGGACTGAAGTCCGACCTACAGAAGACCTACGGGGGGCCGAGGAAGGCGGGGCGATGCTCGGCGAACTGGGCTGCCAGCCATTCGGCCACGGCGGCCACCCGCGGTTGCTGCTTTGCGTCCGGGTGGATCAGCAGCCACAACTCCCGTGTCACCACGGGCGCCGGGCCGCTCTGGCGGGTGAGGCCGGTGTGGGTGTCGGCGATGAAGCAGGGCAGCACGGCTTGCCCGATGCCGGCGGCCACCGCGCGGGTGAGGGCTTCCACGCCGTTGCTGCGCAGGCGTACCCGGCTGTCGGCCAGCCGGGGGGCGAGCCAGCGCATCTCGGGGGTGTGGGCGAGGTCTTCGTCGTAGCACACCCAGGAGTCGGGGGGCTCGCCCGCGGCGGAGGCATAGACCGCAAAGCCCACGTCGGCGAGCTTGCGGATCACGAAGTCGCCGGTCTCTGGCCTGGCCAGGCGGATGGCGATGTCGGCCTCGCGGCGGGCCACGTTGAGGTTGTCGTTGCTGCCCACCAGCGCCACGTCGAGCCCCGGGTGGCGGGCGTACAGATCCGGCAGGCGCGGCACCAGCCAGTCGGCGATGATCGCCCCTACCGAGGTGATGCGCACCGTGCCGTGGATGCCGGGCCGGCCGGCGTCGGCGATGCGGGTGAGGCCGGCCACGTCTTCCTCGATGCGGGTGGCGCGCTCCAGCACCCGGGCGCCGGTGGCGGTGGGCTGCCAGCGGCCGTCGCTGCGCTCGAAGAGGGGCGTGCCGAGGGCGTCTTCCAGCGCGCGCAGGCGGCGGGCGACGGTGGTCTGGTCCACCTTCAGGCGGCGGGCGGCGCCGGCCAGGGTGCCTTCGCGGCCGATCACCACGAGAAAGCGCAGGTCGTCCCAGTTCATGGGCGGGGCTCCGGGTTGGGTGTTGCAATTTTGCAGGAGCGGCCGGCAATCGTGTGCATTTACGCAGGATGTCGCCGGGCCTAATCTGCAGCCATCCCAACCAACACAAGGAGACACGTCATGACCGAAGCCTTCACCCTGCGCCAGTTGATGGGCAAACCCGCCGCGCCGGCGCCCTTGTCCCAGTCGGTGCTCATCATCGTCGATGCCCAGAACACCTACCTGAGCGGCCTGATGAAGCTCGACGGCATCGAGGCGGCGATGGACGAATGCGCGACGCTGCTGGCCCGGGCCCGGGCCGTGGGTGCGCCGGTGATCCACATCCAGCACGATGCTGGCCCGGGATCGCCCTTCGACGTGAATGGCGAGAACGGCGCGATTGCCAGCCAGGTGGCGCCGGTGGCGGGCGAGGGGCGCGTGGTGAAGCGCCACGCCAACGGCTTCATCGGCACCGATCTGGAGGCGCAGCTCAACGCGCTGGGTGACAAACGTCAGCTGGTGATCTGCGGCTTCATGACCCACAACTGCGTCAATTCCACCGCTCGCGGCGCGGTGAACCTGGGCTGGCCGGTGTGCGTGCCGGCGTCGGCCACCGCCACCCGCGACCTGCCCGGCCCGGACGGCAGCGTGGTGCCGGCGGCAGAAGTGCAGCGGGCCAACCTGGCCGGGATGTCGGACGCGTTCGCGCTGGTGGTGGCGAACGGCGCGGCGATTGCCGATGCCTGAGCCGGCTGACCGACTGCATCGGCAAGCCGAAGCGGGTGTTGATCGGTAGAAAATGCGCGCGGCAAAGGGCGTTTCCCCGCGTACCGGGAAACGCCCTTTTGCCTATGTGCTAGCTGCTAATCGTCGTATCGCCTCCCCTTGGCTTTGATGGTGGCCCGCACGACCTTTCCGAAGGCCCTGTCCTTCTTGCGCTTCTCAGGGTGGGACATGCCGTGAAATTCGGATTCCCGCCTGAGCTTCTGGTAGCTCTGAAGGTGTGAAGAGTCCAGCGCGCCCTGGGCGATGGCAGCCTGAATGGCGCAGCCCGGCTCGCTGGTGTGCGTGCAGTTGGCGAAGCGACACCTCGATGAATAGGCCTCGACATCGGAAAAACTGGCGTCGAGGCCTTCGCTGACATCGAGCATGCCCAGTTCGCGCATGCCCGGCATGTCGATCAACAGCCCGCCGTTTTCAAGCGCGATGAGCTGGCGCCGGGTGGTCGTATGCCGGCCTTCGCCGGAGTGACTCACCACGCCGGTGGCCAGATCGGATTTGCCGATCAGGCCATTGACGAGCGTCGTCTTGCCAACGCCGGACGAGCCGAGCAGGCAGTACGTCTTTCCCGGCAGGATCAACTCGCGCACCGTTTCAACGCCCTGACCGCTGACGTTGCTGATGGGGATGACGCGGGCGTCGATGCCTGCACGGCGAATGCTTGCGAGCAAATCATCCAGCGCCTCGGGGCTGATCAGGTCGGTCTTGGTGAGCAGGATGACCGGCTCGATCTGCCCGTCGCGCGTCATGACGAGATAGCGTTCGAGCCGTCGCACATTGAAATCAAAGTGGCACGACTGAACGATGAAGGCCACATCGATGTTCGCGGCGATCATCTGGAACTCAGCGTTGCCACCGGGGCGGCGACGTCTCAGAAACGACGTGCGCGGCTGGATGTCGAGGATGCTCGCATGGGCGCCGGCGTCGTGAAACGTCACGCTGACCCAGTCACCGACGCAGGGAAGCTCCACCGGGGAATCGGCGGAATGGACGGCCCGGCCGGTGAGCCTTGCGGGCACCTCGCGCTCGTCACGCCTGACGATGTAATGGTCGCGATCGACCGCCGTGATCCTGGCGATGGCTTCGCCTGAATGAGACGTGGGGAATGAATTGGCGGGCGCGTGAGAATGCGCCTGCTTCGGTCTGGAAGTGGTCATGTTGGAAAACCATTGGCAGTAATCTGAACGAACAGAAACGGCAGGCCACCAGCGGGCGGCACGCCAAACGTTTTTGATCGCGATAACCTGAATACGCCTGCCGGAGCAGGGATCGGGTTATCGGATTACTGCAAGCTCCAACATCCAAACCTCTAAAAGTGACGCGAGCCGGATCTGGCTGCGCAAATCGATGTTAGCCACGGGGGCTGGGTAAATCAAGAAACCTGAAATCCGGCTGGCGGGTGCCAGCCGGGGCCGGTCAGGCCGTCACCTCCGCCGTCCGGCGGCGGGCGAGGTAGGTGGGGCCGAGCTGGGTGGCGAGGGATTCGGCGCGCATCCAGATTTCGGGGTGCGGGCGGAAGCTGTCGCGCAGCTGCTTCCACAGGGGCGAGGCCTTGTGGAGGAGTTCGTGGAGCAGGGTGTCGAGCAGGTCCAGCGCGTCGTCGTCCGACAGGCGGGCGAGGTAGCGCGGGTTGAGGCGCAGGGTGTCGGAGTGCCAGCGGTACTGGCCGAGCACCCGGCCCGCCGGTGACAGGCGGCGGGTGCACAGGCGCCGGGGGATGCCCAGGTCAGGCAGGTGCTCGCGCACGAGTTCGAGGGCCAGGTCAATGTCGCGTTGAGTCATGACGGCGTGGCTCCGGCCCGATCAGACGCCCCAGGTGACCGGCACCTTGTCTTTCAGGGAGCGTTCGAGCAGCTCGAGGAGCGGCACCGCGCGCTGGAAGAAGCTCACCACGCCGCCGGGCGTCTTGGGCTCGTCGTCCTTGTCGGCGTCGTCGGACTGTTCGGCCTTTTTGGCCTTGTCGGCTTCGATGGCAGCCTTGAGGGTGGTGATGGCGGCGGGGAGCTGTTCGACGGTGAAGATGCCCTTCGGGTCGGCCGGGTCTTTTTCGAGCACGGTGAGCATTTCCTTGCCGTTCTTCTCGAACATGATCACGTCGCCGCTGGCGGGGGATTTGAAGATGATCAACATGACGGGCCTTCCTTGCAGTGGAATGGCGCCATTGTAGCGCCTGGGAAAACCCGGACGGTCATTGGCCGATGGCCGGTGCTATCGTGCGGCTCCGAATCTCCGTAAATCCCCGATCGTGGAAAAAGGCAGAACCCTCGCCGGCATCGGCTTTGGCCTCGGTGCCTACGGCATCTGGGGTTTCTTCCCGCTGTTCTTCCGGCAGCTGGGCCACGTGAGCCCGGCCGACGTGCTGTGCAACCGCGCCCTGTGGGCGTGCCTGTTCGTGAGCCTCATCATCACCGCCAACCGGGGCTGGGCGCGCCTCGGCGCGGCGGCCCGGCATCCCGGCGCGGTGCCGCGGCTGGCGCTGGCTGCGCTGCTGGTGGGCTCCAACTGGCTGGGCTTTCTGTGGGCGGTGGACCAGCGCCTGGTGATCGCCGCGAGCCTGGGCTATTTCCTCACCCCGCTCGTCAATGTGATGCTGGGCATGCTGGTGCTCAAGGAGCGCCTCAACCCCAAGGAGTGGCTGGCCGTGGGGCTGGCGGTGGCGGCGGTGGGCAACGAGTTTGCCGCGCTGGGCAGCCTGCCGTGGGTGTCGCTGTTCCTGGGGGGCACCTTCGGGCTTTACGGGCTGGTGAGAAAGCAGGTGCCGGTGGATGCGATCTCCGGCCTGTGGCTCGAAACCCTCACCATGCTGCCGCTGGTGGGGCTGTACGCCCTGTGGCAGGGCGCCCGCGGGCACGGGGTGGTCACCGGCCACGACGGCACCACGTTGTTCCTGCTGGCCATGTCGGGGGTGCTGACGGCGCTGCCGCTGATGCTGTTTGCGGCGGCCACCCAGCGCCTCAACCTCGCCACCGTGGGCATGCTCATGTACATCAACCCGACGATGCAGCTGGTCACCGCGGTGTGGCTGTTCGGCGAGGATCTGCCGCCGGCCCGGCTCGCCACCTTCGCGCTGATCTGGATCGGGCTGGTGTTCTACAGCTGGAGCGGCTGGCAGAAGTACCGGGCGGCGGGTCAGGCGGCTTCGGACGCGGGCGGCGGCAGCAGCCGGTAGTCCGGGTCGCCCCAGGCCTGGTACGCGGCCCAGGTGGTGGCTTGCGGCGCGGTCCGGAAGGTCGCCTGCCGGGCGGCGGCCACAGCATCCTCGAAGCGCTGGCCTTCGGACAGGGCGGCGAAGAAGGTTTCGGAGAACTCGGCCGCGCCATCGTCATCCACCACCCAGCCGGGGGCCACCACCGCCTGCACCCCGGCCTTCAGGAGCGCCAGCACCATGTTTTCCGATGGGCCGTCGTCGCCCCCAAGTGCCGCGCGGCCCACGTGGCAGCCGTTGAGGAAGACCAGTTCCGGCATCGTGCGCATCTGTTTCAGCTCCAGCGCGGTGAGGAACACCCCGTCGCTGAGCACGAAGCCGCTTACCCGATGCCCGTCGGGCAGGAGGTGCCGATAGACCGCGTTGCCGCTGATGAGCAGGACGCGGTAATCCCGGCCAAACAGCCGGCTCATCACCGTGGAGGCGCTCTCTTCGGTGCCCACGCTCACCTCCAGGCCGGCTGCGGTCAGCGATCGGGCCACCCCGGCCAGTTCCTGCTCCACACCCAGCAGGGTTGGCTGGCCGTCTTCGTGGATGGGGAAGGTGCCGACGATGAGCGGATTGCCGATCAGCAGCGCCCGGGCGCTGAGCGTGCGGCGTGGCTGCGGCATGCGCAGGCCGTCCAGACGGCGCAACACGTTGCGCGGGCCCAGGTGGGCGAAGGGGTCGTCCGGGTGGTGGAAGATCAGCTCCCACGGCAGCGCGGCGGAGCCGGGGCCGAGGGTGAGACGGTAGCGGGCGGGCGCGCCCAGGGCGATGAACTCCCGGGGTAGCAGCAGCTGGCGGAGCGCCTGCGCGGCGTCGGGGAGCAGATACATGCCGGCGAGGAGTTCGTCTACCAGCTTGACCACCAACGTCTGCTGGAAGTGTACGGTGGCCTCGATGCGCTCGCCGTCGATCAGCAGGACGAATTGCAGCCCACCCTCGCCCCGTTGGCGGATGGTGAGCTCCCAGGTGGCGGTGGTGGCTGCCGCCGCTTCTTCCGATTCAGCCACCTCCTCTGCTTCAGCCCCTTCGGCGGGCGCGGCGCTCAGCGAGATGGCTTCGGCGATGCGCTGGGCGGTCTCGGTGATGGCGGCCGGGCGCTCGGCCTCGGACACGGTGGCCAGCCACCGGACGTAGCCACTGTCATCGGTGTTCGCCGCCCAGCTTTCGAGAAGTGTGGCGGGCTCCTTGATCGGATCGACGAGTACCGGGAACAGGCGCTTGCCCTGCTGCTTCGCCCGCTCGATCTCGGCCAGCGGATTGGGCCGGCCGGCGGTGAGGGTACCGGCCACGGCCACCAGCGCGTCGGCCTCGTCGAGCATCGCGGTGAGCCTTTCCTGCCAGTTGTCGCCGGCCTTGAGGTCCATGTCCCAGGCCACGTCGATGCCCTCGGCCTGCAGGGCCCGGGCGAGGGGGGCGGCGTACTGGCGGTATTCGTGGACGTAGGAGATGAACACCCGGGGCCGAGACTGGGGTGGGGCGGGATCTTCGGCGAGGGTTTCCGGCTCGGGCGCTGCCGGGCGACGCACGGGTGGGCGCAGGTTGGGGAGGGTGAGGTAAACCGGGCTGTCCACGGCAGGGTTGGCCATGGCTTCCTTGAGCCAGCGGGTGATTTCGACCTGCAGGCGCCGGGCTTCTGTGCTGTCCCTCTGGTTGACGCCATCCTTGTAACGCAGGATGCGCAGCGAGGCGAGTTCCGGCGGGATGCGGTAGCCCTCTTCGGCGAGGAGCAGGGTGCGGCCCGGCCGCAGGCCGTGGCGCAGGCCGAGCTGGAGCAGCACGTCGGGCAGGCCGAGGGAGAGGTCGACGATGGCGACGGGCGCCCGCAGGAGGAGGTCGAGCGCTTCGCTGGGCAGGCCGGCGGAGGTGATGTCCGGTCGGGTGCATTCGAAGCCGACCGCCGTCACCGCTGCGGCAATCACCGCGTACGACTGGTCCAGATCAAGGCTGCGGCCGGTGACGGGATCGGTCCTGAAGCCGAAGCCCTGGATCACCGGGCAGACGGAGGTGAGGTCGCCCGGCGACGTGGCGTAGGGTGGCGTCTGGTCGGCCATCTCCCCGTCGGCTGCAAGTGACGGCGGGGCCGCCATGCTTGTCGGAGGCTCAGCTAACGCCCCGTGAATCGGATTGTGGCCGACAGGGGGCTGCGACGCCTCGGTGGCGGTGAGCTGCGTGCCCAGTGCAGCTTTGCCCCAGCTTTCCGGATTCTCCGAGGCTGAATAGCGGATCACGCTGCCGAACAGCGCCGGTGGCTGCCACTTAGACGCCTGCGCTTCGGCGATGAGCGACACCTTGTGGGCCCCCAGCGCGAAGCACACACCCGCCAGATAGCGCATTGCGACATCCCCGGTGCTCAGGTCGCAGATCACCACGTCGGCGCTCAGGATGTTGCGGAGCAGGGCGGGCCATTGCTCGTTGGCGCTGACGACGAGGGCGAGGAGGTCGGTGCGGTGGCAGTCAAGGCCAGCGTCGGCGGCTGTCTCGCGGATCACCCGATAGGCGGCATCCAGGTCCACGATGCGGCCGTTGTCGGGGTCGGTCCAGGTGCCGACGGGCTGGATCACCAGACACGTCCGCCGTGGTTTGCCGCTGGAGGCCAGATCGCCCGCCCTTGCCCCGGTGGCCCGGTAATCCGCCAGCACCGCCTCCGGCGCCTTCAGCACGATGTCGCCCACCCGGATCTCGTCGCTGCCCAGGGCGCCCAGCAGGCGTTCGGCTTCGGCGTCGTTGCCGCCGGCGAGGGCGTCGAGGCCGCGGGCGTAGGCGAGGAGCTCGGGCTGGCCGGCGAGGGGGAGCTCGATGGCGGACGCGAGGCCGCCCAGGCGCAGGGCCACGGTGCTGCCGTCGGCGTGGGTCTGGCGCAGGGCGTCGGCGAAGGCGTGGGCGGCGCTGGCGGGTTCGAGGAAGGCCAGGGCGACCCAGCGCTGGATGTCGAGGAATTCGGCCAGCTGCGGGTCGGCGGCGCGGCTGGCCTGGTGTTCGCGGGCTTCCACGTAGCGCCACAGCAGCTCGGCGATGCGCCGGATGCGCGGGCGCGGGTCGTGGCGGTAGAGGGAGCGCAGCATCACCAGGCAGTGCCAGCGCACCTGGGCGTCGATGCGGTAGTAGCCGCCGCCCAGGGCGGTGGCGAGGGGCGAGAACAGTACGTCGGCCTCGAGGCTGGGGTCGGGCCCGTGGGCGGCGAGGAAGTTCACCCGGATCAGGTTGAGGAGATCCGGCCGCAGGGTTTCGGGCACCGCGGCGTGCATCAGCAGGAGCAGCGGGTCGCGGCCGTAGTCGGCGGCGTATTGCTCCAGCGCCGCGTAGGCTTCGTGGACTTCCAGCGGGCGTTGGCCGAGGGCGGCGGGATAGGGCATGGCGGTCTATTTGTTGCCGCGCAGGATGTCGATGGCGCGCAGCAGGTGCGGCGCGTCCACCGGCAGCATGGGCACCGGGCCGTCGGCGATGAGGCCGGCGGTGGTGCCGGCCCAGCGCCGTTTGGGCATGGGGTTGAGCCACACCGTGGCGGGGAAGTGGCGCCGGGCTTCGTTGAGGAAATCGGCCGTCTGCAGGGCGCGACGGCGGTTGAGGGCGCCCCGGGCGCTGCCGGCGTCGCTCACCACCAGCAGCGCGGCGCCGGCGTGGCGGCGCAGCACGTCGTCCCGGGTTTCGGGCTCGGTCAGGCCGGGCGTGGCGTAAAGCTGTCGGCGCGGCTGGTTGCTGAAGTAGCGCACCTCGGCCCGGGCCAGCCGCCCGAGGGGCAGGGATTCGGCGAGGGTGGCGAGGAAGGGGCGCCATGGGTCCATGCTCGGGCTGGCGTCGGCGAGGATCAGCAGCCGGGCGCTGTTGCTGCGGTGGGGGCGGCACACCGGGCGGCACAGTAGGCCGCGGCGGCAGCGTTCGCGCAGGGTGGCGGCGAGGTCCATCTCGGTGCGTGGGCCGTGGCGGGTGCTGCGCCGGTAGCGCCGCCACAGCACGGCCATGTCCCGCGGGCTGACGAGGGGCTGGGGGGTGAGGACGTAGTCCTCGTCGATGGCCGGGGCGCTGGCGAGGCGCGGGATGGGTAGGCCGCTGCCTTCCCGGGCGGCGGCGAAGGAGACCCGGGCGCGCTCGGCCTGGGTGGCGGTGGCTTCGGGGGAGAGGCTGGTTGCAGGGGCGGGTGTGGTGCCAGCGCCGGGCTGGGCCGTGGGCCGGGCGGTTGGCGCGGTGGGCGCTCCGGTGGGTTCGGAAGCGGTGGTGTCTAGGCGGTCGAGCTGGTCGTCGATGGTGGCGGCGAGGGCGTCGTCGGGCGCGGGCAGCACGTCGAACCAGCGGTTGATGACGCGGCGCTCCTCGTCGCTGCGGCTCCACAGGGCGATGGCGAGGTCGCGCAGGGCGGCGCGGCTATCCTGGCCGAAGCCCAGGCGCAGGGCCTCGATGCCGTCCAGGTAGTCGCGTATGCCCACCGGCACGCCATTGGCCTTGAGCTCACGGAACAGCCCCAGCAGCAGGGGCGGCAGGGGGTGGGTCACCGCCCGGCCTCGGCGTCGGTGCGGGCGCGGTAGCGTTCGATGTCCTGGCGGATCTTGAACAGCACGGCCTGATCCACCGCGTCGAGGGCGTCCACCGACATGGCCTCGGCCTTGCGGCCCTGCCAGTGGAGCACGCGCACCCAGTCGACGAGCTCGGAGGTGGCGGGGAGCTTCTGCATGCCCAACTCGCGGCCGCGCTCGCGGATGCGGCACAGGCGCTCCACGGCGCCGGTGATGAGTTCGTCGCTGATCGTCTCGGCCCGGGCGGCGAGGTTCTTG
Source organism: Zoogloea sp. 1C4 (assembly GCF_009469605.1). Lineage (GTDB taxonomy): Bacteria > Pseudomonadota > Gammaproteobacteria > Burkholderiales > Rhodocyclaceae > Zoogloea > Zoogloea oryzae. The sequence continues at coordinate 300,333 of NZ_SSXU01000004.1, read as the reverse complement.
CGCACGATTTCGGCCAGCATGGCCGGATCATTGGCGGGGAAATCCAGCTGCACGTACAGGCAGCGGCGCAGGAAGGGCTCGGGGAGCTGCTTCTCGCGGTTGCTGGTGATGAGCACGATGGGGCGAACGCCGCCCTCGGGGCCGGCCACGTGGCGGCCGTGGCCCCGCGCCGCGCGGCAGGCGTCGTCCTCGGTGCGGGGCAGGTCTTCGATGTCGAACTCGAAGCGGTCGAGCACGTCGAGGAGATCGTTGGGGAAATCGATGTCGGCCTTGTCCACCTCGTCGATGAGCACCACCTGGGGCTGGCCTTCGCGGATGGCGTGGCCGAGGGGCTCCAGCTCGATGTAGGGGAAGACCTGGCGGGCGCTGGTGTTGGCCGGGTCCTGGGCGTCCTGAAGGCGGCGCAGGGCGTCGAAGCGGTAGAGCAGATCCTTGGCCTGGCTGGTGCTCTTGACGGTCATCACCGTGAGCCCGACGCCCAGCTCTTCGGCGATGGCGCTGGCGAGGCGGGTCTTGCCGCAGCCGGCTTCGCCTTCGACCAGCAGCGGCCGGCCCAGGCGGATGGCCAGGTTGACGATGGTGGCGGTGTGGGGCGCGGCCACGTAGTGGGCAGAGCGCTTGCCGGTGAAGTCGGCGTAGGCGGGGGTGTCGGGCACGGTGATGGTCCTCAGCGGGCGCGGCTCCAGAAGCCGTGCAGGTTCAGGCGGTTATAGACGTCGGGCGGGTTGCCGTCGGGGGTGGTGGCGTAGGTGGCGATTGCGTCGCGCTCGTCTTCGTCCAGGCGGACCCCGGCGCTCTTGCGGATGTCGCTGAGCCAGTTGCGCACCTGGCCGGCCGTCAGGCGGGTGAGGGGCGGAAGGGCGAGGATCTGGCGGTAGTCCACGTCGTCGGCGTCCAGATCGAGGGTGCGGAAGCCGGCGGGCGGCGGGTCGGCGAGGGGGGCGTGGTCGGCCATGAAGCAGTACAGCCGGCCCCGTCCGCCGGGCTGGCGGGTGGCCAGGGCGGTGTGCAGGGGCTGCCAGAAGCGCTGCTGGAACAGGGCCAGGCGGTTGGCCTCGCGTCCGGCGGTGCGCAGGATGAGCACCACCGAGCGGCTGGCCAGCCGGGTCGCCAGCAGGCCGGCCAGGGCGTCGATGGTCGGCTCGCCCAGCAGGGGTTCGCCCAGCTGGCTGCAGGTCCAGCAGATGAGGGATTCGGCGCTGTCGGGTTCGTCGGCCTGGCCGCAGCGGATGTCCATGCCTTCCCACTCGTCGTGCCATTCGCGCAGGAACTCGATGAACTCCAGCTGGCCGTGGTTCTCGGGGCCGTGGACGAGGAAGGCGGCGGCCCGCTCGCTGCGGCGGTCGCGCAGGGCGTTGAGTGCGTCCTGGAGGGCGGCGATCTGGGGCTTGCGGCCGATCCGCCCGAGTTCTCCTCGGTCGATGTCGCCCGAAGCCTGGTAGCGCCCGTGACGGGCCTTGCGCAGAACCTTGAGATCCCAGTTGGTGATGCAGAAGGCGGCGCGGGCCTCCAGTTGCCGCTGGTCGTCGTAGAAAACCTGGATGCGCCCGTTGGAGGCCCATTGGTCAACGCTGGCGAGAAAGGCGCGCTGAGCCGCCCGGTCGGCCTCGGCCTCGGCGGGGGGCTGCTTGTCGTGGAAGCGGGCGGCCTGCTCGCGCAGGTGCTGCTCGGCCTCGGTGCCGGGGCGCGGGCGGAGCACGAAGATCGGCGCCTCGCCCTCGCGCCAGCGGTCCACCGCCCAGCGGAACTCCAGCTCGGTGATGGAGCTGCGCTGCAGCGGCGGCGTCCAGCCGTAGCGGAAGCCGAACAGCCCCATGTAGGCGTCGCACTCGTCCACCTTGCGCTTGCACACCGGCTCGACGAAGTTGCCGCCTTCGGCCCAGTTCTCCTGAAGGAAGACCTTGGCGTGCTCGATGTTGTCGTGGATGAAATCCCGCACGGCCTCGCGGTATGTCCGGCAGTCCTGGGCGGTGGCGCTCAGGAAGATCTGCCGGATTTCCGGGATGTCGGCTTCGTGGGGCATGGCGCGGTGGGCGGTGGAGGTGGTTTGTCGTCGCCCTCAAGAATATGCCAGCCCGCGCGCCAGCGCACGGGGCTATATCATCCGCCCATCCTTTCTTCCGGACAGCGGCACCATGCGCATCGGCATCGACCTCGGCGGCACCAAGATCGAAATCATCGCCCTCGGCGACGGCGGCGAGGTGCTCGCCCGGCGGCGGGTGGCGACGCCCCAGGGCGACTATCCGGCGACCCTCGCGGCGGTGGCCGGGCTGGTGGCGGCGGTCGAGGACGAGCTGGGCCAGCGCGGCAGCGTGGGCGTGGGCATGCCGGGGGCGCTGTCGCGGCGCACCGGGCTGGTCAAGAACGCCAATTCCACCTGCCTGATCGGCAAGCCCCTGCAGGGCGATCTGGAAAACCTGCTGGGCCGGCCGGTGCGCCTCGCCAACGACGCCAACTGCTTTGCCCTCTCCGAGGCGGCGGACGGTGCGGCGGCGGGGGCCGACGTGGTGTTCGGGGTCATCATCGGCACTGGCGTGGGCGGCGGCATCGTGGTGGGCGGGCGGGTGCTGGAAGGCCCCAACGCCATCGCCGGCGAGTGGGGCCACAACCCGCTGCCCCTGCCGGCGGGGGGCGATCTGCCGCTGCCGGCCTGTTACTGCGGCCGCGCGGGCTGTGTGGAAACCTACCTTTCCGGCCCCGGTCTGGCGGCGGATCATCTGCGCATGGCGGGGGCGGCGCTGTCGCCCGCCGAGATCGTCGCCGCTACGGCGGCAGGCGAGGCAGACTGCGCGGCGACCCTGGCACGCTACGCCGACCGCCTTGCGCGGGCGTTGGCGGGGGTCATCAACCTGCTCGACCCCGACGTGATCGTGCTCGGCGGCGGGCTTTCGAACATTGATGCACTTTATGACGAAGTGCCCCATCGATGGCTGCCCCACGTGTTTTCGGATGCGGTGTCGACCCGTCTGGTGCGGGCGGCGCATGGCGATTCTTCCGGCGTGAGAGGCGCGGCCTGGCTCTGGCCGGCTTGACAGGCGGGCGATCGGGCGCACAATGGGGGACGTTTGATTTTGTGGCCAGATATTTCAGCGAGATGAATGCGCCGATAAGAGCAGTTTATGTCGGAACCCTCCGCGCCCTGCCGCCCGAAGGGCAGCAGACCGGCATCTTCAAGTCGCCGGTAGGCGGCCCGGTTGCGGTCGGCACGAGCGGCCTCGCCGGTGACATCCAGGGCGACCGCCGCGTCCATGGCGGCCCCGAGAAGGCGGTGCATTACTACCCGGCCGAGCACTACCCCCTGCTGGCGGCGCGGGTGCCGGCCATCGCGGCGAGCCTCGTGCCCGGCGTGCTGGGCGAGAATCTCTCGGGGATTGGCCTTACCGAGGCGACGGTGTGCATCGGCGACATATACGCCGCCGGCACCTGCCGCCTGCAGGTGAGCCAGCCGCGTCAGCCGTGCTGGAAGATCAGCCACCGCCTCGAACACGACCCCATGTCGCGGCTGATCGCCGACCTGGGCTGTACCGGCTGGTATTTCCGGGTGGTGCAGGAAGGCACGATCCGCGCCGGCGATGTGCTCGAACTGGTCGAGCGACCGGCGCCGGGCCTGACCCTCGCCCGCCTGTGGGCGGCCCACACCGCCCATCGCCCCGACGCCGCCGAGCTCACCCGCCTGTCCGAGGCGGCGGGGCTCAATGCCGACTGGGCCCGCCGGCTGCGCGAGCGCGCGGCTTGGCTGCTTGACTCTCCCGGCCGCTAGGCTACAAAAAGAATTCGGTCCGCCCGACCTCTCCACGAGATCCCGATCATGCTGCCAACGTCCCCTTTGCCGATTTCCCCCGCCGCCTGTTCGCTACCCGTCGCCGAGCTGTTCGGGCGCGTGTGGCTGGCCCAGGTCGATCTGGCCCAGCGCATGCAGTTCCTGGCTTTCCGCCTGTCCATCGGGCTGCTCGAAAGCCACGCACGCAAGCATATCCAGCGGGTGGACGAAACCTTCTACGCGGCCGATCTGGCGGAGGTCGAGGAGCGTACCGTGCTGCTGATGGAGGCCGGCAGCGAAGGCGTGGTGACGATCATGCGCACCTACATCGAGGAGCTCACCCAGGCGCAGATCTGCTGTGTGGCGGCGAGCTTCCGCCCGGTCATGCCGGAGGAGGCGGCAGCGCAGCTGCTGGCCTTCACACCGCCCACGCACGTGCCGGCGGCTGGCCGGGTGCGGCGTCGGGCGCGCATCAACGCAGGGGAATGACCACCGGCGGCAGGCCGATGGTGATGGCGGGCGCGCTCGGGTAGGCATAGACGGGCGCGGGCCGATAGACGACCGGCCGTTCGATGACCATCGGCGGCGGCGCCATATAGACCGGCGCCGGCGCATAGGCGTAGCCGCCCCGGTAATCGTGGTAATGACGCAGGTGATGGTGGTGGCGTTCGCCCCAACCCCGGCCCCGGTCGCCATGGGCGCTGGCGGGCAGCGCCATGCCGAAGGCCAGGCTGCCGAGCACGGCGGCGGCGATCATCTGACGGGTGTTGCGCATCTGGCTTCTCCTCGGGTCCCGGGCGAGTTACCCGGCTGAGCCAAGAATAGCCGGCGCGGGGCGGCGCCCCGGCGGGGATTTGTAAGTGAATCTGTGGCTTGGCGGCGGCTATTCCCCGTCGCCACCGGGCGCGGGGCGGGAGAAAGCTTACATTTTGTCGCCGTCGCGGCGCTGTTCCAGCTGACGCATCGCCACCATCCGCTGGCGCCAGCCTTCGATGGCCGCGGCCAGGGCGACCTGGCTGATCGGCTTGGGCAGGTAGTCGTCCATGCCGGCAGCGAGGGCGGCGTCCCGCTCCTCGGTCATCGCGTCGGCGCTCACCCCGATGATGTAGGTGGTGGTGCCTCTTTCCCGCAGCGCCTGGGTGGCGGTAAGGCCGTCCATCCGCGGCATGCGGGCATCCATGAAGATGAGGTCGAAGCTGCGCTCGGCACAGCGGGTGAGGGCGTCCTCGCCGTTGGCGGCGAAGGTGATGTCCTGGGCGCCGAAGTGTTCGAGCATCCGGGCGATCACGGTGCAGTTGATGGGGTTGTCTTCGGCCACCAGGATGCGCGTGCCCTGGCGCAGGATCGGCCGCGGTGCGCTGGCACTGCCGGCGATGGTCTCGTCGGCGCCCGCCTCGAGCCGGATGGTGAACCAGAAGCGCGAGCCGACGCCTTCCTCGGAGTCCACGCCGATCTCGCCGTCCATCAGGTCGCACAGCATGCGGCAGATGGACAGGCCGAGGCCGGTGCCGCCGTAGCGGCGGGTGGTGGACATGTCGGCCTGCTCGAACGGGGTGAAGATGTTGCGGCACTTGTCCGGGCCGATGCCGATGCCGGTGTCGGTGACGCTGACCTGCAGCTGGATGCGCCCGCCTTCGCGCTCGCCCACCGCCACCATCACGTCGATGCGCCCGCTGGCGGTGAACTTGAAGGCGTTGCTGACCAGATTGACGAGGATCTGGCGGACGCGGATCGGGTCGCCCAGCAGCACGTGGGGCACGTCGCTGGTGACCGCGGTGGCGAAGGTCAGGCCCTGTTCGACGGCCTTCGGGCGGAACAGCTTGTCCACGTCGCTGACCACCTGGCGCAGGTCGAAGCTGATCTTTTCGAGGTTGAGCTTGCGGGCCTCGATCTTCGAGTAGTCGAGGATGTCGTTGATGATCGACAGCAGGGCTTCGCTGCTCGACAGGATGGTGGTGATGTAGTCCCGCTGCTCGTCGCTCTGGGGCGTCATGCGCAGGAGCTGGGCCATCCCGATGATGCCGTTCATCGGGGTGCGGATCTCGTGGGACATCATCGCCAGGAAGTCGCTCTTGGCCTTGCTGGCGGAGGTGGCGGCGTCGCGGGCGGCGATCAGGGCCTGCTCGGCCTTGTGGCGTTCGGTGACGTCGGTGATGCAGAACACCCGGCCGATCACCTCGTCGTCGTGGCGGGCGGGGCGGGAGCTGGCCTCGAAGATCCGCCCGTCGCGCAGGGGCAGGGTGTCGAAGGTCTCGCTGAGATCCTGGCTGTGGGTGGTGAGCAGGGTGCGCAGGGCGGCCGGGTCTTCGACCGCGTGGATCAGGTGTTCGAGGATGGCCTGGTCGTCGTGGCGGGCCAGCAGCGCCTCGGGCAGCCCCCACAGGCCGGCGAGGCGGCGGTTCATGTTGGCGATGCGGCCGTTGCCGTCGAGCACCAGGATGCCGTCGGCGGTGGCTTCGAGGGTGGCCCGCAGGCGGGAGGTCATCTCGGCCAGTTCGTCCTCGGCGCGGCGCTGGGCGCCCACGTCGGTGGCGCACACCAGGATGCCCTCGGGCAGGCGGCGGACGGTCTTGCGGGCTTCGAGCAGGTTGCCGTCGGCACGCCGGTACAGGCCCTCCATGGTCTGCTCTTCGGTGATGCCGCCGGTGCGCACCTCTTCCCAGAAGAACACGTCGGAGAGCGCGCATTCGATCTCGGTGATGGGCAGGCCGGCCAGCGCCTCCACGGGCTGGCCGAGCAGGCGCGCGGTGGCCGGGCTGGCGGCGAGGATGGTGAGGCTGGCCGGGTCGACCAGCAGCAGGATCTCCCCTGCGGCGCCGAGCAGGATGTCCTGGTAGCGGCTGTTCATGGGTTGCGTCCCTGCCGGGAGTCGGCGTCGAAGTAGTAGGTCACGCGCTTGCGGGGGCTGAGGTATTCGTACACGTCGGGCGGCAGGTGGATCGGGCGCAGGGCCTTGGCGATGTTGATGTCGGGCTCCTGTTCGAGATCGAGCATGATCGCCTCGTCGCGGGGGATGTCCGGGTCGAACACGGTGACCCACGGGCGCAGGGGCTTGACCGGATTGACCGACGAGACCAGCGCCAGCGCGTCATTGGACAGGCGCACCACCGAGCCCGGCGGATACACGCCGAGGCTGCGGATCATCACCTGCAGGGCCTGGCCATCGAACTTGTTGCGGCGCTGGGCGAACATCATCGACAGGGCCTCGTGGGGCGTTAGGGCCTTGGCGAGGTCGCCCGGGTTGCACAGGTTGTCGTAGTAATTCACCAGCGCGACGAGGCGGGCCAGCGGGTCGATCTGGTCGCCCTTCAGGTGGCGCGGGTAGCCGCTGCCGTCGGCGAGTTCGTGGTGCTGGGCGATGATGCGCAGCACCGGCTCGGGCAGGCCGATCTGCTTGCCGAGGCGCACGCCGTATTCGCAGTGCAGCTCGCGCAGGTTGCGTTCGGGGGTGGTGAGTTCGTGCCGCGCCCGGGCGATCCGTTCGGGGATGTCGGCGAGGCCGATGTCGTGGAGCAGCGCCCCGACGCCCAGCAGTTGGCTCTGGCTGCGGGAGAAGCCGAGATCCTTGGCGAGCATCATCGACAGGATCGACACGTTGAGGCCGTGGAAATAGGCCTCCTCGCCGGCGGCGTGCTCGCCCATCACATGCAGCGCGGCCTCGGGCTGGTCGAGGAAGGCGACAACCATCTGGTTGACCAGCTCGTCCACCTCTTCGAGGCACTCCTTGGGGCGGGCGAAGAGGTTCTTGTTGATGTTGCGCATCACCCCGGCGGCCTTCACGAAGGCTTTTTCGACTTCGATGACCTGACGCTTGCGCTGGGCCAGGCGGGCGATCCGCTCGCGCTTGGCGGCGAGGGCCGCGCAGGTGGCGGGGTCTTCCTCGACCGGCGGCGGGGGCGGCGCGGCGGGGGCGGCCGGCGCCGTGCCGCGGGGCTGCACGTCGGAGCGTTCGGGGTCGTAGCGGAAACGGGTGACGCCCAGCTCGCGCAGGGTCTTCAGCTGGTCCGCCGAGCGGATCTTGAAGCTGTTGAAGCTGAACGGGTGGCTGAACCACGGCAGGTCGAGGTGGACGAACAGGCCGACGCACAACTGTTCGGGCGTGACGAGATGGTCCTGGGGAGGCTCGGGCGGCATGGTGCGGGCGGCGAGGGGCAATGCCCAATTTTCGGCGGTGGCGTCAGGAAGTTTAGTGCATCGGAAAAGCGTTGCGCAGTTTGTGGCATCGTTCACGCCCGTTCTCCGAAATGCGCCCATGCACCTCGATGCTACCGGCTGGATCGTCACCGCGATCGCCATCCTGCTTACCGGCATCTCCAAGTCCGGCCTTGGCGGCGCCCTGGGCGGGCTGGCAGTGCCTTTCATGTCCATGTGGATGTCGCCGCGGGACGCGGTGGCGGTGATGCTGCCGGTGCTGATCGCGATGGACCTCTTCGGCATCCGCGCCTGGCGGGGCAAGGCCGACTGGGCCGAGCTGCGCCTGCTGCTGCCGGCGTCGCTGGCGGGCATCGCGCTGGGCACGCTGGCCTTCGGGGTGATGTCGGACCGGATGGTGAAGGGCGCGGTGGGGCTGATTGCGGTGGTGTTTGCCGCGGACCGGCTGCTGCGCAAGCCGAAGGCCGAAGCCCACACGGCGCCGCTGCCGCGTCTGGCCCGGCTGTGTGGGGTGGGGGCGGGCTTCACCAGCACCCTGGCCCACGCGGGTGGGCCGCCGCTGATGATCTACCTGCTGACCCGCGGCCTGCCGCGGCAGGCCTTTGCGGCGACGTCGGTGTTCTTCTTTGCGGCGCTCAACCTGGCCAAGCTGCCGTTCTATCTGGGGCTGGACCTGTTCACCCGCGACACGCTGGTGATGTCGGCGATGCTGTTGCCGCTAGTGCCGGTGGGGGTGTGGACGGGGATGCGCCTGCTCCAGCGCATCCCGGAGCGGCCCTTCTATCTGCTGGCCACCGCAGCGCTGGGGCTGTCGGGGGTCAAGCTGCTGTGGGACGCCGTGGCCGGATAGGCGGCGGGGGCGGGGCCTTCGAGCCAGCGCAGCAGGGTGATGAAGAGCTGGTCCGGGTCGGCCGGCTTGGGGATGAAGTCGTTCATGCCGGCATCAAAGCAGGCCTTGCGGTCTTCGTCGAAGGTGTTGGCGGTCATCGCGACGATCGGCGCCCGGGCGCAGGGGCCGGGGCGGGCGCGGATGGTGCGCGTGGCCGTGAGGCCGTCCATGATCGGCATCTGGACGTCCATCAGGATCAGGTCGTAGGCGGTGTCGGTGGTCATCCGCACGGCTTCGGCGCCGTCGGGGGCGAGGTCGACCTGCAGGCCGAGCTCGTTGCGGAGCAGCTCGAGGCTGACTTCCTGGTTCACCCAGTCGTCTTCCACCAGCAGCAGGCGGCGGTGGCCGTGCTCGGCGCGCAGCCGGCGTTCGGCTTCGGCGGCGGTGAGCTCGACTGGCGCTGCGCCGCTGGCGTCGCCGGGCAGCACGCCGACCCGCAGGGTGATCCAGAAGGTGCTGCCGTGGCCCGGTTCGCTCGTCACGCCGATGTCGCCGCCCATCAGCCGGGTGAGGCGGCGGCAGATGGCGAGGCCCAGCCCGGTGCCGCCGAAGCGCCGGGTGACGGAGCCGTCGGCCTGCTCGAAGGGGTTGAAGATGCGTTCCTGGTCGGCCGCGGTGATGCCGATCCCGCTGTCCTGCACCTCGATGTGGAGCAGGGCGCCGCTGGCGTGCGCGTCGGTGAGGCGGGCGCGGATGACGATCATCCCGGTGCTGGTGAACTTCACCGCGTTGCCGACGACGTGGGCGAGCACCTGCTGGATGCGCAGCGGATCGCCGATCAGCGGGCGGCCGGCGAGGTCGGGGTCGATGTCGAGCTGCAGGCCGAGGCCCTTGCCTTCCAGGCTGGCGCCGAGCAGGTCGATGATCCGGTGGATGAGTTCGTCGATGGTGAAGCGGGTCTGCTCGATGGCGATCCGTTCGGCGTCGATGCGGGCAAGTTCGAGCACGTCGCCCAGCTGCTGGAGCAGGTGGGTGGCGGCGCTGGAGATCTTGTCGAGGCGGTCGTGCTGGGCGGGATCGGCGTTGTTGCGGTGGAGCAGGTGGGTGAGGCCGATGATCGCGTGCATCGGGGTACGCAGTTCGTGGCTCATGTTGGCGAGGAAGCTGCTCTTGGCCCGGTTGGCGGCTTCGGCGGCCTCCTTGGCCACCGAGAGGTCGGCGGTGCGGGCGGCGACGAGCTCCTCGAGGTAGTCGCGATGGCGGGTGAGTTCGGCCTCGGCGGCCTTGCGCTCGGAGATGTCGCGCACGCTGGCGTAGAGGTAGTCGGTGCCGTCGGCGCTGACCAGGCTGGCGACCACCGCCACCGTGATCTCGCTGCCGTCCTTGCAGCGGTGGATGGATTCGAAGACATCCGAACCGTTGGCCCACACCCGATTCCACAGGGCGCTCCAGCTGGCTTCGCTGATGTCCGGCGCGATCTCGGGCACGCGCAGGGTGAGCAGCGCCTCGGCCGGATAGCCGAGCAGCCGGCAGGCGGCGGGATTGACCCGCACGATGCGGGCGTCCGGCAGCACCCAGAAGGCGGCATCCGGCGACTTGTTGATGGAGATGGTGGCGAGGGCGAGCTCGCGGTTCTTGGCGGCGAGGTCGGCGGTCTGGCGGTCCACCTGGCGCTGGATGATCCAGTTGCGCCCGGTGAGGCTCATGAAGAGGGCCTGCAGCAGAGTGGTGAACAGCAGGCCGGCGACGCCCACGGCCCAGGCGTTGAGGGAGCGCTGGGATTCGAGGTAGCGCTCGTCGGCGCTCACCTTGAGCAGCCATTCCCGGTCGCCGAAGGCGAGCTTGTGCTCCCACTGGTGCTCCGGCTTGCCGCTGCTCACGGGGGATTCGCCGTTGTCGAGGCGGCGTACGCTGCCGATGGCGTAGGGGTCGGTGAGGGACACGTTGAGGCCGGTGGGCAGGGTGTCGCGCAGGGCGCGCTCGACCAGCTGCCCGACCTGGATGATGGCCACCGCAAAGCCCCGGAGCTGGGTGCTGCCGGGCTGCAGCACCGGCGCCAGGGTGAGCACCGCCACCTGGTTCTCCTGGACCAGCAGGATGGGGGCCGTGACGTAGATGCCGCTGCGCTGGCCGAGGGCCCGGTTGACCGCATCCCAGCGGATCGCCTCGGAGGCGATGTCGAAGCCGATGGCGCGCTGGTTGCTTGCCGCCGGGGCGATGAGGGTGACCGGCACGTAGGTGTCGCGCTTGCCGGCGCGCTGCAGGATGCCGTCGATGCTCCGCTCGGTGATCTGGAAATCGGCGCGGCCGAGCTGACGGCCCATGGCGGCCTCGAAAGCAGCCCGGTCGGCATCGCGCACGAAGGTGTTGAAGCTGAGGGCGTGGAGATCGGGGTTGTTCTGCAGGGGCGACCGGGTGAAGGCGTTGAAGCGGCTGTCGGTGAGGTCGGGCGTGACCTCGATGAAACTGCGCAGGGACTGCAGGACTTCCCGGTGGCTCAGCAGGCGGTCGCTGATGCGCTGGTGGATGCGCAGGCCGTCGTTCTGCAGGTGGTGTTCGACCTCGCTGCGCTCCCAGTTCGCGGCGGCGTGGAAGGCCGCGGTGGCCATCGCCAGGGTGGCCGCGACGGGGATCACCATGCGCCGCCGCCGGGCCTGCCAGAGGGGATCGTTGGTGAGCAGGAAGCACAGGGTGAGCGGAGTGAAGGTGAGCACCCCGAAGGCGTCGCCGGCAAACCAGTTCCACCACGCGAAGGGCAGCGCCGGCCGGCTGAGCACGCCGGTGAGGAACAGGCTGAGGATGCCGATGGTGGCCGACACCAGGCACGCCAGCGGGCCGCCCAGCAGCAGGAAGCGGAACACCGCGGTGGCGTTGTCGAGGGTGCGCCATTGGTCGCCCTGCCAGCGCTGGATCAGCGCCCGGCCCAGCCAGGCCTGGGCTGTTGCGCCGCTGGCGATGGCCATCGCGGCGATGGTGTCGGCGGTGCTCAGGGACGAATTGACATAAGCGAGCAGCAGGTGAAGCGCCATCGAACCGATCCACACCCCCGGCAGCGCCGGCACGCCCAGATAGAGCACCGCCGCCAGCGCCAGGCCGGCAGCGGGGAAGACGGGGCTGGCGTAGCCCCCCGCCACGGCCAGCCCAGTCGCCAGCCAGCCGAGGGCGATATACGCCAGGCTGATCAACAGGTTGTTCGTCAGGACGGAGGGGAAAGGCGAAGACGGAGGCATGGTCCGGATATGACGAGATCGAACTGTCGACGGCGCGCCAGCATGAAGGCTTTATACGCGATTACAAAAAACCCGCTGTGCATTACTGCCCACGGCGGCGCATGTTTCGCCACGGCGCGGCCGTGATGTTCAGCGGGTCAGCCGGCCGCCCCGTTTGCGGGTGCCCACGCCGGCCAGCGCGGCCAGACCGGTGCTGCCGTGGGCATGACAGATGGCGCAGGCCAGCGCGTCGGCGGCGTCTGGCGAGGGGCTCGCCTCGAGGGCCAGCAGACGCTCGACCATGTGGCACACCTGCTCCTTGGCGGCCTTGCCGTGGCCGACCACCGCCTGCTTGACCTGCAGCGCGGTGTATTCGGCCACCGGCAGGTCGTGGGATACCGCGCCGCAGATCGCCGCGCCCCGGGCCTGGCCCAGCAGCAGGGTGGATTGTGGATTGACGTTCACGAAGACGATCTCCACCGCCACCTGGTCGGGCTGGTAGGTGGTGATGACCTGGCGCACCCCGTCGAGGATCACCTTGAGGCGCTCGGGCAGGCTGCCTTCGCCGCTCTTGATGACGCCACTGGCCACGTAGCGCAGCTGGCTGCCGAGGGTGTCGATGACGCCGAAGCCGGTGTGGCGCAGGCCCGGGTCGATGCCCAGGATGCGTGTGGCGACGGTGGCCGAGGCAGCGGGTGCGCTCATTTGCGGGCCAGCCAGACGCCGAACACGGTGATGCCCATGCCCACCAGCGCGAGGCCGGTGAGGGTCTCGCCGAAGGCCGCCCAGGCGATGAGCGCGGTGGTGGGCGGGGTGAGGTAGAACAGGCTCGCCACATTGACCGCGCTGCCGCTGCGGATCAGCAGGTTGAGTAGGCTGATGGCGCCCACCGACAGCACCAGCACCAGCCACAGCAGCGCAAAGACGAACTGGCCGGACCAGTCGATCACCATGGTCTCGGTGCTGGCGGCAAACAGGCTGCTCACCACAAGGCAGGGCACGAACTGGATCACCGCGCCGGTGCGCAGGTCGAAGCTGGGGCAGAAGCGCTTCTGGTAGAGGGTGCCGGCGGTGATGCCGGCCAGTGCCAGCAGCGCCGGGACGAGCATCGCCTGCAGCCCGTTGCCACCGGCCACCGCCACCACCTTGCTCGACACCACCAGCCCGACGCCGCCAAAGCCCAGCACCAGCCCGGCCCACTGGCGCGGCAGCACGCGCTCGCCCAGCAACAGCCCGGCGCCGAGGGCGGTGAGGAGCGGCTGCAGCCCGACCACCAGCGAGGTGATCCCCGCCGGCAGGCCCTGGTGGATGGCCGAGAACACGCCGCCCAGGTAGAGCGCATGGACCAGCAGGCCGGTGATGCCGATGTGCAGCCACTGGCGGGGCGCTGCCGGCCACGGGGCGCGGGTGGCGAGGGCGACGAGGCCCATCAGCCCGATCACCAGCCCGTAGCGCACGCACAGGAAGGTGATGGGCTCGGCGTAGGGCAGGCCGTACTTGGCGCCGATGAAGCCGGTGCTCCACAGCAGGACGAACAGGAGGGGATAGAAGCGGGTCACGACGGATGGCGATGGGGGCGTGGGGCGGGCAGTGGGGCCCGCCGGGCGGGGCGGTCAGGCGCCCGGGTGCTTGGCGCGGTAGATGCGGGTGGAGGCGGAGACGATGATCTGGACGTCCTCGGGCGGAATGTCGGGGAGCTGGTCACGCACCACCCGGTAGGCCAGGTGCTCGAGGGTCTGGCCGTTCCAGGCGTTGGTCGGGTCGAAGAAGGGCTCGATGATGAGGTAGGCCTTGTCGACCAGTTCGCGCAGGGAGAGGTTCTTGCGACGTTCGGGGGTGATGCTCATGGCGTGGCTCCGGGGCAGACGACGATGGATGATAACCCGCGGCTCAGGCCGGGTCGGGCCTGCGCGCGGGCGGTGCATACCAGTTATCGGGCGCAACGCGTTTTTCTGTTGCCGGATCGGCGATGTAGTGGGGCGACATGATCTGCACGCCGTATTCGTTGAAGACATCCTGGATGTTGGCGTGGAGTCGCGACAGCAGCTGCGCCCGCGGCTCGGCGCCGACCGGCGTGGCGTGCACCACCAGGCAGTATTCGGGGTAGAAATCCGACAGGGCGGTCTGGAAGATGCGCGGGGCGGGGTCGGCGGAGATGCCGGGGGTGCGTCGGGCGGCTTCGATGAGCATCGCCTCGACCTGCCGCCAGGGGGTGTCGTAGCCGATGGTGACGGTGGTGTCGAGCATGAAGCCGCGCCCGCCCTGGGTGCGCGAATAGTTGCGGGTGGCGTTGCCGACGATCAGCGAGTTGGGCAGGGTGATCTCGGCGCCGCGGCCGGTGCGCAGGCGGGTGTTGAACAGGCTGATGGCGACGACGGTGCCTTCGTGGTCGCCGATGCGCACGTATTCGCCAGTGCGCAGGGTGCGCGAGTACATCAGAATGAGCCCGGCGGCGCCCTGGCCCACGATGCTCGACGCGCCCAGCGACACCATCAGGCCGATCAGCACCGACATGCCCTTGAAGGCCTCGGTCTGGGCGCCGGGCAGGTAGGGGTAGGCCATCACCAGCGCGAAGATCCAGATCAGGATGTTGGTGATCTTGCGGGTCGGCTCCACCGTGTCCTTGTCGAGCCAGCCGAGGCCGGTGTTGTTGCCGGCCGCGTGGTCGAACACCGGCTTGAGCAGACCCACCACCGCCCGGGCGACCAGGAACATCAGCAGCGCGATGAGCAGGTTGGGCAGGGTCTGCAGGATGCCGACCCCGAGCCTGCCCAGCACGCCCAGCAGGTAGTCGTCGAGGTTCTCGCCCCACGCCCGGGTGTACGGAAAGCGCGCCAGGATGCGGGCCAGCCAGGTGTAGGCGAGCAGGGCCGCAAGCAGCCAGAACAGCGCCCGCGAGAGCCAGCCCACGGCGGCGAGGATGCGGTCGCGGCGGATCAGCTCGGTGCCGCCCAGCTTGAGCCGCTCGGCCCGGGCGTCGATGGCGGCGGCGAGGCGTCGGGTGATCCACGCCTGCAGCCGGCCGAGCAGGTAGAGCAGGGTGATGAACACCAGCGTCGCTCCGGCCGATACCGCCAGCCCCTCGGCCAGGCTTCGGCTGTCGCGGCTCTCGCGGGATTCGGCGACCACGGTGCGCAGCACGGCGACGGTCTTGTCGGTGAGGGCGGCGAGGGTCTCGCCGGCGAGCTTGTCGGTGTCGTCGGGGGTGAGCACGAAGGCCAGCTGGCCGTCGATCAGGAGGATGTTGCCCACCGCGTTGGGCTGCACGACCACGTCGTCGCTGGTGGCCCGTTCGAGGATCGCGCTGATCGTCGCCTGCCCCCGCTCGGCCCGCTGACGGGGCGATGCGCCGAGGAACTTGGCGCGAAAGCGTACGATCGTGCGGTTCATCAGGATCAGGTCGGCCTCTTCGACCGCCGGGGCGTCGGCGGCCGGTGCCGGAGCAGGCGCGGGTGCGGCCGGCGGCGGCGTGGCCTGTCGGGCGGCCTGGGCGCCGGGGGCGAGGATCAGCATCAGCGCCGCGCAGATCGCCAGCACAAGGCGGATCAGGCTGCAGGAAAGCGGGTTGGGGCGCAGGAGGGCGGATGGCATGGCGGAGGCCTCGCTCGTGGGTCGGGTGGGCAGGCTAGCCGGGATTGATCGGGAATGCCCCGACATCATAGCCGTGCGGAGGCGGTTCGGCGGCGGGCGCGGACATCCCGCTTGTGTCGCGGGGCGAATTCGGCGAAAACGTCGCAGGTTGCCCCTGTCGATCGTGCCGGGGCGCCCATGTCCAACAAGGAGCCCCCGATGCGCTACTGGCTGATGAAATCCGAACCCGACGACGTCTCCATCGACGACCTGGCCCAGCGCCCCGGCCAGACCGTGCCCTGGTATGGCGTGCGCAACTACCAGGCGCGCAACTTCATGCGTGACGGCATGCAGGTGGGCGACGGGGTGCTGTTCTATCACTCCGGCTGCGCCGAGCCGGGCGTTGCCGGCATCGCGAAGGTGGCGAGCAGCGCCTACCCGGACGCCACCCAGTTCGACCCGGCCAGCAAGTATTTCGACCCTAAATCCACGCCCGAAAGCCCCCGCTGGCTGCACGTGGACGTCGCTTTTGTGCGCAAGACCCGGCTCGTGGGTTTGCCCGAATTGCGCAGCCACCCGGAACTGGAGAACATGCGCGTCCTCGCCCGCGGCAACCGGCTGTCGATCACGCCGGTCGAGCCGGCCGAATGGCGCTTCATCGTCGGGCAACTGCTCGGCGCAATGGATCTTCAGGACTGGAAATGAACATCGGTATCGAATGGCTGGCCGCCTATCTCGCCCTCGGGGCCTTCGTCGGCTTCTTCGCCGGGCTGCTCGGCGTGGGCGGGGGCGCGATCATGGTGCCGATGCTCACCACGCTGTTCGCCGCCCAGGGTTTTCCGAAGGAGCACATGGTGCATCTGGCGCTGGGTACCTCGATGGCCGGCATCGTGGTCACCTCGATATCCAGCCTGCGCGCCCACCACGCCCACGGCGCGGTGCGCTGGGACATCGTCAAGGGCATCGCCCCGGGTGTGCTGGCGGGCACCTTTGCCGGCACCTTCGTCGCGTCCCAGGCGCCCACGAAGCCGCTGGCGATCTTTTTTGCGTGCTTCACCGCCTACGTGGCGGTGCAGATGATCCTCAACGTGAAACCCAAGCCCACCCGCGAGCTGCCGGGCACCGCCGGGCTGATCGGCGTGGGCGGCGTGATCGGCGCGATCTCGTCGCTGGTGGCGATCGGTGGCGGCTCCCTGTCTGTACCCTTCATGACCTGGTGCAACGTGAAGGTGCACAACGCCATCGGCACCTCGGCCGCCATCGGCCTGCCGATCGCCCTGGCCGGCGCGCTGGGTTATCTGATCAATGGCTGGTCGGTGCAGGGCCTGCCCGAGTGGTCGGTGGGTTTCGTCTACCTGCCGGCGCTGGTGCTCCTGAGCCTGCTCTCCAGCCTCACCGCGCCCGTCGGCGCCCGGCTGGCCCACAAGCTGCCGGTGGCCACGCTGAAGAAGATCTTCGCCGGCGTGCTGGTGCTGCTGTCGGCCAAGATGCTGCACACCGTGCTGGGGAGCTGAACGCCTAAAGTGGGCGGGTTTCTGTCCGTGAACCTTCCGACCTATACCGTTCGGGTGGTTCCATGTCCGCAGCCAATGTCCGCCTCCAGCTCCAGTTCGATCTCGAACTGGCCGTCCCCGCATCCGTGGCCGCCCTCGACCACGCGCGGCTTTGCCAGAAGCTGGCCGAACTGCTGGGCCCGACGGTGATCCAGGGCCTGCCGGTGATCGCCGGCAAGCAGCTGGCCAAGGCCGAGGTGCGGGTCGTCAAGCACCACCACCGGCTCGACGCCGTGGCGAGGGCGGTCGCCCGCATCGAGCCGGCGCGCATCGTCGAGGCCGCGCCCCATCTCACCGACGCCGAGGTGGCAACCCTGGCCGCCCGCGCCGCCGCGCGCCTGCCGGCCGGAGAGGCGGACCAGGCGGCCTACCTGCGCAGCCAGGCCCTGGCCCTCGTCAATGAATACCGGCTGGTGGGCTGCCGGGTGGATGCGCTGCTGTCGAACGGCAAGCCGACCCAGATCGAGGGCAAGCTCAACCTCACCAACGGCCACATTTTTCTGGATGCGTCCCATCGCCAGACGCGCCTGCAACAGGCCCAGGGCCCGCTGCGGGTGGCGGTGGGCGAAACCGACGTGGTGCTGGCCGCGGAGTGCTCCGGCCACACCCTCACCGGCCCGGTGCTCGATGTGGCGGTGAAACAGCTGGTGCCCCACCGGGCCGCGCTGCTCGCCCGCTGGCAGGCGGGCTGACGAGGGGCTTCAGCGCCCCTTGAACACCGGCGAACGTTTGCCCAGGAAGGCGTCCAGGCCTTCCTTGTAGTCGTCGGTGGCCAGAAAATCGAAGGCGGCGCGCTTTTCTTCGGCTGTGAGGGGCGTGCCTTTCATCAGGCGATGCACCCATTGCTTGTGCCAGCGGGCGACCAGCGGTGCGCCCCTCACGATGCGGCCGGCGGTGGCGAGGGCTTCCTTCTCGACCTCTTCGTCGTCCACCACCCGGGTCAGCAGGCCCTTGGCGAGGGCTTCGCGGGCGTTGAGGATGCGGCCTTCGAGCAGGATCTCGAGCAGCACCGCGGGGCCGACGAGTTCCAGCAGGCCGGCCATCTCGCCCGGATACATCGAAAAGCCCAGCTTGTTGATCGGCGCGCCGAAGCGGCTCGATTCGCCGGCGATGCGGATATCGCAGCAGCCGGCGATCTCCACGCCGCCGCCGATGCAGGCGCCCTGGATCATCGCCACGGTGGGCACCGGGCAGGCGCGGATGGCGTCGAGGGCGGCGGCCACGAGTTCCTCGTGATAGTGCAGGGCGTCGTCCACGGTGGCGCGCACGACCAGGAACTCCTCGATGTCGCCGCCGGCCGCGAAGGCCTTGTCGCCGGCGCCGCGCAGCACCACGCAGCGCAGGTCGGGGTCGGCGTTGAGTTCGCTCATGCGGCGCTGCAGGCCGCGCCACATGCCGGCATCGACGGCGTTGAGCTTGTCCGGGTTGGAGAGGGTCAGGGTGGCGATGCCAGCATCCTGGCAGAAGAGGATTTCTCCGGGCATGGGTGGGCGGTTCCGTCGGCTGGGGTCGATAAAATTATTTGATGCGGTGCAAAAATATTTCCATACGGCGTGGTATGGAGTCTTCTGTATGTTATATCATCCGGCTGGGCGTTGTATTGGCGCGGCTTCGCCCTGCGAGAAGCATCCATAAAAAATATTCGCTCTGATCGCCGTTTGGGTCCAACAGGCAGATCGCGCCGCATTCAATGCATTTCCATAGGGAGGGAAATCATGTCGAGCACCTCGTCTCAGAGTGCGGTTTACGCACGCATCAGACGCAACCCGCGCTTTGCCGAACTGGTGTCCAAGCGCCAGGGCTTTGCCACCATCCTGTCCGTGATCGTCCTGACGATCTTCTACGGCTTCTTCATGGTCGTGGCCTTCCAGCCGCAAGTGATCGGCAAGCGTCTGTCCGAAGGTTCCTACCTCACCGTCGGGATCGCCTTCGAGCTGTTCATGTTCATCTTCTTCTGGGTGCTGACCGCGGTCTACGTGAAGCGCGCCAATGGCGAGTTCGACGAGATCACCGCCGAAGTCATCCGTGATGCATCCAAGGAGGTGAAGTAATGCTGGCCCGTCTGAATCTCGCGCTGCTGGCGCTCCTCGCGCCGGCCCTGTCTTTCGCCGGTGACGCGATCTCCGCCACCGAAAAGCAGCCGCTCAACCTGCACGCCATCGGGATGTTCGTGCTGTTCGTCTCGATGACCCTCGGCATCACCTACTGGGCGGCTGGCCGCACCAAGTCGGCGTCCGACTTCTACACCGCGGGCGGCGGCATCACCGGCTTCCAGAACGGCCTCGCGATCGCCGGCGACTACATGTCGGCCGCGACCCTGCTGGGCCTCACCGCGCTGGTCTACACCAAGGGCGTCGATGGCTACATCTACATGATCGCCTTCTTCGCCGGCTGGCCCATCATCCTGTTCCTGATGGCCGAGCGCCTGCGTAACCTCGGCAAGTTCACCTTCGCCGATATCACCTCCTACCGCCTCAACCAGGGCAAGGTGCGCACGATGGCGGCGGTGTCCTCGCTGACCGTGGTGTGTTTCTACCTGGTGGCGCAGATGGTCGGTGCCGGTCAGTTGATCAAGCTGCTGTTCGGTCTGGACTACAACATCGCCCTGTTCGTCGTTGGCGCGCTGATGATGGTGTACGTGACCTTCGGCGGCATGGTTGCCACCACCTGGGTGCAGATCATCAAGGCCTGCATGCTCCTCGCCGGCGGCACGCTGGTGATGGTGCTGGCCATGTCCCAGTTCGGCTTCAGCTTCGAGAACATGATGAGCCAGGCGATCTCGCTGCACTCGCTGGGCGAAAAGCTGCTGTTCCCGGGCTCGCTGCTGCCGGATCCGGTCACCGCCCTGTCGCTGGGCCTTGGCCTGATGTTCGGTACCGCCGGCCTGCCGCACATCCTGATGCGCTTCTTCACCGTGACCAACGCCAAGGAAGCCCGCAAGTCGGTGCTCTACGCGTCCGGTTTCGTGGCCTACTTCTTCAACGTCATCCTGCTGATGGGCTTCGCGGCCATCATCATCGTCGGCCAGAACCCCGAGTTCTTCGAAGGTGGCAAGATCGGCGGCAAGATCGTCGGCGGCGGCAACATGATCGCCATGCACCTGGCCAAGGCCGTGGGTGGCAACCTGCTGCTGGGCTTCCTGTCGGCCGTGGCCTTCGCGACCATCCTGGCCGTGGTGTCCGGTCTGGCGCTGGCCGGTGCGGCTGCCATCTCCCATGACATCTACGCCCGCGTGATCCGCAAGGGCAAGGCGACCGAGACCGAAGAGCTGCGCGTGTCCCGTTTTGCGTCCGTCGGCCTGGGCCTCGTGGCCATCGTCCTCGGCATCGCCTTCGAGAAGATGAACGTGGCGTTCATGGTGGCCCTGGCCTTCGGTATCGCTGCTTCCGCCAACTTCCCGGTGCTGATCCTCTCCATGTACTGGCGGGGTCTGACCACCCGTGGCGCGATTGCGGGCGGTTACGCCGGCCTCGTGGCGGCGGTGCTGCTGGTGGTGTTCTCCAAATCCGTGTGGGTCACCGTGCTAGGCAACGCCCAGGCGCTGTTCCCGTACGACCAGCCGGCCCTGTTCTCCATGCCCCTGGCCTTCCTGATCACGTTCATCGTGTCCAAGCTCGACAACAGCGCCGAAGCCCAGGCTGAGCGTGCTGCGTTTGAAGACCAGTACGTGCGTGCCCAGACCGGTTTTGGTGCTGCTGAAGCCAGCAGCCACTGATCCCGATGCGCCCTTCGGGGCGCATGGTCAAACAAAAACCCCCGCCGGGCGACCGGACGGGGGTTTTGTCTTTCTGGCGCCGCGGGTTGCTTCAGGCCGTGCTTTCCTTGCGGGACGCGATCTTGGCCAGCGCCCGGCGGCCGCTGGAGATGTGGTCGCGCATCGCCCGTTCGATGCCGGTGGCGTCGCGGCGGCCAAGGGCCTCGAGGATGAGCCGGTGCTCGGCCAGGGATTGTTCCAGCCGGCCCTCGCTGAACAGCGAGTGGTGCCGCGACAGCTTGATGACCTTGCGCAGATCGGTGATGGTCTGGGTCAGCCAGCGGTTGTCGGCGATCAGCTGGACTTCCTGGTGGAAGGTCTGGTTGGCCTCGAAGAAACCGTCGATATCCTTGTCGGCGGCGGCGCGCTCCAGGTCGTCGTGGATGCTGCGCAGGCGGGCGAGGTCTTCCTCGGTGGCCTTGTGGGTGGTGTCGGCAGCACACTGCCCTTCGAGGAGCGACAGCACGGTGAAAATCTCGTCCAGATCGCGCTCGGAAATTTCTGTGACGTAGCAGCCGCGGCGCGGCTTGAGCGTCACCAGACCCTCGGCGGCAAGCACCTTGAGGGCTTCGCGCAGCGGCGTGCGGGAGATGCCGTAGTCGGCTGCGAGGGCCTGCTCATCGACCCAGGTGCCAGGGGGGAGTTCGTGGGCAAAGATGCGCTGGCGCAGGCGTTCGGCGACTTCCTGGTAGAGGGCGAGGGGGGCGATGCGGCCGGCGTTCATGGAGGATGTGGAGTTGTGGGTGGATGAGGTGGTTTCGGGTATTGCATCCATAATTATGGATAAAGTATTATCCCGTGGATAGCAAGTCAAGTTCCTGCGCGGGAAGTAAACCTTGTTGCAGCCCGGTGGCCTCGGCCATCGACGCTCGAAAAACAGAGGGAGGGAGAAAACTGCCCGCGCAGGGCACGGCAGCCGGCCGTGGTCTGGGACCACGGCCGGTACTGGCGTCCCGGTTTGCAGACGAGTCCGGCGCATCGACCGGGTCGGCCGCAACGGGCGACACGTCTTCAGGACAGAAAAGAGGCTGCTTCCGCGGCCCGCACTAGCGAGGGTAGAACCATGGCGAACAACAACGAACCGACCTTCCCCCAACCCGATCTGGCCGCCTGGAACAAGGCTGCCGCCAAGTCGGCGCCTGAAGGCGATGTCGCCAAGCTGAACTGGGTGACGCCGGAAGGCATCACGGTCAAGCCGCTGTACACTGCGGCCGATCTCGAAGGCCTCAAGTACGCCAACACCCTGCCGGGTTTCGAGCCCTTCCTGCGCGGCCCCCAGGCCACCATGTACGCCGCCCGCCCCTGGACCATCCGCCAGTACGCCGGCTTCTCCACCGCCGAGGAATCCAACGCCTTCTACCGCAAGGCGCTCGCCGCCGGCGGTCAGGGCGTGTCGGTGGCCTTCGACCTGGCTACCCACCGCGGCTACGACTCCGATAACCCCCGCGTGGTGGGTGACGTCGGCAAGGCCGGCGTGGCCATCGACTCCGTCGAGGACATGAAGATCCTCTTCAACGAGATCCCCCTCGACAAGATCTCCGTCTCCATGACCATGAACGGCGCCGTGCTGCCGATCCTCGCCGGCTACATCGTGGCCGCCGAAGAGCAGGGCGTCTCGCAGGACAAGCTGTCCGGGACCATCCAGAACGACATCCTCAAGGAGTTCATGGTCCGCAACACCTACATCTACCCGCCGACGCCGTCGATGAAGATCATCGCCGATATCTTCAATTACACGTCGACCCACATGCCCAAGTTCAACAGCATCTCGATCTCGGGCTACCACATCCAGGAAGCGGGCGCGAACCAGGCCATCGAACTGGCCTTCACCCTCGCCGACGGCGTCGAATACGTGCGCACCGGCATCAAGTCCGGCATGGATGTGGACACCTTCGCCGGCCGTCTGTCCTTCTTCTGGGCGGTGGGCATGAACTTCTACCTCGAGATCGCCAAGATGCGCGCCGCGCGCATGCTGTGGTGGCGTCTCATGAAGCAGTTCGAGCCGAAGAGCCAGAAGTCCATGATGCTGCGCACCCATAGCCAGACCTCCGGCTGGTCGCTCACCGAGCAGGACCCGTACAACAACGTCGTGCGCACCACCATCGAGGCCATGGCTGCGGTGTTCGGCGGTACCCAGTCGCTGCACACCAACGCCCTCGACGAAGCCATCGCGCTGCCCACCGAGTTCTCGGCCCGCATCGCCCGCAACACCCAGATCATCATCCAGGAAGAGACCCACATCTGTAACGTGGTCGACCCGTGGGCCGGCTCCTACATGATGGAAAAGCTCACCCAGGACATGGCCGACAAGGCCTGGGCGCTGATCGAAGAGATCGAAGCCATGGGCGGCATGACCAAAGCCGTCGAATCCGGCTGGGCCAAGATGAAGGTCGAAGAGTGCGCCGCCGAAAAGCAGGCCCGCATCGACTCCGGCAAGGACGTCATCGTCGGCGTCAACAAGTACAAGCTCGCCAAGGAAGATCCGATCGACATTCTCGACATCGACAACCACGTCGTGCGCGAGGCCCAGATCGAGCGCCTGGCCCGCATCCGCGCCACCCGCGATCAGGCTGCCGTCGACGCGGCCCTGGCCGCCCTCACCGAATGCGCTAAGACCGGCGAAGGCAACCTGCTGGATCTGGCCGTCAAGGCCGTGCGCCTGCGCGCCACCGTCGGCGAGATCTCCGACGCGCTGGAAGTCGTCTTCGGCCGCTACCGCGCCAACCCGCAGGCCGTTTCCGGCATCTACAACTCGGTGGTCGAAGGCAACGAAGACTGGCAGGCCCTCAAGGCCGACATCGACGCCTTCGTGGCCGAAGAAGGCCGCCGTCCGCGCATCATGATCGCCAAGCTCGGCCAGGACGGTCACGACCGCGGCGCCAAGGTGGTGGCCTCGGCCTTCGCCGACCTGGGCTTCGACATCGACATCGGCCCGCTCTTCCAGACTCCGGAAGAAGCCGCCCGTCACGCCGTCGAGAACGACGTGCATGCGGTGGGCTGCTCCAGCCTCGCCGCCGGCCACAAGACGCTGGTGCCGGCCGTCATCAAGGCCCTCAAGGATCAGGGCGCCGACGACATCATCACCTTCGTCGGTGGCGTGATCCCGGCCCAGGACTACGACGCGCTCTACAAGGCCGGTGCGGCCGGCATCTTCGGGCCCGGCACGCCGATCCCGACCGCCGCCCGCGAAGTGCTGAAGCAGATCCGCGCAGCCCGCAAGGCCTGAGCCTACCCGTGAGGAACAGCGCGCCGGCGAAAGCCGGCGTGCGCGTCATTGATGTCTTCCATGAACATGCCTGCCGACATTCCGCAGCGTGACGCCATCGATCAGGCCCTGGTCGACGGCGTGCTCAAGCATCAGCTGCGTCCGCTCGCCAAGACGATCACCCTGATCGAATCCCAGCGCCCGGACCACAAGGCGCGGGCCCGCAGCGTGCTCGAAGGCCTGCTGCCCCACACCGGCAACTCGATGCGCATCGGCATCTCCGGGGTGCCGGGCGTCGGCAAATCCACCTTCATCGAGGCCCTCGGCCTGTACCTCATCGAGCAGGGCCACAAGGTGGCGGTGCTGGCGGTCGATCCGTCCTCCAGCGTCACCGGCGGCTCCATCCTGGGCGACAAGACCCGGATGGAACTCCTCTCGCAGAACACCGGCGCCTTCATCCGCCCCAGCCCGTCGGCCGGCAGCCTGGGCGGCGTGGCCGAAAAGACCCGTGAGGCGATGCTGGTGTGCGAGGCCGCCGGCTTCGACGTCATCATCATCGAGACCGTCGGCGTCGGCCAGTCCGAGACCGCCGTGGCCGGCATGGCCGACATCTTCTGCCTGCTCCAGCTCCCCAACGCCGGCGACGACCTGCAGGCGATCAAGAAGGGGATCATGGAGATCGCCGACCTGATCGTCATCAACAAGGCCGACATCAACCCCCAGGCCGCCAACGTGGCCCGCTCGCAGATCAAGAGCGCGCTGGGGATGCTCCGCCATTCGTCGCCCAACTGGACGCCGCCGGTGCTCATGCTTTCTGCGTTGCAGAAGCAGGGCGTCGCTGAATTCTGGAATACCATTGAGGATTACCGCTCCACCATGAAACGGAGCGGCGAGTTCGACGCGCGCCGGCGCCAACAGGCCCGGGCGTGGATGTGGGAACTCATTGACCAGGGCCTGCGGGCCCGGTTTGCAGGCCACGCCGCGGTTCAACAGGATCTGCCCGGCTTGCAGGCGGCCGTCGAGGCCGGCCAGACCACGCCTTCCGCAGCCGCAGCCCGGCTGCTCGGCCATCTGGGCTGAAAAGAACACACCCGAATCATTGACTGGAGGCTGTAAATGCACGACATCATCCACCAGCTGGAAAAGAAGCGCGAAGCGGCCCGCCTTGGTGGCGGCCAGAAGCGTATCGACAGCCAGCACAAGAAAGGCAAGCTGACTGCCCGCGAACGTATCGAACTGCTCCTCGACCCGGATTCCTTCGAGGAATGGGACATGTTCAAGGAGCACCGCTGCGTCGATTTCGGCATGGATCAGGCCGAAAAGACCCCGGGTGACGGTGTCGTCGTCGGTTACGGCACCATCAACGGCCGCCTGGTGTTCGTGTTCTCCCAGGATTTCACCGTGTTTGGTGGCTCCCTGTCCGAAACCCACGCCGAGAAGATCTGCAAGGTCATGGACCAGGCCATGAAGGTCGGTGCCCCGGTGATCGGCCTCAACGACTCGGGCGGCGCCCGCATCCAGGAAGGCGTGGCCTCCCTCGGCGGCTACGCCGACGTGTTCCAGCGCAACGTGATGGCCTCCGGCGTCGTGCCGCAGATCTCCATGATCATGGGCCCCTGTGCCGGTGGCGCGGTGTATTCGCCGTCGATGACCGACTTCATCTTCATGGTGAAGGATTCGTCTTACATGTTCGTGACCGGTCCGGAAGTCGTGAAGACCGTGACCCACGAAGACGTGACCGCTGAAGAGCTCGGCGGCGCCGTCACCCACACCACCAAGTCCGGTGTGGCCGACCTGGCCTTCGAGAACGACGTCGAGGCCCTCTCGATGCTGCGTCGTTTCATGAACTTCCTGCCGGCCAACAACCGCGAGCAGCCGCCCGTCACGCCGACCAACGACCCGGCCGACCGCTTCGACTACTCCCTCGACACCCTGGTGCCGGACAACGCCAACAAGCCGTACGACATGAAGGAGCTGATCGTCAAGGTTGTCGACGACAGCGACTTCTTCGAGCTGCAGCCCGACTACGCCAAGAACATCATCATCGGCTTTGGCCGCATCGATGGTTCGCCGGTCGGCATCGTCGCCAACCAGCCGCTGGTCCTCGCCGGCTGTCTGGACATCAAGTCCGCGATCAAGGCTGCCCGATTCGTGCGCTTCTGCGACGCCTTCAACATCCCCGTCGTCACCTTCGTCGATGTGCCGGGCTTCATGCCGGGTACCGCCCAGGAATACGGCGGCATCATCAAGCACGGCGCCAAGCTGCTCTACGCGTACGCCGAATGCACCGTGCCGAAGGTTACCGTCATCACCCGCAAGGCCTACGGCGGCGCCTATGACGTGATGTCCTCCAAGCACCTGCGCGGCGACGTGAACCTCGCCTGGCCGTCCGCCGAGATCGCGGTGATGGGCCCGAAGGGCGCGGTGGAGATCATCTTCCGCGAAGAGAAGAACGACCCCGCCAAGCTCGCCGAGCGTGAAGCCGAGTACAAGGCCAAGTTCGCCAACCCGTTCGTGGCCGGCGCCCGTGGCTTCATCGACGACGTCATCATGCCGCACGCCACCCGCAAGCGTATCGCCCGCTCGCTGGCCATGCTCAAGGACAAGCAGCTCGACAACCCGTGGCGCAAGCACGGCAACATTCCGCTGTGATCGCCGAGGACGCCAAGAACATGTTTACCAAGATCCTGATTGCAAACCGCGGCGAAATCGCCTGCCGCGTCATCAAGACCGCCCGCAAGATGGGCATCGCCACTGTCGCCGTGTACTCCGAGGCCGACAAGGACGCCCTGTTCGTCGAGCTGGCCGACGAAGCCGTCTGCATCGGCCCGGCCGCCTCGAAAGAGTCCTACCTGGTCGCCGACAAGATCATCGCCGCCTGCAAGCAGACCGGTGCCCAGGCGGTTCACCCCGGCTACGGCTTCCTGTCCGAGAACGCCGAGTTCTCCCGCCGTCTTGAAGAAGAAGGCATCAAGTTCATCGGTCCGAAGCACTACTCCATCGCCAAGATGGGCGACAAGATCGAGTCCAAGAAGCTCGCCATCGAAGCCGGTGTGAACACCATTCCCGGCTACAACGATGCCATCGCCGGCCCCGACGAAGCCGTCGAGATCGCCAGGAAGATCGGCTATCCGGTGATGATCAAGGCCTCCGCTGGCGGCGGCGGCAAGGGTCTGCGTGTTGCCTACAACGACGCCGAAGCCCACGAAGGCTTCTCCTCCTGCGTCAATGAAGCCCGCAACTCCTTCGGCGACGACCGCGTCTTCATCGAGAAGTACGTGCTCGAGCCGCGCCACATCGAAATCCAGGTGCTGGGCGACTCCCACGGCAACTACGTGTATCTCAACGAACGTGACTGCTCCATCCAGCGCCGTCACCAGAAGGTCATCGAAGAGGCACCGAGCCCCTTCGTCGACGCCGAGATGCGCAAGGCCATGGGCGAGCAGGCCGTGGCCCTGGCCCGTGCGGTCAACTACGAATCCGCGGGTACCGTCGAATTCGTGGTGTCTGGCGCGACCAAGGAGTTCTACTTCCTCGAGATGAACACCCGTCTCCAGGTGGAACACCCGGTCACCGAACTCATCACCGGCCTCGACCTCGTCGAGCAGATGATCCGCGTTGCCTACGGCGAAAAGCTGCCCCTCGCCCAGGCCGACGTGAAGATCAACGGCTGGTCGATGGAATGCCGGATCAACGCCGAAGACCCGTTCCGCGGCTTCCTGCCCTCCACCGGCCGTCTGGTGAAGTTCCTGCCGCCGAAGGAGACCACCGACGACAAGGGCACCACCCGTGTCGACACCGGTGTGTACGACGGTGGCGAGATCTCCATGTTCTACGACTCGATGATCGCCAAGCTCATCGTGCACGCCCCGACCCGCGCCCAGGCCATCGACCGCATGCGCGACGCCCTCAACGGCTTCGTGATCCGTGGCATCTCGTCGAACATCCCGTTCCAGGCCGCGCTGATGCAGCACCCGGTCTTCCACTCGGGCATCTTCGACACCGGCTTCATCCCCAAGCACTACCCGACCGGCTTCGACGCCTCGATGGTGCCCCACGATGATCCGGCGCTGCTGGTCTCGGTGGCCGCCTACGTCTACCGCGCCTTCACCGACCGTTCCGCCTCGATCTCCGGCCAGCTCCAGGGCCACGAGCGCATCGTCAGCGAAGACTGGATGGTCATCCGCCTGAACAAGGAAGGCAACGAGCACCACCCGGTCGTCGCCAAGCCCATCGATGGCGGCTACCACGTGGAATACAAGGGCAAGAGCTACGAGCTCAAGTCCAGCTGGAAGCTCGGCGAATCGCTCTTCAACGGCACCTGCAACGGCGAGCCCTTCACCCTTCAGGTGGAGCGCCACAAGACCAAGTACAGCCTGTTCCACTGGGGCACCCGCGCCGACTTCATGGTCATGAGCGCCCGTGCCGCCGAACTGCTGTCCCTGATGCCCGAGAAGCTGCCGCCCGACCTGTCCAAGTTCCTGCTGTCCCCGATGCCGGGCCTGTTGCGCGAAGTGTCCGTGCAGGTTGGTCAGGAAGTGAAGGCCGGCGAGAAGCTGGCGGTCATCGAAGCCATGAAGATGGAAAACATCCTCAAGGCCGAGCAGGACTGCAAGGTCAAGAAGATCGTTGCCGCCGGCGGCGCCAGCCTGGCGGTGGACGAAGTCATCATCGAGTTCGAGTAATCGATTCGCCGCCTCGCCGGGCCGCTCCAGCCCGGCGAGGCGAGAAAACGCTTTCGTTCGATGGGGAGGGAGACTCGTCTTTCGGGGCGGGTTCCTGTCGAGGGATCGGGGTCGTCCTAGGACGGCCCCTTTTTTTTCTGCAGCGCCCCCAGCCTCGTCCTGTAGGTCGGACTTCAGTCCGACAAGCGCTGGCGAGCTTAATCCGTGCTGTCGGACTGAAGTCCGACCTACAGGGGGCGGTGATTCGGAATCCGGGATGGAAGCGCCCGTTCGTGCCGCGATGGGCCTTCCTCACCGCACACCTCGGCGACGCCCGACGCGAGCGCGCTGAACTTTTTTGCATCAGATGCCGATTTAACACCCAGCGCCGTTCAACACTTAACGGTGCTCGCGCGTTGGATATCCGAGAATCATCCCAAACAACCGGAGCCTGTTGCCGTGCCACCGCTGCTCATCGTTAAGCTGGGCGATTACACCCCGGTCCTCGCCAACCGCGAGGGCGACTTCGAAAGCTGGATCTCGTCCGGGCTGGGCGATGTGCCGGTGCGGGTGGTCGACCCACGCAAGGGCGAAGCCCTGCCGGCGGCGGGTGAGGTGGCGGCCGCGGTGCTCACCGGTTCGCCCTCGATGGTCACCGACCGCGAGGCCTGGAGCGAAGCCACCGCCCGCTGGCTCGCCGGTCGGGTGGCCGAAGGCCTGCCGGTGCTGGGCATCTGCTACGGCCACCAGCTGCTGGCCCATGCGCTGGGTGGCGAGGCCGACTGGCATCCGCAAGGCATGGAGATCGGCACCGTCTGCGTCCGCAAGTCCGACGCCGCGCGGCACGACCCGCTGTTCGCCGATCTGCCCGACACCTTTCCCGCCCATGTGGTGCACAGCCAGACCGCCCGCGGCCTGCCGCCGGGCGCCCAGTGCCTGGCCTCGAGCGATTTCGAGCCCCATCACGCCTTCCGTTTTGGCGAGGCGGCCTGGGGCGTGCAGTTCCACCCGGAGTTCGACACGGTGGCGATGAAGTGCTACATCGCCCAGCTCTCAAGCCGCCTGCGCCAGGGCGGCGCCAATCCGGACGCGCTGACCGCAGCCGTCACCGAAACCCACGCCGCGACCAGCCTGCTCCGCCGCTTTGCCGATTTCGTGATGGAGCGGACGAGCGAACCCCTGCCTCAGCCGTAACGCCGGGCCGCCTCCACCGCGAGGCCGGCGCCGATGCTCCCGAACAGATCGCCCTCCACGCTGCGCGCGGCCGGCAACTCGGCCGCAATGCGCGCCCGGAGCTGCGGCACGCCGCTCGCCCCGCCGGTGAAATACAGCGTATCCACCCGATCCCGTGCGACGCCGGCCTGATCCAGCAGCTCGGCCACCGTGGCCGCAACCCGTTCCACCAGCGTGCGCGTGGCAGCCGAAAAGGCCTCTGCGGTGATGTCGTGGACGAGGCCCGCTTCGAGCCTGTCCAGGTGCAGCCGGGTGGTGTTGGCGGTGGACAGGTCGATCTTCGCCTGCTCGACCTGCAGGGCCAGCCAGTGGCCCTCCCGCTGGCCGATCAGCCGGGCCAGACGATCGAGCTCACGGCGGGCAGCGGCGTCCCGGTAGATCTGCTGGAAATCGGCAAAGGCCTGGCGGGTGTAGGCAAAGTTGATGGTGTGCCAGGTGGCCAGCTGGAAGAACAGCCCCGACGGCACCTCGGCGCCGCTCTTCATCAGGCCCCGGTAGCCCAGCAGCGGCATCACGCATTCCAGCGACAGGGCCCGGTCAAAGTCCGTGCCGCCCACGTGCAGGCCGGCGTTGCCCAGCAGATCGTCCTTGCGATCCACGTGGCGGGCCCGCTCGGGCGACAGGCGCACCAGCGAGAAATCCGCCGTGCCGCCGCCGATGTCGGCGATCAGTACCAGCTCCTCCCGGTCCAGCCCCGCCTCGTAGTGCCGCGCCGCGCCGATGGGCTCGAACTGGAAGCTCACCTCCTTGAACCCCACCTGCCGGGCGATGGCGGCGAGGGTGTCCTCGGCGCGCTGGTCGGCGCTCGGGTCGCCATCCACAAAGAACACCGGCCGGCCGAACACCGCCTGCTCGAAACCACGGCCCGCCTGGGCCTCGGCCCGGCGCTTGAGCTCGCCGATGAAGCTCGCCAGCAGATCCTTGAAGGGCAGGGCGCGGCCGCCCACCTCGGTGCTGCCCTCCATCAGCTTGCTGCCCAGCAGGCTCTTGAGTGCCCGCATCAGCCGGCCCTCGTAGCCTTCCAGGTACTCGGCCAGCGCATCGCGCCCGAAGTGGGTGGATTCCTCGTCGGCATTGAAGAACACCGCCGACGGCAGCGTGGGCTTGCCATCCTCGAGGGTCAGCAGCGTCTGTGCGCCCGGCCGCAGCCAGCCGACGGTGGAGTTGGAGGTTCCGAAGTCGATTCCGCAGGCGCGGGCGGGAGCGGCATTCATGGACTGGCGTGGGGAGAGCGGGGGGCGGATGTTACGCCGGTTGGGGGTGGCGAGGAAGAGGGCGCCGCCCACCTCAGGCGGCAGGGCTGTCATGCCCGGCACGCCGCCCGCATTTATCCCGAAAAACCCGCAGCCGGACGCCAGAACGCGCCAGAAAAATGGCGAGATGTTCCAGGTCTGGATGAAATCCCGCCAGCTTGTCCCCGGCCCCTCCCAACCCGATCCCCGGGCGGGCAGGCTTGACTCCGCAGCCCTGCAGCTTTTTCCCGAAAAGCGCCAGCTTGAATCCGCCAGCCAGATAATTAATTGCTCGAAGCAATTAAAAAATTGCTGCGCCGGGCCGGGGCTGCGAAAAAAATCGGATTAATTAATTCCCCGGAGCAATTTATTCTTCTCGATTCGACGTGACTCTCGAACGAATCGGAAAAAAGCTGGGTGGATTCGGGATTAATAAATTGCAGGTTTGCGTTTAGCCCCTGCAAAATTCGGATTAACCTGGCCTGTCGAGGGATTTAAAAATTGCTGCCCAGCAATTTTTCTGGAGGCAACCGGGAAAAACCGGAGGCCCCGAAGGCCGCGCCTCGGGGCTGGACGGCCTTTCGGGGCATCCCGCCAGCCCACCCACCCTGTAGGTCGGACTTCAGTCCGACACCCGACGCCGCCGATACCCCCGACAGACGAGGCACGCCCCACGCGACCAGCACGACCACGACGAAGAACTTGTCATGAGGGCTGGTTGGCGATAGGTTTGATTGGCATAAGCGGCTGGCGCCGTCGCGAAGCCGATTGCTGGTCGTTGGCGCGCGGGGTGAGGTGTTTCGTCACAAGAAGAATGGACGCCGGCCCGACGCGGAAAGCGATGGGTCACTTTGTCACGAGCTGCAGGTTTGAAGAATCCCGCGTCCTGGGTGCCAGTCATTTGCTACACATTAGGCAACCTATGAAGATCACCGTGCATCGACAGGCTTGCTGTCCCCAAGATGATCAATGTGGGCCATTGGAGGCTGAATACAGCATTGAACCTGACGCAAGTTTTTCTTCACTCATCCAGGAAATTATCAAGGCTGGCTTCCTGCAGTTTTCGTCTACCCACGATCGCCTCTCCGGAGAGGTTGATAACAAATGGCTAGTCGAAATATCTTCACCTTACGGCCCCAGCGTCAGGCAACCTGAGTTCGCTGTGGCCTCAGACGCGCGGGTAGCTGTCTGCTCCATGACAAGATTTTGTCTTTTCGCTTTCGGCATGTTTGACGCCCTTCTGTCCGCGCAGCCCGGTGAGCTCCGACGTTAAAGGCCTCCAGTCCATGTCATGTGAGAAGTGCAAAGACCTTTGCGTGCGGTTTGCAATTCGGCAGCCCAATGATTTGCGCCGAGCAATTCAAATCGCGAAGCAGAACTGCGATGACGGCACCATCAGTGAGGTGCCCGAATCTGACCCAATTTCGCAAGTCACCTTTGCGGCCCTTGCCGAAGGCGCGCAGTGGGATGACATTGTTGGCCATCGTTTCCGCTGTAGCTCGTGTGGCGAGTTGTTCTCACTTCATGCCGAGACGTATCACGGCAGCGGAGGCTACTGGGAGCCAGAGAACAGAAGGTCAGTTCGTGAAACCCTCTGACTTGGCCCCAGCCAGGTAGGTCGGGTTAGCCCGCAGGGCGTAACCCGACTCACTTCCTCCGCAGTTGTCAGATTACGGTTCGGGGCAAGGCGTCAGGAGGCCGCTGAGGCGAGGGCTCGAGCATGGGCTGTCGGGTTACGCCCGAGGGGCTAACCCGACCTACGTGGTTTCCTGCTTAGCGATCCGCATTCCCCTCAATCCTTCTTCAACAACCCCGCCAGCCCAGCAAACGGTGAATGCGTCGCTGCCTTGCCGGGCTGCTTGCCCGTGACGCTGCCCTGGGTGGCTTCCAGCTGGCGCTGGTGTTCGTTGTCGTGGCAATACACGCACAAAAGCTCCCAGTTGCTGCCGTCGGGCGGGTTGTTGTCGTGGTTGTGGTCGCGGTGGTGGACGGTGAGTTCGCGCAGGTTGGCGTGGGTGAAGCTGCGGGCGCAGCGGCCGCAGACCCACGGGTAGATCTTGAGGGCTTTTTCGCGGTAGCCCTCGGCGCGTTTGTCGGCGGCGCGGCGGGCTTCGAGGACGAGTCGGTCGAGTTTTTCGCTCATGGCTTTGTATCAGGTGGTGCGGCGGGCGAGGTCGCCGAGGGCGTCGCCGACCACTTCGGCGGCCTTCATCAGGGTGGCTTCGTCGATGATCAGCGGCGGGGCGAAGCGCAGCACGCTGTCGTGGGTGTCCTTGGTCATCAGGCCGCGGGCGAGCAGCCATTCGGCGGCGGTGCGGGCGGTGACGCGGGTGACGTCGAGCTCCATGCCGATGAGCAGGCCGCGGCCGCGCACTTCGCGGATCAATGGGTTGTCGATGGCCTGCAGGCGGGTGAGGAAGAGGGCGCCCAGGCGGGCCGCGCGCTCGGCGAGCTTCTCGTCGGCCAGTAGGGCCAGGGCTTCGCTGGCGACGGCGGCGGCGAGCGGGTTGCCGCCGAAGGTGGAGCCGTGGTCGCCGGGGCGGAAGACCTGCATCAGGCGCTCGTCGGCGAGGAAGGCGGAGATGGGCAGCAGGCCGCCACCGAGGGCCTTGCCGAGGATCACGCCATCCGGCCGGATGCCTTCATGGTCGACCGCCAGCAGCTTGCCGGTGCGGCCGAGGCCGGTCTGCACTTCGTCGGCGATGAGCAGCACGTTGCGGGTGCGGCAGATCTCGGCGCAGCGGGTGAGCCAGCCGGCGGGCGGGATGTTGATGCCGCCTTCGCCCTGGATCGGTTCGAACAGGAAGGCGGCGGTGTTGGGGCCGATGGCGGTTTCCAGCGCGTCGGCGTCGCCGAAGGGAATCGTCTTGAAGCCCGGCGCGAAGGGGCCGAAGCCGGTGCGGTACTGGGCTTCGGACGAGAAGCCGACCACGGTGGTGGTGCGGCCGTGGAAGTTGCCGGCGCAGACGATGATCTCGGCCTGGCCTTCGGGCACGCCCTTGATGGTGTGGGCCCATTTGCGGGCGGCCTTGATGGCGGTTTCGACGGCCTCGACGCCGGTATTGACCGGCAGCGCCTGGTCGTAGCCGAGCAGCGCCGACAGGCGTTCGAGCATCAGGGGCAGGCGGTCGTTGGAGTAGGCGCGGGAGGTGAGTGCGAGGCGGCCGGCCTGCTCGGTGAGGGCGCGTACCAGCCGCGGGTGGCTGTGGCCGAAGCTCACCGCCGAGTAGGCGCTCATCATGTCGAGGTAGCGGCGGCCTTCCACGTCCCACAGCCACGGGCCTTCGCCGCGGCTGAATACCACCGGCAGCGGCGCGTAGTTGCGGGCGCCGAAGGTGTCTTCCCGGTAGCGCAGCTGGGCGGTGGTGGGGCCCAGCGCGGCGGCGGCGAGCTCGACCACCCAGCGGGCGCCGCTGTCGCCCCGGTCGCGTTCGGGCACGTACTCGACGATCTCGAGGCCGACGAAATCGGCGCAGCTGCGCAGGCCGTGGAGGGTGTCCACCAGCTCCTGCGGGTCGAGGCCGTCGGGTTCGAGGCAGGTGGTGGCGGGCAGCTTGGCGCAGTCCATCGAGTCCAGATCGACCGACACGCCGAAGCCGGCGGTGCCTTCGCGGGCGATGGTCATGGCGTCGCACATCACCGCGGCGAGGCCCCGGGCGCGCACTTCGGGCATGTAGAAGATCTTCACGCCGAGTTTTTCGAGGAGCTTGGGCTCTTCGGGCTCCCACGAGCGGGCGCCGACGATCACCACGTGGGCCGGGTCGAGGTGCGGGCCGGGCAGGCCGGTGAGCGTCTCGTCGCCGATGCCCAGCAGGGCCGCCAGGGGCATGCCGTGGATGTTGCCGGAGTGGGTGGTCTGGGGGGTGTGGGCGTCGAGGTGGGCGTCCACCCAGATCAGGCCGAGCTTGCCGCGGGGGGCGAGCTGGCGGGCCACGCCGCGCCAGGTGCCGGCACCGATCACGTGGTCGCCGCCGAGCACCAGCGGAATGGCGTCATCGGCGCGGATCGCGGCGGTGATGTCGGCCAGATCGTGGAGCAGGTGGCTCACGGTGCCGAGGCGTTCGTGCATCGGCGGGTGGGGCGGCTTGGGGGCGGAGGGTTCGAGCAGCGTCTCCCAGCGGGCGAGGATGCCCCGCTGCACGAGCCGGGATTCGATGCCGTAGTCGCGCAGGGCGCGGGGGCCGGCGGCGGGGCCGAAGATCGGCGCGCCGAGGCAGGAGCCGACACCGACGATACGGACCGGGCGGGGTGGCACGAACGGGACTGGCATGGTCTTCCTTCGAGGGCGGCGTTCGATGCTGGTTTGAGCGCGCCGGCGGGCGTTTGTTCAGCGCCGGCCGGGGAGACCTGGCGATGGCCCGGTGGCGCCGCGGGCGCCGGGCAAGATCGAATGGCCGCCGGGTGAGGGCATCACGCGGGCGGCCGGCGGTTTGACGAAGTGGATGGTAGCGGCCCGATTGTTGCGGTTGCTGGAGGATCGGGCGGCGAGACAGAAATTGTCAGGCGAGCCAGCGCCAGGCCTCGAAGGCGGCCAGGGCGGCGAGCGCCACGCCGGCACCGACGAGCCACCGGCGCTGGCGGGTGTTGGCGGCGGCGAGGCGGGCGATCTCGGCGCGGGCCGCGTCGTCGCGCTTCTCGGAGGCCAGCGCCTGATGCACGAGGCGCGGCAGCTGGGGCAGGGTGGCGGCCCAGGCTGGGGCTTCGTCCTTCATGTGGCGAACGAGGGCGCGCCAGCCGATCTGGTCGTTCATCCAGCGTTCGAGGAAGGGCTTGGCGGTCTTCCACAGATCGAGGTCCGGGTCGAGCTGGCGGCCGAGGCCCTCGATGTTGAGCAGCGTCTTCTGCAGCAGCACCAGCTGGGGCTGGACTTCCATCTCGAAGCGGCGGGCGGTCTGGAAGAGCCGCAGCAGTGTCTTGCCGAAGGAGATGTCCTTGAGCGGGCGGTCGAAGATGGGCTCGCACACCGCGCGGATCGCGCCTTCGAACTCGTCGGCGCGGGTGTGGGCGGGCACCCAGCCGGCCTCGATGTGGGCCAGCGCCACGCGTCGGTAATCCCGCTGGAAGAAGGCCAGGAAGTTGGTGGCGAGGTATTTTTTGTCGGTGTCGTTGAGGGTGCCGATGATGCCGAAATCCAGCGCGATGTAGCGCCCGCGGGTGGCGCCTTCGGTGGCGACGAAGATGTTGCCCGGGTGCATGTCGGCATGGAAGAAGCCGTCGCGGAACACCTGGGTGAAGAAGATCTCGACGCCGGCGCGGGACAGCGCCTTGAGATCGATGCCGGCCTTGCGCAGGGTGTCGAGCTGGGAGATGGGGATGCCCTTCATCCGCTCCATCACCATCACGTTGGTGGTGCACCAGTCCCAGTGCACTTCGGGCACCACCAGCAGTTCCGAATCCTTGAAGTTGCGCCGCAGCTGCGAGCAGTTGGCGGCCTCGCGCATCAGGTCGAGCTCGTCGCGCAGATACTTGGAGAACTCGGCGACGACTTCCCGCGGCTTGAGGCGGCGGCCTTCGGGCCAGATTTTTTCGAGGATGGTCGCGGCGGCGTCGAGCAGGGCCAGATCGTGGGCGATCACCGGCGCGATGCCGGGGCGCAGGATCTTGACGGCGACCTCGGTGCCGTCGGGCAACTCGGCAAAATGCACTTGCGCGATGGAGGCCGAGGCAATGGGTTCGCGCTCGAAGCGGGCGAACACCTCGTCGGCGTGCTTGCCGTAGGCGGCTTCGAGCTGGGCCAGGGCTTCGTCGCTGGAAAAGGGGGGGACGCGGTCCTGCAGGCGGGCGAGCTCTTCGGCGATGGCTGGCGGCAGCAGGTCGCGCCGGGTGGACAGCATCTGGCCGAACTTGACGAAGATCGGGCCGAGGGATTCGAGGGCCTGGCGCAGGCGGGCGCCCGAGGGCTCGTCGAAGCGGCGGCCGAAGCGGGACAGGCGCGCCAGCCAGGCCAGCCGGCCGGTCGGCTCGCTGGAGAGGATCATCTGGTCGAGGCCGTATTTCAGGCTGACGGAGACGATCTTGACGAGTCGGAAGAGGCGCACGGCGGCAGGTGAAAAGGAAAACGCGGATTGTGCCCCGAAAGCCGGGCCGGCGGAAGCGTGGGCGGGGGCTTCAGCGCCTGATGCGGGGACGCGCCGGCGCAGGGGCTGGCGCGGGCGGCGGGGCGATCGGATGGACCTGCTCGGTGAGCCAGCGCACGGTGCTGCGGATGTCGCGCTTCACGGCTTCGTCGGCGGTGCCGAAGCTGACCGTGCCGTCGGGATCGATGGAGAACGGCGGCAGGCGCCATTCCCGCTCGACCACGAAAAGAAAGTCGCCGTCGCGGATGGCCTTCTGGGCCACCACATAACCATAGGGCCGGTCGCCGAAGCGGCTGCAGTAGGCGGTGCGGGTGGAATGGCCGAGGCCGTCGCGGGCACCGGTGACGAGGCCGCTGGTGGTGAACTCCGGGCAGTGCCGGGCCAGGCCGGCGGCGATGTGGCCGAGGTAGGCCTCGGGGCTCATCTCCTGGGCGCCAAAGCGCTGGACGAGCAGGCGGTCGCGGTAGTCCTCGATGCCCTGGCCGCGGGGCACGTATTCTTCATGGCGGATGCCGTTGCCTTCGCGCAGGTCGATGATCCGCCAGCCCTGGCCGGCCGGCAGCGGCACGCGCCAGTCGAGGGTGGGCGCGTCGGCAGCGGCGCCCGTCGCCAGCAGCAGGCTGGCGGCGAAAGCCGCGAAGCGGACCGGAAGACGACGGAAAAAAGTGCTCACGAGGCAAGTTTGCCACGTAGCAAGCGCTTTGTCGGCGGGCTTAATTCGCACGAAAGTTTGCACGACAGGCGGGACGCCCGGCGCTTGGATATAATCCTGTGCTTTTAGTCGCAGTATTTGCCATGAGCGCCGATCCGAAAACCCAGCTTGCCGACCTCCTGCGTGCCGCCCTCATCAGTGTGGCGCCCGACCAGGCCGAAACCCCGATCAACCTCGAGCGGCCCAAGCAGGCCGGTCACGGGGATTTTGCGAGCAACCTGGCGCTGCAACTGGCCAAGCCGCTGAAGCGCAATCCCCGCGAACTCGCCGCCCTGCTGATGGCTGAGCTGCCCAAGTCGCCGCTGGTCGCCAAGACCGAAGTGGCGGGCGCCGGCTTCATCAACTTCACCCTCGCTTCCGACGCCAAGACGGCGGTGGTTGCCGCGGTGCTGGGCGCCGGTGAGGCCTTCGGCCGCGGCGTGAAGGCCGGCGTGAAGGTGCAGGTCGAGTTCGTGTCGGCCAACCCCACCGGCCCGCTCCACGTGGGCCACGGCCGTGGCGCCGCCTATGGCGCGTCGCTCGCCGACGTGCTGGATTTCGCCGGCTTCGACGTGACCCGCGAGTACTACATCAATGACGCCGGCCGGCAGATGGACATCCTCGCGCTGTCCACCTGGCTGCGTTACCTCGATCTCTTCGGCATCGCCATCGCCTTCCCGCCAAACGCCTACCAGGGCGACTACGTGAAGGACATGGCGGCCCAGATCAAGACCGGCCACGCCGACCGCTTCGCCCAGGTTTCCGCCGCCGATGTGCTGGCCGGTGCCCCGTCGGTCGAGGCCGACAAGGAAGGCCACCTGGATGCGCTGATCGCCAACGCCAAGCGCCTGCTCGGGCCCGATTACGCCTGGGTGCATGGTTTTGCGCTCAACGAGCAGCTCGGCGACGGCCGCGAGGATCTCAAGGAGTTCGGCGTCACCTTCGACATGTGGTTCTCGGAGCGCTCGCTGTTCGACACCGGCCTCGTCGAGAAGGCCGTGGCCGAGCTCGAAGCCCGCGGTCACCTCTACGAACAGGACGGCGCCAAGTGGTTCCGCTCCACCGCCTTCGGCGACGAGAAGGACCGCGTCGTCCAGCGCGAGAACGGCCTCTACACCTATTTCGCCTCCGACATCGCCTACCACGCCAACAAGTACGAGCGTGGCTTCGACCGCATCATCGACATCTGGGGCGCCGACCACCACGGCTACATCCCCCGCGTGAAGGGCGCGCTCACCGCGCTGGGCCTGCCGCCCGAGAAGCTCGACGTGGCGCTGGTGCAGTTTGCGGTGCTCTACCGCGACGGCCAGAAGGCGGCCATGTCCACCCGCTCCGGCGAGTTCGTCACCCTGCGCGAGCTGCGCAACGAAGTGGGCAACGACGCCTGCCGCTTCTTCTACGTGCTGCGCAAGGCCGACCAGCATCTGGATTTCGACCTCGACCTCGCCAAGAGCCAGAGCAACGAGAACCCGGTGTACTACATCCAGTACGCCCACGCCCGCCTGTGCTCGGTGCTTGGCCAGTGGAACGGCGTGCTCGCCGATCTGACCGAAGCCGATCTGGGCCGTCTCGACAACGAGCGCGAACTCGCCCTGTGCGCCCGCCTCACCGCCTTCCCGGAAGTCGTCCAGAGCGCCGCGTCCGACTACGCGCCGCACCAGATCGCCTTCTACCTGAAGGATCTGGCCGGCGAGTTCCACAGCTACTACAACGCCGAACGGATGCTGGTGGACGACGAGGGGCTCAAGCTGGCCCGTCTGGCCCTGGCCGCCGCGGTGCGTCAGGTGATCCGCAACGGCCTCGCGCTGCTTGGCGTTTCTGCTCCCGATTCGATGTAATCCCGGACTTCTCCATCCATGAGTCGCGATCTCAAGCCACGTCCTCAAGCCAGGAAGCCCAAATCGGGCAGCCGTGGCGGCACCCTTGTCGGCATTTTTGTCGGCCTGATCCTGGGGGCCCTGGTGGCTGCCGGGATCGCGCTGTATTTCACCGCCTCGTCGCCCTTCAGCAAGCCCAAGCCTGCTGACGAGCGGACGGTCGTCGCGCCGCCGGCCAAGCCCCAGGGCGGCGAGCCCATCGCGCTGCCCGGCAAGGCCGGCGACAAGCCTGTCGAGAAGCCCCGCTTCGATTTCTACAACGTGCTGCCCAAGGGTTCGGATGCGCTGCCGGCGCCCACCAAGCCCGAGGAAACCACCGAGGTCGTGAAGACCGACAAGCCCGCCAAGGACAAGTCCGACAAAGCCGACAAGGCCGCCACCACCGACACCGCCAAGGCCGACAAGACCAAGTCCACCGAAGGCATGGACAGCGCCGAGCGCGCCAAGGCCGAGGCGGCGCTGCTCGACAAGCCGGCCCCCGCGCCCGAGAAGTTCTACCTGCAGGCCGGCGCCTTCGAAGACCCGTCCGAAGCGGACAACCTGAAGGCGCGTCTTGCGTTGATGGGGGTGGAGGCCAGCGTCCAGAAGATCGAAGTGCCCGATAAAGGCACGATGCACCGCGTACGCACCGGCCCCTACCTCGGGCAGGACGTGATGACCAAGGCGCGGGACAACCTCACCGCCAACGGCATCACCACCGCCATCGTGAAGATCAAACCCAAGGAACCAAAGCCGGCCACCGCCGCTCAATGAGTCCTTTGGATCGAAGGAGAAACCCTAATGCAGCGTCGTGACGTCCTCAAACAGCTCTCCGCCCTCGCAGCCCTCGGCGGCCTTGGTCTGCCCGCCTGGTCGCAGGGCAGTGGCAAGGGCTTCGAACTCGTTTCGCCGCCCCAGCCCACCGAGGCCAAGGGGAAGATCGAAGTGCTGGAGTTCTTCCACTACGGCTGCCCCCACTGCCGCTCGTTCGATCCGGTGCTCGACGCCTGGGTCAAGAAGCTGCCGTCCGACGTGGTGTTCACCCGCATCCCGGTGATGTGGGGCCAGCAGATGCTGGTGGGCCTCGCCCGGCTGTACGCGACGCTCGACGCCACTGGCGATCTGCCGCGCCTGCACGGCCAGATCTTCGACGCTGTCCAGACCGAGAAGCTGCCGCTCAACACCGAAGCCGCTGCCCAGGAATGGGTCGTCAAGAAGGGTGTGGATGCCAAGAAGTTCGCCGACGCGTACCGGGGCTTCACCACCAACGTGCGCGTCAAGCGCTTCGAGGAAATCGCCCGCAACTACAAGATCGACGGCGTTCCGACCCTGGCGATCGACGGCAAGTACTTCACCTCCGGCTCCCTCGCCGGCTCCCACGAGGCGGCGCTCAAGGTGGCGGATCAGCTGATCGCCCGCGCCCGCAGCGAACAGGGCCGCAAGTAAGCCCGCCACGCCGCCTGGCTTCCGTGCCGGGCGGCGTGCTTCCTTTCTCATCCCGTGACCGAACGCGTCTTCATCACCGGTGCCTCCAGCGGCATCGGCGCCGCCCTGGCACGCCACTACGCGGCCCGGGGCGCGGTGCTGGGCCTCGTAGCCCGGCGTCGTGACGCCCTCACTGCGCTGGTGGCGAGCCTGCCCGGCGAGCACGCCATCTACATTGTCGATGTGGCCGACGGCCCGGCGTTGCAGGCTGCGGCGGCCGATTTCGTGGCGCGCATCGGCCTGCCGGACGTGGTGATCGCCAATGCCGGCGTGTCGGTGGGCACGCTCACCGAAGAAGCCGACGATCTGCCCGCCTTTGAGCGGGTGATGCGCACCAACGTGCTGGGCATGGTGGCCACCTTTCAGCCCTTCGCGGCACCCATGCGGGCCCGTGGCAGCGGGCGGCTGGTGGGCATCGCGTCGGTGGCGGGCATCCGCGGCCTGCCCGGCGCGGGGGCTTACAGCGCCTCCAAGGCCGCGGCGATTGCCTATCTCGAGAGCCTGAGGGTCGAGCTCCACGGCAGCGGCGTGCGGGTGGTGACCATCGCCCCCGGCTACATCGAGACGCCGATGACCGCGGTGAACCGCTACCCGATGCCCTTCATGTTGCCGGTGGATGAAGCCGCCCGGCGCTTCGTGCGGGCCATCGACGCCGGCACCACCTACACGGTGATCCCCTGGCAGATGGGCGTGGTGGCCAGGCTGCTGCGCCTCCTGCCCAACGCGGTGTTCGACCGCGTCTTTGCCCGCGCCGGCCGCAAGCCGCGCGGGCTCGATCTGTAGCCGGCGCCCTCAGCCGAGCTGGGTGATGGCGGGCAGGTACTTCTTGCCCAGCGCATCGGCCACGATCGGGTGGGTGACGTGGCCGTTGCACACGTTGAGGCCCGCGCGCAGGCCGGCGTCGTCCTTCAGCGCATCTTTCCAACCCTTGTCGGCCAGCGCCAGCACGTAGGGCAGGGTGGCCGCGTTGAGGGCGTAGGTGGCGGTGCGGGCCACTGCGCCGGGCATGTTGGCGACGCAGTAGTGCACCACGCCATCCACCACGAAGGTCGGGTCGGCGTGGGTGGTGGGGTGGGATGTCTCGATGCAGCCGCCCTGGTCGATGGCCACGTCGACGATCACCGCACCGGGTTTCATGGTGGCCAGCATCGGTCGGGTGACCAGCTTGGGTGCGGTGGCGCCGGGGATCAGCACCGCGCCGATCACCAGATCGGCATGGGGCAGCACGCTTTCGATGGCGTCACGGGTGGCGTAGAGGGTCTTTACCCGGCCGCCATACACTTCGTCCAGGTGGCGCAGCACGGCCAGGGATTTATCGACGATGGTGACGTCGGCGCCGATGCCGACGGCCGTGTGGGCCGCGTTGTTGCCCACCGTGCCGCCGCCCAGCACGACGACCCGGCCCGGCTCCACGCCGGGCACTCCGCCCAGTAGCACGCCGCGGCCGCCATGGGATTTTTCGAGGGCAGCGGCGCCGGCCTGGATGCTCATCCGCCCCGCCACTTCGGACATCGGCGCCAGCAGCGGCAGGCCGCCGCCGGGGGCGGTGACGGTTTCGTAGGCGATGGCGGTGGCGCCGCTGGCAAGCAGCGCCTCGGCGAGTTCGGGTGCCGGGGCGAGGTGCAGGTAGGTGAACAGGATGTGATGGGGCTTGAGGCGGGCCTGCTCGTCGGGGAGCGGCTCCTTCACCTTGACGATCATCTCGGCGGCTTCGAAGACCTCGGCGCCGCTGGCGCTGATAGTGGCGCCGGCGCGTTCGTAATCGGAATCCGTGGCGCCGATGCCGAGCCCGGCGCCGGTCTCGACGAACACCTGGTGGCCATGGGCGACGACCTCCCGGACTGCACCCGGGGTCAGGCCGACACGATGTTCATGGTTCTTGGTTTCCTTGGGAACGCCGATTTTCATGATCTTCTCCGTGG
Source organism: Zoogloea sp. 1C4 (assembly GCF_009469605.1). Lineage (GTDB taxonomy): Bacteria > Pseudomonadota > Gammaproteobacteria > Burkholderiales > Rhodocyclaceae > Zoogloea > Zoogloea oryzae. The sequence continues at coordinate 257,141 of NZ_SSXU01000004.1, read as the reverse complement.
CTGGAAGGGTTTGCTTGCTTCAGGTGAGAGTGCGGGCGCGGATGCTTGTTCCACGTACCATCCAATAACGGTGCGGCTCCTGAGATACTTGCGCGATGATGCAGAACAAGAATGATGAAGATTTCCTGGTGGACGCAAGCGGCCATCGCCACCAGCCCCATTCGGGCCCGGCGCGGATCGTCTCGCTGGTGCCCTCGCTCACCGAGCTGGTGTGCGATCTGGGGCTGGCCGGGCAGCTGGTCGGGCGGACAGGTTTTTGCATCCACCCACGGGCGACCCTGAAGACCATCCCCAAGGTGGGCGGCACCAAGGACGTGAACCTCGCGCGCCTGCGCGAGCTGGCGCCGACCCATGTGATCGTCAATGTGGACGAAAACCGGCGCGAATGCGTCGAGGAGATCGCCGCCTGCGTGCCCCATGTGATCGTCACCCACCCCTGCACGCCCGAGGACAACCTGCCGGTGTATCGCCTGCTGGGTGGCATCTTTGGCCGTGAGGCCGAGGCTGAGCGGCTGTGCGCCGATCTAGCCGCTGCGCTGGACGACGCGCGGGCCGTGGGCGCCAGCCTGCCGGCCGAGAAGGTGCTCTACCTCATCTGGCGCGAGCCATGGATGACCGTGGCGCGCAGCACCTACATCTCGGCGATGCTGGGGGCGGTGGGCTGGCAGACGGTTCCCGAGGCCGACGAGCCGCGCTATCCGGCCTTCGAATGGGATGCGCCGTGGCTGGCGGGCGTGGCGCGGGTCTTCCTGTCGTCCGAGCCCTATCGCTTTCGCGACAGCCATCTGGCCGAGGTGGCCGCCGCGTCGGGGCGTCCGGCGGCGCTGATCGATGGCGAGATGGCCTCGTGGTACGGCAGTCGGGCGGTGGCCGGGCTGCGCTATCTCACCGAGCTGCGCCGCACGCTGGCCGGCGCGCCATGAAAAACGCCCACCGGAGTGGGCGTTTGCGCTGAAGCCGGGGGCGATCAGCTGGGCTGACGCAGCACCTGATGGGGCGCCGGGATCGGCCAGTTGTTGGCGCCGCCCACTTCGGCCAGGGCCTTGTTGGTGTCGAAATACACCTGCCAATAGTGGTCGTTGTGGCAATAGGGGCGCACCACCAGCTTGGTGCCGGCGGCGTTGAACTCGAGGATCTCGACATCCGGCGCCGGGTCGGTCAGCACGTTGGGGATCTGCTTGATGCGGGCGCGGATGAGTTCCATCGCCTGCTTCGGATCCACGCTGTGGGCCAGCTGGGCGGTCAGGTCCACCCGGCGGGACGGGTTCAGCGTGTAGTTGACGATGTTGTCGGAGAACAGCTTGTTGTTGCCGATGGTCGTCCGCACGTTGTCGGGCTGGTCGATGGTGGTGGCGAACAGGCCGATTTCCTTGACGGTGCCGGTGACGCCCGCGCCGCTGATGAAATCACCCACCTTGAACGGGCGCAGGATGATCAGGAATGCGCCGGCAGCGAAGTTGGAGAGCAGGCCGCTCCACGCCACGCCGATGGCCACGCCGGCTGCGGCGATGAGGGCGGCGAAGCTCGTGGTTTCGATGCCGAACACCGACAGGATCACGATGACCAGCACGATGCGCATGACCACCCGCAGGGTGGCCTCGACGTAGCGGACGAGGGTGGGCTCGACCTTCTGGCGGGTCATGCCGCGGTTGGACAGGTTGCCGATGATGTTGATCAGCCAGCCGCCGATGATCCAGAGGGCGACGGCGCCGGCGAGTTTCCAGCCGAGGGGAATGAGGTAGGTGGTGATGAGGTTGCCAACGTCGAAAGACATTTCAGTGGCCATGGCGTGCTCCGTCATGAGGGTTGAGTCCCCAGTCTATCCAGACTGGGTGTCCGGGGCTGCCATGATATGTGAATTGTTGTGTCGATGTGCAAGGCTCTGTGATGTGGTGGGCTTTACGCCAGCTGGATTTGCAGCTTCTCGGGCGTGAGGATGGCGAAACGCGCGGCGATGACCGGGCGTTTGCCGAGCTTGAGCACCAGTTTGTCGCGGGTCAGGAGCGCCCGGGCGCCGCTGTCGCGGGCGAGCTCGAGGAACTTCTGATCATCCCTGTCGAGGCAGTTGGGCAGTTCGCAGGCGGGCGGGGCGACCGGTTCGACGAGCGTGCAGCGGGCCCGGTAGGTGGCGGCGATCTCGGCCTGGCGTTCGGGGCTCTGGGCAAACTGCGGGTAGGCGAGCACGCGGGCGAGTTCGCCCAGGCAGTCTTCCCGGCTGAGGGGGCGGAGCGCGCCGCTCTCGACGGCCGCGCGCAGGCGCACGAGGGCGGGATCTTCGAACATCCACAGGGACAACACCACGTTGGTGTCGAGGACGACGGGCAGGCCGTGGGGGAGCGGGGTTTCGAGCGGGTAGGTGGCCACGGTTGGTGAAGTGGGGCGAGTGAGGCTGAGGCGGAAAAAGGAAAAGGGGGCCGAGGCCCCCTTTCTTCATGCAGGCTGCCGATGGATCAGGCGGCCTTCTTCTTGGCGTCGAGACGGGCCTTGACGAAGGAGCCCGGTGCATCTTCGAGCACCTTGAACTTGCCGTTGAGCGGATCGCGGGCCGGAACCTTGCTGCTGTCCTGGGCCATCAGCCAGGCCTGCCAGTCGGTCCACCAGGAGCCCGGGTGCTGCTCGGCGCCGTTGAAGAACTCGTCGGCGGTGGCGGGCAGCTTGGCGGCCGGGTTGGTCCAGTAGCCATACTTGTTGGCTGCGGGCGGGTTGACGATGCCGGCGATGTGGCCGGAGCCGCCCAGTACGAAGCGCACGTTGCCGCCGAAGTTGCGGGCACCGGAGTAGGTGCTCTTCCACGGGGCGATGTGGTCTTCGATGGTGGAGATGAAGTAGGTCGGGACCTTGATCTTGGACAGATCGATGGGCACGCCTGCGATCTCGATGCCACCCGGCTCCTTGAGGAGGTTGTTCAGGTACATGTTGCGCAGGTAGAAGCTGTGCATCTTCGCCGGCATGCGGGTGGAATCGGAGTTCCAGTACAGCAGGTCGAAGGGGAACGGATCCTTGCCCATCAGGTAGTTGTTCACCACGAAGGACCAGATCAGGTCGTTGGCGCGCAGCATGTTGAAGGTGCCGGCCATTTCGGAGCCTTCGAGGTAGCCGCGCTCGAACATCTTCTTCTCGAGGCTGGAGATCTGGCCTTCGTCGAGGAAGACGGACAGTTCGCCCGGATCGGCGAAGTCGGTCATGGTGGTGAAGAAGGTGCCGGACGCCAGACGCTTGTCCTTCTTGGCGGCCATGTAGGCCAGGGTGGTGGCGAGCAGCGTGCCGCCCAGACAGTAGCCTGCGGCGTTGATTTCCTTGGCGCCGGTCTGTTCGACGATGGCGTCGACGGCGGCCAGGGTGCCTTCGAGCAGGTAGGCGTCGAAGCTCTTCTCGGCCAGGCGCTCATCCGGGTTGACCCAGGAGATCACGAACACGGTGTGGCCCTGATCGACGCACCACTTGATGTAGGAGTTCTTCTCGCGCAGGTCGAGGATGTAGAACTTGTTGATCCAGGGCGGGACGATCAGCAGCGGGCGCTTGGAGACGTCCGGGGTGGTCGGGGTGTACTGCAGCAGCTGCATCATCTCGGTCTGGAAGACGACCTTGCCCGGCGTGGTGGCCACGTTGCGGCCCAGCTCGAAGGCGGTGGTGTCGGTCATCTTGACGCGCAGGTTGCCGTCGCCTTCTTCCACGTCGCGCAGCAGGTTGTTGAGGCCCTTGATGAGGTTCTGGCCGTGGCTCTTGACGGTCTCGCGGAAGACTTCCGGGTTGGTCAGGGCAAAGTTGGACGGCGACAGGGCGTCGATGTACTGGCGGGTGTAGAAGTTGACCTTCTTCTGGGTCTGGTCGTCCAGGCCATCCACGCCGGAGACGGTGTCGTGGATGTGGCGGGCGGTGATCAGGTAGGACTGCTTGATGAAGTCGAACAGGAAGTGCTCCTGCCATTCTTCATCCTTGAAGCGCTTGTCGTCCTTGGCGGGGGCGGCGACCGGGGCGCTGGGCGCCATGCCGGTGAAACGCATCATGGAGTGCTGCCACAGGGAGAAGTAATCCCAGACGAGGTTCATCTGGGCCTGGGCCAGACGGTACGGGTTGGCCAGCAGCTTGCCCATCATGTCCATGAAGGCCTGGGCGATGCCCAGTTCGTCGGTGGGGGCGGACATGCCCTTCTGGACCTGCTTCTGGATGTGGTCGGCCAGCAGCTTGGAAGCGCGCTGGGCGACTTCGGCGTAGGTCTTGGCGACTTCCTTCGGGTCCGGCAGTTCGGACTTGGCGACTTCTTTTTCTGGCGCAGCCATTGTTGGGCACTCCTTGTTAGATGCTTTTGACGAAACGAACCACCCCATCGTCTCCGACCCGGCCTACCAGCTCGCCCTTGTGTTCGAGGTGGTTCAGGTGGGCGATGGCCTCCCCCATTGCAAACATGACCTGATGCGTATCCAGCTCGCGCGGGAAGAGGGTCGCAAGAATCTCTTCCGCACTGCGGGGATCGGTGCATGCAGCAAGCAGTTCCGCGCAGCGGTCGTCGTGGTGCTGGACGAGCTGATCAACCCGGAGGGCGATGCCGCGGAACGGCCTCCCGTGGGATGGTAGCACGAGCGACGTGTCTGGCAACTGCTTGAAAGCGCTGATCGAATCGAGGAAGCGGCCGAGCGGGTCGTCATGCGGCGTCGCAGCAAAAACGCTGACGTTGGTGGATATCCGGGGTAGCAGCATGTCGCCCGAAATCAGCACGCCGATGGCCTCGCAGTAGAGGGATACGTGCTCCGGCGCATGGCCGTAGCCGACGATGATCTGCCACTGCTGGCCACCGATCGAGAGCGTGTCGCCGTCGATGAGGCGCTGGTAGGTGGCGGGCAGCGACGGTACCCCGCGGGCGTAGGCGTTGCCCCGGCCTTCGAGCGCCGCGGCGCGGTCGTCGTCGAGGCCGTGGTGGCGGAAGTGGGCCACCATCGAGGTGACGTCGTAGCCGGTGAGCTGATGCCACAGGGCGTAGCCGCCGAGGTACTCGCCCTGGGACATCACCACGCCGGCGCCGGTCTTGTCGGAGAGCCAGCGGGCGAGGCCCAGGTGATCCGGGTGGCAGTGGGTGACGATGATCTGTGTCACCGGTTTGCCGAGGCGCGCGAGGATGGTCTCCCAGGCGTCGCGGGTGGCGTCGAGGGCGTAGCCGGTATCGACGATCGCCACGCCTTCGCCGTCCTCGATGAGCCACAGGTTGATGTGGTCGAGGGCGAAGGGCAGCGGCATGCGGATCCAGGACACGCCGGGGGCGACCTCGCGGGTCTCGCCGGCCTCCGGCACGCTGTCGAAGGGGTATTCGAGGGTCGGGGTGCTCATTGCTGCTGTTCTCCTGGAAATCCGTCGGCCGCGTTGTCCGGCCTCGGGAAATCTGATTTACTGATTCGATGATCGAGGAAACAACCTACACCATCGGTGATCTGGCCCGCGAGTTCGGGATTACCCCGCGTGCCATCCGCTTCTACGAGGACGAAGGCCTGCTCGCGCCCGTCCGTGCCGGCCGCAACCGCATCTACAACAAGCGCCACCGCACCCGTCTGGGCCTGATCCTGCGCGGCAAGCGGCTCGGCCTGTCGCTGGCCGAGATCGGCGAACTGCTCGGCATGTACGACGGCCTGCGCGATTCGGCCCCGCAGCTGCGCCGCCTGCTGGTGGTGCTGGCCGAGCGCCGGCGGGCCCTCGAGCAGCAGCGCGAGGACATCGCCGCGGTGCTCGGCGAGATCGACATCCTCGAGAAGCAGTGTGCCGAACAGCTGGCCGAGAACCCGGAAGGCGCTGCCGCCGCCCACGCCGCGCTGGCTGCCCGTCTGGGCGAAGGCGCTTGATCTTTTTTACCACCAAAATTACGTTTACGTAAACGTAATTCAAGGCGCCAGCAAAGGCCCTGCCAATAACAGGAGACAAGCGATGAGCCGTCCGCCCCTGGAGCCTTTTCGCCCCCGCGACCCGAACTACGCCGCCCGCGTCCGGGCGAGCTTCGACCTGCAGCACGCGATGGCCCTGATCGGCGCGAAGATGGCGGTGGTCGAGCCCGGCTACACCGAGATCCACCTGCCGTACCGGGAGGGCATCACCCAGCAGCACGGCTTCATCCACGGCGGGGTGGTGGGGATGATCGCCGACTCGGCGGCCGGCTACGCTGCCAACACGCTCACCCCGGCCGACGCCAGCGTGCTGACGGTGGAGTACAAGATCAACCTGATCGCCCCCGCGGACGGCGAGCGGCTGGTGGCCCGGGGCGAGGTGATCCGCCCGGGCCGCACGCTGATCATCACCAAGGCCGAAGTCTTTGCGGTGAAGGCCGAGGAATGGACGCTCTGCGCGGTGATGCAGCAGACGATCATGGTCATGCACGGCCGTCAGGAAAAGCCTGCCTGAAAGGGCTTCGTACACAAAAAGGCGTGGCTTGGGCCATGCCCGGGGGTGAAACGGCCGGCCTGAACGAGTATCCTGCTGGGTTGTTTCGACTTGTAATGGAATTGATCGATGGCCGTTACCCTTCGCATCCTCAGTGCCGATGACCACGCCGAGATCGAGCATGTCCGCCAGTTTTTCCGCAACTACGCCGCTTGGCTGGGCGTAGATCTCGGTTACCAGAATTTCGGCGAGGAGATGGCCTCCCTCCCCGGCGCCTACGCTGCGCCCGCGGGGCGGCTGTTCTTTGCCGAGCTCGACGGCAAGCCCGCTGGTTGCGTGGGCATCCGCCCGGCCACGGGCGGCGTCTGCGAGATGAAGCGGCTCTACGTGGAGCCCGATATGCGCGGCACCGGAGTCGGCCGCGAACTCGCCCTGGCCGCCATCAAGGCCGCCAAGACGCTGGGCTATCGCAAGGTGATGCTCGACACCCTGCCGGCCATGCGCATCGCCGTGAAGCTCTATCGGGAGCTGGGTTTCAAGGAGGCGCCGGCCTACTACCCGACGCCTGTCGAAGGCGCGATGTTCCTCGCCCTCGATCTGGAGAACTGGAACGAGTCCGACGTCCAGAACGAAAACCTGTTCCACCTCTTCGACTACAACCTGGCCTGGGCGCGACGCATGCGCCAGGTCGATCCCGGCTACTTCGAGAAGCTGTCGACCCTGCAGGCGCCCGAGTTCCTGTGGATCGGCTGCTCCGATTCCCGCGTGCCGGCCAACGAGATCATCGGCCTGATGCCGGGCGAGGTCTTCGTCCACCGCAACGTGGCCAACGTGGTGGTGCACACCGACCTCAACTGCCTGTCGGTGATCCAGTTTGCGGTGGATGTGCTGAAGGTGAAGCACATCATGGTCGTTGGCCACTACGGCTGCGGCGGCGTGCGCGCGGCGCTGCAGCGGGATCGTGTCGGGCTGGTCGATCTGTGGCTGCGTCATGTGCAGGATGTTCACGTGAAGCACGTCAGCCGCGTCGATCTGCTGCCGCCCGAGATGCGCCACGACCGCCTGTGCGAGCTCAACACCATCGAGCAGGTGGTCAACGTCTGCCAGACCATCGTCGTCCAGGATGCCTGGAAGCGCGGTCAGCGGCTCACTGTGCATGGCTGGGTGTATGGCCTCAAGGACGGCCTGATCCGCGACCTGGGCATCAACGTGAGCCGGCGCGAGGATCTCATGCCCCGTTACCTGGGTGCCCTCGAGGCCCTGGAAAGCTGATACCGGAGACCCGTGATGGCCGAACCCCGGCTCGCCGAAGGCATCGACCTCGATTTCCTCAACGCCCGGGGTGCGGGCCATCTGCCGGGCTGGTTCGGCTTCGAGGCCGTGACCCTCGAACCGGGGCGAATGGGCTCTCGGATGCTGATCCGCCCCGAGATGCTGGCCCCCAACGGCTATCTCCACGCCGCGACGATCATCGCCATGGCCGACAGCGCGGCGGGCTACGCCACCCGCGCCCACCTGCCTGAAGGCGCCAAGAGCTTCACCACCATCGAGCTGAAGACCAACTTCTTCGGCACCCAGACCGACGGAGTGCTCCTGTGCAACACCACGGCGGTGCATATCGGGCGCAACACCCAGGTGTGGGATTCCGAAGTCACCAGCGGCGGCTGCGGCCGGCGGCTGGCGCTGTTCCGCTGCACCCAGCTGATCCTGTGGCCCAAGACCCCCTGAGACGGAGACCGACCCATGACCGAACCCCGGCGCAGCACTGCCCCCATCGACTTCTACTTCGATTTTTCCTCGCCCTACGGCTACTTCGCCGCCGAGAAGATCGACGCCCTGGCCGAACGCTACGGGCGCACGGTGCTGTGGCATCCCTTCCTGCTGGGGGTTACCTTCAAGGTCACCGGCCTCGCGCCGCTGCCGTCGATTCCCCTCAAGGGCGCCTATTCGATGCACGACATCGAACGTTCGGCCCGTTACTTCGGCCTGCCCTTCAAGCAGCCCAGCACCTTCCCGATCCCCACCCAGCACGCCGCGCGGGCCTTTCTGTGGATCAACGACCGCAGCCCGCAAAAGGCGCGGGCCTTTGGCCTCGCCGCCTACCGGGCGTATTTCGTCGATGACGTGAACATCTCCGATCTCGGCGCGGTGCTCGACATCGCCGCCGGGCAGGGCATCGACCGGGACGAGCTCTCGGCGGTGCTGTCCGGCACCGAGATCAAGGCCCGGCTCGCCGCCGAGGTGGATCTGGGGCTGTCGCGCGGGGTGTTCGGCTCGCCCTTCATCATCGTCGACGGCGAAGCCTTCTGGGGGGCCGACCGGCTGCCCCAGGTGGAGCGCTGGCTGGCCGAAGGCGGGTTCTGAGCGGCCGGTCGTCGGAGCGACACGCAATGTGATGCCCTTCGGTCGCCCGGCATGGATAATGCGGGCTGACCGACCCAACCGGCATCACAGAAAATTCGCCTCCCGGAGACCCGCATGTCCGCCCCCATCGACTTCTACTTCGATTTCTCCTCGCCCTACGGCTACCTGGCCTCCGAGCAGATCGACGAACTCGCCGCCCGCCACGGGCGTGCCGTGATGTGGCACGCCATCGTCCTCGACGCCCAGTTCCAGCCCCAGGGCGGCATGAAGATCCCGGCGGGCCTGATGCGCACCGAGTACGTGCAGCGCGACACCGAGCGCACCGCCGCCTTCTTCGGCATCCCCTTCAAGCAGCCCAGCCCCTACCCGGTGCACACCGAACATGCCGCCCGCGCCTTCCAGTGGCTGTCCGACCGCGACCCCGAAGAGGCCCGCGCCTTCGCCCACGCGGTGTTCCGCGCCTATTTCGTCGATGGCCGCAACATCGCCGAGACCAGCGTCCTCCTCGACATCGCCGACGCCCTCAAGATCAATCGGGAGGAAGTCGCCGACGCCTTTTCCGATCCGGCCACCAAGGCCCGCCTGAAGGCCGAGATCGATCTGGCCGAAGCCCGCGGCGTGTTCGGTTCGCCCTACTTCATCGTCGAAGGTGAAGGCTTCTGGGGCAACGACCGCCTCCCGCAGCTCGAGCGCTGGCTCGAAAAAGGCCCCTTCTGACGGAGCGCCAACCATGCGGCGCATCTGTGTCTTCTGTGGTTCCCGCTCCGGCGTGCGGCCGGCCTATCGGGCGGCGGCCGAAGCCCTCGGCAAGCTGCTCGCCGAGCGCGGCATCGAGCTGGTCTACGGGGGCGGCAACGTCGGGCTGATGGGCGTGGTCGCCGATGCCTGCCTGGCTGCCGGTGGCAAGGTGGTCGGCGTCATCCCGCGGGTGTTGATGGACTGGGAAGTGGGCCACGAGGGCCTCACCCGGCTCGAAGTCGTCGATTCCATGCACACCCGCAAGGCGCGGATGGCGGAGCTCGCCGACGGCTTCATCGCCCTGCCCGGCGGGCTTGGCACTTTTGAAGAGCTGTTCGAAATCCTCACCTGGGCCCAGCTCGGCTTCCACAACAAGCCGGTGGCCCTGTTCAACGTCGAAGGCTACTACCTGCCCCTTGTCCAGATGATGGAGCGGGGCGTGGAAGAAGGCTTCATGAAGCAGGAAAACCGCGGCCTGCTGCTCGTCGAGGACAACCTCTTCGCGCTCCTGCGGTCGATGGCTGCATATCACCCGCCCGCCGTGGGTAAGCGCATTCGCGACGAAAAACACCTATAACACCCCAATAACCCGATCCCCCCGGAGAACACCCATGAAGACCCGAGCTGCCGTCGCCTGGAAGGCCGGCGCCCCGCTGACCATCGAAACCGTCGACCTGGAAGGCCCCAAGGCCGGTGAAGTGCTGGTCGAGGTCAAGGCCACCGGCATCTGCCACACCGATTACTACACGCTGTCGGGGGCCGATCCCGAAGGCCTGTTCCCGGCCATCCTCGGCCACGAAGGCGCCGGCGTCGTCGTCGATGTGGGCCCGGATGTTAAATCGCTGAAGGCCGGCGATCACGTGATCCCGCTCTACACGCCGGAATGCCGCGAGTGCAAGTTCTGCCTGTCGCGCAAGACCAACCTGTGCCAGAAGATCCGCAGCACCCAGGGTCGCGGCCTGATGCCCGACGCCACCAGCCGCTTCAGTCTCGACGGCAAGCCGATCCTGCACTACATGGGCACCTCCACCTTCTCGAACTACATCGTGGTGCCCGAGATCGCTCTGGCGAAGATCCGTGAAGACGCGCCTTTCGACAAGGTCTGCTACATCGGCTGCGGCGTGACCACCGGCGTGGGCGCCGTGCTGTTCACCGCCAAGGTCGAGGCCGGTGCCAACGTGGTCGTCTTTGGCCTCGGTGGCATCGGCCTCAACGTGATCCAGGCCGCCAAGATGGTGGGCGCCGACAAGATCATCGGCGTGGACCTCAACCCCGGCCGCGAAGCCATGGCCCGCAAGTTCGGGATGACCCACTTCATCAACCCGAATGAAGTGGAAAACGTCGTCGATCACATCGTCCAGCTCACCGACGGCGGCGCCGACTACAGCTTCGAGTGCATCGGCAACACCAAGGTGATGCGCCAGGCGCTCGAATGCACCCACAAGGGCTGGGGCCAGTCGGTGATCATCGGCGTGGCCGAGGCCGGCGCCGAGATATCCACCCGGCCGTTCCAGCTGGTCACCGGGCGTGTGTGGAAGGGCTCGGCCTTCGGCGGCGCCCGCGGCCGCACCGACGTGCCGAAGATCGTCGACTGGTACATGGAAGGCAGGCTCAACATCGACGACCTCATCACCCACACTCTCAGCCTCGACCAGATCAACGACGGCTTCGACCTCATGAAGCGCGGCGAGTCGATCCGCTCGGTGGTCATCTACTGAAGAACGCCGCCATGCCCTTCGAAACCCTCTCCCAGCACCTCTGCTTTGGCGGCCGGCAGGGGTTTTACCGCCACCAGTCGCGGGAAATCGGGCTGGCGATGCGTTTTTCGGTCTTCGTGCCGCCCCAGGCAGCCAACGGGCCGGTGCCGGTGCTGTTCTATCTCGCCGGCCTCACCTGCACCGAGGAGACCTTCCCCATCAAGGCCGGCGCCCAGCGGCTGGCGGCCGAGCTGGGGCTGATGCTGGTCGCGCCCGACACCAGCCCCCGCGACGCGCGCATCCCCGGCGAGGCCGACGCCTGGGATTTCGGCATCGGCGCGGGCTTCTATCTCGACGCCACCCGCGAGCCCTGGGCCCGCAACTGGCGGATGGAAAGCTACATCACCGGCGAACTGCGCCAGCTCATCGGCCTGCGCTTCCCGGCCGATCTCAAGCGCTGCGGCATCTTCGGGCACTCGATGGGCGGCCACGGGGCGCTCACCCTGGCCCTGCGCCATCCGGATCTGTACCGCTCGGTGTCGGCCTTCGCGCCGATCACCGCGCCCAGCCTGTGCCCGTGGGGCGAGAAGGCCTTCAGCGGCTACCTCGGCACCGACCGGGCAGTGTGGCGCGAGCACGACGCCTGCGCGCTGGTGGAGGACGGCCGGCGCTGCCCGCCGATCCTCATCGATCAGGGCATGGCCGACCAGTTTCTGGCCACCCAGCTCAACCCGGACCGCTTCGAGTGGGTGTGCTGCGACGGCCAGCCCCTCACCCTGCGCCTGCATGAGGGCTACGACCACGGCTACTACTTCATCTCCACCTTCATGGCGGACCACCTGGCCCACCATGCGCAGTTCCTGAAAGCCTAGGCCCGCCGGATGGACATCGCCGGCCTTGATCCCGCCACCCTCGCCGAGAGCGTCAAGCCGCTGCTCGACTGGCGCGACGTGCCGGTGGACCTCGCCTCGCTGGCGGCGCTGGCGGCCGGCCTCGGCTGGGCCAGCGGGCTGCGCCTCTACGCGCTGGTGTTCGTGCTCGGCGCGCTGGCGCGCTTCGCCGGCGTGCACCTGCCGGGCGGCCTCGGCGTGCTGGCCCATCCGCTGGTGCTCGGGGTGTCTGGCCTGCTGCTGCTCGTCGAGTTCTTCGCCGACAAGCTGCCCTGGCTGGATTCCCTCTGGGATGCCGCCCACACCTTCATCCGCATCCCCGCTGGCGCGGCGCTGGCCGCGGCGGTGATGGGCGACCAGGGCGGTGCGCTGCAGATTGCCATGGGCCTGCTCGGCGGCACCCTGGCGGCCGGCACCCACTTTGCCAAGGCCAGCGCCCGGGCGGCGATCAACACCTCGCCGGAGCCGGTGAGCAACGTGGTCACGTCGCTGGGCGAGGACGCGCTGTTCGCCGGCGGCATGTGGACGCTGATCCACCAGCCGCTGCTTTTTCTCGGTGCGCTGGCGGTGTTCTGCGTGCTGGCGGTGGTGATGATCGTGATGCTGTGGCGTTTCGTCGCCCGCATCTTCCGGCGGCGGCCCCAGGCCACGGGCTGACAAGGCCCGGCGGTGCTTCGTCGGCTGAATTTAAAGCGCGCTCCGCCCTCCGCATAAAGACAAGCGGATAAATAGTGCGGAAATCTCGAGGTTATGCAATTAAAATTGGCGGTGCATTGAAGCGCTGCCAAGGAAATCCGATGACCCTCCCCACCCATGTCCGCCTCGTCGAGATGGGCCCCCGCGACGGCCTGCAGAACGAAAAGCAGGTCGTCAGCACCGAAACCAAGGTCGAGCTGATCGCCCGCCTGGGCGCCGCCGGCCTGCCCGCCATCGAAGCCACGTCCTTCGTGTCGCCCAAGTGGGTGCCGCAGATGGGCGACAACAGCGAGGTGTTGCGGCTCATCCAGCGCCTGCCGGGCGTTGATTACCCGGTGCTCACCCCAAACCTGCAGGGCTTCGAGGCGGCGCTGGCGGTGGGGGCGACCGAGGTGGCGGTGTTCGGCGCCGCGTCCGAATCCTTCAGCCGCAAGAACATCAACTGCAGCATCGCCGAATCCCTCAAGCGCTTCGAGCCGGTGATGGCCGCAGCCCAGGCGGCCGGGGTGAAGGTGCGCGGCTACGTCTCGTGCGTGCTGGGTTGCCCGTATGAGGGCGAAGTCGATCCGCAAGCGGTGGCCGACGTGGCCGCCACGCTCTATCAGATGGGCTGCTACGAGGTGAGCCTCGGCGACACCATCGGCGTGGGCACCCCGGGCAAGACGCGGCAGATGCTGGACGTGGTGGCCCGCAAGGTGCCGGTCGAAAAGCTCGCCGGCCACTACCACGACACCTACGGGCAGGCGGTGGCCAACATCTACGCGTCGCTCGAAGCAGGCGTGGCGGTGTTCGACGCGGCGGTGGCAGGCCTCGGTGGCTGCCCCTACGCGGCGGGCGCCTCGGGCAACGTGGCGACCGAAGACGTGGTGTATCTGCTGGACGGCCTCGGCATCCACACCGGCATCGACCTCGACAAGCTCGTCGATACCGCAGGCTGGATCAGCGAGCGCCTGGGCCGCCCGCCGGCATCAAAGGTGGCGCGGGCGGTGCTGGCGAAGCGGGCCAAGCCCGTATAAGCTCCAAGGTCCACGAAGACCCGCCGACAACGAGCGGCGGGCGTCGACCCCCAGAGCGCATCATGACCATCCAATCTCCCTGCACCGCTGTCTGTCGCATGAACCCGGCCACGGGCTACTGCGAAGGCTGTTTCCGCACCATCCCCGAAATCACCGACTGGGGCCGCGCCGACGACGACCGCAAGCGCGCGATCCTGGCCGAAGTGGCCAGCCGCCGGGCTGCCGCCGACCTCTTCGAGGGCGGCCTGCGCGGCGAGTGCGTGGGCAACGGGTGAGGCGGCGATGAGCGAAGAGAACCCCTGCATCGGCGTCTGCGAGATCGAGGACGGCTACTGCACCGGCTGTGGCCGCAGTGCCGACGAGATCTTCGGCGAGACCGACTCCGATCCCGCCGGCAGCGAGGCGGTGGCCGAAGCGCCCCCGCCCGCGGCTGACCACACCGAAGCCGCCGACTGAGCGCACCATGCCGCCCCCGGCATCCGGGTGCTGGAGCGCGGCCTGCCTGCGCTTGCCGACCGGCTGGTGGCTGAGCTGCAGCGCAGCGGCGTCGCCAAAATCCGTGAGAAATGCCTCGTTGCCACATGATTTAACAGATATGTGATTTTTTGTAGAACGCTCGATAGTTCGCTGCGCCAACATTGTTTATGCTCTCCAAAAAAACTGCGGCATTCCGCCGCAGGCTGGCCGCTGACTTCTGACCGCGGCGCTCCCCAAAACAGGTTCCACCATGCAACTCGTCCTCATCAGCGGTCTGTCCGGCTCCGGCAAGAGCGTGGCGCTCAACGTGATGGAGGATTGCGGCCACTACGTCGTCGACAACCTGCCGTCGGCGCTGCTGCCGCAACTCGTCACCCACCTGCGGGGCTCCGGCTATCAACGCATCGCGGTGGCCGTGGACGTGCGCTCCGGCGCCGGCATCGCCGCACTGCCCCAGCAGATCGAATCCCTGCGCGCCATGATTGGTGACGTGCGCTTTCTGTTCCTGGATGCGCGCGACGACACCCTCATCGCACGCTTCTCCGAAACCCGCCGCAAGCACCCGCTGGGCGACGACGACGTGACCCTCGCCGAGGCCATCGCCCGCGAGCGGGAAGCGCTGGCGTTGATCTCCGAACTCGGCCACCGCATCGACACCAGCGATCTGTCCGCCAACACCCTGCGCAACTGGGTGAAGAGCTTCATGCGGCTGGAAGCGGGCGACCAGATCACCCTGCTGTTCCAGTCCTTCGGCTTCAAGCACGGTATCCCGATGGACGCCGACCTGGTGTTCGACGTGCGCTGCCTGCCCAACCCGCACTACGACCCGGTGCTGCGGCCCCTCACCGGGCGCGACCAGCCGGTGATCGACTTCCTCGAGCGGGTGCCCGAGGTCGGCCAGATGACCGACGACATCTACCGCTTCGTGGCCCAGTGGCTGCCGTCCTACGTAAACGACAACCGCAGCTACCTCACCGTGGCCATCGGCTGCACCGGAGGCCAGCACCGCTCGGTGTACATCGCCGAACAGCTCGCCGAGCGCTTCCGCGAAAGCGCCCGGGTGCTCGTGCGGCACCGCTCCTTCAAGACCTGACCCGTGCCGGATCTGCCCGCCGTGCGCCGCTGGCTGGCCGCCTGGGCCGTCCATCTGCGGATGGGCGACGGGCTGGTGTTGGCGGCGGCGCTGGCTTTCTGTGTTGGATCGGCCCTCGTGCTGTGGCAGGGCGGCCGACCGGACAAGGCCATCATCAAGGCCGGCGGGCAGGTGTTCGCCGAGGTGGATCTCTCCGCCCCGCGCATCGTCGAGGTGCCCGGCCCGCTCGGCACCACGCGCATCGAGGTGCAGCCCGGCCGGGCTCGCGTGGCCAGCGATCCGGGGCCGCGCCAGTATTGCGTGCGCCAGGGCTGGCTGGCCAGCGCCGGGGCGGTGGCGATCTGCGCGCCCAATCAGGTGAGCCTCGCCCTTTCCGGGCGGCGGGCCGACTATGACTCCCTCAACTACTGAGATCCGCCTCGTCCCCACCGCCGACGACCACCGGGTGGCGCGTCATGCGGCGGCCGCCATCGTGCTCACGGTGGCCGAGGCGGCGATCCCGCTCCCGCTGCCTGGCGTCAAGCCGGGGCTCGCCAACATCGTGACGCTGGTGGTGCTGGCCCGCTGGGGCTGGCGCGAAGCGGCCTGGGTGGCGCTGTTGCGGGTGCTGGTGGGGAGCCTCGTGCTGGGGCAGTTCCTGGCGCCGGGCTTCTTCCTGAGCCTCGCCGGCAGCCTCGCCAGCCTGGCCGTGCTGGGGGCGGCGATGCATCTGCCCAGGCGCTGGTTCGGGCCGGTGAGCCACAGCGTGCTGGCGGCTTTCGCCCACATCGGCGGCCAGCTGGTGGTGGCCCGCCTGTGGCTGGTGCCCCACGACGGGGTGTTCTATCTGGTGCCGGTGTTTGCGCTGGCTGCGACGCTCTTCGGGCTGGTCAACGGCCTCGTCGCGGCCCGGCTGCTGGATGCCGAACTAGCGCCGGCGGCGCCGCGAGACGGGGCGTAGCGGAGGCTTGTCGGGCAGGCCGATGGCGGCCCGGGAGAGCCGGTCGGCGTCCGGGTTGCGGTGGCGGGGCACCCATTCCAGCCGCACCGACGTGAAGCGCGCCAGCAGGGCGAGGGTGCCGTCGATGAGGCCGACCAGCCGCGGTACTGCGGTGTGCGCCTCGCCCCGCAGGTGACGCACCGCAAAATCGCTGTCTCCCTTCACCACCAGATGCTGCGCGCCGGCGGCGAGCGCCAGCTCCAGCGCCCGTCCCAGGGCCAGCAGCTCGGCCTCGTTGTTGCAGCCGGTGCGCCCGCCGGGCTCCGACACATCCATCCGCTGGCCCTCGGGCCCCAGCAGCAGCGCACCAAGGCCGATCCGCCCGGGATTGGGGTGTGCGGCACCGTCGAACCAGATGAGCCAGGCGTCGGCGGGCGGCGGGAGGGGAGCGGGGCGAGTCACGGCAGCGATGGAAGACCGGCAGGGGAGGGCAGGGCCGACTTTACGGCCTTCCGGTGGGTTTGTCGCGTCAGGCGGAAAAACTGGATAAATGCGATTTTTGTAAAAAATCACCAACAATCCCCTGCCGCCGTCAGGGGATCACACATCTCATGGCTAAATGGTGGACGAGATCAAGCGGGTCACGGGCGCCAGCCCGACCCCGGTGTGGGAGCCATGACCGAGACGCCCGAGAATTCCCCGCTAGCCTTGCCCTATCCCTGCGCCACGCTGGAACGGACCTGCCTGCGACGCTGGTTCGAGATGGATTTTCACGGCGCTCGGGCGGGCCTGCTCATGCTGCAGGCGGCCGGCGCCCGCAGCGTCGAGCTCCTTGGCCTCGTGGATGACCCCCGCGCCGAGATCGCGCTACTGGCGTCACGGCTGGTCGATCCGGCCGGCAAAGCGCCGCCCGACCTCCAGGCCCTGGGCTGCGCCGCAGCCTGCGACGCCCGGCTGCGGGGCGATGCCGGCGACGAGCCCCTCGACATCCTGCGGGCCCGCCTGGCCGAGCTGATCGCCCGGGACGCAGCCCTGTCGCCCCATGCCCGCTCGGCGTTGCTGCTGCGCAAGGGGTTGCTGACCCTGATCCTCGACAGCAATGTGGACCTCGCCCGCGCCGCCTTTGCCGAAGGCGAGCGGATTGCCGTCGCGGTGGGCTCGTTGCCGCTGGAGCTGGTCCACCGCACGCTGGCCTGCTTTGTCGATTGCCTGGCCGGCGAAGTGACGCGGGCCGACGTGAGGCTCTCCGACGTCGAGCTCCTGTGCCATCTGGATGGCGCCGGTCTGCTGCCGCGGGGGCTGGTGCACAGCGCCCTCGGCCTCATCGGCCTGCTGGCCGGCGATGCGGAGCGGGCCCATGGGATCCTCTCGGCGGGCGCGGGGCTGCCCGGGGTGGAGACGCTGTCCGACGCCGTGGCCCTGCCGCTGCTGGCCCACCGGACCTACGCCGCGGCCGATCTGGGCCGTTGCGACGAGGTGCGGAAGCTGGCCCAGGCGCTCGGCGAGCGGGTCATCCCGGCGCGCCAGGCGCTGCTCCAGGCCTACCGCCACCTCGCCCTCGGCGCGCTGGCCTTGCGGGACGGGCAGCCCCTGCGGGCGCTGGTGCATGGCGACGAATGCCTGTCCGGCTGCGCACCGGACGATTGCCGGATGACCTCGACGATCGCCCGCCTGCTGCGGATCCAGGCCCTGGCCGACCTGCAGCGCGGTCCCGAAGCCCGCGCCCTGGCCGCCGTCTGGGTGCTCCGCTGGCTGCATCTGGGCCTGCGTCGGGTGGCCGCGGTGGCCCGTCAGGAGCAGGCGATGCTCGACGTGCGCGCTGGCGAATTCGACCGGGCCCGGCGGATGCTCGCTGCCGCCCGCGAACTCGTGCCCGTCGGCGAGCGGCTGGTGCCGCTCCACCGCAACGCCGCCTGGCTGGCCGAGCTGGAATCTGTCTTGACCCCCGCGTCCCGCGGATCGACCGAGACCGGCGCGCGGGTGAACATCCGCACCCTGGGCGAGTTTGTCGTCGAGATCGACGGTCGGCGAATCTATGACCGGGACTGGAAGGGCGTGCGCACCAAGATGCTGCTGATCGCCCTGATCTGCGCCGGCGGCCAGAAGGTGCCGGCGGAACGCCTCGCCGACATGCTGTGGCCGGATTCGGAAGGCGCCCAGGCCATGCAGAACCTGAAGGTCGCCCTCCACCGCCTGCGCCGCCTCGGGCGCCGCGAAGGCGAGCCGCCGCTGAACTGGGTGAATGTGAAGCACGGCTTCGTCAGCCTGCCAAGCAGCCTGTGTTCGGTCGATGCCTGCGAACTGCTTGGCCGTCTGGCCAGCGCCGGCGGGCGGCAGGACCGCGTGGCCGAGGCCGTCCGGCTTTACGCGGGCGAGTTCCTCCCCGGTGAGACCGCCGCTCCGTGGGTCGTCGGCTACCGGCAGCATCTGCGCGAGATGCTGGAGCGGGCCAAGGGTGCGCTGACGGTGTAACCGTTCTGGAACCTCGCCGCATGTAGCCTGAACGCAGTGTCGCTCCGCTTGGCAGGCGGGCGTCGAACCGATGTCAGGTCACTGCATTCAAGGGAGGTGTCAGATGAGATACGGACCGCATTTGCGCTTGCTTCGCATGGCGTTCGGGGGCGCGACGATGGTGATCGGTACGGCAGCCCATGCCTTGCCGGTGCTCGCCGATGGGCAGTTCTACGGATCGGCGTCGCTGTTCAACCAGTCGGGCTGGTCCTACACCGGCACGTTGCCGTCGTCCGTCAGCGCCGGGTTCCGGGCGGAAAACGTGGACAACGTGTGCATCCCCTTCCTCGGTTGTACCGATGGCGACAAACAGTACGCCAGCGGCAGCCGCACGATGAGCTCGACCGCCGGTCCATCGCCATCCTATTCGCTCACCTTCCGCGGTGAATTCGAAACCGAGAACCAGGAAGCCTGGGAAGTCAGCCTGCTCGACCAGAGCAAGGGCGTCCTGCAGACCGACGTGGACCGCATCAACTTCGTCAATCCCGGCGCCGGTGTGACCAACGAGCACCCGATCCCGGCGGGCTGGCAGAGCCTGACCGGCTACGCCAACCCGGCCGGTAGCTACGCCCAGTTCGACAAGTCGTATGCCCTCACCCGCAGCTACCTGCTGCCCGGCGAGGCCGGCTGCCCGCTCACGGTGGGGGCGGCCGGCACCAGGACTGGCGTGTGCAGCTACGTCGGGGCGTATTTCAAGGGTGGAGCGGATCTCAGCGCCACACTCCAGGGTTACGGGTCCATCGAGAACACCTACGCCGGCTCCCAGTCGGTGACGGTGGCCGCGAAGGCCGACCGGATCACCACCTTGCTGGTGAATGGCAGTTCGGTGGCCACGGGGTCGGTGAATGGATCGGCGGCGTCGTTCTCGCTGGAAGAGGAGCGCGTCAAGTCGGTGGATTTCAGCTTCAGTGGCAGCTTTGCGAGCAAGACGATTTCCGTCGGCGCAAACGTTACCTGGGATGGCCGTGGGGAGACATCGACACTCGACGCATCCTACGTCTCGCCAGTCCGCATGGACGACTACGCCTTTGTGGGCAAGGCAGACAGCTACACGGTGCAGTTGCGGGATACGCCTTCCCTGTCGGCCGGCCTGACCGGCACCGACTTCTACAAGGCCAGCGTGCTGGCGTCCACCGGCCTGAGCGCCATCGACTCGAGCCTGCTGCCGGTCTATCAGCCGGTTGCCGGAGGGAATCTGTCGGTGAGAAGCGTCGGTCTGCTGCGCAACAACCTCAAGCGCCTGCTGCGGGTGCCTTTGGGCGGCTTCGACACCGGCATCCTCGATTTCATGCAGATCGTGGTCACCAACGACGGCAGCCTGGATCTCACCCTCGACGGCATCGACTTCTCGCTGCTGGACGAGGATCTCGAACCTTTCTTCCCGGATGACGTGCTGGCGGCATTCACCCGCGGCTATAGCTTCGTCATCCACCCTGACGAGATGCTGGTGTTCACGGTGCCCATCGACGTGACGGCCGCGAGCCTCAACGCTGCGGACGACTTCGTTGAGGGCGCATTTCTCGAACTGGCCGGTTCGGGGACGCTCGCCTACCACGACGTCAATGGCGCGCGGACGGTGGCGTTTGACCTGAAGATTCCCGAGCCGGCAAGCGGCGCGCTCGTGGCGCTGGGTGTGTCGGGCCTGCTGGGGATGGCTCGCCGCAGGCGCTGACCTACCCGGGCCGCAAGACGACAACGGCGCCTTCGGGCGCCGTCATCGTTTGGGGATTACAGGGGCAGCTGCAGCTTGCCGCCCTTGACCGGCGGGCACCAGAAATAGGCGCCGGATAGCGGCCGGGTGAAGCGGAACAAGGCGTCGACGATGCCGTCGTCCAGCCCGACCATGCGCCGCATCTGTGCTTCGAAGGCATCCAGGCTGTGGCCGAAGGCGACGAACATCAGGCCTGCGGCGCTGGCGTCGGCCCAGGGCATGGAGCGGCGTACCACAAAGGCTTCGGGGTCGAAGCTTTCCTGGGCGGTGCGCTTCACGTGGGCGGATTCGGGGGCGTCGTCGAGCTCTTCGTTGTCGGACCTGCGGCGGCCGATGCAGTGGTCGCGCTCTTCGGGCTGTATGGCCTCGAAGCGGCTGAAGTTGTGCTCCCAGCGCTGCACGGCAACGAGGCTGGAGCCATCCGCGGCGATGGCGGCGGCGACGGCTTCTTCGCCTTCCGGGTTCTCGGTGCCGTCCTCGTAGCCGGTGAGGTCGCGACCGCTGCCGTGCTTGAAGCCGTCCCAGGTTTCGACGAGGCGGAAGGCCGGGGCCATGGCCTGCTCGATGCGGCGGCCGCGCAGCAGCAGTTCGCCTCGGTCGTTACCGCGCAGCCACAGCCACAGGGCGGCGGGCGTGGATGGAATGCTCACGCCGGGGCCGGCCAGGGGCGGGAAGGGGCGCAGGCCGGGGACGCTGCGGCCGATGGCCGACAGGGGCGCTTCGCCGATGCCGGCGACGGTGGCGTCGCCATCGACGAGCTCCACCAGGGCCTTGAGGCCGGCGGCGACGTCGGTGTCGGGCTCAAGGGCGAAGACGAGATAGCGGGAGAGGGGCGGCAGCGGCTGAAGGATGCCGGGTTGCGGGGTGGGCATGGCAGGCTCCGGAACGTATGCAGGGGGCGGCGGGGATGAGTGTTCAATCCCCGCCGGGCCGTCAGCCGGCGGCGCCGTCGGCCCGGGCGAGCCGGTAGAGGGCGACGCTGGCGAGGAAGTTGGGCTCGTCCACGATCACCTTGTCCTCGTCGAAGGCCAGCCGCTCGCGGATCACGATGCCTTCCTGTTCGCACAGGGCGTCGAAGTCGGCGATGGTGAAGAAGCGCACGTTGGGCGTGTCGTACCACTGGTAGGGCAGGTTCTTCGACACCGGCATGCGGCCGTTGAGGATGGACTGGCGGTGGCGCCAGTAGGCGAAGTTGGGGAAGCTGACGACGGCCTCGTGGCCGACCCGCAGCATTTCCTTGAGGATGCCCTGGGTGTTGCGCATGGCCTGCAGGGAGAGGCTCATGATGACGTGGTCGAAGAAGCCGTCGTCGAAGCCGGCAAGGCCTTGTTCCATGTCGATCTGGATCACGTTGACGCCGTTGCGGGCGCAGGCCAGCAGGCGCGCCGGGTCGTTCTCGACGCCGTAGCCGCGCACCTGGCGCACGTCGCCCAGATAGCGCAGCAGGCTGCCGTCGCCGCAGCCGAGGTCGAGGACGCGCTCGCCGGGTTCGATCCAGTTGGCGATCACGTCGTAGTCGAAGCGGTGGAAGCTCATCGTGCCGCCCTCACAGTTGGATGTTGTCGATGTAGGCCTGCAGCACGGCGTGGTACTGGGGCTCGTCGAGGAGGAAGGAGTCGTGGCCGGCGGCGCAGTCGATCTCGGCGTAGCTCACGCGGCGGTCGCTGTGCATCAGGGCGTAGACGATCTCGCGGCTGCGGGACGGGGCGAAGCGCCAGTCGGTGGTGAAGGACACCACCAGGTAGTCGGCCTTGGCGCGCTCGAGGGCGGCCACCAGATCACCGTTGTAGTCGAAGGCTGGGTCGTAGTAATCCAGCGCCTTGGTGGTGAGCAGGTAGGTGTTGGCGTCGAAGTAGCCGGCGAACTTGTCGCCCTGGTAGCGCAAGTAGGATTCGATCTCGAATTCCACGTCGTAGCTGAACACCGGCTTGTCGTGGCGCAGCGCCCGGCCGAATTTCTGGCCCATGGCGTCGTCGGACAGATAGGTGATGTGGCCGATCATCCGCGCCAGCGCGAGGCCGCGGGTGGGCACCACGCCGTGCTCGTAGTAGTGGCCGGCGTGGAAATCCGGATCCTTCAAAATCGCCTGGCGGGCGACTTCGTTGAAGGCGATGTTCTGGGCGGTGAGCTTGGGCGCCGAGGCGATCACCAGCGCGTGGGCGACGCGGTCGGGGTATTGCAGCGTCCACGACAGGGCCTGCATGCCGCCGAGGCTGCCGCCGACCACCGCCGCAAAGCGCTCGATGCCGAGGCGATCCGCCAGGCGGGCCTGGGCGTCGACCCAGTCTTCGACGGTGACGAAGGGGAAGTCGGCGCCCCACGGCTTGCCGGTGGCCGGGTTGGTGCTGTTGGGCCCCGAGCTGCCGTAACAGCCGCCCAGGTTGTTCACCCCGATCACGAAGAAACGGTTGGTGTCGAGGGGTTTGCCGGGGCCGACCAGGTTGTCCCACCAGCCGACGCTGCCGTCGGCGTACTGTCCGGCTACGTGGTGGGAGCCGGACAGGGCGTGGCACACAAGCACCGCGTTGCTGCGGGCGGCGTTGAGGGTGCCGTAGGTTTCATAGACGAGGTCGTACTGGGGCAGCACGCCGCCGCTCTTGAGCGGCAGGGGCTCGGTGAAGTGCGCTGTCTGGGGTACGACCAGACCAACCGATTGTGCAACGGATTGAGCTTCTTGCATTCGTGTTTCGTCCCAAAACGAAAAACCCAGCCGGCGAACGGTCGCGGACTGGGCTGCCGTCGCTTTAGCCGTACTTTTAAAGCGCCCGCAAGCTGAAGGGTTCAAATCGGCGCTGAGAACCAAGATTAGCGCGATGGCCGGGGGCAAGTCAAACCCCGGGCCTGTGCGCGGCCTAGAGCTTCTCGACTGCCTCGCGGACCCGGTCCGGGTCGTCCAGCTTGAGCAGGCGCTGGACCTTGGGCGTGAGGTCGGCGGCGTCGGCGCGCAGGATGGCCTGCTTCACCTCGAGGATCTGCGCCGGGTGCATCGAGAACTGGCGCAGGCCCATGCCGATCAGGAGGCGCGCGCAGTCCGGGTCGCCGGCCATCTCGCCGCACACCGAGACATCCACCCCGGCCTTGGCGCCGGCCTGGATGGTCTGGTGGATGAGCCGCAGCACGGCCGGGTGGAGCGGGTTGTAGAGGTGGGCGACGGCCTCGTTGCCCCGGTCGATGGCGAGGGTGTACTGGATCAGGTCGTTGGTGCCGATTGACAGGAACTGCAGGCGCTTGGTGAAGGCGCCGAGGCACAGGGCGGCGGCGGGCACTTCGATCATGCCGCCCACCGGCACCGATTCGTCGAACTTGATCTTGCGTTCGCGCAGCTGGGCCTTGGCCTTTTCGAGGAGGACCAGGGTCTGGTCGATCTCGTTGCTGCTGGCGAGCATCGGGATGAGGATCTTCATCCGGCCAAAGTGACTGGCCCTGAGCAGCGCCCGCAGCTGGGTGAGGAACATCTTGGGTTCGGCCAGGCAGTAGCGGATGGCCCGCAGGCCGAGGGCCGGGTTGTCCTCGGCGCGGGTGGCGCCTTCGAGCTCCTTGTCGGCGCCCACGTCGAGGGTGCGCACCGTGACCGGCTTGCCGGCCATGGTCTTGACCACCGACTTGTAGGCTTCGAACTGTTCGTCCTCGTCGGGCCAGGAGTCGCGGCTCATGAAGAGGAACTCGGTGCGGAACAGGCCCACGCCGTCGGCCTCGACACCTTTGGCCTGGATGGCGTCGGGGGGGAGTTCGATGTTGGCGAGGATCTGCACCTCTTCGCCGTCGAGGGTGGCGGCGCGGGTGGATTTGAGGCGCTTGAGCTTGGAGCGTTCGAGCTCGACCGCGGCCTTGCGCAGGCGGTATTCCTCGAGCACCCGCTCGTCGGGATCGACGATGACCACGCCGCGGATGCCGTCGATGATGATGAGCTCGTCGTCCTTCACCACGTGGCGGATGTGGCGCAGAGCCACCACCGCGGGGATCGACAGGCTGCGGGCGACGATGGCGGTGTGGCCGGTGGGGCCGCCCACATCGGTGATGAAGCCGGCGACGGCGTGATCCTTGAAGCCGATGGTGTCGGTGGGCGACAGATCGTGGGCGACGACGATGGTGCCGAGGCCGTCCTTGCGCTTGGGCGGCAGGTGGCCCGGGTGGCCCAGCAGCACCTTCACGACGCGCTCGACCACCTGCACCACGTCGGCCTTGCGCTCGCGCAGGTAGGCGTCCTCGATGGCCTCGAACTGTTCGACCAGCAGCTCCATCTGCTGCACCAGCGCCCATTCGGCGTTGGCGCGGCGGGTGAGGATCAGTGCCTCGGCGGCGTCGACCAGCATCGGGTCTTCGAGGAACATGATGTGCATGCCCAGGAAGGCATCCACTTCGGAGGGCGCCGAGCCCGACGCGGCCTTGAGCCCGGCGAGTTCGGTCTTGACCTTGGCCACCGCGCTGCGCAGCCGGGTGACCTCGGCTTCCACGTGCTTGGGCGCCACGGTGAAGTGGGCGACTTCGAGCAGCGCGTGGGAAACCAGGTGGGCGTGGCCAATGGCGATGCCCTGGGAGACAGCAAGACCGTGGACGGTGAAGCTCATGGCGGGGCCTTTATGGGTGTGGGCAGCAGGCTGAGGAGCGGAGGGCACTGGGCCGGGGCGGGTGGTTGCCTACCCATTTCCCACTTCCCGATGCCCGATTCCCCGCCTTACTCCCCTTCGCCGAACTTGTCGGCGATCAGGGCCTGGATGGCGGTCATGGCCTGATCGGCGTCGGCGCCTTCGGTGTCGATCACGATGGTGCTGCCCTTGGCGGCGGCGAGCATCATGACGCCCATGATGCTCTTGGCGTTGACCCGCCTGCCGTTGCGTTCGAGCCACACGTCGCAGCTGTAGGCGCTGGCGACCTGGGTGAGCTTGGCGGAGGCCCGGGCGTGGAGCCCGAGCTTGTTGATGATGTTGGCTTCCTGGCGTGGCATTGCGCTTGTCTTCCTTCCTCGCTGATTCTTCTTATTCTGGTTTCCGGTGACTACTTCATGTGGACGACGCCTTCGCAGGCGCCGGCGATGGCCTTCTTGAGCACGACATCCATGCTGCGTTCGCGGTAGGTGATGACCCGCAGCAGCATTGGCAGATTGACGCCCGCCACGCCGGCAATGCGGCCGGGCTCGAGGAGCTTGGCGGCGATGTTGGCAGGTGTGGCGCCGAGGATGTCGGTGAGGACCAGCACGCCGCTGCCGTCGTCGACCATCTCGAGGAGACGGCGGGCCAGCGGCAGTGCGTCGAGGGGATCGTCCTGACCGGCGACGCCCAGCTGCATGAGCTGGGGCGGGCGACGGTTGAGCACGTGGCAGGCGCACTGGATGAGCGCTTCGCCGAGGCTGCCGTGGGTTATCAAGAGGATCCCGATCATCCAGCCCATTCTATCCAATGTGGGCCGGGCGGCAAGCCGAAAAAAGCGGGGTATTTGTATCAGTTAACGACGATGGCCGGCTTGATGCCGTCGCCGTACTGGAGCCGGCTGTGCAGCGCGGGGGTGACTTCGACCTTGCCGTCGGCGTCCACCCGCAGGGCGTGCTCGATGCCGAACCGCTTCGCATAGTCGCGCCAGTGATCGCCGCCGAGGTAGATCGGCTTGCTGGCGGCATCCGACAGGGTGCCCGCCTGGGGGCCGCCGGCGGGGCGCGGGGTGATCAGGATGGTGACGGCCTGGGTGCCCCTGGCGGGGCGGCCGGTGCGTGGGTCGAGCAGATGGCAGAAGCGTTCGCCGTCGAGCTCGAAGTAGCGCTGGTAGTCGCCGGAGGTGCCGATTGCCTCGCCGTCGCGCAGGGGCAGGGTGGCCAGCGGGCGGGGTTCGCGCGGGTGCTGGATACCTACGCGCCAGGGCTGGTCGCCCTTGCTGCCCAGGGCCAGCACGTTGCCGCCGATGTTGATGAGGGCGTTGGCGATGCCGTGGGCCTTGAGGATGGCGGCGGCGCGATCGAGCGCGTAGCCCTTGCCGTAGCCGCCCAGGTCGAGCTCTACGGCCGGGTTGCGGCTCGTCACCTTGCCGTCGGCGATGGTGAGGTCGGCCATCGTCGGGTGGGCACGCACCAGCTCGGCGAGCTTGGCAGGGTCGGGCCGCACGGGCACGAAGGTGTCGGTGTGGAAGCCCCACAGAGCGATGAGCTTGCCGAGGGCCGGGTCGAAGAGTTCGTCGCCGGTGGCGGCGATGGCCTTGGCCTCGGTGAGCATCGCGGCGAGCTCGGGCGAGACCGGGATGCCCTGCTGGCCGGCGGCGATGGCCTGGTTGAGGGCGGTGAGCTCGGACGGCTCCCAGGCGTGGTAGGCCCGGTGCAGGCGGTCGAACTCGCGCAGCACCTCGGCCACCGCGGCGCGGGATTTGTCTTCCGACGCGTCCCAGGTGAGCACCTCGACGCGGGTGCCGAAGACGTAGGATTCCTGCTGGTGGATGCGCTCCCGGCTGCAGCCGGCCAGCAGCCCCGCGGTGAGGGCGAGGGCGGCCAGCCAGACGGCGGCGCGGCGGAGGCTGATCAGGCGCACACCGCTTCGAGCGCGTCGATAACCGCGCCGGGCACGTCGAAGCCGGTCTGGTCGGTGATCTCGACCATGCAGGTGGGGCTGGTGACGTTGATCTCGGTGAGCCGGTCGCCGATCACGTCGAGGCCGACGATGAGCAGCCCGCGGGCCCACAGGATGGGCGCGAGGTATTCGGCGATGGCGCGCTCGCCGTCGGTGAGCGGCATGGCCACGCCGCGCCCGCCGGCGGCGAGGTTGCCGCGGGTCTCGCCGGCCATCGGGATGCGCGCCAGCGAATAGGGAATCACCTGCCCGCCGATCACCAGCACCCGCTTGTCGCCGCCGGAGATGGCCGGCAGGTAGGCCTGGGCCATGATGGTGCGGCGCTCATCCTGGGTGAGGGTCTCGATGATGACGTTGCGGTTGGGGTCGTCGGCGCGCACGCGGAAGATCTGGCTGCCGCCCATGCCGTCGAGGGGCTTGAGGATGGTGTCGCCGTGGGCGTCGATGAAGGCGTTGATGTCGACGGCGGCGCGGGCGACCCGGGTGGCCGGAGTGAACTGGGGAAACTCGGTGATGGCGAGCTTCTCGGAGTGGTCACGGATCGAGCGCGGGTGGTTGAAGATGCGCGCGCCGGCCTGCTGGGCGCGTTCCAGCAGCCAGGTGGCGGTGACGTATTCGAAGTCGAAGGGCGGATCCTGGCGCATCAGCACGGCGTCGAAACCGGTGAGCGGCATCACCGCTTCGGCGCCGCTGGGCGCGTACCAGGCGTGGTCGAAATCCGACACGCCGATGGGCAGGCAGCGGGCCGACACCACGCCGCCTTCCCAGATCAGCGCCTCGCGCTGGATGGCGAAGAGCTCGTGGCCGCGGCGGGAGGCGGCCCGCATCATGGCGATGCTGGAATCCTTGTAGGCCTTGAGCTTGTCGAGGGGGTCGAGGATGAAGGCGAATTTCATCGGGCGGTTCCGTCAGGCGGTGGCTTCTTCGAGGATCTGCGGCTCGGTTTCCTCGATCTCGACCGACGCGGCGAGGAGCGCCAGCCGGGCCACCACGCCGTAGGCGTAGAAGCGGTTGGGTGGCGCGTCGGGGCTCTGGTTGCAGTCGGGCAGGCTGCACGGGGCCTCGAAGGCCAGCGGCTCGAAGTGCATGCCGGGGGCGTTGAGGTTTTCGTCGCGGCCGCGCTGGGTGTGGACGCGGTAGAAGCCGCCCACCACGTAGTGATCCATCATGTAGACCACCGGCTCGGCCACCGCGCCGTTGAGGGTCTCGAAGGTGTGCACGCCTTCCTGGATGATGACGTCGTGGACTTCCAGGCCTTCCTTCACCACGCTCATCTTGTTGCGCTGCTTGCGGTTGAGACCGATCAGCTCGGCGGCGTCCTTCACCGTCATCACGCCCATGCCGTAGGTGCCGGCGTCGGCCTTGACGACGACGAAGGGTTCGTCGGTGACGCCGTATTCCTTGTACTTGGTGCGGATATCGCCAAGCATCTTCGAGACCTTGTCGGCGAGCTCCTGCTCGCCGGTGCGGGCGTGGAAATCCAGGCCCGAGCAGGTGTCAAAGGCCGGGTTGATGCGCCACGGGTCGATGCCGATCTCGGCGCAGAAGTCGCGGGTGACGCGATCATAGGCGGCAGCGTGGTTGGACTTGCGGCGGGCGTGCCAGCCGGCGTGCACCGGCGGGATCACCCACTGGTCGTGGAGATCCTTCATCAGCGCCGGGATGCCGGCGGAGAGGTCGTTGTTGAGGAGCACCGCGCAGGGGTCGAAATCCTTCACGCCGAGGCGACGGCCGTTGCGGATCAGCGGTTCCAGCGTGAGGGTGGCGCCGTTGGCGAGTTCGACCACGGTGGGTTCGGTGATCTCGGGCAGCAGGCTGCCGAGGCGTACTTCGAGGCCGGTGAGGCGCAGGATCGACACCAGCTTGGCCACGTTCTGGAGGTAGAACTGGTTGCGGGTGTGGTTCTCGGGCACCAGCAGGATCGACTTTGCGCCAACGCAGATGCGCTCGATGGCGGCCTGGGCGGCCTGCACGCACAGGGGCAGGAAGGCGTCGTTGAGGTTGTTGAAGCCGCCGGGGAAGAGGTTGAGATCCACCGGCGCCAGCTTGAAGCCGGAGTTGCGCAGATCGGTGGAGCCGTAGAAGGGCGGCAGGTGTTCCTGCCACTGGGTGCGCATCCAGCGCTCGATCGCACAGGCGTTGTCGAGGAAATGCTTTTCCAGCTCAAGCAGGGGGCCGGTGAGCGCGGTGGTGAGATGGGGGACCATGGAGACCTCGCGGACTGTTCTCGAAGGGGCGATGCGTCGGGTGGTTTGCGGCGCAGCAGCACCGTGGACCCGCGCGGCCCGTGATTGTTCTGGCCGGATGTTACACCATCCGTCCGGCACCCCCGGAGGGCCTCAGCCCGGCGCCGGCAGGAAGGCGCGGAAGCGCCCGGGCAGCGGCGCGTTCTCGAGGCTGCGCTGGGAGAACAGGTAGCGCCCGTCGCAGACGAAGCCCAGATCGGCCCAGTCGACACCGTTGAGGGCGTCGCGGAAGGCCTCCAGATCCACATCAGGGCGATGGGGAAAGACGCCCAGCACGGCGCCGTCGAAGTTCGTGCACGGGTGCACGAAGAAGGGATTGGGGCGGCGGGTCTTGGTGTTCACGTAGATCCGCGGGGCGTCGGTCTGGGGGTAGCTGCGGCCCCAGTGCCACCAGTTGGTCTCGTCGAAGTTGCGGATACGCCGGGCGATCAGGGCGTCCCTGTGGGGTAGCAGCGCCTCGGGGGTCGGGGCGTCGGGTTCGCACCAGATCATCCGGCGGGTCTGGCCGGTGCGGGCGGTGGCCGAGGTGACGAAATCCCGGTTGCCGTGGGCCTCGCTGGCGAAGACCGCATCCAGCCCCGACACCGCGCCCACTTTCACGCTCGCCACGTCGGCCAGGCTCAGGCCGTACTCGCCGTGGGAAAACAGCAGGTGGCCGGCGCTTTCGAGGAAGTTGCGCCGTTGCCACTGGGGGTGTTCGAGGCTGTGGGCGAGGTCGTCGCCCTGGCTGATCCGCGCCCAGGCGGTGTGATGGCCGGTCTCGCCCAGTTCGTAGCGCCAGATCAGGCAGTTGGGCAGGGCGTCGGCAAACACCCGGGCGTCGCCCAGCTCGATGGCGTGGGTGATGGTGCCGCGCTGGTGCAGCCAGCGATTGAGGGCGCGGGCGCTGGTGGATTTGAGGAAATCCCGCGGGGTGATGAAGATCAGCTCGCCGCCCGGCCGCAGGTGGCGCACGCACTTCTCGATGAAGAACAGGTAGAGGTTGCTGCGCCCGTCGAAGCCGTCCCGGCGCAGCAGCGCGCGGGTGGAGGGCGCGATGTCCCGGTAGCGCACGTAGGGCGGGTTGCCGATCACGGTGTCGAACTTCTCGTCCTCGGGGTAGGCGAAGAAGTCGATGTTGTGGGCGCCCGGCGGGCAGTGACGGGGATCGAACTCGATCCCGACAGCGTGATGCAGCACGCGCAGGAAGGCGCCGTCGCCGCAGGAGGGCTCGAGCACCCGACCGGTGTTCTGGCGCAGGCGCAGCATCGCGCGCACCACCGGCTCCGGCGTGAACACCTGACCGAGGCTGGCGACGTCGGTCTGGACTGGCGGGGACACGGTCGGCGGGGGCGGGGGCGGGGCAGTGTGGGCCATGGGGCAGGCGGCGGCGCGAGGGTCTGGCGCGCATTGTGCAGGAAGCGGAAGCACGGGGCCAGCGCTGCCCAAGCTGAGAACAAAAGGCGGTTATACGGGCTGAATATCGCTCTGCGACTGTGTATAACACTTCGTCATCGAAACGTCAGACAAGCCGGGCCGGACCGGGGCATAATTCGAACTGTTAAACGTTGTCGCCTGAAACCCGCGTAAATGCTCGTTTTAGGTATTTTGGAAATTTCAAAGGCATTTTATGGATCTCACCTCGGGCAGGCGTTTGTCACTGCCTGTCGTGTTGCGTGGCCAGCGCCGTTTCGCGGTGCCGCTGAACCTCTCCGTACGCCAGACGACGCTGGTCGACGTGCTGGCCGGCAACGCCCGCGAGCTCGCCGCCCAGCCTCTGCCGGCCGGGCTGGACGGTCATCTGCTGTGCGGCGTGGTCGATCAGGGCTGGCGCACCCACAGCGTGCTCGACGACCGGGTGATGTACGTGGTGAAGCGCGACGCGTGGCATTACCTTGCCTGGCCCGGCAGCTACGAGGCCTACCTGGAAGGCCGCTTTTCGGCCAAGACCCGCGAATCCTTCGCCCGCGACGAGGCCCGCTTTGCCGAGGCCTTCGGGGAAGATGGGGGTAGGCTCGACATCCAGGACTTCCGCACCCCGGCCGAGGTCGAGGCCTTCGTCCGGCACGCGGCGATCGTGAGCCCCGGCTATGCGCCCGGCAGCGAGCTGCGCGATACGGCAGCCGAGGGGCGCCTGCATGGCCTGGTGCTGTTTGCAAAGGGTGCGCCGGTGGCCTTCGTGTGCCTGCGCGCGGTGGGTGACACGCTGCAGTACACAGGCGGTGGCGAGCGGGATGACTTCCGCCAGTGGTCTGCGGGGACGATCCTGCATCTGGCGGCGCTCCGCCTGCTGTTTGCGGATGGCTGTTTCCGGCTGCTGGATTTCCGTCCTGGCGAGAGCGAGGTGAAGCGCCAGTTCGCCAACGGTTCGCTGCGGGCTGCGACTGTGTTGCAATTGAAACGAAATTTGTTTCATAGGCTACTGCTGGGGGCGCACGCCCTGCTGCAGCGGCGGGATGAGGACAACACCGCCACCGAGGCTGTCAGCGAGGAAATCCAGACCCTGCTGGGCGAGCGGGCCTGACTCCGGCTGCGGGGCCGGGGCTCAGGCCGGCAGGAAGCGCATCAGCAGTTCGTTGAGGAAGTGGCGGCCGCGGGTGGTCGGGCGGATCGTCTCGCCGTCCACTTCGATCAGGCCTTCGGCCCGGGCCTTGATCAGCCCGGCCTCGGCGGCCTCGAAGGGCAGACCGGTGCGCTCGGCAAACAGCCGCTTCGGGAAGCCCCGGTTGAGGCGCAGGGCGTTCATCATGAACTCGAAAGGCAGCTCGGCGGCGCCGATGGTGCGGCGCTCCTGCACGAAGCTGCCGTCCTGGTGGGCGGCGAGGTAGGCGGCCGGGTGCTTGGGCCGCGTCTCGCGGACGATGCCTTCGTGGGATGACAGCTTGCCGTGGGCGCCAGCGCCGATGCCCAGGTAGTCGCCGAACGTCCAGTAATTGAGGTTGTGCCGGCACTCGCGGTTGGGCCTGGCGAAGGCCGAAGTCTCGTAGTGGATGTAGCCGGCGTCGCCCAGGCGGCCTTCGATGTGGTCCTGCATGTCGGCCGAGGCGTCCGGGTCGGGCACTTCGGGCGGGTTGGCGGCGAAGGCGGTGTTGGGCTCCAGCGTCAGGTGGTAGCACGACAGATGCGTCGGGCCCAGGGCGAGGGCGGTGGCGAGGTCGGCCTCGGCTTCGGCGAGGGTCTGGCCCGGCAGGGCGTACATCAGGTCGAGATTGACCGCATCGAAGTGAGTGAGCGCGGCCTCGGCGGCGGCGATGGCATCTGCCCGGCCGTGGATGCGCCCGAGGGCTTTCAGGTGGCGCTCGTCGAAGCTCTGGATGCCCACCGACAGCCGATTGACGCCCGCCTCGCGGAAGGCCTTGAAGCGCCCCGAATCCACCGTGCCCGGGTTGGCCTCGAGGGTGATCTCGGCCAGCGGATCGAGCTGCACGCGCATACGAATGGCGGTGAGGAGCGTGTCCAGCCCTTCCGGGCTCATCAGGCTGGGCGTGCCGCCGCCGATGAAGATGCTGTGCACGCGGCGACCCCAGATCTGCGGCAGCGCGCCTTCCAGATCGGCGATCAGGGCTTCGATGTAGGCCGCCTCGGGGATGCCTTCATCCTTCACCGCGTGGGAATTGAAATCGCAGTACGGGCACTTGCGCACGCACCACGGGTAATGGACGTACAGCGAAAGCGGCGGCGAGGCGGTGAGGCGCGATTCCCACGGGCCGGCGGCAGGCTGCGCTGGCCGCGCGGGAGCTGCGGCGATCGGGATGATGCGGGGTTCGGACATGCAGGGCGTCAGGCGGCTTCGGCGCGGAGCTTGTCGAGTAGCTGGCGGAAGGCGGAGCCGCGGTGGGACAGGACGTTTTTAAGTTCGGCGGGGATCTCGGCGGCGGTCTGCTCGAGATCGGGCACCAGGAACAGCGGGTCGTAGCCGAAGCCGGCCTGGCCGCGGGGCGCGTCGAGGATCACGCCGCGCCACTCGCCGGTGGCGATGAGCGGCTGCGGGTCGTCGGCATGGCGTACGAGGGCCAGCGCGCAGTAGAAGCGGGCGCGGCGGTCCGCCTGGCCGGCGAGGCGTTCGAGCAGCAGATCGTTGTTGCGCTGGTCGGACTTGGGCTCGCCGGCAAAGCGTGCCGACAGCACGCCGGGTGCACCGCCGAGGACGTCGACGCACAGCCCGGAGTCATCCGCCAGGGCCGGCAGGCCGGTGGCGCGGGCGGCGTGGCGGGCTTTGGCGATGGCGTTCTCGACGAAGCTGGGATGGGGCTCCTCGGCTTCGCTCACGTTGAAGGCCGATTGCGGCAGCACCTCGATGCCCAGCGGGGCAAGCAGGGCGGAGAGTTCCTTGAGCTTGCCGGCGTTGCCGCTGGCGAGGACGAGCTGTTTCATGGCGGGCTTCCTTCCCGGCGCTCAGGCGATCCCGAGGGCCTTTTTCTGTTCGATGACCAGTTGGGCTATGCCGTCGCCGGCAAGTTCCAGCAGGGCGTCGAGTTCGGCGCGGGAGAAGGGCGTGCCTTCGGCGGTGCCCTGGACTTCGACGAAGCCGCCGGCGCCGGTCATCACCACGTTCATGTCGGTCTCGCAGTCGGAGTCCTCGGGGTAGTCCAGGTCGAGCACCGGCTTGCCCTTGTAGATGCCCACCGAGATGGCGGCGACGAAGTCGCGCATCGGGTTGGCGGGCAGCTTGCCAGCCTTGACCAGGCCGTCGAGGGCTTCATGCACGGCGATGCAGGCGCCGGTGATCGACGCGGTGCGGGTGCCGCCGTCGGCCTGCAGCACGTCGCAGTCGATGGTGATCTGGCGTTCGCCCAGGGCGTGCATGTCCACCACCGCGCGCAGGCTGCGGCCGATGAGGCGCTGGATCTCCTGGGTGCGGCCGCTCTGCTTGCCCTTGGCGGCCTCGCGCGGGCTGCGGGTGTGGGTTGAGCGGGGCAGCATGCCGTATTCGGCGGTCAGCCAGCCCTGGCCCTTGCCGCGCAGGAAGGGCGGCACCGACTCCTCGACGCTGGCGGTGCACAGCACCCGGGTGTCGCCGAACTCGATCAGAACCGAACCTTCGGCGTGGCGGGTGAAGTCACGGGTGATGCGAACCGGGCGAAGCTGGGCGGGGGCGCGGCCGCTGGGGCGGGCGAAGGTATCGGGGGTCTGGGTCATTTGAATTTGTGAATGGCTGCGTTGATTTCGCGGATGGCGCGTTCGATTTCGTCTTCGCTGAGGTCTTCCTGCTCGCGCTTGCCGCGGCCGAAGCCTTCCATCTGGGTGGTGTAGGCGTCGGCGGGCATGGTGCGGGTGGAGACGGTGTCGGGGATGTCTTCCTGGTGATCGTCGTGCCAGGTCATGGCGATCAGGGTCATGTTGTCGCACTGGTGGCCGCCGAGGAGCTCGGCCTCGTTCATGACCTTGGGCACGCTTTCCATGACCCGGCCGTCAGCCAGGGACTTGACCAGGGTTTCGGGTTCGAGGGGGCCCCACACGCCGTCGGAACAGATGGCGATGACGTCGCCGTTGGCGAGCGATGCGCCCCGGGAGAACTCGATCTGGGGCGGGTGGTTGCCACCCAGGCAGCTGAAGATGCGGTTGCGGCCGGGGTGAACGGCGGCGGCCTCGGCGTCGAGCAGGCCCTGGTCGAGCATCAGCTGGACGCGGGAGTGGTCGCGGGTCTGGGCCACCAGGCGGCCCTTGCGGATCATGTAGAGGCGCGAATCGCCGGCGTGGGCCCAGTGGGCGACGCCTTCCTGGATCAGGCAGGCGACGATGGTGGTGCGCGGGATGTCGGCCAGGTGCTTGTCGAAGGCGTAGTCGAGGATCGCGTGGTGGGCGTTGCTGAGCACCCGCGACAGGAACAGCACCGGGTCGGTGACCTTGGGGCGCGCCTCCTGCTGGAACGACTGGGCGATGAACTGCACGGAGATCTGGGCGGCGACCTCCCCGTAGAGGTGCCCGCCCATGCCGTCGGCGAGCACCATCAGCAGGGCGTCGCGGGTGTAGGAATACGCCACACGATCCTGGTTGGTGCGTCGCTTGCCGATCCGGCTCTCCTGGAAAATCGTGAATCTCATGTACGGCCTATCATTGTTTTTAGTCGGGAGCCGAGGCCTTCGAGCCAGGTCTTCTGCTGCGGAGGCGCTTCCCGGTGGCGTTGGGCGAGGACTTTCTGCAGGGCGAAGCAACTCTGCGGGCGCTTGAGCGGGTCGAGTTGCAGGCACCAGTCGATGGTCGCAAGGAAGTGGGGCGAATACTGCCCGGCCCAGGCCTTGGTGGCCGGGACGACGGTGTCGTGCTTGATGCGCTCGTCGGAGCGCTGGGGTGAGGTGCCGGCGAGGCAGGCGTACATCGACGCGCCCACGCTGTAGATGTCGCTCCACGGGCCGAGGGCTTCGCGGCTCGCAAACTGCTCGGGCGAGGCGAAGCCGGGGGTGTACATCGGCTTGAGGATGGGGGTGTCGGACATCAGCGTCTGGCGGGCGGCGCCAAAATCCAACAGCACCGGCGTGCCGTCGGCGCGCAGGTAGATGTTGGAGGGCTTGATGTCGAGATGCAGCAGCTTGTGGGCGTGGACTTCGCGCAGCCCGTTGAGCATGCGGGTGAACACCCCGCGGATGAAGCGCTCGCGGACGTTGCCCTTGTTCTTCTGGACGTAGTCGTGGAGGGTGCGGCCGCGCTCGAACTGCATCACCATGTAAACGGTGCCGTTGGCGCGGAAGAAGTTGAGCACCCGCACCACGTTGGGGTGCACCAGCTTGGCGAGCGCCCGGCCTTCCTCGAAGAAGCACTTCATGCCGTAGCGGAAGGCGCCCTCGTGCGCTTCGGTGACGTGGGGCGTGACCTCGCCTTCGCTACGCAGGGCGAGGGAGTTCGGCAGGTATTCCTTGATGGCCACGGGCGAGCCATCCTGGTCGTACGCCAGGTAGACGATCGAGAATCCGCCCAGCGACAGTTGCCGCTCGACCCGGTAGTGGTCGAGGAGGAAACCTGGCGGGAGGGCGCAGTTCTGTTGAGTGGCCATCGGGCGGGGCGCTACACTTCGTCTTTTGGTGGCGTTCGGGTCTGCTAGTTTACTTCGACTGCCGCACTTTCTCGGGAAAAACAGGATGATCCACAGCATGACGGGCTTTGCCGTCCAGGTTCGTGACCTGGGCCGTGTTGCCCTGCACCTCGAATTGCGAAGCGTTAACTCCCGCTACCTCGATCTTGCGTTTCGCATCAATGACGACTTGCGTCAGTCCGAGCCGCTGATCCGCGAGGCGATCACCTCCCGACTGCGCCGGGGCAAGGTCGAGTGCAGGTTCAACCTGCAGGCGAAGGATAGCGCACCTCGTGATCTCGCGATTAACGATGTGCTCTTCGGACAGCTCAAAACGGCCCAGGCCGCCATTCTTGCCGAGCTGCCCCAGGCCG
Organism: Zoogloea sp. 1C4; assembly: GCF_009469605.1. Taxonomy (GTDB): domain Bacteria; phylum Pseudomonadota; class Gammaproteobacteria; order Burkholderiales; family Rhodocyclaceae; genus Zoogloea; species Zoogloea oryzae. The sequence goes on along the minus strand of NZ_SSXU01000004.1, from coordinate 220,513 downwards.
CGCCCTTCTCGGTAGCCGAGATTCTCCGCTGGCCGGGCATGCTGGCCGATGACGGCGTCACCTTCGAGGCCCTGCAGCCTGAAATCGGCCCGCTGGTGAGCGCCGCGCTGGATGAGCTCATCGCCACCCGCCGTCGCGAGGGCGACAAGCTCGCCGAGATGATCCGTGGCCGCATCGCCCACATGCGCGAACTCGTCGCGAAAGTGGCCCCGCGCGTGCCGGCGCTGGTGGCCGAATACCAGGAAAAGCTCGCCACCCGCCTGCGCGATGCCGCCGCCACCCTCGACGACGACCGTATCCGCACCGAAGTGGGCCTGTTTGCCCAGCGGGTCGATGTGGCCGAGGAACTCTCCCGCCTGTCCACCCACCTGGACGAGGTCGAGCGCATCCTCAAGGCTGGCGGCGCTGCCGGCAAGCGGCTGGATTTTCTGATGCAGGAACTCAACCGCGAGGCCAATACCCTCGGCTCCAAGGCCATGGCTGCCGACATGACCGCCATCGCCGTCGAGCTCAAGCTGGCCATCGAGCAGATGCGCGAGCAAGTGCAGAACATCGAGTAAGGAGCGGCCATGCCCGGCACCCTGTTCATCGTCACCGCTCCCTCCGGCGCCGGCAAGACCACCCTGGTCAGCGGGCTGCTGGAGCGTGATCCGCTGGTCAAGCTGTCGATCTCCTACACCACCCGCGCGCCGCGGGCTGGCGAGGAGGACGGCCGCCACTACCATTTCGTGGACGTCTCCACCTTCCGCCAGCTGCGCGACAAGGGGGAATTTCTCGAATGGGCGGAGGTCCATAACAACTACTACGGAACCTCGAAGGGCTGGCTTGAAGCGCAGATCAGCGCCGGCAAGGACATCCTCCTCGAGATCGACTGGCAGGGCGCCCAGCAGGTGCGCAAGGTCTTTCCGAAGGCGGTCGGGGTGTTCATCCTGCCGCCGTCGGTCGAAGAGCTCGAGCGCCGCCTGCGCGGCCGCGGTACCGACAGTGAGGATGTGATCGCCCGCCGGGTGCTCGCCGCCCGCGGCGAGATGCGCCATGTGGCAGAGTTCGACTACGTTATAATCAATGAAGACCTGCCCACAGCCATCGACGATCTCGTGGGCGTGGTAAGAGCATCGCGGCTGCGCTACGCCAACCAGGAGGCGCGCAAGCCGGAGTTTTTCCGTTATCTGGAACAGGATTGAGGCAAATATGGCCCGTGTAACCGTTGACGACTGTCTGAAGAGAATCCCCAACCGCTTCCAGCTCACCCTGGCTGCGACCTACCGTGCCCGTCAGCTGACGGCCGGCGCTACCCCGCAGGTGGACCTCGACCGCCACGACAAGGACAAGCCCACGGTGATCGCCCTGCGCGAAATCGCCGCCGGCAAGGTCGGCACCGAAGTCCTCAACCGCGGTCAGGCCTGAACGGCCTCCCGCCAGAGAGCAATGTCATGGAATCCGCCGCCCCGGTTCCCGTTAGCGGTGGCGGCGTTTTCCAGCCTCCAACCTCCAGCGTCGTGCCCCTCGACTTCGGTCGGCTGCGGGCGCTCGTCTCCACCTATCTCCGCGCCGAAGACGTAGGCCGCATCGAGGCCGCGTACCACTTCTCCGCTGATGCCCACCAGGGGCAGATGCGGCAGAGCGGCGAACCCTACATCTCCCATCCGGTCGCTGTCGCCGAGATCCTCGCCGGCTGGCACCTGGACGCCCAGGCCCTGTGCGCCGCCCTCCTTCACGACGTGATGGAGGACACCCACATCACCAAGGCCGAGATCGCCGAGCGCTTCGGGCGCACCACGGCCGAGCTCGTCGATGGCGTGTCCAAGCTCGACAAGATCGAGTTCCAGTCGCACGAAGAAGCCCAGGCCGAAAACTTCCGCAAGATGCTGATGGCGATGGCCAGCGATCTGCGGGTGATCCTCATCAAGCTGGCCGATCGTCTGCACAACATGCGGACCCTCGACCACATGCGGCCCGACAAGCGTCGCCGCATCGCCCGCGAGACCCAGGAGATCCACGCGCCCATCGCCAACCGGCTGGGCCTCAACAGCATCTACCGCGAGCTCCAGGAGCTCGCCTTCAAGCACCGCCACCCGATGCGCTTCCGGGTGCTGTCGCGGGCCATCCTCTCTGCCCGGGGCAACCGCCGTGAGGTGGTCGGCAAGATCCTCGCCGCCATCGAGGAGCGCCTGCCCCAGTGGCACATCGAGGCCGAAGTGCGTGGCCGCGAGAAGCACCTCTACAGCATCTACCGCAAGATGGCCGAGAAGCGCCTCAGCTTCTCCCAGGTGCTTGATATCTATGGCTTCCGCGTCATCGTGCCGGATGTGCAAACCTGCTACCGGGCCCTCGGCGCGCTGCACGGCCTGTACAAGCCGGTGCCCGGCAAGTTCAAGGACTACATCGCCATCCCCAAGGGCAACGGCTATCAGTCGCTCCACACCACGCTGATCGGCCCCTTCGGCACGCCGGTCGAGGTGCAGATCCGCACGCCGGAGATGAACCACGTGGCCGAGAGCGGCGTGGCGTCCCACTGGCTCTACAAGGAAGACGAGAAGACCCTCACCGAGCTCCAGCACAAGACGCACTCCTGGCTGCAGTCGCTGCTCGAGCTGCAATCCACCTCGGGCGATTCCAGCGAGTTCCTCGAGCACGTCAAGGTCGATCTCTTCCCGGGCGAGGTCTACGCCTTCACCCCCAAGGGCAAGATATTCGCCCTGCCGCGGGGTGCCACGGTGGTCGATTTTGCCTACGCGGTGCACACCGATGTGGGCAACCGCTGCGTCGCCGGGCGCATCAACAGCGAGCTGATGCCCCTGCGCACCGAGCTCCACAACGGCGACCAGATCGAGATCATCACCGCCGCCCACGCCAGCCCCAACCCCGCCTGGCTGAGCTATGTGCGCACCGGCAAGGCCCGCGCGCAGATCCGGCATTTCCTTAAAAACGCCCAGCAGGAAGAAGCCTCGACCCTTGGCGAGCGACTCCTCAACCAGGCCCTGCGGCCCCACGGCCTCACCCTGGGCCAAGTCAGCACCTTTGCGTGGGATCGCTTCCTGCGCCAATTCACCCTCGCCACCCGCCGCGAGCTGATGACCGACATCGGCCTCGGCCGACGCCTGCCGGCCATCGTCGCGCGGCGGCTAGCCGAGATCCAGGACGTCGAATCCGGCCGCGCCGACGTGGTCAAGCCGCGGCCCGCCGGGGCGATCCTGATCCGTGGCACCGAAGGTGTGGCGGTGCAGCTCGCCCGCTGCTGCCGGCCGATTCCGGGCGATCCGATCGTCGGCATCATCCGCAAGGGGCAGGGGCTGGAGGTGCACATGCACGACTGCCCCCAGGCCCGCAAGCTGCGCAGCGAGCGCGACCGCTGGATCGACGTGGAGTGGGAACCCTCCACCGACCGTCTGTTCGACGTCACCCTCAAGCTGCTCACCAAGAACGCCCGGGGCGTGCTCGCCAAGGTGGCCAACGCCATCGCCGAGCAGGACTGCAACATCCAGAACGTTTCCACCGATGGCGAGCAGGGCACCTATTCCTCGCTCTACATCACCGTCCAGGTCACCCACCGCCTGCATCTGGCCAAGGTCATCCGCGGCCTGCGCACCATTCCCGAAGTGGTGCGCATCGGGCGGATGCGGGGCGACCAGAAATGAACCGCCGGGGCCAGCGCGCCCCGACGCTGATAGAATCACGCCGCTAAAACGGGAGAACACTCAATGGCAATCTACGAATCCGAGCACACCAAGTTCATGCGCGAATGGATGAAGGCCCATCCGGAAGAGCGCGAAGAGCAGCAGAAGGGCCGCGCCCTGTGGTGGGACAAGCCGCAGGATCTGCAGACCCAGGGCGAATACGCCGCCGGCAAGGTCGCCCACAAGCCCTACCCCTACGCCACTGAATAAGCCCGCCGGCTGACGCCCCGCCGGGGCTTCAGCCGCGGTTGCACGTTCAGCCTCCCGCCCCGCTGCGCGCGCCCGACGGCGTTGCACCGCGGGGCGGGACGTCTTTCCCAGGTGTGCCGCCAGTTGGCCGCACGCCGTCTTTTCGTTTTCTCGACGCCTCCGCCGTGTTCGCCCCCAAGATCGCCTTCATCGACGTTGAAACCACTGGCGCCAATCCGGTGGTCGACCGGGTCACCGAGATCGCGATCCTGCGCATCGAGGACGGCGTGCTGGTCGAGCGCTGGTCCAGCCTCGTCAATCCGGGCATGGCGATTCCGCCGACCATCCAGGGCTTCACCGGCATCACCGACGCGATGGTCGCCGAGGCTCCGGCCTTCGTCGATCTCGCCGACGGGGTGCGGGCGCTGCTCGCCGACTGCGTGTTCGTGGCCCACAACGCGCGCTTCGACTACGGCTTCATCAAGAACGAGTTCTCGCGCATCGGCGAGCGCTTCGACGCGCCGGTGCTGTGCACCGTCAAGCTGTCCCGGGCGCTCTACCCCCAGCACCACCGCCACGGGCTGGACGCGCTGATCGCCCGCCACAACCTCACCTGCTCGGCCCGCCACCGGGCGATGGGCGACACCGAGGCGCTGTTCCAGTTTGCCGGCATCGTCGCCGACGAATTTCCGCCGGAGATCCTCGGCATCGCCATCGCCAAGGCCATGAAGGCCCCGAGCCGGCCGGTGGGGCTGCCCGAGGGCGTGCTCGAAGGCGTGCCCGAAGGCCCCGGCGTGTATCTCTTCTACGGCGAGAACGAGCTGCCCGTCTACATCGGCAAGAGCGTCAGCCTGCGCTCCCGGGTGATGAGCCACTTTTCGTCCGATCATTCCAGCACCAAGGAGGCCAAGCTGGCCCAGCAGGTGCGGCGCGTCGAATGGCTGCCCACCGCGGGCGAGCTGGGCGCGCTGCTGCTGGAGGCGCGCCTCGTCAAGGAACGCAAGCCCACCGAGAACCGCAAGCTGCGCGAGACCGAGGCCGTGTTCGGCCTGCGCTACGACCCGACGAAGAAGCGCGGCCCGGTGCTGGTGCGCGAAGCCCTCAACGGGGCCGACCCGGCCGGCTGGGACGCTGTGTATGGCGCCTTCCGCACCAAGAAGGAAGCCGACAACGCCCTGCGTGAGCTGGCCCTGCTCTACAAGCTGTGCCCGCGGCGCATCGGCACCGAGCCGTGGGGCGACGGCGCCTGCATGGCCCACCAGATGAAGCGCTGCGCCGGCGTGTGCTGCGGCAAAGAAACCCACGCCGAGCACGACGAGCGCCTGCTCAAGGTGCTCGAGAGCCTGCGCATCCGCCGCTGGCCGTGGGACGGCCCGGTGGCGGTGCGCGAACACCACCCGGACACCGGCCGCAGCGCGGTGCATGTGGTGGATCGCTGGTGCCTGCTGGGCAGCGTCGAGGACGAGGCCGAACTGGGCTCGTTGCTCGAAGCTCTGCCGCCCCGCCGCTTCGACCTCGACACCTACCGCATCCTCCAGCGCTGGCTGGACACCCCCGCCGGCCGCAGCGCGGTCACGCCCCTGGGCTGATCCTCCCTCGTCGGCCCCGCATCGCTGCTCGCGAGTATCCGCGGGCCCGTCGCGAGTGTCGCCGTGGTGCTCGGGGCGACTTTGTTACTGCCCGGCTGAGTCTGTCGGGCTGAAGCCCGACCTGCAGGAAGGGCCGCGACTATCCCGAAGATCCTCCCGTTGGGCTTTGAGACCGACCCGTCCATTCGGTGAGCTTGTCGAGTGCTGCTCTTTGCAGCTCGGGCGGGACTTTGAGACTGAACCATCCTGTCCGGGAGATGCTCGCCTGGGGCTTTGAGATAGACCTGTCCATTCGGCGAGCTTGTCGGGTGCTGCTTTTTGCAGCACGGGAGAGACTCGGAGACCGGACCATCCTGTCCTGGCGTTTGTCGGCCGGGACTCCGGGATAGGACGATCTATCCGCGAGGTGCTCGCGAGTATCTCCGAGATACTCGCGACTATCCCGGAGATACTCCGGGGCTCAGCTCAGGCCGGCGCCTGGCCTTCGCGGGTGGCGGCGCGGCGTTCGCGCCAGCCTTCGACCAGCGAATACACCGCCGGCACCACCACCAGGGTGAGCAGGGTGGAGCTGATCATGCCGCCGATCACCGCGATGGCCAGCGGCTGGTTGGTCTCGTTGCCGGCGCCAAAACCGGCCGCGGCCGGGGCGAGGGCGAGGATCACCGTCATGGACGTCATCAGCACCGGGCGCATCCGGATCGGGCAGGCGTTGCGCAGGGCGGCGTCCACCTTGAGGCCGTCGGCGCGGCGCTGGTTGGTGAGATCCACCAGCAGGATGGAGTTCTTGGCCACCAGCCCGATCAGCAGCACCAGCCCGATCATCGAGTAGATGTTGAGGGTCTGCCCGGTGAGCCACAGGGCCGCCACGCCGCCGACGATGGCCAGGGGCTGGGCCAGCATCACGATGGCCGGCTGCAGGAAGCTGTTGAACTGGCTGGCGAGCACCATGTAGAGCAGGGTCATGGCCAGGGCGAAGGTGAAGCTCATGTACTTCTGGGTCTTGCCGAACTCCTCGGCCTGGCCGATCAGCTTGACCTGGTAGCCGGTGGGCAGCAACTCGGCGGCGGTGGCCTTGACCACCTCCACCGCCTCGCCCAGGGGCAGGGTGGGGGTGGCGAAGAAGGTGGCGGCGTACTGGAGATCAAAGCGGCCGACGATGGCGGGGCCCAGGGCCTCGCGGAAGCCCGCCACGCTATCCAGGCGCACCAGCTCGCCGCCCTTGTTGCGCAGGAAGATCTTCGAAAGATCGGCTGGCTGGGTGAAGGTGCCTTCCCTGGCCTTCACGCGGATGTCGTAGCGCTGGCCGTCGCCCGGTTCGTCGTTGTATTTGGCGATGTCCACGCCGCCGGTGAGCATGTTGATGGCCAGCGCCACGTCCTGGGTGGTGAGGCCGGCGTCGGCGATGCGCAGGCGGTCCGGCGCGAAGATCAGCTGGGGCAGGTCGAGCTGCAGGTCGGTGTCCATCCGTCCGATGCCGGGCATCGCGGTGAGCTTCTTCTGCAGGGCCACGGCGTGGCGGCCGAGCTCCTGCAGGTTCTCGCCGGTGAGCACGAACTGCAGCGGCTCGCCCCGCTGGCCCTGGACCATCGGGTAAGGCGCGGCGAACACACGCGCGCCGGCGATCTGGGCGAACTCCTTGCGCAGCAGCGGGATGATGTCCTGCTGCTTGACGGTGCGCTCCTCCCGCGGCGCCATGCGCACCACCACCGTGCCCTGGTTCACCTGCCCGGCGGTGCCGAGGCCGATCAGCGCGAACTCGGAGCGCACCTCGGGATGACGGTCGAGAATGGCCTCCACTTCCTTCAGCTTGCTGTCGGTGTAGTCGATGCTCGAACCCAGCGGTGTGCGCAGCGACACCAGGAAGCGCCCCTCGTCCTGCTCAGGCGCGAAGGCCTTGCCCACGTTGGCGAAGAAGAAGGCACTCGACCCGACCACCGCCAGGGTCGCCAGCAGCACCCACAGGCGGTGGGTGAGGGCGGCCTCCAGCAGGTGCACGTAGAGCGCGTCCAGGCCCTCGAAAACGCGGTCGAAGAAGCGGTAGATCGGGCCGTGCTGCTTTTCCACCTTGAGGTAGCGCGAGCACAGCATGGGCGTGAGGGTGAGCGAGACGAACAGCGACACCAGCACGCCAAAGGTGACCACCAGCGCAAAGCTGCGGAAGAACTGCCCGATGATCCCCGAGATGAAGGCCACCGGCGCGAAGATGCACACCAGCGACAGGGTGGCCGCCATCACCGCGAAGACCACCTCGTTGCTGCCATTGACGGCCGCCGAGACCGGGTCGGGGTCGAGCTCTTCCCGGTGGCGGAAGATGTTTTCCAGCACCACGATGGCGTCGTCCACCACCACCCCGATCAGCAGCAGCAGCGCCAGCATCGTGAGGGAGTTGAGGGTGAAGCCTGCGAAGTAGATCACCGCGATGGCGCCCAGCAGCGACACCGGGATCGCCAGCGAGATGATGAGGGTGGAGCGCACCGAGCGCAGGAAGATCCACACCACCAGCGCGGCCAGCAGGGTGCCCTCGATCAGGTGTTCCTTGAGGGATTGCACGATCTCGAGGATGAACACCGCGTCGTTGGAGACGACGGAGAGCGTCATCCCCGGCGGCAGCATGGGGCGCAGATCGCGGTCGAGGCGTTCCTGGATGCGCTCGGTGATCGCCACGGTGTTGGCGTTGGCGATCTTCACCATGCCAAGGCCCACGGTGGTCTTGCCGTTGAAGCGGGCGAGCTGGCGGTTGTCGGTGAGGCCGTCCTCGATCTCTGCAACATCGCCCAGGCGCACCGGCGCCTTCTCGCGCCAGGCCAGGACGAGCTCCCTGAGCTGCTCCACCTGGTGGAATTCCAGATCGAGCTTGACCAGGCTCTCGGTGGTCTTGCCCACCACGAAACCGCCGGCCAGCTGGACGTGCTCCTTGGCGAAGGCGTCGGTGATGTCCTGGGCGGTGATCTTGTGGGCAGCCATCCGGTCGGGCAGCAGATTGACCCGGATGGTGCGGTCGCGCCGCCCGCCGATACGCACTTCGCCCACGCCGTCGATGGTCTCGAGGCGCTTTTTAAGGGTGTTGATGGCGTACTGGTTGAGCTGCTGCTGGGTGCGGTCGCCCTGCAGCGCCAGCCACATCACCGGCTGGGCGTTGGTCTCGACCTTGGCCACCACCGGCGGGTCCACGTCCTTGGGCAGCCGGCGCAGCACCTGATTGACCTTCGACTGCACCTCGTTGAAGGCCACGTCCACCTTCTTCTCCAGCGAGAAGGTGATGTTGACGGTGGATACGCCCGGCGACGAGGTGGACTGCACGTGCTCGATGCCCGGCACGCTGTTCACGGCGGATTCGATGACATTGGTGATGCTCGAATCGACGATGTCCGGGTTGGCGCCCTTCAGCGTGGTGGTGATCGAGATGACCGGGAATTCGATGTAGGGATAGCGGTCCATCCCGACCCGCTGGTAGCCGATGATGCCGACGAGCACCAGCACGGCGCTCATCATCCACGCCAGCACGTGGCGCTTGATGGACAGCTCGGGCAGGGTCATGGCTTGGCGGCGGGGGCTGCGGCCTTGGTGGCGGCGGGTGTCTTGATGCTGACCGGGGCGCCGTCGGTGAGGAAGCCGGCGCCGTCCTCGACGATGGTTTCACCGCTGGCCAGGCCCTTGACGATCTCGATCCGACCGTCCTGCTTGACGCCGGTCTCGACGATCCGCTGGCTGGCCTTGCCGTCGGCGATCACATAGACCACCTTGCCGGCCGGGCGCAGCACCACGCTCTGCTCGGGCACCACCACCGCGGCGGGTTTCTGGCCGGTGACGATGGCGGCGTTGACGGTGCCGCCCGAGAGCATGGAGCCGTCGTTGTCGAGGCGCACCTGCACGTCGATGGCGCGGGACAGATCGTTGATGGTGGGCTTCACGTCCTCCACCACGCCGGTGACGACCTTGCCCGGCTGGTGGGGCAGGCCGAGGCGCACCGTCTGGCCGGGGCGGATGCGCCCGGCGGCGGATTCGGGAAACGGAAGGTGGGCGCGCAGCACCCGGTTGGAGACCAGCTTGAACAGCGGGTCGCCCACCTTTACATAATCGCCCGGTGAGACGATCTGGGTTTCGATGATGCCATCCACCGGCGCAACCACCTTGGTGCGGGCGAGGTTGCTGCGGCTGCTGCCGCTTCTGGCGCGGGCGGTGGCCAGCTGGGCGCGCAGGGCGTCGCGCTGGGCGAGGGCGTCGTCGGCGCCGTTACGCGAGATGAAGCCCTTGGCGACGAGGTTCTGCTGGCGCTCGGCAAAGCGTTCGGCCTGGGCGACGAGGGATTCGAGGCGGGTGATCTCGGCCGCGTCGGTCTGGCCCTGGATCTGGAAGTCGGTGGGGTCGAGCTCGGCGAGACGCTGGCCCTTCTTCACGTGGTCGCCGCCGTGGGCGATCACGTTGGTGACGCGTCCGGCCACTTCGGCGCCGATCTTCGGGTCGACCAGCGCCTCAAGCGTGCCCAGGGTGTTTTCGGTCACGTCCAGCGCGATGCTGGCGGCCTTGAAGGCGGTGACCGGGGTGGCTGCCGGGCCGGACGGCTTGCTGGCCGCAGGCGCCTGCTTGTCGCCACAGCCGGCGAGTCCGATGGCAAGGAACAAGGCGATGCAGGGAACTGAACGCATGGTCGGTGACGTCGGACTGGCCGGTGTGGGCGGGATCAGGGCAGCGGGCGTTCGCCCTTCAGGAGGTGCTCGAGGGTTTCCCGCTCGCGGATGACATGAACCTCGTTGCCATCCACCAGCACCTCGGCGGCGCGGGGGCGGGTGTTGTAGTTGGAGCTCATGGTCATGCCGTAGGCGCCGGCGGAGAGGATCGCCAGCAGGTCGCCGGTTTCGACCGACAGGTCGCGGTCGTGGCCGAGGAAGTCGCCGCTCTCGCAGATCGGGCCGACCACTTCGTAGCGGGTGGCGGGCAGGTTGCGCGGGGCAACGGCGACGATCTCGTGGTAGGCGTCGTACAGCGCCGGGCGGGCGAGGTCGTTCATCGCCGCGTCGATGATGGCGAAGTTCTTCTCGACGCCGGGCTTGAGGTATTCGACGCGCGTGAGCAGCAGGCCGGCGTTGCCCACCAGCGAGCGGCCCGGCTCGAAGCACAGGGCTTCGTCGCGGCCTTCGAAGCGGGCCAGCAGCGGGGCGAGGTACTCGGTGGGGGTGGGCGGCTCTTCGTCGCGGTAGCGGATGCCAAGACCGCCGCCCAGGTCGATGTGGTCGAGCTTGATGCCTTCGCGGCCGAGCTGATCCACCAGGCCGAGGATCTTCTCGGCGGCTTCGGCCATCGGCGCCGGGTCGAGGAGCTGGGAGCCGATGTGGCAGTCGATGCCGGAGATCTCGATGTTCGGAAGCTTGCTGGCCTTGCGGTACAGGTCGAGCGCCTCGGTGAAGGCCACGCCGAACTTGTTGCTGCGCAGGCCGGTCGAGATGTAGGGGTGGGTGTTGGGGTTCACGTCCGGATTGACGCGGAAGGCGATCGGCGCACGCTTGCCCATGCTGGCGGCCACTTCGGCGAGGCGGTCGAGCTCGGCGGCGGATTCGACGTTGAAACAGCCGATGCCTGATTCGAGCGCGTAGCGCATCTCGTCGCGGGTCTTGCCGACGCCCGAGAAGATCACCTTGCCGGCGTCACCACCGGCGGCCAGTACGCGGGCGAGTTCGCCGCCCGAGACGATGTCGAAACCGGCGCCCAGCTTGGCGAACACCGACAGGATGCCGAGGCTGGAGTTGGCCTTGACCGCGTAGCACACCAGCGACTTGCGCAGGCCGAGGGCCTGCTGATAGGCGTTGAAGGCGGCGGTGAGGGCGGCGCGGGAGTAAACGTAGGTCGGGGTGCCGAACTGGGCGGCGATGTCTGCGAGGGCGACCCCTTCGAGGGTCAGGCCGGCGGGGCCGGCGGCAAGCGTCGGCACGGGCAGGGCGAGCGTCATTGGGCAGAGTCCTGGGAGGCGGGTTTGTTATGATCGGCGCCCGGCGCCGGGGTGGCGGCCGGGGCGGGAACGGGCTTGGGTGCGGGTTTGGCGGCCGGTTTGGGGGGCTGCGGCATGTACAGCGGCCCCTTGATGCCGCATCCGCCCAGCACGAGCAGGCCGCAGGCCGCGGCGGCAATGGCGATGTTTCGCATGGATTCCGCGCAAAAACGGGAATGTTAACAGATCAACGGAGACGGCGATGAACGAAGCAGATTTCAACGCACTGGCGGATGCCGAACTGGCCCGCCTGGAAGGGTTGCTGGACAAGTGCGACCTGGATTTCGATTACGAACTGAAGCCCGGCGGGATCGTCGAGCTGGAGTTTGAAAACGGCACCAAGATCATCGTCAATCGCCACACGGCGGCGCGGGAGATCTGGCTGGCGGCAAAGTCTGGCGGCTTTCACTTCCGGCCGGAAGGCGGGCGCTGGCTGGGGACGCGGGACGGGGCGGATTTCTACGCGGTGCTGTCCCGCTGCATGACGGAACAGGCCGGCGAGCCGGTCAGCCTGGCGGGCTGACCGGGCTTCGCGGGGGCTACTCGGCCGCCGCTGCGGCGGCGGTCGGCTGAGGCGCTGCCGCCGGCGCGGGGGCTTCGTCGGCGGGGGGCGCGTTGGCCGGTTCGTGGGGCACGTCGGGCGGCGCGGCAGGCAGGTTTTCCTTGTAGATCATCTCTTCCGTGGTGCTGCCGGTCGGCTGGACGCGGATCAGTCCGGCGGGGGCGGTCGGGTAGGTTTCCGGTACGCCGTCGAGGGCCTTTCGCATGTAGTTGATCCACATGGGCAGGGCGGCGGCGCCGCCGGTCTCGCCGCTGCCGAGCTTTCTGGGCTGGTCGAAGCCGATCCACGCCACGGCCACCACGGTGGGCTGGTAGCCGCAGAACCAGGCGTCCACGTATTCGTTGGTGGTGCCGGTCTTGCCGGCCAGATCGCCCCGCTTGAGCGCCAGCGCCTTGGTGGCGGTGCCGCGGCGGACCACGTCCTTCATGATCGAATCCATCAGGTAGGCATTGCGCTCGTCGATGGCGCGCTCGGCGGTTTCGCCGGCCACCGGCGGGTCGACCCGCGCCAGCACGTTGCCGGCCTCATCGCGGATCTCCTTCACCAGATAGGGTTCGATGCGGTAGCCGCCGTTGGCAAACACCGAGTAGCCGCGGAGCATCTGCCACGGGGTGACCGAGCCGGCGCCGAGCGCCATCGTGAGGTAGGGCGGATGGCGTTCGGCGTCGAAGCCGAACTTGGTGACGTAGTCCTGGGCGTAGCGGGTGCCGACCGACTTGAGCAGGCGGATCGACACCATGTTCTTGGAGCGGGCCAGTGCGGTGCGGACGGTGATCGGGCCATCGTAGCGACCGTCGTAGTTCTTCGGTTCCCACGCCTGGCTGCCCGTCTCGCCGGCCGGGAAGGACAGCGGCGAGTCATCCACCACGCTGTTGGGGCCGTAGCCCTTCTCGAAGGCCGCCGAGTAGATGAAGGGCTTGAAGCTGGAGCCGGGCTGCCGCCACGCCTGGGTGACGTGGTTGAACTTGTTGCGATTGAAGTCGAATCCGCCCGCAAGTGCGCGGATCGCGCCGGTTCGCGGGTCGGCCGCGGCGAGTGCGCCTTCGACTTCGGGTAGCTGGGTGATCTCCCAGTGGTTGTCGATTCGCGTGATGCGGATCACGGCGCCGGGGCGGATACGCTTGTTGGGCGGCGCCTTGTCGCCGAGCATGGCGGATGCAAAGCGCACGCCTTCGCCGCTGATCTTGATGGATTCGCCATACCGGTAGGCCGTGACGGCGCCACCGCCCACCTTGGTGACGATGGCGGCCAGCATGTCGTCGTAGTCGGGGGTTTCGGCGAGGAGTTCGTCCAGCGTCTCGGTCTGCTCGGCGTTCATGCGGGCCGGATCGACGTAAGCCTCGGCGCCCCGGTAGCCGTGGCGGCGGTCGTAATCCATGATGCCGCGCCGCAGGGCGTGGTAGGCGGCATCCTGCTCGGCCTTGTTGATCGTCGTGATGACCTTGATGCCGCGGGTGTAGGCCTCCTCGCGGTATTGCTCGAAGGCGATCTGGCGGGCCATCTCGGCCACGTAGTCGGCGCTGCCGCCGAAATCCAGGTTGCCGGCGGTGTTGTTGCCGGTGGCCACCTTGAGCGGGGTGTCGATGGCCTGCTGCTGTTCGGTCGGGGTGATGAAGCCGAGTTCGGTCATCCGGCGCAGCACGTACTGCTGGCGCAGCGCGGCGCGCTTCGGGTTGACGATCGGGTTGTAGGCCGACGGCGCCTTGGGCAGACCGGCGAGCATCGCCGCTTCGGCAATCGACAGGTCACGCAGCGGTTTGCCGAAGTAGGTCTGGGAAGCCACCGCGAAGCCGTAGGCGCGGCGCCCGAGGAAGATCTGGTTGATGTAGACCTCGAGGATCTGGTCCTTGCTGAGGTTCTGCTCGATCTTGAAGGCCAGGAGGATTTCGTACAGCTTGCGGGAGATCGTCTTCTCGCGGGTCAGGAAGAAGTTGCGCGCCACCTGCATGGTGATCGTCGAGGCGCCCTGGCGCTTGCCGCCGGTGGCCAGGTTGGCGCCCGCGGCGCGCAGGATGCCGAGGAAGTCGACGCCCGAGTGCTGGTAGAAGCGGTCGTCCTCGGCGGCGAGGATGGCGTGTTTGAGGACCGGCGGCACATCCTGGATGTGCACCACTGCGCGGCGCTCCTCGCCGTACTCACCGATCAGCGCGCCGTCTGCGGTGTAGACGCGCAGCGGGATCTTGGGGTGATAGTCGGTCAGGGCTTCCAGCGACGGGAGCGTGGGCCAGGCAAAGGCGACAGCGATGGCGACGATTGCGATGCCGACCGCGAGGAGGCCGAGCAGGACGGCAAGAGGGTAGAGAACCCAGCGCATGGCGGAAAGAAGGTGCAAGTAAAGTGCGGCATTATACGAGTACGCACTGCTGCCCGCCTGTTCGGGCGACGGCGGTGTTTTACAGGGTGTTGCTTTACACCTGTCATGGTTGTTGCTAGGATTTCATGTAGATTGTTGTTATTGCGCCTAACATAAAGAATTTTCAGGATTTTTTGTGATCGACCTATCCTTTCTCAGCCCCAGGACACGTCCCCTGATCGGCGTCGACATTTCGTCGTCGTCGGTCAAGATGGTCGAGTTGTCGGCTGTTTCCGGGGGCGGGTACCGGGTCGAGCGCTATGCGATCGAAGCCCTTCCCCGCGAAGCCGTGTCCGATGGCAATGTGGCCAACCTCGACGCCGTCGCCGAAGCGATCCGGCGCGGCTGGCGCCGTCTCGGCACCACCACCAAGTTCGTCGCGCTGGCGCTGCCCGCCTCGGCGGTCATCACCAAGAAGATCATTCTCCCGGCGGGGCTTCGTGATCAGGAGCTGGAGGTGCAGGTCGAATCCGAGGCCAACCAGTACATCCCGTTCGCCCTCGACGAGGTGAATCTCGACTTCCAGGTCATCGGCCCGGCTGCGTCCAGCACCGAGGAGGACGAGGTGCTGATTGCCGCGTCGCGCAAGGAGAAGGTCGAAGACCGCGTGGCCGCCGCAGAAGCCGCCGGCCTCAAGGCGCTGGTGATGGATGTCGAGTCCTACGCGGCGCTGTCGGCCTTCGAGCTGGTCCAGGCCCAGCTGCCCGGCCAGGGGGAAGACAAGATCATCGCCCTCGTCGATGCGGGCGCCAACGTGATGAACGTGTCGGTGCTGCGTAACGGCGTCCAGATCTACGCGCGGGAGCAGGCCTTTGGCGGCTTCCTGCTCACCCAGGACATCATGCGCCACTTCGGGATGTCCCTCGAGGAGGCCGAAAGCACCAAGCGCACCGGCTCCCTGCCCGAGAGCTACGAACCCGAACTGCTGCGGCCCTTCATGGACGCCCTGGCGCTGGAGGTCTCCCGCGCGCTGCAGTTCTTCTTCACCTCGACCCAGTTCAATCAGGTGGATCACATCGTGCTGGCCGGTGGCTGTGCGGTCATTCCGGGCCTCGCCGACACCGTCGCGGGCCGCACCCAGGTCGAGACCCAGGTCGCCAACCCCTTTGCGAACATGAGCCTGAGTTCCAAGATTCGCCCCAAAAATCTGGCGGCCGACGCACCTGCCCTGCTCGTGGCCTGCGGACTGGCGCTGCGGAGGTTTGATTCGTGATTCGCATCAACCTGCTCCCCCACCGGGAGGAAAAACGTAAGGCCCGACGCCAGCAGTTCTGGCTGTTTGCCGCGGTCGCGGCGCTGTCCGGCGTGGCGGTGTGGTTTGTTGGCCACACGATCATCGCTGGCTACGTGGATGGTCAGGAAGCCAAGAACGTCTTCCTGAAGGAAAGCATCGTCGAACTCGACAAGGAAATCGCCGAGATCAAGGGCCTGCGCGAGCAGGCCGAGGCGCTGCTGTCGCGCAAGCAGGTGATCGAATCCCTGCAGACCAACCGGACCGAAACGGTCCAGATCTTCAACGAACTCGCCAGCCAGATGCCCGAAGGCGTCTATCTCAAGGGCCTCAAGCAGAGCGGTTCGCGGATCAATCTGACGGGTTACGCCCAGTCCAACGCGCGGGTCTCCAACCTGATGCGCAATCTGGAGGCTTCGCCCAATCTCGAGCGCGCCGATCTCGTCGAGGTCAAGGCCGCCACGCTGAACAACCGCCGGGTCAGCGAGTTCAGCCTCAACTTCACCATCGAGCGCCCCAAGACCGAAGAGCCGGTCGGCAAGCTGAAGGGAAAGACGCCCGTGATCGTAGGGGGTAAGCCGTAATGGGTCTCAGGGTGTCAATGGAGCAGATCCGGGGCCGGGATTACCAGAGCCTGATGCGGGATTTCAAGGGCCTGGATCCCAACGATCCGGGCCAGTGGCCGCTGCTGCCGCGGGTAAGCTTCCTCATCGCGATCTTCTTCGCCATCGTCGTCGGCGGCTGGTGGCTCGACTGGAGCACCCAGTGGTCGCAGCTCGAAACCAAGCGCGAAGAGGAAAGCCGCCTCAAGCAGGAGTGGAAGGAAAAGAAGGAGCAGGCGGTCAATCTGCCCGAGTACAAGCGCCAGCTGAGCGAGATCGACCGCCAGTTCGGCGCGCTGCTGAAGCAACTGCCCAACCGCTCCGAGATGGAAGCCCTGCTGGCCGACATCAACCAGGCGGGCCTTGGCCGCGGTCTGCAGTTCGAGCTGTTCAAGCCGGGCTCGGAAGTCATGAAGGATTTCTACGCCGAGCTGCCCATCGCGGTGCGCGTCATCGGCAACTACCACGACCTCGGTGAGTTCGTGAGCGATGTGGCGCAGATGCCGCGGATCGTCACCCTCAACGACATCGCAATCGAGACGCAGAAGGATGGCGTGCTCAAGTTCGATGCGACGGCCGTGACCTACCGCTACCTTGACGACGACGAAGTGGCCAAGCTGCGCAAGGAAAAGGCCAAGGAAAAGGCGGCTAAATGAAGAGCGTCCGATTGACCGCGCTGCTGCCGCTGGCTGCGGTGCTTCTGTTGTCCGGCTGCGGGGACGAGCAGGATGACCTGCGCAGCTGGATGGAAGAAAACTCCAAGGGGCTCAAGCCCAACCTCAAGCCGCTTCCGCCGATCCAGCAGGTCGTGCCGGTGAATTATCAGGGCGCGAGCAAGGTTGATCCGTTCCGGGTCGCCAAACTTGAGCCGGACAAAAAAGGGGGGCAGTTTGCTCCCGATGCCAACCGACGGCGTGAGCCGCTCGAAGCCTATCCCCTGGAATCGCTGAAGATGGTCGGTGTGCTGATGAAACGTGGGCAGTCCCACGCCATCATCTTTGCCGACAAGACGCTGCATCAGGTGAAGGTTGGCAACTATCTCGGACAGAACTACGGGCAGATCACCGCCATCACGGAGACGGAGGTCACATTGAAGGAACTCGTCGAAGATGCGAGCGGTGAGTGGACGGAACGCATCAGCACGCTGCAATTGCAAGAGCAGGCGCCTCAGGAGTCGAAGAAATGAAAACGGGACGTTGTGGCGTCAAGCTTGGCGCGTGGGTCATTGCAGCATGTTTCGGGGGGCTGACCCCGCTGGCGCCAGCCCTGGCGCAGACGCCGCCGGGGGCTGAAGCCCGGGCAGCCAACCGCATCGAGAACATCGTCGCCGCCGATCAGGGCGGCAACGTCATGCTCAAGCTCACCATGGCCCAGCCCCTGGCGGCCGTGCCGGCGAGCTTCAGCGTGGCCAATCCGGCGCGGGTGGCCTTCGATTTTCCCGATACCGCCAACGGCCTCGGGCGCAACAGCCAGGCGCTCAACGCCGGTGATCTGCGCAGTGTCAATATCGTCCAGGTGGGCGACCGCACGCGGCTGGTCCTCAACCTGACCCGCGTCTCGCCCTACGATGTCCGCATCGATGGCAAGGACGTGCTGATCACCCTCTCGTCGGCCCAGATGAAGGAAGCCACCGGCGTGGGCGTGGCCCAGTCGTCGCAGTTTGCGGCACCGTCGGCGGTCGGTATGGGCGAGCGTCACGCGATCCGCGACATCAACTTCCGCCGCGGCAAGGAAGGCGAAGGCCGGCTGGTGGTGGATCTGTCCGATCCGAACGCCGGCATCGACATCCGCCAGCAGGGCACCAGCCTGATCGTCGATTTCCTCAAGACCGACGTGCCCGAGCAGCTGCGTCGCAAGCTCGACGTGTTGGATTTCGGTACGCCGGTGTCCACCGTGCTGACCCAGGCTCAGGGCGGCAACGTGCGCATGACCATCACCCCCAAGGGGCTGTGGGAGCACAACGCCTACCAGAGCGACAACCAGTTCGTGCTCGAGGTGAAGCCGGTCCGCGAAGACCCGAACAAGCTCACCCAGGGCTCTGCCAAGGGGCGTTTTGGCGGCGAGAAGCTGTCGCTGAACTTCCAGAACATCGACGTGCGTTCGGTGCTGCAGGTCATCGCCGACTTCACGAACTTCAATATCATCACCAGCGATTCGGTGCAGGGCAACCTCACCTTGCGCCTGAAGGACGTGCCGTGGGATCAGGCGCTGGACATCATCCTGCAGGCCCGTGGCCTCGACATGCGCAAGAACGGCAACGTGATCTGGATCGCGCCGCGGGATGAACTCGCCGCCCGCGAGAAGCTCGATCTCGAAGCCAAGGCCCAGATCGGCGATCTCGAGCCGCTGCGCACAGAGAGCTTCCAGATCAACTACCACAAGGCCAAGTCCGTCGCCGAGTTCCTCAAGAGCAAGGACCAGACGGTGCTGTCCAAGCGTGGCAGCGTGGTGCCCGACGAGCGCAGCAACAAGATCTTCGTGAACGACATCCCGTCGCGCCTCGAGGAGATGCGCCGGCTGATCGCCGAGATCGACGTGG
The DNA here is from genome assembly GCF_009469605.1 of Zoogloea sp. 1C4. Classification (GTDB taxonomy): domain Bacteria; phylum Pseudomonadota; class Gammaproteobacteria; order Burkholderiales; family Rhodocyclaceae; genus Zoogloea; species Zoogloea oryzae. Next base: position 201,788 of record NZ_SSXU01000004.1, on the reverse strand, counting down.
AAGTGCGTCAGGTGCTGATCGAAGCGCAGATCGTCGAAGCCACCGACACCTTCTCGCGCAATCTGGGCGTCCGCCTGGGCTTCGGCGGCAAGACCGGCGGCCTGCTGGGCACCACCACCGGCGGCGTGCAGGTCTATCGCAACACCTTCGGGTCCGGCAATCTGTCGAACACCGGCTACCAGGCCGGCCAGATCGTCACGATGCCGAACTTCAACGATTCCCTCGGCGTCAATCTGCCGGCCTCGACGATCAACAACAAGCAGGCCGGTGCGTTCTCGCTGGCCCTGTGGAACAGCGCTGCCACGCGCTACATCGATCTCGAAGTCTCTGCCCTCGAAGCCGACGGTCGCGGCAAGGTGGTGTCCCGTCCGCGCGTGATGACCGCCGACAAGGCTGAGGCGATCATCGAGCAGGGTACTGAAATCCCGTACAACTCTGCGACCAGCTCCGGCGCCACCAGCGTGTCTTTCCGGAAGGCCAATCTGGCGCTCAAGGTCAAGCCGCAGGTCACGCCTGATGGCAAGATCATGATGACGCTCGAGGTGAACAAGGATTCGCCCAACTACAATGTGGCCCTGACCTCGGGCGTCCCGATCGACACCAAGCACGTCAAGACGGAAGTTGTCGTTGAAAACGGCGGTACGATCGTCATCGGGGGCATCTACACCCAGGATGTCTCCAACGCGACGACCAAGATCCCGCTGCTCGGCGATCTGCCGGTGCTCGGTTATCTCTTCCGCAGCAACGAGCGTAAAGACAACAAGACCGAACTGCTTGTCTTCATCACGCCGCGTATCATCAACGACCAGCTTGGGCTGCGTTGAACACCCAGGTCTGAAAGGAACTTCACATGCGTAATTTCGATGCACTCGGTCTCATCCCACCGGTTCGTCTCGCGTCTCTGGTGACGCTCGCCCTAGCTGTCGCAGGTTGCGGCGGCGGTGGCGGGGGCGGCAGTTCGTCCTCGGATTGCCCGACGGCCTTCTCGACGTCCTGTGGCACCGGCGGCACGGCCGCGGCAGACGGCACCATCGCGCTTTCCCTGACCGATGCCGCGTCGGGGCTCAGTAGCAACACCCTGTCCGCGGGCAAGCCCCTGACGGTCAAGGCGCTGGTGAAGGATGCCAAGGGAGTGGTCGTCCCGAATGCGGTGGTGAGCTTCACGACGGATGGGGGGCTGGCGGTGTTCGAGCCCGGTTCCGGTACGGCGTTGACCGATAGTAATGGGATCGCGTCCATCAATCTGCAGGCGGCCAGCCTTGCTGCGAGCGGAGCAGCAAACCTGACGGTCGCGGCGACCGTCGCTGACAAACAGGTCACGAAGACGATCGGCTATGCCGTCAGTCCTGGTACCGTTGCGCTCGCCAATCTGGCAGCTAACTCCACTTCACTCAGCGCTTACGCAAGTACTTCGATTTCGGTGCAGGTTTTGTTGAATGGTGTGCCGGCGACCTCCGCCCAGACCGTGAGCTTTTCCTCTGCTTGTGATACGGCCGGCAAGGCCAGCCTCAGCCGCAGCGTTTCCTCAGTGAACGGTGTCGCAACCGCTACCTATACCGATAAGGGCTGTGCTGGTACGGACACGATTACGGCTTCCGTGCAGGGCACCTCCAGTTCTCTTACGCTGCAGGTCGCGGCGCCGCAACCGTCCAACGTAAGCTTTATCTCGGCAACGCCGTCGTCGATCGTATTGGCTGGGACGGGGGGGGCGGGTCTGTCGTCCGACTCGATCGTCACCTTCAAGTTGGTCGATAGTACGAATAGCCCGATTGCTGGTAGGGCGGTTAATTTCGACTTGTCGACCCGAGTGGGCGGCATCAAGCTGAATGGCCAAAGTGCCGGTATCGTGCAGGGTACGACCGGCGCCGATGGTACTGTCAGCGTAACTGTAACTGCGGGGTCCGTGCCTACCCCGGTGTGGGTGACCGCGGAACTCGCCGGCAACGCGGCGATCAAGAGCCAGTCGCCTAATCTGACGATCTCCACGGGGCGTCCGACCCAGGACAGGTTCTCGCTGGCGGTTGAAACATTCAATATTGAAGGCGCCCATATCGATGGGGTGCAGACCACTTTGACTGCGCGGGCCTACGACCGTTTGGGTAATCCGGTTGTTAATGGCACGGTGGTCAATTTCATCAGTGAAGGCGGGGGGGTGCAGCCTTTCTGTACCACTGAGGACGGTGCGTGTTCGGTGAAGTTCACGTCCGCTAATTCCCGCCCCGCGGATGGTCGTGTGACGATCCTGGCGTACGCGCAGGGTGAGGAAAGTTTCGACGATTTAAACACCAATAACACCTGGGATCGTGGCGAGCCGTTCCGTGATCTGGGCGATGCCTTCGTCGACAATAATGAAAACGGCTCCTGGCAGTCCGGTGAGCGGGAAATCGCGTATGGTGCGACGCCAAAATCTCCCCCAACAGCTTGTGCAGGTATCTCCAAGGCTGGTACCTGCGATGATGTTTGGGGTGCAGCGCATGTGCGCAGGGTTGCCGTTATCACCCTTTCGAGTCACATAGTTGGTGCTGTCACTCCGAGCGTATTTGCTTCTCAGGGATGTTCTGGTAACTATACGTTCGTAGTTTCGGATGAAAATGACAACCCACTTCCGGCTGGTGCAACGATTACTAAGGTTGCTGATACTCTAAAGTGGACACAGCCTACTCCTGAGCCAACGAATGCGACCGAGCCTAGTGCCATTAGGCTTTTTTCTCTTGAACCCTCAGTCGTTCCACGTACTCCTAATGCAGGTGGAACCGCTCATACTTTGATAGTAAATGCAGGTTCCTGTACCGCAAAAATGAGTGGTTCTGTGACTTTGCGGTTCACAAGCCCGAGTGGTGAGTCAGTAACTCGCGACATTCAAATCAACTGATTTTTTCAGGGGGTGGAGTTGCTCCCGTTCCGGGGCTGTTAATGAAGCAAACTTGTGTAGTCCTCGTCGGTATGCCCGGCTCGGGCAAGACCACCGTGGGACGGGATCTCGCCAAGCGGCTGGGTCTGCGTTTCGTCGATTCCGACCACGAGATCGAGGCTCGCACGGGGGTCAAGATCCCGACCATCTTCGAGATCGAGGGTGAAGACGGGTTTCGCAAGCGCGAAACCCAGACCCTCGACGCACTCACCCGCGAATCCAACATGGTGCTTGCCACCGGTGGCGGCGCGGTGATCCGGCCCGAGAACCGCGCGCTGCTGCGGGAGCGCGCGGTGGTGGTGTTCCTCAGCGTGCCGCCGCAGATCCTGTGGGAGCGCACCCGCCACGACCGCAGCCGGCCCTTGCTCCAGGTGGCCGACCCAAAGGGCCGCCTCGAAGAACTGCTTAAATCCCGCGGCCCCTTTTACCGGGAAGTCGCCCACATCATCGTCGAAGGCGGGCGTGGCACGCCCCACGCGATGGTGAAGCTGATAGAGAAGGAATTGCAGGCCCTATGCGAACACTGAGCGTCGCGCTGGATGCGCGCAGCTACCCCATCCACATCGGCACCGGGCTGCTGGCCGACCCGGGCCTGATCCTGCCCTACCTCAAGAGCAAGCGGGTCGCCGTGATCACCAACACCGTGGTCGGGCCGCTGTATCTGGCGCCCTTCGTCGCTGCGCTGCGCGAGCGGGGGCTGCGGGTCACCGAGATCGTGCTTCCCGATGGCGAGGCGCACAAAGACTGGCCCACCCTCAACCTCATCTTCGACGGCCTGCTCGGCGACCGTTGCGACCGTAGCACCACCCTCATCGCCCTCGGCGGCGGGGTCGTCGGCGACATGGTCGGCTTCGCGGCCGCCAGCTACCAGCGCGGGGTGCCCTTCATCCAGGTGCCCACCACACTGCTGTCCCAGGTGGATTCGTCGGTCGGCGGCAAGACGGCGATCAACCACCCGCTCGGCAAGAACATGATCGGCGCCTTCTACCAGCCCCGGCTGGTGCTGGCCGACATCGCCACCCTCAACACCCTGCCCGATCGCGAACTCAAGGCCGGCCTCGCCGAAGTCATCAAGTACGGCCTGATCCGCGACCTGCCCTTCCTCGAATGGATCGAGGCCAATCTCGAGCGCCTGCTGGCCCGCGACGCCGACGCCCTCGCCGAGGCCGTCGAGCGCTCCTGCCGCAACAAGGCCGAAGTGGTCGCCGCCGACGAGACCGAGCAGGGTGAGCGCGCCACCCTCAACCTGGGGCACACCTTTGGCCACGCCATCGAGACCGGCCTCGGCTACGGCGAGTGGCTGCACGGCGAGGCGGTGGCCGCTGGTGCGGTGATGGCCGCCGAGCTGTCGCACCAGCTGGGCTGGATCACCGAGGCCGACGTGGCGCGAGTCCGCCGGATCCACGAGCGTGCCGGCCTGCCGGTGAAGGGCGCGCCCCTCGGCGCCGACCGCTATCTCGAGCTGATGGCCCACGACAAGAAGGTGAGCGACGGCACTTTGCGGCTGGTGCTGCTGAAGGCGATCGGCAAGGCCGTGATCAGCGCCGAGGCCAGCACCGCCGAGATCCGCGCCACCATCGAGGCGTGCTGCTGAGCCGCCCCCGCCGATGAGCGAACTGGCGCCCTACGCGGTCAGCGAAGCCAACACCCGTGGCCGGCGGGTGGCGGAGGCGCCGCCGCTGGCGCGGGGCGAGTTCCAGCGCGACCGCGACCGCATCGTGCATTGCACGGCCTTCCGCCGGCTCGAATATAAAACCCAGGTCTTCGTGAACCACGAAGGCGATCTGTTCCGCACCCGCCTCACCCACAGCATCGAGGTCGCCCAGATCACCCGCTCGATCGCCCGGGCGCTGCGCCTCAACGAGGATCTCGCCGAAGCCGTCGCCCTCTCCCACGATCTGGGGCACACCCCCTTCGGCCACGCCGGCCAGGAGGCGCTCAACGGCTGCATGAAGGATTTCGGCGGTTTCGAGCACAACCTCCAGTCGTTGCGCACCGTCGATCTGCTCGAAGAGAGCTACGCCGACTTCAACGGCCTCAACCTCCTTCACGAGACGCGGGAGGGCATCCTCAAGCATTGTTCGCCGAAGAGCGCGGAACTGCTCGGGGACATCGGCCGGCGCTTTCTCGAAGGCCGGCAGCCGTCCCTCGAGGCCCAGCTGGCCAACCTCGCCGACGAGATCGCCTACAACAACCACGACGTGGACGATGGCCTGCGCTCGGGGCTCATCAGCCTCGAACAGCTCGACGCCGTGCCGATCTTTGCCCGCAATCGGCGCACCGTCGAGGCCGCCTATCCCGGTCTGGCCGGCCGCCGGCTGATCCACGAGACCATCCGACGCATGATCAACATGATGGCCGTCGATCTCATCGAGCAGACCCGCCACAACATCCAGGCCGCGGATGTGACAAGCCTGGAGGACGTGCGCAGCGCGCCCCGCCTGGTGGCCTACAGCGCCGATCTGCTGCCCGAGCTGCGGATTCTCAAGGGCTTCCTCCGTGACAACCTCTACCACCACTACCAGGTGCTGCGCATGACCGACAAGGCCCGGCGCATCATCCAGGACCTCTTCGGCGCCTTCATGAACGACCCGCGCCTGCTGCCGCCCCAGTACCAGCAGATGGCCCGGAACGACAAGCCGCGGGCCATCGCCGACTACATCGCCGGCATGACCGACCGCTATGCCATGAAGGAACATCGCCGCCTGTTTGCCGTCGGCGAAATCTACTGAAGCCGCGCCGGTCTTGCGGCAGCGCAAAAAATCCTTGAAGGACGGGCACCTGCGGCGGTATATTCGACCCTCGCCCAATGTGTTTGAACGGTCTCCTCGTCGGGATCTCGCGTAGCCGGCCGGCCATGCTTTGCCGGCTTTTTCACGGTTCGGACGGGGCGTTTTCCGCAGTTTGAAGGTCCGGCGTTACAGCAACGCGAACGCCGGTGTGTGTTGTGTCGAGGAAAAACAAGATGGATCTTCCCCTGGAGCAGGGTCTGTACGACCCCGCCAACGAACATGACGCCTGTGGTGTCGGCTTCATCGCACATATCAAGGGCAACAAGACTCACGACATCGTTCTGCAGGGTCTCGAAATCCTGAAGAACCTGGATCACCGGGGTGCTGTGGGTGCCGATCCGCTGCAAGGCGACGGCGCCGGCATCCTCATCCAGATTCCGGACACCCTGTTCCGCGAAGAGATGGCCAAGCAGGGCGTGACGCTGCCGCCCGCCGGCGACTACGGCGTCGGCATGGTCTTCCTGCCGAAGGAGCACGCCTCCCGCCTCGCCTGCGAGGAAGAGATCGAGCGCGCCACCCGTGCCGAAGGCCAGGTCGTCCTCGGCTGGCGCGATGTGCCTACCGATCCGGCCATGCCCATGTCGCCCACCGTCAAGGCCAAGGAGCCGGTGATCCGTCAGGTCTTCATCGGCCGCGGTCCCGACGTGATGGTCACCGACGCCCTGGAGCGCAAGCTGTACGTGATCCGTCGCCGCGCCGCCAACGCCATCGCCGCGCTCAAGCTGAAGCACTCCAAGGAGTTCTACACCCCGTCGATGTCCGCCCGGACCATCAACTACAAGGGTCTCCTCCTCGCCGACCAGGTTGGTCAGTACTACTTCGACCTGCAGGATCCGCGTTGCGTGTCCGCGCTGTCGCTCGTCCACCAGCGCTTCTCGACCAACACCTTCCCGACCTGGCATCTGGCCCACCCGTTCCGTTACATCGCCCACAACGGCGAAATCAACACGGTTCGCGGCAACTACAACTGGATGCGCGCCCGTGAGAAGGGCACCCACTCGCCGCTGCTGGGTGAAGACCTGCAGAAGCTGTGGCCGCTGATCTATCCGGGTCAGTCCGACTCCGCCGCCTTCGACAACGCCCTCGAACTGCTGGTGATGAGCGGCTACTCCCTGGCCCACGCGATGATGATGATGATTCCCGAAGCCTGGGAATCCCACACGCTGATGGACCAGAAGCGTCGCGCCTTCTACGAATACCACGCCGCCATGATGGAGCCGTGGGACGGCCCCGCCGCCGTGGCCTTCACCGATGGCCGCCAGATCGGCGCCACCCTCGACCGTAACGGCCTGCGCCCCGCCCGCTACCTCGTCACCGACGACGACTACGTGGTCATGGCGTCCGAATCCGGCGTGCTGCCGATCCCCGACGAGAAGATCGTCAAGAAGTGGCGCCTGCAGCCGGGCAAGATGTTCCTGATCGACATGGAACAGGGCCGCATCATCGACGACAAGGAACTCAAGGAGTCCCTCGCCGCCGCCAAGCCTTACCAGGAATGGCTGTCCCGCATCAACATCAAGCTCGACTCCTGTGCCGAGCCCGAAGCCGATGCCGCGCCGACCTTCTCCGCCTCCCTGTTGGATCGCCAGCAGGCCTTCGGCTACACCCAGGAAGACATCAAGTTCATCCTCGAGCCGATGGCCAAGAGCGGTGAGGAAGCCGCCGGCTCGATGGGCAACGACAGCCCGCTGGCCGTCCTGTCCTCGCGCAACAAGCCGATCTACAACTACTTCCGTCAGCTGTTCGCCCAGGTGACCAACCCGCCGATCGACCCGATCCGCGAACAGCTGGTCATGTCGCTGGTGTCCTTCGTCGGCCCGCGTCCGAACCTGCTCGGCATCAACGAAATCAACCCGCCGTACCGCCTGGAAGTCACCCAGCCGGTGCTCACCTTCGCCGACATGGCGAAGCTGCGTGGCATCGCCGGCTACACCGGCAACAAGTTCCGCTCCGCCGAACTCGACATCTGCTACCCGCTCGCCTGGGGCAAGCAGGGCGTTGAAGCGCGCCTGGCCTCCCTGTGCGCCGAAGCCGAGAACGCGGTGCTCAACGGCTCCAACATCCTGATCGTCTCCGACCGCAAGGTTGATGCCGACAACGTTGCGATCCCGGCGCTGCTCGCCACCTCGGCGATCCACCAGCACCTCGTCACCCAGGGCCTGCGTACCCGCACCGGTCTGGTCGTCGAGACCGGCTCCGTCCGTGAGACCCACCACTTCGCCGTGCTCGCCGGCTACGGCGCCGAGGCGGTGCATCCGTACCTGGCCCTCGAAACCCTCGCCCAGATCGCCAAGGGCGACGCCGAACTCACCGAGAAGTACACCAAGCACTTCATCAAGGGTGTCGGCAAGGGCCTCATGAAGGTCATGTCCAAGATGGGCATCTCCACCTTCATGTCCTACACCGGCGCGCAGATCTTCGAAGCCATCGGCCTCCAGAAGTCGCTGGTCGAAAAGTACTTCACCGGCACCTCGTCGCAGGTTGAAGGCATCAGCGTGTTCGAGGTGATGGAAGAGGCGATCCGCCTGCACCAGCAGGCCTTCAGCGCCGACCCGGTGCTCGCCAACGCCCTCGACGCCGGCGGCGAGTACGCCTTCCGTGTCCGCGGCGAAGAGCACATGTGGACCCCGGACGCGATCGCCAAGCTCCAGCACTCCACCCGCTCCGGCAAGTACGACACGTACAAGGAATACGCCAAGATCATCAACGATCAGAGCAAGCGCCACATGACCCTGCGCGGCCTGTTCGACCTCAAGCCCGCTGGCGCCCCGGTGCCGCTGGAAGAAGTCGAATCCGCCAAGGAGATCGTCAAGCGCTTTGCCACCGGCGCGATGTCCCTCGGCTCGATTTCCACCGAAGCCCACACCACCCTCGCCGTGGCGATGAACCGCATCGGCGGTCGTTCCAATACCGGTGAAGGCGGCGAAGATCCGAAGCGCTTCTTCCCGATTTCCAAGGACACGACCCTGTCCGAAGTCATCGGCGCCAGCCGCGTCGAGCGCGACATCGAACTGAAGGCCGGCGACAGCCTGCGTTCGTCGATCAAGCAGGTGGCTTCCGGCCGCTTTGGCGTGACCACCGAATACCTGGTCAACGCCGACCAGATCCAGATCAAGATGGCCCAGGGCGCCAAGCCCGGTGAAGGCGGTCAGCTGCCCGGCCACAAGGTGTCCGAGTACATCGGCTTCCTGCGCCACTCGGTGCCGGGCGTCGGCCTGATCTCGCCCCCGCCGCACCACGACATCTACTCGATCGAGGATCTGGCCCAGCTGATCCACGACCTGAAGAACACCAACCCGATCGCCGACATCTCGGTGAAGCTGGTGTCCGAAGTGGGCGTTGGCACGGTTGCCGCCGGTGTTGCCAAGGCCAAGGCCGACCACGTGGTGATCGCCGGTCACGACGGCGGTACCGGTGCCTCGCCCCTGTCGTCGATCAAGTACGCCGGTTCGCCGTGGGAGCTCGGCCTCGCCGAAACCCAGCAGACCCTGGTGCTCAACCGCCTGCGCAGCCGCATCCGCGTGCAGGTCGACGGCCAGATCAAGACCGGTCGCGACGTGGTCATCGGCGCCCTGCTGGGTGCTGATGAGTTCGGCTTCGCCACCGCGCCGCTGGTCGTCGAAGGCTGCATCATGATGCGCAAGTGCCACCTGAACACCTGTCCGGTGGGCGTGGCCACTCAGGATCCGACCCTTCGCAAGCGCTTCTCCGGCCAGCCGGAGCACGTGGTGAACTACTTCTTCTTTGTTGCCGAAGAAGTTCGCGAGCTGATGGCCGAGCTGGGCATCCGCAAGTTCGAAGACCTGATCGGCCGTGCCGACCTCCTCGACATGCGTGCCGGCATCGAGCACTGGAAGGCCAGCGGCCTGGATTACAGCCGCATCTTCCACCTGCCGAACGTCCCCGCCGACGTGCCCCGCATCCACACCGAAACCCAGGACCACAACCTGGGCAAGGCGCTGGACAACCAGCTCATCGAGCTGGCCAAGCCGGCCCTCGAGAACGGCGAGAAGGTCAATATCGAACTGCCGGTGCGCAACATCAACCGCACCGTCGGCGCGATGCTGTCGGGCAAGTTCGCCGCCAAGTACGGTCACGCCGGCCTGCCGGACGACACCGTGCATATCAAGCTCAACGGCACTGCCGGCCAGAGCTTCGGTGCCTTCCTGTCCCGCGGCCTGACCCTCGAACTGGTGGGTGAAGGCAACGACTACGTCGGCAAGGGCCTCTCCGGTGGCCGCATCGTCGTCCGCCCGGCGGCCGGCTTCAAGTGCGACACCCCGTCCAACATCATCATCGGCAACACCGTGCTGTACGGTGCCACCGAAGGCGAAGCCTACTTCGCCGGCGTTGGCGGCGAGCGCTTCGCGGTGCGTAACTCCGGTGCGACGACGGTCGTCGAAGGCGTGGGCGACCACGGCTGCGAATACATGACCGGCGGCACGGTGGTTGTGCTCGGCATGACCGGCCGCAACTTCGCGGCGGGCATGTCCGGTGGCGTTGCCTACGTGTTCGACGAAGACGGCACTTTCGAGTCCCGCTGCAACATGGCCCAGGTGGCCCTGGAGCCGGTTGAGGAGGAGTTCGCCGCCCGCAAGGGTTCCGAGGCCGGCGACGACCTGGAAAGCCACGGCCGTGTCGACGTACGTCACCTGGGCATGGCCGACGAGGCCCTGCTGAAGATGCTGATTGAACGTCACGCCACCTACACCGGCAGCGAACGCGCCAAGGCCATCCTGGCCGACTGGGCAGCCTACCGCTGCAAGTTCGTCAAGGTGATGCCGCACGAATACCGTCGCGCGCTGGCCGAAATGGCCGCGCAACAACAGAAAGAACTGGAGGCCGCGTAACATGGGCAAGCCAACTGGGTTCCTCGAATTTGAGCGCCTCTCCGAGGCTTATGCGCCGGTCGAGCAACGTCTCAAGAACTACAAGGAATTCGTCGTCACCCTGACCGACGAAGAAGCGAGCAAGCAGGGCGCGCGCTGCATGGACTGCGGCATCCCGTTCTGCAACAACGGCTGTCCGGTGAACAACATCATTCCCGACTGGAATGATCTGGTTTACCGCGGCAACTGGAAGGAAGCGATCGAGGTCCTGCACTCGACCAACAACTTCCCGGACTTCACCGGACGCATCTGTCCGGCGCCCTGTGAAGCCGCCTGCACGCTCAACATCAACACCGAAGCCGTGGGCATCAAGTCGATCGAGCACGCGATCATCGACAAGGCCTGGGAAAACGGCTGGGTCAAGCCCCAGCCGGCTGCCGTCAAGACCGGCAAGAAGGTCGCGGTCGTCGGTTCCGGCCCCGCCGGCCTGGCCGCTGCCCAGCAGCTGGCCCGCGTCGGCCACGACGTGACCGTGTTCGAGAAGAGCAGCCGCATCGGCGGTCTGCTCGGTTTCGGCATCCCCGACTTCAAGCTCGACAAGTCGGTGATCGACCGCCGCGTCGAGCAGATGCAGGCCGAAGGCGTGGTCTTCAAGACCAAGGTGCTGGTGGGTGACAAGAACCTGCCCGCCGGCATCAACAACGACGCTACCGAAGTCGTCTCCGCTGACGCGCTCAAGGCCGAGTTCGACGCCGTGATCCTCGCCGCCGGCTCCGAAGTGCCGCGCGACCTGCCGGTCCCGGGCCGCGAACTGAAGGGCATCTACGCCGCGCTGGAATTCCTGATTCCCCAGAACAAGGAAGTCCAGCAGGGCATCGCCAACCCGATCAACGTCAAGGGCAAGCACGTCATCGTGATCGGTGGCGGCGACACCGGCTCCGACTGTGTGGGCACCTCCAACCGCCACGGCGCGGCCTCGGTGACCCAGTTCGAACTGATGCCGATGCCCCCGGAGTCCGAGAACAAGGCGCTGACCTGGCCGTACTGGCCGTACAAGCTGCGCACCTCGTCCTCCCACGACGAAGGCTGCTCCCGCGATTTCGCGGTGGCGACCAAGGGCTTCGTCGATGACGGCAAGGGCAACGTGAAGGCGCTGAAGGCTGTCCGCCTCGACTGGAAGGACGGCAAGATGGCCGAAGTGGCCGGATCCGAGTTCGAGCTGCCCTGCGACGCTGCTTTCCTGGCGATGGGCTTCACCAACCCGGTGGGCTCGCTGCTCGACGCCTTCGGTGTCGAGAAGGACGCCCGCGCCAACGCCAAGGCGACCACCGACGGCGAAGGCTGCTACCGCACCAACGTCGATAAGGTCTTCGCTGCCGGTGACGTGCGTCGTGGCCAGTCCCTGGTGGTGTGGGCGATCCGCGAAGGCCGTCAGGCTGCCCGCGAGGTCGACGCTTTCCTGATGGGTTCGTCCGTCCTGCCGCGCTGATCCACCGATCATTGCAGCCAGCAAAAAGCCCGGGGTGACCCGGGCTTTTTGTTTTTGCCCCGGCGATGTGCCGGGGTCGGGAAGGGCTCAGCCCAGCCCGAGGAGATTTACGGCATGGTGGCCGATCATCCATTCCTCGTTGGTCGGCACCACCAGCACCTCGACCTTGCTGTCCTTGGTGTGGATGCGCGTGGCGTGGCGCTGGTTGGCGGCCGGGTAGAGGCGCAGGCCGGTCCATTCGAGCCACTCGGCAATGCGGGCGCGGATCGGTGCGGCGTGTTCGCCGATGCCGCCGGTGAACACCAGCGCCTCGAGGCCGCCGGCCGCCATCGACAGCTGGCCGATCATGCAGGCCGCGCGGTAGCAGAACAGCTCGATGGCTTCCTTGGCTGAATCTTCGTCGGATTCGAGCAGCGCGCGCATGTCCTGGCTGAGGCCGGAGACGCCCAGCAGGCCGGATTGCTTGTAGATCAGGTTGGAAAGCCCCTTGGCGTCCATGCCCTTCTGCTCGATGAGGTGGAGGATCACGCCGGGGTCGAGGCTGCCGGTGCGGGTGCCCATCATCAGGCCGTCGACGGCGGTGAAGCCCATCGAGGTGTCGCGGGACTGCCCTTCGTTCAGCGCGCACATGCTGGCGCCGTTGCCCAGGTGGGCGATGATGATGGCACCGCGAGCCTTCTCTTCGCCCAGCAGATCCGGTAGCTGACGCGACACGTATTCGTACGACAGGCCGTGGAAGCCGTAGCGCTTCACGCCTTCGTTAAACAGCGCGCGGGGCAGCGGGAAGCGCTCGGCCACCGGCAGACGGGTGCGGTGGAAGGCGGTGTCGAAGCAGCCTACCTGGCGCACGTCCGGCATCAGCCCGAACAGCGACTTGATGGCGCGCAGGTTGTGGGGCTGGTGGAGCGGCGCGAGGGGAATCAGGGTTTCCAGCTCGGCGACGACTTCCGGCGTGAGCACCACCGGCGCGCCGTAGTGGTCGCCGCCATGCACGATGCGGTGGCCGGCGGCGACGATCTCGACGCCCGGGCTGTGACGGTTGATCCAGTCGAAGATGAACTCCAGCGCGAGCCGGTGCTGGCCGTTCTGGTCGGTGCCAGCGGGCACGGTGAGCGCTTCGGTGAAGCGTTCGCCGGAGCTGGTGTCCTTGGCGGTCATCAGCGGTTCGGCACCGATGCCTTCGACCTGCCCCGACAGGCGCGGCATGTCGGCCAGCTTCGGGGTCATCGGGAAGAGGGCGAACTTCAGGCTGGAGGAGCCCGCGTTGAGGATGAGGACAGCTTTCACAGGCGAACTCCCTGGCGACGTTTGTGGGCCATCAGCTGCGCGATGGCGCAGGATGCAGTACGGGTTTCGGCGGTATCGGCGCGGCTGGTGAGCACGATGGGCACCCGGGTGCCGAGCACCACGCCGGCCATCAGGGCGTCGGCGAGGTATTCGAGCTGCTTGGCGACCATGTTGCCGGATTCGAGATCGGGCACCACCAGGATGTCGGCCTGGCCGGCGACGGCGGAGCGGATGCCCTTGGTCTTGGCGGCCACCAGCGACACGGCGTTGTCGAAGGCCAGCGGGCCGTCGAGCAGGCCGCCCTTGATCTGGCCGCGGTCGGCCATCTTGCACAGGGCGGCGGCGTCGAGGGTGGAGCGGATCTTCACGTTGACGGTCTCGACCGCCGAGAGGATCGCCACCTTGGGCTCGGGCACGCCCATCATGATCGCCAGTTCGATGGCGTTCTGGATGATGTGGACCTTGTCTTCGAGGCTCGGCGAGATGTTGATCGCCGCATCGGTGATGAGCAGCGGATGCGGGTAGGTCGGCACGTCGGCCATGAAGACGTGGGAGATGCGGCGCGAGGTGCGCAGGCCGGTCTCCTTGGCGACGACCTCGCTCATCAGCTCGTCGGTGTGCAGCGAGCCCTTCATCAGCGCGTCGACTTCACCGTTGCGGGCCATGCGCACCGCGGTTTCGGCCGAGGCGTGGCTGTGGGGCACGTCGACGATGCGCACGCCGTGGAGGTCGATGCCCTCGCGTTCGGCGACTTCGCGGATCTTGTTTTCGGGGCCGATCAGCACCGGGATGACGAGGCCGGCGTCGCGGGCCTGGATCGGGCCGCGCAGGGATTCGGTGTCACAGGGGTGGGCCACGGCGATGGGGATCGGCTCCATGCCCTTGGTCATCTCGAGCACGTGCAGGTAGCGCTGCTGGCGGTCGGAGATGGTGATCTCGGGCAGGGCCATGCGCGGGCGCTTGATCTTCTCGGTGGGGGCCATGACCTCGGCGGTGCCGTCGATGACCTTGAGGCCGTCCTGATTGACGCACAGACATTCGAGCAGCAGATGGTGGTTGTGCTCGAAGCGCTGGACGCAGGTGATGGTGACGGTGAGGGTGTCGCCGATGGTGATCGGGCGCCAGAACTTGAGGGTCTGGCCCACATACACGGTGCCGGGGCCGGGGAATTCGGTGCCGAGGATCGACGAGATCAGCATGCTACCCCACATGGAGTGGCCGACGACCTCGCGGAACTGGCTGGAACGGGCGAACTCCGGGTCCACGTGGGTGGGATTCACGTCGCCGGACATCACCGCGAACAGGTGGATGTCCTCGGGGAGCAGGGTGCGGACGAGCTGGGCGGAGTCGCCGACGGCGATTTCGTCAAAGGTGCGGTTCTGGATGAAATCGCGAGCTTGATTGGTCATGATGTGTCCTGAATTATTGCCTTGCAGCACGACGATTCTACGGAAAGACGCGAAACTAACTTTAGCACTAGATCAAAGGATTGTTGCGTTGCATCAGGCCTGGCGCGCGACCGGCCCCGTTCCGAGAACTGCGCCGCAATATCCGTTAAACATCGCGTGCTAGAATCGGCCGCAATCGAATTCAAACCGCATTAAGGGATGTCCATGGAAGTGATCGTTCTCGCCGCCGGTCAGGGTAAGCGCATGCGCTCGGTGTTGCCCAAGGTGCTGCAGCCCCTCGCGGCCAAGCCGATGCTCGGCCATGTGCTCGACACCGCACGGGTGCTGGAAGCCCGGCGCATCGTGGTGGTGTATGGCCACGGCGGCGAAGTGGTGCGCGAAGCCCTCGATGCCCCCGATCTCGCTTGGGCCCGTCAGGATCCGCCCCAGGGCACCGGCCATGCGGTGCAGCAAGCCATGCCGCTGGTCGAAGACGGCGACATCGCGCTGATCCTCTACGGCGACGTGCCGCTGATCGGCGTGCCCACCCTGCAGCGCCTGATGGCCGCCGCCAGCGACCGCCAGCTGGCGCTCCTCACCGTGGATATGGACGACCCCACCGGCTATGGCCGGATCATCCGCAACGACGCCGGCAAGGTCACCTGCATCGTCGAGGAGAAGGACGCCAGCCCCGAGCAGCGCCAGGTGCGCGAGGTGAACACCGGCATCCTCGCCGCACCGGTCGAGCGCCTGCGCGGCTGGCTCGCCAACCTCAAGAACGACAACGCCCAGGGCGAGTACTACCTCACCGACATCATCGCCATGGCGGTGGCCGACGGCCTGGATGTGGTCACCACTCAGCCCGACGCCTTCGAGGAAACCCTCGGCGTCAATAACAAGACCCAGCTCGCCGAACTCGAGCGCATCCACCAGCGCAACATCGCCCGTGGCCTCACCGACGCCGGCGTCACCGTGATCGATCCGGCCCGCATCGACGTGCGCGGCACGCTCACCTGCGGCCGCGACGTCGAAATCGACGTGAACTGCATCTTCGAAGGCAAGGTCGAGCTCGCCGACGGTGTGCGCGTGGGTGCCAACTGCGTGATCCGCAACGCCACCATCGGCGCCGGCACGAAGATCGCCCCGTTCTCTCACATCGAGGACACCACGATGGGCGCCGCCTGCGCCATCGGCCCCTACGCCCGTACCCGCCCCGGCACCGTGCTGGGCGAAGACGTGCACCTGGGCAACTTTGTCGAGGTGAAGAACAGCGTGATCGCCAACCACTCCAAGGCCAACCACCTGGCCTACGTGGGCGACGCCGACATCGGCCAGCGGGTCAATGTGGGCGCCGGCACCATCACCTGCAACTACGATGGCGCGAACAAGTTCCGCACCATCATCGAGGACGACGTGTTCATCGGGTCCGACACCCAGCTCGTCGCCCCCGTCCGCGTGGGCAAGGGTGCCACCCTCGGCGCCGGCACCACACTCTCGAAGGATGCCCCGGCGGGCGAACTCACGGTTTCCCGCGCCAAGCAGGTCTCGATCCCGGGCTGGAAGCGTCCGGTCAAAGTCAAGAAAGCCTGATCCCCTCATTTTTTCGGCCCGGCCATGATGGTCGGGCCTTTTCGAAAGGTTTCCGCTCATGTGTGGCATCGTCACCGCCATTGCCCGTCGCAACATCGTTCCCGTGCTGCTCGAAGGGCTGCGCAAGCTTGAATACCGCGGCTACGATTCCGCCGGTCTCGCCGTCCTCAAGACCGAGGGCAAGCCCGAAGTCATGCGCCTGCGCGCCGTTGGCCGGGTGGCCGAACTGACCGCCCAGGCCGACGCCACTGGCCTCACTGCCAACATCGGCATCGCCCACACCCGCTGGGCCACCCACGGCGTGCCCTCCGAGCGCAACGCCCACCCGCACATCTCCGGTGGCCTGGCGGTGGTGCATAACGGCATCATCGAGAACTTCGAAGAGCTGCGCAGCGGTCTGCAGGCCAAGGGCTACACCTTCACGTCCGAGACCGACACCGAAGCCATCGCCCACCTGCTGCACGACAAGCTCAAGACCATCCCCGACCTCTTCGACGCCGTTCGCGCCACCGTGGCCGAGCTGGTCGGCGCCTACGCCATCGGCGTGGTGGCCGAGATCGACACCCATCGCGTGATCGTCGCCCGCAAGGGCTCGCCGCTGCTCCTGGGCGTCGGCGAGGACGGTCACTACGCCGCCTCCGACACCGCCGCGCTGCTGCAGGTCACCCGCAAGGTGGTTTACCTCGAAGACGGCGACGTGGCCGAGCTGACCCTCGACGGCTTCCGTGTCACCCTCACCGACGGCACCCCCGTCGAGCGAGCGGTGAACATTTCCAGCCTGTCGGCCGACGCCGTCGAGCTGGGCAAGTACCGCCACTACATGCAGAAGGAAATCTTCGAGCAGCCCCAGGCCCTGGCCAACACCCTCGAGCCGATCGCCGGCGCCGGCGCCATCAGCCCGCAGATCTTCGGCGCCGAGGCCGTGGACGTCCTCAAGGCCACCCGCCGCGTGCTGATCCTGGCCTGCGGCACCAGCTACCACTCCGGCTTCACCGCCCGCTACTGGCTCGAATCCGTCGCCAAGATCCCCTGCACCGTCGAGATCGCCTCCGAATACCGCTACCGCGAATCGGTGCCCGAATCCGACACCCTGGTGGTCGTGATCTCCCAGTCCGGCGAGACCGCCGACACCCTGGCCGCCCTCAAGCACGCCAAGGCCCTGGGCATGACCAAGACCCTGGCGATCTGCAACGTGCCCGAATCCGCCATCGTCCGTGAATCCGCGCTGCGCTTCATCACCCGTGCCGGCCCCGAGATCGGCGTGGCCTCCACCAAGGCCTTCACCACCCAGCTCGCCGCGCTGGCGCTGCTGACCCTGGCGCTCGCCAAGATCAACGGCCGCCTCTCCGCCGAGCAGGAAGCCGGCTACCTCACCCAGATGCGTCACCTGCCGGTGGCCGTGGGCAAGGTGCTGGAGCTCGAACCCGAGATCGAGAAGTGGGCCCAGCGCTTCGCCGGCAAGCACCACGCGCTCTTCCTCGGCCGTGGCAGCCATTGGCCCATCGCCATGGAAGGCGCCCTCAAGCTCAAGGAAATCTCCTACATCCACGCCGAAAGCTACGCCGCCGGCGAACTCAAGCACGGCCCGCTGGCGCTGGTGGACAAGGAGATGCCCGTCATCGCCGTGGCCCCGGCCGACGAGTTGCTCGAAAAGCTCAAGAGCAACCTCCAGGAAGTCCGCGCCCGCGGCGGCGAGCTCTACGTGTTTGCCGACGCCGGCTCCGAGATCCCGGAATCCGAAGGCGTGCACATCCTGCACATGCCCGAGCACTACGGCATGCTGTCGCCGATCCTCCACGTGATCCCGCTGCAGCTCCTCAGCTACCACGCCGCCCTCGTCAAGGGCACCGACGTGGACAAGCCGCGCAACCTCGCCAAGTCGGTTACTGTCGAGTAAGCGCCGGGCCCGGCAGGGCCGCAAGCCACACCAAAGCCAACGCCCGGTGCCAATCGGGCGTTGGCTTTTTTGCGCCCGGGCTGGTTTCACGGGGGTTTAACGCGAGGCCGTTAGCCTGCAGGGAAATCCACTTCTGCCCACGGCCATGCCCTCCATGCAAATCACGACCCCGCTGCGCACCCTTGCCGCGTCCCTGTGTGCCCTGTCCCTTGCCGCCTGTGGCGGCAGCAGCGATCACGGCGAGCCTCTCGACCTGAGCATCCTGCACATCAACGACCACCACTCGCACCTGGATGCCGAGACCACCGCGCTGACCCTCAAGGACGCCGCCGGCGCCAGCCGCTCGGTCACCGTGGATCTGGGCGGCTTCGCCCGCGTCACCGCGGCCATCGAACAGCTTGCCGCCGGCAAGACCAACGTGCTCAAGCTCCACGCGGGCGACGCCATCACTGGCGACCTGTACTTCACCCAGAGCGAAGGCCAGGCCGACGCGGTGCTGATGAACACCGTGTGCTTCGACGCCTTCACCCTCGGCAACCACGAATTCGACAGCGCCGACACCGGCCTCGTGAAGTTCATCGACTACCTGCACGCCGGCAGCTGCCAGACGCCGGTGCTGTCGGCCAACGTCCGCCCGGCGGCCGGCTCGCCGCTGGCGGCGCGCATCGCCGACTACACCATCATCCAGCGCAGCGGCCAGCAGATCGGCGTGATCGGCCTCACCGTCAAGGACAAGACCCAGTTCGCCTCGCGCCCGGATTCGACCACCGCCTTCCTCGACGAAGCCACCGCCGCCCAGGCCGCCATCGACGCCCTGCGTGCCCGCGGGGTGAACAAGATCGTGCTGATGTCCCACCTGGGTTACGACGCCGACAAGGCCATCGCGCCCAGGCTGTCCGGCGTGGATGTGATCGTCGGCGGTGATTCCCACACCCTGCTCGGCCCCGACAGCATGAAGGACTTCGGCCTCACGCCCTCCGGCGCCTATCCCACCGCCAGCACCGACAAGGACGGCCGCCCGGTGTGCATCGCCCAGGCCTGGCAATACGCCTACGCGGTGGGCGCGCTCGACGTGAAGTTCGACGCCGACGGGGTGGTGACCAGCTGCACCGGCAAGCCCCAGGTGCTCATCGGCGACACCTACAAGGTGGGCGGCACGGCTGCCTCTGCGGCCGACGCCACCGCCTATCGCAGTCAGCT
Source organism: Zoogloea sp. 1C4 (assembly GCF_009469605.1). GTDB lineage: Bacteria > Pseudomonadota > Gammaproteobacteria > Burkholderiales > Rhodocyclaceae > Zoogloea > Zoogloea oryzae. Next base: position 182,405 of record NZ_SSXU01000004.1, on the reverse strand, counting down.
CGACGCCTCCGGCGTGTTCCGCACCACCACCCCGTCAGCCGCCGCCACCGCGGCGCTGGCGCCCTTCAAGGCTGCCAAGGACGCCCTCGGCACCCAGGTGGCCGGCACCACCGCCGACAACCTGTGCCTGCGCCGCGTGCCCGGCACCAAGCGCGACACCAGCCGCTCTAGCCTGGGCGACGTCTGCAACAAGGACGCCACCGTGATCGCCCAGGGCGGCGACATCCAGCAGCTCGTGGCCGACGCCTTCCTCGAACAAGGCCAGCGCTTCGGCGGCGCCGACATCAGCCTGCAGAACGCCGGAGGCGTGCGTGTCGATCTGGCTGCCGGCAACCTCACCGTCGGCCGCATCTACACCCTGCTGCCCTTCAAGAACACCCTGTACCGGCTGGTGCTCACCGGCGCGCAGGTCAAGTCGGCGCTGGAAGACGGCGTGGATTCGGTGATGAACGGCACCGGCACCGGCGCCTACCCCTACACCGGCGGCCTGCGCTTCCGGGTGGACATGAACCAGACCAAGGGCAACCGGGTGAGCAACCTGGAAATCCGCAACGCCGGCGGCGCGTGGGTCGCCCTCGACCCGGCCGCCAGCTACAAGCTCATCACCAACAACTTCACCGCCGAAGGCGGCGACAAGTACGACACCTTCAAGACCATTCCCGCCGCCCAGCGGGAAGACACCTTCCTGGATTACGCCGACTCCTTCCTGCAATACGTGCGCAGCAAGGGCACGCTGACCAAGCCGGCCGTGGCGGAGCGGAGCACGCAGTCGTATATCGAGACGCCGTGATGGGCGGGGCGGCCGGATTGTGTCGGGCTTGAGGGGCCGCCTGATCCGGCCGCGGCGGTCGCTCCTGCCGGTCGGTCCACAGCCGGCCGCGCGGTTCATCTATGATCGTCTTATGCGCCGCGGCGGACGCCCGCTCCATCCCTGTCGGGTGATCCGCGCGTGCGGCGCCGCGGGAGCCCCGACTTCAACCATGAAATGCATTCTCGACGCGTGGCATGCTCACCATCCGGAGCTGCTGCGCTTTGTCGCCGCCCGTGTCCCCGATTCCCAGGAGGCCCATGACCTGGTGCAGGAGGTCTTTCTCCGGGCCACGCGGCTCGATCAGGGCCTGTGTGGCGTCGAGAATCGTCGTGCCTGGCTGTTCCAGGTGGCGAGGAATCTGCTGATCGACCGTTACCGGATGGCCCGGGACGAGATTCCCCTGGACGACGAGCCGGCCCTCGCGGACGTGGCGGACGACCTGGCGCCGGTGGAGGCGCTCTCCCAGTGCCTGCCGCGGGTGCTTGGCGAGTTGTCCCCCGAAGACCGGGAGGCCATCACTTTGTGCGACATCGAAGGGCTTTCCCAGCAAGCCCTGGCCGATCGGCTGGGGCTGTCGTTGCCGGCCGCGAAATCCCGTGTCCAGCGGGCGCGTCGGCGACTGCGCGAGCAGATGGTGAGCGCCTGTCAGGTGCAGTTCGATGAGCTTGGGCACGTCTGCTGCTTTGTACCGCGTCCTCCGGCGGGCGGATAGTTTCACCCCAGCCTGCATCCTTTGGCGCACGCCTTCGTCTCCTGAAGTGAGAGCAGACTTCGAGGAGCGTCAAATGGCCCTGCAACCTACACTGGAAAACCCTGTCCGGCGCCCCGTGTTGCCCTGGCTGATGGGCGTTTGTGCGGTGTCGGCGCTCTGGCTGGCCGCCTACGCCCACCTGACGGAATTCGCCGACGGGATACTGGCCGTCGTGGGGCTGACGCGCCACACCGCGCTGGGCGAGGCCGTGCATTTCTTCTGCTACGACGCCCCCAAGGTGTTGCTGCTGCTCACCGGCATCGTCTTCGTCATGGGCATCGTCCAGACCTTCTTCGCGCCAGAGCGCACGCGGGCCCTGCTGGCGGGCAGGCGCGTTGGGGTGGGCAATGCGCTGGCCGCGCTGCTCGGCATCGTCACACCCTTCTGCTCGTGTTCGGCGGTGCCGCTGTTCATCGGCTTCCTCTCTGCCGGTGTGCCGCTGGGGGTCACCTTCTCCTTCCTCATCTCGGCGCCGATGGTCAATGAAGTGGCGCTCGTCCTGCTGTTCGGGATGTTCGGCTGGAAGGTTGCCTTTCTCTACCTCGGCCTGGGCCTGGCGGTGGCCATCGTGGCGGGGCTGGTGATCGGTCAGCTGCGCATGGAGGCGCATCTGGAGGATTGGGTCCGGCAGATCCAGAACGGCCAGCGCGCCAGCTATGTGCCGGAGGCGCTGGACTGGGTGGCGCGCTTCGAGGCTGGCCGCGACCACGTCCGGAGCATCGTCGGCAAAGTCTGGCCCTACGTGCTGGCAGGGATCGGGCTGGGGGCCGGCATCCACGGCTACGTGCCGGAGGATTTCATGGCGTCCTTCATGGGCAAGGATGTGTGGTGGGCCGTGCCCGCCGCGGTATTGCTCGGGGTGCCGATGTACACCAACGCCGCCGGCATCATTCCCATCGTCGAGGCCTTGCTGGGCAAAGGCGCCGCGCTGGGCACCGTGCTGGCCTTCATGATGGCCGTGATCGCCCTGTCGGCGCCCGAGATGATCATCCTGCGCAAGGTGCTCAAGCCACGGCTCATTGCCACCTTCGCCGGTGTGGTGGCAGCGGGCATCCTGCTCGTGGGCTACGTGTTCAATCTGGTTCTGTAAGCGGAAGGGAGCAACGAATGAAGAGCGTCAAAGTGCTGGGTACGGGCTGCGCCAACTGTCGCAACACCGTCGCGCTGATCGAGGCGGTCGCCAAGGCGCGCGGCGCGGAAATCACCCTCGAGAAGGTTGAAGACCTGCCCGCCATCATGGGCTATGGCGTGATGTCGACGCCCGGCGTGGTGATCGACGGGCAGGTGGTTCATGCGGGCGGAGTGCCGAGCCGGAGCAAGGTCGAAGGCTGGTTCTGAACGCCCGCGTGGTGCGGCGCGGTCAGGCTTTCCTGCCCCGGGGCGCGGCCTTGCGCTTCTTGTCCTTCTCGCCCTTGGCGGCGCCTTTGGGGGCGGGCTTGCCGGCGTTGTCGGCCTGGTCGAGCCACAGCAGCGCATCCACGTAGGAGACGAAGCGCTTGAGGTAGCCGGGGGAGAGGTCGCGCATGAGCTTGAGGGATTGCAGCGCGAGGAGGTGGGAGTTGAGGGGGCCGGCGTTTTCCGGGGCCTGGGCGAGGGCTTCGGCGAGTTGCTGTTCGACCTTCAGCTCGGCCCAGATCTTCTCGAAGTAGGCGAGGGAACTGATGTCGACCGGGGCGTCGGTGTCGTCCGTGGGGCTGGCCGGGGTGCCGGGGGCGTCGGCCCGCTTGCGCTGGTCGAGGTGGGTGATGAGGTCGGTGAGCAGGGTGCCGCGCCGGCTGGCCTCCAGCCGGGCGATGCGCTGGCGCAGCTGGGCGAAGTGATTGCCGGCGTGGAGCGCGGTGAGTTCGTCGGCGGCGTCGGGAAACTCACCGCAGGCGCGGGCGAGGAGGGCGTCGGCCTCGCTGCGGGCTTTTTCAAGGCGGGCGGTGTAGTCGGCAAGCAGCGTGGCGAGGCGGGCGTCGCCCTGCGGGTGGCCGCTGCGCCGGGCGAGGGCTTCGAGGTAGCGCAGGCGCACCGGGTCGATCTGCGCGGCGCCCGCGGCGCGCAGGGCGGCTAGGGTAGCGGCGGGATCGTTGGCTGGTGCCAGACTCATTTGCCTTCGGCGGCGGCCTTGGCGGAGCGGGGCACCGGGGCCATCTCCACGCGGCGGTTGCGGGCGCGGCCTTCGGCGTCGGCGTTGGAGGCGACGGGCTGCTCGGGGCCGAAGGCGGCGGCGAAGATCGACGCGGCGGGCACGCCTTCCTCGATCATCGCGCGGGTGACGGTGAGGGCGCGCTGGGCGGAGAGCTCCCAGTTGTCGGCAAACTTGCGGTTGCTGTCGCGCACCGGGCGATCGTCGGTGAAGCCGCTCACCATCAGAATCTCGTCGCGGGTGCCCAGATAGGCGGCGAGCGGCGCGGCGAGGCTCTTCAGCAGTTGCCGGCCTTCGGGCTGGAGCTCGTCGGAGTTGAGGGCGAAGAGCACGCTGCCGCTGATGCCGATGCGCCCGTTATCCAGCGTGACGCGGCCGGAGGCGAGCGGGCCGGCGAGGGCTTTCTCGAGCGTCACGCGGCGCTGTTCTTCCTGCTGGCGTTTGTGCACCTCGGCCTCGAGGCTGCTGGCGAGCTCCAGCTGCACCCCCAGCACGCCCACCAGGATCAGCACGAAGGCGCCCAGCAGGCCGGACATCAGGTCGCCAAAGACGGCCCAGACCGGCGTGCTGTGCTCGATGTTGTCGTCGATGCTTTCCATTGGTTAAGCCTCGCCGGCGAGGCTGGCCTGCCGGCTGGAAAGCTGCTGCAGGTTCTCGACGATCTGCTTTTGCGACATCACCGACAGGTCGATGATCTCCCGCGCCTGGGCAACGTAGTAGGCGAGCTGCTCGTCGCTGCGGGCGACGGATTTTTCCAGCGAGCCTTCGATGCGCTGCAGGGTTTCCATCAGCTTGTCGCTGGACTCGCTGAACAACTCCACCGCCAGCCCGAAGGCTTCGCCCAGGCTGGCCACCTCGACGGCGCCGCCGGTAAGGCGGGTGGTGGCTTCGGCGATCTTCGCGGATTCGCTGTCCACCTGGGCCTCGAAGCGCTTGCCGATGCCTTCCAGCAGGCTGGCGGACGAGGCCACCAGGGCGTCGATGGCGCCGCGCTGCTCGGTGGAGGCGTGGTTGATGGCGTCGAGCAGCGTGGCCAGGGTTTCCATGATGCGGCTGCGCTCTTCGAGCAGGGTGTTGTCCCGGGCCATGCTGGCGGAGAGCTCCTGGCGCAGCTGCTGGATGACCGCGGCGGCGGCGCGGGGCGCTTCGGCGGCGGTCTCCATCAGGCGGGTGACTTCGCCGATGGTCTGGCTGGCCTGGGCGCGGGCGTCGGCGCTCATGGCGCGGGCGGTGTCGCCGAGGGTCTGGCAGATCTGTTCCTGCTGGGCCAGGGTGCGCTCGCCCACGCTCTGCCATTCGGCCTTGAGGGTGGCGGCGAGGGCTTCCACCGAGCCGGTCATCGCAGCGAGGCGCTGGGTGTCGGCGGCGGCGAGCTCGCCCTGCAGCGTGGCGTGGGAATCCTTGAGGGTGGCGAGGAGCGCGGCGGCGCCGGCCTCGAAGCGCGCCGCGAAGGCGGCCAGCGCGTCGCGGGTCTCGCGGGTGAGGGTGTCGGTGCTGCGCTCGTGGGCGGCGAGGGCGGCAGCCCAGGTGTCGGCCACGCTGCCCACCGCGCTGGCGAAGCGGGTGGACAGGCCGTCGAGCTGGGTTTCGACGCTGCCGGCGAGCTGTTCGTGGAGCGTGCGGGTGTCGCTGCGGCTGGCGGCGAGGGCGGTGGCCAGCTCGGCCTGCACCGCGGCGTGGGTGTCGCGCACGCCGGCGATGAGGGCGGTGGAGCGGGTATCGAAGGTGTCGGCGTAAGCCTGGAGGGACGTCTGCAACTGCTGGTGGAGGCGCTCGTTACCGGCTTCGTGGCGGGCGAGGGCGGTGGCCCAGCCGTCGGTGACGGTGGCGACGCTGCTGCCCAGGCGGCCGGCGAGGCCGTCGAGCTGGGTCTGCACGGTATCGGCGATGCGGGCGTGGGTGTCGCCGACGCTCGCCACCAGCGCGGTGGAGCGGGTGTCGAAGGTGTTGGCGAAGGCCTGGAGGGACGTCTCGAGCTGCTGGTGGAGGCGGTCGTTGCCCGCTTCGTGGCGGGCGAGGGCGGTGGTCCAGCCCTCGGTGACGGTGGCAACGCTGCTGCCGAAGCGCTCGGCGAGGCCGTCGAGCTGGGTCTGAACGGTGTCGCCCACGCGGGCGTGGAGGGCGCTGGTCTCGCGGGCGATGCCGCTCATGGTGGCTTCGACCACCGGCTGGATGGTGGCGCCGGCGATGCGGGCGCTTTCGGTGAGGCTGTCGCGCAGGGATTGATCCACTGACGCGGCGAGGCCCGTGTAGATGCGCGTGGCTTCCTGGTAGTGGCTGTGCTGGTTGGCGAGGAGCTGTTCGGAGAGCTGCTGGTTGTGGCGTTCCAGTTGGCTCATCATCGTCTGCAGGGTGCTCACCATCTCGGGCAGGGCCTGGGCCTGGCCCTGCAGGGCGCGGTAGGTTTCCTCGCGCTGGTGGGCGAGGGAGAAGCCGCGCAGCACGGTGGCGATGCGGGCGTCGAGCAGTCGTCCGGCGGCGAGCCGGTCGCGCCGCAGTAGCGCCGAGATCAGGCCCAGCAGGGTGGACGCCGCCACGCCCGCCACCGAGGTGCCGAAGGCCACGCCCAGGCCCTTCACCGGTGCTGCGAGGGCGGCGCGGATGGTGTGCAGGTCGGTGGTGCTCTCCAGCGCGATTACCGCGCCGTTGAGGGTGACGACCATGCCGAGGAAGGTGCCGAGCATGCCCAGCAGCACCAGCATCCCCACCAGATAAGGCGTCATCGCCGGGCCGGGCAGGGCCACGCGCTCGCCTTCGATGCGCAGGCGCACGGCGTTCTGCAGCGACGGATCGACGCCGGCCAGCCAGTTGTCGAGGCTGGGCAGGTTGTCGGGGATGGCCGCGAGGGCTTTGGTGAGGCTGTCGGTGGCGGCCGAAAAACGACGCAGCTCGGCTGCGCCGGCCACGTAGACAAGCCCGATGATGACCGTCATGGCGAGCGCCAGCGGGCTGCCGCCGATATAGCCGACACCCACCCAGCCCACCGCAAACAGGCCGATGAAGAAGGCCGTCCAGCAGATCTTCTTGTTCATGCTTACTTTGTCACCTCATTGCCAAGGGCTTCCAGGAGCCCCGCGACCGGTTGCAGGCGAAGGTCGAGCTCCGCCTGCAGTATGGTCTTCATGTCCTTGCAGAAAGTGGCCAGCCAGCCGCCGGGCTGCAGCCATTGGTCCGGGCTGTCGGCCTCGCCGGCTTCGGCGCGGGCCGCCCGGTGCGCCTGATGCAGGCGCTCGAAATGCCTGGCCAGCGCCACCGGCACGCTGGTCAGCAGGTTGCGCTCGCGGGGGCCGAGGGCCTGTTCCATCACCCCATCCACCTGCGCCAGCTGCTTGTGGGCCGGCGACAGGGCGGCCAGCGCGGCCCGGGCGCTGGCCCGCAGCGGCGTGATGGCTGCGCCCATGTCACGCTGGTGGGCCAGGTAATAGCGCTGGTAGGGCAGGAAATCCGCCGCGCCTTCAATCGACGGGTGCCAGTCCGGCCGGGGTAGCTTGACCCGCGCCTTGCCGGGCGTGAGGAGCCCGTCGATGGCGATGGATTCTTCCAGCCCGGTGCGCACGCGGGTGAAGTCGTCGCGCAGGGCCCGCCCGGCGGTCGACGGTGCCACACGTACCGGTTCGCTGCCCGCGGCGCTGTTGATCACCGCAAACAGCGCGATCGCGTCGGTGAAATCCAGCCACAGGCCGAGCCGGTCGGCAAAGCTCTGCCGGGATTCCGGGGCTTCCGCCACGGCCAGATCGGCGAGCACGCGGATCAGCCGGGCGCTATGGGAGTGCGTTCGGGACAGGCCTTGTGTCATGCCGGCGGGCGACGCCCAACTGCAAAAAAGGGGCCAAGGCTACTACAAAGTGAGGCAGGGGTCAGCGGAGCCGAGAGGCCTTGGGGCAGATCACGTGGCGTGGCGGCGGCACGGCCGCGCCGGGCAAGGCTGAAAGCCCGGTGGGGGGCGTCCGTGGCGGTCAGCCGTGGCTGAAGTCAAGGATGATGATTGTTCCGGTGGCGGCACGGTCAGCGGTGCCCGCGGGGCCGTCGTAGTCGTCCACGCCTCTTACCTGGGCCTTGATCTGGTCGATGGGCGCGCCGTTTTCTGCCAGGAATACCTGGATGGCGCGCACACGCCGGCCGAGCAGGACCGGGTTGTAGTCGGCCCTGGTGTGCCGGGCGAAGCCGGTCACCTTGACCACGGTGCCGCGATGCCGTTGCAGCATGATGCCGACGCGGGACAGGAAGCGGGCGTAGTCGGGGCGCAGGCGGTCCTGTCTGGTGTCGAAAGCTGCCCGGGTGTCGATCACCACGCGGGTGGTCGAGGTGCCGTCGGGAGCCTGTTCCGAATCAATGGTGAGATCGAGGGCGGCTTCGCGGCTGAAGCGGTCGAGCCGGCCGGCGGGGGCGGCGTCTTCGGCCTGCGCTTCGATGGTTGCGGGTGGAGCGGGTTCGGCCCGGGCCAGCCCGTGGGCGGGCAGCAGCAGGGCCAGGGTCAGCCAGGCCAGCCCGGATCTGAAGCGTCGCCGATCGGACATCGTCACTCCTTGGTGCGGATGGCGGCATCCCACAGGCTGCGCAGGCTGGCCATCAGCAGGGGCGAGTGGCGCTGGGCATGGGACGCGAAGACCGCGACGACGGTTCCGTGATCGAAATCCACGTAGAGGCTGCTGCCGTAGGCGCCGATGATGGCGGCGCGGTGGCCCTTGCCCGGGTGGGCGAAACGGTATTGCCAGGTGGTGTCGGGGCCGAGGGCGCGGATTGCATCGGGCGTGGGCTGTGCCGGGTTGCCCGGGCTGGCCAGGGTGTCGGCGAACCAGCGTGGGGCAATGGTCCGGCGCCCCGACGGGGTGCGCGCGTCGAGCAGGCTCTGGCCAACGGCCGCGAAGTCTTCAAGGCTGAGGGCGAGGCCGTCGGCCAGGGGGGTGCCGGCGGGGTCGGTTGCCCAGAAGGCGGGATTGCGGGCGCGGCTGATCGCGAGCAGCTCGCAGAGTACGTCGGGGGCGGGTTTCTTCCAGGCTTTCTCGGTGGCCCAGAGCAGGAGGGCGCCTTCGGGGCCGCGCATGTCGCTGCCGGGGTCGCCGGAGACCCGGGGCCACGCGCTGCGTCGAACGAGCCACGGCCGCACGCCGCCAACGCCGCCGGCGGGCATCCAGCCGCCTTCCTTCTGCCATTGGCGGAACTCGGCGTCGGACCACTGGAGCCCGGTGCGCCCGTCGAGCAGTCGTTGCATGGAGAGCTTGGCCAGCTCGCGGCTGGGCGCCAGTTCCGGTATCAGGCGGGGAATCGCCTTGCCGCGGGCGAAGCGCCCTTCGGCGCTGGCCTTGGCGAGCATCGTGACCAGCAGCGGGCGGGTGGCTTCGAGGAGGAGCTGGGGGCGGGCTGGATCGAAGCCGCTGCGGCGGTAGTCGAGCAGCACCTGGCCGTGCTGGAGCATCAGCACGCCGTCGGCGTCGATGCGGTTCTCCGGCAGGTGGCGCAAGCTGCGCTGGGCGCCGTCGGCGGGGTCGGTGGCGGTGCGCCGGTCGGGGTCGATGGGTTGTCGGGCTGGCGTGCGCGCCGGAGCGCCCGCGGGGGGCGTCAGGGCGATCCCGCGCATGAAGCGCGGTGCCTGGCCCAGCCCGTAGCGAAGAGTGCCGGGGTCGAGCCAGTTGCTCCCATTGACCGCGCTGCCGGCGAGCCCCGCTGGCGGGGTGTGGAGGGCCTGGGTGCATGCAGCGTCGGCGAGCACCGTTGCCGGGATCAGGCTGGCTGCGAGGATGAGATACGTGCGGCGCACGGTGATCCCCTAGACGTTAGGACGATAGGAGGACGGGCTGGCGAAGCGCTCGGCGGCCATCCGGGTCAGGTCGTTCAGATTGCCGGTGTTCCTGGCGATTTCGCGCAGCCATGCGCTGTCGTTGCGCTCGCTGATGACGAGGGCGCGCAGTTGCTCGAGCTGCTTCCGGCAGCCCAGGTCGTCGGCGTCGGCGGTGAGGCTGTCGATCAGCTCGCGCAGGGCGTCGCCAATAGGCACGCGGCGGCGTCGGATCGGGTCGGCCAGGGTGGCGCCGAAGCCGTAGCGGCTGGCCTGGAACTTGTTGTAGCGGGCGACCAGGGCCTGGCTGGCGGGGGCGATGGGCGGACGCGTGCGCAGCAGGTGGCGGGCCAGACACTGGGCGAAGGCGGCAAGCTCGACGGCCCGGTCGATGGTCAGCGGGGTGTCGCAGATGCGCAGCTCGACGGTGCCGTATTCGGGTTTGGGTCGCACGTCCCAGTACAGGTCCTTGATGCTCTCGGCCACGCCGCAGGCCTGGAGCAGGGCCATGTGGTCGAGGAAGGCGGCCCAGTCGGCCACGTCCGGCGACTGGCCGGACAGCGGAAAGGCCGACACGGCGTTGAGCCGGGCCGAGTCGAAGCCGGTGTCGGTGGCGTCGATGAAGGGCGAGGAGGCGGACAGGGCGACGAAGTGGGGCACGTACTGGTTGAGGGCGTGGGTGAGCCAGATCGCGTCGTCGCCGCTGGTGACGCCGATGTGGATGTGCTGCCCGAACACCGTGAACTGTTTGCTCAGATAGCCGTAGCGGTTGTTCAGAAACGCGAAGCGTTCGCCCGGGCTGATCCGGCGCTCGGGCCAGCGGTGGAAGGGATGGGTGCCGCCGCCGCACACGGCGATGTTGTTCAGCCGGCAGTGGGTGACGAGCACGTCGCGCAGGCCGTCCAGGTCGGCCGCGATGGCGGTGGCGTCGAGGCGGGGGCGGGAGTTCACCTCGATCATGCTTTCGGTGATCTCTAGCTTCACCTCGCCGAAGCGGTCGTCGTACCGCAGGCCGGCGAGCAGGTCGGTGGCGGCGCGGGTGAGGTCGTAGTCGCGCAGGGAGACCAGCTGGAGTTCGAGTTCGACGCCCAGGGTCAGGGGGCGGCTGGACGAAAAGGAGAGCTGCGAGAGGTCGCTCATCGGGCAGGCTCCGGGCGGGTGGGTTCGGTTTCGCCGGCGCGCTGGAGGGCCCGCTTGCATAGCTGGGGCCCGACGAACTCCATCATGGCGGCGGCGATCAGGGGGAGCAGCAGCGGCTGGCTGCTGACCTCGGGGTACAGGGCAGCGAGCTCGGCGGCCATGAAGATGGCCGTCGCCGACAGCGGCTGGATGCCGATGCCCACCAGCCGACGTTTGTCGAGCGGCAGGTCGTGGCGGCCGGTGCTCACCACGCCGACGAACTTGGCGAGGCCGCGCATCAGGATCAGGCCCAGCGCCTGGACGCCGGTGGTCCAGTCCAGCTCGCCCAGGGGCAGCATCGCGCCGGTGACCACGAACAGCAGGATGGCGAGAATCCAGTGGCCCTGGGGCAGGCCGGTGTAGGCGAGGGTTCTGTCCCGGTCAGCCAGGTTGAGCGCGGCGCCCATCATGAAGAGGGTCAGGAAAACCGGCACGGCGAGCATGCGCGCCATGCCGATGGCCATCAGGGCGGTCGACACGAGGACGAACACTCGGGCCACCGACCCGCGCGCCTGGCGGCCGGCGATGATCAGCGCCAGGCGGGCGCAGAGCAGGCCGATCAGGATGCCGCCGCCCACCACCCACAGGGGGTGGGCGATGGCGTTGAGCCAGTCGCCGGCCTGCTCTGCGTGGAGCAGGCCGAGCACCACCGCGAAGACCACGAAGGAGAGGGCGCAGCTGATCGCCGTGAGCAGCAGGGTGCGCTGGGTGACCTGCCCCTGGGCGCGGTTCTCCTCGGCGGTGAGCAGCACGACCGCCGGGGCCGAGGCCATGGTGATGGCGGCCGTCGCCGCGCTCCAGCCGGGGGAGAGGCCGACGGCCAGCAGCGCGAAGATGAAGATGGTGAGGAATGCCAGCGCGGATTCGGCCGCCGCGCTCACCAGCAGCCCGCGGTTGGCGCTCAGCCAGCGCAGGTCGAGGTGGCGTCCCGTCTCCATCAGCAGCAGGCCCAGGGCGGTGTCGGCCAGCGGTTTGGCGAGCGCGATGGTCTCCCGGTCGAGCCAGCCCAGGGCGCCGGGGCCGCTGATGGCGCCGGCCAGCACGTAGCCGACGATGCGCGACAGGCCGAGCGTCCGGAACAGCGTCTCGCCGACGATCAGGCCGCCGACGAGGAGCAGCGAGAACAGGACCAGCGGGTCGAGCTGGTCGGGGAAGGGGGGCAGGAAGATCAGGCTGTCCTGGAGGGCTTCCCAGCCCTGGCGCAGTGCGGTGCTCATCGTGATGGGGCTCCGTCGGCCGGGTGCCGGGCCGCGGGAATGCCACCGAGGCGTGCCTCGCCGGCAGCGATGAGCGCGGCCTGGGTGCACAGCGGGCCGATCAGCTGCATCAGCACGATGGCGCCCATGAGGGTGCCCGAGAGCGCAGGGCCGACGCCGCCTTCGAGGGGGCCGGCGTCGCCGAGCAGGACCAGGGCCACGCTGGACATGGGCAGCAGCCCGATGGCGGTGAAGCGCGATTCCCTGGCGGCGATGCCCAGTCGGCGTCCCATCAGGTGGAGGGCCGCCCAGCGGGCGCCGAAGCGCGTCAGTGCGTAGGCCGTGGCGGTGGCTGCGTATTCTGCGAGCAGGCCGATCTCCAGCGCGGCACCGGCCAGCACGAAGGTCACCACCAGAAAGACCCGGGCATCCGACGAGATGCGGATGGCCAGCACGGCCTTGTGCCGGTCGGCAATGCGGGTGCCGATCCCGAAGGTGAGCAGCGTGAGCAGGGGCGACATCTCCAGGGTCAGGGGCAGCCCGGTGCCGACCACGATGAGGCCAAGCAGCATGAGGTGCTGGTGCTCCACCTGGGGGCCCAGCCGGCGGGCGGCCGCGCAGGCCGCGAGGGCCAGTCCGGCGCCCAGCAGCACGGAGAGCAGCACGTGGCCGGCCGCAGTGGCGTAGCCGGGCGTCAGCTCGGTGGTGCCATTGGCAGCGAGCATCGGCAGGATCACGCTGACGGCGGCAAAGGCCACGCAGCCGTTCAGGGCCACGAGGCCGAACAGGCGTCGGGTGAACGGCCCGTCAGCGCCGGAGTCGCGGGTGGTGGCGATGGTGATCGCCGGCGAAGTGGATGCGGCGATGGCGGCGGCGAACAGCCCGCCGGCAAGCCCGAAACCGAGCAGGTACATGAGAGTCGTGATCGTTGCGAAGACTGCGCTGGTCTCCGCCAGGCTGAGCAGTACGAGACGGCGGTCGATGCGGCGCCCCGTGAGCGGGAAGTGGTGGCCCAGTTCGAACAGGATCAGGCCGATCCCCGGGTAGATGAAAAACTGCGCGGCGTCGAGAATGTAGGGGTCGATCCAGCGCAGCCCGCTGTTACCGATCAGGACCCCGAACAGCACGAAGCCGGTCGTGCGCGGGAGCCCGAAGGCGCGACGGCTGATCTCGCCGCTTGCCAGCCCGCCGAGGAGGAGCAGGCCGAACAGCAGCAAGGGAGAGGCTTCGAAGGCGTAGAGCTGAGTCGGCATGAACGCGGCGGGTGCTTGGTCCGGGTGGGGGAAAACCGGCCCGGTCTGCCTTCGCCCGGCAGGTGCGGGCGTGATGTCTGGGGCGAAAGCCTGCAACATCGAGACACGGTTTGAAATTTGTATTGGTACAAATATAATTGACGACAATGAATTCTGCAAACACGAATCCGCGCTTGCCCGACGCAGCCGATGAACTGCCCATGGACACCATGCCCCTGGTGGTGCTCAAGCAGTTCCGGGTGATCTACGGGTCGGTGCGCCAGCACTTCCGGGATGTCGAGCAGCGATGCGGGGTGTCCGGGTCGCAGCTGTGGCTGATCCACGAGATTGCGCGAACGCCTGGCTGCGGGGTGTCTGAGCTGGCCAGCCGGCTGTCGATCCACCAATCCACCTGCAGCCAGCTGGTCGAGAAGCTCATCGCCAAGGGGCTGGTGAGCAAGGTGCGCAAGCCGGATGACCAGCGCCGCGTCGGCCTGCATCTGCAGGACGAGGCCGCCCGGGTGCTGGCCCTGGCTCCCGGGCCGTTCGAGGGCGTGCTGCCCCAGGCGCTGCAGGGGTTGCCGTCCGAGGTGCTGGCTCAGTTGCACCAGAACCTCGCCCAGGTGGTGGCCAATCTCACCGATCGGGATGAGCAGTCTGCGGAGCGTCCGCTGTCCGATCTTTGACGAAACAGGGGCTCGTGCCCCGGGAGGAGGCATCATGGCCCGCAATGCCACAATCAGGATTGGCCTGTCAGCGAGGCTGTTCCATCCCCAGGACGGCGCGACCGGTCTCCAGTCGAAGACGCTGCAGGTGCTGGAGCAATCCATCGCCCACTGGGTGATGTCCCGCAACGTGCTGGTCCTGATGGTGCCGTCCATCCTCAAGGACGGGCCGATCCACCGCAGCGACATCCGTCTGCGGGATTACGCGGATTTTCTCGACGGGCTCGTCCTCCAGGGCGGGGCTGACGTCAGCCCCGAAGCCTACGGCGAGCAGCCTCTCCGGGCGGATTGGGCCGGTGACCGGGTGCGGGACGCCTACGAGATGGAGTTGCTGCACGAGTTTGTCGAGGCGGGCAAGCCGGTACTGGGGATCTGCCGGGGCATGCAGCTGATCAACGTCGCCTTCGGGGGCTCGCTTCACCAGGACATCCCGACCCAGTTCGGGGCCGGCGTCATGCATCAGGCCGACGCCTATGACATGCACAGTCACGGAGTGGTCTTCACCGAGGGCGGGCAGTTCGCCCGGTGGTTCGGATCGCCGGGTGGCGGGGAGGTGGTGTCCATCCACCACCAGTGCGTCCGTGCCCTGGGACGCGATCTGGTCGTCGAGGCCACGGCCCCCGAGGACGGGATGATCGAGGCGATCAGGCACTCCGGCCACCGCTTCGTGGTCGGGGTGCAATGGCACCCCGAGTTCCACGCCGCCGGCGCGACACGCCTGCTCGACTGCGCCCCGCTGCTCGATGCCTTCCACCAGGCGGCGCGCAACGCGCGTTAGGTGGGCTGGGCGGCCAGGATCGCCACGTAGCCGAGCTTGAAGAAGGCCGCCGACACGGGCAGCGCCAGGTGTCCGGCGATCTGGATGCCCATGCTGAAGCGGTCGGCCAGCGGGTAGGCGATGGCGGTCGAGGCGATCATCCCGAGGCCGGCGACGACCATCATCGCCCGGCCGGTGGTGAGCACCCGGCGCGGGTCAGGGGCGGGCTTGGGCATGGTGGGCTCCTTGGGTGGCGGTGGCCGGCTGGCCGGCGGTGAGGGCGATGCGGCAGATGTGCTCCAGCCGCTCCACGTGTTCAAAGGCTTCCCAGGGCGTCTTGCCGACGGCCACCACGCCGTGGCGGTCGAGCCCGACGATGTGAGGCGCCGGGCCGAGGGCCGGCTTGAACGCGGCCTCGCAGGCTTCGGCAAGTTCCTCGCTGGTGGCGGGCAGGGCCGGCACGTCAGGCCCGACCCGGGTGTAGCGGGTGACCTCCGGGAAGTCCGCCGACAGCTCGGCCAGCCGGTGCCCCGCGTAGAGCGCCGCGACGATGTGGGTCGGGTGCAGGTGCAGCACCGTGAGGTTGCGGCTGGCGAACAGGGCCTGCAGGCGGCGGTGGAGTTCCAGTTCGCCCGACGGCCGCGGCCAGGCGTCCGGCGCGGGCGTCTGGTCGGCCGGGACGAACACGAACTGGGTGGGCACCAGCGCGTGCTTGATCACGCCGCTGGCCGACACCAGAAAGCCGCGGCGGTCGGTCATCGCCACCGACACGTTGCCGTCGCGGGTGCTGATCCAGCCCAGCTCGTAGGCCCGCCGCATCACGGCGCAGGCCTGCTCGACCACGGGGTGTTCGGGCGGGGTGTCCTTCTTCTCGATCATGGCGCTCTCCGTTGGGGTTGTTTGAAGTGGACTCTAGAATGCATCTTTTAAAGAGTCAACGAAAATGAATCTTTACGGAAATCCCCTATAATCGAAGGGTCAATCACCCCACGTCCCCGGATCGCGACCGCCGACCATGCACATCACCCTGCACACGGACTACGCTCTGCGCGTCCTGATCTACCTGGCCTCCAACGACGAGCGCCTGCCGACGATCCAGGAAATCTCCGAGCGCTTCGACATCTCGCGCAGTCACCTGATGAAGGTGGTCAATCAGCTGATCCGCAATGGTTTTGTGGAAGGCATCCGCGGCAAGGGCGGCGGCCTGCGTCTGGCCCGGCCGCCAGCGGGGATCGGCATTGGCGACGTGGTGCGCAAGATGGAGACCGACCTGTCGCTGGTGGAATGCTTCACCGACACCAGCCGCTGCCTGCTCACCTCGAGCTGCAAGCTGCGGGGCGTGCTCGACGACGCGCTGGAGGCCTTCTTCGCGTCGCTGGACAAGGTGACCCTCGCCCAGCTGCTGGGGCCCGCCCAGCGGCAGATCCTCTTCATGCCCCAGCGCCCGCCCGTGCCTGCCACCGACCGCGGCGCCCCCGCCGACGGCTGAACGCACGTCGCGCTTTGCAGCGCAGATCCCGGGCTGGCCGAGGCTGATCCGGGGCCTCGGCACGCGCCTTCATGGCCCACGCCGGGCGTCATCCGGCCGCTGACCCCCGCTTTTCTGCCCGAACTTCTTCCGGCTCGCCGGAGGCGCCGCCGCGTTCTTTCGCCGGGTGAAATCACGGCGCTACCCCCTATGCCTTTCGAAATATATCGAAGGTAATGCCCCGGGTGATTCATAATGGGTACTTTCGAGCCGTGTTGCAGTGCGCTGCGAGCCCCCCGGCGGCGCGCGCTTTGCCTACAATCCTGATATCCCCCGACCACCCGAAGCCCATCTGCCGATGAATTCGCCTCTTTCCGATACCGATCAACTCGCCGACGCCCGAGGCTGGTGGTTCGTCCAGCGCGGCCGGGAAGTCCTTCTCGACGAGACGGGCGGCGTGCCCTGCGGCCCCAACCCGCTGCTCGGGCTCGATCCGCTGCCGGCGCTGCAGGTGGGCGAGTTCGACGGCATGCCGTGCTTTGCCGTCGAGCTGCCGCTGGATGCGCCCTTCGGCGGCTTCTTCGGCGACCCGAAGCGCCTCTACGACAGCCTGCCGCTCCCGGCCCGCACGCCCTTGTCGCGGGCGCTGGAGGTGCTCGAATGGGATCGCACCCACCGCTTCTGCGGCAGCTGCGGCGCGCCCACCGAGCACCGTGGCGCGGGGATCGTGCGCCACTGCAGCAACGATGCCTGCGGCCGCGAGCACTTTCCGCGCGTCTCGCCGGTGGTGATCATGGCCGTCGAGCGCGGCGAGGAGATCCTCCTCGGGCGCTCCCATCACTTCCCGCCGGGCGTCTACAGCGTGCTGGCCGGTTTCGTGGATGCCGGCGAGAGCGCCGAGCAGGCCGTGCACCGGGAGATCTTCGAGGAGACCGCTCTGGCCATCCGCGACGTGCGCTACTTCACCAGCCAGCCGTGGCCGTTTCCCCATTCGCTGATGCTCGGTTTCCAGGCCCAGTGGGCCGGCGGCGAGATCGTCTGCGACCCGCGCGAGATCGAGGACGCCGCCTTCTTTCATGTGGATCGGTTGCCCAAGACCTTCCGCTTCAGTTCAACCCTGTCGTTCTGGCTGATCCAGGACTTCTGCAAACGCCACGGCCGCCCTTGGCCGGACGGCGCCTGACCCGCCCCGGAGACAACCGATGTCGATTTCCCCCCGCGACCTGCTGACGCGGATGTTCACCGCAGCCGTCAATGCCGCCCAGCCCGAGCATTGTCTGCCCCGCTTCCTGCCCAAACCGCCCAAGAAGGGCCGCACCATCGTGATCGGCGCCGGCAAGGCCTCGGCCGAGATGGCCCGGGTGCTCGAACGTCACTGGCCGGGCGAGCTCACCGGCCTCGTCGTCACCCGCTACGGCCACGCCGTGCCCTGCGAGCGCATCCAGATCGTCCAGGCCGCCCACCCGGTGCCGGATGGCGCCGGCCGCGCCGCGGCGGGCCGCATGCTCGACATGGGGCGCCAGGTGACCGCCGACGATCTGGTGATCTGCCTGATCTCCGGCGGCGGCTCGGCTCTGTTGCCGCTGCCCGGCGACAACATGATGCTGCAGGACAAGCAGGCCATCTCCCGGGCGCTGCTCAAAAGCGGCGCGACCATCTCCGAGATCAACTGCGTGCGTCGCCACCTGTCGGCGGTCAAGGGCGGCCGGCTGGCGGCGGCCTTCCATCCGGCGCGGGTGGTCAATCTGCTGATCTCCGACGTGCCCGGCGACAACCCGGTGGACATCGCCTCCGGCCCCACGGTGGGCGACCCCACCACCTGCGCCGACGCCCTCGACATCGTCCGCCGCTACGCCATCGAGCTGCCCAAGGGCGCCCGCTGGCTGCTCGAGACCGGCGAGGGCGAGACGGTGAAGCCGGATGACCCGCGCCTCGCCCGGGTCGAGACCCACCTCATCGCCACCCCGCAGATGGCCCTCGAGGCCGCCGCAGAGGTGGCTCGCAAGGCCGGCGTCACGCCGGTGATCCTCGGCGACAGCATCGAGGGCGAAGCCCGCGACGTGGCCAAGGTGATCGCCGCCATTGCCCTCCAGGCAAAGCGCCATGGCCAGCCGGCCGGCGCGCCCTGCGTGCTGCTGTCGGGCGGCGAGACGACCGTCACCGTGCGCGGCGCGGGGCGCGGCGGGCGCAACGTGGAGTTCCTGCTCGGCCTCGCCCTGGCCCTCGACGGGGCGCCGGACATCTTCGCGGTGGCCGGTGACACCGACGGCGTGGACGGCCTGGAGGACATCGCCGGCGCCTTCGTCACCCCGGACACCCTCGCCCGCGCCTGGGCGCTGGGCATCCGCCCTCGCGACAGCCTCGACGCCAACGACGGGCATGGCTTCTTCGGGGCGCTGGGCGACGCCCTCGTCACCGGCCCGACGCTCACCAACGTCAATGATTTCCGTGCCGTGCTGGTGGGCCTGCCGGGCAAGGGCTGAGCACTGACGGAGGGCCGGGCGGGGTCAAGAATCGACCCGTCCGGCCGTTATCTCCGTCATGATTTGCGCGCATTTTTCGGCCTGACCGATGACGCCGGGGCTCAACCCTCCGGGCGTCGTTGCGGTGGGGGCCTCTTCCTTCTCCACGCCGCCGCGCCGGGTTCCGCGCCTGAGCCGGCTTGCGCTTGCGGGCCTGCTGTTGCTGGCGGCCTGCTTTCCGGGGGGCGCCGCGGCCGAGACGGCGTCCGAGGCCCAGCTCCGGGCCGCGTATCTGGTCAATTTCCTGAAATACGTCGAATGGCCCGCCGCCATCACGGGGGCCAACATCTGTGTGCTCGGCCGTGACAGCCTGGCCGGGCCGCTGGCGTCCTACGAAGGGCGGCTGATCCAGGGGCGGGAGATCCGCATCCGCCGGGTCAGCCAGCCCGAGCAACTGGCCGACTGCCAGGAGGTGTTCGTGCCGGACGGCGACGAAGAGCGCTTTGCCGGCGCGATCCGCAACCTGGGCCGGCAGCCGGTGCTCACCGTCGGCGAGAACGCCCGTTTTGTCGAGCAGGGCGGCGGCGTGGCTCTGGTGCGGGTGGACAACCGGCTGGTGTTCGACGTGAATCTGCCCGTGCTGCAGCGGGCCGGGCTGAAGGTCAGCCCGCAGATGCTGCGGCTTGCGCGGGACGTTGTCGGAGGCCATCGATGAGCCGCTTCGGCCCCGCCCTCGACGCCCGCATCGCCGCGCTCCCGATCCGCCGCAAGCTGACGCTGATCGTGGCCATCGCGGTGGCGGTCGGGCTCGCCTTCGTGTTCGTGATCGTCGGGGCCGGCGAGCTGCGCGAGAACTACGCGGCGCGGGTGGCCAAGCTGCGCGCGGTGGCCGACGTGGTGGCCTTCAACGCCTCGGCGGTGCTCGACTTTCAGGACACCGGCGGCGCCACCAACCTCTTCCGGGCCTTCGAAAGCGATCCCGACATCGTCGCGGCGCACCTCGTCCAGAAGGGCGGTGGTTTCAGCCACACCTACACGGCGAAGGGCTGGCAGGCGCCCCTGCCGCCGCCGACGACCCGCCTCGCCGAGCATTTCACCACCCACTTCGACTGGGTCACCCTGTCGGTGATGGTGCCGATGTACAGCGGCGGCGAGTTGATCGGATCGCTGGCGGTGGTCAGCCGGCTCGACAACCTGTGGGGAGCCGTCGCGCTGCAGTTCCTGCTTTTCGGGGTGGCGCTGGCGCTGGCCTTCGTCCTGGCCACGGCGGTGGCGATGCGCCTCCAGCGCTCCATGAGCGGTGCCATCACCGCCCTCACCGAGACCGCCCGGCAGGTGTCCGAATCCCGCGACTTTGCCCTGCGCGCCACCCGCACCACCGGCGACGAGATCGGCGAGCTGGCCGACGCCTTCAACACCATGCTCGGCGAGCTGGCCACCCGCGACCGGGAGCTCGCCGCCCACCGGGAGCGCCTCGAGGAGACCGTCCACACCCGCACCGCCGAACTGCGCCTCGCGAAGGACGCGGCCGAGAGCGCCAACCGGGCCAAGAGCCAGTTCCTGGCCAACATGAGCCACGAGATCCGCACCCCGATGAACGGCATCATCGGCATCGCCGAGCTGCTCGACGCCAGCACGCTGGATGCCCGTCAGCGGGATCTCCTCGCCAACCAGCGTTCGTCGGCCACGACCCTGCTCCATCTGCTCAACGACATCCTCGACTTTTCGCGGATGGAGGCCGGCAGCCTGCAGCTCGAGGCCGTGCCCTTCAACCTGCGCGAGACCATCGAGCAGACCGCGGCGGTGTTTGCGCCGGCTGCCCGCAAGAAGGGCTTCGAGCTGTGCCTCGACATCGCCCCGGCGATGCCCGATCTGTTCCGCGGCGATCCGCACCGGATGCGCCAGATCCTCAACAACCTCATCAGCAACGCCATCAAGTTCACCGAGCGCGGCGAGGTGCGCATCCAGTGCGCGCTCGTCTCCGGGGAGCCGGCGCCCTGCGTGCGCCTGGCGGTGTGCGACAGCGGCATCGGCATCGACGCCGAGGCCATCGGGCGGATCTTCGACCCCTTCCGCCAGGCCGACAACTCCACCAGCCGGCGCTACGGCGGCTCGGGCCTCGGGCTGGCGATCGTCCATGACCTGGTGGCGCTGATGGGCGGCCAGGTGAGCGTGCGCAGCGAAGTGGGCGTCGGGTCCACCTTCGAGCTGGCGCTGCCCCTGCTGCCCATCGACCGGCTGCGGCGCCTGCCGGCCTGGGTGGGCGGGCTGCGCGGGCAGCGGGTGACGGTGATCTGTGCCGACCTGGAGCGGGGCGCCCGCTGTGCCGGCGCGCTGGCCATGGGCGGCATCGACGCCAGCATCGTCAGCGCCTGCAGCACCGCCCTCGACGCCCTGGCCGCCGGGCGGGTGGACGCGGTGGTCGTCGAGGAGGCGCTGTGCCTCGCCATGGCTGCCGCCCATCCCGATTTTGTCGGGCCCGGCGTGCCGGTGCTCTTCGTGCGCAGCTTCGCCACCCCGGAAGACCTGCGTCTGGCGGTGCCGGCGTGGGTTGGCGCCGAGGTGCATGAGCCGGTCTCCGACATCGCCCTGTGGCGCGGCCTGGCCGGGCTGCTGGGGGTGGATACCGGCTTTGTCCGGGTGCGCCCCGATCTGGGCGGTCTGCCCGCCGGGCTGCGGGTGCTGATGGTCGAGGACAACCAGGTGAATCAGCTGGTGCTCAACGAGATGCTGCGCAACTGCGGCTGCGCGTGCACCCTCGCCGACAACGGCGAGGAGGCCCTGGCGATTCTCGCCGGGCAACAGTTCGACGTGGTGCTGATGGACATGCAGATGCCGGTGATGGACGGCCTCACCGCGACCCGCGAGCTGCGCCGCCGCGAAGCTGCCGAGGGTCGTCCCCGCCAGCTGGTGATTGCCCTTACCGCCAACGCGCTCGCCGGCGACCGGGAGATGTGCATCGAGGCGGGCATGGACGACTACGTCGCCAAGCCGGTCACCTTCGACGCCCTGCGCGCCGCCTTCACCCGCTCGATGCCGGCGGGGCGGCTGGCGCAAGCCCAGGCCGGAGAGGTCGCCGCGCCGGTGGCGCCCGTCACCACCGCCGAGGCGGCGCTGCCGGTGTTCGATGTCGAGATCCTGCGGGCCACCCTCGGCGTAGGGGCGGCCGATGTGCTGCCGGCGGTGCTGTCGTCGTATCTCACCGAAGGCGGGCGGAATGTCGACACCCTGGCGGGCATCGGCGACGACTTCGACCGCCAGCTGGTCACCCGCCTCCTGCACAACCTGAAGAGCTCCAGCGCCGCCATCGGCGCCCAGGCCTTCTCGGCCCTGTGCCGGGTGGCCGAGCAGGCCGCGCGGGAGGACGACTGGGACGCCATGCGCCGGCACATCCCCGAGCTGGTGGCGGCCTTCGAGCCAGTCCGGGCCGCGGTCGCTGCCCGCCTGCAGGACGAAGGGGAGGCCCGCCATGAATGAAGTGCGCGTGCTGGTGGTGGACGACGAACCGGTGACCCGCATCATCACCGACAAGGTGCTGCAGGCCCAGGGTTTCACGGTGCGCTCCGCCGAATCGGCCGAGGCGGCCTTTGCGCTCCTGGCCGACGATTTCCGCCCCGACCTGATCCTCCTCGACGTGGTGATGCCCGGCATGAGCGGTTACGAAGCCTGCCGCCGGCTGCGCGCCGATGCCCGCTACGAGCACCTGCCGATCGTGATGCTCACGGCGCTCGACGACCAGAAATCCATCGACGAGGCCTATTTCAGCGGCGCCACCGACTTCATCACCAAGCCCCTCAACATGCCGCTGCTGCCGCACCGGGTGCGCCACCTGCTGCGCTCGGCGATGACCTTCCAGCAGCTCATGACGAGCCGCGAGACCCTGCTCAACACCCAGAAGCTGGCCGGGCTGGGCGACTGGACGCTGGACAGCAGCGGGGCCTTGCTCGAGTGTTCGGAGCAGTTCCGGGCGCTGCTGGGCATCGGCCGGCCGCCGCGTCCGGCCAGCGCGCTGCTGGCCCGCGTCCATCCCGAGGATCGGGCGCGGGTCGAGGCGGCCCGGGCCGGGCTGCGGGGCGGCGCCGGCTATGAGATCGAATACCGGCTGGTGGGGCCCGACGGCGCCGTCACCCACCTGCTGGAGGTCGGCTACCCCAACGCCCCCGACGCCCCGCCCGGCGCCCACGGCTACACCCAGGACATCACCAAGCGCGTCGAGGTGGAGGCCCAGGTGCGTCGGCTGGCGTGGTTCGATCCCCTCACCGGGCTGCGCAACCGCTCGCGGATGGTCGAGCTGATGGCCGACGAGATGGCCGGGCCCGACGGGGCGGCTGGTGTCCTCAACCTGTTCTTCGTCCATCTCACCGGCTTGCGCAAGTTTGCCCTGCTGTTTGGCCAGGCCCGCGCGGATGCGGCGCTGCGGGCCTTCGTGGAGCGGCTGCGGCGTTTTCTGGCCGCCGATGCCGCCGCCCTGGCCGGGCTGCCGGACGACGCCCTGGCAGGCGTCGGTCTGGGCCGCTACGACGAGGCCGATTTCATGCTGAGCCTTCCGGGTGACCATTCGCTGCCGGCGCTCGCGCGCTTCGCCGAGGCCCTGCTGGCGGCCATCGCCGCACCGCTGGAAGTGGCCGCCGACGATCCGGGCGAGGCCTTCAGCCTGGCTCCCGCCATCGGCGTGAGCCGCAGCCCGGCCGACGCCCGCGATGTCCATGGGCTGATCCACTGCGCCATGCGCAGCGCCATCCGCGGCGCCGTCGAGGGCGGCAACCGGGTGGTGTTCTTCGATCCCGCCCACGAGGCCGAGCTGGCCGCCCGCCACTTGCTGGAGCGCCAGCTCCGCGTGGCCATCGACCACGGAGACCAGCTCGAACTGTATTTCCAGCCCAAGGTGGACGCCCTCTCCGGGGCACCGGTCGGCGCCGAGGTGTTGCTGCGCTGGCAGCACCCGGAGCGCGGCATGGTCAGCCCCGGCGAGTTCATCCCGCTGGCCGAACAGAGCGGCCTCATCCGGCCGATGACCGACTGGCTGCTGGCCCGGGCGGTGGATCAGATCGCCGCGTGGCGGGCCGCGGGGCTCACGCCGGGGCGGGTCAGCATCAACATGTCGGCCCACAGCTTCTATGGCGGCGGGGTGGTGCGGCTGATCGACGAGGTGCTTGCGCGCACCGGCGTGCCGGCGACGCAGCTGGTCGTCGAGATCACCGAAGGCACCCTGATGCACGACCACGTGGCCGCGCTGCAGGTGCTCAACGCCCTGCGCGAGCGCCAGATCGGGATCTCCCTCGACGACTTCGGCACCGGCTATTCGTCCCTCGGCTACCTCCAGCGCTTCCCCATCGACGAGATCAAGGTCGATCGCTCCTTCGTCACCGACCTGGACAGCAACCCCGGCAACCAGGCGCTGGTGAGCGCCATCGTCGGGCTCGGCCGGGCGCTGGGGCTGGCGGTGGTGGCCGAAGGGGTCGAAACCGAGGCCCAGGCCGGCCACCTGCGCCGCCTCGGCTGCCACATCCTTCAAGGCTTTCTGTATGGCCGGCCGATGCCGGCGGCGGATTTCGCCACCTACATTGCCCGACCTTTCCGGAGTGCATCCGCATCATGATGCCCATACCTCGCCTCCGCCGTGCCCCGCCGCCCCGCCTGCGTGTGCTCGCGGCGCTGCTCGCCGCCACCCTGGCGCCGCTGCCCGCCCTGGCCGCCGCCCGGCTCGACGGCATCGCCATGTCCCTCGAAGAGCTGGCCGAGGTGCGCATCCTCGCCACGCCCAAGTTTGCCGAGGACGCCGAACATTCCCCGTCGGCGATCTCCATCGTCACCCGCGCCGACATCCGCACTTTTGGCTGGCGCACCCTGGCCGACGTGCTGCGCTCGCTGCAGGGCTTCACCGTCACCGACGACCACACCTATTCGTACGCCGGCGTGCGCGGCGTGTCGGCGCCGGGGGATTACCGCCAGCGCTTCCAGGTGCTCATCGACGGGATGAGCGTCAATGAGAACGTCTTTGCCAGCGTGCCGGTGGATTCGGCCTTTCCCCTCGATCTCGACCTCGTCGAGCGCATCGAGGTGATCCGCGGGCCCAGCGCCTCGGTGTATGGCGGCGATTCGATGTTCGGGGTGGTCAATCTGGTCACCCGCAGCGGCGACAGCCTGAACGGCAACGAGGCGGCCCTGTCGCTCGGTAGCGGCCTGGACCGTCGCGCCCGCCTGACCCGCGGCGGCGAGACCGATGGTGGCATCGGCTACCTGGTGTCGGCCAGCGGGTTCAATGCCCAGGGCCAGGGGATGGATTTTCCCGAGATGGGCGCGGCCGGTATCGACACCCGCGCCACCCGGCTGCGCGGCGAAACCGGCGGGCGGCTGTTCGCCCAGCTGCGCAGCAACGACTGGCGCGCCACGCTGACCCACTCCGAGCGGGACCGCATCGTGCCCACCGGCAGCTACACCACCGATTTCAACGACCCGGCGCACCGGGAGAAGGACGTCTTCACCCTGGCCGAACTCGGCGCCGTGCAGGCGCTGGACAGTGACACCACGGTGCACGAGCGGGTGTATTTCGGCCGCTATCGTTACCGGGGCGTGTTTCCCTACACCGAAGCCCCCGATTACGTCCTCAACCGGGACGACGTGGTGGGCGAGTGGTGGGGCATGGAGGGGCGGGTGGTCAGCCGTGCGCTGGCCGGCCAGCGCTGGACGGTCGGCGCCGAGCTGCGCGAGAACCTGCGCCAGGACCAGAAGAACGCCGACCCGGGCTACGGCTGCTACGGCCTGTCGACAAGCCCTTGCCTCGACAGCCGCGAGCAAAGTCGCCTGTTCAACCTGTATGCCCAGAACGAGATCAACCTGGGCCCGGCCACCTTGCTCACCCTCGGGATGCGCTTCGACCAGCGCTTTGGCGGCAACCGTCACTGGAGCCCCCGCGTCGGGCTGGTCCACGAAACCGCAAACGCCGGCATCTTCAAGCTGCTCTACGCCAGCGCCTTCCGCGATCCGACGGTGTTCGAGCGCTTCTACACCACCCCGACCTACATCTACGGCAACCCCGTGCTCCGCTCCGAGCGCATGCAGTCGGTCGAGGCGGCATGGGAAAAACGGATCGGCAACGGCCGGCTGATGGCTTCGGCCTATCTGTTCCGCCTGAAGGACCTGATCGCCCCGGACGCCGACACCGGCGTGGTGCGCAACAGCGGGCCGCTCACCGGGCAGGGGCTGGAGCTGGAGTACGAGCAGCGCTGGCTCGACCGCTACAGCCTGCGCACCGGCTACACCTTCCAGCAGCCCCGGGGCGACGGCGGCCGTCCGGAGAACGCGCCGCGCCACATGCTCAAGGCCAATCTGGGCGCCGAACTGGGCGGCGGTTTCATCGCCGGCCTCGAGGGCCAGTACGTCAGCACCCGGCTCACCGGTGACGGCGGGCGGCGTGTCCCCGACTACGCCATCGCCAACCTCAACCTGCGCTACCTGCCAGCCGGTCAGGCGTGGGAGCTGGCGCTGGGCCTGTACAACCTTTTCGATGTCCGCTTCAGCGAGCCCGCCGCCGGCGACACGACCGTTGCCGGCGCGCGCTGGACGATGCCGCAGCTGGGGCGGACCGCAATGCTCACCGCCAGGCTGGGTTTCTGAGGCGGGCAGTGCAAATTCCGTCAATCGGATTGACCTTTCCGCCGATCTGAGCCGGCGGGGTTTTCAGCCCGGCGGGGCGTCGTACACTGGTGTGACAACAACCCACATCAGGAGACCTGCATGACCACGCTTCCCGTCAGCCGTTACCCCATCCCCGATCTCGCCAGCCTGCCCGACGACGTGCGCGAGCGCATCCTCGGCGTGCAGGAGAAGGCCGGCTTCGTGCCCAACGTGTTCCTCACCCTGGCCCACCGCCCGGCCGAGTTCCGCGCCTTCTTCGCCTATCACGACGCGCTGATGGAGAAGGACGAGGGCCTCACCAAGGCCGAGCGCGAGATGATCGTCGTCGCCACCTCGGGCGCCAACGAGTGCCTGTACTGCGTGGTGGCCCACGGGGCGATTCTGCGCATCCGCGCCAAGAACCCCCGCGTCGCCGATCAGCTCGCCACCAACTACCGCAAGGCCGAGATCACCCCGCGCCAGCGCGCGATGCTCGATTTCGCCATGAAGCTGGCGCTGGATTCCGCGTCGGTGGGCGACGCCGACATCGAGGCCCTCAAGGCCCACGGCTTCGACGACGAGGCGATCTGGGACATCGGCGCGATCACCGCCTTCTTTGCCATGAGCAACCGCCTGGCCAATCTCACCTCGATGCGCCCCAACGACGAGTTCTACCTGATGGGCCGCCTGCCCAAGGCGTGACGCTCAGGCGCCCACGGCCTCCGGCGTGGCGAGCAGAGCGTTGAACGCCTCGTTCGTCAGCGGACGGCCGAGCAGGTAGCCCTGGAAGGCGTCGCAGCCGAGCTCCTGCAGGGCGCGCAGCTGGAACGCATCCTCGATGCCCTCGGCCGTGCACTGCAGCTGGAGGGCGCGGGCCAGCCCGATCACCGCCCGCAGCATCGCCATCGCCTGGCCGCCAGGCTGGAGCAGGGGCTGGATGAAGGCCCGGTCGATCTTCAGGCGGTCGAAGCCGAAGTGCTGCAGGTAGGACAGCGACGAGAAGCCGGTGCCGAAGTCATCCAGCGCCAGTTGCACGTCGAGCGCCCGCAGGGCTTCGAGCACGCGGCGCGCGATGCGCCGGTCGGCGAGGGTCGATTCGGTGATCTCCAGCTCCAGCCGGCGGGCCGGCAGGCCGCTGTCGGCGAGCGCCTTGCGCACCGCATCGACCAGCCCCAGGTCGTTGAGCTGGCGTACCGACAGATTGACAGCGACCCGCAGGGGGCGATCCCAGCCCACCGCGTCGGCGCAGGCCCGGCGCAGCACCCACAGCCCGATGGGCACGATGAGGCCGGATTCCTCGGCCAGCTCCAGGAATTCGGATGGCGGCAGCAGGCCCAGGTGCGGGTGCCGCCAGCGCAGCAGCGCCTCGGCCGCCACCGGCGGGCCGCCGCCGGCCTCGAAGACGGGCTGGTAATGCACCTCCAGGGTGCCGCGGCGGATCGCCTCGGACAGCTCGTGGGTCCGTCGCAGGCGCGTCGACACCCGCGTGCCGATCTCCTCGTCGAACACCACCAGGGTGTTGCGACCCTTCATCTTGGCGGCGTAGAGGGCCATGTCGGCGCAGCGCAGCAGATCGGTGCGGTTGTGGGCGTGGGCCGGCGCGAAGGCCAGCCCGGCGCTGGTACGCACCTCCAGGCGCAGATCGCCGATCAGGAAAGGGTGGCTCAGGTTTTCGAGGACGCGCCGGCTGTGGTCCGCCATCGCCATCGGGCCGCCACCGCCCGCCAGCAGGATGGCGAACTCGTCGCCCCCCAGGCGGGCCAGGGCCAGCCGGGGGCTGCCGCCGGGCGGCTTCTCGAGGCGGCGGGCGACCGCCGCGAGCAGGCGGTCGCCAACCCCGTGGCCGTGGGCATGATTGACGGCCTTGAAGGCGTCCAGATCGAGCACCAGCAGGCCGACGGGCTGGGCCGGCCCGGCCGGGTGGAAGCAGGCGTCGAGGGCGTGGTTGAAGGCGTGGCGATTGGCCAGCCCGGTGAGGCTGTCCCGGGTGGCGAGCCGTTCGAGTTCCTGGCGGTGGATCTGGTCGGCGGTGACATCCACGCCCACCCCGCGCCAGCCGATCACCTCGCCGCCGCCGGATAGCAGCGGCTTGCCGCTGAGCGACCACCACTGGCTGCCCGCCGGTGTCTGCAGTGGCAGGATCAGGTCGCGGAAGGCCCGGTGGCTGGCGAGCCGGCTGGCCAGCAGGCGGGTGGCGTTGGCGAGATCGGTCCGGCGGGTGGCGTTGGCGGTCTCCAGCGCGGCGATCAGCCCGACGCCCAGCAGCGAGGCGTCGCTACGGCCGAGGGCTTCGGCGAGGCGCGTCGAGGCGTGGGTGAGCCGCCCGTGGGCGTCGCATGCCCAGAACCAGTCGCGGGAGGCGTCTTCGAAATCGTTCAGCAGCAGGGCGACCATCTGGGTCTGGCGCTCGGCCTCGAACTCGGCCAGGCAGCGTTCGACGAACTCCCGGGACGTGGCGAGCATGTCGCGGGTGACCACGGCGGCGTAGAGCAGCACGGCCACCGCCGCGGCGAGGCTGGTCTCCCGGTCGATCTGCCAGAGGGTGATCAGGGCCGCCGACACCAGGGTGCCGAGCCACACCATGCCGGCCGGGGGGAACCGGGCGTAGCTGAGGGCTTCGGCAAACAGCACGCCGGCGCTGAGGATGCCCAGCTGCATGCGCAGCTCGTCGTTGCCGCGCAGGAACAGCCAGCTGGTCATCACGATGAACAGCAGCGCGGTGACCAGCGCCTGCAGACAGACCAGCCCCGGCGTGATCAGCCGGGGGTTGTCGAGGCCCCCGGCGAGGCGCGGCAGCCAGAACTTCGACAGGGGGTTGAGGGCCATCGCGGCCAGCCACGCCACTGCCAGATAGGGGTCGATCAACGGCCCGGCCATCCACACGAAGAGCGCGGCGACCGCCAGCATGGCCAGATCGGTGACCCACAACGAGGTGCGGGCGCGGCCCAGCTGACGTTCGAGCAGCTGCGCCTCGTCAAGCCCGGCCGGCCTCCAGGCGTCCCTGACGCCAGCCAGAAGTCCACTTGGGCGGATACGCACAGGTGGCAAGGATCTGGGTGTCAAGGTGATGCCCTTTGGAAATGTCAATGGATTATTTTATCAGATTGTGATGTTTCTGGCGGTCTGGTCGGGGTGCGCATGGTGGACGCGGCGTGCGTGACACCCTGGGAAATCCTTCGCATAGATCAAGGATTTCGGTCGGGAAGAGGCATAGGATCAATCATTCCCGACAATGACCACGAGCCGAACATGGATGTTTCCCGCCGCCGCTTTCTGGGTGCCCGTGCGCCCGGCCCGGCGCCGTTTCGTCCGCCGTGGAGTGTCGTGGAGGCCGCTTTCCTCGATCGTTGCACCCGCTGCGACGACTGCGTGAAGGCTTGCCCCACCGGGCTCCTGCAGCGGGGTGGCGGGGGGTATCCGGTAGCCGATTTCTCGGCGGCGGCCTGTACTTTCTGTGGTGACTGCGCCAAGGCCTGCGCCAGCGGCGCCATCGGCCGCGACACCACGCAGCCGCCCTGGTCGTTCGGGGTCGTCATCGGCGAAGGCTGCCTGGCAGCCCAGAACGTCGAGTGCCGCATCTGCGGCGAAGCCTGCGATGCCGGCGCGATCCGTTTCCGTCCCCGTATCGGTGGCGTTCCGCTGCCCGATGTCGATCTCGCCGCATGCACTGGCTGCGGCGCCTGCATTGCGCCCTGCCCGGTGGTGGCGGTGACCCGCAAGGCCCTTCCTTCCGCCCTGGAGCAATCATGAACATCGTCAGTCTCGTCCTGCGCATCAAGCCGGAGACCCGGGCGGAGGCCGAAGCGGCCCTGACCGCCTTTCCCGGCGTCGAATGCCACGGCATGTCGGACGACGGCAAGCTCGTCGTCACCGTCGAAGACGCCGAAGGCGCCGCCATGTCCGACACCCTCATCGCCCTGCACCGCGTGCCGCAGGTGCTCGCCGCCACCCTGGCCTACGAGCACTGCGGCGTCGAGGACGGCGACAGCCCTGTTTCGAATCAACCGGAAGCCCTGAAATCCCCCTGCGAGGAGGCTCAATCATGACCATCAACCGACGCGACTTCATCAAGACCCAGGCGATCGCCACGGCCGCCGCCACGGCCGGCATCTCGTTGCCCGCCCTCGCAGCGAAGAAGGAGGACGCCGCGGCACCCGCCGAGAACGCCACCGCCGTGCGCTGGGACAAGGCGGCCTGCCGCTTCTGCGGCACCGGCTGCTCGGTGCTGGTGGGCGTGCAGAACGGCCGTGTGGTGGCCACTCAGGGTGATCCGGATTCCCAGGTCAATCGCGGCCTCAACTGCATCAAGGGCTACTTCCTGTCCAAGATCATGTACGGCGAGGACCGCCTCACCCGCCCGCTGCTGCGCATGAAGGACGGCAAGTACAGCAAGGACGGCGAGTTCACCCCGATCACCTGGAACCAGGCCTTCGACATCATGGCCGAGAAGTGGAAGACCGCGCTGAAGGCCGAAGGCCCGGGCTCGATCGCCATGTTCGGCTCCGGCCAATGGACGATCTGGGAAGGCTACGCCGCCGCCAAACTGATGAAGGCCGGCTTCCGTTCCAACAACCTCGACCCGAACGCCCGCCACTGCATGGCCTCGGCGGTCACCGGCTTCATGCGCACCTTCGGCATCGACGAGCCGATGGGCTGCTACGACGACATCGAGCAGGCCGACGCCTTCGTGCTGTGGGGCAGCAACATGGCCGAGATGCACCCGATCCTGTGGACGCGCATCACCGACCGCCGCCTCACCAAGACCGACGTGCAGGTGCACGTGCTGTCCACCTTCGAGCACCGCAGCTTCGAGCTGGCCGACAACGGCATGATCTTCGTGCCCCAGACCGATCTGGCGATCCTCAACTACATCTGCAACCACATCATCCAGACGGGCAAGGTCAACCAGGACTTCGTCAAGAAGAACGTGAACTTCAAGATGGGCGAGACCGACATCGGCTTTGGCCTGCGCCCGGCCCACGCGCTGGAGAAGGACGCCAAGTTCAACGGCTACCCCGGCGCCGACGGCAAGCCCAAGAACAACCCGAACGACGCCAAGCCGGCCACGTTCGAGGACTTCAAGAAGTTCGTCTCGACCTACACCCTCGACTACACCGCCAAGCTCTCCGGCGTGCCCAAGGATCGCCTGCAGAAGCTGGCCGAGCTCTACGCCGACCCGAAGAAGAAGGTCGTCAGCTTCTGGACGATGGGCTTCAACCAGCACACCCGCGGCACCTGGGTGAACAACATGATCTACAACGTCCACCTGCTGGTGGGCAAGATCTCCACCCCGGGCTCCGGCCCGTTCTCCCTCACCGGCCAGCCGTCGGCCTGCGGCACCGCCCGTGAAGTGGGCACCTTCGCCCACCGCCTGCCCGCCGACATGGTGGTGACCAACCCGGATCACCGCCACCACACCGAAGAGATCTGGCAGCTGCCCGAAGGCACCATCAACGAGAAGATCGGCTACCACGCCGTGGCCCAGAGCCGCGCCCTGAAGGACGGCAAGCTCAAGTGCTACTGGACGAGCACCACCAACAACATGCAGGCCGGCCCCAACGTCAACCAGGAGATCTACCCGGGCTGGCGCAACCCGGCGGCCTTCGTGGTGGTGTCGGATGTCTACCCCACCGTCTCGGCCCTCGCCGCCGACCTGATCCTCCCGTCCGCCATGTGGACCGAGAAGGAAGGCGCCTTCGGCAACGCCGAGCGGCGCACCCAGTTCTGGCGCCAGCAGGTCAAGGCGCCGGGCGAGGCCAAGTCCGATCTGTGGCAGTACATGGAGTTCTCCAAGCGCTTCAAGGTCGAGGAAGTGTGGCCGGCCGAGCTCATCGCCAAGAAGCCGGAGCTGAAGGGCAAGACCCTCTACGACGTGCTCTACGCCAACAAGGTGGTGAACAAGTTCCCGAAGGCCGACCTCGCCAAGGCCAACGAGCACGCCATCAAAAACTACACCAACGACGAATCCGAAGCCTTCGGCTACTACGTCCAGAAGGGCCTGTTCGAGGAATACGCCCTCTTCGGCCGCGGCCACGGCCACGATCTGGCCCCGTTCGAGATGTACCACAAGGCCCGCGGCCTGCGCTGGCCGGTGGTCGACGGCAAGGAAACCCTGTGGCGCTTCCGCGAGGGTTACGACCCGTACGTCAAGGCGGGCGAGGGCGTGAAGTTCTACGGCCACAAGGACGGCAAGGCGGTCATCTTCGCGCTGCCCTACCAGGACCCCCCCGAGAAGCCCGATGCCGAGTTTGACCTGTGGCTGTGCACCGGCCGCGTGCTCGAACACTGGCACACCGGCACCATGACCCGTCGCGTGCCCGAGCTGCACAAGGCGGTGCCCGAGGCGCAGGTCTTCATGCACCCGGATGACGCCAAGAAGCGCGGCCTCCAGCGCGGCATGGTGGTGAAGGTCCAGTCCCGGCGTGGCGAGATGATGGCCCGCATCGAGACCAAGGGCCGCAACAAGCCCCCGGTCGGTCTGATCTTCGTGCCCTTCTTCGACGAATCCAAGCTGGTGAACAAGCTCACGCTCGACGCCACCTGCCCGATCTCGAAGGAAACCGACTACAAGAAGTGCGCCGTCAAGGTGGTGCGCGCCTGATCTTCCAGGTGAATGGCTGCAGGCTGGGCTGACGCCTGGCCTGTCGCCGCCACCCGGATCAAAGCAGAACAATCATGGACACCGGCAAGAAACCCGCCCGCAAGCCCTCCGATGCCGCCTCCCCGGCGTCGGCGGCCCGGCGCAAGTTCATCAACAGCGTGGCTGCCGCGGCTGGCGGCGGCTGCCTGTTGGCGCTCGGGGCGGGGCTTTACGCGAAGAGCGCGTCGGCCTTGCCGGCCCAGGCCCTGCGTCCGCCCGGCGCCTTGCCCGAATCCGACTTCCTCGCGGCCTGCGTGCGCTGTGGCCTGTGCGTGCGCGACTGCCCCTACGACACCCTCCACCTCGCCGACCTGGGTGACCCGGTCGTCACCGGCACGCCGTATTTCACCGCGCGCGAGGTGCCTTGCGAGATGTGCGAGGACATCCCCTGCGTGAAGGCCTGCCCCACCGGCGCGCTCGACCGCAGCCTCACCGACATCAACAAGGCGCAGATGGGCCTCGCCGCCCTCGTGGACCACGAGAGCTGCCTCAACTTCCTCGGCCTGCGCTGCGACGTGTGCTATCGGGTGTGCCCGGTCATCGACAAGGCGATCACCCTCGAGACCCAGCACAACCCGCGCTCCGACCGCCACGCGATGCTGCTGCCGACGGTGCACTCCGACGCCTGCACCGGCTGTGGCAAGTGCGAGAAATCCTGCGTGCTGCCGGTGGCTGCGATCAAGGTCTTCCCGCGCCAGCTGGCCCAGGGTGCGCTGCCGGCCCACTACCGCAAGGGCTGGGAAGAAAAGGCCCGCCACGGCGGGTCGCTGATCGGCGATCAGGTCGAACTGCCGGTGCGCGGCTTTGAAGGCCCCACCGCCGGCCGCGCCGCCACCGAAACCGTGGTCGCCCCGACTGGCCCGGCGCCGGCCCCTGCCGCGCCGGCCACGCCACCGCCGCCCGCGAAGGCCGCCGGCGGCATCAACTCCCACTGGAAGCCGTAAATCATGGCGACCACCACGATCTCCTCCGCCAAGCCGGCCGACGCCGCCTGCGCCCCGGCCCGCAGCCTGTGGCAGCGCCAGCGCTGGCTGATCCTCCGCCGCACCAGCCAGCTGCTGATCCTGCTGGCCTTCCTCGCCGGGCCGTGGTTCGGGGTGTGGCTCGTCAAGGGCAACCTGTCCTCGTCCCTCACCCTTGGCGTGCTGCCCCTCACCGATCCGCTGCTGGTGCTGCAGACCCTCGTCACTGGCCACTTGCCCTATTCGTCGGCGTTGATCGGCGCGGCCATCGTGCTCGGCTTCTACCTGCTGGTGGGCGGGCGGATCTTCTGCAGCTGGGTGTGTCCGGTGAATGTGGTCACCGACGCCGCCGCCTGGAGCCGTCGCCGCCTCGGCATCAAGACCGGCCGGGTGCCGGACGCCGCCACCCGCTACTGGCTGCTGGGCGGCCTGCTCGTGGCCGCCGCCGTCACCGGCAGCCTGGCCTGGGAATGGGTCAATCCGGTGTCGCTGCTGCACCGGGGGCTGATCTTCGGCATGGGCGGCGGGCTGTTCGTGATCGCCGGCATCTTTCTGTACGACCTGCTGGTGGCCAGCCGCGGCTGGTGTGGTCACCTGTGCCCGATGGGCGCCTTCTACGGCCTGCTCGGCAGGAAGGCGCTGGTGCGCGTCTCCGCCAGCAAGCGCGCCGCCTGCGACGACTGCATGGACTGCTTCGCGGTGTGCCCCGAACCCCAGGTGATCCGCCCGGCCCTCAAGCAGGTCGGGCAGGAGAGCCCCCTGATCCTGGCCTCAGACTGCACCACCTGCGGCCGCTGCATCGATGTGTGCGACAAACAAGTTTTCAAAATGACCCATAGGTTCGATCAAAGGAGCGAGTGATGAACAAGCCGACCTTCCATTCCGCCCGCCTGCGGGCAGCCGCCCTGGCCGTGTGCCTTGCCCAGACTTTCCTT
This sequence comes from Zoogloea sp. 1C4, assembly GCF_009469605.1. GTDB lineage: Bacteria > Pseudomonadota > Gammaproteobacteria > Burkholderiales > Rhodocyclaceae > Zoogloea > Zoogloea oryzae. Next base: position 147,763 of record NZ_SSXU01000004.1, on the reverse strand, counting down.
GCTCCTGTCGCTGCTGTTGCCGCTGGCGAGCCGGCCATCAAGCTCATGACCCTGCGCGGTGCCGAGATCAACGCCAGCGACCCGGAAGGCGACGGCACCCGTTATGGCCGCGATTCCGCCCCGTTGCCCCGGGATTTCGTCCAGCAGCCGCCGCTGATCCCCCACACCATCAAGGGCTATACGGTCACCAAGAATTTCAACAAGTGCCTCGACTGTCACGCCTGGGCCCGCGCCAAGGAAACCGGCGCCACCAAGATCTCGGTGACCCACTTCAAGGATCGGGAAGGCCAGGAGCTGTCCAGCGTGTCGCCGCGCCGCTACTTCTGCAACCAGTGCCACGTGCCCCAGAGCGACGCCAAGCCGCTGGTGGGCAACACCTTCAAGCCCGGCACCGGGATGCGTTGACGGATAGACAAGGGAGTTCGGACAAATGGATACCAACAACAAGGGCCTGATCGGGCGCATCCGATCCCTCGGCTGGGGGTTTGCGGCGATGCTGTTCATCGCCGGCATCGTGTTCTGGGGTGGCTTCAACACCGCCATGGAATGGACCAACCGGGAAGCCTTCTGCATCTCGTGCCACGAGATGAAGGACAACGTCTATCAGGAGTACCGCTCCACCATCCACGCCTCCAACCGCTCCGGCGTGCGGGCCACCTGCCCGGACTGCCACGTGCCGAAGGAGTGGGGCCCGAAGATCATCCGCAAGATCCAGGCTTCCAACGAAGTCCTGCACAAGGTGCTCGGTTCGATCGACACGCCCGAGAAGTTCAACGCCAAGCGGCTGGAGCTCGCCAAGCATGAATGGGAGCGGATGAAGAAGACCGACTCCCGCGAATGCCGCAACTGCCACAATTTCGACAGCTTCGACTACGCCGAGCAGGGCCGTCGTTCGTCCAAGATGCACCAGACCGGCCTGAACGAAGGCAAGACCTGCATCGACTGCCACAAGGGCATCGCCCACACGCTGCCGGAAGTCGAACAGGCCATTGGCGCGCCGAAGGAAGGCGCGACGCCGGAGGAATTCCATCCGCCCACGCCCAAGCCTGAAGAGGCCAAGCCTGAGGCCGACAAGGCCGCGAAAGGCTGATCCGCCGACATGGAGCACCCCGGGCCGCAAGGCTCGGGAACGGGGGGAGGCGGGCCGCGTCATGCGGCCCGTTTTCCGTCTGGAGAAAGGCCTACTGCCGCCAGGGTGAAGCGACTGGAGTAATATTCGGGTAACCCCTGCCGCCGGATGTCCCGGCTGGCATTTTCTCTCCCGAACTCCGGAGTCGGCCTCTCTTGGTTCCCATGCGGAATGATGACGAATCCCAGGCCTGCCTGCTGAGCGCGATCCTCGAAGGCTCGGAGGACGGCGTGCTGGCGGCAGATCGGGAAAATCGCCTCGTCGCCGTCAACGAGCGTTTCTTCTCGGTGTGGGGCGTGCCCCGTCCGCCCGGACCGCTGGCCGCGCTATTCCGCAGTCCATTCGATCCGATCTACGACGCGGTGTTGTCGCGGATTGTTGCGCCCGCTCACTTTCAGGAATGGGTGCGCCATGTGCTTCCGCTCATGGAGCAGGTGGATTCCGGCGATGTGCCCCTCAAGGATGGCCGAACGCTCCGGGGGCATGCCATTCCCTGGCGGGCCGGCAACGGCGAGCTGCTGGGCCGGATCTGGTATTTCCGGGATGTCACCGAGGTGGTCCGCTCGATCCAGACCATCGAAGCGAGCGAGCGGTGCTACCGCACGGCCTTCCAGACGACCCTCGATGCGATCGCCATCACGACCCTGGCGGGCGGCGTTTACGTGGACGTGAACCAGGCTTTCGTGGACATCACGCAATACAGCCGCGACGAGCTCATCGGCCGCAGCTCCCTGGAGCTTGGCATCTGGGCCGACACCAACGACCGCGTGTCCTTTGCCGAGAAGGTGCGCCGGGAGCAGGCGCGGGTCAGGCTGGAGGCCCGTTTCCGCAAGAAGAACGGGGAGATCTTCTGGGGCATGTTCTCGGTGTCGCCGATGGAGTTCAACGGCGAACCCTGCCTGCTGTCGATCACCCGCGACATCACCGAAAGCAAGGCCGCCCAGGACGAGCTGGCCCGTCATCGGGACAGCCTGGAGCTGCTCGTGGCCGAGCGGACCGCCGAGCTGTCGAAGGCCAAGGAGGCCGCCGAGGCCGCCAGCGTGGCCAAGAGTGCCTTTCTGGCCAACATGAGCCATGAGATCCGCACGCCGCTCAACGCGATCACCGGCATGGCCTACCTCATCCGCCGCGGCGGGCTCACGCCCGAGCAGGCTGCCCAGCTCGACAAGCTGGTGGGGGCGGGCGAGCACCTCCTCAAGATCATCAATGGCGTCCTCGAGCTCTCGAAGATCGAGGCCGGCAAGATCGTCGTGTCCGAAGCGCCGCTGCGGGTCGAGAGCGTCCTGCAGAACGTCGTCTCGATGCTCCATGTCCGCGCCGTCGAAAAGCGCCTGCGGCTGATCACCCAGTGCGATCCGCTGCCCGCCGATCTGCTGGGCGACGCCACGCTGTTGCAGCAGGCGCTGCTCAATTACGCGGCCAACGCGGTGAAGTTCACCGAAGGCGGCAGCGTGATCCTGAGGGTGAAGCTGCTGGAGGAAAGCCCCGACGCTGCCCTGCTGCGTTTCGAGGTCGAGGACTCCGGCATCGGCATCGACCCGGAGGTGCTGTCCCGGCTCTTCCGCGCCTTCGAGCAGGCCGACAACACCATGACCCGCAAGCACGGGGGGACGGGCCTGGGGCTGGCGATCACCCGCGAACTGGCGGAGCGGATGGGCGGGGCTGCGGGCGCATCCAGCTGTCCGGGGGTGGGCAGCACCTTCTGGTTCACTGCGCGGCTGGGGCGTGGTCAGCGTGCCGGTCTGCCTGCGGTGCACTTCGACGCTGACGCTGACGCCGAGGCCACCCTCACGGAGTCCTTTGCCGGACGGAGGGTTCTCCTCGCCGACGACGAGCCCATCAACCGTGAGATCGCTGAACTGATGCTGGTCGGCGCCGGCCTGCAGGTTGACACCGCCGAGGACGGCGCCGAGGCGGTGCGGCGGGTGGCGCAGGACGCCGGGTACGACCTGATCCTGATGGACATGCAGATGCCCAACATGGACGGCCTGGAGGCCACGCGGCAGATCCGCGAACTGCTCCAGGGCCGGAACATCCCCATCGTCGCCATGACCGCCAACGCCTTCGCCGAAGACCGGGCGCGGTGCCTGGCTGCCGGCATGGACGACTTCATCGCCAAGCCGATCGATCCTGACCGGGTCTTCTCGACCGTCCTCTGCTGGCTGCGGCAACGGGCTTCCGAGCTCGGCTGAACGGCCGAATTAGCCTTAATCCGTTCCTTTGTCATCCCCGCGGCTGCCGCCAGAACGCAGTCGTGGCGCGGGCTCCCGCCTGCTCGCGGGCGTCAGGTGCTGCCACTGCCCGGCCCGCTTGACCGCCATCAAGGACTCGTCCCCCCTCCAGCCCGCACCATCCCGGCCAAGCTGCGTCGTGCAGCGATGCCATCCAGGGAGGTTCCATGAGCGGGACATTCACAAAATCAATGGCGCGAAACATCTTCTTCGGGGGCACTGTTTTCTTTGCGCTCCTGTTCATCGCGCTGACCTTCGATTCGATGCAGACCCTTCCCAAGCGGGACAACCGGGCCAACCTGACGCCGGCTGTCGCGGCGGGCAAGAAGGTGTGGGAGGTCAATAACTGCATCGGTTGCCACACCCTGCTGGGCGAGGGCGCGTATTTCGCTCCCGAGCTGGGCAACGTCTACAAGCGTCGCGGCCCCGAGTTCATCAAGGCGTGGATCCAGTCCCAGCCGACCGGTACGCCGGGTCGTCGGCAGATGCCGAACTTCCACCTGACCGAGCAGCAGCTGAATGATCTCGTCGAGTTCCTGAAGTACACGTCCGAGATCAACACTGCCAACTGGCCGCCCAACATCGAAGGCTGATTGCCGATCTGAAAGGGAGCTATCCACCATGCAATATTCCTCACAGTCGGTCGCGAAGCCATACTTCATCGCGGCCATCGGGCTGTTCCTCGGTCAGATCCTGTTCGGCCTCATCATGGGCCTGCAGTATGTGATCGGCGACTTCCTGTTCCCCGCCATCCCGTTCAACGTGGCCCGGATGGTCCACACCAACCTGCTGATCGTCTGGCTGCTCTTCGGCTTCATGGGCGCGGCCTACTACATGATCCCGGAAGAGGCCGAGACCGAGCTGTACTCGCCAAAACTGGCGCTGCTCATGTTCTGGGTCTTCCTCGTCGCCGGTGCGGCCACCATCCTCGGCTATCTGCTCGTGCCCTACGCCACCCTGGCGAAGTTCACCGGCAATGACATCCTCGAGACGATGGGCCGGGAATTCCTCGAGCAGCCGCTGCTGACCAAGATCGGTATCGTGGTCGTCGCGCTGGTGTTCCTGTTCAACCTGACCATGACCATGCTCAAGGGCCGCAAGACCTCCATCGGCATCGTGCTGATGATGGGCCTGTGGGGCCTGGCGGTGATGTTCCTGTTCTCGTTCTACAACCCGCACAACCTGGTGCTCGACAAGTACTTCTGGTGGTGGGTCGTGCACCTCTGGGTCGAAGGCGTCTGGGAACTCATCCTCGGTGCGCTGCTGGCCTTCGTGCTGGTCAAGGTGACCGGTGTTGACCGCGAAGTGATCGAGAAGTGGCTGTACGTGATCATCACCCTGACCCTCGTCACCGGCATCATCGGTACCGGCCACCACTACTTCTGGATCGGTACGCCGGAATACTGGCAGTGGTGGGGTTCCGTGTTCTCCGCCCTCGAGCCGATCCCGTTCTTCGCGATGACCGTGTTCGCCTTCAACATGGTGAACCGCCGCCGCCGCGAACACCCGAACAAGGCTGCCACCCTGTGGGCCCTCGGTACCGGCGTGATGTCCTTCCTGGGCGCTGGCGTGTGGGGCTTCCTGCACACCCTGGCTCCGGTGAACTACTACACCCACGGCACGCAGATCACCGCGGCTCACGGTCACATGGCCTTCTACGGCGCCTACGCCATGGTCGTCATCACCATCATCAGCTATGCCATGCCGATCCTGCGGGGCCGCGCCGCCAACAGCGAAAAGGCGCAGGTGATGGAGATGTGGTCGTTCTGGCTGATGACCGTCGCGATGGTGTTCATCACCCTGTTCCTGACCGCCGCGGGCATCCTGCAGGTCTGGCTGCAGCGCTACAGCGCCACGCCGATCCCGTTCATGGCCGCGCAGGACCAGCTGGCGATCTTCTACTGGCTGCGTGAAGGCACTGGCGTGATGTTCCTGGTGGGTCTGCTGGTCTACATCGCCAGCTTCTTCGTGGGCGGCGAGACCAAGAGCCGCGCAGCTTAAGCTGTTTCAGGTGGTAAGTTGGTACGACGAGCCCGGCGCAAGCCGGGCTTTTCGTTTTTGGTCGAGTAGTGCGGTGCGCGATGCCCATTTCGGGGGTGGTTTCCGGCATGACATGGTGCAGGCAGCATCATTCAGGGTGGCAAAGTGCTTTCATGCACCACGGCGGTGCTTCAGCCATCCGGAATGCTTCGTCATGGGGCGTTTCCGTGCTGCGCAGGCCCGGATTTCCGTGGTTTCAGGGCGGCACGGCATTTGCTGTGGGTTTGTTAAAAACCTACATCAGAGAGAGCAGTCATGGAATCGGATTCCGTCATTCTCGGCCTGCTCGGCCGCATTCATGTGCTCATGCGCCGGGTGACCAACCGCATCACCGATGTGGAGTACATGCGTAGCAACAAGGAATACGCCCGGGAGATCGTGCGGCTCGCCGGTGAAACTGGCCACGCCGAACTCATCGAGCTGTGCGGCCGCCTGCGGGCGGCCATGGAACTCGACCCGCCCCCGGAAAGCGACGCCCCGGCCCGCGCCAGCCTGCTGGAGCGGCTGCGTGCCAGCCGGCCGGCGGCGACCCATCCGGTGGATCGCTACGTGGGTTCCCTGCGCTAGTCAGGCCGGCCCGACCACCCGGGCCAGTTCGTCGGCGTCCAGCGTCTCCATCCAGCGAAGCTGCCGGTCGAGCACATCGACGGTGGCTTCCGACGCATCCCCGTGACGCGCCAGCAGGCGGCGGCGGAGTTCGCTGTCGGGCGCCGAACAGGCCAGGATGTCCATCCGGGCGCCGTTGGCGCTGGCGAGGGCGAGGAAACTCGTCCGTTCGTCGCGCCGCAGGAAGGCCGCATCCACCACCACCGACCAGCCGGCCGACAACAGCAGCCCGGTGGTATCGTGGAGCATGGTGTAGGTGCGCAGGGTGCTGTCCGGGGTGTAGATGCCGCCGGGCACCGTGCGGCTGTCGCCCAGGGGGCCGAGGCCGAACAGCCTTTTGCGCTCCACATCCGAGCGCAGGCGCAGGGTGGTGGCGCTTGCATCGGCGAGGAGCAGATCGGCGCTGGCGGTGGTCTTGCCCGAGCCGGACACCCCGAAGGTGATGGTGAGCCGCGGTGGCGGCGGGGATGCGATCTCGCCGGCGAGGCGCAGATAGGCGTCCACGCCTTCGCGCTCGCCGCCCAGCCCGGCCACCTTGGCCCGCACCATCGCCCTATACACCGCATAGAAGCGCAGCACCTTCATGGCCTCGAAATCGCCCGAGACGGTCAGCCATTCGTTGAGCAGCCAGGTGGCCAGATCGGGGCGCCGGTGGTCGAGAAGGTCGATGTAGGTGAAGGCGATCTCGGAAGCCACGTCGATCCAGCGCAGGCTGTCGTTGAACTCGATGCAGTCGAAGGGCGTGATCCGGTCGTCCAGCAGCACCAGATTGCCCAGGTGCAGGTCGCCGTGGCATTCACGCACCCGGCCGGCTGCCTTGCGGGCGGCGAGGGTTGAGCGGACGCGCGCGAACTCGTCGCGGGTCCAGGCTTCGAGCGCGGCGAGGCGATCGGCGTGCGCTGGCGCCAGGGTGACGAGCTCGGTGAAGTTCTCGATGGCCTGGGCGAACACCTGCGCCGGCTCACCGAAGGGGCTCTCGGGGCCGGCCACCGCAGTGCGGGTGTGAAAGCGGTGCAGGGTGGCAGCCAGGGCCGACAGCTGGTCGAGCCGCAGGTGGCCGTGGGCGCACACGCGGTCGAGGCGCTGGGCTTCGGGGAAGCGGCGCATCCGCACGGCCCATTCCTCGCCGTCGTCGCTGTGGCCGATGGCCTCCGTGCCCAGGTATAGATCCGGCGCGAACTGCCGGTTGAGGCGCAGTTCCGCCTCGCAGCAGCAGCGTCGGCGCGCGGTGTTGCCGTAATCGAGAAAGGGCAGGCTGATCGGCTTCTTGATCTTCCAGGCCAGCGCGCCGGCCAGCAGCAGCCACGAGATGTGGGTCTCGATCACCGTCGCGTCGTGGCGCGCCCGGAAGTCTTCCAGCCAGGGGGGCAGGGGGGCAGTCATGAGCGGATTATCGTCCCGTCAAGCCGATGTTGTTCAGCCGGCCGCCCGGCCCGGGGCGGACGGTGCAGCCCCGCGGGTGAACACGGCGCCTGCGTCGTCGCCCGGCAGCAGCGGCGCATCGGCCGGCGCGACGTGGGCCAGATAGCCGAGGCTGCCCAGGTATGCGGCCAGCGCCAGCAGGAAGGCCGGCAGGCTGGTGCGTCGGTGCGGGCCCCATTCGTTGGCATCCGCGCGGCCGGGCCAGAAGGCCAGCTTGAAGGTGAAATACAGCCCGAGCACAGGCACCAGCTGGGCCAGCCACACCCATCCACGCCAGTCCAGATCGTGGCTGCGGCGGATGAGGGCGCGGATCTTGAAGAGCCCGCCGGCGACTCCGGCCAGCACGCACAGGGGCATGGAGCCGAGCGTGAAGAGCGCGATGAGGCCCAGGTTGATGGCGGTCAGACCCACGAGGAAGCTCTGGAACATCAGGCCGCGACCGAAGCGCCCGTTGAGTCCGACGCCGAGGAATTCGCTGGCAACCGGCACCGTCTTGTCCATCGCGCCCTGGGGCTGGGCGGCGTTGGCGCTCTTGGCCGCCTGGGCGGCCAGAAATCCCGGCATGTTGATCGAGCACGCCCGGCACACGGTGCGCAGGGGCTGGGTCTCGCCACAGGCCGGGCAGACTACCTGGGGCAGGCCCGAGGCGCTGCTGCGGGTGGTGTCATCGCGGGCGGCGCTGAGGCGCTTGTCCAGCATGTCGGGCGGCAGGGGTGGGTCGATGGCCACCTTCAGGCCGATGCCCTTCAGGCGCAGCTCGTAGCGCTGGGCCTCGACGGCGGAGAGGCCCTTGCGCAGACGCACGCGCTGGCCCGAGAACACCTGATGGATGGTCTGGTGGGAACATCCGAGCAGGGTCTGGAGCTGCATGCGGGCGACGCTGCGGTCGTAGCCCGGCAGGGTTTCGCCAAAGAAGACGATGTTATGGACGGGTTCCAAGGTGCTTTCCCGATGGCGTGTCGGGCGGGATTCTACGGCCCCACCGGCTGTCGGGCAATGACGGGCAGATGAACGGGCGGCGGGCGGGCGCTTTCGCCGGCTGGCCGCCGGTGATATGTTCGCCCCCTTTTCTGCCCGAGCCGCCGATGAACGCCGCCGCCGACCCTTTTGATTTCCGGCCCGCCAGCCTGGCCGAGGCCGAAGCGCAGATCGCCGCCATCCGCGAGCGCCTCGCCGGGCGCGGGCTCGACCACCGCAATCCGCCGCCGCCGCCCACCGCCTGCTGCGGCCGCGGCTGCAACGGCTGCGTATGGGAGGGCTTCTACGCGGCCCTCGGCTGGTGGCGCGACGACGCCCGCGCACTGCTGGCGGATACGTCGAAAGCCTTGTAAAATCCGTCGCTTGCCGAGGAGCGTTGCGACCTGCTGATCCCCTCGATCCAGCAGGCCAGGCTCGGCAACCGATCAACGGCGCTCACAAACCTTCACCGGTTTGTTGCGCCGTTTTTCTTTGCGCGCCCCGGCCGATTTTATTAGGAACCGCCATGCAGCCCGACCGTACCGCCGAACTCCACAATCAACTGACCCACCGCATCCTGATCCTCGACGGGGCGATGGGCACGATGATCCAGCAGCACAAGCTGGGTGAAGCCGACTACCGGGGCACGCGTTTCGCCGAACACGGCAAGGATCTCAAGGGCAACAACGACCTGCTGGTGCTCACCCGGCCGGATGTGGTGGGCGGCATCCACCGGGCCTACCTCGAGGCCGGCGCCGACATCATCGAGACCTGCACCTTCAACGCCACGCGCATCTCCCAGGCCGAATACGGCCTGGCCGACGTGGCCTACGAGCTCAACGTCGAGGGCGCCCGCCTGGTGCGCGAGCTGTGCGACGAGTTCACCGCCGCCAACCCGGCCAAGCCGCGCTACTGCGCTGGCGTGCTCGGCCCCACCTCGCGCACCCTGTCGATCTCGCCGGACGTGAACGATCCGGGCTTCCGCAACGTGAGCTTCGACGCGCTGGTGGACGACTACTACGACTCCGCCAAGGGGCTGCTGGAAGGCGGCGCCGACATCCTGCTGATCGAGACCATCTTCGACACCCTCAACGCCAAGGCCGCGGTGTTCGCAGTCGAAAAGCTGTTCGCGGATCTGGGCAAGCGCGTGCCGGTGATGATCTCCGGCACCATCACCGACGCCTCCGGCCGCACCCTGTCGGGCCAGACCGCCGAGGCTTTCTGGAATTCCCTCTCCCACGCCCAGCCGATCAGCTTCGGTCTCAACTGCGCGCTGGGCGCGAAGGAGCTCCGCCAGTACGTGGAGGAGCTCTCCAACGTCTGCAACACCTTCGTCTCGGCCCACCCCAACGCCGGCCTGCCCAACCCCCTGTCGCCCACCGGCTACGACGAGACCCCCGAGCAGCTGGCGAGCGAGATCGTCGAATGGGCGCGCTCCGGCCTTGTGAACATCGTCGGCGGCTGCTGCGGCACCTCGCCGGCGCACATCAAGGCGATCGCCGAGGCGGTCAGCCTCGTCACCCCGCGCAGCGTGCCGGATATCGAGAAGAAGCTGCGCCTGTCGGGCCTGGAGCCTTTCAACGTGGGCGCCGATTCGCTGTTCGTCAACGTTGGCGAGCGCACCAACGTCACCGGCTCGCGCGCCTTTGCGCGAATGATCCTCGAAGGCCGCTTCGACGACGCCCTGGCGGTGGCCCGCCAGCAGGTGGAAAACGGCGCCCAGGTCATCGACATCAACATGGACGAGGCGATGCTCGACTCCCTCGCGGCGATGGAGAAGTTCCTCAAGCTCATCGCCTCCGAGCCGGACATCTCCCGCGTGCCCATCATGCTCGATTCGTCCAAGTGGAGCGTGATCGAGGCCGGCCTGAAGTGCATCCAGGGCAAGGGCGTCGTCAATTCCATCTCGATGAAGGAAGGCGAGGCCGAGTTCCTGCGCCAGGCGCGCCTGTGCCGCCAGTACGGTGCCGCGGTGATCGTGATGGCCTTCGACGAGAAGGGCCAGGCCGACACCTTCGCCCGCAAGACCGAGATCTGCGCCAAGGCCTACCAGCTCCTCACCGGCATCGGCTTCCCGCCGGAAGACATCATCTTCGACCCGAACATCTTCGCCATCGCCACCGGCATCGAGGAGCACGACAACTACGCCGTGGACTTCATCAACGCGGTGGCGTGGATCAAGGCCAACCTGCCCTACGCCAAGATCAGCGGCGGTGTCTCCAACGTGAGCTTCAGCTTCCGCGGCAACGACCCGGTGCGCGAGGCGATCCACACCGTGTTCCTGTACCACGCCATCAAGGCCGGCATGAGTATGGGCATCGTCAACGCCGGCATGCTGGGCGTGTACGACGACCTGGAGCCCGAGCTGCGCGCCAAGGTCGAGGACGTGGTGCTCAACCGCCACCCGGGCGCCGGCGAGGCGCTGGTGGAGTTCGCCCAGACGGTGAAGGAAGGCAAGGCCAAGGATTCCGGGCCGGATCTGTCCTGGCGCGAGCAGCCCGTCGAGGCGCGCCTTTCCCACGCGCTGGTCAAGGGCATCACCGATTTCGTGGTGGCCGACACCGAGGAAGTGCGCGCCAAGCTCGAAGCCGACGGCAAGCCGCCGCTGGCGGTGATCGAAGGCCCGCTGATGGCCGGCATGAACGTGGTGGGCGACCTCTTCGGCGCCGGCAAGATGTTCCTGCCCCAGGTGGTCAAGTCGGCCCGGGTGATGAAGCAGGCTGTGGCCCACCTCATCCCCTACATCGAGGCCGAGAAGCTGCGCACCGGCGCCACCAGCAAGGGCAAGATCGTCATCGCCACCGTGAAGGGCGACGTGCACGACATCGGCAAGAACATCGTCGGCGTGGTGCTCGGCTGCAACGGCTACGACGTGGTGGACCTGGGCGTGATGGTGTCCTGCGACAAGATCCTCCACGCCGCCCGCGAACACGGCGCCCAGGCCATCGGCCTGTCCGGCCTCATCACCCCGTCGCTCGAAGAGATGAGCCACGTGGCGGCGGAGATGCAGCGCCAGGGCTTTGCCGACGGCCAGTCGATCCCGCTGCTCATCGGCGGCGCCACCACCAGCCGCGCCCACACGGCGATCAAGATTGCCCCGCATTACAGCGGGCCGGTGATCTACGTGCCGGATGCCAGCCGTGCGGTGGGCGTGGTGACCAGCCTGCTCTCCGAAGGCCAGCGTGACGGCTACACCGCCGACGTGGCCGCCGACTACGAGAAGATCCGCGCCCAGCACGCCGGCAAGAAGGGCGTCGCGATGGTCAAGCTCGACGCCGCCCGCGCCAACGCCTTCCGGTGGAACCTCGACCCGGCCTACACGCCGGCCAAGCCCGCCCAGCTGGGTGTGCACGCCTTCGACATCGACCTCGCCGAGCTGGTGGATTTCATCGACTGGGGCCCGTTCTTCCAGACCTGGGATCTGGCCGGCAGCTACCCGAAGATCCTCGACGACGAGATCGTCGGCGAGACCGCCCGCGAGCTCAAATCCGACGCCGAGGTGATGCTCGCCCGGATGGTCGCCGAGCAGGACACCAACCCGTGGATCAAGGCCCGCGGCGTGATCGGCCTGTTCCCCGCCAACGCGGTGGGCGACGACATCGAGATCTACGCCGACGAATCCCGCAGCAACGTGCTGATGACCTGGCACGGCCTGCGCCAGCAGCACGAACGCCCCGCCGGCAAGCCCAACTACTGCCTGGCGGATTTCGTCGCCGGCAAGGAATCCGGCGTCGCCGACTACGTGGGCGTCTTCGCGGTGACCGCCGGCCTCGGCATCGAGGGCCGCCTCGCCGCCTACGAGCGCACCCACGACGACTACCACGCGATCATGCTCAAGGCGCTCGCCGATCGCTTCGCCGAAGCCGCCGCCGAATGGCTGCACACCCGCGTGCGCAAGGAGTTCTGGGGCTATTCGGCGGCCGAGACCTTCAGCACCGAAGAGCTCATCAAGGAAGCCTACCAGGGCATCCGCCCGGCGCCGGGCTACCCGGCTTGCCCGGATCACACGGTCAAGGGCGACCTCTTCAAGCTGCTCGACGTGCCCGCCAACACCGGCATGGGCCTCACCGAGAGCTTCGCGATGACCCCGGCGGCAGCCGTCTCCGGCTTCTACTTTGCCCACCCGGACAGCCACTACTTCGCGGTCAGCAAGATCGGGCGGGATCAGCTGGAAGACTGGGCGCAGCGCACCGGCATGACGGTGACTGAAGCGGAAAGGTGGCTGGCGCCGTTGCTGTAACAGACCGCCTTTGCCTGGGGGCGAGCATGAGCACCGATACGTCGTACTACGTCTATGCACTGAAAGACCCCCGGCAATCGCCGGCCATGCCGTTTTACATCGGCAAGGGCACCGGCACGCGCTCCTACGACCATCTGGTCAATCCCGACGATTCGCCCAAGGGCCGGCGGATCCGGGAGATCGAAGCTGCGGGCGGCAAGGTGCTGGTGGCCCGGCTGGTGGATGCGCTCACAGAGGCGCAGGCGCTCAAGATCGAGGCCGAGCTGATCGCCGCGTTCGGAACGCTTGAAACCGGCGGGCTGCTCACCAATGCCGTCATGCCAACCGGGCTTGCTCGCAAGAGCCGGCCGGCCGTGGTTGTGCCCGCGGGTGTCCGGGAGAAGGCGCAGATCGGACTGGCGCTGCTCAAGGATGCCGTGCTCGAACTGGCCAAGGCCAACCCGCAGGGCATCTCCAATTCCGACGCCGCCAGCCTGCTGGGGCTGCGCAGCGACTATGGCGGCGGGTCGAAGGACTATCTGTCGTACAGCGTGATCGGGCTGCTGATGCGCGACGGCAAGCTGGCGCGCACGCAAACGGGTCGCAAGCACATAGCGAAAGTGGATTGAGTGGGTTTCCACCTCTGCGCTGATCGCTGCTGTATTTGATCGTCGTAAATAACATCGGGTATGATGAATGGCTTAATTCATTGCTGGTGTTATTTATATATGTTTTGCTTGCGTAACTTGCTGGTTGTTCTGGTTGCCAGCCTGATTTCGGTTGTCGCACTTGCTGATCCGCTGTCTCAAACCAAGCACCAGCGGATCATGGGGCTGGCGGCCGAGCAGGGTCAGAACTCGGTGACTGTGGTCAGCATTGAGGAGGCCAATAATGCGCTCGCCACGATGCTGATGGTCGGCGCCCTCAATTCCGGCGTTCCCTCAGGGAATTCCGGTGTCGTGCGGCAGTTTTTTGAGGGCAAATTTAAAGTGAAGGTCTTGGGGGTTGTCGGCGACGATGACGCCCTGACTGCAGCAACAGTTGCCCGGGCGTTGGAGGACGTCAAGGGTAAGGCTGTGTCCGACGTGTCTTTGCTCGTGGTGCTGGACGATGAGGCGCAGCGCAGCCGTCTTGCAGCCCTCGCTGAGGCCGCAGGTGTTCGTCTCGTGCTTGCGCCGCCGCAGCGTTAGTGCTCGCGATGCCGCCCGCCGTCACCGCCCGAACGTTGCCCTCACCACCTCCAGCAGCGCGTCGGCCACGTCGGTGTCGTCAGTGAGGCTTTCCACCAGCGCCGAGCGGCAGGCTTCGATGGGGTCGAGGCCGACCTTCACCAGCTTGGCCGCATAAACCAGCAGGCGGGTGGACACCACTTCTTCCAGATCCACATCTTTCAGGCTGCGCAGGCGGGCAGCGATGGAGACGAGCTGCTTCGCCAGCATCGGGTCGCAGGCGGCTTCGCCCAGCAGGATGGACTCCTCCCGCGCGGCGCTCGGAAACTCGAAGCGCAGGCTGATGAAGCGCTGGCGGGTGGAGGGCTTGAGGCCCTTCAGGAAGTTCTGGTAGCCCGGGTTGTAGGACATCACCAGCATGAAGTTGTCGGGCGCGTGCAGCAGCTCGCCCGTGCGCTCGATGGGCAGCACGCGGCGGTCGTCGGCGAGCGGGTGGATCACCACGGTGGTGTCGCGGCGGGCTTCGACCACTTCATCCAGGTAACAGATGCCACCTTCGCGTACCGCGCGGGTCAGCGGGCCGTCGCACCACACCGTCTGACCGTCGCCCAGCAGGTGGCGGCCGACCAGATCGGCCGCGGTGAGATCGTCGTGGCAGGCCACGGTGTATAGCGGCAGCCCCAGCCGCGCCGCCATGTGGGCGACGAAGCGGGTCTTGCCCACGCCGGTGGGGCCCTTGATGAGCAGCGGCAGGCGGTTTTTCCAGGCCTGCTCGAAGACTTCCACTTCGTTGCCGGCGGCTTCGTAGAACGGGATGTTGGTGGTCATCGGGGCATTCATGGGATGGAGATCCAGTAGGCGACGGCGATCAGCGTCGAGACGAGCAGCAGCCAGCCGAGCAGCAGGCCGCGCCAGAAGAATTTGACCCCGCGCAGGCCCATGAAGTCGAGCACCACGAGGCGGCCCTTGATGAAGCTGATGGTGAGCAGCGCGGCCATCGCGGCCGTTCCGGCGCCGCCGCGCTCGCCGATCTCGAAGGTGGCGACGGTGGCGGCGAGCAGCACGACCAGCACGATGTTGAGGTGTCGGGTGTTCATCGCAATCCCTCAGCGCATCACGTAGACGAGCGGAAACAGCACGATCCACACTAGATCGACCATGTGCCAGTAGGCCGCGCCGGTTTCGATGCCGTTCATGTTGTCCGGGCCGTAGTCGCCCTGGCGGGTCTTCCACCACAGGGCGGTGAGGATCACCAGCCCGAGGATGACGTGCATGAAGTGGAAGAAGGTGAGCGACAGGTAGAACATGTAGAAAGTGTTGGTGGACAGGTTGATGCCCGCACCAAACTTGGCCGCGTATTCAAAGCCCTTCACCACCAGAAAGCCGCCGCCGCAGGCAATGCCGGCCAGCAGCCAGCGGGCGCCGGTCTGCGAGCGGGCCCGCCCGACAGCCTCGACCGCGCGGGCCACGCACCAGCTGCCGGTGATCAGCAGCACCGTGTTGAATGCACCGGCCTGGCGGTCGAGGGTCTCCTGCATCGTGTTGAAGAGCTCGACGTTGTGGGCGCGCCCGAAGGCATAGGCTGCAAAGAAGACTCCGAAGGCGAGCAGCTCGGCGAGGATGAAGAACCAGATCGCCAGATCACCGGGCGGCGCGCTGGCCGGGTGGGGGGCTGGCTGGGGTGGTGCGATGGTGTCCATGCCCGCGAGTATCGGCGGGCGGCGGGCGGCCAGCCTTGATCTGCACCAAGTGCCAGCCCGGACGGCGCCAGCGCATGCCGTCAGAGATGCGAAAGGTTTCCCGTCTAATATTACTTTAGATATAAGAACACGCTCCGGGAGGGAGTATGCGGATTCTGGTGGTGGATGACTCCCGAACCATCACGACGGTGTTCGGTGCGCGGCTCGTCGAGATCGGCCACGAGGTGGTCATCGCCGAGAACGGGCAGCTTGCCGTCGAGCGCTTCCAGGCGTCGGCGCCCGATCTCGTCCTGATGGACATCGAGATGCCGGTGATGAACGGATTCGAGGCCGCCAAGCAGATCCGCGCCGTCGAAGCCACCCAGGAATGGGCGTGGACGCCGATCATCTTCCTCACCGGCTCCGACACCCCGGAAAATCTCGTCATGGCCATCGAGGCCGGCGGCGACGACTTCATCCCCAAGTCGGCCCCCGAGGGCGTGGTCCAGGCCAAGATGAAGGCCATGGCGCGCATCGCCAGCCTGCGGGCCGAACTCTCCCTCGCCAACCGCAAGCTCGAGGCCCAGGCCAGCCAGGACGGGCTGACCGGCCTGTTCAACCGCCGTTACATGGATCTGCGGCTCGACCACCAGTGGGGCGAGGCGATCCGCTGCGGCGCGCCCTTCGGGCTGCTGATGATGGACGTGGACAACTTCAAGCTGTTCAACGACCACTACGGCCACCTGGCGGGCGACGACTGCCTGCGGGCGATCGCCGCGACGCTGCAGAAGGTGGTCGAGGAGGTCAATGCCCGGCGCCTTGCCCACGATGCCTTCGTGGCGCGTTATGGCGGCGAGGAGTTCGCGATGATGCTGCCCCGCTGCACCCCCGAAGCGCTCGCCGAGATCGCCCGGGTCACGGTGGATGCGGTGTGCAGGCAGGGGATCGCCCATGCGCGCAATGCAGAGTGGGGCGTGAGCACGCTGTCGGTGGGGGGTGTTCACATGAGCCGCGCCGAAGGTGCCCTGGCGCAGTTGTTCCGGCGCGCCGACGCGAACCTCTACCGCGCCAAGCAGAACGGCCGCAACCGGGCCGAGCTGGGCTGACGCGGCTCAGTAGATCAAGGGGATCAGCTTGCGGACGCGCCGCTGGTAGTCGGCGTAGGCCGGAAAACGCTCCAGCAGCCAGACCTCCTCGCGCCGCGACTTGATGTCGAAGAACACCAGCAGCAGCGCGGCCCACAGCAGGGTGAGCCAGCCCTGGGCAATCAGCGCCCAGCCGAAGGTGGCCAGGATCAGCCCGGAGTAGATCGGGTGACGGACCCAGCCGTAGGGGCCGGTTTCCACCAGCCGGCAGTCGTCTCGCGGATGGGGCAGCGGCGTGAGGTTGCGGCCCAGACGCAGCACGGCAGCGGCGCAGATCGTCACGCCAAGGGCCAGCAGCATCGCGCCGAGCGCCCGCCCGGGAAATTCCAGCATTCGCGGCCAGGCCGGCAGGCCCGGCAGCGACGACGGCCCGAAAGCGATCAACGCGAAGATGCCGCCCTGGGCGACCACATACCATTCGCCCCGTGGGCCTTTCCACCAGGGCGTGCGGCGCGTCATGGCCGGCTCCCGGCGTGGGGCCGCGCCCCGGAAATCAGATCCGCCCGTCGGCGAAAGCCGTGGGCCGTGTTGCCTGTCCGTGTGCCTGCCACCGCGTGTCATCCCCGTTCGACGGCCGGATGCCGTCGCCAGCCGCCATTCTAGGCCTCGGGGCGGCGCGGTGCAGGGGTGGCGTTTCAGCCCACCACGAAGCCCGGCACGTCGATTCGCACGGCCGGACGGTCGAGCACCACCGCGACGCTGCTGGCGAAGCTCCGCGCCCATTCGCCGCCCTGGGCGAAGCGCTGCTCGCCGCCGTATTTGGCCACGTTGAGGATCACGTCGAGCATCAGCACCTTGCCCACCGGGTTGCTCGGGGTGCATTCCAGCTCGTCGAACTCATCGTGGAGCCAGTCCTGGGCGCTGGCCTTGGTGAGATTGGCCACGTCGGCGGCGTGCACATGAAATTCGTATTCCCGGTCTGCCCGGAACACGACGGTGACGGTGTACATTCGGGTCTCCTCGTTATTTTTCCACCCTGATTGACGCATTTTTCGGTGGCCCGGCGGCAAGATCAAGTAACCGATTGTTATCATCCACCGCTGGCCTGCATCCTTCCCTCCGCTTCCCCGTTCCGCCCATGACCGAATCCCCCTGGCGCGCCCTCGCCAACCGCCGCATGCTGATCTGCGTGCTCACCGGTTTCTCGTCGGGCCTGCCGCTGTACCTGCTGCTCAACCTGGTTCCGGCGTGGCTGAAGACCGAGGGGCTATCACTCAAGGCGATAGGTGCCTTCGCACTCATCCAGTTTCCATATACCTGGAAGTTCGTCTGGTCGCCCTTTCTCGACCGCTTCGCGCTGCCCCTGCTGGGCCGCCGGCGCGGCTGGATGGCGCTCACGATGCTGCTCCTGCTGGCGGCGGTGGCGTGGCTCGGCACCCTGTCGCCCACCCATCAGCTCGGGCTGGTGATCGGCCTCACGGCGCTGATCGCCTTCCTGTCGGCCACCCTGGACATCGTCCTCGACGCTTACCGGCGCGAACTCCTGCCCGAGATCGAGCTGGGCATCGGCAACGCCATCCACGTCAATGCCTACAAGCTCGCCGGGCTGGTGCCGGGCAGCCTGTCGCTGGTGCTGGCCGATCACCTGCCGTGGTCGCAGGTGTTTCTGGTCACCGCGCTGTTCATGGCGCCGGGGCTGGTGATGACGCTGCTGGTGAAGGAGCCCGCCGCCGCCAGGGGCGCCCCGCGCACCCTGCGCGACGCGGTGGTCGAGCCCTTCCGCGAGTTCTTCGGCCGCCACGGCGTGCGCTCGGCGCTGGTGGTGCTGGGCTTCATCTTTCTCTACAAGCTGGGCGACTCCCTGTGCACCGCGCTGGCCACGCCGTTCTATCTGGACATGGGTTTTTCCAAGACCGAGATCGGCCTCGTCGCCAAGAACGCCGGCCTGTGGCCCAGCGTGATCGGCGGCATCCTGGGCGGGCTGTGGATGGTGAAGCTGGGCATCAACCGGGCGCTGTGGGTGTTCGGCGTGGTGCAGTGGCTGGCGATCTTCGGCTTTGCGTGGCTGGCCTGGCTCGGCCCGGCCGAGGCCGACGCCGGCCGGCTGGGCGTGCTGGCGGCGGTGATCGGGCTGGAGGCGCTGGGCGTGGGCCTCGGCACCACGGCCTTCGTGGCCTACATGGCGCGCACCACCCACCCGGCCTACACGGCCACCCAGCTGGCGCTGTTCACCAGCCTGATGGCGGTGCCGCGTACCTTCATCAACGCCTCGGCCGGCTGGCTGGTGGAATACTTCGGCTGGTTCGATTTCTTCCTGCTGTGCGGCGTGCTGGCGGTGCCCGGCATGCTGCTGCTGTTCAAGGTGGCGCCGTGGCGCGAGACGCCCGCGGCCGTCGCCTGATTTTCCATTGATGCCCATCATGACGCCCCTCGAATCCGCCGCCCGCAGCCTGTGCGACACCCTCGACCCGATGCGCTTCGCCGCGCCGGTCAGCCACGTGTACAACCCCCTCGACTACGCCTGGGCGCCCAACGCGCTGTACCTGCAGCGCTTTGGCCAGGGCAAGAAGAAGGTGATCTTCGTGGGCATGAACCCCGGCCCCTTCGGCATGGTGCAGACCGGCGTGCCCTTCGGCGAGATCGCCGCGGTGCGCGACTGGATGGGCATCGAGGCGGCGGTGACGAAGCCCGCGGTCGAGAACCCCAAACGCCCCATCGAGGGCTTCGCCTGCCCGCGCTCCGAGGTGAGCGGGCGGCGCCTGTGGGGGCTATTTGCCGAGCGTTTCGGCAGCGCCGAGGCCTTCTTTGCCGATCACTTTGTGGCCAACTACTGCCCGCTCGCCTTCTTCGACAACGGCCGCAACCTCACGCCCGACAAGCTCCCGGCGGCCGAGCAGGGCCCGCTGCTGGCGGCCTGCGACGCCCACCTGCGCCGCGTGGCCGAGGCGCTTGAGCCCGACTGGGTGATCGGCGTCGGCGCCTGGGCCGAACAGCGCGCCCGGGAGGCGCTGGGCGGAATGCCGGTGAAGTTCGGCCGCGTGCTCCACCCCAGCCCGGCCAGCCCGGCGGCCAACCGCGGCTGGAGGGAGGCGGCGACCAAACAGCTCGTCGCGCTTGGCGTGTGGGATTAGGGGGACGTGCAGATCAGGTTGTAGGTCGGACTTCAGTCCGACGACGTGGGTGCAGCGTCTTGTCGGACTGAAGTCCGACCTACAGTTCGAGCCTCACCAAGGGGATGTGCCTGGTTTGCGGGGCTGGACCGATGGGAGCAGAAAGCGCCCGGTTGGGATGATTCCGCTCCAGGCTGGGAGCAAAAAGCTCCCAGTCGGGACGATTTTGCTCCCGGTCGGGAGCAAAAAGGTCTGAACCGGGGCGGGGGGGCGTCAGCGGCGGCGGCCGCCTCCGCCGAGGATCGAGCCCAGCACGCCGCGGACGATCTCGCGGCCGATGGCCGAGCCGACCGTGCGTACCGCGCTGCGGGCGGCCTGTTCGGCGAGGCCCGGATGGCGTCCGCCGCGGGGGCCGGTGGTGCCGAACAGGATGCTGGAAAGCCCGCCCAGCAACCCGCCGCCTGCCTCCTCCTGCGCGGCCGGGGCGCCCGCCGGGGCGGCGCCACCGCCATTGCCGGCCGGGGCCGCGCCGCCGCGGAGCTTCTCGAAGGCGGATTCGCGGTCGATGATTTCCTCGTAGTGCCCGTAGATCACCGAGCTTTCGATGGCGGCCTTGCGCTCGGCGGCGCTGAGCGGCCCGAGGCGGGAGTTGGGGGCGATGATGAAGCAGCGCTCCACCATGTGCGGGCGGCCCTTCTCGTCGAGGAAGGAGATCAGCGCCTCGCCCACGCCCAGCTCGGTGATGACCGTGGCGGCGTCGAACTCGGGGTTGGCGCGCATGGTTTCGGCGGCGGTCTTGACGGCTTTCTGGTCGCGCGGGGTGAAGGCGCGCAGGGCGTGCTGGACGCGGTTGCCGAGCTGGCCGAGCACCGTCTCGGGCACGTCCAGCGGGTTCTGGGTGACGAAGTAGACGCCAACGCCCTTCGAGCGGATCAGCCGCACCACCTGCTCGATCTTCTCGAGCAGGGCCTTGGGCGCCTCGTTGAACAGCAGGTGGGCCTCGTCGAAGAAGAACACCAGCTTGGGCTTGTCCACGTCGCCTACTTCCGGCAGCTGCTCGAAGAGCTCGGCCAGCATCCACAGCAGGAAGGTGGAGTACAGCTTGGGCGAGTTGTAGAGCTTGTCGGCGGCCAGGATGTTGATCACGCCACGGCCGTCGGCGTCGGTCTGGATGAGGTCGGCGATGTCGAGCATCGGCTCGCCGAAGAATTTGTCGCCGCCCTGGGCCTCGATGCCCATCAGGCCGCGCTGGATGGCGCCGATGGACGCGGCGGAGATGTTGCCGTATTCGGTGGTGAAGTCCTTGGCGTTGTCGCCCACGTATTGCAGGGTGGCGCGCAGGTCCTTGAGATCGATGATGAGCAGGCCCTGGTCGTCGGCGATCTTGAAGACCAGCTGCAGCACGCCGGCCTGGGTGTCGTTGAGGTTGAGCAGCCGCGCCAGCAGCATCGGGCCCATGTCGGAGACGGTGGCGCGCACCGGGTGGCCGGCCTCGCCGAAGACGTCCCAGAACACCGTGGTGTTGGCCCGCGGGGTGAATTCGGTGATGCCCAGGGCGGCCAGGCGCTCCTTGAGCTTGGGCGATTCGACGCCCGCGGCGCCGATGCCCGACAGATCACCCTTCACGTCGGCCATGAACACCGGCACGCCGATGCTGGCAAAGGATTCGGCCATCTTCTGCAGGCTCACCGTCTTGCCGGTGCCGGTGGCGCCGGTGATCAGGCCGTGGCGGTTGGCAAGCTGGGGCAGCAGGGCAATTTCCTTGTCCTTGGACTTGGCGATGATGAGGGGCTCGGTCATGGAATCCTCCGGGTGGGCGAAATGGGATCAGTCGGCAATTATCGGCCAACTGCCCGCAACGGGCATGAAATCTGCCCCGGCGCGCCAAAAAATGATTGGCAAATTGATCCGCGGCAAGCGCGGGCTGCGCGAAGGGCGGGCGGCGGGGTAAAATCGCCGCTTTTAGTTGCAATCCAAGGACACAGAATCATGGCGGGTCATTCCAAGTGGGCCAATATCCAGCACCGCAAGGGCCGGCAGGATGAAAAGCGCGGTCGGGTCTTCTCCCGGCTGGCCAAGGAAATCACGGTTGCGGCACGCATGGGTGGGGGCGATGCCGCCTTCAATCCGCGCCTGCGCCTGGCGGTGGATCGCGCCAAGGCGGTGAACATGCCGGCCGACAACATCGACCGGGCCGTCAAGAAGGGCACCGGCGAGCTGGAAGGCGTCACCTACGAGGAAGCCCGCTACGAGGGTTACGGCATCGGCGGCGCGGCGGTGATGGTCGATTGCCTCACCGACAACAAGACCCGCACCGTGGCCGATGTGCGTCACGCCTTCAACAAGTACGGCGGCAACATGGGCACCGACGGCTGCGTGGCCTTCCAGTTCAAGCACTGTGGCCAGATCCTGTTTGCGCCGGGCACGTCGGAAGACGCGCTGATGGAAGCCGCTCTCGAAGCCGGTGCCGACGACGTGGTGCCCAACGACGACGGCTCCATCGAGGTGATGACCGATCCGTACCAGTTTGGTGAAGTGAAGGAAGCGCTCGAGAGGGCCGGTTTTGTGGCGGAGTTTGGCGAAGTGACCATGAAGCCGCTCAACGACACCGAACTCGCCGGCGACGACGCGGTGCGCATGCAGAAGCTGCTCGACGCGCTGGAATCCCTCGACGACGTGCAGGCGGTGTACACCTCTGCCGCGATGGACGATGCCTGATTGGTTCTTTCGCTAAGCGGAAGCCGGATACAAAAAAGCCACCTTGCGGTGGCTTTTTTGCTTTGCAGCGCATCCCGGACTAAGCCGGGAGGCAAGGCAAATTACTTGCGGCGACGGGCAGCGGCCAGGCCCAGAGCGCCAAGGCCAACCAGGGCCATGGAGGTGGGTTCCGGAACCGGGGTGGTCGGGACTTCGTAGTCGTACCAGACGCTGGCGGTCGCGTTGTAGCGGGTCAGGATGGTCGAGGTGATGTCACCCGTGCCGATGACCGAGTTCGCGGAGGTGGCGGAGGTGTTGAGGGTGATGGACCCTGGGCCAACGAACAGCGCCAGGGTGGCGGCGTCCAGGAAGACAGCCTCAGGACCGATGACGGTGTTGGTCAGGGCGCGGGCGGGGAAGCCGGCGCTCGAATAGGTGCCGTTCGCGCCAACAGTCTGGGTGTCGGTGACGGTCGGCAGGACCGTGGTCAGGGCGTCGCCGGCCAGGGTCTTCAGGTTGACGGTCACATCGTTGGTGAACACGAAGGTGTTGCTGGCGCCGCCCAGGTCGGTGGCGGTGTAGCCAGTTTCTTCGTAGCCGGTCAGCTGGATATGAACGCTGGTCAGGGTGCCGAGCGCGGTGTCGAACTTGGCGAAGGTCAGCGGGTTGTCGAGCCCGTTGGTGTTCTTCAGGCCGGTGGAGAGGGTTTCAGGGGTGGTCAGCAGCGGGGCGGCAACGACGCTCAGGGAGATGAGCGAGCCTGCTGCGAAGGCGAGCAGTTTTTTCATATGAAAACTCCAGATTGAAAATCGTCAAAAATATTTTGCAATGGGGGCGATCCCGACTGCTGGCTCAATCTGAGCAAAACGCGTGCCCGCTTTGGGGCGTTTTAGTTAAATCAATCACTTAAGTTTATAAATTGGTTTGCCGAAATTCGTTTGTAAAAATTCTCGACAGGTTGATGTGAATTTCTGTGTATCCGTGATGGGTGCCACGAAAATTCGAATCGAATTCCGCGTCCCTCCGATGAATTTGAGTTTTTAGGTAAAAAATATCGTTTTGCTTGTGAATTTGTTGTATTTTGAGCAAAGCTGTCGGATCAGAGATTTTGAAAGGGTTTGCCGTGATGGAGCTTCAGACCGCGACTGCCATTCCCGCCGTTCCGCGCGGTGAGCGTCGCAAGCGCCAGCGTTTCGTGGCCAAGCGTTGGGGGAACGTGTGCTTCTGGGTGGTGATCGATGGCGAGCGCATGCCGGTCAATGATCTGTCCCTGGAAGGTTTCAGCGTGCCGTGGGGCTCGCCGCTGGCCGAGCCGGAGGCCTTTCCTTTCGTGATGCAGCTCGAGGGCATCCCCGACGTGATCCGCGGCATGGCCGAGACCGTCAACTTCGTGCTCGGGGCCGACGGCGGGATGATGGGCTGCCGTTTCGTCACCCTTTCCCGCGATGCGGCCGACCGTCTGCACGAGTGGCTGACGCTCCACGTCATCTCCACCGCGACGATCCGGATCTCCGAGTCCGACGCGGCGTCCATCGTATCGGGGCCGTCGCTGGTCTGATGCGCTGCATCAAGCACCGAGAAAATTTCTCAGGTGCTTGAAAGACATGATAAATTTCGGACAAGCTGCGCCGGCCCCGTGCCGGCGCCTTTGTTTTGCCCGTGTCGCCGCCTGCGACCGCCGGAATTTAAGGAATTCGTGTCGTGCTCATCGCCAACAACATCACCATGCAGTTCGGGGCCAAGCCCCTTTTCGAGAACGTCTCCGTCAAGTTCGGCGAAGGCAACCGCTACGGCCTGATCGGCGCCAACGGGGCCGGCAAGTCCACGTTCATGAAGATCCTGGCCGGCGTGCTGGAACCCACCGCCGGTAACGTGGCCCTCGACAGCGGCGAGCGCATGGCCTTCCTGAAGCAGGATCAGTTCGCCTACGAAGACGTGCGGGTGCTCGACGTGGTGATGCAGGGCCACGCCGAGATGTGGGCGTGCATGCAGGAGAAGGACGCCATCTACGCCAACCCGGAAGCCACCGAAGAGGACTACATGAAGGCGGCCGAGCTGGAAGGCCACTTCGCGGAGTACGACGGCTATACCGCCGAGGCCCGTGCCGGCGAGCTCCTCCACGGTGTCGGCATCCCCACCGAACAGCACAACGGCCCGATGCGCGAAGTCGCCCCCGGCTGGAAGCTGCGCGTGCTGCTGGCCCAGGCGCTGTTCGCCAACCCGGACATCCTGCTGCTCGACGAACCGACCAACAACCTCGACATCAACACCATCCGCTGGCTGGAGGACGTGCTGAACCAGCGCAACTCCACGATGATCATCATCTCCCACGACCGCCACTTCCTGAACCAGGTGTGTACCCACATGGCGGATCTGGACTACGGCCGTATCCAGGTGTGGCCGGGCACGTGGGATGACTACATCGAGGCGTCCACCCAGGCCCGCGAGCGCCAGTCGAACGCCAACCAGAAGGCCAAGGAGAAGGTCCAGGAGCTGCAGGAGTTCGTGCGCCGCTTTTCGGCCAACAAGTCCAAGGCCCGTCAGGCCACCAGCCGCGCCAAGCAGATCGAGAAGATCAAGATCGAGGAGTTCAAGCCGTCGTCCCGCCAGTACCCGTGGATCCGCTTCGACTACGACGAGAAGGAAAAGCTGCACCGTCAGGCCGTCGAGATCGAAAACCTCACCTTCGGCTACGATCCGGCCAACCCGATCATCAAGAACTTCACCTTCACCGCCGACGCCAACGACCGCATCGCGATCATCGGCGAGAACGGCATCGGCAAGACGACCCTGCTCAAGCTGCTGGTCGGCCCCGGCCTGCACGGCCTGGCGCCCCAGTTCGGCACCGTCAAGTGGGCCGAGAAGGCCAAGCTCGGCTATTACGCCCAGGATCACGCCGATGACTTCGCCAGCGGCGAAAACCTCACCGACTGGATCAGCGGCTACGTGCGCGAGGGCGGCTACGAAGGCGACGACGCCGAAACCCTGATCCGCGGCACGCTGGGCCGGCTGCTCTTCAAGGGCGACGACGTGAAGAAGTCGGTCAAGGTGATCTCGGGCGGCGAACAGGGCCGGATGCTGTTCGGCAAGCTCATGCTCCAGCGCAAGAACGTGCTGCTGCTGGATGAGCCGACCAACCACATGGACATGGAATCCATCGAATCCCTCAACTCGGGCATCGCGGATTTCAGCGGCACGCTGTTCTTCGTCTCCCACGACCGGGCGTTCGTGTCGTCCATCGCCACCCGCATCCTCGAGATCCGTGGCCCCGGCGACATCGTCGATTACCGCGGCACCTACGAGGAATACCTCGCCAGCCAGGGCATCGAGTAAGCCCGCCGGCAGGTTTCAGACGACGGCGCGGCTTTCCGGCCGGGTCGTCGTCCGCTGCGCCTCGATGTAGGTGCGGCAGGCTTCCGGGCTCACCGCCGGGCTGTACAGCCAGCCCTGGAAACCGTCGCACCCCAGGCTCGCCAGCAGGTCGCGCTGGGCCTGGGTCTCCACGTACTCGGCCACCAGCCGCACATCCTGGCTCCGGCACAGCTGGCCGACGCTGGCGATGATCTCGCGGCAGCTGGCGTTGTTCAGCACCTCCCGCGTCAGCGATCCATCCAGCTTGATCGCGTCGATGCGGAAGCGCCGCATGTACAGCAGCGAGCTGTAGCCCATCCCGAAATCGTCCATCGCCAGCTTGACGCCCAGCGCGCCCAGGGCTGACAGGTTGTGCGCCGAGGTTTCGGTGCTGCTCACCAGATGGCCTTCGGTGATCTCGATCTCCAATGCCCCGGGCGCCAGCCGGTGGCGCGTGAGGCAGCGCTCGACCCGCGCCGCGAAGGCCGGGTCTTCGAGCTGCAGGGGCGAGACATTCACCGCCATCTCGATGCCGGAAAGGCCGGTCTCGCGCCACTGCTGCAGCTGCCGGCAGGCCATCTCGAGCACCCGGTCGCCCACCTCGTTGATCTTGCCCGCATCCTCGATGATCGCCACCGCCACGTGGGCCGGCACGCCGCCCAGCAGCGGGTGATCCCAGCGCAGCAGGGCCTCGACGCCGGTGACCCGCCCGGCCTGGTCGAGCTTGGGCTGGTAGGCCAGATGGATGCGGCCGCTGCGCAGATCCTGGTCGAGCCGGGCCGCCAGGCTCCGCGCCAGGCTGCCGATCTCGTCGGTGCGACCCAGCAGCTGCTGGCCCGGCTGAACCAGAATACCCTGCATCGAACTGATCAGCCGCGCGAAGGTGGCCCGGGTGCGGGCGCGCTGGAGGCGGTCGTTGCGGCGCACGAAGGGCAGGTAGATCGCCACCGAGAGCCCGATGTTGACCAGCTGCAGCGCAACCCCCCGCCACGAATCGGCGGTGAGCCAGGCGTTGAGCAGCAGCGGCGTGGCCCACGGCACGTGGCCGGCGTTGGGCGGGACGAGGCCGGCGGCCACCGCACCCCAGGCGACCAGCAGGCTCGCCAGCGGCGCCAGCAGGAAGGGCAGCAGCAGCGTCGGGTTGAAGACGATGGGCAGGCCGAAGATCAGGATCTCGTTGATGTTGAACAGGGCCGTCGGTGCCGCCAGCCAGCTCAGGCGCCGACGGCTGCCGCGGGTGACGGCCAGCAGCGGGATCAGCAGGCCGATCGTGGCGCCCGACCCGCCCAGCAGCACGAAGGCATCCACGAAGGCGTTGGTGATGATCTCCGGCGGCACCTGCCCGGCCTGCAGGGCGTGGATGTTGGCTTCGCTGGCCGGGAAGAGGTGGTCGCGGTAGAACAGCTCCAGCGCGTTGTTGCCGTGCACGCCGACGAACCACAGCAGGTGGGCCAGCACGGTGAACAGCACGGTGCGCAGCAGGGCGCTGTCCGACAGCCCGAACAGCCAGCCCAGCGCCCGGTCGCCGATGGCGTCGGCCGACTGGGCGTAGGGCGCGATCAGGGCGTGCTGGATCACGCAGAACAGCCCGATGGTGAGCATGCCGGGGAGGACGGACTTGAGCACCGCCGGGAGTTCCGAGTCCGCCTCGGCCAGCATGGACAGGTCGAGCCCGCGCACGCGCCGCAGGCGCAGGAAGAGCTCGGTGGCGGCGATGCCCACCAGCACCGACAGGAACACCCCCCGCGGCACCGCCAGCTCGCTGGAGAGCAGGCCCTTGCCCGGCAGGACCAGGATGAAGTAGCAGCACAGGGCGATCAGGGCCACCGCCACCGGGCTTGTGTCGGTGCGCTGCCGGGCCGCGACAAGCGCCGCCAGCGCATGGCTGGTGGCGAACACCACGGCGATCGACAGCAGCCCCAGGCTGGCCTGCCAGGCGGACTGCACGGCAGCGCGCCAGTCGGGCCCCCACCAGCCGTCCATCGCGGCCTGGTAACCGGGGATCGGCAGGTTGAGGACGAGCAGGGCGACGGCGCCGCTCAGCACCAGCGGCAGGGTCAGCAGAAAGCCCCGCCGGACCGCCGGGGCCCAGGGATGGTCACCCGCGCCGGGGCGGTCCGCGTCAGTCATGGCGTGGGCATGCGGCAGCGGGGTGAGGCAGGAGCGGACATCGGCATGGGGCGTCCTCGGGTGTCCTGCCCGGGCCTTGCGGCGGCGCCGGGCGGGCGGATCGACTGTCGGCGCCTCTATGGGCGCCTGCCCGGTATCATCGCGCATTCCGCACCGACTGTAAGCCCCATGCCGCAACCTTCGATCCTTGCGCTGCTCTCCGCGCTCACCATTGCCTTCGGGCTGGTGGCGGATCGCTTTGGCGGCGCGTGGGGCCAGCCGCTGGTGAGCGTCTGGGTGTGGGCCCTGTGCGCGCTGCTGGTGGTGGCGCATCCGGCCCAGCGCACGCGTCTGCTGGCCTGCCTGGTGATCGCCACCGCGGGCGAGGTGGTGCTGTCGCTGGTCTGGGGGCTCTACGACTACCGCCTCGGCAACCTGCCGCTGTTCGTGCCGCCGGGGCATGTGCTGCTCTACTGGCTGGGCCTGTACCTCGCCGATCGCCTGCCCGGGCGGCTCCTCACGGCCACCGCGTGGCTGGCGGTGGCGGGCGTCAGCGCGCTGGCGCTGGGCGGCGTGGACTGGCTCGGGCCGCCGCTCCTGCTGATCTTTCTGGCCTGTCTGCGCTGGGGGCCGGCGCCGCGGCTTTACGCGACGATGTTCCTGCTGTCGCTGGTCATGGAGTTGTGGGGCACCTGGCTCGGCAACTGGGCCTGGCGGGCGACGCTGCCCGGGCTGGGCTGGCCGGTGAGCAATCCGCCGCTGGCGGCCGGGGCGTTCTATTGCGTCCTCGATCTGCTCAGTGAAAGTGTGCGACGGCGCCGGGTTGCTGCAACTGCCTGAGGGTGGTGGCGGTGTAAGCTGGCATTTGCCAATGAAGCTCTCCAAGCTCTCGCTCATCTTCTCGGTCGTGCTGCTGTTGATCCTGGGGATCAACGGATCGATCTCGCTGCTCGCCCTGGCGGCCTTCGACAAGGTCCAGGCGGTGCAGCAGAACCGTGCCGACGCCCTGCGCCAGGTTGATGACCTGCGGCGCGAGATGGAAATGCTCAGCCGTCTCGTGCGCAGCTACGTGGTCACCGGCGAGACGAGCTACCTCAAGTACTACTACGCCATCCTGGCGATCCGCGAAGGCGAGCGGCCGCTGGTTGTCGATGACGACCCCACCACCTACTGGGACCGGGTCATCGCCGGCACCACGCCTTTCGTCCAGCGCCCGCCCGGGACAGGGGTTTCCCTGCGGGCCCGGATGATTTCCCTGGGCTTCGACGGCACCGAGCTCGAAGCCCTTCAGCAGGTGCTGTCCGAGGCCGAGGCGCTGAAGGTCCACGAGCAGGTGGCCTTTGCCGCCACCCAGGGGCTCTACGACCCCAAGGCCGACACCTTCGTGTCGGAAGGCGTCCCCCACCGCGAGCTGGCGGTCAAGTTCGTCCATAACCGCGAATACGACATCCTGCGTGCCCGCATGGCCCAGGCGGTGGCCGAACTCAAGGGCCGGGTCGACCGCCGGACCGGCGCGGCCGTGAGCGACGCCCGGGCCCGCCTGCGCGACTGGATCGTGACGGCGATCATCGGCATGGTGGTGACCGCGCTGTTCGTGGTGCGGGGCTTCTTCACGGTGCGCCGGCGGGTGCTCCAGCCCATCGAGGACATGTGCGCCGCCACCGACCGGCTGGCCCGCGGCGAGTACGACGCGCGCATCCCCGACGTGGCCGGCGTGGCGGAGATCCGCACCCTGCGCGACACCTTCAACTCGATGGCGGGCTCCATCGAGAGCGACATCCTCGACCGCGAGCACATCCGCCAGGAGCTGGTCGAGGCCCGCGCCCGCGCCGAGCAGGCCACCCAGGCCAAGTCGATGTTCCTGGCCAACATGAGCCACGAGATCCGCACCCCGCTCAACGCGGTGATCGGCATGGCCGAGCTGATCCTCCACAGCCGGCTCTCCCCCCGCCAGCGCGACTACGTCAGCAAGATCCGCATCGCCGGCCGCACGCTGCTCGACACCCTCAACGACATCCTCGATTTTTCCAAGATCGAAGCCGGCCGGCTGGAGCTGGAAGACATCCCCTTCCGGCTCGAGCAGGTGGTTGCCAACGCCTTCCTGCTGGTGGAGCGCACGGCCCTCGAGAAGGGCGTCGAGCTGCTCTTCGATGTCCGTCCCGCCAGCGCGACCCTGCTTGGCGAACGCCTGAAGGGCGACCCCCTGCGCATCGGTCAGGTGCTCGCCAACCTGCTCTCCAATGCGGTCAAGTTCACCCCCTCCGGGCACGTGTCGCTGCGGATCGACAGCATGGCGACGGCCGATGGGCGTCACCTGGTCAGCCTCACCGTTGAAGATACCGGCATCGGCATGCGGCCTGAGCAGATCGAGCACCTCTTCGACGACTTCGTCCAGGCCGACGGTGCGACCACCCGCCAGTACGGTGGCACCGGCCTGGGGCTCGCCATCGTCCGCCGGCTGGTCGAGGCGATGGGGGGCGAGATCCGCGTGCAGAGCGCGCCGCGCGCCGGCAGCCGCTTCCAGATCCAGATCCCCCTGGCCCGCGACGGCGACGAGCCGGCGAGCCCGCCGCCCCTGCCGCCGATGCGTGTGCTGATCGCCGAGGATTACCCCGAGGCCCGGCTTGCCCTCATCGACCTGCTCAACATCGAAGGCATCGACGATGTGGAAGCGGTCAGCAGCGGCGGCGAGGTGATGGCCTGCCTGCGCGCTGCGCGGGCCACGGATCGTCCCTACGACCTGATGTTCCTCGACTGGTCGCTGCCCGATCTCGACGGCGGCGCCATCATGCGCGCCCTCGGCGAGCAGCCCGAGCTGGTGCCCGCCCACATCGCCCTGATGTCGGTGCCGCGGACCCTCGGCGAGGACGTCGCCGAGCTGCGCCCCGGCGGCCTGCACTTCTGCGACCGCCCGCTCCTGCCCGGTACCCTGCGCCAGCTGTGTGGCGTCGTGCTGGGCCTGCAGACGAAGGAGTCGGGCGGTGGTGTGGCCACCGGCGCCCTGGACGGGATGCGCGTGCTGCTCGTCGAGGACAACGCCACCAGCCGCGACGTGGCGGTGGCGCTGCTGGGCCGCTGGGGGGTCGAGGTGGACACCGCCGCCGACGGCCGCGACGCCCTCGCCCAGCTGGGCGCCGAGGCGCCGGATTACTACGCCCTGGTGCTGATGGACCTGCAGATGCCGGTGATGGACGGCTACGAGGCCATCCGCCAGATCCGCGCCCGGCCTGAATTCGGCAACCTGCCGGTGTATGCCCTGTCGGCCCACCGGGGGCGCAGCGTGCTGGAGCACTGCCTCGCGCTGGGCATGAACGGCTGCCTCAACAAGCCCTACGAGCTGCCCGAACTGTTCGACGTGTTGAGCCGGCATTACCGGCCCGAGTTCGCACCGGTTCCGGCGCCGGTGCCCGCCGGCGGCCCGGCGCTGATGGGGCTCGAAGCGGTGCCCGGGCTCGACCCCAACTGCGCGATCAACGACACCGGGATCAGCCCGACCCTCTACCCGCGCCTGCTCGCCAAGTTCCGCGCCCAGTTCGCCGACGGTCCGGTGGCCCTGCGCAAGGACGTGGCGGCGCGGGACTGGGCGGCGGTGGCGCTGTCGTCGCACACCCTCAAGGGCCGGGCCGGCCTGCTCGGCATGAACGGGATCTCGATGATGTCCGGCCGGCTCGAGGCCGCCGCCCGGGCGGGTGACCCGCTCCGCGCGATGACCGCGCTCACCGAGCTCGAGAACCAGATGCGTTCCCTCGTCGATGGCCTGGGCAAGGCGCTGCTGCCCGATGTCGGCGAGACCGACCCGCAGCCCGCGTCGCCCGATCAGACGTCCCCCCCGGGAAGCGTCTGACGGGGGCGTGGCGGCTGCCGGCCGCCCGCGCCGGGCTGCCCGGCCCGATCACCGCGTGACCAGCTCGCGCTTCATCGAAGGTCGGGGCCATGCTATCCGCTCACGGTGCCGTTTTATGCCGTGAGGCTTTTTCGTGACAGTTTGTTGCCAACCGTCCCGGCGGCGCGGGAGAGAATGTGCCGCGATCCCGGCGCCTGGCCAGGGATGCCCACATTCTTCCGCGATGAGTCTTTTCCTTCGAATCCTGTGTGTCGGCCTGGCCCTGCTGGCCCAGGCGTCCGCCGCCCAGGATGTACGCTACTCGGCCTTCGGAACCATCGGCTACGCCCGATCCACCGACGAGCACCGTTACCAGCGTGCCGTCGATAACGATGGCACGCTGGCGCGCGACTCCCTGCTCGGCGCGCAGATCGATGCCGCGCTGACCCCCGAGCTCGGCGCCACCGTCCAGGCCCGCCTGGCGCCGGCCGGCAACAACGACGAGGAAGTGAACCTGCGCCTGCCGTGGGCCTTCCTTTCGTGGCGGCCCGACAACGCGCTCACCATCCAGGCCGGCAAGATGCGCCTGCCGGTGCTGCTCTACGCCGAGAACATCGACGTGGGCGCGACCTTCCCCTTCGCCCGCCTGCCGGTGGAGATCTACGCGATCCTGCCTTCCTGGGATTTCTACGGTGTCTCGGCCAGCGGCCACTGGACGCCCGGCGCGCTGGAGGTGGATCTGGATGGCTTTGCCGGCTGGTCCCGCACGTCGGCGCGCGTCTATGTGCGTAACCGGCCGGGCTCGGATGGGCCTGTCGCGTGGTACGAGGGCATCCACGGCGCGCTTGCCGGCACCGTGCTCACCGTCCGCCGGGGCGACAACCGCTACCGCCTGGGCGTGCTGGCCTGGGATGCCCGGCTCGACACCATGCGCTTCGGCAAGGAGTACCCCTACGTGCCCATCGCCCCGGGCACCGGCTACTACCAGACCAGCAACGCCCTGCCCGGCCCCGGTGTGGTGATGCGCGACCGCATCCGCTCCCAGATCGTCAGCGTCGGCTTCGAGAACGAACTGCCTGCGGGCTTCCGGGCGGTGGGCGAGGGCGTGCTGCGGTGGGGCGAGCGGGTGGATCTGGCCGCCGGCACCGACGCCTGGGGCGGCTATCTTTCCCTGCTACGCCCGACCGGCGCATGGACGCCCTACGTCTATGCCGCGAGCCTGCGTTCGTCGTCCCGCGCCCGCAAGCTCTACGCCAAGCTCAATGGCAGCCGGGTTCCCGACAGCGTGCCGGACGCCGCCCTGCTCAACGCCAGCCAGATCTGGGGCGCCGACACGGTGATCCTCTCGGACCAGCGCACCTGGGCGGTGGGCACGAGCTACGCGCTCGCCAGTGGGCAGGTACTCAAGGCCGAATGGCAGCGCACCCATGTCGGCCGCAAGTCCGCCTTCCTCGACGTGCCGGAGGGCACGCCCGAAGGTAGCCGTCAGCTGGATGTCTTCTCCCTCTCCTACAGCTTTTCGTTCTGAGGGGAGACGATGCTGAAACGACTCCTGCTCTTTGTCGTGGGCCTCTTTGCCGGGGTTGGCCCGGTGCCGCTCCGGGCGGCTGGCAATGTGGTCCTGATCGGCCATCCGTCGGTGCCGCGCCTCGACCGGATGGCGGTCGAGCGCATCTACACCGGCAAGATCGTCGAGGTGGGCGACCAGCGCATCATGCCCCTTGACCTGCCCCCCGACAGTCCCGTGCGCAGCCGCTTTCTCTCCCGCTGGCTGAGCCGCGACGAGGCCCGCTACACCGCCTACTGGACGGTACGCCGCTACGTGGGCAAGGGCGTGCCCCCGCTGGAGGTGGCCTCGACGGCCGACGTGATCCGGCTGGTGTCCACCAGGCCCGGCGCTGTGGGCTACATCGACGAAGCCGACGTGACGCCCGGCATGAACGTGGTGGCCCGCTGAGGGGGCTGTCGTGCCCCGGGCGTCAGAGCGCCTTCCGCGCCGCCTGCTCGCCCCACCACACCGCCTCCTCGAACACCGAAAAGCCCGACAGATCCGCATGGGCGAACAGCACCGGTCCGTCCGCCTCCCGCAGCGCGGCGAGCCCGGCGTTGGCGAGGCTGCCCGGCACCGGTGTGGACATGCCGTGGCCGCGCACGGTGATCTCCACCGCGCGGGTGCGCCGCCACAGTTCCAGCTCGCCATAGGCCGCGCGCAGGTCGATGCCGGCGAGGTCGAGCAACTCGTCGGCGCTTGCGGTGGCGAGGCGCTGGCGGGCCTCGGTGGGTGAGGCGTCGGCCAGCGCCCGGTAGGTGGTGAACACCGTGTGGGCGGGCCGCGCGGCGCGGATCAGCTGATGGGTGGCGACCACCCAGCCCAGGCCCGGGCTGGCGTGGATCACGTTGTCCCAGGCCAGCGGCTCGTCGCCGGATTCTTGCGGAAAGCCATCCAGCAGAAAGTTGGCCACCAGCCACGGGGCCTGGGGCGGCAGATGGCGGGCCGGGTCGAGGCCCAGTGCGCGGATCGTCGGCACGACATGCGCCGCCACGTGCAGGGGCATCGCGCAGATGGCGCGGCGGGCGTGGATGCGGACGACGCCGGCGGGCGTGTGGCAGAGGATCGTCACCCCGCCGCGGGCTTCCTCCACCCGCAGCGCGTGGCCGGCCAGCCGGCGCTCGGTGGGTACCCGGGCCAGCAGGCCGCGGGCGATCCCGGCGAGGCCGTCGGGCCAGGTGATCAGCGCGCCGTCGGCCGCGTTGGCAGCATGGCCGCCGCGGCTGGCGAAGTAATGCAGCCCGAACCACGCCGACACGCGATCTGACCCCGCGCCGTATTCGTCCCGGCACACGTAGTCGAGCCAGGCGTGGAGCGTCGGCGAGGTGTAGCCCTGGGCGATGAGCCAATCGCGGAAGGGCACGCCATCCAGGCGGCGCCAGTCGGCATCGCGGCTGGATTCCACCATTGGCACGCAGAACAGGCGTTTGCCGTCGCGGCCACGGCGGTGGGTGAGATCCGCCACGAAGGCCAGGAAGCGCCGGTGCTGGGCGGCCTCAATCGGCCCGACGGCGTCGGTGGGCAGCAGGCCTTCGTGCCACTGCCCGCCAAACAGCAGGCGCTCGTCCGGGGCGTGCACCAGCGCCGTCTCGGCAAAGCGCGGGCGCTCGGCGAACGGGTCAGCCTCGATCAAGCCCTGCTCGAAGAGGATCTCCCGCACGGTGGCCGATTCCCGCGACGGCAGCGGCAGATAGTGGGCGCCGCGGGGGTGCGGGATGGGGCCGGTGGGGCTCATCATCGCGCCGGCGGCGGCGTTGCCGAGGGGCTCCGGGCCTTCCACCAGCAGGAAGTCATCGACGCCTTCCTTCGCCAGCCGCCACGCGGCGCTGAGCCCGGCGATACCGCTACCGAGGATCGCCACGCCGCAGCGGATCTCCCGTGTTGGGGCGGGGAGAGTAGTGGCGTCGCGCAGGGCGTGGCCTTCGCTCATGCCCGGGCGCAGCACGGTGATCGGGATGCCGAAGTCGCGCAGCTGCCGGCAGCCGGGCAGGGCGAGGAGCGCGCCGGCGGCGAGCCCGGCCTGGATCAACCGGCGGCGGTCCATCAGCGCACCACGTTGCGCCAGTCCTGCTCGAAGTAATGCACCAGGGTCTGGCTGTTGAGGTGGTTCGGCTCGACCGCCGGCGGGCGCATGTCGGGCGGAAAGCGGAACATCGCCCGGGTGGTGTCGGCGTCGAGGAAGCGGGTGGGCACCGGGTAGCTCTCCGGCGGCACGAAGCCCGGCCGGCGGGTGGCGAGGTTGAAGCCCCACTCGCCGAAGGACGGCACGTAGGCGTGGTAAGGCTGGGTGACGAAGCCGGCCTCGCGAAGCGTCGCGTCGATGCACCAGTAGCTCCTGGGCGCGAACCACGGCGAGGTGGATTGCACCACCAGCGCGCCGTTTGCCGACAGGTGCTTGGCCATCAGCCGGTAGATGGGCACCGAGTAGAGCTTGCCGAGGCCGAAGTTGGACGGGTCGGGGAAGTCCGCGACGATCAGGTCGAACACCTCGGCGTTTTCATCCAGCCACTGGCCGGCGTCGGCGTTGATGACCGTGACACGCGGATCGGAGAGTGCGCCGCCGTTGAGCCCGGCAAGATACGCGTTGCGGGTGAAGAGATCGGTCATCGCCGGGTCCAGGTCCACCAGCGTGATGTGCTCGATGTTGGGGTAGCGCAGGATCTCGCGCACCGCCAGCCCATCGCCGCCGCCCAGCACCAGCACCCGCCGCGCCCACGGCATGCTGGCCAGCGCCGGATGCACCAGCGCCTCGTGGTAGCGGT
This sequence comes from Zoogloea sp. 1C4, assembly GCF_009469605.1. Lineage (GTDB taxonomy): Bacteria > Pseudomonadota > Gammaproteobacteria > Burkholderiales > Rhodocyclaceae > Zoogloea > Zoogloea oryzae. The sequence continues at coordinate 111,825 of NZ_SSXU01000004.1, read as the reverse complement.
GCTCGTCGCGGCTGGAAAACTGCAGGTTGCCGTTGATGTGCAGGCGCGTGTCGTCCTTCCAGCGGGTGACGACGATACGCTGATAAGGCGTGGTGGTGGCGTAGATCACCTCGTCGCCGAACAGCCCGCGTTCGGCCCAGCGGGTGAGGTGCTCCGAGGCCGCCAGCCCGATCACCAGAAACGCCATCGCCAGCACGCCGCGGGTGAAGCGGCCGCGGGCGCCGGGCACCTCGGCGCGGTAATGCCACAGCGTCCACAGCGCCACCGCGGCGTTGGCCATGCCGAACAGGAAGCCGGTGCGCGATAGCCCCAGTTTGGGCGCCAGCACCAGCGGAAAGAGCAGCGACACCACCAGCGCGCCCAGGTAATCAAAGGTGAGCACCCGGCTCACCAGCTCGGAGAACTGCGCCTGCCGGTTGTGGAGCACCCGCATCACCAGCGGAATCTCCATCCCCACCAGCACGCCCAGGGCAAACACCAGCGCGTACAGCACCGTGCGGAAAGGCGCCGACATCCACGCGAAGAGCAGGAACAGCAGGGTGGCCGACACGCCGCCGACGATGCCCACCAAGAGCTCGATGTCGATGAAGCGGGCCAGCGCGTCCTCGTCGCGCACGTATTTGGAAAGGTGCGAGCCGACCCCCATCGCGAACAGGTAGCAGCCGATGATCGACGAGAACTGCAGCACCGAATCGCCCAGCAGATAGCTCGACAGCGCCCCGGCGATCAGCTCGTAGGCGAGCCCGCAGGAGGCGACGACGAACACCGACAGGATCAGCAGGCGATCGGTGGCGGCAGCGGGGGCGGAGCGGGCGTCTGGCATGGCGCGGACTCTACCCGGAATGCGCTTGCCGGGCACCTGAAATGCTGGCTAAATGCCCCGCTTGCAGATTCGGACTCGGGCCATGGACGCGCTGATCAGTTACTTCCTGCACCTCACTTCGGGCCTCGCGATGGTTGCCGCGTTCGCCGGCATCTACATGGCGGTCACGCCCTTCCACGAGCTGGTGCTGATCCGCCAGGGCTTCGTGGCGCCGGCCCTGTCGCTGGGCGGCGCGGTGATCGGCTTCTCGCTCACCGTCGCGTCGAGCATCCTCCACAACGACAGTTACCCGCTGTTCATGATGTGGTGCGCCGCCGGCCTCACGGTGCAGGTCGTCACCTACGCGGTGCTCGCCCGGGCTTTCCCGCGGCTGCCTGATCAACTTGCCGGCAACAACGTGGCCGCCGGCGCCACCGCCGGCATCGTATCGCTGGTGGTGGGCATCATCAACGCAGCGTGCATGTCCTGAAACCGCCTTTCATCCAGCAGGAGAAACCATGAGCCTCGGATCATTCATCAAGAAGCAGTTCATCGACGTCCTCCAGTGGAACGAGGATTCCGACGGCACGCTGGCCTGGCGTTACCCGATGGAGGATTTCGAGATCCAGTACGGCGCCAGCCTCACCGTGCGGGATTCCCAGATGGCGGTGTTCGTCAATGAGGGCAAGGTGGCGGATGTGTTCGGGCCGGGGCGCTACACGCTCACCACCCAGACCATCCCGCTGCTCACCAACCTTAAAAACTGGGACAAGCTCTTCGAGTCGCCCTTCAAGTCGGACGTGTACTTCTTCAGCACCCGCCTGCAGCTGGGCCGCAAGTGGGGCACGCCGCAGCCCATCACCATCCGCGACAAGGATTTCGGGATGGTGCGGCTGCGCGCCTTCGGCATGTATTCGTACAAGCTGGTCGATCCGAAGCACTTCTTCACCGAGATCAGCGGCACCCGGGCGAGCTACACCGTCGACGAGCTCGAGCAGCAGCTGCGCAATCTGGTGGTTGCCACCATGAGCGCCACCCTCGGCGGCTCGGAGCTGCCCTTCCTCGACATGGCCGCCAACCAGATCCTGCTGGCCGACAAGATGCGCGCGGCGATGCTGCCCACCTTCGAGCGCTACGGCCTCGCGCTCGACAACTTCGCGGTCGAGAACATCTCGCTGCCCGAAGAGCTGCAAAAGGCCATCGACACCCGCATCTCCATGGGCATGGTGGGCGACATGGGCAGGTACACCCAGTACCAGGTGGCCACGTCGATGCCCCTGGCCGCCCAGAACGAAGGCGGCATCGCTGGCGTGGGGGCAGGGCTGGCTGCGGGCGTGGGCATGGGCCAGGTGATGATGGACTCGATGCGCGCCAGCCAGGCGCCGGCTGCTGCTCCGGTGCCTGCTGCTGCGCCGGCCGCCGACGATCCCGAAGCGCGCCTCGCCAAGCTCAAGGCGCTCCTCGACAAGGGCCTCGTCACCCAGGCCGACTACGATTCGGCGAAGGCCGAGATCCTCAAAAAGCTGATCGGCTGATCCACCGCCTGCCCTGACCGTGTTCAAGCTCGCCTGCCCCAGCTGCGGGGCCGAAGTCGTGTTCCGCTCGCCCACCTCGGCGATGGCGGTGTGCGAGTACTGCCGCAGCACCCTGCTGCGCGACGGCGATGCGGTGCGTGACGCCGGCAAGATGTCCGCCACGCTCGAGGACTACTCGCCGATCCGCATCACCACGTCCGGCATCTACGCCGGGCGGCGCTTTGGCGTGGTGGGGCGCATCCAGCTGCGCTACGACGCGGGCTTCTGGAACGAGTGGTACATCCTCTTCGACGACGGCGGCACCGGCTGGCTGTCGGACGCCTCCGGCCAGTACGCCGTCACCCTCGACACCGGCCTCGCCGGCGATGCGCCGCCCTTCGGCCAGATCGTGCCCGGCGGCCTGTACCGCTGGGATGGCGTGAGCTACACCGCGTCCGATCTGCGCACCGCCCGCTGCACCGGCGGCGAGGGCGAGCTGCCCTTCCGCGTGGGCGCCGGCTGGGAGGCCAAGGTGGCCGACTACCGCCAGGCCCACCGCTTCCTCACCCTGGATTACTCCGAAGGCGACACCCCGCGCCGCTACGCCGGCAAGGCGGTGACGGTGGCCGACCTCAAGTGTCAGTTGCTGCGCAGCCCCACCGAGATCGCCGCCAGCGCCGGCAAGCTGCCCGGCAAGGCGGCCAGCCTCGAATGCCCGGCGTGCGGCGCGTCGATCAGCTGGCGCCCGGCGGTGGCCGCCCACCTCAACTGCCCGGCCTGCGGCACGGTGTCCGACGCCTCCACCGGTACCGTCGAGGTGATGCAGGCCGTCCGCCGCGAAGCCCTGGCCCACACCACCCTGGCCCTGGGCGACGCCGCCACCATCGACGGTGCCCGCTACGCCCTCATCGGCCTGATGCGCCGGCAGACCACCGGCACCGGCGAGGGCTGGACGGAATGCCTGCTCTTCAGCGAGACGGCCGGCTTTCTGTGGCTGGTGGAATCCGCCACCGGCTGGGATAAGGTCAAGGTGCTTGACGTATTTCCCGAGTCCGTCTCGGCCAGCGCCGTGCGCCTTGCCGACGCCGCCTACACCCGCATGGACAGCTACACCGCCGAGGTCACCTACGCCGCCGGCGCCTTCAACTGGCGGGTGAAGGTGGGCGACAAGGTCAGCGTCACCGAATACGTCGGCAGCCGCGGCACCCTCACCAGCGAACGCACGCCGGCCGAGATCACCTGGTCTCTTTCCCAGCGCGTCACGGCGGCGAGCATCGGCGCGTGGTTCGGCAAGCCGGCCCTGGCCGCTGCGGCCGTTGCCAGCGCCGGCAAGGCCGACACCGCCCACGTCCCCGCCGAGGCGCTTTACGGTCTGGCTGCCAGCTTCTCGGCGGGCCTCCTGCTCCTCAACCTGCCCATCGCCATGTTCGGCCGGGGCGGCGGCGGCGTGATGTTCGTGGTGGTGATCGGGCTGGTCCTCTTGTGGGCGCCCCTGTTCAGCGACAAGTTCGGCGGCGACTCATGAAGCGGGTGGGTTACATGATTTACGCCATCCTGGTGGTCGTGGTGGTCACCATGATCAACCTTGGCGGCCAGTCGAACAGCAGCGGCCGGAGCTGGAGCAGCAGCTCCGGCTCCTCCGGCGGCAGCTGGTCGTCCGGTGGAGGCGGCCACAAGTGAGCGCCCACCTGCCCCGGGGTCGCCACCTGCTGGCCGATCTCACCGGCGTCGCCGCCGAGCGCCTCACCGACCCCGCCGCCCTCGAAACCCTGCTCCGCGACGCCGCCCGAGCCGCCGGCGGCACCGTGCTCGGCGGCCACTTCCACCCCTTCGGCCCGGGCCTCGGCGTCACCGGCGTGCTGCTCCTGGCCGAATCCCACCTCAGCATCCACACCTGGCCCGAGCACGGCTTTGCGGCGGTGGATGTCTTCATGTGCGGCAGCGCCCGGCCCGAGCTGGCGGTGGACGTGATCGAGGCCGCCCTGGCCCCGGCGAGCTGCGTGCGACGGGACGTGGCGCGGGGCTGATACGCCGGTGGCCCGCATGGGCTGCGCGGTGCCGAAACGGCCCGTCGACTCATTTAGAATGGGCGCCTGTCCAAACGCAAGGCGGCCCCCATGACCCCTACGCCCGTTCCCCTGCCCGAGTCCTATCGCCTCCTCAACCACGGCCCCACCGTGCTGGTGTCGTCGGCCCACGGCAGCCAGCGCAACGTGATGGCGGCGGCGTGGAGCATGCCCGTGGATTTCGACCCGCCCAAGGTGGCGGTGGTGATTGACCGCAGCACCTTCAGCCGCGAGCTGATCGACGCTTCCGGCGAGTTCGTGCTGGCGGTGCCCACCCGCGCCATCGCCGACAAGGTGGTGGCGGCCGGCTCGCAGTCGGGCCGGGATTGCCCGGAGGGCGACAAGTTCGACGCCCTGGCCCTGGCCACGCTGCCGGCCTCGAAGGTGGCGGCCCCGCTGCCGACCGGCTGCATCGGCTGGCTCGAATGCCGGGTGATCGACGAGCCCCACATCCAGCGCACCTACGATCTCTTCCTGGGTGAGGTGGTGGCCGCCTGGGCCGACCCGGCGGTGTATTCCGACGGGCGCTGGCATTTTGAATCCGGCGGCGATGCGCTGCGCAGCCTGCACTACATTGCCGGCGGCGCGTTCTTCTCGACCGGCGAAGCCTTCGACGCCAAGGAGTGAGCAGATGGAACTGACCGTTGTCTTCGACAATTCACAACTCGCCCATATCATCGACCAGGCGCTGATTTACCAGTGCGCCTGCCCCGGGCAGGTGGCCCAGCACATCCTGGGTCTGCGTGAGCTGTTCCGCTACCAGACCAGCTGCCGGGCAATGCGCACCGAGGATTTCGGCGTCCACGCCCGGATCATGGAATCCGTGCAGCGCACCCACGCCGAGATGGAAGCCTGTCTCGTGGACGTACTGGCTGCCGAGGGCTGGGACATGACCACCCTGACCATGCCGGAGGGCCTGCGCAAGCTGCGCGACGATCTGCTGGCGGAGTAGCGGATGAGGGGGTTTTCGGGCGGCTGAAAATATTTTGTGCACCGCAGCAAAAAGTGCTTGCAAAAGTTTTTGCTGCGGTGCAACATGAAGCCATACCGAAATCAGTTCGGTGATCGCAAGCCCAACCCAAACTTGAGGAGATCATCATGGCCGTTACCCCCGAAACCCTTGCCGCCGCCGCCAAGACCAACGCCGAAGCCAGCCTGACCAGCGCTTCCGCTTTCGTTGCCGCCGTGTTCACCGCCGTCGAGCGCGTGTCCACCCTGAACCTGGCCACCGCCCGCACCGCCTTTGACGACAGCGTCGCCTTCTCCAAGGCCATCATCTCCGCCAAGGACCCGAAGGCCCTGGCCGCCCTGAACCTGGGCGCCGTGACCCCGGCTGTCGAAAAGAGCGTGGCCTACGGCCGTAGCCTCTCCGTGATCGGTGGCGACACCCAGGAAGAGCTGACCAAGCTGGTCGAAGCCGAAGCCGCTGCCCTGGGCAAGAACTTCGACACCGCCCTGGAAGGCCTCTTCAAGAACGCCCCGGCCGGCTCCGAAGCTGCCGTCAAGGCCGTGAAGACCGCCCTGGCCAACGCCAACTCCGCCTACGAAGGCGCCTCCAAGGCCGCCAAGCAGGTTGCCGCTGCCGCCCAGGCCAGCGTCGAGAAGGCCGCCGAAGTGGCCGTCGAGAGCGTTGAAAAGGGCACCAAGGCTGCCGTGTCCGCGCTGAAGGTTGCCTGAGCATCAAGCCAGTCTGCCGCGGGGTCATAGCCGCGGCGTGGAATGAAGCTGAAAAGCAGTCGATGAAAGAGGCCCTTCGGGGCCTTTTTCATTGGCGGGTTCCGGTTGAAGATGGCGGACCGGCGCGGGGCCGGTGCAGTTTTCGGGAGTCCATCGATGGGTCGTCGCAAGTCACCGCTGGTTTCCGCGCTGGTCAGGCTGACCCGTGCGGGCATGCGCCAATCGACGCGCATCGGCAAGGCCGCCGCAAAGCAGGGCATGAAGTCCGGCGGCGAGCTGGCCGAGCAGGCCGGGCGGATGCTGAAGGCCGTCGCCACGCCCACCGACGACCCCAGGCCGATCACCGGCGGACGCTGGCATGACGGCCGCTGGGGCCTCGGGCCGCTGGCGATGCGGCGTTACCGGCTGTTCATCCCCACCGGCGGCAGCGCCCGCAAGCCCCTGCCGCTGCTATTGCTGCTCCACGGCTGCGCCCAGGACACGGCGGCCTTCGCGGCGGTCACCCGGGCCGCGGTCACCGCCCGGTCCCGCGGCTTTGCGGTGCTGATGCCCGAGCAGGCCCAGGAGGCCAACCCCCAGCGCTGCTGGAACTGGTTTGGCAGCGAAGCCCGGGTCGGGCTCGAAACCCAGTTGTTGATGAGCATCGTCGATCACGCGGTAGCCGCCAACCCGCGCATCGCCGGGCCGCTGTTCGCCCTTGGGCTGTCGGCCGGCGGGGCGATGGCGATGACCCTCGCGCTGCGCCATCCCGAGCGTTTCACCGCGGTCGGCAGCCACTCCGGCGCCGCGCCCCACAGCGCCGCCACGCCGCTGCAGGCCGGGCAATCCATGCGCGGGCGGCGCTCGCCCGATGCGGACGCCATCGCCCAGCGCCTGGCCGGCCGGCGCCTGCCGCCGCTGGTGCTGATCCACGGCGACCTGGACCCGGTGGTGTCCTTCGAGAGCGCCCGCGCCGCCGCCGGGCTGTGGCTCGACCTGCTGCCCGATGGCACCGTGCTGCGCGAGCAGGAGGACGAGGTGCAGCGCGGCGCCCGGCGCGCCCTGGTCCGTCACGACTGGAAGGCCGGTCGCCAGCCCTACCTGCGCCTGTTGCGGGTGCGCGGCCTGGGCCACGCCTGGAGCGGCGGGGCGTCCGGGCAGGCGTTTTCCGACCCCACCGGGCCCGACGCCTTGCGTCTGGCATGGACGTTTTTCGCGGCTAGGATGGAACAAGGGGCTGCGCCGCGGCTCTGACCCTTTTTAACCGGAGACCGCCATGCCCGCCGACCGCCTCCAAGACCGCGCCGCCGGTGCCCTGCTGGGCGCCTTCATCGGCGATGCCCTCGCCCTCGGGCCCCACTGGTATTACAACCTCGACGAGCTGCGCGCCGACTACGGGGAGTGGATCACCGGCTACACCGACCCGAAACCCGGCCGCTACCACGCCGGACTCAAGGCCGGCGACCCGTCCCAGGCCGGCATCCTGCTGGAGCTCACCCTGCGCTCGCTGGTGGAGCGCGGCGGCTACGACGAGGCGGATTTCTGCCAGCGCCTCGACACCGAATTCTTTCCGCAGATCGACGGCACGCCTATGGCCGGCCCCGGCGGCTACACCAGCCAGTCGATCCGCGAAGCCTGGCGCAAGCGCGTTGTCGATGGCCAGCCGTGGGGCGCCTGCGGCGGCAACGCCGACACCACCGAAGCCGCCGAGCGCATCCTCGCCATCGCGGTGCGCTACGCCCGCCAGCCGGCCGAACTGGCGTCGGCGGTCACCCGCAACACGGCGCTCACCCAGACCGACGGCACGGTGCTGGCGATGACCGTCGCCTTCGGCGCGGTGCTCGGGATGCTGGTGGAAGGCCACACCCTCGACGGCGAGCTGTCGGGCAAGCTGATGGCGCGAGTCAAATCCGGCGAGCTGCCCTTTCATGCGGTGACCAGCGGCAACCTGCAGGCCCCGACCGGCGCCGAAGCCCCCACCCTGGGGCGCTTCCCGTCGCCGGACGCGCTGCTGGGCCCGTCCAACATCGCCCGCGCTGCGCTCGACCCCGGCGTGCGCATCGAGCCCGCGTGGAAGGCCTCGCTGGTGTATGGCATGCCCTGCGCGGTGTATCACCAGTTTCCGGCGGCGTATTACCTGGCGGCGCGCTTTGCGGGCGACTTTGAATCGACGGTGCTCCACGCGGTCAATGGCGGCGGGCAGAACCTCGCCCGGGCGATGCTCGCCGGAGCGCTGGCGGGCGCCCAGGCGGGGCTGTCGGGGATTCCCCGGCGCTTTGTGACCGGCCTTGCCCGCTCGGACGAGCTGGTGGGGCTCGCCGAGCGGCTGGCCCTGGCGGTCTAGCAGCGGCCCTTCTTGGCCTGGCCCGGCGGGCAGTGGCCTTCGTTGCCGCGGCCCGGGTGGGGTTCGCAGCGGCCGCGGAAGTTCTTGCGGCCCTCGTAACGATGGCAGTTGTCCTGCCACCAGGCCGCGTCGCGCCAGCGGTCGCCGTCCCAGTAGCGGCCGTCCCGGTTGCGGTCGCCGATGTAGAGCGACACGCCTGGGGCGCGGATCGACAGGTCGACGTCGATGGCCGAGGCTGGCGCAGCAGCCAGCGTGGCGACAAGCAGCAAGGGCAGACAGAGGATCGGACGCATGAGCAGCTCGCAGGATGAGGAAGACCCCCCGACTATACGGCCCGGCGGGCGGTTCTGCCCGGTGACGACAATCTGAATGGGCGGCTGCCCGCATCGGCATGACATCGTTACAATGTCCCGAAAAAAGCAATCACCACCCGGCACCACGGGACACGGGGAGACAGACAGCATGGCCGTCATTTTTACCAAGACCGAGCGTGGGCACGCCGAGATCACAAGCCGGGCCGGGGGGCTCAGTCCGCGCGTGCGTCGGGTGCTGATATTCGTGGATGGCAAACGCACGGTTGCCGAGCTGCGCGACATGCTTCAGTACGACGACCTCCAGCACACCCTGGGCCTGCTCGAAGAAGAGGGCTACATCGAGATGGCCGGCGTGGCCGGGCCTGGCGGACGGGCCCACGAGGCACCGGCCCCCATGCCGTCGATGACGACCTTCCGGCTGCATCCGCCGGGCGACGATCCGGTGCGCCTGCAGAAGGCCCGCAACTTCATGCTCAACACCCTCAACGCCTTCGTCGGCGCCCTGGGCACGAGCTCCCTCCAGGATCGCATCGAGGCCGCCCGCAACCAGGCCGACCTGCGCGCCCTCTTCGACGAGTGGTACTACGCCATCGTCAGCTCCCGCGACGGCCGCCGCGAGGCCGAGCACCTGCGCGGCAAGCTGCTCGAGGTGATCTGAGCGCCGGCGTGCTGGCCGGTCTTGCGGTGCATCAATTACGCGCCGGCCGCCGCGCACTAAGCTGGGCCTGCCATGGATGATCCCAGCCTTGATTTCAACACCCCCGGCCGCGAGATCGCCGTCGCCGCGGAGGCGCTTTACCTGGCCAACCTGATGATCATCCCGGGCATCGCCTTCGTGGCGCTGCTGGTGCTGTGGTTCCGGGAGCGCCAGCGGGCGCCGGAACTGGCCCGCAACCACCTGCGCCAGACGGTGGCGGCCAGCCTGTGGGCCGGCGCGCTGCTGGTGATCGCCAACGCCGCCATCATCCTGGCGGGTGGCTACGACTCACCCCACACCTGGATCATCGTGATCCTGTATTTCACCACCTGCCATTCCTCGCTGATCTTCTGCGGCGCCATCGGACTCGCCAAGGCGCTGGCGGGCAAGCCCTTCCGCTTTCCGCTTATCGGGCCGAAGGCATGAACGCGCGGGTGATCCCCATCAAGTTGGTCGGCACCGCCGCCGCGCCGCCCGACGGTGGCCGTCAGCGGCTGCGGCGCTGGGCCCAGGCCGGGTTCTTCGTGCTGTTCGTCCTGGCGCCGGTGTTCAACCTGCTGCGCTACGACCTTGTAGCCGGCCACGCCTGGCTGCTGGGCTTTGAATGGCACGCCGGGCTGGAGGATTTCTCCGCCGGGCGCATCGACGCTTTGGGCGCCGTGGGGCGGGTGATCGGCCGGGTGCTGCTGCCCATCCTCGTCGCCGGCGGGGTGCTGATCTGGGTGTCGTGGAAGTGGGGGCGGCTGTACTGCGGCTGGCTGTGCCCGCATTTCTCGGTGGTCGAGACGATCAACGCCTACATGCGCCGGGCCACCGGCAAGCCCAGCGTGTGGGAGTCGCGCCAGCTCCCGCCCCGCGAGCCCGATGGCCGCCCGGTGCGCTACGACAGCCGCTGGTGGTTCATCACCGTGCCGCTGGCGGTGGGCTTTGCCTTCGTGTGGGCGGTGGTGCTGCTCACCTACCTGCTGCCGCCCTTCCAGGTGTATGGCCACCTGCTGGCCGGCACGCCGACGCGCAACGAGTTCATCTTCATCACCGCCGGCACCGTGGTGCTGTCGGCGGAGTTCCTGTTCGCCCGCCACCTGTTCTGCCGCTACGCCTGCGCGGTGGGGATGTTCCAGAGCCTGGCGTGGATGGGTAACCGGGAGGCGATGGTGGTCGGCTTCGAGCGCGACCGGGCGGCCGACTGCGCCAGCTGCTACAGCGCCTGCGATCACGTCTGCCCGATGCGCCTCAAGCCGCGCAACATCAAGCGCACGATGTTCACCTGCACCCAGTGCGCCCAGTGCGTGAGCGCCTGCGAGACCACCCAGCAGGACAACCCCCGCGGCCCGCTGCTGCAGTGGGTGGCGGGCGAGGCGGCGCGTCACAACGAGGCGGCGTTTGCCGCACCGAAACCGGAGAGGAAATCCCAGTGACTGGCTTCAACGACTTTGCCATCGCCCGGGCGCTGCACGTGCTGGCGGTGCTGCTGTGGATTGGCGGCGTGGCCTTTGTGACGATGGTGCTGATCCCCGCTTGCCGGGCCCAGGCCGAGGCGGCCAGCCAGCTGGAGCTCTTCGAGCGCCTGGAGCACCGCTTCGCCGCCATCGCCCGCTGGAGCGTGCTGCTGGCGGGCGCATCGGGCCTGTGGCTGGTGTGGCGGCTGGATGCCTGGAGCCGCTTTGCCGACTTCGCCGGCTGGTGGTGGATGCACGGGATGGTGGCGGTGTGGACGATCTTCGCGCTGATGCTCTTCGTGCTGGAGCCCTTCGTGCTTCACAAGCTCTTTCAGGCCCACGCCCGGCGCGACCCGCTGGGCACGATGGCGCGCATCCAGCGCGTGCATGTGGTGCTGCTGACCGTCAGCCTGATCGTGGTGGTCGGCGCCGTGGCAGGGAGCCACGGCGGCTGGGTGTTCTGAGCGCCGGTTTCAGTGCTGGCGCAGCCAGCGGATCACCGTGGCGTAGAGCAGCGTCGGTTCGACGGGCTTGGAGAGGAAGTCGTTCATCCCGGCCGCGGTGCAGCGCTGGCGATCCTCCGAGAAGGCGTTGGCGGTCATTGCGATGATCGGCACGTCGCGGCCCCAGGGTGTCGCGCGGATCTCGCGGGTGGCCGCGAGGCCGTCCGTGTGCGGCATCTGGATGTCCATCAGGATCAGCGCATAGCCGCCCTGTGAGGCCATCGCCACGGCCTCGGCGCCATTGTTGGCGACATCGACCGACAGCCCCAGTTCGCCCAGCAGTTCGCGGGCGATTTCCTGATTCACCGGCTCATCCTCGGCAAGCAGCACGCGCGCCCCGTGAAGGGCGCCCACCAGCAGCGCCTCCAGGTTGTCGGCTTCGGGGTCGGGGGCCGCCATCGGGCCGGACGCCTTGTCCAGCCGGGCGGTGAACCAGAATACGCTGCCTACACCAGGCGTCGATGTGGCGCCGGCGTCGCCCCCCATCAGCTGGGCCAGGCGGCGCGCGATGACGAGACCGAGGCCGGTGCCGCCGTGCTTGCGGGTGGTGGAGTTGTCGCCCTGCGCGAAGGTGGAGAACAGGCTGGCCAGCACCGCCGGCGTGATCCCGGGGCCGGTGTCCTCCACCTCAAAGCGCAGCAGCGCATCGTCGGTGCTTTCGTCGGCGATGGACAGGCGCAGGGTGACCGTGCCCCGTTCGGTGAACTTGATCGCGTTGCTGGCGTAGTTGAGCAGCGCCTGGCGCAGGCGCGTCGGGTCGCCGACGAGGTACGGCGGTGCCGGCGGGGATTCCACGACGAGGCGCAGGGCTTTCTCGGCCGCGCGGTTTCCCACCAGCGCGGCGGCTTCATTGAGCAGCGCGGTGGGGTTCAGCGGGATCTGCTCGAGCTGGAGCCGGTCTGCCTCGATCTTGGAGATGTCGAGGATGTCGTTGATGACCTGCAGCAGGTGGTGGCCGGCGGCGTCGATCTTGTCGAGCTGGGCCGCCTGACGGGCGTCGAGCGGGGTGCGGTGGAGCAGGTGGGTGATGCCGATGATGGCGTTGAGCGGGGTGCGGATTTCGTGGCTCATGTTGGCCAGGAAGGCGCTCTTGGCGCGGCTGGCGGCCTCGGCGTCGATGGCGCGCCGCTCCAGTTCGGTGTGGAGCGCGGCGATGCGGGCGTCCATCGCCTTGCGCTCGCGGTTGTCGGTCATCGTCGTGCTGCTGAAGGCGAGACTGCTGCCAGGGGCGCGGATCAGTTCGGCGCTGACCCGCACCGGCAGCACGCTGCGATCCTTGCGCAGGACGTCGAACTCCACGTCGGTGATCCGCCCGGTCTGGAGGAACTCCACAAACTGCCGCTCGAAGCGGGCGATTTCGTAAGGGGCCAGCACGTCGCGGATGTTGAGCTTGCCCACCACCTCGTCGCGGCTGTAGCCGAGCATCCGCAGTTCGGTGTCGTTGATGGCGACGAACTGGCCGCGGGTGTCGACGGAGTGGTAGCCGCAGGGCGCCTGGTTGTAGAGCATGTCGATCTCGGCGCTGCCCTGGCGCACCAGCTCTTCAAGGTGGTTGCGATGCTGGTCCAGCTCGGCCTCGACGAGCTTGCGTTCCGAGATGTCCGAGTGGGTGCCGGCCATCAGCAGCGGCGAGCCATCGGTGTCCCACTCGACGACGCGGCCCTTGGTCAGGACCCACTTCCAGCTACCGTCCTTGGTGATGCAGCGCAGCTCGACTTCATGAAAGGGCGCGTGGCCGTGGAGATGGCGCTCGATGGATGCCGTGGCGGCCGCATAGTCGTCCGGGTGGACGAGCTTGGGCCATTCTTCCACCGACAGGTTGCGCTCGCCCACCGCGAAGCCGAGCATCGACTCGAAGCGGGCGCTGACCTCGAAGAGTCCGGTCTTGAGGTTCCATTCCCAGAAACCCTGGTTGCTGCCTTCGAGCACGCGGGCATGGCGGTCGTCGCTGGCGCGCAGCCGCTGCTCGGCGAGGCGCTGCCCGGTGATGTCGCGCAGGGCGAGGCAGATCCACAGCCCCTCGGCGTCGGTCTGGAAGGCGCTGGCATGGAATTCGGCGATGAAGGTGTGGCCGTTGGCCCGCCGGCAGTGGAAATCGCCCTGCCAGTGGTCGGCTGCGGCGGCGGTGTCGAATCCGGGCAGGGGCTGCGTCTCGCACAGCCCGGCGAAGTTGTGCCCCAGGAGGCCGTCCGTCCCGTAGCCGACCAGCCGGCACGCTGCCTTATTGACGGCAACGATCTCGCCGTCCCGGCGGCAGCAGACGAGAGCCTCCGGGCTGTGAACGAAAAGGGCCGACGCAATGTGGGCCGGCGGCGAAAAGGGCATGGACGGACTCCGGTGGGGCCAGCAGGACTTTACGGCACGGCAGGTTCAAATCTGACACGAAATTTGACGATTCGTGCAGCTTTGCTCCGTCCTCGATCCGAGCCCCGCCTGGCCGTCGGCCGGCCGCCTGCGCCGAGGCCCGGGTTCAGCTCGAACAGCTCACCGACAGGCTCCCCGCCCAATCCGGCGGCGGGGCGGCGAAGCGCTCGAACTCGGGCTGCTCGTCGAAGGGTTTCGACAGGCAGGCGAGCACCGTGGCCGTCTCGCTGAAATCCCCCGCCTGGGCGGCGCGGATGGCGGATTCGGCGATCCAGTTGCGCAGCACGTACTTGGGATTGACGGCGCGCATGGCGGCCTGGCGTTCGGCGTCGGGCCGGCCTTCGGCCTTGAGTCGCGCGCGCCACAGGTCGATCCACGCGTCCAGCGCGAAGCGGTCGACCACGATGTCGCGCAGCGGGGCGTCGGTGGCGGCGCGGTGGGCGTCGTCCACCTCGGCCGGCAGGGCCGACAGGAAGCGGAAGAACTGGGTGAAGTCGATGCGCAGGCGCTGGAGCAGGCCGAAGGTCTCGCCGACGAAATCCTCGTCGCCGGGCAACGCATCGGCAAAGCCCAGCTTGGCACGCACCCGGGCCATGAAGGTGGCCTCGAAGGTGGTGGTGTAGTTGTCCTCGATGGCGGCCTGCACGTCGGCCCGCTCGCCCACCAGCGACGACAGGGCGTGGCCCAGGGCGTAGAGGTTCCAGTGGCCGATCTGGGGCTGGGCGCGGTAGCTGTAGCGGCCGTGGTCGTCGGAGTGGTTGCAGATGTGGCCGGCGTCGAAAGCGTCCATGAAGCCGAAGGGGCCGTAGTCGAGGGTGAGGCCGAGGATGGACATGTTGTCGGTGTTCATCACCCCGTGCATGAAGCCCACGGTCTGCCACTGGGCCATCAGGCTGGCGGTGCGCCGGGCCACATCGGCCAGCAGCGCGGCGTAGGGGTTGGCGGCGTCGCGGCATTCGGGGCGGAAGCGGTCGATCACGTAGTCGGCCAGCTGGCGGAGTTCGTCGGTGCGCTTGCGGGCGGCCCAGTGCTCGAAGGAGCCGAAGCGGATGAAGCTCGGCGCGAGGCGGGTGACCACCGCGGCGGTCTCGATGGTCTCGCGGCGCACCGGCTCGTTGGAGCCCACCACGCACAGGGCGCGGGTGGTGGGGATGCCCAGCGCGGCCATCGCCTCGGAGCACAGGAACTCGCGGATGCTCGAGCGCAGCACCGCGCGGCCGTCGGCGAAGCGCGAGTAGGGTGTCTGGCCGGCGCCCTTCAGCTGGATCTCCCAGCCGCTGCCTGCGCCGGCGACTTCGCCTAGCAGGTGGGCGCGGCCGTCGCCCAGCTGGCCGGCCCACATCCCGAACTGGTGGCCGGAATACACCGCGGCAAGGGGCTCGCTGCCCGGCAGCAGCTGGTTGCCGGCAAAGACGTGGGCAAACTCGGGCCGGGCGAACTCGGCGGGGTCGAGCTGGATCAGCGCGGCGGCGGCGGGGCTGGCGGCGACGAGGTAGGGATCGGGCAACGGGGTGGGCGGCAGCCGGGTGTAGAAGGCGTCCGGCAGCCGGGCGAAGGCGTTGTCGAAGGGCAGGGTTTCGAGGGTCGGCATGATCGTGTTGGGGGAATGATTGTTATTTGAAGTCTGCGGGTCGGACTGGCGCGCCCGGGGCTTTGTTCCGCCCGGGGCGGATGGTAGCCGGGTGTAACTGATCTGGAACCTTTTGTCGGATAGGCTGGGCTTCGCAGGCTGCGCTTGCGTCGCGGCCTGTCATGTCGATAAAACAACACGCTTCAGGGGGTCTCACCATGTCTTTCAAATCCTGGACGGCAGCCGCGCTGCTGGCCGGCGCTGCCTTCACGCCGGCTGCCCACGCCACCGTCGTCAGCTACAGCCAGAATCTCCTCTTCAACGCGGCCACCCAGAGCTTCTGGGGGCCCGGCGGTTCGTCGGCGAGCTTCAGTTCGTCGCGCATGTTCGGCTCGGAAGGGCTGGGCATCTCGTACGCGGTGTCGGCCAGCACCGGCACGATCTCCGGCGCCTACGCCGGCACCATCAGCGGTTCGTACATGGACTGGGTGGGTGGCGACAGCGAGATGTGGCGCGGCACCTTTGCCTTCAGCGGTACGGCCGGGCAGTCGCTCACGTCTGCAATCGGGGCCCGCATCAACGTGATCGCCCACGCTCTGGGCGGAGATGTATGCATCATCTGTGCCAATTATTCCCTCAGCGGCATGCTGGCTACCGGGCCAGCCCTCGATCAGGTCACCTCCGCCAGTGACGTGATGACCTTTGCCTCGCCCGGCGTGGGCGCCAACATCGGCATCGGCACCGTGAAGGCCGGGGTGGACCTGAAGATCCAGGAGAACCTGAAATTCGCTCCGCTGGCGGTTTCCGCGGTGCTCAAGGCGACCAGCAAGCACGGCTCGGTCGTGTCGGAAAATGTCTATTTCGATGTAAACGGCACACCGCTCGAAGTCGGGTTGTTCCTGCCGTCACGGGGCGACTGGAGCTTTGATTTCACCGACATCAAGCTGGTGAAAACTTTCGACAACGACTTTCTGCTGAACATCGATCCCTTCGTCTCCTACACCGTGGGCGTGCGCTGCGGCGATCCTGGCACCAACCGCGACAACGGCTGGCTGTGTCTGGCCGACGACAAGGCCACCTTCCATCTGGCCGGCGTGTCGCTGTACAACGGCGACCCGTTTGCGCTCAACTTCTCCAGCCCCGACGCCACCGCCTTCTCGGTGCATGAGGCGCCGGAGCCCGGCAGCCTGGCGCTACTGCTGGGCGCGCTGGGCGTGGGCGGCCTGCTGCGCCGCCGCTGAGCGCAGTCACGCCACGGCAGCTCCGCGCGGCCGTGGCGCTGCGGGCAAATTGCCCGGCGAGGATGGGGTAATCTGCGGGGCGCACCGCGCCCTGCCGCCTGTGGCGGGGCTTTGTCCTCATCCCCCTTCTGCCTGCATGACTGATCGCCCGCCCGCACCGCCCGCCGCCCCGGCCGCGGTGGA
This sequence comes from Zoogloea sp. 1C4, assembly GCF_009469605.1. Lineage (GTDB taxonomy): Bacteria > Pseudomonadota > Gammaproteobacteria > Burkholderiales > Rhodocyclaceae > Zoogloea > Zoogloea oryzae. The sequence goes on along the minus strand of NZ_SSXU01000004.1, from coordinate 95,132 downwards.
TCTCAAGCACCACCTGCTCCTGCGGGTGAGCCTCTTTGCGCTGGCCATCGGCGTGCTGGCCACGGTGGTGGTGCTCCACCAGACGCGGGAGCGCATCCGGGGCCATATCTCCCGCTCCGGCGTCACCGTCGAGCGGCTGATCGCCGGCGAGGCCGACCAGCTGCGTGACGCCTTCCGGCGCAGCCTGGACGGCCTGACCCTCTCGACGCTGGATGGCATCGGCCCGCTGCTGGGCATCTGCGTGGCGGTGGAAGACCTTTACAAACGTCCGGTGGTGAATCGCTGCTTCCACGAAGACGGCGCGGCGCCGGCCCCGGTGCGCTGGCTGCTGGAGCGCTTGATTGGCCCGGAGCTCGCCTATCGCGGGGTGATCGGCCAGTACCCGGGCGTCAAGGTGGGCGAGTTCGTCGTCACGCCGGATCTGGACAGCGAGGGCCACGCCGCGTGGGTGCAGATCCGCACCGTGCTGGGCATGAGCCTGGCGATCCTGCTCCTCAACCTGCTGATCTACCGCCCGGTGCGCCGCGCGCTGCGGCCGGCGGACCAGATCCTGGCGGTGCTCGGGCGGATGGAGGCCGGCGACCTGTCGGCGCGGATGCCGCGCCCGCGGCTGATCGAGCTGCGCCGCATCGCCGCCGGCTTCGACCACCTGGCCGAGCAGCTCCAGAAGACCCTCGCCGCCCAGCGCCAGCTGGCCCAGCGCCTGCTGGCGGTGCGCGAGGAGGAGCGCCGCCGGCTGGCCCGCGAGCTGCACGACGAGTTCGGCCAGTGCCTGGCGTCGGTGGGGGCCGAGGCGGCCTTCATCGCCGCGCGGGCCGAATCGACCGACCCCACGCTGCTGCCAGCGGCCCGGGCGGTGTCTGCGGTGACCGGCCACATGATGGAGAGCCTGCAGGGCATCCTGCACCAGCTGCGGCCGGTGGGGCTGGAGGAGTTCGGCCTCGCTGCCGCGCTGGATCAGCTGGTGGCCGGCTGGCGGCGGCGTCAGCCCGGCTGCGATTTTGCGCTGGTGGTGGAAGGCGAGATCGACGCGCTGCCCGCTGATCTGACCGTGAGCCTGTACCGCATCGTGCAGGAGAGCCTCACCAACGCCCTGCGCCACGGCACGCCCGGCCGGGTGGCGGTGAGCCTTGAGCGCGACGGCGCCGGCTGCCGGCTGCGGGTGGAGGACGATGGCGACGGCGACGCCCCGCCCAGCCCGGGCAGCGGCCTGGGCGTGCTGGGCATGCGCGAGCGCGTCGAAGCCCTCGGCGGGCGCTTCGCCCTCGAACCCCTGGCGCCCCGCGGCATGCGGGTGCGGGCGGATTTTCCGCCCGAGGCGCTGCTGGTCACGGAGCACGATGATGCTTGAACAGACCCGCCTGCTGCTGGTGGACGACCACGCGGTGGTGCGCGAGGGCTACCGCCGCCTGCTGGAAACCCGGCCCGATCTGGCCATCGTGGCCGAGGCGGCCACCGCCCGGGAGGCGATGGACTGCTTCCGCATCCACGGGCCCGACGTGGTGGTGCTCGACCTGAGCCTGCCCGACATGGGCGGGGTCGAGCTGATCCGGCGTCTGCTCCAGCGGGACGCCGGCGCCCGCATCCTGGTGTTCTCGATGCACCGGGAGCCGCTCTTCGCCACCCAGGCCCTGCGGGCCGGCGCGCTGGGCTACGTGACCAAGAGCAGCCCGCCCGAGGTGCTGGTGAACGCGGTGTATCAGGTGGCAGCGCGACGTCAGGTGATCAGCCCGGACATCGCGCCGGAGCTGGCCCTGGCCCTCATCGACCGCCCGCGGGAGCCGCTCGCCGAGCTGGCCCCGCGGGAGTTCGAGATCCTGCGCCTCTTGCTCGATGGGCTGGGGCCGGAGGAGATCGGCACGCGCCTGTCGATCTCGGCCAAGACGGTGCAGAACTGCCACTACCAGATCAAGAGCAAGCTGGGCGTGCGCAGCGACATCGAGCTGACCCGGCTGGCGCTGCGCCTCGGGCTGATCTGAGGCGGTTCAGGCGGGCGCGGCCTCGGCGGCCTGCTGGGCCTCGAACAGCGCCTGCAGGGTTTCCAGCGTCAGCTCGGCGATGGTCTGGCCGGCGTCGTCGAGGATCTCGTAGAGGATCTCGCCCGGCAGCGGCCGCATGCTGAACAGCACGATCGCGTCCTCCGCGCCGCCGCCTTCCCGGTGGGGCGCTTCGCTGGCGGGCGAGACGGTGTAGCTGCCGGTGGGGCGCACCTCGCGCAGGCGGCCGTCCATCTCGTAGAGCCGGTGCTCGCCGCGGATCACGAAGGTGTGGTTGAGGGCCTTGTGGCGGTGCAGGACGATCTGCTGGCCGGCGTCGAAGCGGAACAGCACGTCGGCGATGCGGCGCGGCAGGTCCACCTGCAGGATCGAATACGCAAAGTGGGGAAAGTCGCCGAAGGGCTGCCAGCGGATGGCGTCGGTGTCGAAGGCGTGGGGCATGGGGTCTCCTGGGGTGAGGGTATGGCCGGTTGGCGGCTGCCAGTAAACCCCGCTCGGTGCGGGCTCGCCGAGGTCAATCTGCCCGCCGGGCGCCGGGCATTGCGCCCGTTCTTGGCGGGCGGCCGGGGTCGGGCAAATTGCCCGTTTGATCCAGGGCAGGATGCCGCAGACCGCCCGCCGGCGCGGCCCTAGAGTGGGTCGGGAGACGGGTGCCCGGTGGCCCTGTCCGCAACCGACGGAAACCACCATGCTCGATCTGAAGAGGGCCGCTGTTGTGGCCCTGATGTGTGCCTCTGGCGCGGCGGCCGCGGCGGGCAACCTGTTCTGCGGCGGCCCGGTGCCTCAGACCGGCGAGCCCACCGACCTCGCCCATGTGGTGGGCGACCAGACCCTGGAATACCTCGCCGACCAGCCCGCCAGCCTGATGGTGTGCAGCAAGGGCTACCTGTTTGAGAAGTGCGGCGACCACGCGACGGCGATGAAGATCTTCGACCGCTGCATCGCCGCCGGCTACATCGGCGCAATGATCTGGAAGGCGCTGATGCTCCAGGACGGCGCCGAAATCCCCCGCGATCTGGCCGGCGCGGCCGAGCTGATGCGTCGCGCAGCCGAATCCGGCGATTCGCCCTACGCGGTGCTGGGCAAGCTCCACTACGCCAGCGCCCTCCACGAGGGCAAGGGCGTGCCGAAGGACGAGGCCGCAGCCCGCCGGTGGTTCGAGGCCGCTGCGGCGGAGGGCAACCCCGACGCCATCGAATTCCTGCGTACCGGCTACCACGTGGGCGACCGGGACGGCTCGACCCGCGGCGTGGGCGTGCCGCCGCCGGTGCAAGCCAGCCCCTTGCCGGGCGAACTGCAGGAGCAGGCCGCGCGGCCGGTGGAGCGCATGGGCCCGGCGGCGCCGCTGGCCCGTCGGCTCAGCCAGACGCCGGCCTTGCCCCCCGTTGCCGCGCCAGCGCTGCCGCCGGCGGATGCGCCTGACCAAGCCCGGCCTGTCGTCGATCCGGCCCCGCCGCCTCTACCCGCCGGCCTGCGCCTCGAGCCGGTGGCTTCGCCCGCCGTGCCCGCCCCATCGCAACCCGCCGCCGGCCTGCTGGCGGTGCTGCTCGCCGCCTTTGCCGCCGGCGCCCTCGGCCAGGCCCTGCGGGGCCGGCGCGTCGCCCCTTCCCCTGTCCTTTCCGGAGCCTGAACCATGCCCCCTTCCATCGACGGCCTGATGTACGAGGCCAGCCAGCTGTTCCTGATCCCGGTGCTGGCCGCCATCGGCTTGCTCTTCCTGTACGCCTTCTACGCGCTGGGCGCCTTTCTGTGGCAGATGGTCCAGCGCCGGGCGGGCGTGGCGGCGGGCTTCGAGCTGGCCCTGGCCCGCCGGGCTGACCCGCGCCTGCAGCCGGCCGAGCTGGAGTCCATCGCCGTGGCCCGGCTGGAGCTGGTGCGCATCGCCACCCGGATGGCGCCGATGCTGGGGCTGGTGGCGACGATGATCCCCATGGGCCCGGCCCTCAAGGCGCTGGGTGAGGGCGATCTGGGTGACGTGTCGCGCAGCCTGACGGTGGCCTTCTCGGCGGTGATCCTGGCGTTGATCGCGGCGGCGCTGACCTACTGGGTCGGCCACGTGCGCCGGCGCTGGTATGCCGACGACCTGCTGGCCATCGAGAAGGGCGATCTGGCGTTGCGCCCGTCCGCCATGGCCGCCGAGGTGGCGCGATGAGCGGCCTGCGGCGCCGGCTGACGGAGGATGCCGACGGGGACGACCCGCTGCTGTCGGTGGTGAACCTGATCGACGTGTTTCTGGTGCTCATCGCGGCGCTGTTGCTGGCGGTGGCGAAGAACCCGCTCAACCCCTTCACCGACGAGCGGGTGACGGTGGTGCGCAACCCGGGCACGCCGGGCATGGAGGTGGTGGTGAAGGAGGGCCGGAAGATCGAGCACTTCCGCGGCGACGGGGCGAGCCAGTCGGCGGCGGGCGGGGTGCGCGCCGGCAGCGCCTACCGGATGCCCGACGGCGGGCTGGTGTACGTGCCGGAGTAGCGCCGGGCTTATTCGGCGCTGCGCGGGATGCGGATCTCGAACACCGCGCCGCCGTCCGGGTGGTTGCGGGCGTTGATGCTGCCCTCGTGGCCGCGGACGATCTCGCTGGTGATCGCCAGCCCGAGCCCGGTGCCGCCGGCGCCGGTCTTGGTGGCGCTGCTCTGGACGAACTTCTCGAAGATCTGCTGCTCTTCGCCGACCGGAATGCCGACGCCCTGATCGCGCACGCTGAAGGCGACCGCCTCGCGCTTGCCGAGCATGCAATCCCGGTAGGTGACGGTGATGGTGCCGCCCGGCGGCGAGAACTTGATGGCGTTGGAGAGCAGGTTCTGCACCGCGTGGTGGAGTTGCTGGGGGTCGATGCGGGCGACGGTGTTGCGGGTCTGGCGGTCGATGGCGAAATTGAGCCCGTGCTGCTTGAACAGCGCCGCCAGATCGGCATGGACCCGATCGACGACCACCGTAATGTCGCCCGGGTGCAGCGCAAAGTTGATCCGGCGGGCTTCGAGCTTGGCCAGGTCGAGGAGGTCGTTTACCAGATCGGCGAGGCGCGAGCCGCTCTGGTGGATGCGCTGGAAATAGTTGATGAGCTTCTCGTTGGGCACCTGGCCGGTGCGGGTTTCGCCCAGCCGCGCGTAGGACATGATGCCGTGGAGCGGGGTGCGGAACTCGTGGGACATGTTGGCCAGGAACTCGCTCTTGAGCTGGCTGGCCCGCTCGGCGGCTTCCTTGGCGGAGACGAGATCGGCCGTCTGGGCAGCGACCAGTTCGGAGAGGTGGTCCCGGTGGCTGCGCAGCTCGGCCTCGATGGCCTTGCGCGCCGAGATGTCCTTGGAGGTGCCCCGATAGCCCAGGAACTCGCCTTCCGGCGAGATGACCGGCAGGCCGGACAGGCTCAGCCAGCTGATGAGCTTCACCGGGTGGTGGACGCGGTACTCGAAATCACGGAACTCCTGCCGGGCGGCGATCGCGGCGTGGAAGCGGGCCCACTTTTCGGTGTCGGCCAGATCTTCCGGAGCGGCGAACTCCTCGCGCCGGCGGCCGCGCACCAGATCGATCATGGTGTGGCCCTCGGGGCCGCGGCCGATGTAGCCGGTGAAGCGCATGTCGGCGTCGGTTTCCCAGTACCAGTCGGATGAGACTTCGGAGTAGTCGCGGAAGCGCTGCTCGCTGTCCTTCAGGGCCTGCTCGCGCAGGCGCAGGGTGGTGATGTCGGAACCGACGATGACCACGCCTTCGAGCTTGCCACTGCGGTCGTGGAGGGGCGCGGCACGCAGGATGTAGTGGCGCGTGCCCATGCCGGGCAGCCGGCTCTCGAGGCAGGTCTCCATCTCGACGCTGCCCTGCTGCAGGATGGTGCGGAACAGTACCGTGCCGGGGCCGAAGCTGGGGGACGCTGCGCGCAGCCCGGCCAGGGTCTCGTCGGCGAGCAGGGTGTCGGGCGAGACGCCGATGAGCTTGGTCGGGTTGATGCCCAGGCTGCGGCGGACGGCGGCGTTGGCGCGGCTGATGAGCCCGAAGCGGTCGATTACCAGCAGCAGACTGTCCATGGTGTCCATCACGTTGGTGATGAAGCTGCTCAGGCGCACCTGCTCGGCGCTCTGCTGTTCGAGCAGGCGGGACTTGGCGCTGACCTCGTCCACCATGGTGTCCATCATGCCGGTGACGGCCGTGATCTGCTGTTCGAGGGTGGCGTTGGCCTGGCGGAGGGCTTCGACCTCCATGCGCAGGCGGGCGACCTCGCCCCGGGTGGGGTGCGTGATGGCGCTGCTGTCGGTCGTCACGATGCAGAAGTCGTCGCCCACCTGACGCACCTGGAGGATGGCGTTCTCGTCGGCGGTCTCGATCTGCAGGCCGTGGGCCGGGCAGATCAGGCGGCCGTCGCTGTCTTCGGGGCTGTGGTCGAGGCGGTGGCCTTCGTGGGGGCAGGCGGCGGGCAGCGCCACCCAGCCATCGTTGCGCTGGACGACCAGGATGTGCAGCGGCGCGTTGTGCCCGGGCAGGGCGACGACGCCGCACAGGCGGTCCGGCCGGCCGACGACCTCGCGCAGGTTGCGGATCGGGATGGCGTCGGTGTGGGTCATGACCACAGCGCCCGGATGCGGGTGGCGGCGGCGTCCACCGCGTCGGCCACGGGGGCCGACAGCCCCGGCGAGAAGGCCGCGATGTGGCCGGCCTCGGCGCCCACCAGACGGATCGCCGGCAGGTGGTCGAGGGCGGCGGGCAGCAGCCGGAGCAGCCCGCCAACCCCGGCGCCGTGGAAGCCGGCCGGGGCTTCGTCGCGGGCGGCGGCGTCGGCGAAGCCTTCGGCGTCGAGTTCGTGCAGCGAGCCCGGCGGGCCGAAGCCGGCGACGGCGTCGACGATGATGGCTTCGGCGCAGCCCTCAAAGCACCCGATGGCGGCCAGCCCGGCCAGGTCGGCGCGCATCAGGCGCACCCCGGCCGGGAGCGGCCAGGCGGCGAGGCGGGCGTGCACCGCGGGGCCGAAGCCGTCGTCGCCGTGCAGCTCGTTGCCGAAGCAGATGACGTGAATGGAGCGGGGCGCAAGGCCCCGTCCCTCTCGGGGGAGGTCAGACGCCATAGCGATGGCGCTCCCCGCTGCCGACGAAATGCACCGTGCACACCAGGCACGGGTCGTGGGAGCGGACGATGTGGCCGATCTCGATCGGGTCGGCCGGGTCGGCCAGCTCGACGCCGATCACGCTCTCCTCCCAGTGCCCGTGGCGGCCGGTGCTGTCTTTCGGCGAGGCGTTCCAGGCGGTGGGGGTGACGATCTGGTAGCGGCTGATGCGGCCGTCTTCGATCTGCAGCCAGTGGCCGAGGGTGCCGCGGGCGGCCTGCACGAAGCCGTAGCCTTCGCCATGCTGGAAGGCGTCGGCGGGGGGCGGCAGGTAGTGGGGCGTGCCGATCAGGCCGGCAAGCTCGGCCAGATGGTGCTTCATCCAGTGCAGGGTGTGGGCGGTGCGGCGCAGGCGGGCGAACTGGCGCAGCCAGGTGTTGGGGCCTTCGAGGGCGAGCAGGCTGGCCACCAGGGCGTCGCCGCCGGCGAGGAGCTCGGCCAGCGGACCGGTCTCGACGACCAGATCGCCGTAACGCGGGGCCTTGGCCCAGGTGTAACGGTCGGTGTCGGGCTGGTAGTCGGGCACCGTCTCGCCGGCAAAGGGGTGGCGGCCGCCGGGGTAGGGGCGATACCAGGCGTGGCGGACGTGCTCGTTGACGAGGGCCTGGTCGAAGGCTTCGAGGCGGGCCCCGTCGGCGTGGTAGATGCCGGCGGGCATCAGGGTGGCGCCGTCGGTGTAGGGCGGGGCCCAGCGCTGCGGGTCGTGCCAGGCGCCAGCCGACAGGAAGTGGCGGGCGCCGCCGCCGATCTTCTGCAGGCCGATGGCGCGGGCGAAGCGGGTGAGGAGGCCGATGGCGCTGGCGGCGTGGGCGTCGGCTTCGAGCCAGCTGAAGAAGGCGTCGCTGCTGTCGAGGGCCAGCCAGTTGTCGAGGCTGTCGCCGATGGCGTCCTGCTCGTACCACTCGATGGCCTGATCGACGATGTCCTGGCAGTCGATCAGGTCGCGGGCGGAGGCGCCGCGGGTGACGCCGCCCGGCAGCATGTACGACGAGTGGGGCCACTGGCCGCCGAAGATCGCCACCAGCTCGACCACCTTGCGGGACACCGCCAGGGTGGAGCGCACCACCTTGCCCTTGAGGGGCGCGAAGGCGGCTTCGATGTCCGGGTAGAGGCGCTGGCCGGCGTAGCGGGGGTGGATGAAATCCGGCGTGAAGAACAGGAAGCTCTGGCGCAGGTCGCTCTGGATGTTCTCGGCCATCAGGCACAGGTTGCGGATCAGCGTGGCCTGGGGCGGCACGGGCAGCTGGGCGAGGCGCTCCAGCGCGAGGGCCGCGGTGTACAGGTGGGCCGTGCCGCAGATGCCGCACACCCGTGGGGTGATGACGAGGCCGTCCTTGGGCGCGCGGCCGATCAGGAGCTGCTCGAAGCCGCGGAACAGGGTGCCGACGCAGCGGGCGTCGACGATGCGGTTGCCGTCCAGGTCCACCTGGAACTCCAGGTCGCCTTCGACGCGGTTGAGATCGACGTTGAGGGTGGTGCGGGCCATGGTGGGGTCAGGTCTCCATGTCCCGGTTCTTGATGCGCAGCGGCGCAGCGGCGTGGGCGAGGTTCTTGTAGGCCATGTAGTGGGCGCGGGAGACGCCCAGGGGCAGGGCCACCGGCACGGCGCCGATCTTTTCGGTGCGGAACAGGTCGCCATCCCGCGGGAAGCCCGGTGAGGTGCAGCCGAAGCAGGGCACGCCGGCGCGGGTCTTGCTGCTGCGCCGGTTCCATAGATCACTGTTGCAGTTGGCGAGGGTGTTGGGGCCCTGGCAGCCGAGGTTGAAGAACAGGCAGCCGCGGCCGCCGAAGTCTTTTTCCTCGATGTCGTACTCGTGGTATTCGTTGCGGGTGCAGCCCTGGTGCACCGTGCTGTTGAAAAAGGCGCGCGGGCGGTTGAGGAAATCCAGCTCGAGGGGCTGGTCCTGGGCCAGCAGTGCGAGGCTGCGGGTGATGGTGTTGGGATGCACCGGGCAGCCGGCCAGGTTGATGACCGGGTTGCCCGACGCAGATCGCCATTCGGGCGGGAGCATTCCGCCGGGCTGTTCGCGGTCGAACTGCAGGCCGGTGCAGTCGGTGGGGTTGGGCGGCGCGGCGGGGATGCCGCCGAAGGCCGAGCAGGTTCCCACCGCCACCACGTGGCGCGCCCGCGCGGCCAGCGCGCGGGTGATGTCGATCTTGGCGCGACCCCGGTAGCTGTCGAACATGCCGGTGCCGTAGGGGCCGGTGATCATGCTGCCTTCGACGCACAGGATGTCGAGGGGCTGGGTGCCGGCCTCGATGGCGGCGATCAGCTCGCCCAGGGCGCCGGCCGGCTTGGCGCTGAGGGACGGGTGCCACAGGATGTCGAGGCTGCCGCCACGGACAAGGCTCTCGACCGATGGGCTGTCGGCGTTCAGGAGCGACATGGTGTCGCCACTGCAGGCGCCAGTCTGAAGCCAGAGAAGGGTTGCCATCGTCGAGTTCCGCCGGGGCTGGAGTGTTGCCCGCGCCGGGATGGTCGCGGACGAGCCGACCTTCGGATTGCAACGGCCGGGCTCGACGTTTGTTACGTCAGCCAATCGCTGCAGCTTTAGGTTGTCTATATAAAAAGATATACGCGAAGCGGGCGCCGGGCAACGTCGGGCGTGGTTTATCCGCCCGAAACCGGTGCCGCGGCGGCAAGCTCCTCGTCGCTGAACAGCCGCGAGCGGGTGACGAAGGCACGCCCCTTGCCGCAGTCGAGGGAGAAATCCCCGCCGCCGCCGGGCTGCACGTCGAGGGTGAGCTGGGACGAACCGTAGTAGGCGAACTCCTGGTGGCCCAGGTAGAAGGGGGCGCCGCCCACTTCGCCGAGCAGGAGCATGGTCTGGCCGGGGATGACCTCGCCGAGCTTGTAGCAGTTGGGCACGCTGCCGTCGCAGCAGCCGCCGGAGAGCACGAACATCAGGGGGCCGAACTCGCCGCGCAGCTCGTTGATGAAGGCGAGGGCGGCGTCGGTGGCAATGATTCTCGGTGTCATGGGGCTCCTCCAAGAAAAAAGCGGGACGGGATTCCTCCCGCCCCGCAACACCTTGCCTTACTTACAACAGGGACGACACAAACACATCAGAAGAAGCCGAGGGCGTTCGGGCTGTAGCTGACCAGCAGGTTCTTGGTCTGCTGGTAGTGGTCGAGCATCATCTTGTGGGTTTCGCGACCGATGCCGGATTCCTTGTAGCCGCCGAAGGTGGCGTGGGCCGGGTAGGCGTGGTAGCAGTTGGTCCACACGCGGCCGGCCTTGATGTTGCGGCCCATGCGGTAGGCGCGGCTGCCGTCACGGCTCCACACGCCGGCGCCGAGGCCGTACGGGGTGTCGTTGGCGATCTCGAGGGCTTCGGCTTCGTCCTTGAAGGTGGTCACGGCCAGCACCGGCCCGAAGATCTCTTCCTGGAAGACGCGCATCTTGTTGTGGCCCTTGAACAGGGTCGGCTGGATGTAGTAGCCGCCGGCCAGATCGCCGTCCATGTGGGTGCGGTCGCCGCCGGTCAGGCACTGGGCGCCTTCCTGACGACCGATTTCCATGTAGGCCATGATCTTGTTGAGCTGATCCTGGGAAGCCTGGGCGCCCATCATGCTGTCGGTGTCGAGGGGGCTGAGCTGCTTGATGGCCTTGACGCGGGCCATGACCTTTTCCATGAAGCGGTCGTAGATCGATTCCTGGATCAGGGCACGGGACGGGCAGGTGCACACTTCGCCCTGGTTGAAGGCGAACAGCACCATGCCTTCGACAGCCTTGTCGAGGAAGGCGTCGTCGGCCGCCATGATGTCCTCGAAGAAGATGTTGGGGGACTTGCCGCCCAGCTCGAGGGTGGCGGGGATCAGGCTGGTGGCGGCGGCCTGGGCGATCACGCGGCCGGTGGCGGTGGAGCCGGTGAAGGCGATCTTGGCGATACGGCGGCTGGTGGCCAGCGGCATGCCGGCTTCACGGCCGTAGCCATTGACGATGTTCAGCACGCCCGGCGGCAGCAGGTCGGCGATCAGCTCGGTCAGGATCAGGATCGAGATCGGGGTGGATTCGGCGGGCTTCAGGACCACGCAGTTGCCGGCGCCGATGGCGGGGGCCAGCTTCCAGGCGGCCATCAGGATCGGGAAGTTCCAGGGGATGATCTGGCCGACGACGCCCAGGGGCTCGTGGAAGTGGTAGGCGACGGTGTTCTCGTCGATCTCGGAGATGCCACCTTCCTGGGCGCGCAGGCAGCCGGCGAAGTAGCGGAAGTGGTCGACGGCCAGGGGGATGTCGGCGTTCAGGGTTTCGCGGATGGCCTTGCCGTTATCGACGGTCTCGGCGTAGGCGAGCTTCTCGATGTTGGCTTCGAGGCGGTCGGCGATCTTCAGGAGGAGGTTGGCACGCTCGGCAGCCGGGGTGCGGCCGAACTTGTCGGCGGCAGCGTGGGCGGCGTCCAGGGCCAGTTCCACGTCTTCGGCGCCAGAGCGGGCGGCCTGGGTGTAGGGCTTGCCGGTGATCGGGGTGATGACGTCGAAGTACTCGCCCTTGACCGGGGCAACCCACTTGCCGCCGATGAAGTTGTCGTAGCGGGACTTGTATTGAACCTTGGCGTCAGCAGAACCGGGCAGTGCATACAGCATGGAAGTCTCCTCCTGAATTTGATCGAAAACGCTTCGTGCAGCGTTGACGTCTATTCAGCAGGGCGCGTGCCAGCAGGCAATCAAGTCGGCCTATGCGGTCAAAAGTCTTGTTTATCAGCCGCTTGGGTGAAAGGCGGAAAAATGCTGCAGCGCCGCGAACTGTGCATCAGGGTGTCCAGTATCTGAACAGGTGCTCCATGCCATGTGCACGCTGGAGCACCTGCCCGGGTTCAACTGCTCTTTTGTTCCGTCGAGCGGCTGGTGCCGGTGACCACGCCGACCTCGTCGAAGTGGACGTTGAAGAAGACGTCGACGCTGATTTCCGGCGGCAGGCGCCAGTCCCACACTTCTTCCTTCTTGAGGGCGAACTTCTGCACCGAGCGCGGCTTGCCCAGCAGGCGGCGAACCTGATCCTTGGTCCAGCCGGGCTGGATGCGGGCGAAGTTGGCGGGGGTGAGCACGTTCTCGATGCTGCGCAGGAGGTTGTCTGGCCCCACGGTGATCATGAAGCATTCGGTGCCCTGGGGCTGGCGGGTGTATTCCCAGGTCACGCTGCCGTCGTTGTTCCGCCATTCGATGCCGGGCGTGCCGAACTTGTCGCGCACGTCGTAGCCGGTGGAAACGCCGGGTTTGAGGTCTTTCATGTTGACCGCGTCGCAGCCCGCGAGCCCCACGAGGGCCAGGGCGCCAAGAAGGAAAGACAGCAGTTTACGCATCGGAGGGTCTCCAGCGGTATCGAGGTGGCGGCAACCCGCCAAAATGGCCGGGCTTGGTTACAATCAGCCCATTCTGGCATGAACACCCTTTGTGGAGGATGAACAGGTGAAACGCTCCGTGACGATGCTGGCCGTGGCCGGCGTGACGATGGTCGCGAGCACCGCGGCGCTCGCCGACGTGGTGGTGAAGATCGGTTTTGCCGGCCCCCTCACCGGCCCCATTTCCCATGTGGGCAAGGACGAGCAGTTCGGCGCCCAGCTGGCGCTGGAGGATGCCAACGCGAAGGGGGTGACCCTCGGCGGCCAGAAAGCCCGGTTCGAGCTGATGGCCGAGGACGACCAGGCCGATCCGCGCACCGCCACCACCGTCGCCCAGCGTCTGGTGGATGCCGGCGTGAAGGGTGTGGTCGGCCACGTGACCTCCGGCGCCGCAATCCCCGCCTCGCGCATCTACGAACAGGGCGGCGTGCCGTCGGTGACGCCATCGTCCACCACCCCCAAGCTGACCCGCCAGGGCTTCAAGACCACCTACCGGGTCATCGCCAACGATCTCCAGCAGGGCAACGCGATGGCCCGCTTTGCCGTTGATGTGCTGAAGGCCGAGCGCATCGCGGTGATCGACGACCGCACCGCCTACGGCCAGGGCCTCGCCGACGCGCTGGTGGACAGCCTCAAGCAGCGCGGCGTGAAGCCGGTGGGGCGTGAATTCACCAACGACAAGGCCACCGACTTCGCGGCCATCCTCACCAAGCTCAAGGCCGCCAAGCCCGACGCCATCTTCTACGGCGGCATGGACGCCCAGGGCGCGCCGCTCCTCAAGCAGATGAAGCAGCTGGGCATCACCGCCAAGTATCTGGGCGGCGACGGGGCGTGCACCGCCGAGATGATCAAGATCGCCGGCGCGGCGATGAGCCCCGACGTGTATTGCACCCAGGCCGGCATCCCGATGGACAAGATGCCCGCCGGCAAGGCCTTCAACGAGCGCTTCACCAAGCGCTTCAACGTGCCGGTGCAGCTCTATGCGCCCTACAGCTACGACGCCGCCAGCGCCCTCATCGAGGCCATGAAGCTCGCCAACTCGGCCGAGCCCGCCAAATACCTGCCGCTGATGCAGAAGGTGGCCTTCAAGGGCGTCACCGGCAACATCGCCTTCGACGCCAACGGCGACGTGCGTGAAGGCGGCGTGGCGCTCTACCAGTTCAATGCCGGCAAGTGGGAAGTCCGGCCCTGACGTCCGGTGCCGAAACGATCGACACGGCGCCGCGCGCGTGGCGCCAAATTTGCTTGAAACGCCTTGCCTGAACCCTCCAGAGGAGAAAACCGCATGAAAATCACCCTTGTCGCCCTTGCCGTGCTCGGTCTTGGTGCATCCGCCGTGCAGGCCCAGGAAGTCGTCAAGCTCGGCACCGCCGCGCCGCTCACCGGCACCCAGTCGCACCTGGGCAAGGACATCGAGAACGGCGTGCGCCTCGCCGTCGAGGAATACAACGCCAAGGGCGTGACCCTGGGCGGCAAGAAGGTGAAGTTCGAAGTGATGGCCGAAGACGACGCGGCCGACCCGAAGACCGCCACCACCGTGGCCCAGCGTCTGGTGGATGCGGGCGTGAAGGGCGTGGTCGGCCACCTCAACTCCGGCGCCTCCATCCCCGCCTCGCGCATCTACAACGAAGGCGGCGTCCCGCAGGTCTCGCCGGCCTCCACCAACCCCCGGCTCACCCAGCAGAACTTCAAGTCCACCTTCCGCACCATCGCCAACGACGTGCAGCAGGGCCTGGGCATCGGCAAGTACGCGGCCACCACCCTGGGCAAGAAGGTCGCCATCATCGACGACCGCACCGCCTACGGCCAGGGCCTCGCCGACGAGGTCGAGAAGGCCGTCAAGGCCAGCGGCGGCACCGTGGTGACCCGCGAATTCACCAGCGACAAGGCCACCGACTTCCTCGCCATCCTCACCCGCATCAAGGGCAAGACGCCGGACGTGATCGTCTACAGCGGCATGGACACCCAGGGCGGCCCGATGCTCAAGCAGATCAAGCAACTGGGCATTGGCGCCAAGTTCATCACCGGCGACGGCGGCTGTACCGGCGAGATCATCAAGCTGGCCGGCGACGCGATCGGCCCCAACGCCTATTGCACCCAGCCGGGCCTGCCGCTGGACAAGATGCCGGGCGGCAAGGATTTCAACGCCCGCTTCAAGAAGCGCTTCAACGCCGACGTGCAGATCTACGCGCCCTACGCCTACGACGCCGCCTCGGCGATCATCGAGGCCATGAAGGCCGCCAACTCGTCCGACCCGGCCAAATACGCTCCGGCCATCGGCAAGGTCAACTTCCCCGGCGTGATCGGCACCGTCGCTTTCGACGCCAAGGGCGACATCAAGGACGGCGCCGTCACCGTCTATCAGTTCAAGGGCGGCAAGTGGGAGCCGGTGCAGTAAGACCTGCCCCCTGCCGGAGCGGCCTCGGCGCGCTCCGGCCCGGCGGCATCGCCTGATGGCCGCCGGACTACAATCGCCCTCCCGCTTCTCCACCCTCTCCGGGTTGCGTCATCCATGGAAACCCTCCTCCAACAAACCGTGAACGGCCTCGTGGTCGGCAGCGTGTATGCGCTGATCGCCCTCGGCTACACGATGGTCTACGGCATCCTCGGGCTCATCAACTTCGCCCACGGCGACGTGCTGATGGTCGGCGCGCTTGTCGCCCTTGAAGCCATCAGCCTGCTCCAGACCCACTACCCGGAGCTCGGCCTGGTGCCCACGCTACTCGCCGGCCTCGGCGTCTCCGTCGTGGTGTGCATGATCCTCGGCTACACCATCGAGCGCACCGCCTACCGTCGCCTGCGCAACGCGCCGCGGCTGGCTCCGCTGATCACCGCCATCGGCGTCTCCTTCCTCCTCCAGACCCTCGCGATGATCATCTGGGGCCGCAACTACCACACCTTCCCGCAGCTGGTTTCCACCACGCCCATCGAGCCGGTGGCCGGCGTGTTCATCACCCCGGTGCAGATCGTCATCCTGGTGGTGTCGGCGGTGCTGATGATCGGGCTGGTGCTGCTGGTCAACAAGACGCGCCTCGGCCGCGCCATGCGCGCCACCGCCGAGAACCACCGGGTCGCCAGCCTGATGGGCGTCGACACCAACAAGATCATCGCCGCCACCTTCGTGATCGGCTCGGCGCTGGCCGCTGTGGCCGGGGTGATGTACTCGTCCAACTACGGCATCGCCCACTATGCGATGGGCTTCATGCCCGGCCTCAAGGCCTTCACCGCGGCGGTGCTGGGCGGTATCGGCAACCTGGCCGGGGCGATGCTGGGCGGCATCGTGCTGGGGCTGGTGGAATCCATCGGCGCCGGCTACATCGAGGACATGAGCTTCGGCTTCCTCAACTCCAGCTACCAGGACATCTTCGCCTTCATCATCCTCGGCATCGTGCTGATCTTCCGGCCCACCGGCCTGCTTGGCGAACGCGTGGCCGACCGCGCCTGAGGAGCACTGTCACCATGAACGAACTCGCCCTCGCCATTCCGTATCTCGGCAAGCGCAACCCGGCGGCCGCCCGCTGGGTGGTGCTCGCCATCGCCTTCGGCGCGCCGCTCATCGCCATGCTGTTCGGCAAGACCTGGGTGCGCATCCTCGATTTCGCCATGCTCTACGTGATGCTGGCGATCGGCCTCAACCTGGTGGTGGGCTTTGCCGGCCTGCTCGACCTGGGCTACATCGCCTTCTACGCGGTGGGCGCCTACACCTTCGCCTTCCTCGCCTCGCCTCACTTCGAGCTGCATCTGCCCTTCTGGCTGGTGCTGCCGATGGGGGCTGCGTTTGCCGCGCTGGCCGGGATCATCCTCGGCCTGCCCACGCTGCGCCTGCGGGGCGATTACCTCGCCATCGTCACTCTGGGCTTCGGCGAGATCGTGCGCATCTTCATGAACAACCTGAACCACCCGATCAACATCACCAACGGGCCCCAGGGCATCAACATGATCGACCCGCTGGTGCTGTTCGGCTGGGACATCTCCAAGCCCCTCAAGGTGGGCGACGAGATCACCATCAACTCGCTGTTCCTGTACTACTACGTGTTCCTCGCCTTCGTGGCGCTGTCGGTGCTGCTGGTGCAGCGCCTGCAGGTGTCGCGGGTGGGCCGGGCGTGGGCGGCGATCCGAGACGACGAACTGGCCGCCAAGGCCATCGGCATCAACACCCGCAACATGAAGCTGCTTGCCTTCTCGCTGGGCGCCACCTTCGGCGGCGTGTCGGGCGGTCTGTTCGCGGCCTTTCAGGGCTTCGTGTCGCCCGAGAGCTTCTCGCTGATGGAATCCATCGCGGTGCTCACGATGATCGTCTTCGGCGGCATGGGCAACCTGGCCGGCGTGATCGTCGGGGCGCTGGCGCTTACCGCGCTGCCCGAGGTGCTGCGCTACGTGGCGGTGCCGGTGCAGCAGGCGGTGTTCGACAAGGTCATCCTCGATCCTGAAGTGCTGCGCATGCTGCTGCTGTCCCTGGCGATGATCTTCATGATGCTGCTGCGCCCGTCGGGCCTGATCCCCGCCCACAGCCGCTACTCGAAGCCCGAGCTCGTGGTGGGCAAGGAGGGCAAGGCGTGATCACCCTCCTCGAAGCCAGGAACATCACCAAGCGCTTCGGCGGCCTCACCGCGCTGTCCGACGTGTCGCTGACCATCCGCAAGGGCGAGGTGTACGGCCTCATCGGCCCCAACGGCGCCGGCAAGACCACCTTCTTCAACGTGCTCACCGGCGCCTACGTGCCCGAAGAGGGCGAGCTGGTCTTCAACGGCACCGAGCTGCCCACCGGCAAGCCGCACCTGGTGGTGGCCGCCGGCATCGCCCGCACCTTCCAGAACATCCGCCTGTTCCGCGAGATGACCGCGCTGGAAAACGTGATGGCCGGCCACCACATCCGCTCCCGCGCGAACCCCTTCTCGATCCTGCTGCAGACCCGCAAGGCGAGGGAGGAGGAGCACCTCATCACCGAACGCGCCTTCGAACTGCTCCGCTACGTGGGCATCGAGCGCTTTGCCGACACCGTGTCCAAGAACCTCTCCTACGGCGACCAGCGCCGCCTTGAGATTGCTCGCGCGCTGGCCACCGAGCCGCAGCTGCTGGCCCTCGACGAACCCGCCGCCGGCATGAACGCCACCGAAACCGCCAAGCTCCGCGAACTCGTCCAGACCATCCGCCACGACGGCGTGACGGTGCTCCTCATCGAGCACGACGTGAAGCTGGTGATGGGCCTGTGCGACCGCCTCGCCGTGCTCGACTTCGGCAAGAAGATCGCCGAGGACGTGCCGGCCATGGTCCAGCAGAACGACGCCGTGATCGCCGCCTACCTGGGCGGCCACGGCACCGCCAAGGCGGGGGCGGCGGCATGAGTGCTCCCATCCTGCAACTGCGCGACCTGCGCATCGCCTACGGCGCCATCGAAGCGGTCAAGGGCATCGACCTGGAACTCGCCGAGGGCGAGCTCGTCTCCCTGATCGGCGCCAACGGCGCGGGCAAGACCACCACCCTCAACGCCATCGCCGGCACCCTGCCCATCGCGGGCGGCGAGCTGCGCTACAACGGCCAGCGCATCGAGAAGCTGCCCGCCCACAAGCGCCTGCGCCAGGGCCTGGCGCTGGTGCCCGAAGGGCGCGGCATCTTCACCCGCCTCACGGTCGAAGAAAACCTGCGCATGGGCGCCTACTGCCGGCGCGACGACGACGCCGTAGAGGCTGATCTGGAGCGTGTGTTCACCATGCTGCCGCGGGTCAAGGAGCGGCTCCAGCAGGTGGCGGGCACGCTCTCGGGCGGCGAGCAGCAGATGGTCGCCATCGGCCGGGCGCTGCTGTCGCGGCCAAAGCTGCTGCTCCTCGACGAACCGTCCATGGGCCTCGCGCCGCTGGTGGTCGAGAAGATCTTCGAGGTGATCAGTTCGGTGGCTGCCGAGGGCGTGACCATCCTGCTGGTGGAGCAGAACGCCAACCTGGCGCTGGAGTTCTCCCAGCGGGCCTACGTGATGAAATCCGGCCACATCACCCTCACCGGTTCGGGCGATGCGCTGCTGGCCGATCCGAAGGTGCGCGCCGCCTATCTGGGCGAGGTTTAGCGCCGTTCTGCGCCGCCGGTGGGCCTCGCCGATGGCCGTGGATGCTGTCAGGATTTTTTACACCGACGCCCATTTTGGGTGTCGGTGTAAAACTGTATGCCGCGCTGTGTCAGGTTTTTCACGCTTTGGTGCGCAAATTGCTTGATGTTGATCTGACCCCCGTAACTTTCATGCGGATGTCAGAAAACGACAACAATAGCGGATCAGTGCATGACGCTCCTCAACGCCCTCAACCCGATCTTCCGCCTGCTCCGTCCGGCGGTCCTCGCCCTTGTCTTCATGGCCCCGCTGCCGGCGCTGTCCGTCGTGGTCGGGCCGGCGGTGCACCTGCCGGTGGCCGTTGCCGACGGCAGCTTTCGCTTCGATGTGGCCGTCGTTCCCGGCGCAACCTTCTACATCGACCCCTACGTGGCGGTGGGCTACACCTACGCCACCGGCGCCGGCGACCCCAACTTTCGCTCGGTGCTGCTGCCCGCCGGCATCGGCGACGGCCTGTATGACCTCTTCGGTTTCGATTCCGCTGGCGCGCTGCAGCTACTGGCGGGCAATCTGGCCGGGGGCATGGCCTACGATTTCGGCGCGGCCGGCGTGGATCGCTTCCAGGTGACCGGCATCGAGGTCTCCGCCGGGCTTGATCCGGCCGACCCGACCGCCTTTGTCACCGGCCTTGGCTTTACCGGGGCGGGCCGTTTTTCCGGCACCCAGACGCCAGTGGTTGTTGCCGTCACCGAGCCGGCGATTGGCACGCTGCTGCTGCTGGGCATGGGGCTGCTGGCCTTGTCGCGGCGGCGCATGGGCACGGGTGCCCGGCGAAATATCGCGGGCGCAAAGCTGACGAAGGGCTTTTTTCGGTCTAGGCTTTAAGCGCCAGTAACGCGCTTTTTCTTCCCACGCATGTCGGTTTCCGCGCTCGGGGCTGCTGCGGCCCCCACCTTGCGTTCCCCAGGCGCTGCCGGGCAGGCGGCGGGATCGGCCCTGTCCGAGTCCGATCAGCAGGTCGTCAATCGCCTGCAGGCCCGTGACCGGGTCGTCCGCGCCCACGAATCGGCCCACATGGCGGCCGGTTCGGGCCTCATCACCCACGGTGCCAGCTTTACCTACGAGACCGGCCCGGACGGCAAGCGCTACGCCGTCGGTGGCGAGGTGGGCATCGATGTCTCCCAGGGCCGCACGCCGGAAGAAACCCTCGCCCGGGCCGAACGCATCCGCGCCGCCGCCCTCGCGCCGACCGACCCGTCGGCGCAGGATCGGCAGGTCGCCAGCCAGGCAGACCGGATGGCGATGGAGGCGCGGATGGAGATGTCGTCCGCTGAGCCTTCGGGCGATGCGCCGGACAATGAAATTTCCGCCAACGCCAGCGGCCCCGCTGCCAGCTACGCGGCCATCGCCAGCGCCAGTGCGGGCAGCGGCAGCCGCGTCGATACTTACGCCTGAGCGACCGCGCGGCCCGGTGCCGTCAGCGCGCGGGTAACGTCAGCGCGAACAGGCGGCGCAGCCGCTCCGGCAGCTGTTCCGCGAGGACGAATCCCGCAACCCGTCGCAACTGCTCTGACACGCGGAGTAGCGGTTCAGGCATTGGTTGTAGGAGGCGCTGCGGGCTTCGCGCTGTGCATCTTCCATCCGGTTGATGGCGTTCTGGTTGGAGGCCTCCACCGACTCCACGTCGGCCAGGCGGGTCAGCCGGTCGGTGGCCTTGATGGCCATCGCATGCTTCGGAAAACGATCGACGATTCGCCGATAGACCGCTTTGGCCCGGCCCCGGTCGCCGTCGGATTCGTAGCGGCCGGCAGCCAGGTACATCTCCTGGGGATCGCTGCTTTTCAGGGTCTGGTTGAACTGGCGCTCGCGGGAGCAACTGGCGTAATCCAGCACGCCGCGGGCGAGGGCCTTGAGTTCCTGGTCGAGCTTCTGGGCATCGTCACAGCGAAGTTCCCGTTCGGCCTTGCGGACGAGGTTTTCCAGCTTCACGATCTTCTGGCAGGCCTCCCGCGACGCGCAGGCGTGCTGAAGCCTGCCGTCCTGCCACCAGCCCCGCTTCACGCAGCTGTCGGGACAGCTGTTCGGGCCGCAGCAGGCGTTCTTGAAGACGCCGAAGCCCTGGAACATGGTGTCGACGTAATCGCCCTCGTAGCTGTCGCCGTTGGCGAGGGTGTCCGAGCCTTCACCCTGAAGTTTTCCGTCGATGAAGTTGCCGTCTTCCCGCGAGCTGAACCTGCCGTACCTGGACCAGGTCAGGGAGCCAGGGCCGGAGATCCGGCCGTTCTTGCATTCGCCGCTCCACACGACGGTTTCGCCGGGGGCGGGGAAGGGGTTCCAGACCTGGCACTGGTTTGCGTCGGCGATCCACTCGCCGGCGTGGGCGAGCCCGGAGAGACAGGCCAGGAGCGCGAACAGTGCGCGCAGGAATGCGGTTTTCTTGGTCATTGCGGTGGGTGGGCTTCGTAGCAGAGCGGTGGAGGCAGCCCCGGATTGTTTCACCAAACCGATCTGCAGTGGCGTTGCATAGTTTATGAACGGCGGTTCAGGTGGGTGTGTGCTCCACCCACTCCACCAGATGCCAGCGTCGCGGGGTGATCGGCCACACCGCGTAGCGCCGCGGCCCGGCGCCGCCCAGGTGGAAGGTGGCGTGGTCGGCCACCGCGAGCTCACCGCCCGTCCAGAACCGCGCCAGCACATCGGCCAGCGTCGCGTTATCCGTCACCGTGCAGGGTGTGTCGCGGGTGGGCGGCGTGGTGGTCGAGATCACGTCGTGGTAGCTCGCCCACGGGTGCGCGGGCAGGTGGCGGGCCAGCAGATCGGCCCAGCTTTCACCGGGGGCGTCGAGCTGGCCGAGGACGTTGGAGAACAGGACCGCCGCGTCCGGAAATCGCGCCGCCAGCCGCGCTAGGCCGTCGGACGTCGTCAGGCAGTCGAGGCGGTCGAAGACGAGCCGGCCAGCGTCGGGCCGGCGGGCCAGCAGCCAGCGGGCGATGGGGTCGGGCTCCAGCGCCGTGACGAGGTCAAAGCGGGCGAGAAATCCTTCCGGCAGGGCGTAGCCGGCGTTGGGGCCGACGATCACCAGTTGTTGCCGTCCGGGCTGCCAGCTGCCCAGCCAGCCTGCTACGGTGGCATGAAAGGGCGCCCACAGGCGACGGCGGTGGCGCGCCGCGCGCAGGTGATAGACCAGCCCGCCGGTGGGGTCGAGGAGCTGGTCGCGCAGCGTCGGGAAGGCGGGAGGCAGGGTGGCGGTCACGATGCCGCGATTATGCCGGAGACGGCCCCGGGGGCTGGTCACGGCGGCGGGCGGGTGCCATCCTTCCACCCTTTGCCATTACCCGGAGCCTCCGGCATGAACGATCCACTGCACGAAGAACAACTCACCTCCGAACCGGTCTTCCAGGGCCGTCTGCTGAACGTCTTTCGCGACGAGGTGCGCCTGCCCGACGGCAAGAGCGGCGTGCGCGAATACATCAAGCATCCGGGCGCGGTGGTAGTGATCCCGGTGTGTGACGACGGCCGGCTGATCTTCGAGCGGCAGTTCCGCTATCCGCTGCACCGGGCCTTCCTCGAGTTGCCGGCCGGCAAGCTCGATCCGGACGAGGACATCCTGGCCTGCGCGCGGCGCGAACTGCAGGAGGAAACCGGCTACGAGGGCGACGACTGGCGTCATCTGGGCGTGATGCACCCGTGCATCGGCTACTCGGACGAGCGCATCGAGATCTTCCTCGCCAGCGGCCTCAAGCACGTGGGCCACGCCTGGGATGAGGGGGAGTTTCTGGAGATCGTCTATCTGACGCTGGACGAGGCGCGGGCCGCGGTGTTCGACGGCCGCATCACCGACGGCAAGACGATCACCGCGCTGTTCTGGGCCGAGCGGGAGCTGGGCAAGGGCTGATTCGCTGCGGTGGCTGCTTTGACGGGGCGCTTTCGGGCGCCCCGTTTTCGTTCAGCCGAAGGGGCGGTAGCGGGGCGCGGCGAGCAGCCCGGCCATGCAGCAGTAGAGCATCGCGGCATTCACCAGATGCCAGCCCAGATGCGTGCCCACCGGCCACGCGGCGCACACCAGCTGATCCACCGCCCGGCAGGTGAGGCTCACCACGAAGAGGGCGGAGGCCATCGTCAGCCAGCGGGCGACTGCCGGTGCCCGTGGTCGGGCCCGGGCCGCACAGGCCAGCAGCAGCACGAAGGGCGGCAGGTAGACGTCGGAGCCGTTCAGGGGCAGGGGTGGCAGCAGCCGGGTGGCGGCGACGAAGCCACCGGTCAGCATCAGGAAGAGGCCGACGCCGGCCCAGGCGGCGGCGGTGCTGCGGCCAAGCACGCGCACCTGGAAGCGCTGGTAATAGGCCACCACGAAGATCGCGATGAAGCCGATGTCGAGGATCGCGGTGCCGCGGGTCGCCACCGTGTGGAAACCCCCGCTGCCCACACCCACCGCGGCGATCAGGCCGATCAGCAGGCGCAGGTCGAAGGGCGCGTTACGCCCGGCCCGCCGCCACAGGATGGCGGCCACGGCGAGGAAAGCGAGGTTGGTGAGGGCGTTTAAGGGCTCCGCCCACAGGCCGGGGCCGGTGCGCTCGCAGTACAGGTCGATGCTCTCGGCCCAGTTCATTTGGGCTGGCCTTCGCGGCGGTGGTACAGGGCCCACCACAGCCCGGCACAGCCCAGGCCGACAGCGAGGTTGGCCAGCATGCCGGTGGCGAGGCTGCCCACCGAATCCCACAGGGCGGGGGCCACGAGGCCTGCGGTGATGGAACTCACCAGCATCTGCAGGAAGCTCTGGCAGCTGGAGGCAAGGCCCCGGTGGGTGGGGAAGTGATCCAGCGCGAGGAGGGTCAGGCTGGGCATGCCGATGGCCATGCCGAAGGTGTACAGCATGATGGGCAGCACCGACTGGGGCAGGCCCGGCGCCATCAGACTGGTGACGGCGAGATTGATGGCTGCGGCGAGGATCATGATGCCCAGCGCCAGGGCGATCGTCCGGGCCGGGGACAGCGCGCCGGCCAGCCGGGCCGACAGGGCCGAGCCCGCCATCATGCCGCTCACGGTGGGGATGAAGAACCAGCCGAAGCCGGTTTCAGGCAGCCCCAGGTGCTGGATCAGGAACACCGGGGCCGACAGCACGTACAGGAAGAATCCGTTGAAGTTGTAGCTCACCGCAAAGGTGAGGAGCAGGAAGCCGGGCGAGGTGAACACGCCCCAGTAGCGCCGCGCCAGGGGGCCGGGATGCAGCGGGTGGCGGGCTTCCGGCGGATGGGTCTCGTCGAGCTTCCAGACCGTGAGCGCCGCCAGCACGAGGCCCAGCAGGGCGAGGAAGACGAACACCGCGCGCCAGCCGAAGGCGCTGAAGATCCAGCCGCCGAGGATGGGGGCGATGGCCGGCCCGAGGGCGAAGGCCATGCTCACGTGGCTCATCAGGCGCTGGGCGGCGGGGCCGTCGTGCAGGTCGCGCACCACCGCGCGGCCCACCACCATGCCGGCGCCGGCGCTGATGCCCTGCAGCGCCCGGCCCACCAGCAGCATCTCGATGCTGCCGGCGAACACGCATAGCACCGAGGCCAGGGTGAACAGCAGCATCGACACCACGATCACCCGCTTGCGCCCGTAGGCGTCGGAGATAGCGCCGTGCCACAGCACCATCAGCGCCATCGGCAGCATGTAGGCGGTGAGGGTCTGCTGGGTCTGGACGGTGGTGGCGCCCAGGTCGGCGCCGATGGCGTGCAGGGCCGGGAGGTAGGTGTCGATCGAGAATGGACCGACGGTGGCGAGCGCTGCAAGCAGCGCCGCCAGCTGGACATAAGGCATGGAGAGGTGTTCCGGGGCGGGGTTCCTACTCGACGGCGTGGACCTTGCTCACGTAGTAGCCGGTCTCGCCGAAACAGGTGGAGGGGATGCCCAGGTGCTGGTCGTAGCTGATGGCGACGCGCTTGCCCATCACGGTGTTGATCTCGGCGGCAACCTTGTCGTCACGTACGGTGAACTTGAAGATCTCGGGCATGCTGCCGGGGATCGCGACGATCGCCAGTTCGCCTTCCCAGGTCTTGCACAGCCAGCCCTTCTGGGAAAACTTCTGCACGTAACCGGCGCGTTCGCCCGAGGAATAGCTCCAGCTGAGCACCAGCCAGGTGTAGGCGGCGGCCAAGGCGACGAGGGCGACGACGAAGCCGACGAACCACAGAAACCAGTTCTTGGCGCGGGGCGCGCCGGCGGACGGGGTGGATGCCACGGAGAGACTCCTGCTTGATGGATTTGATCAGATGAAAGCGGTGAGGCCGCGGCGGCTCTGGATGGCTTCGGCCACATGGGCGGCCTGGATGACCTCGGCCTCGCTCATGTCTGCGATTGTACGCGCGACTTTCAGGATTCGATGGTAACCGCGCGCCGAGAGACGCAGGCGATCGATGGCCGTTCGCAACAGTTTGACACCACGCTCGTCGGGTTGGCACCACTGGTCGATCTCGGCACCGGCCAGCAGCGCGTTGGGTTTGCCTTGCCGGGCATGCTGGATGGCACGGCTCCTGGCGACCCGGGCGCGCACTGCCGCCGAGCTTTCGCCCGCCGGTGCGCCCTGCAGATCGGCCACCGGCAGCGTGGGCACCTCGAGGAGCAGGTCGATGCGGTCGAGCAGTGGGCCGGAGAGCTTGCCCCGGTAGCGGGCGATCTGGTCCGGCGTGCACCGGCAGCGGCCGTCCGGGTGGCCGTGGTAGCCGCAGGGGCATGGATTCATGGAGGCGATCAACTGAAAACGGGCCGGAAAATCGGCCCGCCGGCCGGCCCGGGAGATGGTGATGTGGCCGGTCTCCAGCGGCTCACGCAGGGCTTCGAGAACGCGTCGGTCGAACTCGGGGAGTTCGTCGAGGAACAACACGCCGTGGTGGGCGAGGCTGATCTCGCCGGGCCGCGGCGTGCTGCCACCGCCCACCAGAGCCGCCGCGGATGCAGAGTGGTGCGGTGCCCGCATCGGGCGTTGCCGCCAGCGCTCGGGGCGGAAGCTGCCCTCGACCGACTGGACCGCTGCGCTTTCCAGGGCCTCGGCGTCGCCCATGGGCGGGAGCAGGCCGGGCAGGCGCTGGGCGAGCATCGACTTGCCGGTGCCCGGCGGGCCGTAGAACAGCAGCGAATGCTGCCCGCTGGCTGCGACTTCGAGGGCGCGGCGGGCCTGGCTCTGGCCTTTCACGTCGGCAAGATCGGGGTAGTCCGGGGCCTGGACGAGGGGGGCGCCGGCGTAAGGCTCGATGACCGTGTGCCCGCACAGGTGGGCGACCACCGCCAGCAGGTTGGCGGCCGGGAGGATCGTGACGCCATTCACCAGCGCGGCTTCGGGGGCGTTGGCGGCGGGCAGGATCAGGATGCGCCCGCGCTCGGCGGCCTGTCGGGCGAGCGCCAGCGCGCCACGCACCGGGCGCAGCTCGCCGGTGAGGGAGAGCTCCCCGGCGAATTCGTAGTGGTCGAGCTTGTCGGCGGGGATCTGCCCGGAGGCGGCGAGGATGCCCAGGGCGATGGGGAGATCGAAGCAGCCGCCTTCCTTGGGTAGATCGGCCGGGGCGAGGTTGACGGTGATCCGACGCTGGGGAAACTCGAATTGCCCTGTCTGGAGTGCGGCGCGGACCCGGTCGCGGGCTTCGCGCACTTCCACGTCGGGCAGGCCCACCAGCGTGAAGGCCGGCAGGCCGTTGGCCAGATGCACCTCGACGCACACTTCGGGTGCCTGCAGGCCGACGAGGGCGCGGCTGGCAAGAACAGCCAGGCTCATGATGTCTTCCGCATCAAAAATGCGAAGTGTATCGCCTGGGGCTGTGGATTTCTACAGGTGGGGCCTCAGCGCCCGATCGGCAGGGTGAGTTGCGGGCCGGGGCCGGTCTTGCCGGCGAGTTCGAGGCGGGATAGCTCGACCAGCAGCGAGAAGGTGGATTTGGTGTCCTGGTCGGATTCTTCCACGTAGAACCACTGGCCCTTGTACTGCACGGCGACGTGGGCGCGGGTGGGGCGCTCGGGGCTGGTGCGCACGTGGAAGAGGTCGCGCATCACCTCA
The DNA here is from genome assembly GCF_009469605.1 of Zoogloea sp. 1C4. GTDB lineage: Bacteria > Pseudomonadota > Gammaproteobacteria > Burkholderiales > Rhodocyclaceae > Zoogloea > Zoogloea oryzae. The sequence goes on along the minus strand of NZ_SSXU01000004.1, from coordinate 68,632 downwards.
TTCCAGTCGTATTCGCGGCCGGCGGCGTCGCGGGTGATGGTGGCGAGGCCGCGGGCGCGGTGTTCGGCGGGCACGTCCACGCCGTGGCTCACGTAGTACAGCGCCTGCAGCAGGGAGCGGGTTTCCAGGTCGAGGCTGGCGACGCCGTCTTTCGGCAGCGCCGAGCGGAAGGGGGTGAGGGCTTCCTGGGTGATGCGCAGCTCGGTGATCCCCGGGCGCAGGTGGAAGGCTTCTTCGAAGGCGCGCATCTCAGGCGAGCTGAGCGCGTCCGGATCGAGGCGCAGCACCGGTACGTTGGCGCGGCGGACCAGTTGCCAGCCACGTCCGCCGGTTGCCGGGCGGTATTCGAGGCCGTTCTTGCTGGCCTCGATGAGATCGGTGGCCGATACCGCGCCGGCGGGCAGGGTGCCGCCCACCTGTTCGATCTGCTCGGTGAGGCCGAAGACGATGGCGCCCCGGTCCTGGAGGGTCTGCAGGGCCGCCACGCCGCGCAGGAAGTCGCTCACCGGCGGGGCTTCCCGCGGGGTGGGGCCGCTGGCGGTCTGGGCGTTGGGCACCCAGTTGAGGTTTTCCAGGTAGAGCCGGAAGACCTTGGAGATCGGCCAGGTGGTCTTGGCGAGGTAAATCACCCCGTCGAGGGGCAGCGGAGTGAACAGCTTGCGGGTGAATTCCTGGTCGTCCAGCGGGGTGAGGCTGAAGGTGGGGCGGTCGGCGCCCATCACCTGGGCCTGGGGCAACACTGCGGTGAAGCTGCCCCGGCTGGCGTCGCCCCCCACCGCGGTGAAGAAGGGCAGCAGACCGACGCTCTGGCTGCGCTCGAACTGCGCGGCGATGCCCGACACGCCGAGGCTGCTGGGGGTGTCGGTGTAGCGCAGGCGCACGATGTTGAGCAGCAGCTGCTGCTCGGTGGTGCGCTTGACCACCTCGTTGTACTGCAGCCGGGTGTCGTCGAGGGCGGTGGGGCCGACGCTGGCGCAGCCGGAGAGGCCGAGGGCAGCGGCGAGGATCAGGAGGCCGGAGCGGATGCGGGGAGCCATGGCGTGTGAGGGCGGTGATGGGGGCGGAGAGCTTGCCTCGGGCGTGTGACGGCGCGTCGCGTTATTCGCGGAAGGCTTCGACGGCGATCAGCAGGCGCACGTCGTCGCCCACCGACGGGATGTACTTGGTCATGCCGAACTCGGAGCGCTTGAGGGTGGCCATCACGTCGGCACCGCAGGTCTCGCGCTTGTTGAGGGGGTGGGGGGCGCAGCGGAAGCGGTTGATGGTGAGGGTGACGGGCTTGGTGACGCCGAGCATCGTCAGGCTGCCTTCGGCGGAGACCGGGCGCTCGCCGTCGAACACCAGCCGGTCGGCCTTGAAGGTGATGGTTGGGTGCGCGTCGGTGTTGAAGTAGTTCTCGCCGCGCATGTTGTCGTTCCACTTGGCGAAGCCCATGTCGATGGAGGCTGCGTCGATGGTGACGTCCACCGAACCCTGGCGGGCGGCGGTGTCGAGGGTGATCCGGCCGCTCGTCTTGTTGAAACGGCCGCGCTGGGTGGAGAAGCCCAGGTGATCCACCTCGAACACCGGGAAGGTGTGGTTCGGGTCGATGGTGTAGCCGGCCGGGGCGGCCAGGGCAGGCGCGGTGACGGCGGCAAGGGCGAGCAGCAGGTGGGCGGCGAGGGTGGTTTTCATGGCGGCTCCGTGGGGCGGACGAAGAAGAGGGCGCCGTGGCGCCCTCGGGATTGCGGCGGTGGTGGCTCAGTCCTGGGCGGGCGGGCGGCTCGCCAGCTCGGCTTCGAGGCGGGCGACGCGGTGCTCCAGGTCGGCGAGCTTCTCGCGGGTACGGGTGAGCACTTCGCGCTGCACTTCGAATTCCTCGCGGGTCACCAGATCAAGCTTGGAAAAACCGCTGGCGAGCAGGGCGCGGGCGTTCTTCTCGATGTCCTTGGCGGGGCTGTTGGCGAGGAGTTCGGAGACTTTGGCACCGATTTCGTCGAGGATTTTCGGGTTGGTCATAACTGCGTTCCTCACTGGCAATTGAGATCGTCGGGATGGTTTTGAGTTTAGCACCGTCCCGAGGTGGCTGCGCCGAGGCCGGGGCGCACCAAAAGAGCGCCCATTATTGGTGCATGATTCCAAACTGGTGCGTCGGCGGGATTTCATGCGCTGCAACAAAACGCGCTTGTCAGTGTTATGTCCATATTTTTTAAAAGGTTTTGCAAACTGGCACACCGGTTGCTTATGTGTGCTCACCAACTTTGACCACCTGGAGATTCTCATCATGCGCAAGTCCGTCATCGCTTCCGCCCTGATCGCCGCCGGCGTCGCCCTGCCCACCCTGGTGAGCGCCGCGGATGCCGCCCCGGCCCCCGAGCACACCTTCACCAGCAACGTCGGCGTGGTTTCCGAATACCTCTACCGCGGTATCGGCCAGACCAACCGCAAGCCGGCCCTCCAGGGCGGTGTCGATTACGCCCACGCCAGCGGCCTCTACGCCGGCACCTGGGGTTCCAACGTGTCCTGGCTGTCTGACGCCAACAGCACCACCAGCAACAGCCTCGAGTGGGACTTCTACGGCGGCTACAAGAACACCGTCGGCGACTTTGGTTACGACGTGGGTCTGCTGCAGTACTTCTACCCGGGCACCGGCTACGGCAACAACCCGAACACCCTGGAAGGCTACGTCGCCGGCACCTGGACCTTCCTGACCCTGAAGTATTCCCACTCCTTCTCCGACCTGTTCGGCTGGGTGGGCTCGAAGAACTCCGGTTACCTGGACCTGACCGCCACCTATGAACTGGTTCCCACCGTCAACCTGATCGGTCACATCGGTCGCCAGAAGGTCAATGGCTCCAGCGCCAACGGCGCCAGCTACACCGACTACAAGGTCGGCGTGACCAAGGACTTCAGTGGCACCGTGGTGGGCCTCAGCTACATCACCACCAACGCCAGCGAAGCCTGGTACACCAACGGTTACGGCAAGGATCTGGGCAAGGGCCGCGTGCTGTTCTCCCTGACCCGCACCTTCTAATTTCCAACCGCCAGGCGGTCCTCGTGGCCGCCCAGCAGAGGACCCCAAAATGAAACTCGTTACCGCCATCATCAAGCCCTTCAAGCTCGACGAAGTCCGCGAGGCCCTGTCCGCCATCGGCGTGCAAGGCATCACGGTGACCGAGGTCAAGGGCTTCGGCCGTCAGAAGGGCCACACCGAGCTGTACCGTGGTGCGGAATACGTTGTCGATTTCCTGCCCAAGGTGAAGATCGAAGCCGCGGTGAACACCGACATCCTCGATCAGGTCATCGAAGCCATCGAAAAGGCGGCCAGCACCGGCAAGATCGGTGATGGCAAGATCTTCGTCTTCGACCTGGAACAAGCCATCCGCATCCGTACCGGCGAGTCCGGTGCCGACGCGCTGTAAGGGAGCGTGCCATCATGAAAAAACTGTTCGCAGCCCTGCTGGCCACCGTAGCGGTCAGCTTTGCGGGCTCTGCGCTGGCGCAGGACAAGGCGGAGGCTCCGGCCGCCGCTGCGGCCGCGCCTGCAGTGACCGCGCCGGCGCCCGCCGCCGACGCCAAGCCTGCCGAAGCCCCGGTTGCCGCCAAGGCCGCCGAAGCGGCGGCCCCCGCTGCCGAGGCCAAGGCGGCCGAAGCTGCTCCCGCCGAAGCGGCGCCGGCGCCCGTCCCCAACAAGGGTGACAACGCCTGGCTGTTCGTCTCGACCGCCTTTGTGATCCTGATGTCCGTCCCCGGCCTGGCCCTGTTCTACGGTGGCCTGGTGCGTGCCAAGAACATGCTGTCGGTGCTCCTGCAGGTGTTCGCGGTGTTCTCGCTGATCAGCGTGCTGTGGGTCCTCTACGGCTACTCGATCGCCTTCACCGAAGGCAGCGCCTTCTTCGGCAGCCTCGACAAGGTCTTCCTGAAGGGCGTCACGCCGGATTCCGTCGCCGCCACCTTCACCAAGGGCGTGGTCGTCTCGGAACTCATCTACGTGGCCTTCCAGGGCGCCTTCGCGGCGATCACCGTCGGCCTGATCCTCGGCGCCTTCGCCGAGCGCATCAAGTTCTCGGCCGTGCTGCTGTTCTCGGTGCTGTGGTTCACCTTCTCCTACCTGCCGGTCGCGCACATGGTCTGGTACTGGGCGGGCCCGGATGCCTACACCTCCGCTGAAGCGGCCGATGCCGCCACTGCGACGGCTGGCTTCCTGTTCCAGAAGGGCGCCCTCGACTTCGCCGGCGGCACCGTGGTGCACATCAACGCCGCCGTGGCCGGCCTGGTCGGTGCCTTCATGGTTGGCAAGCGGATCGGCTTCGGTCGTGAATCCTTCGCCCCGCACAGCCTGACCCTGACCATCGTCGGCGCCTCGCTGCTCTGGGTGGGCTGGTTCGGCTTCAACGCCGGTTCCGCCCTCGAAGCCAACGGCGTTGCCGCCCTGGCCTTCGTGAATACCTGGGTGGCCACCGCTGCTGCAGCCTTCGCCTGGCTGATGGCTGAATGGATCATCAAGGGCAAGCCGAGCGGCCTTGGCGCTGCGTCCGGTGCCGTTGCCGGTCTCGTGGCGATCACCCCGGCTGCCGGCTTCGTCGGCGTGGTGGGTGCGGTCGTGATCGGCCTGCTGGCTGGCGTGGTCTGCCTGTGGGGCGTGAATGGCCTGAAGCGCATGCTCGGTGCCGATGACTCCCTCGACGTGTTCGGCGTGCATGGCGTCGGCGGCATCCTCGGTGCGATCCTGACCGGCGTGTTTGCCTCCCCGTCCCTCGGCGGCGCTGGCATCTGGGACTACGTCGGCAACAAGGTCGCTGACGGCTACTCGATCGCCGACCAGGTCATCATCCAGGCTACCGCCGTCGGCATCACTGTCGTGTGGTCCGCCGTCGTCGCCTTCATCGCCTACAAGCTGGTGGATATGTTCATCGGTCTGCGGGTGCCGGAAGACGAAGAGCGCGAAGGCCTCGACATCACCTCCCACGGCGAAACCGCGTACCACATGTAAGCGGCTTTCCTCCGGTAGCAAGCAGAGCGGGCGCCTTCGGGCGCCCGTCCTGTTTTCGGGGCAGGCCTGCAGGATGGGCGACAACCTGCTAGTCTCCGCCGGTTTTCTTATCGACGGGCGCGGACGCGGGCCATCCCGGATCGCGGCGCACCCGACCACGCATGGACAAGTACGAACAGTTCAAGATCGAGCAGGACGCCCTGCTCAAGGCGCTGGCCGAGAACGGCCCCAGCGAAAATCTCATGCAGCGCATGCAGGCGCTCTACAAGGACGCCTGCCTCGTCATCGCCCTCGGCCCCTGCAACGCCGTCGAACGCCCGCCCGAAGCGGATGTGCGCGAATACGCCGACGAGCAGGATTTTGCCGCCTACGTCGAAACCTACGTGATCGCCGTGCAGAGCGGCGAGATGGCGCGCATCTTCAACATCGAGCAGTGGGGGCGGGCCGATTTCGAGTACGAAGCGGTCGATGTGGATGGCCGGCTCTGCCCCGGTGTGAAGGTGGGCTGGAGCAACAAGATCGCCTTCCTGGCGGGGGGCAAGGACGGCAGCTTCGACGCCCAGCTCGACGCGATGGCCGGCGCCCTGGCCGAACGGCTGTCCGCCCGGTGGTATCGCTGGCAGGTCCGGCTGGTGTGACGCGGGCCCGGCCGGGGGCGGTGTTTTCCCTTGTCCGGCCGACAGGCGTATATTCCGCCCCTCGCCCCCACCCATATTTCTGATCGGACCGGCCCCGTCGGCCGTTCCGTGCGTGACATGCCCCTGCCCAGTTTCAACCCCGCCGACTACCCCGCCCAGCTTGCCGACAAGGTGGCGCGCTACAAGGCTGATTTTGCCGCCTTCGGGCTGCCCGAGCCGGCGGTCTTCGAATCCGCGCGCGAGGCCTATCGCCTGCGTGCCGAGTTCCGCATGTGGCACGAGGGCCCGCGGGTCGACTACGCCATGTTCGACCCGGCCGACCCCAAGCAGGCCATCGTGCTCGACGCCTTCGCGCCCGCTGCCGGCCCCATCGCCGCCGCGATGCCGGTGCTGCGCGACCGGCTGATGGCCAGCGAGCCGCTCAAGCGCAAGATCTTCCAGGTGGAGTTCCTCGCCACGCTGTCGGGCGAGCTGATGATCAGCCTGGTCTATCACCGTCCCCTCGACGACGCCTGGCAGGCCGCCGCCACCGAGCTTGCCGCCGACATGGGCGTGCAGCTCATCGGCCGCAGCCGCAAGCAGAAGATCGTCATCGGCCGCGACTGGCTGCTGGAGGAGTTCGAGCTTGATGGCCGCCAGCTCAAGTACAAGCAGATCGAAGGCAGCTTCACCCAGCCCAACGGCGGCGTGAACCGCCAGATGCTCGGCTGGGCCCGCGCCCAGGTGGCCGGCATCGGCGGCGACCTGCTGGAGCTCTACTGCGGCAACGGCAACTTCACCATCGCCCTGGCGCCGCTGTTCGGCCGCGTGCTGGCCACCGAGATGAGCAAGCCCTCGGTGCAGGCCGCCCACTTCAACCTCGAGGCCAACGGCGTGGCCAACGTGACCATGGTGCGCATGGCCAGCCAGGAGATCAGCGACGCGCTGGCCGGCGGCCGCGAATACCGGCGCATGCAGGGCGTCGATCTGGCCGGCTACCGGTTCTCGACCCTGTTCGTCGATCCGCCCCGCAGCGGCCTCGACGCCGGCACCGTCGCCCTGGCCCGGGGTTTCGACCACATCCTGTACATCTCCTGCAATCCCAACACCTTGCAGGAGAACGTCGCGGCCCTCCACGACACCCACGAGATCGCCGCCGCCGCGGCCTTCGACCAGTTTCCCTACACCCATCACCTCGAGTGCGGCCTGCTGCTTAAGCGCCGCGCCGCCGCCAAGGAACCCGCATGAGCAGCCTGCCCAAGTGCCCCCAGTGTTCGTCCGAATTCACCTATGAAGACGGCGACAACTTCGTCTGCCCCGAATGCGCCCACGAGTGGCCCAAGACCGCGCCGGTCGAGGAGGCCAAGGTGGTGCGCGACGCCAACGGCAACGTGCTGCAGGATGGCGACAGCGTCACCGTGATCAAGGATCTGAAGGTCAAGGGCTCGTCGTCGGTGGTCAAGGTTGGCACCAAGGTCAAGAACATCCGCCTGGTGGATGGCGACCACGACATCGACTGCAAGATCGAAGGTTTCGGCGCGATGCAGCTGAAGTCGGAGTTCGTGAAGAAGGCCTGAACCTGCGCCAGCCCCGAAATAGAAAAGGCCACGCAATGCGTGGCCTTTTTTGCTTGCGCTGGAAAGGCTCAAGCCTGCTTGCGACGGGCCCCCATCAGGCCCGCCAGGCCGATGCCCAGCAGCGCCAGGCTGGCGGGTTCCGGCACGGCGTTGGTGCTGAAGTTGGCGATCTGGCTGACCTGGCTGGCGGAGAGGCCGGTCCAGTAGGCGCTCGGGTCGGCAATCAGGGCATTGGCCAGGGCCGTGGCGCTGGCGACCGAAGCGCTCGCGTTGTAGTAGTTGAAGGAATCGTCCGGGCGAACCAGAATCGCGAAGTGCGCCACGGAGATCGATTGGCCGGCGGCGAGGCTCAGGGTGATGTAGTCGTTGTAATCGTTGGGGGTTATGGGTGCCGCGGTGTTGGCGAGCGTCCAGGCGTTGTTGCCGTTGACCAGCGCCAGCACCGGGTCCCAGGTGCCGGAGCCTGCCCAGTATTCGTTGCTGACTTTCATGAAGCCAGTATTGGTGGTCACCACCTCATTTCCGTCCGATCCGAGGTTGCCGTAGAAACGGACCTGGCCCGAGAAGGTGCTGCTGCCGGTGTTGGTGAAGCTGTCCACCCAGCGGTAGGTATTGGTACCGGCCAGCAGATTGACGGTGCGCTGAAGGCTGATGCCGGACGGAAGGCCGTCGGGGTAATAACCGAAGGTATCGAAGGCATCGAAGCCGCCGTCGTTCACCGAGCCACTATGGGGGTTGGTGGTAGTGAAGGCTGCGTTGCTGCCTTCAATGTCGGCCAATGCTGCAAAGGGTGAGGCATTGGCCGACTGCATGCAAAGGCCGAACAGGCCAGCGGAGAGAATGGATAGTGCGGCTTTCTTGAAAGTCATGATTGTCTGGCCTGCGTCTTGATTTTGATGATTGAATCGGATTTGTTCAGCCATTATTAGCAATCGGCATGCCAGCCGCTGATTCTGCTGAGAGTTCTTTCAATTCATGGTCTTATCTGGTTTGCTCAAAGTGGCTTGCAATTAATTTACAAAAATATGTAAAACACCCCGACTTGGGGGGCGTAACGCCGGTCTGGCAGGGTGTGAATGCCCGGTCTGTGCATAATTTCGCGCGATGGAATTGCAGCGAAGGAATTCGACCAATTGTGTCGAAATAGATGGCAAGCCATATTCGTGGTTGGGGTGTGATCTTCTGCGCGGCGGAAATTGATTTGATGTCGAGCCCTTGCCGCGTGCGGCCCGAATTGGGGCGCAGCCGGGGAGTGAAATGTTCTGGGGGTTTCCCGTTGCTCCGCCCGATTCGGGTCTGTCGAAAATCCTTACAGCGACTTATTTCACGGTCGATGAATGACCCATTCCGGTCGCCGGGGCCGGACGAAAAAAAGCCGGCCTCGAAAGGCCGGCGGGGCGACGCGGGGTGGTGGCGGACCGCGGAGCGGGTGTCAGCGGAACACGACGGTCTTGTTGCCGTGGATCAGCACCCGGTCTTCGAGGTGGTAGCGCAGGCCGCGGGCCAGCACGGCCTTCTCGATGTCCTTGCCGTAGCGGACCATGTCCTCGACCGAATCGGAGTGGTCGATGCGGATCACGTCCTGCTCGACGATCGGCCCCTGGTCGAGGTCGGCGGTCACGTAGTGGCAGGTGGCGCCGATCAGCTTGACGCCCTTGGTGTAGGCCTGATGATAGGGCTTGGCGCCGACGAAGCTGGGCAGGAAGCTGTGGTGGATGTTGATGATCTTGCCCGGGTGGGCGGCGCACAGCTCGGGGGAGAGGATCTGCATGTAGCGCGCCAGCACCATGGTGTCGCCGCGGGATTCCTCGAACAGGCGTTGCACTTCGGCGTAGGCCTGGGCCTTGTTGTCGGGGGTGACGGGCACGTGGTGGAAGGGGATGCCGTGCCACTCCACGAAGCCGCGGAAGGTCTCGTGGTTGGAGATCACGCAGGGGATCTCGATGTCGAGCTCCTTCGACTGCCAGCGGGCCAGCAGGTCGTAGAGGCAGTGTTCCTGCTTGGAGACGAGGATCACCACGCGCTTCTTGACCGCCGAGTCGGTGATCTTCCAGTCCATGTTCAGCTCTTCGGCGATCGGGCGAAAACGCTCGCGGAACTCGGAGAGCATGAAGGGCAGCGAGTCGGCGCGGATCTCGATGCGCATGAAGTAGCGCCCGCGGCTGTCGGCGTCGACGGCCGGCTCGGCGTGGAGGGCGGTTTCGAGGATCCAGCCCTTGTGCTCGGCGATGAAGCCGGAGACCTTGGCGACGATGCCGGTGCGGTCGGGGCAGGAAGCGGAGAGGGTGTAGAAGCGTTCGCGATGCATGGCGGGTCCGGCACCGGCCGGCGGCCGGTGGGCCGCGACCGGGTGCTGTGGGGAGATCAGATGCGGGCGGAGGCGGCGCGGATCTGGGCCATCAGGCCGCTGTATTCGCGCTCGACGGGGAACTGCGGGAACTCGGCGATGACGTTGTCCGGGGCGCGGAACAGGATGCCGGCGTTGGCTTCCTTGAGCATCGCGGTGTCGTTGTAGGAATCGCCCGCGGCGATGACCTTGAAGTTGATCTCCTTGAAGCGCTGGACGGCTTCCTTCTTCTGGTTGGCCATGCGCAGGTGGTAGTTAACCAGGTAGCCCTCGGCGTCGGCTTCGAGCTTGTGGCAGAACAGCGTGGGCATGCCCAGCTGCTGCATCAGCGGCATGGCGAATTCGTAGAAGGTGTCGGACAGGATGATGACCTGGAAATCCTGGCGCAGGGCGTCGAGGAAATCCTTGGCGCCGGGTTCGGGGCCCATCTCGGAGATGACCTTCTGGATGTCGGGCAGGCCCAGCTTGTGCTGCTTGAGCAGATCCAGGCGGTACTTCATCAGCTTGTCGTAGTCGGGCTCGTCGCGGGTGGTGCGACGCAGTTCGGGGATGCCGGTGCGCTCCGCGAATTCGATCCAGATTTCAGGGACGAGGACACCTTCGAGGTCGAGACAGACGAGTTGCACGGCGGGTAGCTCCAGATTACGACGGTTGATTTTGGCGAAAGGGCGATTCTAGCAAACAGACCGGCACGGCTTATGCCGAATCCGTCGCGATTGGTGACGCAGGGTTCAGTCGGCGGGGATGGCTTCGAGGGCCTCGTGGAGTTCGAGCCAGCGCAGTTCGGCTTCGTCGATCTTCTCGGTGAGCTCGGCCTGGCGCTTGAGGAGTTTGGGCACCTCGCCGGCGTCGGGGCCGGTGTAGAGGTCCGGGTCGGCGAGGCGCTCGTCGAGCTTGGCCTTCTCGGCGTTCCAGGGGACGAGCTTCTTGTCGAGCTGTTCGAGCTCCTTCAGCAGCGGGCGGCGGGCTGCGAGGCGGGCCTGGCGGTCGGCGGCGGCGGCTTCGCGTTCGGCCTTGCGGCTGGCCTTGTCGGCGGCTTTGTCCGGGCACTGGGCGGCGGCGGCATCGGCGCTGCGCTTCTGGGCGAGCCAGGCCTTGTAGTCGTCCAGGTCGCCGTCGAAGGGCTGCAGGCGGCCATCGTCCACCAGCAGGAAGCGGTCGCAGGTGGCGCGCAGCAGCGCCCGGTCGTGGGAGACGATGACCATCCCGCCTTCGTAATCCTGCAGCGCCAGGGTGAGGGCGTGGCGCATCTCCAGGTCGAGGTGGTTGGTGGGTTCGTCCAGCAGCAGCAGGTTGGGCTTGCCCCAGATCAGCAGGGCCAGGGCGAGGCGGGATTTCTCGCCGCCCGAGAACGGGCCGCAGGGCGTGGTGGCCATGTCGCCCCGGAAATCGAAGCCGCCGATGTAGTCGCGGAGCTCCTGCTCGCGGGTCTGCGGGTCGAGGCGCAGCATGTGCTGGAGCGGCGACTCTTCGGGGCGCAGGCTCTCCAGCGCGTGCTGGGCGAAGTAGCCGAGCGCGAGGCCCTTGCCTTCGCGGCGCTCGCCGGCGGTGGGCTTGAGCCCGCCCGAGAGCAGCTTGATGAGGGTCGACTTGCCGGCGCCGTTGCGGCCCAGGAGGCCGATGCGCTCGCCGGGGCGGATGGTGAGCTTCATGCCGGCCAGGATCGGCTTGTCGGCGTAGCCGACGGCGGCGTCTTCGATCTGCAGGAGCGGATCGGGCGCGGCGCCGCACTCGCGGAAGCTGAAGCTGAACGGCGTGTCGATGTGGGCCGCGGCGATGGTCTCCATCCGTTCCAGGGCCTTGATGCGGCTCTGGGCCTGGCGGGCCTTGGTGGCCTGGGCGCGGAAGCGGTCCACGTACTTCTGCAGGTGGGCGCGCTCGCGCTGTTGCTTTTCAAACAAAGCTTGTTGCTGAGACAACTTCTCGGCCCGCTGGCGTTCGAAGTCGGAGTAGCCGCCGGTGTAGAGCGTGAGGCGCTGGAATTCGATGTGGGCGATCTGATTGACCACCGCGTCGAGGAAATCCCGGTCGTGGGAGATCAGCACCAGCGTGCCGCGGTAGTCGCCGAGCCACTGCTCGAGCCAGATCACCGCGTCGAGATCCAGGTGGTTGGTGGGTTCGTCGAGCAGCAGCAGGTCGGAGCGGCACATCAGCGCCTGGGCGAGGTTGAGGCGCATCCGCCAGCCGCCCGAGAAATCCGCCACCGGGCGCTCCATGTCGGGGCCGGAAAAGCCCAGGCCGTCGAGCAGCGCGGCGGCGCGGGCGCGGGCGGCGTAACCGCCGATCTCCTGCAGGCGGCCGTGGAGGTGGCCGATCTCCTCGCCGTCGTGGGCGGCCTCGGCGGCCTCAAGGGCGGCTTCGATGCGGCGCAGCTCGGCGTCGCCGTCGAGCACGTAGTCGATGGCGGGGCGGGCGAGGGCCGGGGTTTCCTGGGCCACATGGGCGATGGTCCAGGCGGCGGGGATCTCGAGATCGCCCGAGTCCTGGTGCAGGTCGCCGCGCAGGAGCGCGAAGAGGCTGGATTTGCCGCAGCCGTTGGCGCCGGTGAGGCCGACCTTCCAGCCGGGGTGGATCTGCAGGCTGGCGCCTTCGATGAGGGTCTTCACGCCGCGGGCGAGGCGCAGGTTACGAAACTGGATCACGGGAGCGGAGGAAAGAAGGCGGCAAATCCGGTATTGTAAGCGGTCCCGTTGTCCATCGCCCTGCTGCACCATGCGCCTGCCCGTTTCTGCCGCCCTTTGCGCCCTCTTTTTAGCCGGTCCGGCCCTCGCCGCCGACGAGCCGGCCCCCGACATGGCCCGCGCCGCCGCGCTGCGCACCGAGGCGGGCGCGATCCGCGATGCCGCCGAGGCGCGTTTCACCGACGAGGAGATCGGCTGCTACAAGCGCTTCCTGGTCAATCGCTGCCTCGATCAGGCCAAGGAGCGCCGCGTGCTGGAGATCCGCCGCGCCCGCCAGATGGACCTGGAAGCCGGCCGCATCGAGCTGGCCGACAAGAACCGCCGCTACACCGAACGCAAGACCGAAGAGGCCGCCACCGCGCCCCAGAAGGCCGTCGAGCGCGCCGAGACCGAAGCCCGCAACCGCGCCGAGACCGAAGAGCGCCTGCGTCACCTGTCTGAAAAGGACGCCGAGCGCATCAAGACCGAGCAGGAGGCCAAGAGTCGCGGCATGCTCGAAGCCGAAGCCCGCCACCGCAAGGAAGCCGCCGACGCCCAGCGCCGCGCCGAAGAGGCCCAGGCCGCTGCCCAGCGCGCCGAACAGGCCCGCGGCGACAAGGCCGACTACGAAGAGCGGGCAGCGAAGAACGCCGAGAAGAAGGCCGAGAAGGCGAAGAAGGCCGCCGAACAGCAGCCGAAGTAGCCGGGTTCGCCGGCTGGTAAAGCAAGGGGGCCGCGTGCCCCCTTTCTCATGGGCGGCGGGCGTTCAGATCGTCGGCCCGTCCACCACCCACGCCAGGGCGTCTTCGAGTCGGTCGTTGCCCCAGAACATCTCGCCGTCCGGGGTGATGAAGCTGGGCGCGCCGAACAGGCCCCGCTCAGTGGCCTGCTCGGTCTGGCGGCGCAGGGCGAGCTTGTTGGGCTCGGCGGTGGCGTCGGCCAGCAGGGCGTCGGCGGGCAGGCCGAGGCGGGTGAGGATGGCGTGGATCACCGCCGGATCGGCGATGTCCTGGTCGTTGGCGAAGTTGGCGCTCATCACCGCCCGGGCGAAATCGCCGATCCACGGCTCGGCGGCGCCGAGGATCGCCACCCGCGCGGCGAGCACGCCGCTCCGCGGGAAGCGCGAGGGCATGGTGAGCGGCAGGCCGTAGCGCGCCGCCAGCCGGGCGAGATCCCGCCACATGTAGCGGCCCTTGGGCGGGTAGATGTTGAAGGGCGAGTCGTTCCAGCCCAGGGACAGGAACACCGGCCCGAGCAGGAAGGGCCGCCAGTTGATCGTCACGCCGGCGTCGCGGGCCAGGGGCTCGATGCGCATCACGGAAAGATAGGAATACGAGCTGGCGAACTCGAACCAGAAATCCAGGGTCTTGGCGCTCATGGGTTGGCTCCGCGGTGGGGATGACCCGAGTCTAGCACCCGGGCGGGGTGTCGGCGCCCGGCGGGGGCGAGGCATCCAGCATGCGCTCGCATTCGGCCATCAAGGTCTGGCCGAGTTCGGATTCGTGGTTCGGGTCGAGGGATTCCATCATCTCGTGCACGGTGTACAGCCCGGCCTCGCGGGACAGGCTGCCGGCGATCTGGCGGGCCAGCCGGTCGCTCAGATCCGACAGGTGGCGCCGGTCGGTGAGCGGCAGGCTGCGCTTGGTGCGGCCGAGCCAGTCGGCGCACAGGGTGGCGCCCTGGGCCTCGGTGGGCCACTGGCCGTGCTCGTACCACAGCGACAGGCGTTCGGCGACGAGGGCGAAGATCAGGGCGACGCGGGTGCCGCGGGCGTCGGCCGGTGGAAGGGGGCGGTTCATGCGGGAGCCTTGCGAAGCGGGGTGGGAAACCTAACACGGGTGAGCCATTGCGAGTAAGCTGCCAGCCATTCACGACAGGAGACGCCCATGGCCACTTCGCCCGAATCCACCAGCATGGCCCTGTTCTGCGATTTTGAGAACGTGGCCCTCGGCGTGCGCGACGCCAAGTACGAGAAGTTCGACATCAAGCTGGTGCTCGAGCGCCTGCTCCTGAAGGGCAGCATCGTCGTCAAGAAGGCCTACTGCGACTGGGATCGCTACAAGGGCTTCAAGGCCACGATGCACGAGGCCAACTTCGAGCTGATCGAGATTCCCCACGTGCGCCAGTCGGGCAAGAATTCCGCCGACATCCGGCTGGTGGTGGACGCGCTGGACCTCTGCTACACCAAGAGCCACGTCAATACCTTCGTGATCATCTCGGGCGATTCGGATTTCTCGCCGCTGGTGTCCAAGCTGCGCGAGAACGCCAAGCAGGTGATCGGCGTGGGCGTCAAGCAATCCACCTCCGATCTGCTCATCGCCAACTGCGACGAGTTCATCTTCTACGACGACCTGGTGCGCGAAACCCAGCGCGCCGCCGCCCGCCGCGAACCCAGGGAAGCCCAGCCGTCGCGCCGCAACGACGAGGACCGCCCGCGCCGCGAGGACGTGGAGGCCCGCCGCACCAAGGGCATCGAGATCGCCGTGCAGATCTTCGACGCGCTGGTGGCCGAGCGGGGCGACACCGGCAAGATCTGGGCGTCGGTGCTGAAGGAAGCCATCAAGCGCCGCAAGCCGGATTTCAGCGAGACCCGCTATGGTTTCCGGGCCTTCGGCAACCTGCTCGAAGAAGCCCAGGCCCGCGGCCTGCTGGAGTTCGGTCGCGACGAGAAATCCGGCGCCTACGTGTATCGCAGCAGCGCCGCGCGCCATGAGCAGGTGCCGGTGGACCTGCCGGTGTCCGAAGTCGTCGCACACCACACGGAAATCGCCGAGCCGCCCGCCGTGCCCGAAGCCCCCGCCGCCAAGCCCGACAGCCGCCGCAAGCGCACCAGCAGCCGCAAGTCGGCCAAGGCCGCCGAAGTCGCGCCGGAGCCGGTGATCGAAACGCCGCCCGAACCCGCGCTAGCCCCCGAACCCGAGCCCGAAGCGCAGCCCAAGGCCGACACCCGGCGCAAGCGTAGCCCCAGCCGCAAGAGCACCAAGGCCACCGAAGCCGCCCCGGCCGCGCCGGAGCCCGCCCCTGAGGCGCCGGCCGCCGAGCCCAAGCCGGCCACCCGCCGCCGCCGCACCCGCAAGACCGAATCCTGACGGTGGCTTCGATGGGCCGGAATCTCCTCGTCACCGGCGGCTCCCGGGGCATCGGCGCCGCCATCGCCCGGCTGGCTGCCGCGCGGGGGTACGCCGTGTGCCTCAGCTATCACACCGACCACAGCGCCGCCGAAGCCGTGGTGGCCGAGATCGCCGCCCAGGGCGGAACGGCCGTCGCGGTGCAGGCCGATGTGGCGGTCGAGTCGGACGTGCTGCGGCTCTTCGCCGAAGCCGACGCGCGCCTCGGCCCTCTGGATGCGCTGGTGAACAACGCCGGCATCCTGGCCCGCCAGATGCGCGTGGACGAGATGGACGCCGCGCGCCTCGAGCGCGTTTTTGCCACCAACATCACCGGCGCCTTCCTGTGCGCCCGCGAGGCGGTGCGGCGGATGTCCACCCGCCACGGCGGGCGCGGCGGCGCCATCGTCAACCTGTCGTCCCGGGCGGCGCGGATCGGCTCGCCCGGTGAATACGTGGATTACGCCGCCTCCAAGGCCGCCATCGACACCCTCACCCTGGGCCTCGCCAAGGAAGTGGCGACCGAGGGCATCCGCGTCAATGGGGTGGCGCCGGGCCTCATCGAGACGGAGATCCACGCCAGTGGCGGCGAACCCGGCCGGGTGGCGCGGCTGGCGCCGGGCGTGCCGATGCAGCGGGGCGGCACGCCGGACGAAGTGGCTCGCGCCGTGCTGTGGCTGCTGTCGGATGAGGCCAGTTACACCACCGGAAGCATCCTCGATGTGGCCGGCGGACGCTGAGCGGCCGGCTGCGTCTGCGCCCCGTTTCTGGCGCGACGCGGCGCTGCCCCACGTCGAGCTGCGCTCGGTCGAGGACGGCCGGCGGGTGTGCTACGCGCCCCATTCCCACGACAGCTTCTCCATCGGCGTGATCACCGGCGGCGTCAGCACCTATGCCAACGGGCGCCTGCGCGAGCGGGTGGGGCCGGGCTCGGTGGTGGTGGTCAATCCCGAGGAAGTCCATGCCTGCAACCCGGTGGATGGCCAGCCCTGGGCGTACCACATGCTGTTCCTCGACGCGGCGTGGCTGGCCCGCCAGCAGGCGGCGCTGGGGCTCCCGGACGGGCGGGATTTCCAGCCCTTTGCCACCGCGGCAAGCCGCGATCCGCTGCTGGCCGAAGGCTTGATGCGCCTGCAGGCGCTGCTCCACGACGGGCAGGCCGAGCAGCTCGAGAAGGAGAGCGCGGCGGTGGCCTTCGCCGCCCTGCTGCAGGCCCGCCTGGATCCGGCGCCGGCCGTGCCCGCAGGCGCCGACGACCGGCTCGCCCGGGCCGCCGAGTTCATCGCCGACAACTGCACCCGGCCTCTCAGCCTGGGCGACATCTGCGCCGCGGCGGGGCTGTCGGAGTCCTACCTGATCCGCGCCTTCCAGCGGCGCTACGGCCTCACGCCCCACGCCTTCCTCATCGACCGGCGCATCCGCTACAGCCGGGCCCGCCTGCGTCGTGGCCATGCCATCGCCGAGGTGGCGGCGGACGCCGGCTTTGCCGATCAGGCCCACCTCCACCGGGCCTTCAAGCGGCTGGTGGCGGCCACGCCGGGGCAGTACCGGGCCCCAGCTTAGAGCAGGAACAGTGCGCTGCCCGCCAGCAGCGCGGCCATCAGGCGGTTGAAGGCGCGGATGCGCGCCGGGCTGTCCAGGTGGCGGCGCAGGTGGGCGCCGGCGTAGGCCCAACTGCCCACCGACAGATAGCAGATCACGAAGTAGATCCCCGCAAACAGCCACACCCGGGCCGGATCGCCGTCGGCCAGATAGGCGCCGGTGCCGGCCACCGCGGCCAGCCAGGCCTTGGGGTTGAGCCACTGCATCACCGCGCCGGCCAGCAGCGTTGGCCCCGCGTCGGCCGGCCCGGCAGCGAGCCGGCCATCATCGGCCGCCAGGCGGATCGCCAGATACACCAGAAAGGCTACGCCGGCCCAGCGCACGATGTCGGTCAGGCCCGGCCAGCGCTGGAGGATCTCCTGCAGGCCGAGGCCGGTGAGCACCAGCAGCACGGTGAAGCCGACCGTGGCGCCGGTCACGTGGCGCAGGCTGGCCCGAAAGCCGTGGCGGGCGCCGGCGCCGAGGGCCACCAGATTCACCGGGCCGGGGGAGAGGGAGGCCGCCAGCGCAAAGGCGGCCATCGAGAGGACGAGGTTCATGGACATCACCGGTTGGAGTTCGCAGGGTACAAACCCCAAGGTAGCGGCGATGTCCGCCGGGCGTCTTGAACAAAACTGCCCCGGCGGGCTTGCGGTTTACTTCAGGCCGAGCTTCCCGGCGACGATCAGTAGCACGACGGCGCCGACCACCGAGCCGATGAAGCCGGCGCCCTGGCCGGCCTGGTAGAGGCCCAGCGCCTGACCGCCGTAGGTGGCGGCCAAGGAGCCGCCGATGCCGAACAGGATGGTCTTGATCCAGCCCATGTTGTCGTCGCCGGGTTTGATGAAGCGGGCGACGAGACCGACGAGGAGGCCGATGATGATGGTGGAGAGCATGGCGGTCATCCTTCAGGTGAAAAGCAGAAGGGCCACTCTAGCCCCCGACCGATGACCGGCAGGTTAAATCGTGTGACGCTCCGCCCGCGCCGCGAGCCAGTCGCGCACGCCCTCGCCGGCCCGCCGGCCGCTGGCGAAGCAGGCGGTGAGCAGGTAGCCGCCGGTGGGCGCCTCCCAGTCGAGCATCTCGCCGGCGCAGAACAGGCCGGGCTGGCGCTTCACCATCAGGCCGTCGTCCAGTTCCTCGAAGCGCACCCCGCCAGCGCTGCTGATCGCTTCGTCCAGCGGCCGCGGCGCGACGAGGCGCACCGGCAGGGCCTTGATGGCGCTGGCCAGGCGGGCGGGATCGGCCAGATCTTCGGAGGGCACGCATTCGCGCAGCAGGGCCATCTTGAGCCCGGCGATGCCGACCCGGCTCTGCAGGTGGCTCGCCAGCGAGCGGGCGCCGCGGGGATGGGCGACTTCCGCCAGCACCCGCTCCAGCGGCCGGCCGGGGGCGAGGTCGATCTCCAGCCACGCCTCGCCAGCGGCCTCGATGCGCTCGCGGATGGCGGCCGACAGGGCGTAGATCAGGCTGCCCTCGATGCCGTCGGCGGTGAGCATGGCTTCGCCGACCCGGGGTGGGGCCGCGTCGCCGGCGAGGCGGATCGCCACCGACTTGAGGGGCTGGCCGGCAAAGCGGCTCGCGAGGTGCTCGCTCCAGCCCGCCGCAGCGCGGGGCGAGGCCACCAGAAAGCCGCAGTTGGCCGGGCGCAGGGGGGCCACGGCGATGCCCTTTTCCGCCAGCCACGGCACCCACGCGCCGTCGGAGCCGAGCCGGGCCCAGCTGCCGCCGCCCAGGGCCAGCAGGGTGGCGTCGGCCGTCACCGCCAGGGGCCCGGCGGGCGTGGTGAAGGCCAGGCTGCCGTCGGCGTTCCAGCCGGTCCAGCGGTGGCGCGCGTGGATGCGCACGCCGGCTTCGCGCAGGCGGTGCAGCCACGCCCGCATCAGCGGCGCGGCCTTCATCTCGGCGGGAAACACCCGGCCCGAGGTGCCCACAAAGGTGGTCACGCCCAGCGCCTCGACCCAGTCGCGCAGGGCCTGGGGCGAAAATGCCGTCACCATCGGTTCAAGCTGGGCGCGGCGCGTGCCGTAACGGGACACGAAAGCCTCGAACGCCTCGGAATGGGTGATGTTGAGCCCGCCCTTTCCGGCCAGCAGGAACTTGCGCCCCACCGACGGCATGGCGTCGAAGACATCCGCATGAATGCCAGCGGCGGCCAGGGTTTCGGCGGCCATCAGGCCGGCCGGCCCGCCGCCGATGATGGCGACGCGAACGGTGCTGCGAGAGGGGGCGGAGGCGGCGGACATGCGGTCGATGACTGTGACAAAGGCGGAATTGTAGTTCGAGGCGGGCAGCTACAATGCCCATATCAGGCGCGGCGGGTCATATCGCCAGCCAGCCACAGAGGGGTTTCCGATGATGGGTATCAAACCGAAGGCCGCGGCGACACTGCTGGTCGCTGCGTTATGTGGGCTGGCCTTGCCGGCCGCGGCGGCGACGCCGGCGGATGGACGCGACATCCTCGCGCGGCTGCAGAAAGGCACGCCGGTCGAGCAGAAGGCCGCCATCGACGCCGGCCGCAAGGTGGCCCAGTTCTGCGCCAACTGCCACGGCGAGCAGGCCGGCGCCCGCTATGCCGAGCTGCCCAACCTGGCCGGCCAGCATCCCCTTTACCTGCTCAACCAGATCGAGGTGTTCCGCACCGGCCGGCGCCTGGAGCCCTTCATGCAGGGGCTGGGCAAGGCCCTGAGCGCGGAAGAGAAGGCCAGCGTGGCCTACTACTACGCCAACCTGCCGGCGACGCCGTCGGTGGCCACGCCGGGCCCGCGTTCGGCCGAGGGCGGCCAGCTGTTTGCCCGCAACTGCGTGCGCTGTCATGGCCCCGAGGCACGCGGCGGCGAGAACTTCCCGCGCCTCGCCGGCCAGCAGCCGGAATACCTGCGCCAGACCCTCAAGCGCTACCTGAAGGGCGGCCCGGAGCGCATCTACCCGCCGATGACCGCCGCGGTGATGGCCCTGGGCGAGCAGAACATCGAGGCGGTGGTGGCCTACCTGTCCAGCCTCA
Source organism: Zoogloea sp. 1C4 (assembly GCF_009469605.1). Classification (GTDB taxonomy): domain Bacteria; phylum Pseudomonadota; class Gammaproteobacteria; order Burkholderiales; family Rhodocyclaceae; genus Zoogloea; species Zoogloea oryzae. Next base: position 48,767 of record NZ_SSXU01000004.1, on the reverse strand, counting down.
AGTAGTCCGCTCCAGGGCTGCTGGCGGGCGGGCCGGGGTGATGGGGATGCCGCGCCGGGCGCGCTGCAGTCGTCGGGCAAGACTTCGGCCCAGCAGATCAGGCCAGCCGGGGTCCGGCACCACGATTCCCGTGCAGCCGAGCTGCTCGGCCAGATCGAGGATGCCAGGCACGGGCGGCGCTTCGCGGAACAGGCTGCGGCAGACGATGCCGGCGTCCCGCAGGGGCAGGGCGGCTTCTTCCAGAAATACGCGTGACCGGGCCTCGAAGTGGCGGTGGATCTCCTGCTCGGTGCGGAAGCGCCGCACCGTCCAGTGGCACACCGGCGCGACGATGTAGAGCAGATACACCGCCACCGGCCCGGCCTCCCGATGAGTCCGGAGCGCGTGGGTAATCCCCCACTTCGACGCCGCGGTGGCGTCGATGGGGATCAGCAGCCGGTGATGGGCGTGGTCTTCCGGTTGTGCGGCGGCGGTGTTCATGGTCGCGCGCTCCGTGTCAGGGGGCGTCGGCGCCGGGCGGCGCGGCGGGGGGATGATCCCGGCGGTAGGCCGCCTGCAGGCCGCGGCGGAGCCGTCGCAGGTAGAACGGCCCGGTCAGCGCGACCAATGCCGGCATCGCCATCACCATCTGGGCCAGAAAGAGCAGGGGTTGCGGTACGTCGAGGCCAGTCGGCGGGCGCAGCAGCCAGGTCACCAGCACCAGGCTGGCGATCACCGAGATGCGCTCGACAACGTCCGCTTCGATCGATCTTGCCTTCTCCAGCACGCCCGGCCAGTCGCGCACGGGCCAGGCCCGCAGGCGTGGGAACAGGCTGACCAGCACCCATTGCAGCCAGCGTGACCGGAGGATCGGGCTGGCGGCCGACATCACAGCACCTGGAAGGCCAGGATGGCGACGCAGGTGGGGGGCAGCGCGGCCAGGAACAGGCCCATCGGGCTGATGGATTCGTCGTCGAAGTTCGATTTGAGGATCGCCACGCCGGCGGGGTTCGGCGCATTGGCGATGAAGGTGAGGCCGCCGCCCGTCACCGCGCCGGCGACGATGGCGTACTTGAATTCGGGCGACACGCCGTCCACCAGAGAGGCCAGGTAGGTCAGTGCGGCGTTGTCCGTCAGGGCGGTCAGCGCGGTGGCGAGGAAGTACAGCAGGGTCGGCTCCACGCCGACCAGCGCCTGTTGCAGCCACCACTGCTGGAGCCCGCCGAGCACCACCAGCCCGGCCAGGAAGAACGCCACCAGCAGGCCTTCGCGCAGGATCAGGCGGTCCTGGTGGGTCTTGTAGGCTTCGGTGAAGCCCAGGAAGAACAGGAACAGCCCCATGAACACCACCGGGTGGTGGGCGAAGAAGACTGCCCCGATCAGGAAGGCGAGATGAATGCCGCTGATCGTGACGGGGACCGGGGCGCGTTGGGTGTCCGGGTCGATCTGGCCCCGCTCGGCAAGCTCCTCGCGGAAGAACCACGTGAGGATGATGGCATTCGCAAACACTGCGACGGCCGCCTTCCAGCCGAAGTGGGAGATCATGTAGAGGGTGTCCCACTGCCACTTCGCGGCGACCATCAGCACCGGCGGCGCGGCGAAATGGGTGAGCGTGCCGCCGATGGAGACATTCACGAAGAGCATCCCCAGGGTGGCGTACTTGAGCCGGTTGGACAGGCCCTGCTGGTAGTAACCGTCGCGCAGCATCAGCGCCGCGAGGGTCATGGCGGCCGGTTCGGTGATGAAGGAGCCCAGCAGCGGGACCACCGACAGGCACAGGAAGTAGGTCGCCACGGCGCGATGGATCGGAATCACCGACGCCAGCAGGCGTACCACGCCGATCACCGTGCTGACGATGGGGCGGCTTGCGGCGATCACCATCACCACGAACACGAACATCGGTTCGGTGAAGTTGCGTCCTTCCAGGTAGGCCACCGCGGCATCCTGCCCCGACAGGCAGAACAGGGTGGCGACCAGTACGAATGCCCATAGCCCGAACACCACCTCCACCTCGGCGAGCAGGTGCCACAGCCCGGCGTGACGGGGCTGGAGGTGAGCCAGATGGGCGAAGAAGCGGGTCGAGAACGTGTGGGCGACGGCGACCGCAAAGATTGCGGCAGCGGCGATTTCAGGCGCAGATGCGGCCAGGGAGAGCATGATCCGGGAACAGTGAGGAGTTGGCCTTACGGTACCCGGCCGCGCCGCCCCGGGAAATCCGGGAAGCACTTAGCGGAATCATGTACGTGTTTCCCTTGTTACGCGATCGGGGCGCCGGCTTCACAATGGCGCCATCTCAATCTGTTCGGCGTCATTCTTGCGCAAGCGTCTGCTCCCCCTCGTCTTCGTCAGCCTGTACATCGCCCTGGATGCGGCGAGTTTCATCCATCCGCTGCACGGACTGAACATCACGCCCTGGAACCCTGCGCCGGCCCTCGGGCTGGTCTATGTGCTGCGCCAGGGGCCCCTGGCGCGCGGGGCGTTCGTCGTGGCGGTGGTGGCCAGCGAGTTCCTCGTGCGGGATGTATCCCCCGAATGGTGGCGCAGCCTGTTGTCGGCGCTGATGCTCGCCGGCGGCTATCTGGCCCTGGCGGAAGTGCTCCGCCGGCGCATGGAGCCCGGATCGCTGCTCGACGGGCGCTCGGCGCTGCTGGGCTGGATGGTGCCGGTGGTGCTGGGCACGCTCCTCAACAGCGTGTTCTTCATCACCGGCCTCTGCGCGCTGGGGCTGCTGCCGGCCGAGGGCTGGCGCGGTGGTGTGCTGCAGTTCTGGGTGGGTGACATGGTGGGCATTGCGCTGGCGATGCCGCTGTTCTGGTGGCTGGCCGGCGAGCGCGGCCGCCTGATGCTGAAGGCGGCGCTGCTGCGCTGGGAAACCCTGGGCTACGCGCTGCTGTGCGTGGTGGCCTTGCTGGTGGCCTTCGGGCTGGGCGGCGGCAGCGGGTTCAAGCTGTTCTACTGGCTGTTCGTGCCGATCGCCTGGGCGGCGGCGCGCCAGGGCATGGCCGGCGCCATTGTTTCGGCCATGCTGCTGCAGATCGGGGTGATCGTGGCGGTGCAGTGGCTCGACTTCAGCGCGGTGACGGTGGCCGAGCTGCAGATGCTGGCCTTCGTGATGGCGTTGATCGGCTTTCTCATCGGCGGCGTGGTGGATGAACAGCGCCGCACCAGCGACGAGCTTCGCCAGACCCTGCGCCTCGCCGCCGCCGGCGAGATGGCGGGCGCCCTGGCCCACGAGCTCAATCAGCCGCTCACCGCGATGGGCGCCTACGCCTCGGCCTACGACACCCTCAAGGCGCGGGGCGAGAGCGGGGCGCGGCTCGATGCGGCCATCCACGGCATGCGCAGCGAGGCCCGCCGGGCCGGCGAGGTGGTCCAGCGGCTGCGGGATTTCTTCCGCACCGGGGCCACCCGTCTCGAGGACGTGGCGCTGGGCAGCCTCGTCGAGGCCGCCGCCGAACATTACCGGGACAAGGCCGCCGCGGCGGGGATCGCCTTCACGGTGAACGAGGTGCCGGACATCCACCTGCTGGCCGACCGGCTCCAGCTGGAAGTCGTGCTGCGCAACCTGTTGTCCAATGCCTTCGACGCGGTGCAGGCGCAGGCCACGGGGCCTCGCTGGGTCAGCCTCAGGGCCGACGTCCCGGCGGACGATCAGGTCTGCATCTGCGTCGAGGATTCCGGCCCCGGCCTCACGGCGCGGGAGCTCGGGCTCGTCTTCGAATCCTTCTATTCCGGCAAGTCGAGCGGGATGGGCCTGGGGCTGGCCATCAGCCGGGCCATTGCCGAGGCGCACGGCGGCAGCCTGACGGGCGAGGTCGCCGGCCACGGGCAGTTCAGGCTCGTCCTGCCGATCCGGGAAGCCATCACACCATGACCGACAATCTGACCGTATTCATCGTCGACGACGACCCCTCGGTGCGCGACGCGCTGGGGCTGCTGCTGGGCATTCACGACTACCGGGTGGCCATGTTCGCCGACGCCGACAGCTACCTGCGGGCTTTCAAGCCCCACTGGCGCGGCTGCCTGCTCCTGGACATCCGCATGCCCGGCATGGATGGGCTGACCCTGCAGCGCACCCTGCTCGATCAGGGCGCCAGCCTGCCGGTGGTCATCATGACCGGCCACGGAGATGTGGATTCGGCCCGGGCGGCGTTTCGTGCCCAGGCGGTGGATTTCCTCGAGAAGCCCATCGACGAGGGGCGGCTGCTGGCGGCCATCAGCGAAGCCTTCTCGCGCCAGCGCGAGACCCTCGACGCCGCGGCGAGCCGCGACCAGGCGCGCCGCCGCATCGACGGCCTGACCCAGCGGGAGCGCGAGGTGATGGAGCGGGTGGTGGCCGGGCGCCACAACCGCGAGATCGCGGCCGAGCTGGCGATCAGCCCGCGCACCGTCGAGGTCCACAAGGCGCGGATGATGGACAAGCTGGGGGTGGCCAGCGTGGCCGAGCTGGTGCGCCTCAGCCTGGGCTGAGGGCGGCCTTGCTCGCCCGGCCGGCGTTGCGGTCGTGGGCGATGGACATCAGCATCCCCAGCGAGATGCACAGGATCACCAGCGCGGTGCCGCCGTAGCTCATGAAGGGCAGCGGCACGCCGACCACCGGCAGCATGCCCGTCACCATGCCCATGTTCACGAAGGCGTAGGAGAAGATGCTGAGGGTGAGGCTGCCCGCCAGGTAGCGGCTGAAGCGGTCCTTGGTGGCGAGCGCGATGGACATGCCCCGCAGCACGAGCAGGATGTAGATTGCCAGCAGCACCAGCGCGCCGACCAGCCCGAGCTCCTCGGCCAGTACCGCGAAGATGAAGTCGGTGTGGCGCTCGGGCAGAAAGTCGAGCTGCGTCTGCGTGCCCAGCCCCCAGCCCTTGCCCCACACCCCGCCCGACCCCGTGGCGATCATCGCCTGGATGATGTGAAAACCCTTGCCCAGCGGGTCGGACGTGGGGTTGAGCATGGTGCATACCCGATGCTTCTGATATTCGCGCAGCAGCGGCCAGGGCCGGTCCTTCTCGCACAGGCTGTCGCCGAACAGCAGCAGCACCACCACGATGGCGAGCACGCCCACCACCAGCGGGGCGATCCACTTCCACGGGATGCCGGCCAGAAACAGCACGAAGAACCCAGCCAGGAAGACCAGGATCGCCGTGCCGAGGTCGGGCTGTTTGGCGATGAGCAGCACCGGCAACATCAGCAGGGCCACCGCCGCGAGGTGGTCGCGGTGGCGCAGCACCCCGTCCCGATGAAAGTAGAACCAGGCCAGCATCAGCGGCGCGGCGATCTTGAGGATCTCGGATGGCTGGATGCGGGTGAAACCCAGGTTCAGCCAGCGTTGGGCGCCCTTCGAGATGTCGCCGAACAGGGCCACGGCGATGAGCAGCACAATGCCCACGATATAGAGCGGCGGCGTGACGACGCGCAGGCGCTGGGGTGTCACGTGGGCCGCCGCGAGCAGGCAGGCGACGCCCACCGCCAGATTGGTGAGGTGGGCGTTGATCCGCTGGGGTGACGCGCTGGAGATGATCAGCGTGGCGAAGGCGAGCAGGACGACGGTGAGCAGCAGGAGGGGCCGGTCGAGGGGCGCGAGCAAGGTGCGCCACGCGCTGCCGGCCTTGAGGAGCAGCGAATTGTTCATGCGGGCAGGGCGGCTGGCCATCACTGGCCGGTGACCATCGACTATAGCCATCCGCCGCGCCCGGGATAATTCGGGAGTCGCTTAGGTTTCCTGCTTAGGGGTGTCCCTTAACGAGGGCAGGGCCGGGCACCGGCTGGCGCCCGGCTGCAGGGGTCAGCGGATGATCGGCACCCCGCCGTCCGGCCCGCCAAAGACGGCGGCGCCTTCCTTCACCACGCCGGTGACGCGGATCTCGCCCAGCTTGTCGGTGGGCGTCTTGAGGGGGTTGGCCGACAGCACGGTGATGTCGGCGAGCTTGCCGGCGGCGATGCTGCCCTTGATCTTCTCTTCGCCCAGCTGCCGCGCCGGCAGCAGGGTGAGGGCCTTCAGGGCGGTAAGCGGATCGAGCTGTTGGTCTTCGCCCACCGGGCGCTTCACCGCCGCGGCCATCACGCCGAAGGGCGACGGGGCGGTGAGGGCCGGATCGGCGTGGAGCAGGGTGGCGATGCCGCGGGCGTGGGCGCTGCCCGCCGGGGCGAAGCGGGCGGTGCGCTCGGGACCGAGCAGGTAATCGGCCAGCGCGGGCTTTGACAGCACCAGCCGCTGGGGCGCGAAGCTCAGGCTGGCGCCGGCCTCCTTGAGGGCGTCGAGCTGGTCGTCGCGGATGGTCTGGGCGCCCACCAGCAGCGGGTGGCGATCCTTGGCCGGGTGCTTGGCGGCGGCGGCGCGGATCGCCCCGATGAACTGGTCGATGGCCGCGTCGCCGTTGGCCTGAACCGCCACCTGCCAGCCGTTGGCGTAGGCGCGGGTGGCGAGCTCGGTGGCCACTTCGTCCGTCGCGCCGGGATAACCGGCAAACTTGGTGCGCTTGCCCGGCGGCGGCAGCTGGTAGGGCTGGGTGAGCCAGGCGCTGCGGTCTTCGGCTACGCCATCCAGGGCGAAGGACACGCCGGCCAGGCGCAGGCGGCTCTTGTAGTACTTGGGCCCGATGCTCTTGTGGCCCTTGAGCACGCTGCCGGCGCTGGCCAGATCGGCGTAGAAGGCCACGTCGAGCTTGAGGAGGCCGGCATCCGCGGCCTGGGTGTAGAGCGCGAGGTCGTCGGGCGTGGCGCGGGCCTCGACGGCGGTGGTGTAGCCGCTTTGCAGCATCAGGCTCTGGCCCTGCTGGATCATCGCCATCCGCTCGTCCTTCGGGAGCTGCGGCAGCGCGCCGAGCAGGGCGGTGGCGGCGGCGCCTTCGAGCACGCCATCCGGCTCCTTCGAGCCCGGCCAGCGGCCGATGCTGCCGCCCGGCGGGTCGATGCTGTCGCGGGTGATGCCGGCGAGCTTGAGCGCCTCGCTGTTGGCCACCACCTGACGGCCGGAGGCATGGACGATCAGCACCGGCTTGTCGCGGGAGACGCTGTCGAGATCGGTGCGGGAGAGGGGCCGCTGCTCGCGCAGGCGGCTGTCGTCGTAGCCAAAGCCGATGGTCCACCCGAAACGCTGGGCCAGCTCGCCGCGGCTCCAGTCACGCAGGGCGCGGAGCAGGCCATTCACGTCGGCAACGCTGCCTTCCGGCGGCGACTGCAGCTGCGCCGCCACGGTGGCGAGGCCCAGGCGCGACATCTGGCCCCAGGCGTCGATGAAGCCCGGCACGACGGTCTTGCCGGCCAGGTCCACCACCTCGGTGCCCTCGCTCTTCCAGCGGGCCAGGATGTCCTTGCTCTTGCCCACCGCGATGATCTTCGTGCCCTTGATGGCGATGGCCTGGGCGCTCGGGCGCTTGTCGTCGAGGGTGATGATGTCGCCGTTGGTGAGGATGATGTCCGACAGGGGCGGCGGAGGCGGCGCCGGTGGGGCAGCGTTCGGGTCGGCCGGGGCGCCGGGGGCGGCAGCGGTGGCCGGCGCGGGGGCGACAGGCGCCGCAGGCGCGGCCGGTTTGGCCGTCGCCGGAGCAGGCGCGGGCGTCGCCACCGGCTTGGCAGCGGCGGCGGTGGGCGCAGCGGCGGGTGCCGCAGGGGCCGGCTTGGCGGCCGTCTGTGCCAGCACGGCCGGGGTGGCCAGCGCCAGGGCAGTGGCCACGACCAGCGGGCGCAGGGACAGGGGGGATTTCTGGGCGGATCTCATGAACGGTACTCCGGAAGACGCGATGGCCGGTGGCGGCACGGCCAGTGGCTAATCCCCCGAGCATAGCACCGGCGCCGCCGAATCCCCGTGACGGGCTTGGGGTTCGGGCGATCAGCCAACCATCGTCACAAATGGCGGCGGGCCGCGGGGGCGTCGGCACCTATTGGGCGGGCGGTGACTTGTCGTCGTCGGGCTGGTCGGCGAAGACCTCGTCGCGCAGGAAGGCGGCGAGAAGGGCGAGCGGGGCGCCGACGACCACGTAGAAGACGACGGCCAGCACCGGCGTGAGGCCGATGTTGTACAGGCAGGCCTCGTGGCTGCCGTCCTGACAGGACCAGAAGGCCATGCCGATGGACGCGAAGATGACGAGGGTGGCGGCGGCGAGCAGATATTGCGTGTCGTGCTTTGCGGAGGGGTTCATGGGGTGGGCTCCGTCCGACCGGGCATGGAGGCCGGCTCGAAAAGTATGCGCCCCGAAACGTCCGCTGGCCATCGCGGAGCAATCAGCCCATGACCGTCACAACCACCCGCCGGCTGTGGCTTTGCGCCCGATGCTCCCACAGGAAGATGCCCTGCCAGGTGCCCAGCAGCAGGCGGCCGCCGCCCACTGGCACGGTGAGGCTCACGTCGGACAGCACGCTGCGGGCGTGGGCGGCCATGTCGTCGTCGCCTTCGAGATCATGCCGGTAGGCCGGGTCGCCGTCGGGGGCGAGGCGGGCGAAGACGGTTTCGAGGTCGCGCCGCACGTCCGGGTCGGCGTTTTCGGTGATGAGCAGCGAGCAGCTGGTGTGCTGCACGAAGACGTGGGCGAGCCCGCAATCGATGCCGGCGGCGCGCACCACCGCGGCTACGTCGGCGGTGATGTCGCGGGTGGCGCGGGGGCGGGTGGTGAAGCTGAGGATCTGCTGATGGGGCATGGGCGGTGGTCGGTCTTGGGGTTAAGGGAGCATCACCACATGCCGGTCGCCCCGCACGATGTTCGCGAGCACCACGATCCCCACCAGCACCGACAGGCCCAGCATGGGAAGGGTGGTGGCGGTGAGCCAGGGCTGGGCATAGCCGCCGGCGAGGAAGGTCGAGATGTCCCACACGCCGTGGGCCACCATCGCCGGCCACAGGCGGCCCGTGTGGCGGCGGAAGACGTACAGCACGCTGCCGCTCAGGGCCGCGATGAAGACCTGGATCACCCCCACCGCGCCGGTGCCCATCAGCACGTTGGGCAGGTGGAACAGGCCGAAGCAGACGGCCGTCCATAGCGCCGCGCTGGATTCTGCCCGGCCGCCCTCCCGCAGGGCGCGCAGCACGAAGCCGCGGAACAGCGTCTCCTCCGCAAAGCCCACCAGCACCCCGGACACCACGACCGCCAGCAGCAGGTCGAGGGGCACGGCCTGCCAGTCCACGCCGGCCAGGCGCAGCGCGATGGCCGCCCACCAGAACCCCATCGCCGCCTTCATCACCCCGCTGACCGGCAGCCGCCGCGGATCGCGCCACAGGTGATCCCAGCGGGTGATGGCCAGCCAGCCCAGCAGGACCACGCTGCCCACCGCGAGGGACAGCACCCCGGTGCGCCAGGCATTGGCCGCCGTCCTGAACCAGTCCAGATACGAGATGCCGCTGCTCGACTGGATGACGAAGGTGATCAGCCCGTACAGCATCCACGCCATCAGGGCAGGGACGATGCCGGGCGCAAGGCGCGGAAGGGACATGGCGGCATGCAGGGTGTGGGGATGCGGCGGATTGTAGAACGCCATGCAGGCCCTTTGGGCCCTGTAGGTCGGACTTCAGTCCGACATCCCCCCTCCGATCCGGCCGTATTGTCGGACTGAAGTCCGACCTACAGGGCAGCACGTACCCCATCCTCTTCCCGCCCTGTCACCAAACTTCGCGGCCCCCGGCCCCATGGCGGGTACACTCCACTTTTGACCATTCGAGAGACGCCCCGCGCCGCATGCAAACCGAAGCCCGAGATACCCCCATTTACGCCGTCATCGCCGCAGTCCAGCTGCCCAACGTACCCGACTTCGAGTTCGACGCCTCGCTCACCGAGCTGCGCGAACTCGCCAAGACTCTGGGCCTGCAGGTCGTCCACAGCTTCGTCCAGAAGCGCACCACGTTCGACACGGCGGCCTACCTGGGGGCCGGCAAGCGGCAGGAAGTCCGCGACTACGTGGCCGGCGACGATGGCCGCGAGATCGAATTCGTGCTGGTGGATCACGAGCTGTCGCCCTCCCAGGCGCGCAACCTGGAGGTTGAAGTGGGCTGCGAGGTGATGGACCGCACCATGGTCATCCTCGAGATCTTCCACCGCAATGCCCGCTCCCGCGCCGCCAAGGCCCAGGTGGAGATCGCCCGCCTCGGCTACATGGCGCCGCGCCTGCGCGAGATGGCCAAGCTGGCCGGCTCCCAGGGGCGCCAGCGGGGCGGCGGTGGTGGCCGTGGGGCGGGCGAATCCCTCACCGAGCTCGACCGCCGCAAGATCCGCGACCGCATCGCCGAGCTGCAGCAGGAGATCATCGCTATGGACGCCGAGCGCAAGACCCAGCGCGCCCGCCGCCAGGGCAGCCGCGGCCTCGCCAGCGTGGCGCTGGTGGGCTACACCAACGCCGGCAAATCCACCCTGATGCGCGCCCTCACCGGCAGCGAGGTGCTGGTGGCCAACAAGCTCTTCGCCACCCTCGACACCACCGTCCGCGTCCTCTACCCCGAGAGCGTGCCCCGCGTGCTGGTGAGCGACACCGTCGGCTTCATCAAGAACCTGCCCCACGGCCTCGTCGCGTCCTTCAAATCCACCCTGGACGAAGCCCTCGAAGCCGAGCTGCTGCTCCACGTGATCGACGCCAGCGACCCCGGCTTCGAGCGCCAGCTGGAAGTGACCGACACCGTGCTCGCCGAGATCGGCGCCGACGAAGTGCCCCGCATCCGTGTGTTCAACAAGATCGACCACGTGGGCGACGCCGAAGCCCAGGCCGAACACGCCGCCGCACTGGAGGCCCGCTACCCCGGCTGCATCGTGATGAGCGCCCGCCGCCCCGACGACGTGATGCGCCTGCACGGCACCATCGTCACCTTCTTCCAGCGCGATCTGGTCGAAGCCGAGCTCTTCCTCCCCTGGTCCGCCCAGCAACTGCGCCAGGCCGTGTTTGCCCACTGCCAGGTGCTCGAAGAACGCGCCGACGAAGCCGGCGCCTTCTTCCACGTGCGCACCGAGGCCGATGTGCTGGAAAAGCTGCGCACGCAGATCGGCGAGGCCGGCGAGGGCAGCACCCCATCCCTGTAGGTCGGACTTCAGTCCGACATTCCCCCCCGCTCATCAACCCGTGTTGTCGGACTGAAGTCCGACCTACGGGTCGATCCGGGAGGGGGTAACGGAGACCCTCGATTGCCTCATTTTTAGGCGACCGAGGGTCTCCGTTACCCTCTGCTGCCTAATTCTTAGGCAATGCCGCCTGATAATTAGGCAGCGCTGCCTAAACTTTAGGCGACGTCGCCTAAAAGTTAGGCAATCGAGGGTCCCGATTACCCTCGGTCGCCTAAAAATAAGGCAGCGTCGCCTAATAATGAGGCGACGGAGGGTGGCAATCACCCTCCGTCGATGAAAAATCACCCCCCGCCCCGTGGGTCGGGCGTCAGTCCGACACCCCTCTCCGGTACGGCCGTGTCGTCAGACTGAAGTCCGACTGCCGATCACGCCGCCATCCATGCCTCGCCCAGCGCCTTCGCCTGCTGGAGCACCAACTCGACGGCGCCTTCCTGCTGGTCGGGTGGGTACTTGTACTTGCGCAGGATGCGCTTGACCATCAGGCGCAGCCTGGCGCGCACGCTCTCGCGCTCCGACCAATCCACGGTCAGGTTGTTGCGCAGGTTCTCGGTGAGTTCGTGGGCGATCTTCTTCAGCGTCTCGTCGGAGAGTTCGCGCACCGCCGATTCGTTATTGGCCAGCGCGTCGTAGAAGCGGATCTCGTCTTCGGAGAGGCCCAGTTCCTCGCCTCGGGTGGCGGCGGCGTGGAACTTCTTCGCCATCTCGATCAGCTCCTCGATCACCTGAGCGGTCTCGATGGCGCGGTTCTGGTAGCGCTTGACCACGTTGGCCAGCAGCTCGGAGAACTTCTTCTCCTGCACCACGTTGCCCGCAAAGCGGCTCTTGATCTCGCCTTCCAGCAGGCGCTCCAGCAACTCGACGGCCAGATTGCGTTCCGGCAGGTTGCGCACCTCGGCCAGGAACTCATCGTCGAGGATGCCGATGTTGGGCTTGTCGAGGCCCACCGCCTCGAACACATCCACCACATCTTCCGACACCACCGCCGAGCCGATGATCTGGCGGATCGCCAGTTCGCGCTCCTCGTCGGTCTTCTTCTTGTGGGTCAGGTCGCGCTTGGTGAGGATCACCTTCACCGCCTGGAAGAATGCGACCTCCTCGCGCACCGCCTTGGCCTCGTCCAGCGTGCAGCACAGGGTGAAGGCCTTGGACATGGCCACCGCCTGATCAGCAAAACGCTTCTTGCCGTCCTTGATGCCCAGCACATGGTTGGCCGCGCCCGCGAGACGCCGATGGCCGGCGCTCAGGAAGTCGGCGTAGTCGAAGCCGTGGAGCAGCCCGCGCAGGATGTCGAGCTTCTCCTCCAGCACGGCGTATGCCTCGGCCGCATCCACGGTCGGGCGGCCGCGGCCCTTGCTGGCGGTGTAGTCCTTCAGTGCCGACTTCAGCTCGTTGGCGATGCCGATGTAGTCCACCACCAGCCCGCCCTGCTTGTCCTTGAAGACGCGGTTCACCCGGGCGATGGCCTGCATGAGGTTGTGGCCCTTCATGGGCTTGTCCACATACAGGGTATGCACGCAGGGCGCGTCGAAGCCGGTCAGCCACATGTCGCGGACGATCACCAGCCGCAGCGGGTCGGCCGGGTCCTTGAAGCGCTTCTCCAGGCGTTTCTTGACCTGCTTGCTGTAGAGGTGCGGGCGCAGCAGCGCCTTGTCGCTGGCCGATCCGGTCATCACGATCTTGATCGCGCCCTTCTCGGGGTCATCGTCGTGCCAGTCGGGCCGGAGTTTCACGATCTCGTTGTAGAGATGCACGCAGATGTCGCGGCTCATCGCCACCACCATCGCCTTGCCTGTCTGGGCCTTGTTGCGCTCCTCGAAGTGGGCCACCAGATCCGCCGCCACGCTGGCGATGCGGGGTTCGGCGCCGACGACCTTCTCCAGCGCCGCCCACTTGCTCTTCAGGCGGGCCTGCTGGCTTTCCTCCTCGTCCTCGGCCAGCTCATCCACCTCGTCATCGATGTGGGGCAGTTCGTCGGCCTTCAGCGACAGTTTGGCCAGCCGCGACTCGAAGTAGATCGCCACCGTGGCGCCGTCCTCCTTGGCCTGCTGCATGTCGTAGATGTGGATGTAGTCGCCGAACACCGCGCGGGTGTCCCGGTCCTCGCTGGATACCGGCGTGCCGGTGAAGGCCACGAAGGTGGCGTTGGGCAGCGCGTCGCGCAGGTGCTGGGCGTAGCCGACCACATAGGCCGCCCGGGGCTCGGCGGCCAGCTGGCCCTCGGCGTCGTTGGCGCTGGCCCTGGGCTTGAAGGTCTTGAGCTTCGCCTCGAAGCCGTACTGGGTGCGGTGGGCCTCGTCGGCGATGACCACGATGTTGTGCCGGTCCGAGAGCAGCGGAAAGACGTCCTCGTCCTCGCCCGGCATGAACTTCTGGATCGTCGCAAACACGATGCCGCCGGACGGGCGCTTGGCCAGGAGCCGGCGCAGATCCTGCCGGGTGCCTGCCTGCACCGGCTGCTCCCGCAGCAGGTCCTGGGCCAGCGAGAACACGCCGAAGAGCTGGCCGTCCAGGTCGTTGCGGTCGGTGATGACCACGATGGTGGGGTTCTCCATCGCCGTGGCCTGCATCACCCGCGCGGCGAAGCAGGTCATCGTGATGCTCTTGCCGCTGCCCTGGGTGTGCCATACCACGCCGCCCTTGCCCTTGGTTGCCGCAGCGCCGCCGGGGCGCGAGGCCGCGATCACCTGCTGGATCGCCGCCCGCACCGCGTGGAACTGGTGGTAGCCAGCGATCTTTTTGACCAGCCCGCCATCGTCCTCAAAAAGCACGAAGTAGCGCAGGTAGTCGAGCAACAGCGCCGGGGCGAGCACGCCGCGGATCAGGGTCTCCAGCTCGTTGAACTCACCCAGCGGGTCGAGGGCGATGCCGTCGATGGTGCGCCACTGCATGAAGCGCTCGGCGTCGGCCGACAGGGAGCCCATGCGGGCGTCCGAGCCGTCGGAGATCACCAGCACCTCGTTGTACTGGAACAGGTCCGGCGTCTGGGCCTTGTAGGTCTGGAGCTGCTCGAAGGCCTTCCAGATGTCGGCGTTGGCGTCGGCCGGGTTCTTCAACTCGATGACCACCAGCGGCAGGCCATTCACGAAGAGCACGATGTCTGGCCGGCGGGTGTGGTGCGGGCCCTTCACGGTGAACTGGTTGATCGCCAGCCATTCGTTGTTCGATGGATCGACCCAGTCGATCAGGCGGGCAAAGTCGCCCAGCGTTTCGCCGCCACGCTGCACCTCGACCGGCACGCCGGTCACCAGCAGCTGGTGGAACCGCCGGTTGGCCGACAGCAGCGCCGGGATGCCCAGATCCCGCACCTGTTGCAGCGCGTCTTCCCGCGCTGCGGTGGTGAGCTGCGGGTTCAGGCGGGCGATGGCCGCACGCAGGCGCTCCACAAGCAGCACCTGCTGGTAGCTGCTGCGCTCCGGGCGCTCGCCGTCCGGTGCCAGCTCCGGGCCGTAAAGCGGCGTGTAACCCACCTCGGCCAGCCAGCCGAGGGCTTCGTGTTCGAGCTGGTCTTCGGTCATTTCTGCGGGTCCAGCTTGTCGATCTCTTCGGTCAGCTCGGCCTCGATCGCTTCGATACTGGGCAGGCTGCGCTCGAACGACGCGGGAAGGTCGCGCAGCAGCTGGTATTCCGCTACGCCCATCGGCTTCTCGATCCCCGACAGGGCGTACTCGGCGACCAGCCGGTTCTGCTGCTTGCACAGCAGCAGGCCGATGGTCGGCTTGTCGTCCGGCGCCTTCACCTGCGCATCCACCGCAGAGAGGTAAAAGTTGAGCTGGCCTGCATGTTCGGGCTTGAAGGCCGTCGCCTTCAGCTCGACCACCACATAGCACTTCAGGCGCGTGTGATAAAAAAGGAGGTCGATGAAAAATTCGTCGCCCGCCACCTCCAGCCGGAACTGCCGTCCGATGAAGGCGAAGCCGGACCCCAACTCCAGCAGAAAGCGGGTGATATGGCGGATCAGGCCGTTTTCGATATCCCGCTCGTGGGCATCGTCTCCCAAACCCAGAAAGTCGAAGAGGTAAGGGTCTTTCAGGGTTTCGGCCGCAAGGGCCGAATCAGGGGAGGGCAGGCGGGCCTCGAAGTTGGTTACGGCAGTGCCCTGCCGTTCCATCAGGCGATTGCGGATGTGGAGTTCCAGCGTGGGCCGCGACCAACCCAGCTGCACGGCCCGCACGGCGTACCACGCCCGCTCCCCGGGGCTGGCCAGTTTGGTCAGCAGGGTCACGATGTGGAACCACGGCAATTGGTCAGCAGGCTGCTGACCAAATTTGCCATCCGGGCAATGCTCGGCAAAGAAGCGCATGTATTTCAGGTTGCTGGCCGACCAGCCGCGCATGTCCGGGAAGGCATCCTTCAGATCCCTGGCCAGCCGCTCGATCACCTTGGTACCCCAGCCCTGCTCGGCCCGACGGGCCAGAATCTCCTGACCGATGCGCCGGTACAACTGGACCATCTCCGCATTGACGGCCAGCGCTGAACGCTGACGGGCATGACGGATGTCGGTCTTGAGCCGGATCA
Organism: Zoogloea sp. 1C4; assembly: GCF_009469605.1. GTDB lineage: Bacteria > Pseudomonadota > Gammaproteobacteria > Burkholderiales > Rhodocyclaceae > Zoogloea > Zoogloea oryzae. The sequence continues at coordinate 33,240 of NZ_SSXU01000004.1, read as the reverse complement.
GCCACGCCGGGTAGTCCTCGGGGAGATTCGGGGCATGGGGGGCGGGGGTCATGCGGTGGCCTCCTCGATTTGCGATTCCGTCTCGGGCACGCGGAGCTGGCCGGAGATCAGGCGGGGGAGCAGGGTGTCGCGGAGGGTGGAGAGGGTTTGGGCGGTGGCGTGGTTCGCTGCGATCGTCGACTGAAGCCCACTAACCACCTGTCCGAACGCGTCGGCCAAGGCTGGTGGCGGGACGGCGATAGGATAGCGGCCGAGCACATCGTTCTGGATGCGCTGACGGCCACTGGTGCCGGACATGCTTTGGATGGCGAAATTACGGAAGGCCCCGTGCCGGCAAAGAAGGTAAGCGTAGTACGACGGCAAAGGCGGCTGAGGCCTCAGGATAACGAATTCGGTCGAACCCCAGCCAGTCTGACCGTCCGGTAAGCAATCGACGTAAGCGGTCTTACCATTCTCGAGGCAAGGCGTGATCCGCGCCAGGAGCGTATCGCCATTGACGAATTTGGTACCTGAGCCGAACTCTCGCTCTATCGGAGCGCCGACGATGTGTCCCTGCGTGCTGACGCTCGCCATGTCGAGGTAGGGGGCCGTTTCGCCCCTCTTCAGCTTCCGGCTCGGATTGATTTCGAATGCTTTCGACAGAGGTATCAGCCTCCACCCCCTCGGCACCAGCCCCAACTCCGACTCCTCGAACTCATCCGGAAACAGCATTGCCGTCGCCTCGTCCATCCCTTCCGGGGCGAGCCCTTGCTGCCTGGCGCGGACGGGGTCGAAGTCGACGAACCAGGACTTGAACAGCGCCTGGGCGATGGATTCGAGGGTGGCGTTGGTTTCGTGCAGGAGGGCGATGCGGTCGTCGAGGGCACCAAGCAGAGACGCAATCTCGCGCTGAACCGGAAGAGGCGGGACTCTAAGTTCAAAATGCGGTATTTCGCGACACTTAAGGCTATCGAACACAGCCCCGACATTGATGTACTTGCCAACCTGGTTCCACCAGTCAGGACCACGTACAAGCCACCTTAGGAAGGGCGGATAAACATGCCGTCCGTCCGCTCGCAGCACAACTAAATTTTGGCCAATCGCGCATTCAAGCTTGGCTGGAATGACGGCACTGTCACCGGAGCTACAGCGACGAACAACGATTACATCGTGCTCCTGTGGCTTGAGCTTCTTTGTCCATTCGAAATAGTCGGCTGGAGAGATTCGGCGAACACCGTCCAGATGGATATGCCCATCTTTAAGCTGCGGAATCGCAATATAGGGATAACCATTTTCAGCTGTACGAGGCGTACGGTGGTCGCAGTCGATGAGGGTGACTCCCGCCTCGCGGAGAGTCATCTGAGGCCAGGAGCAATCAGCCCCGTAGGTCGGGTTAGCTTCGCGTAACCCGACATCGGCTGCCACTTCGGCGGCGGTGTCCTGTCGGGTTACGCCCTGTGGGCTAACCCGACCTACGGTGGGGGTTGGGGTGCTCATGGTTTGGGGTGGGCGGTCAGAACTCATAGCCCAGCACTCCCAGCTTCTGGCGGATCAGGGCATCCAGCTCCGCCCCCTTCGCCATCTGCTCGCCGAGCTTTTCGGTGAGCGAGCGCATCTTGTCGGCAAAGGCTTCGTCGTCGTCCTCCACCGCCTCGGCGCCCACGTAGCGGCCGGGGGTGAGCACATGGCCGTGCCCGGCAATCTCGGCGAGCGCGACGCTGCGGCAGTAGCCGGGCTGGTCGGCGTAGTCGCCTGCTTCACCGCGCCAGGCGGCGACGGTGGCGGCGATGCGGTCGATGACTTCGTCGGTCAGCTCGGCCTGCACCCGGCTGATCATGCGGCCGAGCTTGCGGGCGTCGATGAACAGCACCTCGCCGGGGCGGGCGGTCTTCTTTCTGGCCAGAAACCACAGGCAGGCGGGGATCTGGGTGTTGAAGAAGAGCTGGCCGGGCAGGGCGATCATCACCTCCACCACGTCGGCCTCGACCATCGCGGCGCGGATCTGGCCTTCGTTGTTCTGGCTGGAGCTCATGCTGCCGTTGGCGAGCACGATGCCGGCGCGGCCGGTGGGGCCGAGGTGGTGCAGCATGTGCTGGAGCCAAGCGTAGTTGGCATTGCCCTGGGGTGGGTCGCCATACAGCCAGCGGGGGTCGCCCTCCAGGCTGCCGTGCCACCAGTCGCTGATGTTGAAAGGCGGGTTGGCGAGGATGAAGTCGGCGCGCAGGTCCGGGTGCTGGTTGCGGGTGAAGGTGTCGGCGGGCTCCTTGCCCAGGTTGAAGTCGATGCCGCGGATGGCGAGGTTCATCGCGGCGAGGCGCCAGGTGGTGGGGTTGGATTCCTGCCCGTAGATGGACACGTCGCCCAGCTTGCCGCCGTGGGCCTCGATGAACTTTTCGGACTGCACGAACATGCCGCCGGAGCCACAGCAGGGGTCGTACACCTTGCCGTGGTGCGGGGCGAGCACGGCCACGAGGGTTTTGACGATGCTGGCCGGGGTGTAGAACTGGCCACCCTTCTTGCCCTCGGCGCTGGCGAACTGGCCGAGGAAGTATTCGTACACCTGGCCCAGCACGTCGCGGGCGGCACCGGGGTCGTCGCCAAAGCCGATGGTGGAGACGAGATCCACCAGCTCGCCGAGCTTGCCGTCGGGCAGCTGGGCGCGGCCGTAACGCTTGTCGAGGATGCCCTTGAGCTTGGGGTTCTCCTGCTCGATGACGGTGAGGGCTTCGTCGATGCGCTTGCCGATGTCGGTCTGTTTGGCGGCGGCGCGCAGCTGCTCCCAGCGGGCGGCTTCGGGCACCCAGAAGACGTTGACCTCCTTGTAGTAGTCGCGGTCTTCGAGCTCATCCGCGAGCATCTCGTCGTCGCACTCGTGCAGGAAGTAGTCGTCGGCTTCGTCGAGGAAGCGGCGGGTCAGCTCGGCCCGGCGGGCGGCGAAGGTGTCGGAGACGTATTTGAGGAAGATGAGGCCCAGCACCAGGTGCTTGTATTCGGCTGCATCCATGTTGGCGCGCAGCTTGTCGGCTGCCGCCCAGAGGATCTTCTTGATGTCGTCGAGCATGGGGATGCGAGGGTGAGGCGTCGGTCAGGGCTGCTGCGTGGACGCATGTTGCATGCGTCTGACGCGCAAGCCCGGGAAAGGCGGGTAGGTTACACCGGGCGCTGCGGCGGCGCCCATCGGGCAAGGGGCGCCGGGGCGTGCGCTACAGCCCCCGCGCCCAGGCCGGCCGCAGGTGGGCGCCACCCGGTTCGGCAATCGCCTGCCGCACCTGGGCGAGCAGGCGTTCCTTGTCGGCTCCCAGCGTGCCTTTCAGCACCAGCCAGTTGCTGGCGTGGTCGGAGCGGAACACGGTGCGGCGCAGGTCGAGCTGACTGAGGAAGCGTTCCATCTCGTGGAAAAGGGCGGGTTGATCCAGCGGCTCCCACTCCGCAAAGCCCTCACGGAAGCGTGCCTCGCCCTTGGGGAAGCTCACCACCAGCGTGGACAGGTACTCCGGCTGGGTGGCGTTGGCGAGGCGGGCGGAGTTGTCGGCGTGCTGGGCGGAATACACCTGCCCGCCCAGGCCGTTGAGGATCATCACCGAGCGGGTGATGCCGGCCTCGCCGAGCTTGTCGAGTGCGCTGCGGGTGGAGTCGAAGGTCTCGCCCTTGTTCACCTTTTCGAGCACCGTGTCGTCGCCGGATTCGGCGCCCAGATAGACCATCGCCAGCCCGGCCGCGCGGAGCTGGGCGAGCTCTTCCACGCTCTTCTTCTTGAGGTTGCGCGCCAGGCAGTAGCTGGAGACGCGATGCACCGCGGGCATGTGCTGGCGGATGGCGTCGAGGATGGCCAGCAGGCGGCGGGTGGGAAGCACCAGCGCGTCGCCGTCGGCCAGGAAGACGCGGCGGATCTGGTCGCCATACATCTGGCCGGTGCGGCGGATGCTCTCCAGCACCTCGTCCTCGGCGCGGGCGCGGAAGGCTTTTTGCGGGGCGGTGTACATCTCGCAGAAGGTGCAGTGGTTCCAGGAGCAGCCGTCGGTGACGGGCAGGATCAGGGATTGGGCCTCGGAGGGCGGGCGGAAGACGGGTTCGACGTAGCGGATGGGGATGCTGGACATGGGGCGGGCCTTTGCTGCGGTGCAGTCGATGAGGCTACCATCGGACGACTGGATTGCGGAGGTGCGGGATGAAGGACGGAGCGTCGTGTTCGGCGGGTTGCGGCTGCGGGCCGCAGGGTGGGGTGTCGGCTCAGGTGCCGGCCGGTGAGCCGGCTGCAGGCGCGGCGCGTTTCCGGTCGACCTTCCGGGTGCCGGGCATGGATTGCCCGTCGGAGGAGGTGCAGATCCGCGCCGCGCTGGGCGGGCTGGCCCAGGGACTGCGCTTCGACCTGCCGGGGCGCACGCTGGTGGTGGATCACGCGGTGCCGGTGGGCGTGGTGCTGGGGCGGCTGCAGAAGCTGGGGATGGGCGCCGAGCTCGTCGACAGCGGCCCGGCCACCGCGCCGATGCCTGCGGCCCCGGCGTCCGACCCAGCCGCCGAGCGGCGCAGCCTGTGGTGGCTGCTGGCGATCAACGGGGTGATGTTCGTGGTCGAGGTGGTGGCGGGCTGGTGGGCGGATTCGTCGGGTCTGCTGGCCGACGGGCTGGACATGTTTGCCGATGCCGCGGTGTATGGCACGGCGCTCTACGCGGTGGGGCGCGGCGCCGGCATGCAGCGGCAGGCGGCGCGGCTGGCGGGCTGGCTGCAGGTGGTGCTGGCGCTGGGGCTGTTCGCCCAGGTGACGGAGCACATCCTGCACGGCGCGGCGCCCCTGGCCGGGGCGATGATGGGGGTGTCGGTGCTGGCGCTGGCGGCCAACGTGGCCTGCCTGCTGAGGGTGGCGCGCCACCGGGACGGCGGCGCCCACATGAAGGCGAGCTACATCTTCTCGGCCAACGACGTGCTGGCCAATATCGGGGTGATCGTCGCCGGCCTGCTGGTGGCATGGACCGGCGCCCAGTGGCCCGACTGGCTGATCGGCAGCCTCATCGGGGCGATGGTGCTGGCGGGGGCGGTGCGGATTCTGCGCCTCCCTGCCTGACCAGCGGCCACAGGGCGACGAGCCCCAGCAGCGGGCCGGGCAGGAGGATCCACGCCACCTGCTCGTGAAGCGCGGGCCACAGGCGGGTGGTGAGGGCGATGGAGCCCATGGTGATCGCAAAGCCGATGGCGTTCTGGAAGGCCAGCGCGCTGCCGACGATCTCCGGCGGGCAGGCGCGGGCCGAGAGCGCGGAGAAGTGCGGCGAATCGGCCACCACGCTGGCACCCCACACCAGCATCACCGCGCCCAGCAGCCACTCCGGGCTGCCCTTGAGGAAGGGGTAGATCGCGCAGCACAGGGCCGAGACCGCCATCGCGATGGCCGCGACCCGGGCGCTGCCGATCCGCCGGCTGAGGAAACCGCCTGCCACGCAGCCGACGGCGCCGATGCCGATCACCGCGAAGGAGGGGCCGGACGGGCTGCCGGCGGTCACCTGCCCCACCAGCAGCGGCACGAGGGTCCAGAAGGCATAGAGCTCCCACTGGTGGCCGAAGTAGCCGCCGGCCGAGGCCCGCAGGCGGGGCTCGAAGAAGGCGAGGATCACCCGGCCCAGGCGCAGGGTGGGGGCGCCGGGCTTGCGCACCAGATGCGGCCCGTCGCCCAGGAGCGTGATGAGGCCGGCGGCCAGCACCGCAAGGCCCGACGACACCAGCACCGTGGCCTGCCAGCCCCAGCCGGTATCGAGAAAGCGCACCCCGTGGGGCAGCGCGGTGCCGAGGGTGAGCATGCCCACCAGCCAGGCCAGCGCCGCGCCGGCCTGCTGGGGCACCCAGCTCACCACCAGCTTCATCCCCAGCGGGTACACCCCGGCCAGCGCCAGCCCCACGAAAAAGCGCAGCGGCAGCGCGGCGCCGAGGCCGTCGGCCAGCAGCGCGAAGGCGGCATTCGCCAGCGCACCGAGCACCGCGCAGATGGCAAAGATGCGGCTCGCCGCAAAGCGGTCGGCGAGGCCGGAGAGGGAGAAGCCCAAGGTGCCGGCGATGAAGCCCAGCTGCACCGCGTTGGTGAGCTGGCCCAGATCGGACGGCTGGAGCTGCCAGGCGCGCATGAGATCGGCGCCGGCGCTGTTGGCCGAGAACCACAGGGACGTGCCGAACAGCTGGGCGACGACGATGAGGGGCAGCGCAGGCAGGCGCATCGGCAGGGCTCCGGTGGTTCGCGCTTCTGTAGGTCGGACTTTAGTCCGACATCATCGCGCTGGTCTGGCTGTGTTGTCGGACTGAAGTCCGACCTACAGGACCTGCAGGATGCTCGGGGTCAGGCGCGGCTGCCCATCGCCTCGCCCATGCGGATCGCGCGGGTGGGCGACCAGTCGGGGTTGAAGCTGAGGCGCCCCTTGGGAAAGAGCATGACGACGGTGGAGCCGAGCAGGAAGCGGCCCATCTCGTCGCCCTTTTTAAGCGTGACCTGGCCCGGGGCGTAGTCCCATTCCTTGATGGTGCCGGGGCGCGGCGGGTTGATCTGGCCGTGCCACACGGTGGCCATGCTGCCGACGATGGTGGCGCCCACCAGCACCAGCACGAAGGGGCCGGTCTCGTCGTTCTCGAACACGCACACCACCCGCTCGTTGCGGGCGAACAGGCCGGGCACGCCGCGGGCGGTGGTCGGGTTGACCGAGAACAGCTCGCCGGGGATGTAGATCATCCGGGTGAGGCGGCCGTCGCAGGGCATGTGGATGCGGTGGTAATCCCGCGGGCTGAGGTAGAGCGTGGCGAACTCGCCGTCGTGGAACCACAGGGCGAGATCCCGATCGCCGCCCACCAGCGCGGTGGTGGAATACGTGTGGCCCTTGGCCTGAAAGATCTGGTCGCGCTCGATGCGCCCGAACTGGCTGATGGCGCCATCCACCGGGCACAGGTAGTCGGCGCTGGCAAAGGGCCGCGCGCCGGCCTTGAGCGGGCGGGTGAAGAATTCGTTGAAGCTCGGGTAGCTGGCGATGTCCGGGTTGGCGGCTTCCGCCATGTTCACCCCGTAGCGCCCGACGAACCAGCGGATGACCGAGGTGGTGAGCCCGCCGGCCTTTGCGCTGGCCAGCTTGCCGGCCAGGATGGTGAGCGCCTGCTTGGGGATGAGGTATTGGGGGAGAACTTTCAGGCGGTCGGACACGGCGCGATCCCGGCGGTGGTGAAGGCGCGGATTATAGCCGCCGAGCCCGGCCGAGGCGCGCGGGCTGAGTTCGTGTAGGTCCTGTAGGTCGGACTTCAGTCCGACAACGTCGTTGGATCGAAGCCCCGATGTCGGACTGAAGTCCGACCTACAGGACCGGGGGCGCACTGCTCGGGATTCGTGCGGGTGAGCCGGGGGCGCTGTCGGACTGAAGTCCTACCTGCAGGTTCGGGGGCGTCAGCGGGTGGGGAAGCCGGCGTCCTCGATCGCTGCGCGGATGTCGCCTTCGGATACCAGGGTGCCGTGCTCGATCTCGGCGTGGCCGGTTTCGAGGGACACCTCCACGTAGCCGATGTGGGGCAGATCCTGGATGGCGTTCATCACGGTGCGCAGGCATTCGTCCGACTGCATGCCGGAAATGGTGAGGGTGGTGGTGGGCATGGCGGGCTCCGGGGGTGGATGTGCGCTCAGTGGGCGCGGGGTTCGATGGGAAAGAGGCGGTCGTAGGCCACGTTGAAGACGAAGGCGTAGGCGGTGTAGGCGGCGGCGAGGCCCAGGTCGGCCACCAGCGCCTCGATCCAGCCCATGGTGGTCCACCAGACGATCACCGGCAGGGTCATGAGCAGCAGCCCGCCTTCGAAGCCGGCCGCGTGGAGGATGCGCAGCGGCCACGGGCGGCGGTCGGCGGTGCGGCCGGTGAGGCGGCCTTCGATCCAGTCGTAGCTGCTGTTGTAGACGCCGTTCCACACGGCCGCCATCAGGGCCAGCACGGCCAGCAGGGTGAGGGATTCCTTCGGCGGAACGCCGGACAGCCACACGAAGGGCGGCGTGATGAGCAGCAGCCCGCCCACTTCAAACAGGGCGATCTGGCGGAGGCGGTCGGGCAGGCTGCGCAGGGCGGGCGCGGTGGCGGACATGGGGCGGGGCTGGTTACAAACTGAGAGGGTTGCGGAGTTTAACGCGCCGGGCGAGACCGGCTAAACTGCCGGGCCGCCCGATCTCGATCCGACACCATGCCCGCTGCCGTGTTCCCGACCGAACCGCTCGAACTGCGCTCCCTCGTCTGCCACCCGGCGCTGCCGGACGGCGCGGTGAGCGGCATCGCCGTGACGCTGGCCGCCGGCCCGGACGGGCTGGTCATCCGCTACCGCCTCGACGGCGACCTCGCCGCGCTGCGCGTGCCCGACCCGGCCACGCCGCTGCCGCCCGAGCGCCTGTGGGCTTACACCTGCTTCGAGCTGTTCGTCGCCCAGGCGGGCGTGGCGGGCTACCGGGAGTTCAACTTCTCGCCCAATGGCCAGTGGATGCGCTTCGATTTTGCGGATTACCGCCAGCGCATTGCGTCGCCGGCCAGCCCCGCGCCGCGCATCGAAACCCGCCGGGATGCCGCCGGGCTGGAACTGGATGTCACCCTGGGCGTCGAACAGTTTCCGCCGGGCGATCTATCGATCGGCCTCACCGCCGTCGTCGAACACGCCGATGGCAGCCACGCTTACTGGGCCCTGCGCCATCCCGCCGCCCAGCCCGATTTCCACCATCGCGACGGCTTTGCCCTCGCCCTGAAAGCTGTGAACTCATGATCCAATTCGGCCTCGACCGTCTGCTCGCCGACCCCGCCCTGCGCAAGCCGCTGGCCGGCAAGCGCGTGGCGCTGCTCGCCCACCCGGCTTCCGTCACCCGCGACCTGACCCACGCCCTCGATGCCCTGATGGCCCTGCAGGATCTGCACATCACCGCCGCCTTCGGCCCCCAGCACGGCCTGCGCGGTGACAAGCAGGACAACATGGTCGAGTCGCCCGACTACTTCGATCCCCAGCACGGCATTCCGGTGTTCAGCCTGTACGGCGAGGTGCGCCGCCCCACGGCCACCATGCTCGACCGCTTCGACGTGCTGCTGGTGGATCTGCAGGATCTCGGCTGCCGCATCTACACCTTCATCACCACCCTGCGCTATGTGCTGGAGGCCGCCGCGAAGCACAAGAAGGCGGTGTGGGTGCTCGACCGCCCCAACCCCGCCGGCCGGCCGATTGAAGGCACGCTGCTCCAGCCCGGCTGGGAGAGCTTCGTGGGCGCCGGCCCGCTGCCCATGCGCCACGGCATGACGATGGGCGAGCTGGCGAAGTGGTTCATCGCCACCCTCAAGCTGGATGTGGAGTGCGAGGTGATCGCGATGCAGGGCTGGGAGCCCGAGGCCGCGCCGGGCTACGGCTGGCCGCTGGCGGAGCGCAGCTGGATCAACCCCAGCCCCAACGCGCCCAACCTGTCGATGGCCCGCGCCTACGCCGGCACGGTGATGCTGGAAGGCACGACGCTCTCGGAAGGCCGCGGCACCACCCGGCCGCTGGAGCTCTTCGGCGCGCCCGATCTCGACGCCCGCCAGATCATCGCCCACATGGAAACCATCGCCCCCAAGTGGCTGGCCGGCTGCAAGCTGCGCGAATGCTGGTTCGAGCCCACCTTCCACAAGCACGCCGGCAAGCTGTGCAACGGCGTGCAGATCCACGTGGAAGATCCGCTCCACTATAACCACGAGGCCTTCCGCCCGTGGCGCGTGCAGGCGCTGGCCTTCAAGGCGATCCGCCACCTGCGCCGGGATTACCCCCTGTGGCGCGATTTCCCCTACGAATACGAGCACGACCGGCTGGCGATCGACCTCATCAACGGCTCGGAGATCCTGCGCGAGTGGGTGGACGACCGCAACTCGCGCCCCGGCGATCTGGACGCCCTGGCCCAGGCCGACGAGCGCGAGTGGGACGAAACCCGGCGGCCCTTCCTGCTCTACTGAGCGCGGCTGGCCGCAATGAAAAAGGGCGCCCTGGTGGCGCCCTTGTTACATCGGCTGGCGGCGGGGTCAGCCGATGGCCTTGAGGGTGACGCTGGCGTCCACCTTGCCGATGATCTTCTGCAGGCCACGACGGGTGGCGGTGTTGAGCACCAGCGGGGCCATCACGTTGGCGCGCACCGGCGAGGCGCCTTCGCCGCGGCTGACGATCAGCAGCACGCTGGCGTCGTCGGCGCTGCCCAACTGAAGGGCGGCGACCTCGTCATCGCCGAGGGTGAATTCGTAGTTGAGGCCGAGGATGTCCGGCGTGGTGACGGTGAAGGCGACCTGGGGATCGTCCAGGCACTGGAGCACGAACAGCTTGGGCGCATCGGTGTCGGCGGTATGCACCAGGGTGAACTGGCGGCAGTTCTCGAAGCCCGGCAGGCCGGCCGGAAAGTCGATGACGCGGTCGGCCGAGACTTCCATTTCGCCGACGACAGGACTGGTGATTTTCATGGTTGTTCCCCCTTTGGTGTGAGCGCGGACGGGCACGGATGTCCGCGCCTTCGGATGCGTACTTTCATCATAGGCGGGGCGGGGGGAATCAACCCCGGGAGAAGAGGGGTTTTTTGACGGCTTTCCCGCGCTTGGCGGCCCGGCCGGGGGATGAAAAAAGGGACGTCCGAGGACGTCCCTTGATCTGGCTTGCAGCTACCGCCGCGACTTAGCGGTCGCGGTTGAAGGTGCGGCCGGCACGCGGCTTGCCGCCGTCGCCGCTGCGGCCACCGCCAAAGCCGCTGCCGGCGTTGTGGTGGGTCGAGCTGCGCTTGGCCACATGGGGGAACTCGGTGCGGTGTTCCGGGTGACGCGGACGGTCGGCGAATTCGGTGCGACGGTTGTCGCCGAAATCACGGGTGCCTTCGCTGCGGCCGGCCCACGGGCTGGCCGGACGGCTGTCGCCACGGGTGTCGTCACGACGCTCGTTGCGGTCGAAACGGCCACCGCCGAAACCGCCGGCGGGCTTGTCGCCGAAGCGGGCGCCACCGTGGCCGGCGGACGGACGCTTGTCGCCGAAGCGCGGTGCGTTGCCGAAGCTGCGGCCGCCTTCGCGACGGGGGCCGCCGGGGCGGCGGTCGTCGGCGGGCATGGTGCTGCGCGGCTCGAGGCCCGGCAGGGTGTGCACGGCCAGGGGCTGGCGGGTGTAGCGTTCGATGGCGCGCAGCAGGCGCACGTCACGGCGCTCGGCCAGGCTGATGGCGATGCCGCTGGAGCCGCCACGGCCGGTGCGGCCGATGCGGTGGACGTAATCGGCGGCGACCTTGGGCAGGTCGTAGTTGATGACGTGGCTGATGGTGCGCACGTCGATGCCGCGGGCGGCAACGTCGGTGGCGATCAGCACGCGCAGGTGGCCGCGACGGAGTTGATCCAGGGTGCGGGTGCGCATGCGCTGGTTCATGTCGCCGTGCAGGGCGGCAACCGAGTGACCCATGGACTCGAGGTTGAGGGTCAGGGCGTCGGCGTCACGCTTGGTGGCGGTGAACACGATGGCCTGATCCACGCCGACATCGCGCAGCAGGCCGTCGAGCAGGCGGTTCTTGTGGCCGATGTCGTCGGCAACCATCAGGCGCTGTTCGATGTTCTCGTGGCGGGTCTGGGCGGAATCGATCTCGATGCGCTCCGGATCCTTCAGCAGGCGCTGCATCATGCGGGCAACCTGGCCGTCGAGGGTGGCCGAGAAGAACAGGGTCTGGCGGCTGGCGGGCAGCTTGGCGCAGATGGCCTCGATGTCGTCCACGAAGCCCATGTCGAGCATGCGGTCGGCTTCGTCGAGGATCAGGATCTCGAGGCGGGCGAAGTCGATGCGGCCGCTGTTCATCTGGTCCATCAGGCGGCCGGGGGTGGCCACGAGGATTTCATAGGGGCTGGACAGCAGCTTGTTCTGCACCGGGTAGGGCATGCCGCCGACGACGCTGACGGCCTTGGCGTAGCGCAGGTTCTTGCCGTAGCGCTTGGTGGCTTCGGTGACCTGCACGGCCAGTTCGCGGGTCGGGGTGAGCACCAGCACGCGGGGGCCGCGGGCCTTGATGGTCGGCTCGGTGGTCAGACGCTCGAGGGAGGGCAGCATGAAGGCGGCCGTCTTGCCGGAGCCGGTCTGGCTGGAGACGACGAGATCCTTGCCGGCGAGAGCGGCAGGGATGGCGGCTTGCTGAACGGAGGTGGGGTCGGTATAGCCGGCTTCGTTGACGGCTTTGACAATGTTCTCGGACAGGCCGAGGCTGGCGAAATCCATGTTCGCTTCCTTTATCTTTGTACTGCGGATGCGGTGCCCGCGAAGAAAAAACGGCAACGCGTCGCGGCGCAGGATGTGCGCGCAACAATAAGGCTGCCTGACTGGCATATCGGCACTAACCGATCAGGACAACCTCTCGTCGAATACGGGAGATATAGAAGGTCAGGGACGATGTGACTCGGTGCGAACCGCTTTGCACCGGACCGAGCACTATAGCGATAATGTCAAGGCGACACAAGGAAAATGTTGCGACGCAAAAAAATCAACCGGCCCGAGGCGGCGCTGCTGCGCAGCAGCCAGTCGTCAGATGCGTTACTTTGTGTGTCGAAAAGGGCGCGGGTGGCGGGCTTCCTCGCGCCGGGGCGGCGCCCCGATTATTGTTGACCCCTCATCCAAAAAGGAACATCGATGCGTTTCGACAACAGCCGGGAGAGCAGCAACGTCGAGGACCGGCGCGGCGGAGGTGGCGGTGGAATGCCCATCGGCGGGCGGGGGATCGGCCTGGGCACGATCGTGCTGGCGCTGGTGGCAATGTATTTCGGGGTCGATCCGAGCGTCGTGCTGAACCAGGCGGTGCAGGCGCCGGCGCCCAGCGCGTCGCGCCCCGCGGGGCCGCCGGCCAATGATGCGGAGACGGTGTTCATCCGCCACGTGCTGGCCGAGACCGAAGACACCTGGACCCAGCTTTTCCGCGCCGGCGGCAAGGAATACGTCGAGCCGACGCTGGTGCTGTTCACCGGCGCCACCCGCACCGCCTGCGGCGTGGGGCAGGCGGCGATGGGGCCGTTCTATTGCCCGGCCGACCGCAAGGTGTACATCGACCTGGCCTTCTACCAGGAGCTGAAGACCCGCTTCAAGGCGCCGGGCGACTTCGCCCAGGCTTATGTGATTGCCCATGAGGTGGGCCACCACGTGCAGAACCTGCTGGGGATTTCGGAGAAGGTGCAGGCGGCGCGGGAGCGCGCCAGCGAGCGGGAAGCCAATGCGCTGTCGGTGCGGCTCGAGCTGCAGGCCGACTGCCTGGCCGGGGTGTGGGCGAAGAACGCCGACGCGGCCCGGGGCATCCTCGAGGCGGGCGATGTGGACGAGGCGCTGCGCGCCGCCACGGCGATCGGCGATGACAGCCTGCAGAAGCAGGCTCAGGGCTATGCGGTGCCCGACAGCTTCACCCACGGCTCGGCGGAGCAGCGGGTGCGGTGGTTCCGGCGCGGGATGGAATCGGGCCAGCTGAACGCCTGCAACACCTTCCAGGCGCGTTCGCTGTAGCGGCGCGTGAGCCAGGCCGCCGGCGGATGCCTCAGGTGTCTGCCGGCGGTTTGCCGTTTACGGCGTCGCGAAGGGCGGCTTCGAGCCCGTGCTGGGTGGTCTGGATGAGCCCGGCGAGGTCGATGGCGAGGGCGGGGTCGTCGTCCATCAGCGCCCGCTGCAGGGCGGCGGCATCGCGGCCGAGGTTCTGGTTGAGGGGGGCGAGGGCGCGGGTGAGCGCAGTCAGGCGCGCGTCGGTCTCGCGGCGGGCGAGGCGCTCGCGGGTCAGCCCGAACCCCAGGAGGAGGCAGCCGGCCGCAAGGGCGAGGCCGAGCCACAGGTGCAGCGGCTGGATGGTGGTGATCGGCGTGCTCGGCTGGCCGGGGTTGTACACCGTGTCAAGCCAGCGGTTCTTGGCGGTGGCGATGTCGGTGGGCGTGACCGATTCGAGCGCCCGGCGCAGGATGGCGGCGAGCTCGGGGGCGTCTTTGGTGACGCCGAAGTAGAGCTCGCTGTCGCCGTCGGGCACGTGGCCGGCGATGTAGAGGGTGCCGAGAAAGCGCGACTGGATGAGCCGATTGACCGCGTGGAGGTTGCCGATGGCCACGTCGGCCGAGCCGGCGGCCACCAGGCTGAGGGCTTCCTCCTGGGTGGTCACCTCGATCAGCTGGATGCTGGGGTAGGCGCTGCGGATGCGGTTGATCAGGAAGTGATCTTTCAGCAGGGCCAGCTTGCGCCCGGTGAAGCTGGCCAGATCCCACACCTGCTGGAAGTTGCTGCGGGTGACGATGGCGGTGGGGGACGACAGATAGGGGCCGATGAAGTGCAGGTGCTCGCGGCGTTCGGGGGTGTTGGCGACGGCCACCAGCACGTCCATGTCGCCGCCGAAAGCCTTCTTGAGCACCGATGACCACGGGCCGGCGGTCTCGTTGACGGTGAGTCCGGCCTTGTCGCGCAGCAGCCGGAACAGCTCGATGGAGTAGCCCTCGGCCTGATGGTGGCGGTTGGTGTAGCTGAGGGGATAGAAGGCCTGGTCGTAGCCCATCCGTACCGGCCCGTGGCCGAGCAGCCAGGCCTGTTCGGCCGCGGTGAGCTGGAAGGACACGCCGGGAATGCCGTCGCCCGGGGGCAGGTAGCGGCGCACCAGCGCCTTGCCCTCTTCCTCGCTGATGAAACGCATTGCCTTTTGCAGGATGCCCATCAGCGTCGGCTGGGTGTTGCTCACCGCGACGGCCAGCGCCGAGAGGTCGGCGTCGAAGCGCTGGCGCACCTGCAGGTTGGCCAGCCCGAGCTGCTCGATGTAGAAATGGGCGACCGCCAGCATGCCCACGTAGGCGTCGGCGTCGCCATTGGAGACGGCGCGCAGGGCGTCGGCGGAGGTGGCGGTTTCGACGAAGATGGCCTTGGGGCGGCTGCGCGTCAGGACGTCGAGGGATGCATGCCCCTTTTCGATGGCGATCCGGATGCCTTCCAGGTTGCCCGGCAGGGCGACCGCACCGTTGCCGCTGCGGGTGACGATGATGGGCGGGGAGTGCAGGTAGCCGCCGGTGAACAGGAACTTGCGCCGACGCGATTCGGTGGGGGTGAGGGTGGGGATGATATCCACCTTGCCGTGCTCCAGGGCCTGCAGCGCGCTGGGGAAGTCGTCGTAACGGGTGAACGTGAAGCGCAGCCCGGTGCGCCGGCTGAGGAGCTCGAGGTAGTCGGCGCTGGGGCCGGTGTAGCGCTTGTCGCGCCATGAATAGAAGGGTTGGTGGTCGGGCCCGTTGCCGACCCGCAGTTCGGGGTGGGCGTCCAGCCACATGAGCTCGGCCTGACTGGGGCTGGCCCGGAAACGCGTCACCGGATCGCCGTCCCAGTCGGTTTCGTTGCGGGCGGCGCTGGCCACCGATGAGGCGAGATATCCGGCAATGGCCAGACAGAGCAGCAGCAGGCGAACGAGGCGTGCAGCCAGAGCCTGGCTGGAGTGATTCATGGCATCAATCTGGTTGAATGGCGCAGGAATGCGAATGGTATTCGTTTTCCCGCGCCTTGGGCATGCCGGGACGATGATCTGTCCCGGCGGGTGAATCAGCCCGCGAGTTTGGCGAAGGCGTCCACCACTTCCGGCGGCGCCTGGACCAGCTCGATCAGCACGCCTTCACCGCCGATGGGGAACTCCTCGTTGCCCTTGGGGTGCAGGAAGGTGATGTCGAAACCGGCCGCGCCCTTGCGGATGCCACCCGGCGCAAAGCGCACGCCGTTGGCGCTCAGCCACTCGACGGCCTTCGGCAGGTCGTCCACCCACAGGCCCACGTGGTTGAGCGGGGTGGTGTGCACGGCGGGCTTCTTCTCGGGGTCGAGGGGTTGCATCAGGTCGACCTCGACCTTGAACGGGCCCTTGCCCATGGCGGTGATGTCCTCGTCCACGTTCTCGCGCTCCGACTTGAAGTTGCCGGTGATCTCGAGACCGAACATGTCCACCCACAGGGTGCGCAGGCGATCCTTGGACGGGCCGCCGATGGCGATCTGCTGGACGCCGAGAATCTTGAAAGGTCTGGTCATGGTTGTTCTCCCTCGTTTATTTAGTCAGAACCGGAAATTGTACGAGCGGGGGGCGGGGCGAGGAAGGGGCGCGGTGCCGATGGCGGGGTCGCGCCGCCCGGGGTGTTTCGATGGGTGGCCGGTTTGCCTTTGTTTTCGGGTGGTGACGACATTCGGGTATCGCTTAAGCATTGCTTAAGTTTTGCGCGGGATAATCAAAGGCTGTCCGGCCCAGCCTGTCGTGCAGCTTTCGGCGGGCATGTCGGGCGCCGTCATCACCCACTGGAGCGTCCCATGAAATTCGAATTCAAGCCCGGCCTTGCGCTGCTTGCCTGCCTGCTTGCCCCGCTGTCGGCAGCCAATGCTGCCGCCGGCGGCGAGCCCATCCAGCCGATCGCCCCCGCCCGCGTCGCCAGCCCGGCCACGGCCGAGCTGGGCAAGATGCTGTTCTTCGATCCGCGTCTGTCGAAGTCCGGCTTCATCTCGTGCAACTCGTGCCACAACCTGTCGATGGGTGGCAGCGACAACCTCAAGTCGTCCATCGGCCACGGCTGGCAGAAGGGCCCGATCAACGCGCCCACGGTGCTCAACTCGCGCTTCAACCTGGCCCAGTTCTGGGATGGCCGTGCGGCTGACCTGAAGGCCCAGGCTGGCGGCCCGATCGCCAACCCGGGCGAGATGGCCTACAGCCATGACCTGGCGGTGAGCACCCTGAAGACCATCCCCGGCTATCGCGGCGCCTTCAAGAAGGCTTTTGGCAGCGACGAGGTGACCATCGACCGCGTGACCCAGGCCATCGCCACCTTCGAGGAAACCCTGGTGACGCCGGATTCGCGCTTCGACAAGTGGCTGAAGGGCGACAAGAAGGCGCTGACCGCCGACGAACTGGCCGGCTACAAGCTGTTCAAGGACAGCGGCTGCGTGGCCTGCCACAACGGCCCGGCGGTGGGCGGCAATTCGTACCAGAAGATGGGCGTGGTGGAGCCGTACAAGGCCAGCAGCCCGGCCGAGGGCCGCGTGGCGGTGACCGGCCAGGACGCCGACCGCTTCAACTTCAAGGTGCCGACCCTGCGCAACGTGGAGCTCACCTACCCGTACTTCCATGACGGCGCGGCCAACACGCTGCCGGAAGCGGTGGACACCATGGGTCGGGTGCAGCTGGGCCGCAAGTTCAGCGCCGAGGAGAACGCCCGCATCGTGGCCTTCCTGAAGACGCTGACCGGCAAGCAGCCGCAGTTTGCGATGCCGATCCTGCCGCCGTCGGCCGATGCCACGCCGCGGCCCAAGCCCTTCGACTGAGGCTGTTTTCGCGTCGATCCCGAACCCGCTTCCGCCCTCAGGCGGGGCGGGTTTTTTGTTGGCCGATCAGCCCAGCCACTCGACGCTGGCGCACAGCAGGTAGCCGGCGCCATAAACCGTCTTGATGATCTTCGGGTCCTGCGGGTCGTCCTCGAGCTTGCGGCGCAGGCGGGAGATGCGCACGTCGATGCTGCGGTCAAAGGGGTCGAGCTCGCGTTCGCCGATGAGCTGCTCGCGGGTGAGGATCTTGTTGGGGCGCTTGAGGAGCGTCTGGAGCAGCGCGGCCTCGGCGGCGGAGAGGCTCACCTCGCGGCCGTCTTCGTGGGTGAGGCTGAGGCGGCCGATGTCGAAATGCCAGCCGGCGAAGCGCACGGCGCTGTGGCCGGCGGGTTCGCTGGCGGGGGCCTTCTGGTAGCGGCGCAGGATGGAGCGCACCCGGGCGACCAGCTCGCGGGGCTCGAAGGGCTTGACGAGGTAGTCGTCTGCGCCGAGCTCGAGGCCCAGCACCCGGTCGGTGAGGCCGTCGCGGCCGGTGAGGATGAGCGCCGCGCAGGGGTGGTTCTCCTGCAGTTCGCGCAGCACCTGCAGGCCGTCCATGTCGGGCAGGCCCAGGTCGAGGATGGCGAGTTCGGGCTGCTCCCGGCGGGCGCGGGAGAGCAGGGCCCGGCCGGTGCCGAAGGTTTCGCTGCGGAAGCCGTATTCGGCGAGGGTGCCGGCGATCAGCCGGGCGATGTCGGCTTCATCCTCGACGACGAAGATGAGCGGCGTGTCCTTGTCGGGTGTGGTCATGGGGCGGTGGGCTCCGAGGGGGCGAAGGGCGCCACGGCGCCGCGGATGGCGGCGGCGAGGGCGGCCCGGTCGAAGGGTTTGCGCAGGGTCGGGATGTCGGGCGTGCCCGGCGGTGCGTCGCCGGTGGCGTAGCCGGTGATCAGCAGTATGGGCAGTGTAGGCCGAAGGCTGCGGGCGGCGGCGGCCAATTCGCGGCCGCCCATGGCGGGCATCACGGTGTCGGAGACGAGGAGGGCGATGTCCTCGACGGCCTCCAGCATGGCCCGGGCCTCGAAGCCGTTGGCGGCCTCGATCACCGGAAAGCCGAGCTCGGTGAGTTGCTGGCGGATCACCTTGCGCACCTCGGGCTCGTCCTCGACCAGCAGCACCAGGCGGCTTTCGGCGGCGAGGTCGATGGTCTCGGGCGGCGGCGCGACGGGCCTGGCGGCGGGGGCTGCGGTCATCGGCACGATGAAGCGCACGTTGGTGCCCTTGCCCGGGGTGCTGAGGATGCGGATGTTGCCGCCGGACTGGCGGATGAAGCCATACACCATCGCCAGCCCGAGCCCGCTGCCGGTGCCGAAGGCCTTGGTGGTGAAGAAGGGCTCGAAGAGCCGGGGCAGGAGCTCGGGCGGGATGCCGGTGCCGGTGTCGGAGACATCGAACTGCACGTATTCGCCGGCGGGCACCTCGACCAGCAGGGCGAGGCTGGCCGACACATGGCGGCGGGCCACGGCGATGCGCAGCTCGCCGCCTTCGGGCATGGCGTCGCGGGCGTTGATGGCGAGGTTGAGCAGGGCGTTTTCGAGCTGGTGCGGGTCCACCAGCGCGTAGAGCTTCTCGGTGGGGAGCTCCAGGTGGATCGCGATGCGCTCGGTGAGGGAGCGCGACAGGAGCTGGGTCATGCCGTGCACCAGGGCGCCGACTTCCACCGGGCTGGGCTCCAGCGGCTGCTGGCGGGAGAAGGTGAGCAGGCGGCGGATCAGTTCGGTGCCGCGGCGGGCGGCGGAGAGCGCCGGGGCGAGGTAGTCCTCGTAGCCCTGGTGGGCGGGGAGCTTGTCCTGCAGGGTGGCGAGGTTGCCGGTGATGATGGTGAGCAGGTTGTTGAAATCATGGGCAAGACCGCCGGTGAGCTGGCCGACGGCTTCCATCTTCTGGGCCTGGATCAGCGCGGCCTGGCTGGCCTTCTGTTCGGTGATGTCGATGGAGAGCACGAAGTAGCCCTGCACGCCGCCAGCCACCGAGGCTTCGGGCACCACCGCGCTGCGGGCGTACACCTGCTTGCCGGCGGCGTTGGTGCGGGAGTATTCGTAGCTGACCTGCTCGCCGGTGGCGGCCTGGTCGAGGTAGGGCTTGATCTGGGCGTAGGCCTCGGCGCCGAAGACTTCCTCGATGCTGCGCCCGACGATGGCGTCCCGGTCGAAGCCGAACCATTCGGTGTAGCCGCGGTTGGCGAAGCGGTAGCGCTCGCCGGCGTCCACGTAGGCGATGAGGGCGGGGATGGCGTCCATGATGAGGCGCAGGCGCTCTTCGCTGCGGGACAGCTGCCCGGCCAGTGCGTCGAGGCGGGCGGTGGCGGCTTCGAGCTCGGCGGTGCGGGCGCGGACGCGGGTTTCGAGCTCGGCGTTCTGGCTCTCGATCAGGCGCTCGTAGCGGCGCTGTTCGGTGATGTCGGTCCACAGCGACACGAAACCCAGATTGGGGATTGGGACGCCGCGGATCGCCAGCACCTGGCCGTTGGGGCGGGTGCGCTCGGCGCTGTGGGGCTGGAAGGCGCGCACCGATGCCATCCGCTCGGCGATCAGGCGCTCCACGTCGCCGCTGCCGTATTCGCCCCGCTGGAAGTTGAAGCGCAGGAACTCCTCGAAGGGCGTGCCGACGCGCACCAGATCCTCGGGGAAATCCAGCAGGCGCAGCAGGGCCTTGTTCCAGGTGACGAGCTTGGGCGTGGCGTCGAATACCGCGATGGCCTGGTCGAGCAGGTCGAAGCCGGCGAGGAGCAGGTCGTAGCGGCGCAGCTCTTCGGGGGAGCTGGGCTTGATGAACGGCGTGGCGATGCGGGCGATCATGCGGGCTGGCAGGCGATGAGTTCGAGGAAGGCGTCCTCGGGCATCGGGCGGGCGAACAGGTAGCCCTGACCGTAGTCGCAGTGGGCGGCGATGAGGCAGTCGCGCTGGGCTTCGGTCTCGACGCCTTCGGCCACCACCTCCAGCCCGAGCTTGTGGGCCATGGCGATGATGGCCTCGGTGATGGCGAGGTCGCTCGGGTCGGTGGTGAGGTCGCGGATGAAGGAGCGGTCGATCTTGAGGGTGTGGATGTCCATCCGCTTGAGGTAGGCCATCGCCGAGTAACCGGTGCCGAAGTCGTCGAGGGAAATCTGGATGCCGGCCGCGGAGAGGCGGGCGAGCTGGGCGGTGACGGTGGGGCGCTCGTCGAGCAGCAGGCCTTCGGTGATCTCCAGCGCGATGCAGCTGCCGGGCAGTTTGCGACGGTCGAGCTCGTCGAGCAGCACTTCGAGCGAGGTGCCGGTGGCGAACTGGCGGGGCGAGGCGTTGACGGTGATCTGCACCTCGTCGGTCGCGCCCGCGGGCTGCATGTCGCGCCAGCGGGCGACGGTGGCCACCGCCTGACGGAACACCCAGGCGCCGATGGCGTCGATGAGGCCGAGCTCTTCGGCCACCGGAATGAACTCGGCCGGGGGCACCGGGCCGCGCTGGGGGTGGGTCCAGCGCAGCAGGGCTTCGGCCTTGTGGATGCTGCCGCTGCACAGGCTGGGGATGGGCTGGAACTGCAGGCTGAGCTGGCGCTCGGCGAGGGCGGCGCGAAGGTCCTTGCCCAGCTGCACGCGCAGCATGGCGCGCTCCTGCATGGCGGGCGAGAAGTACGAGAAGCGGTTACGCCCTTCTTCCTTGGCGTGGTACATGGCCTGGTCGGCCTGCTTGAGGATCGCGACGGGGTTGTCGGCGTCCTGGGGGAAGAGGGTGATGCCGATGCTGGCGGAGACGTAGGCCTGCTCGTTACCCAGCTGGAAGGGCTCGGTGAGGGCCAGGATGATGTCTTCGGCGATGCGCTCGATGGGCGCCCGCTCGGACAGGCCGGGCAGCAGCACGGTGAATTCGTCGCCGCCCTGGCGGGCCACGGTGTCGGTGCCGCGCACGCAGCCCACCACGCGGCGGGCGGCTTCCATCAGCAGCTGGTCGCCCGCTTCGTGGCCGAGGGCGTCGTTCACTTCCTTGAAGCGGTCCAGGTCGATGAAGAGCACGGCCAGGCTGCCCTGGTCGCGCTGGGCGCGCTTGATCTGCTCGGCGAGGCGGTCGTTGAGGAGGCGCCGGTTGGGCAGGCCGGTGAGCGGGTCGTAGTTGGCCTGCATCCAGATCAGGGCTTCGGTCTGCTTGCGGTCGGTGATGTCGGTGATGACGCCGACGAGGCCGCCCACGCTGCCGTCGGAGCGCAGCCAGGTGGCCTTGTTGAAGATGACTTCCTTGCGCATGCCGTCGGTGGATTCGACGGAGGCTTCGTAGGTCTGCACGCCGGGGTGGTCGAAGAGCTGCTGGTCGGCCTCGTGGTAGCGGGCGGCCAGCTCGGGCGGGGAGATGTCGAACACGGAGCGTCCGATGAGCTCGCCCCGCTGGCGGCCGATGTAGGTCTCGAAGGCCTTGTTGCAGCCCAGGTAGCGGGCCTGATCGTCCTTGAAGAACACGGGGCTGGGGATGGCCTCGAGCAGCTGGCCGATGAAGTGCAGCTGCTCGACGGTGGTCTGTTCGGCGGCCTTGCGGGCGGTGATGTCGAGCATCAGGCCGATGATCGCCGGGCGGCCTTCGAGCTGGGTGCGGTTGCCGAAGACCTCCATCTCCAGGGTGCGGCCGTCGCGGTGCTTGCCGCGGAAGGTGTAGTGGGCCGTGCTGGCTTCGCCGCGGATGCGCCGGGCCACGTTGGCGAGCACCCGCTCCCGGTCGTGGGGCGCGACGAACTGCTCGAGCGCCGGTTGGTTGCTGATGTCGTCCGGGGTATAGCCGAACATCTCGGCAAAGCGCCGGTTGGCGTAGCGGAGCACGTGATCCTGGATGACGTAGACGCCGATGAGGTCGTTGCGCAGCAGGCCGAGCAGCAGCGACTCCGCTTCGCGGACGAGGGCGTCGGTCAGAGGTGGGGGAGGAGGCATGATGTGGCGGACGGACGGATGACGCAATTCTAGGACGGGTCGCCGCGTTTTTCGTGGCTTTGGCCGGCGAGTTGCCGTCGGTAGCGTTCGGGCGACATGCCAGTCCAGCCGGTGAAGGCGCGGTAGAAGGCCGAGGTGTCGGCGTAGCCCAGGTCGGCGGCCACCTGGGCGATGGGCTGGCGGGTCTTGGTGAGGCGGGCCAGGGCGATGTCCCGGCGCAGGGCTTCCTTGATGCCGCGGAAGCTTGCCCCTTCTTCTTCGAGGCGGCGGTGCAGGGTGCGCGGCGACATGTGCAGGCGGCTCGCCACGTCGTCCTGCGACAGGCTCGCCGGCAGGGCGTCGCGGATCAGGTCACGCACGCGCAGCACGGTGGCCCGGTCGCGCCGGTAGAGCATGCTGATGCGGCCCGGCGCGCCTTCGAGGAAGCTGGCGAGGGCGGCCTCATCGCGGCGGATCGGCAGGTCCAGCAGGGTGGCGTTGAAGTGGGCGGTGAGGCGCTGCCCGCCGACGAAGCTGGAGCGTTCGGTATAGACCAGCACGTAGTCGTCGGCGTGGTCCGGGCGGCTGAACGGGAAATCCACCGAATCCAGCGCCAGCCCGCGCCCGGCCAGCCAGCACGACAGGCTGTGGAGGAGGCGCAGCAGCCACTCGAAGGCGAACACCCGCGCCGGGTCGTCCGGGTGGGCGGTGAGGGGCGCGGATTCGACGATGTGCAGCTCGGCCCGGGTGTCGCGGCGTTCGATGCTCACCGCCAGATCGGGCAGCACGATGGACAGGAAACGCCGGGCGCGGTCGAGGGCGTCGGCGAGGGTCGGGGCGCCGAGCATGCCGCGGCACAGGAACTCGAAACTGCCCGGCCGCATGCTGCCGGAAAACAGCCCGAAGCCTTCGTCATCGAGGGCGGCGATGATCCGGTTGTAGAGGGTTGCGTAGCGGTCGACCGGCACCCGACTGGCCGCGTCTGCAAGATCGATGTCGAGTCCGGCCAGGTGGGGGGCTGGGTCGATATTGCGACGCAGCATTCCGGAAAGCATTCCGGTGACGAAACCCATTGATACGCTTGTGCGTTTGCGGGCTGCGGAGCTTGCCAAAGGGGGTTCTCCGATCCGGTGGAGTCAGGGCTGGCGATGCTGCCTGCCGTTTGGCGGATTTTGCACGAATCCCGTCGACAACGGCAATGGCAAAGGCGTGGGCGGCCTTCTACCATTCAAGGACTGATAAACATGAGTTGGGGGAGACAGCATGACCGACCTGAGCGTTGCCAAGAAACTCGTCGCCTATAAGCCCAAGAACAAGGTGCGTTTCGTCACTGCCGCAGCACTTTTCGATGGGCATGATGCGTCCATCAACATCATGCGGCGGATTCTCCAGTCCACCGGCTCCGAGGTGATCCACCTCGGCCACAACCGCGCGGTGGGCGAGATCGTCAACGCGGCGCTCCAGGAGGACGTGCAGGGCATCGCCATCACCTCGTACCAGGGCGGCCACGTCGAGTTCTTCAAGTACATGATCGACCTGCTGCGCGAGAACGGTGGCGAGAACATCAAGGTCTTCGGCGGCGGCGGCGGCGTGATCGTCCCGGCCGAGATCAAGGAACTCCATGACTACGGCGTCACCCGCATCTACTCGCCCGAAGACGGCGCGGTGCTGGGCCTGCAGGGCATGATCAACGACCTCGTCGAGAAGTGCGACCAGGACCTCTCCCACGCCGGCCCGCAGGGTGCCGATGCCGTGGTGGAAGCCCTCAAGTCGGGCGATCGTCGCGTGCTCGCCAAGATCATCACCGGCCTTGAAAATGGCGCCTACCCGGACGCCGTGAAGACCGCGGTCATCGAGGCCGCCAAGAGCCTCAAGACCCCGGCGCTGGGCATCACCGGCACCGGTGGCGCCGGCAAGTCCAGCCTCACCGACGAGCTGGTGCGCCGCTTCCGCCTCGACCAGAACGACCAGCTCAAGCTTGCGATCATCTCCATCGACCCGTCGCGCAAGCGCACCGGCGGGGCGCTGCTGGGCGACCGCATCCGCATGAATGCCATCGAGCATCCGAACATCTTCATGCGTTCGCTGGCCACCCGCGACACCGGCAAGGAAGTCTCCGTCTCCCTCCCCGAAGTCATCGCCGCCACCAAGCTGGCCGGTTTCGATCTCGTGATCGTCGAAACCTCCGGCATTGGCCAGGGCGATGCCGCCATCGTCCCCTTCGTCGATGTGTCGCTGTACGTGATGACCCCCGAATTCGGCGCTGCCAGCCAGCTCGAGAAGATCGACATGCTCGACTTCGCCGATTTCGTGGCCATCAACAAGTTCGACCGCAAGGGCGCGGAAGACGCCCTGCGCGACGTACGCAAGCAGTACCAGCGCAACCGCGAGCTGTTCAACCAGAACACCGACGAGATGCCGGTGTTCGGCACCATGGCCGCCCGCTTCAACGACGACGGCGTGACCGCCCTGTACCAGGCGCTGGCCCCGGCGCTCGCCGCCAAGGGCCTCAAGCTGCACGGCGCCAAGCTGCCCATCGTGGCGGTGAAGGCCTCCAGCCGCGGCCGTGCCATCGTCCCGGCCGAGCGCACCCGTTACCTCGCCGAGATCGCCGATACCGTGCGTGGCTACCACAAGCACACGTCCGAACAGGCCCGCGTCGCCCGCGAACGTCAGGCCCTGCGTATCTCCAAGCAGCTCTTCGAAGGCTGCAAGAAGGACGCCGGCAGCTTTGCCGAACTCATCGAGTGGAAGGACGGCGAGCTCACCGCCACCAGCCGCAAGCTCCTCGACATGTGGCCGAAGACCGTCGAGCTGTATTCGGCCGACGAGTACGTGGTGAAGATCCGCGACAAGGAAATCCGCACCATCCTCACCACCGAATCCCTCTCGGGCAGCAAGATCCGCAAGGTCGCCCTGCCGCGCTTCGAGGACGACGGCGAGACCCTGCGCTTCCTGATGAAGGAAAACGTCCCCGGCTCCTTCCCCTTCACCGCCGGCGTGTTCGCCTTCAAGCGTGAAGGTGAAGACCCGACCCGGATGTTCGCCGGCGAAGGCGATGCCTTCCGCACCAACCGCCGCTTCAAGAAGGTGTCCGAGGGCATGCCCGCGCATCGCCTCTCCACCGCCTTCGACTCGGTGACGCTCTACGGCTGCGACCCGGACCCGCGTCCGGACATCTACGGCAAGATCGGCAACTCCGGCGTGTCCATCGCCACGCTGGACGACATGAAGGTGCTGTACGACGGCTTCGACCTGGTCAACCCGACCACCTCCGTGTCGATGACCATCAACGGCCCGGCGCCCATCATCCTGGCGATGTTCTTCAACACCGCGCTGGAGCAGCAGCTCGCCAAGTTCAAGGCCCAGAACGGCCGCGACGCCACCGACGACGAATACCAGAAGATCCGCGAATGGGTGCTCGCCACCGTGCGCGGCACCGTGCAGGCCGACATCCTGAAGGAAGACCAGGGCCAGAACACCTGCATCTTCTCGACCGAATTCGCCCTCAAGATGATGGGCGACATCCAGGAGTTCTTCGTCCATAACAAGGTGCAGAACTTCTACTCGGTGTCGATCTCCGGCTACCACATCGCCGAAGCCGGCGCGAACCCGATCAGCCAGCTGGCCTTCACGCTGTCCAACGGCTTCACGTATGTCGAGAGCTACCTCGCCCGCGGCATGCACATCGACGACTTCGCGCCCAACCTGAGCTTCTTCTTCAGCAACGGCATGGACCCGGAATACTCGGTGATCGGCCGCGTCGCCCGCCGCATCTGGGCCGTGGCGATGAAGAACAAGTACGGCGCCAACGAGCGCAGCCAGAAGCTGAAGTACCACATTCAAACTTCCGGCCGCTCGCTGCACGCCCAGGAGATGGACTTCAACGACATCCGCACCACGCTGCAGGCGCTGATCGCCATCTACGACAACTGCAACTCGCTGCACACCAACGCCTACGACGAGGCGATCACCACCCCGACCGAGGAATCGGTGCGCCGGGCGATGGCGATCCAGCTGATCATCAACCGCGAATGGGGCCTCGCCAACAACGAGAACCCCAACCAGGGCGCCTTCATCATCGAGGAACTCACCGACCTCGTCGAAGAAGCGGTGCTCAAGGAGTTCGAAGCCATCAGCTCCCGCGGCGGCGTGCTGGGCGCAATGGAAACCGGCTTCCAGCGCGGCAAGATCCAGGAAGAGTCGCTCTATTACGAGCACAAGAAGCACGACGGCTCCTACCCGATCATCGGCGTCAATACCTTCCTCAACCCGAAGGGCATGGCCCAGCAGGAAATCGAACTGGCCCGCTCCAGTGAAGACGAAAAGCAGAGCCAGCTCCAGCGCCTGGCCGACTTCCAGGCCCGCAACGCCGAGGAAGCGCCCAAGTGGCTCGCGAAGCTCAAAGAGACCGTCATCGAAAACGGCAACGTCTTCGCGGTGCTGGTGGATGCGGTGAAGTACTGCTCCCTGGGCCAGATCACCACCGCGCTGTACGACGTGGGTGGTCAGTACCGGCGGAGCATGTAAGCCGCCACGCCCTCTCCGCTTCCGGGAGGGGGAGACACGACAGACGGCGCTTCGGCGCCGTTTGTCGTTTGGGCGCCGGGATGTGCGGAGCCGGCTACTTGGCCGCGGCGATGGGCACCTGCCCCGCGGCACTGCAGGCGTCGATGCCTTTCTTCAGGTAGGCCGGCCGTTCGGCCTCGACCAGGCCACTGGCAATGTCCTTGACCGTTTCGAAACACTTGCGCAGCTGATCGGCGGCGAGCGCATTGCCGACACCTTCGGCCAGAGTCTGGGCGGCAACGCCGGTCGAGAAATAATTGGCAGCGAGCGCCTGGGCGCCAACGGGGCTGGCGGTGCCGAATCCGCGCCCCTCGAAACTGCCGAAGACCGACATCGCGTCCTGCTTGCCGCCGGGGTTCCTGGGTGCGTTCTTCCCCTTCTTGGCTGTGCCGGCGGGTAGCGCAGGCTGGGCTTGATCGGTGGCCGGCGGGGCGTCGTCATCGTCGTCGTTGTCCAGGTTGTTGCCGCTGACGATCCGCAGCTTTTCGCCGCCTTTGCCATTGCTGTTGGCGGCCTGTCCCTTCTTCTGCATCACGGCAACGGGCACCAGCGCCAGGTCGTCCCGTTTGTAGCCGATCGACAGGCTGACGCCCGGGTTTGCGCTGCTCGTGTTGGTCGAGATGTCCAGTCCGCCGACGGTCTTCGAGCCATACACCAGTGGCGCCATCGGGACAGTCACGCAGCCGGCGAGGCCGAGCGTCGCGGCGAAGAGGGCAAGGTGGCAGTGCGGGGTTCTCGCGTTCATTTTTCCGCTCCGGTCTGTTGAGGTGAGTCAAAGGTAACCAGCAGACAGCGGTTGCCGTCCGCGCTTGTCAGTCCGACGCCCTGCCAGCGCGTATAGCCGACGCTCACGCTGCCCGGCAGGGCGACAACGCCCACGCTCGTCACCGCAACGGCGGTGGTGCGTTCGGGGGCGAGGTTCAGGTGGAGGATGCCGAAGCGGGATTCGGTCTTCACCGCGCCGTCGCTGTGGATGACGACGGTGGTGCAGCCGCACGCCAGCAGGGCGGCGCCGCAGGCGAGGGCGATGGCGATGAGGCCGGGGGATGTCCGGCGGCGGGCTTGCATGGCGCGATCCTCGGAAGACGGGGTGTCTTCCGTTCAGCATAGGATCGGGGCGCGGCTTAGTCCATGTCGATGGACCGGAGGGGAGATCAGCCGCGCACGGCGGACAGCATCTCGTGCACGTCGTGGGTCATCACGGCCAGCCAGGCGGTCAGGCCCAGGTAGAGCACGGCGTATTCGATGCGCTTGGCCGGCGGAGTGTCGTAGTAGCCGGGGGCAGGCGCGGCCTCGCCGCGGAAGGCGCGCCACATGTGGGGGGCGGCCAGCAGGGCGACGATCACCAGCATCGGGCTGGGGCGCCACAGGAAGATCCCGATCAGCACCGGCGCGCCGACGAGCCAGAACTTCGGCGACACCACGCCGGTCATCCGCCCGCCATCCAGCGGCGGCACCGGGATCAGGTTGAACAGGTTGAGGAAGAAGCCGGAATAGGCCAGCGCCAGCAGCAGGTCGCTGCCTTCCGAGCGGGCCACGAAATAGCACAGCAACGAGGCTGCGGTGCCCGCCACGGGGCCGGCCATCGCCACGTAGGCTTCGGTCTCGGCGTTCATGGGCTGCTCCTTCAGCTCGATCCACGCGCCGAGGAAGGGGATGAAGGTGGGCGCGCCCACGTTGAGGCCACGCCGGCGCGCGGCCAGGTAGTGGCCCATCTCGTGGCAGAAGATCAGCGCGACAAAACCGGCGGCGTAACGCCAGCCCCAGATCAGGGCGTAGGCGCCGATGGACAGCAGCATGGTGCCGGCGGTGGTGAGCAGCTTGCCGAACTTGGCGCCGCCGAGGAGAAGCAGGAGGAGTTTCATGACCGGGTGCATCCATGAAAAACGGCCCGCGCAGGGCCGTCCATCCGAGATGCCGAATTAGTTTGCCAGTGGATTCTCCTGGACATGCCGCTTGTGGGCAAGTTCTCGACTGGCGGCGAAAGCGCTCACATCAGGGCGTGGTGTCCTTCTTTCGGCCCAGCACACGGCTGGCGCCGGCGCCCAGACCGACCATCGCCAGCAGGCCGACCTTCCAGAACTTGGCGACGAACAGCCCGAGGCTGGCGAACAGCCCGAGCTTCTTGGCGGCCATCCCGCCCACCAGCGCGGCCAGGCCATATTCGGCCATGCGGTCGGTGGCGGCGTTGAAGTCGGCGTAGCGCTTGCCCTCGTTGAAGGTCAGGGCGGCCAGCAGTTCGCGGGTAGCGGGCTTTTCCAGTTCGACCCGATCCATGCTGGTGACGAGGTTCATCGAGAAGTAGCCCTCGCGGCCCAGCACGTAGGTGTTGTAGTTGACCCCGTCGCCGCGGCCCTGGGGATCCTTGGCGCGGGCGGCCACCGACCACACCAGCCGGTGGGTGGCGGGGTCGTAGCTCGGCACCTCGACCCAGCCGACCACGTTGAATTCTGGCAGGCCGCGACTGCGACGCTCGGCATTGGCGGCTTCGGTGCCGTCCTTGAGGTTCTTGAGGAGCTCGTCGGCGTTCCAGTCGCGGGCTTCCTCGTCCTTCACGTAGCCGGCGGGGGTGAACTCCACCGCCACGAAGCCGGCCAGATCGGGGCTCACCACCAGCCCGTGGAAACCCTTTCCGCCGTTCTTGTTGCCCTGGGCTTCCATCAGCGCCTGGGCCTCGGCCTTCGGGATGAAGCCGAAGCCTTCGGGCAGCTTGAGCACGCCCTGGTCGCCCAGCTCGATCTCCCGCGGGCCCATCTGCACGGCGGCCTGGGCGGCCAGGGCCGCGGCCTCGATGCGTGCCTCGGCAGCCGTCGGCGGGGCATCGACGGCGAGGGCCGTGGACAGGCAGGGAAGGCAGAGCGCCAGCGTGAGAAGGGAGCGGCGAAGGGCAGAGATCATCATCTAGGGGCCGATCCGGAGGTGAAAAAGTGTGACGAGAACGGATCACATCCGATGATAACGCCCACGGTGGGTGAGACTTTGTGTGCTAATTGGCACTCGGAGGGCGGATTGCCGGTCGTCTTGGCATTCTTTCGGGGCGATCTATGATGGAACGAGGGGCGGGCATCCGGCCGGCTCCGTCGCCGGATCGCGGGTGACATGAACAGGAAGCGCAGACGCTCGTTCTTCCGTGATGCCGTCACGGCCGACTGGCTGCGGCGGGGCATGCGCGTGCCCTTCATCCTGGCCTCGGTGATGTGCTCCCTGGCCTGGGCCGACGGCGGCGAGGTGCCGGTCAAGAAATCCCAAGGCCGCAAGCTCGGCCTGAGCATTCAGGTGCAGGGCGGCGGCTGGGGGCGCGGGCGCAAGGAATCCATCGAGACGGTGCTGAACGCCGTGGCCGATGAGCTTCTGCCCCGCCTGCCGAGCGGGCTCACCGCGCCCATCGTCGTCACCCACACCGATGGCCCGCCGATGGCGCTGTACGGCCGCGGGCCTGGCGGCGAGTTCCGCATCCGCCTGCACGCCCGCGACGAGAACTGGCACCTCTACGCCTACGAGTTCGCCCACGAGCTGTGTCACGTGATGTCCAACCACGACGCCCACCCGGCAGGCAGCCCGCCCCGGCGGGATAACCAGTGGTTCGAGGAAACCCTCTGCGAGACGGCCTCCCTGTTCACCCTGCGTCATCTCGCCCAGCGCTGGGAATCGGAGCCACCCGGGCCAGAATGGGCGGGCGAGGCCGACCGGCTGCGGCGCTTCTTCGACCTGCTGGTCTCCGAAGGCCACCGCCGCCTGCCGCCCGACGCGCCGCTGGCTGCCTGGCTGCAGGCCCACGAGGACGAGCTGCGCCACAACCCCTATCTGCGCGAGAAGAACGAGGTGCTGGCCAATCTGCTGCTGCCCCTCTTCGAGCGCAACCCGGAAAACTGGCAGGCCCTCGGCTACATGAACCTCGACCCCGACGACGCCCGCAGCAGCCTGCGCAGCTATCTCTCCCGCTGGTATGCCAATACCCCGCTGGCCCACCGCTCGCTGGTGGCCGGCGTGCTGGCCCTGCTGGCGCTGGATGACGTGTTGCCGCCCGAGCGGGGCAGCGGCCCGCTGCGCACCGCCGCCAAGTGATCGCCCCGGTGTGGCGATTCTCCTTTGTTGAGTA
The DNA here is from genome assembly GCF_009469605.1 of Zoogloea sp. 1C4. Taxonomy (GTDB): domain Bacteria; phylum Pseudomonadota; class Gammaproteobacteria; order Burkholderiales; family Rhodocyclaceae; genus Zoogloea; species Zoogloea oryzae. The sequence goes on along the minus strand of NZ_SSXU01000004.1, from coordinate 2,395 downwards.
AATCCGTCGACTATGATGAAAAGGTGACAGAAGCCGATCCGGACCTGCCTCCTGGGCGGGTCAATCTGGTGGTCATGGCAGGCGGGCATTCAGGTGCCCGCCTGCAATCGGGGGTGGCTCCCGGGTCCATCCGGGCGCTGTTCCACCACTCTTTTTCAGGGAGGAAAACCCAAAGGAGGACAACATGAAAAAGAGTCTCTTGGCGAAAATCGGTGCCGGTTTCCTGATGGGAAGCGTTCTGGCCGTCGCGCCCGCCGGCGCAGCCGATCTTTACGACAGCCTGCAGGCGTTTTCCTACGACATGAGCCTGCACCGCAGCATGGGGAGCGATCCCTACGACAGCATGGAGCCCACCGCCGCGGGTGGCTCGCAAGGCCCGGTCAGGACCGACATGATGAAGGACTCCGATGCCTATCAAGGCGGCGGCTACTATCAGGGCACCTATTACGGCTGGACCCAGTGGTCCGATGTGAACCAGCAGCTTGGCCCGATCGGCGGCCGCGACACCAATTGACCGCCAGCCCGATCGTCGTTCCACCCCACGCCGCCTGAGGGCGGCGTTTTCATGGGCGATGGCGGCCGTCGCGCCGGTAAGATGACGGACCCGCCACGCCCTGCGTCCCGCCCGTGAAACGCCTCGTCTTCGTCGCCCTTTTCGCCTTCGCCCAGCTTGCGTCTGCCGAGGACGCCCGCATCGCCGCGGTGTTTGCCGGCCAGCAGGTCGAGGGGACGCTGGTGGTGAGCGCCCTGCGCGACGGCCGCACGTTCATTCACGACGACACCCGGGCGGCGCGGCGCTTTGCCTCCGCGTCCACCTTCAAGGTCTTCAATACCCTGATCGCCCTGCAGGAAAAGGCCATCACCGCCGACAGCGTGCTCAAGTGGGACGGCCGGCAGCATGACATCCCCGACTGGAACCGCGACCAGACCCTGGCCAGCGCCTTCCGCGTCTCCTGCGTGTGGTGCTACCAGCAGATGGCCGAGCGGGTCGGCGGCGAAGCCTACCGCCGCTACATCCGCAAGGCCGGCTATGGTGAGCTCACCGAACCTTTCGACACCACCACCTTCTGGCTGGATGGGGCGCTGCAGATCAGCGCGCAGGAGCAGGTGGCGTTTCTCAAGCAGGTGGTCCGCCGGCAACTGCCCTTCGATGCCGAAAACTACGCCACCCTCAAGGCCGTGATGCTCGCCGAGCGCACTCCGGCCTACGCCCTCTACGCCAAGACCGGCTGGGCCGCCCGCGCCACACCGCAGATCGGCTGGTACGTGGGCTACGTGGAAACCCCGGACGACACCTGGGTCTTCGCCACCAACATCGACATCCGCCAGCAGGCCGATCTGGCCCTGCGCCCGGCGCTTACCAGGGCCTCGCTGAAAGCCCTCGGCATCCTCCCCGACACGCCCTGAAGTGCCGGGAAAGGCCGGCAAATCGCGCGCGTCCTGAAGCCGCGGGCGAAAACCGGCGCGTGAATACACGCGAAGAATCGCCCAGCTAAAGCTGGACCCACTGCCTAGATTGAACGTCGTGATCGATGAGCGGGTTGTCGCTCGCCTAAGCGTGCTGCCGGGCATTGGTGACGGCCAGGGCTAGGCTCTCTGGCCCGCCGCCAACTTCCTCGCCGAGTTGAAGCGTGGGGCCGAGCCCGGGCGGTGGACGGCGATCGAGAAAAGCCTGGGCGGAAGTACGCAGCGCCCTAGCGAGCGAAGCGCCGTTCGGTGGCATTTTTTTTCCAGGTATTGAGCGCCTGATCAATCGACGCACCCGTTACGCCGATCGATATCTTCCCGATCTGCCCATATGCGAACCACGTCGGTCCCGAGATCACGATGACTGACACTTCGTGAAGACATCCGTCGATATCAACCCAATGGATCGAAGTATCTGGAGGCGGCATGGAGATCGATCTTTGGGGGGCTGGCAGGGCCCACCTTGTAGCACCGCCGATGTATAAAAAGTATAAAAAAGCGCCCTTCAGAGCAGACGATCGCCCACCGCCCCCTGCGGACAAGTTGCAGCGCCTCGATGCGCGTGGAATCAACCCTTGCCCGGCGCTGCCGGAGATCGCGGAGAAGCGCGTCTGGCATTCATCGTGCGCCATTCGCCTTTGCGACATGTAAGGGCACCTCGAATAACCCGAGGTTTTCAGTCACTCCCACCGCGCAACGATGATCGCGACCGAATCTGGTTCAATTCCTGCGGCAAATCACCGCCTTCTTCGGCGGTGCCGTCCCGTTTTTGTCTCGAATCGCCTCGGGCAGCGGCGATTCGGCCCATTTCGGGCGTCAGAAGGCCCTGATTCCGGCCTTCTGGAAGTAAACCAGCCGCTTCAGGTTGTAGCAGGCCGCCATCATCGTCAGCGCAAAGTTCGCCCGCGCCTGGCCGATGGTGCGAAGC
>NZ_SSXU01000049.1 GCF_009469605.1 Zoogloea sp. 1C4 | reverse complement strand
TCAAAGTCCGATGTGCCAGCGAGCACGCTAGGTCGATCAGGAGCAGACGCGCGGATAACTCATCATGGCCCGGGCCACTACGCCCAACCAGGAGGCCGGATATACGTGAGCAATCGATCCCCTTGTTATCCAACATTCGCGCTGGCAAAACGGGAGGAGTCCATATACGGACTTCAGTCCGACAGACCCCGCCCGATCAACCCGCGCTGTCTGACTTGGGGGCCGACCTGCAGCCACGCTGCACCGGCCTGGATTTTCGGCCAGCGGGTGGCGCATCCAGCGAGACAGGCGACCGACGCGGGTAAGATGGCGGCATCCCCGGAAGGCCTGCGTCCATGAACGACAACGAAGCCCGCGCCCGCATCCTCATCAACACCCAGCTCACCGATCAGGGCTGGAACATCCATGACGCCAACGCCGTGCGCTACGAAGTGGCGCTCGCCGACGGGGGCTTTGCCGACTACGTGCTCTACGACCGGCGGGGTCGTCCGCTGGCGGTCATCGAGGCCAAGCGTTTTTCCATCGATCCCCGTTTCGCCGCGGCCCAGGCCCGCCGTTACGCCCAGCAGCTCGGTGTGGCCTACGTCTTTCTGGCCAACGGCCGCGAAACCCAGTTCTGGGAATGGCAGGCCGAAGCCCATCCCCGGCTGGTCAAGACCTTCTTCAAGCAGGACGACCTCGAACGCCGGGCGGCCACGCTCCAGCTGCGCCGCAAACCGCAGGATGTACCCACCGACACCCGCATCGCCGGGCGCTACTACCAGATCGCCTGCATCGACGCCCTGTGCCGCGAGATTGGCCTCGGCCGGCGCAAGCTGCTTGTCGAGATGGCCACCGGCACCGGCAAGACGCGCACCGCCGCCGCCTTCATCAAGCGCCTGTTCGAAGCCCACTGCATCACCCGGGTGCTCTTTCTGGTGGACCGCAACCCCCTCGCCATCCAGACCATCGACGCCCTCACCGAACACCTGCCCGACTACCCCGCCTACGTCCAGCGCAGCGGCCAGCGTTTTCAGGACGAAAAGAACATCACCGTCACCACGCTGCAGAGCATGGTCAACATCTACCGGGATTACTCCCCCGGCTATTTCGATCTCATCATCAGCGACGAATGCCATCGCAGCATCTATGGCAAATGGAGCGGGGTGCTCAAGTACTTCGACGGCATCCAGCTCGGGCTCACCGCCACCCCTTGCGTGGCACCGGCGGCCGATCCGGGCGACGACGAAGACCAGCTCTTCGTGCGCGACACCCTGAAGTTCTTTGAAGTCGATCAGCCCACCTACTCCTACACCCTCAAGCAGGCCATTGCCGACGGCCATCTCGCGCCCTATCAGATCTACCGGGCCAAGACCGTGCTCACTGCGGCCGAGGGCGGCTTTCCGGTGAAGCGCAGCCAGCTCGACTGGCACGGCATGGATGCCGACACCCGCGCCGAACTCGAACTGCTCTTCGGCACCGAAGACACCATCGTCGTCGACCCTTCCGCCCTCGAACGCCGCTTCACCATCCCCGAGCGCAACCGCGCCATCGTCCGCGAGTTCCGGCAGGTCTATGACAACGGCTACATGGATGGCGCTGGCGTGCTGCGCAAGCCGCTCCTGGGCAAGACCATCGTGTTTGCCGTCACCAAGCGCCACGCCGCCACCCTGGCCGAGATGTTCGACCACGCTTTTGCCGATCTCAAACCCGACCCCGCCATCCGCTACGCCGATTACGTCGTCTCCGACCTCGGCCCCGACGACGAAGCCGACGCCTACACCAAGATCCGCCGCTTCAAGAAAGACAAGTTTCCCCAGATCCTCGTCTCGGTGAACATGCTCGACACCGGCTTCGACTGCCCCGAGATCGTCAATCTTGTTTTCGCCCGCTTCACCCGGTCGAGCATCCTCTACCAGCAGATGCGCGGCCGCGGCACCCGCAAGCTCCCCGGCAAGCCCATCTTCACCCTGTTCGATTTCGTCGGCGTCACCGATCTCCACGGCGATGCCGACACCTGGGGCGAGGGCGGCGTGGTCACCGAGCCGGCACGCAAGCGCTACCAGCCGCGCCGCCTGCTCGGCCTCGACATCCACGACCAGATCGACCCCGCCAGCCGGGGCTGGATGACCCTCGACGAAGACGGCAAGCTCGTCATCCCCGGCGCCGTCGAAGCCCGCGCCGCCGAACTCGGGGCGCGGTTCGAAGCCTGGCTGCTCCGCCAGATTGGCCTCGATGCCGAACAGGAACGCTGGCTCGCCCTCCTGGGCAACCAGATCCGCGCCAACGCCGACAGCCTCGACGCCCTCCAGCCCGAGCACTTCGCCTGCTTCCATGTCTTCGAGCAGCTCGGCGGCCTCCCCGGCGCCCTGCGCATCTTTGGCGGCCCCGCGCCCCTCGATGCCCTGCTCGCCAGCCTCAACGTCGCCCTCTTCGGCACCGACGACGGCTCACCCCCGCGCCCGGGCGACGCCCCCGCTGCCAACCGCTGAAACCCCGCCGGCCCACCGCCGGCATTGACCTCGCCGCCCTGTTTGCCACAATGGCGGCCCTTTCGACGTTCCCACCAGCGCCCATCCCATGCCCCTCACCCCCGACATGCGCCGGTCCATCGACCAGATCCGCGACTACCTCTTCGGCGGTGGCTACCCCGATCCCGTCAGCAACGCCGAACAGCTCTCCTTCCTGTTCTTCTTCTACCTCGTCGAAGGCATCGACGCCGCCAACCAGAGCAAGGCCAAGGTCCACAAGCTCGCCTACACCCCCTTGTTCGATGGCGACTGGACCCTCAAGAACCCCCTCAACGCCCCCGCCGAAGGCGTCACCACCATCCCCCGCTCGCGCTTTCGCTGGTCCGTATGGGCCAAGGGCCTGAATGGCGAAGCCCTGGTGCGTTTTGTGCGGGATGAAGTCTTCCCCTTCTTTGCCGAACTCGGCCAGCGCACCGCCCACAACTTCATGGACGGCGCCCGACTCACCATCGACGAACCCACCGTGTTCACCCAGGTCGTCAGCCTCGTCGACGGCCTGCGCCTCGACCAGTCCGACGCCGACACCAAGGGCGACCTCTTCGAACACGTCCTCCGCCAGATCCGGCAGGCCGGCGAGCTCGGCCAGTTCCGCACCCCGCGCCACATCATCCGCGCCATCGTCGAGATGATCGACCCGCAGCTCGGCGAAACCATCTACGACCCCGCCGCCGGCACCGCCGGCTTTCTGGTGGCCGCCTACAACCACCTGCGCCTCGCCCACTCCAGCCCCGCCGCCATCCATGAAGACGAAGTGGACGGCAAGCGCCAGCGCCGCGGCTACGGCGACCGCCTCTCCGGCCCCGAAGTCGCCCGCCTGCAGACCGGCACCTTCTACGGCAACGACGTGGACCCCAAGATGGTCCGCCTCGCCACCATGAACCTCACCCTGCGCGGCCTGCCCGACGTGCGCATCCTCAAGCGCAACGTGCTCACCCGCGCCCTCGACGCCGCCGAGAAGGCCGAACTCGGCCTGCCCGAGCGGGGCTACGACGTCATCCTTGCCAACCCGCCTTTCTCCGGCCGGGTGGATAAGGCCCGCATCATCGAAGACGTGAAGGTCGGCACCACCACCGCCACCGAGCTGCTCTTCCTCAAGTACATGCTCGACAGCCTGCGCGAAGGCGCCGCCGATGGCGAAGGCGGCGGGCGCTGCGGGGTGATCGTGCCCGAAGGCGTGCTGTTTGGTTCCACCGGCGCCCACCGCGAGCTGCGCCGCCAGCTCATCGAGAACAACCGCGTCGAGGCCGTGCTCAGCCTGCCCGGCGGCGTGTTCCAGCCCTATTCGGGGGTCAAGACCTCGGTGCTGTTCTTCCGCCGCGGCGGGCGCACCGGGCAGGTGCTCTTCCTCCACGCCGACCACGACGGCTACAAGCTCGACGCCAACCACGACGCCCCGGTGGCCGACGACGACCTCCCCGCCCTCGCCGATGCCTACCGCCGCCGCGCCGCGCTGGGCGCCACCTGGGCCGCCCGCGACCCCGAGGCCGAATGGACCGAGAAATGGTGGTTTGCCGACACCGCCCAGCTCCGCGCCAACGACTTCAACCTCTCCGCCGGCCGCTACCGCCCCATGAGCCGCAGCACCGTCGAACACCGCGACCCCCGCGAGCTGCTCGCTGAGCTGGCGGCGATCGAAGCGGAGATTGCGGAGGAGGTGGAGGGGCTGCGGGGGTTGCTGGAGGAAGGGGTATGAGTGCGTGGCCCCGCAAACCACTGGGTGACATTTGTACTATTAACCCTCGCTTGCCGAAGGTTCATGAGCTGACCGATGAGCAGCTTGTTTCCTTCATACCAATGGCGGCAATAGATGAAACAGCTGGCAGCATCGCAAATCAGCAGTCACGACCTTTTCGCGAAGTCCGAAAAGGCTATACGTCCTTCCGTGAAGGGGATGTTCTTTTTGCCAAGATCACTCCGTGCATGGAGAACGGAAAAGCTGCAATAGCTAAGGATCTGATTGGCGGATGCGGGTTTGGATCAACCGAGTTCCATGTGCTTCGGCCTGGCTCAGAGGTAATGGCTGAATGGCTGTTTTATTTCATCAGACAGCCGGAGTTTCGCGCACAGGCCAAACTCAATTTCAGCGGCACCGCAGGGCAACAGCGCGTTCCAACGACATTCATGTCGGCAGCAGCTATTCCGCTCCCCCCGCTCCCCGAACAACGCCGCATCGTCGACATCCTCTCCCGCGCGGAAGGCATCGTCCGGCTGAGGCGGGAGGCGGAGAAGAAGGCCGCCGAGCTGATTCCAGCGCTGTTCATCGAGATGTTTGGCGACCCGGAGATCAATACCAGATCGTGGCCCGTCAAGCCCATCGGTCAGCTAGGTATCGTTCAGTTAGGCCGACAGCGTGCGCCGAAATACCAAACAGGGAAATTCACACGCCCTTATGTAAGAGTTGCCAATGTCTTTGAGGATCGTATTGATACCTCAGATATTCTGGAAATGGACTTTGATGCTCGTGACTACGAGCAGTATCGGCTTGAGTCATCCCATTACACACATCTCCCCCCCCCTGTACCCTATCGTCCTGAGTGACGAACACAGGGAGCGTGCAGATGAGCTGGGCGAAGCAGGAGTTTGAGACGATCGAGCTGGGTGATGCACGGCTGAATCAGCGTGCAGTGCTGCTGGCCGAACGACTGGGGCAGAAGCCCGGAGCGAGCATTCCCGGTGCGTGCGAGAACTGGGCCGAAACGGCCGCGGCGTATCGATTCCTGCGCAACGAACAGGTGGGCTGGGAGGAGGTGCTGAGCGCCCACGCCCAGGCCAGCCAGGCGCGGATCCGCGAGCACGCAGTGGTGCTGTGCATCCAGGACACCACCGAACTGGACTACAACGGGCAGGCGATGAGTGGGCTGGGGCCGCTCAGCTTTGAAGCCCAGCGCGGCCTGTACCTGCACCCCACCTACGTCGTCAGCCCCGAGCGCGAGCCGCTGGGCGTCACCAACGCCTGGACCTGGGCGCGGGAGTTCAAGCAGGGCGATGCGCCGCGCGGCGGTGTTCTCGAGAGCGTGCGCTGGGTCGAGAGCTACGAGCGCATCGCCGAACAGGCCCGCGCCCTGCCCGAGACCCGACATGTGTGCATCGGCGACCGGGAGTCGGACATGCTGTCGCTGCTGGTCAAGGCACGCGACCTCGGCTACCCGGCCGATTATCTGGTGCGCTGCCAGCACAACCGGGTGCTCCCCGAGGGCGACAAACTGT
>NZ_SSXU01000048.1 GCF_009469605.1 Zoogloea sp. 1C4 | reverse complement strand
AACTCATCATGGCCCGGGCCACTACGCCCAACCAGGAGGCCGGATATACGTGAGCAATCGATCCCCTTGTTGTCCAACATTCGCGCTGGCAAAACGGGAGGAGTCCATATACGGACTTCAGTCCGACCTACAGGGCCGCCACCAGTGCAAGTTCGGTAGGTCGGGTTAGCGCAGCGTAACCCGACGCATCCCGAGCGACATCCGTCGGGTTACGCCCTGCGGGCTAACCCGACCTACGACCCTACGACCCCCACGTAACAAGGAGACGGATGCCATGACGGCCCGCATCATCGACGGCAAGGCGCTGTCGAAAACCCTTCGGGAAGGCTTCAAGACGCGGGTGGCGCAGCTGGGCACCCAGGGCGTGCAGCCCGGCCTGGCGGTGATCCTCGTCGGCGACAACCCGGCGAGCCGTGTGTACGTCGGCAACAAGGTGAAGGCCTGCGAGGAGGTGGGCGTGCGCTCCTTCCACGTCGGCCTCGCCGCCGACACGCCGGAAGCGGAAGTCCTCGCCACCATCGCCCGCCTGAATGCCGACCCGGCCGTGCACGGCATCCTGATCCAGCTGCCGCTCCCGGCTCACATCGACCCGCGCCGGGTGCTGGAGGCGATCTCGGTGAACAAGGATGTGGACGGCTTCCACCTCTACAACGTGGGTGGGCTGGTGGTGGGCAACACCATCTTCCCGCCCTGCACGCCGTATGGCGTCCAACTGCTGCTCGACACGACGGGAACCGACGTGACCGGCAAGAATGTGGTCGTCGTCGGCGCCAGCAACATCGTCGGCAAACCCATGGCGCTGATGCTGCTGCAGCGGGAAGCCACCGTCACCATCTGCCACGCGAAGACCCGCGACCTCGCCCAGCACACCATCCTCGCCGACATCCTGATCGTCGCCGCCGGCAAGCCGGGGCTGATCGTGCCGCAGATGGTGAAGCAGGGTGCCATCGTGATTGACGTGGGGATCAACCGTTTGCCTGACGGCAAGATCGTCGGCGACGTGGATTTCGAGGGCGTGAAGGAGAAGGCCAGCTGGATCACCCCGGTGCCCGGCGGTGTCGGCCCGATGACGGTGACGATGCTCATCGAGAACACCCTGCGCTCGGCCGAGCGGGCGCTGCGGATGCGTCAGGCCGACGACTATCAGGACTGGGAAGCGCCGGTGATCCATCCGGTCGTCACCTGAGCCGGCCATGTCCGCCGCGCCCTTCGCCCTCTTCGAGAACCGCCTCGCCCGCCCCGGCGAGGCGGCCGGCTGGCTGTTCGAGGACTACGCCGGGCGCTGGCAGGGGCACGCGGACGGCCTCGGCCGGGCGCTCGCCGGCGCCCGCGCCGAAGGCTGGTGGGCCGTCGCCCGGCTCGACTACGAGCTGGGCCGCGAGCTGGAGCCCGGCTGCGGGCTGGCGCCGCCGACCGCCCCCACCGTCCACCTGCTGTTCTTCCGCCGCCGCCGGGCGATGTTCTCGCTGGGCGTCGATGCGCTGCTGGCCCGCCGCCATGCGGACCTGCCCCCGTCCCGCCGCAGCAACGGCCTGCGCCACGTGCACGCCGGGGTGAGCGAGGCCCATTACCTCGACGCGGTGGAGCGGGTGCGCGACTACATCCGCGCCGGCGACTGTTATCAGGTCAATCTCACCTTTCCGCTGCATTTCGAGCTGGAGGGCGACCCGCTGGCCCTCTACCTCGCCCTGCGCCACCGCCAGCCGGCCCGCTACGGCGGCTTCGTGCAGGACGAGGACGGCGCGGTGCTATCCCTGTCGCCGGAGCTCTTCGTGGAGCGCAGCGGCGCAACCCTCGTCACCTGCCCGATGAAGGGCACCGCAGCGCGCCTGGACGACCCGGCCGCCGACCGCGCCGCCGCCGAAGCCCTGCACGCCTGCCCCAAGAACCGCGCCGAGAACCTGATGATCGTGGATCTGCTGCGCAACGACCTGGGCCGCCTCGCCCGCCCGGGCAGCGTGCGGGTGCCCGAGCTCTTCGCGGTGGAGCCCTACCCCTCGGTGTGGCAGATGGTGTCGTGGATCCGCGCAGAGCTGGCCGACCCGCAGCTTCCGCCCGAGGCGATCCTCGCGGCGCTGTTTCCCTGCGGCTCGATCACCGGCGCGCCGAAGATCCGCGCGATGCAGATCATCGACGAGCTGGAGGCCGCGCCCCGCGGGCTCTACACCGGCTCGCTGGGCTGGTTTGCGCCGGACGGGGATTTCCGCCTCAACGTGGCGATTCGCACCGTCGAAGTGGCCGCCGACGGCCGCGGGAAGATGGGTATCGGCAGCGGGCTGGTGATCGACTCCGACCCCGCCGCCGAGTGGGCCGAGTGCTGGCTGAAGGCGCGCTTCCTGCTGCACGCGCCCCAGCTCGCCCGCAACGCCTGCTGAGCGCCGCGCCGGCTTGGTGCGACTGGAGGCTTGGCGTATCGTCAGGCCCTGCCTGCCCACTTCCCATTTCCCCTTTCCCACTCCCCGCTTCCGATGACCTGCCTCAACACCCTCGGCCAGCCGGTCGGTGATCCGCTGCCCGACTGGACACCGCCGCCCTCCCCCGCCGCCAACGTGCTGATCGGCCGTTACTGCCGCCTCGAACCCCTCGACGCCGCCCGCCACGGCACGGCGCTGTTCGCCGCCTTCGCCGCGGACAGCACCGGCGCCAACTGGACTTACCTGCCCTACGGCCCGTTTGCGGATGAAGCCGCCTTCACCGCGTGGCTCGCCAGCGTGGCGGGCGGCAGTGATCCACTGTTCTTCGCAGTGATCGACGCAGGCGGGCAGGCGGGCGGCATCGTGAGCTACCTGCGCATCACCCCGGCCCACGGCTGCATCGAGATCGGCCACCTGCATTTTTCCGAGGCGCTCAAGCACACCCCGGCGGCCACCGAGGCCCTGTGGCTGCTGCTGCGCGAGGCCTTCGCGCTGGGTTACCGGCGGGTGGAGTGGAAGTGCAATACGCTCAACACGCCGTCGCGGCGCGCCGCCCAGCGGCTGGGCTTCTCGTTCGAGGGGGTGTTCCGGCAGGCCAACGTGAGCAAGGGCCGCAACCGCGACACCGCCTGGTACGGGATGATCGACGCCGACTGGCCGGCGCTGGCCGCGGCCTTCGACCAATGGCTGGTGCCGGACAACTTCGACGCCGCCGGCCACCAGCGGGCGAGCCTGTCGGCGCTCACCCGTCCGCTGCTGGTGGCCGTGGGCTGAGCCCAGGCGGCTAGACCGCCACCACCTTCATCGCCTCGCGCTTCCACTCGGCGCGGCGGCTCACCGACACGCGCCGCGCCCGCGGCACCGCCAGCGGCTTGGCGATGGTCACCTCGGCCCGGCGCACCGGAAAGCGCTCGCCCAGCAGGTCGAGCACCGCCTGGCTGAGGTGCTCCAGCAGGTTGAAGTGCCGGCTGGCGAGGAGCGCCGCGATGGCATCCACCACTTCGTCGTAATCCACCGTGTGGCGGATGTCGTCGCTGCGAGCGGCCAGCGTGCCGTCGATGGCGAGGCGCAGGTCGATATCGACCGGCTGGGGCGCGGCCTTCTCGTGGGCGTAGATGCCGATGGAGGCCGGCAGGCTGAGGCCGTCCAGGTGGATCAGGCAGTCGTCGGTGCTCATGTCGGTTCTCCTTGGGGCAGTGTCGTGTTCAGCGGGCGACCGGGTGCAGCACCGGCGCTTCCCAGTCCTGATAGTCGTCGGCCTGACGCATCCTCAGCGCCCGCTCGGCCGAGCGGAGGGTGTTCTCGATGAGCATGGTCACCGTCATCGGCCCCACGCCGCCGGGCACCGGGGTGATCCAGCTGGCCTTCTCCTTCACGCCCTCGAAATCCACGTCGCCGACGATCTTGCCGTCAGGCAAACGGTTGATCCCCACGTCGATCACGATGGCGCCCTGCTTGACCATCTGCGGCACGATCAGCCCCGGCCTGCCGGCGGCGACGATCAGGATGTCGGCGAGGATGGTGTGCTGGGCGAGGTCGCGGGTCTTGGCGTGGCAGATCGTCACCGTGGCTTCGCGCTGCAGCAGCATCAGCGCCATCGGCTTGCCGACGATGTTGCTGGCACCCACGACGACCACGTTCTTGCCGGTCACATCCGTGCCGGTGGTGTCGAGCAGCAACTGCACCCCGTACGGCGTGCAGGGCGGGAAGATGGTGTTGCCGACGACGAGGCCACCCACGTTGTAGAGGTGGAAGCCGTCTACGTCCTTGTTCACCGAGATCGCCTCCAGCACCCGGCGTGGGTCGATGTGGGCGGGGAGCGGCAGCTGGATCAGGATGCCGTGCACGGCTGGATCGGCGTTGAGGCGGGCGATGGTGGCGAGGACTTCCGCCTCCGGCGTGTCGGCGGCGAGGCCGACGTGGAAGGAGCGCACGCCCACCTCCTCGCAGGCCTTCACCTTGTTGCCGACGTACACACGGCTCGCCGGGTTGTCGCCGACGAGGATCACCGCCAGGCCGGGCTGCACGCCCTGGGTGCCCAGCTGCGCCACCCGCGTCTTGAAGCCTTCCCGAAGGGTTTTCGACAGCGCCTTGCCGTCGATGATGCGGGCCGTCATGGCATCCGTCTCCTTGTTACGTGGGGGTCGTAGGGTCGTAGGACTACAAAGGGACTTCCCCCACCCGCCCGGTGGGGTTGCCACCCGGCATCAAAGTGCCAAGATTGAATTGCTGAAGGTCAATCTGAAACGGCGAGGAGGGAAGTCGAAATGGATGCTACGACGGTTGGAGTGGATCTGGCAAAGAATGTCTTCGTGGCCTGTGTGGCGGATTGCGCCGGGCGGATCGTGGCGCGGCGGGAGTTCAATCGGGCGGGCTTTCTGACCTGGCTCGGTACGCTGCCGGCGGGCACGGTGATCGGCATGGAGGCCTGCGGCAGTGCCCATCATTGGGGCCGTACGGCACAGCGTCTGGGCCTGGCCCCGCGGTTGATGGCGGCCGAGTTCGTGCGTCCGTACCGCAAGCGTCAGTCGGTCAAGCATGACCGGGCCGACGCCGAAGCGATCCTGATCGCGCTGCGCTCGCCCGGCATGCGCTTCATCCCGGTCAAGACCGAAGCCCAGCAGCAGCGCCTGGCTTGGCACAGCCTGCGAATCGGCTGGGTAGAAGAGCGCACCGCGCTCCTTAACCGGATTCGCGGGCTGCTCGCTGAATTCGGGCTGATCGTCGATCCCGGCCCCAGGCATCTGCGGGCGCAGCTGGCCGAGCGGGAGTTCGACACCGCGTTGTCGCCCGCCCTGCGGGGATTGATCCAGAGCGTGCGCGACCAGCTCGACGCGCTGGATGCGCGCATCGGCGAGTGCGACCGACAGATCACCGCCCAGCAGGCGGACGATCCGCTGGCGAAGCGGGCGCGGGATCTGCCCGGCGTCGGGCTTATCACCGCCGATGCGGTGACGGCCAGCGTGGGCGATGCGTCGATGTTCAAGAACGGGCGACAGTTTGCCGCGTGGCTCGGTCTTACCCCCAGCCAGTCGGGCAGCGGCGGCAAGACGAAGCTTGGACGCATCACCCGGCGCGGCGACGACTACTTGCGAACCCTGCTCGTGCAGGGCGCGCGCAGCGTGCTGGCTGCGACGATGCGAAAACAGCGGCGGGAATCGCCCGACACGCTGACCCGCCTGCAACAGTGGATCGTCGCGCTCAATGGACGGATCGGCTACCACAAGACCTTGATCGCCATCGCCAACAAGCACGCCCGGCAACTGTGGGCGGTGCTGGCGAAGGGCGAGGCTTACAACCCGCAGGCCTGGCAGCGGGCCTGAGCACAACCGAGCAATGGCAACTGCACATCAGCGATAGACGAACAGGTCAGACCGACCCGCAGGGAACCTGGCTAACCCAATGGCGGATCAACAAGACGGGCGGCTGATCTCCGCTCGCCGGACACCGCCGACGTAGGATCAAGGCTTGCGGGTGCGGTTAATCGCATGGCCCCGGGCGAGACCCGATCAAGGCCGATTAGAGAGAGAGGCAGTCTGTCTGTCCGATCCATCGCGTGCGTGCAGGAGTCTGGAAGGGAACGCAGGAAAGAAAAACCGGCCTGGCGGCCGGTCATTGGAAAACGGTGCTTGACGGGGAAGTCCTTAGAGTCGGGTTAGCCCGCAGGGCGTAACCCGACGGAAACCGCGCGGTGCTGATCGTGGGGAACGTCGGGTTACGCTGCGCTAACCCGACCTTGTATTGTGTTGATGTGCGGAACCGGTCGTTTTCAGGTCTTTGTGCGGGGCCGGGACTGCATACCTGGGGGGCACCTCAGGTTGAGCGGCGGGATGCCGTACCCGCCCTTGGGCCAC
>NZ_SSXU01000047.1 GCF_009469605.1 Zoogloea sp. 1C4 | reverse complement strand
TGGGGTCGTCTCAGAAAACGGAAAATAAAGCACGCTAAGAAAGTTACGCGTTTCAGTACAGCATTTGCAGATCCAAGTACCGCTGACAAAAGAAGAGAGAGACCGAAAAGCAATTGTTTTTCGGTCTCTCCGGAGAATGTTTAGCAGGCTGTCCTGCTATCCAATCTAGTGCAGATCAAAGCGATCCGCATTCATGACTTTCGTCCAGGCCGCAACAAAATCCTGTACAAACTTGGCCTTGTTGTCGTCCTGCGCGTAGACCTCCGCATAGGCACGCAACACTGAATTTGAACCGAACACCAGATCAACGCGGGTCGCCGTCCACTTGGTTACTCCCGTCTTGCGGTCAACGATGGCGTAGCTGTTACGCCCCGTCGGTTTCCAGCTGTAGGCCATGTCGGTCAGGTTGACGAAGAAATCATTCGTCAGGGTGCCAACACGGTCTGTGAACACGCCATGCGCAGTGCCGTCGAAGTTGGTGCCTAGCACCCGCATGCCTCCTACCAAGGCGGTCATCTCGCACGCGGTCAACCGCATCAGTTGGGCACGATCAAGCAGCAATTCCTCAGCACTGACCACATAATCCTTCTTCAGCCAGTTGCGGAAACCATCGGCCAAGGGTTCAAGCACCTCGAAGGACTCAACGTCGGTTTGTTCTTGCTTGGCATCCCCACGGCCTGGGGCGAACGGAACCGATACCTCAACACCAGCCGCTCTGGCTGCTTGCTCAACGCCGACGTTGCCGGCGAGTACGATTACATCGGCAACACTTGCGCCAGTGTCGGCGGCGATCTTTTCATAGATGGCCAGTACCTTCGTGAGTCGTGCCGGTTCATTACCCTCCCAGTCCTTCTGCGGAGCAAGGCGAATACGTGCGCCGTTCGCTCCGCCGCGCTTGTCCGAGCCACGGAAGGTGCGAGCGCTGTCCCAGGCGGTTGAGACCATCTCACAGATTGTGAGACCGGCGGCGACAATTTTCCCCTTGACGGCAGCAACGTCGTAGTCCTTGCGACCGGCTGGCACCGGGTCTTGCCAGACGAGGTCTTCGGCCGGCACGTCCGGGCCGATGTAACGCGACTTCGGCCCCATGTCACGGTGGGTCAGCTTGAACCAGGCACGGGCGAAGACTTTCTCGAAATACGCTGGATCATCGCGAAAACGCTCGGCAATCTTGCGATATTCAGGATCGAACTTCATCGCCATGTCCGCGTCGGTCATGATCGGCTTATGGCGAATTGACGGGTCTTCGACGTCGACCGGCATATCTTCTTCCTTGATGTTGACCGGTTCCCACTGGTGCGCGCCGGCCGGCGACTTCTGTAGCCACCAGTCGTAGCGAAGCAACAAATCGAAGTAGCCACCTTTGCCGGTGTTCCATTTCATCGGATGCGTGGTCCACGCGCCTTCGATGCCGCTTGTTACGGTGTCACGGCCGATGCCGCGCGTGGTGTGGTTTTGCCAGCCGAGGCCCTGCTCTTCGAGTTCGGCACCTTCGGGAGCCGGCCCCAGATTTGCCGCGCTGCCATTGCCGTGCGTCTTGCCGACGGTGTGACCGCCGCCCGTCAGCGCCACGGTTTCCTCGTCGTTCATCGCCATGCGCGCGAAGGTAATACGCACGTCGTGGGCCGTCTTGAGCGGATCGGGCTTGCCGTCGACACCTTCCGGATTCACGTATATCAAACCCATCATCACGGCTGCCAGCGGGTTTTCGAGGTCGCGTTCGCCGGAGTAGCGGCTGCCAGCGCTACCACTGGGAGCAAGCCATTCCTTCTCAGAACCCCAATAGGTGTCCTTCTCGGGGTGCCAGATGTCTTCGCGACCGAAGGCGAAGCCAAAGGTTTTCAGGCCCATCGACTCGTAGGCCATGTTGCCAGCGAGAATGATCAGGTCGGCCCAGGAGAGCTTGTTGCCATACTTTTTCTTGATCGGCCAGAGCAGGCGGCGCGCCTTGTCGAGGTTGGCATTGTCCGGCCACGAGTTGAGCGGGGCGAATCGCTGGTTGCCTGTGCCACCGCCGCCGCGTCCGTCAGCGATACGGTAGGTGCCGGCTGAGTGCCAAGCCATGCGAATCATCAGCCCGCCATAGTGGCCCCAGTCGGCTGGCCACCAGGACTGGCTGTCGGTCATCAGCGCTTTGAGGTCATTTTTCAGCGCTTGAACATCGAGCTTCTTGAGTTCTTCGCGATAGTTGAAGCCCGTACCCAGCGGGGTGGTCTTGCTGTCGTGCTGGTGCAGGATGTCCAGGTTCAGGGCTTTGGGCCACCATTCCATGGTCTGCATGCTGGCCGATGTAGCGCCTCCGTGCATGACCGGACATTTTCCAGAAGAACTTGCGTCTTTGTTTTCCATGTGTCACTCCTTTGCTTACGTTGTAAACAGAAATGGTGATTTACTCTTCGAGTAAGCTCCGCAACATCCAAGCCGTTTTTTCATGGACATCGATGCGCTGGGTCAGCACATCCGCTGTAGGTTGGTCGTTGGCTTCATCCACCACCGGGAAGAGTTTGCGGGCAGTTCTGGCGGTAGCTTCTTGCGCTGCGACCAGATAGGCGATCATCTCGTTGGCTTTGGGCACACCCTCGACCTCCTGGATTGAGGCAAGCTTGACGAATTCCTTGTAGGTGCCCGGCGCCGGGAAACCCAAGGCACGGATGCGCTCGGCGATCACATCCAACGCATTCCACTGTTCGGTGTATTGGTCCATGAACATCATGTGCAGGCTGTTGAACTGCGGCCCGGTCACATTCCAATGGAAGTTGTGCGTCATCAAGTACAGGGTGTAGCTGTCGGCCAGTAGCGCGGACAATCCGTCGGAAATTTTCTTCCGGTCAGCCTCTGAAATTCCGGTATTCATGGGCATTGATTTGACTTTCTTTTCTTTCACGGTGCTTTCCTTTCGTTGAGGTAAATTGAATTGGCATGCTAACGCGGTCATCAACCCTGATTGAGCAGCTTGATTCCATCGGGACGTAGCTCACCTTTTGGTGAAATACATCGATACAAGGTCTGACGCGTAATACCGAGTTCGACACACAAATCGCCAACCTTGGTTTCTGGCTGTCCCATCGCCGCCATTGCCAAGCGCAACTTTGCGGGTGTCATCTTGAACGGCCGGCCCCCCTTTCGACCGCGTGCCCGTGCCGAAGCTAGCCCTGCCACGGTGCGTTCAGCGATTAGCTCTCGCTCAAACTCGGCCAGAGCGGCAAAGATGCCAAAGACCAGCTTTCCGGCTGCGGTCGTCGTATCAATGGCCGCGCCGTGGCCCGTTAACACCTTGAGGCCGATGTTTCGCCCGGTCAGATCATACACGGTGTTGATGAGATGACGCAGATCGCGTCCAAGACGGTCGAGTTTCCAAATGATTAGCGTGTCGCCTGGTCGTAGCGCCTTCAGGCAATTTGCCAAGCCTGGGCGATCTTCTCGCTTGCCAGATGCGTGGTCTTCATAGAGCTGTGTGGAATCAACGCCCGCAGCTATCAGCGCATCGCGTTGCAAATCGGTGGTCTGAGAACCATCCGCTTTCGATACTCGCATGTAGCCAATTAGCATGTTGATGCCTGTCACATATACGTTCGATTATGTGACAGTGTGATTTTGGCATGCCACAGTGTCAATATATGTCACTTAATCCGTCATCTTTTCTAAGGTATGTAAACGATCATTTTAGTAAATAATGTGACAAAGAAAAGGAAATCGCATGCCCCGCCGTTCAATCCTCTCCGCTGCCGAGCGCGAAAGCCTGCTGGCGTTGCCGGACACCAAGGATGAGTTGATCCGTCACTACACGTTCAGCGAAACCGACCTGTCCATCATCCGGCAGCGGCGCGGCCCGGCCAATCGCCTGGGCTTCGCCGTGCAGCTCTGCTACCTGCGCTTTCCCGGCGTTATCCTTGGCGTCGATGAGCCGCCGTTTCCGCCCTTGTTGAAGCTGGTCGCCGATCAGCTCAAGGTCAGCATCGAAAGCTGGAACGAGTACGGCCAGCGGGAGCAAACCCGGCGTGAGCACCTGATCGAGCTGCAAACCGTCTTCGGTTTCCGGCCCTTCACCATGAGCCACTACCGGCAGGCCGTCCACACGCTGACCGAGCTGGCCATGCAAACCGACAAGGGCATTGTGCTGGCAAGCGCCTTCATCGAGCACCTGCGGCGGCAGTCGGTCATTCTGCCTGCTCTCAACGCCGTCGAGCGGGCGAGCGCCGAGGCGATCACCCGCGCCAACCGGCGCATCTACGACGCCTTGGCCGAACCGCTATCGGACATGCATCGCCGTCGCCTCGACGATCTGCTCAAGCGCCGCGACAACGGCAAGACGACCTGGCTGGCCTGGCTGCGCCAGTCACCCGTCAAGCCCAATTCGCGGCACATGCTCGAACACATCGAACGCCTCAAGGCGTGGCAGGCGCTCGACCTACCCTCGGGCATCGAGCGGCTGGTGCACCAGAACCGATTGCTCAAGATCGCCCGCGAAGGCGGCCAGATGACGCCCGCTGACCTAGCAAAGTTCGAGCCGCAGCGGCGCTACACGACTCTGGTGGCGCTCGCCATCGAGGGCATGGCTACCGTCACAGACGAAATCATCGACCTACACGATCGCATCCTGGGCAAGCTGTTCAACGCCGCCAAGAACAAGCATCAGCAGCAGTTCCAGGCGTCCGGTAAGGCGATCAACGCCAAGGTACGGCTGTTCGGCCGCATCGGCCAGGCGCTGATCGAGGCCAAGCAAGCGGGCCGCGATCCGTTTGCCGCCATCGAGGCCGTCATGTCCTGGGACGCCTTCGCCGAGAGCGTCACCGAAGCGCAGAAACTCGCGCAGCCCGAGGACTTCGATTTCCTGCACCGCATCGGCGAGAGCTACGCCACGCTGCGCCGGTACGCACCGGGATTCCTCGCCGTGCTCAAATTGCGGGCTGCGCCCGCTGCCAAGGATGTGCTGGAGGCCATCGAGGTGCTGCGCGGCATGAACACCGACAACGCCCGCAAGGTGCCCGTCGACGCGCCGACCGACTTCATCAAGCCACGCTGGCAGAAGCTGGTCATGACCGACACCGGCATCGACCGCCGTTACTACGAACTGTGTGCGTTGTCGGAGATGAAGAACGCGCTGCGCTCTGGCGACATCTGGGTACAAGGCTCCCGCCAGTTCAAGGATTTCGAGGACTACCTGATGCCGCCCGCAAAATTCGCCAGCCTCAAGCAGGCCAGCGAATTGCCGCTGGCCGTGGCCACCGACTGCGACCAGTACCTGCATGAGCGGCTGACACTGCTGGAAACGCAGCTCGCCACCGTCAACCGCATGGCGCTGGCCAACGAGCTGCCAGACGCCATCATCACGGAGTCGGGCCTGAAAATCACACCGCTCGATGCGGCGGTGCCCGACACCGCGCAGGCCCTGATCGACCAGACGGCGATGGTTCTGCCGCACGTCAAGATCACCGAACTGCTGCTGGAGGTGGACGAATGGACGGGCTTCACCCGGCACTTCGCGCACCTGAAATCTGGCGACCTGGCCAAAGACAAGAACCTGCTGTTGACCACGATCCTGGCCGACGCGATCAACCTGGGCCTGACCAAAATGGCCGAGTCGTGCCCCGGAACGACCTACGCCAAGCTCGCCTGGCTGCAAGCCTGGCATATCCGCGACGAAACCTACTCGACGGCGCTGGCCGAGCTGGTCAACGCGCAATTCCGGCATCCCTTCGCCGAGCATTGGGGCGACGGCACCACGTCATCGTCGGACGGTCAGAATTTCCGCACCGGAAGCAAGGCCGAAAGCACCGGCCACATCAACCCGAAATACGGCAGCAGTCCAGGGCGGACGTTCTACACCCACATCTCCGACCAGTACGCGCCGTTCCACACCAAGGTCGTGAACGTCGGCGTGCGCGACTCGACCTACGTGCTCGATGGCCTGCTGTACCACGAATCCGACCTGCGGATCGGGGAGCACTACACCGACACGGCCGGCTTCACCGATCACGTCTTTGCGTTGATGCACCTGCTTGGATTCCGCTTCGCGCCGCGCATCCGTGACCTGGGCGACACCAAGCTCTATATCCCGAAGGGCGATGCCGCCTTCGATGCGCTGAAACCGATGATCGGCGGCACGCTCAACATCAAGCACGTCCGCGCCCATTGGGATGAAATCCTGCGGCTGGCCACCTCGATCAAGCAGGGCACAGTGACGGCCTCGCTGATGCTCCGAAAGCTCGGCAGCTACCCGCGTCAAAACGGCTTGGCGGTGGCGCTGCGCGAGCTCGGTCGCATCGAACGCACGCTGTTCATTCTGGACTGGCTGCAAAGCGTCGAGCTGCGCCGCCGCGTGCATGCCGGGCTGAACAAGGGTGAAGCGCGCAACGCGCTTGCCCGCGCCGTGTTCTTCAACCGCCTGGGCGAAATCCGCGACCGCAGTTTCGAGCAACAGCGCTACCGCGCTTCCGGCCTCAACCTGGTGACGGCCGCCATCGTGTTGTGGAACACGGCCTACCTGGAACGGGCCGCGAACGCCTTGCGCGGCCACGGCCAAGCCGTCGATGATGCCCTGTTGCAGTACCTGTCGCCGCTCGGCTGGGAGCACATCAACCTGACCGGCGATTACCTGTGGCGCTGCAGTACCAAGGTCGGCGCAGGAAAATTCAGGCCGCTACGGCCACTTCACCCGGCTTAACGTGCTTTATTTTCCGTTTTCTGAGACGACCCCTTC
>NZ_SSXU01000046.1 GCF_009469605.1 Zoogloea sp. 1C4 | reverse complement strand
CGGCCGACCGATGCGCTGTTGAAGTTCCTGCAGGCTCTTTGATTATGCGCAGCCGGTATGGGCGGGGCGCCGCGG
Source organism: Zoogloea sp. 1C4 (assembly GCF_009469605.1). Classification (GTDB taxonomy): domain Bacteria; phylum Pseudomonadota; class Gammaproteobacteria; order Burkholderiales; family Rhodocyclaceae; genus Zoogloea; species Zoogloea oryzae. The sequence continues at coordinate 8,233 of NZ_SSXU01000046.1, read as the reverse complement.
ATCGGGCGGCCCGCCGCCGGCGACTCAGCATAATCGCGGACTGGACATAATTCCGACCCATCGGAATCGGCCGTAGCGCCCGTTCGAGGTGATTGGTGTCGATCGGCACATCCGGGTCGGCCAGAAACACTTCCAGCGCTGCACGTCGCTTGTGGGCGTAGGCGAGCGCCTTGGTCAGCGGGCTGCTGGGCAGGAGCCCCTGGGCCGCCAGATGCTCCTTCACCCAGCCGAAGAACGCCTCGACGATCGGCCGCGCGTGATCGAGCCGGTACTCGCGCCTGGCGTCCCCCTTGAGCCTGGCCTCGCGGAGCTTCGCCTCGACCGCGTAGAGCGCGCCGATATAGTCGAGCGCCTTGGCCGCCAGGTCGGGCTCGGCCGCTTCGGCGTTGATGAACTCCCGTCGGCAGTGCGTCCAGCACTGCGCGTGGGTGAGCCCGGTCTTGCCGGCATAGGCCTCGTAGGCGCCATAGCCATCGGAGAGCAGCACGCCGCCCTCGACCGGGGTGAGCCCGAGCACCTTCTCGACGTTGCTGTGCGCACGGCTCTCGAAGAAGGGGAAGCAGATCTCGTCGAGCTCGCCATAGACCGGCCAGAAGTAGCAGCCCTTCATCTTGCCCGGGCCGGCGCGGCCGGCCTTGATCGGGGTCTCGTCCATGGCCTTGACGCGGCTTGTGCGGATCGAGGCCAGCTGGGCCGCGTAGATCGGCTCGAGCAGCGCGGCGGCCTGCGCGGCCAGTTGGGTGAGCCAGGCGCGGCTGACCGTGATGCCGGCATCAAGGAGGCGCTGGTGCTGGCGGTACAGCGGCAGGTGCCAGGCGAACTTGTCGAGCAGCAGGCCGACGAGGAAGCTCACGTCGGCGCGGCACCCGTCGATCACCCCCGCCGGGGCCGCCGGGCAGTGGAGCGTCTGCGTGTCGCGGCGCTTGATGAGCGGGCGCACGTACTTGAGGATCACGTAGCTGCCCGGGCGCTGTGCGAGGCGATGGCTGACCTTCTCGCCGATCACCTCGTACTGGTCAGGCGAGAGGCCCTCGAGCTCCGGGTTGGCCAGGGTGATGGTCTCGACGGGCACGCGGGCTTCGTCGAAGAACAGCGTGGCGTCGTTCTTGTCCTGGGCGAAATCGGTGCGTGGCGTACGCCGCGTGTGGCCGGCCACCGGCTTGCCGGGAGGCTCGGGCGGCGCATCGGGGATGGGGAGTTCGCCCAGGTGCAGCTGCGCCGGGTGCGGGGCCAGCGGGCGCTTCTCGCTCTTCTGGCCGAAGAGCTGGCGCCGGAACCACTCGAGCTGGTGCTGGATGGTCTGCACTTCGCGTTGCAGCGCCGCATGCGCCTGGGCCAGTTCGACGACGCGCTCGGGCGCCCACTGGGCGGCTTCGGCGGGGGTCGGAACGGGGGTGGGATGCGGGCGCGGCATGGCCCGTATTTTACCGTAAGCCCCAGCATTCATGCGGGTTTCAAGGCAGTCTCGGGCCGTTTGTAGCGGCGTTTGTAGCGGGCGGGCTCGATGCCTTCGAGGAGCAGCTTGAGCCCGGTCCAGTCCATCTGGCGCGTGGCGATGTGCGCCCAGTTCGACACGAAGCGCCCCTCTTCGAGGCGCTTGGCCCACACACAGAATCCGGTGCGGTCCCAGTACAGCACCTTCATCTGCGTGCCGCGCCGGTTGATGAACACGAACAGCTCGCCCGAGAGCGGATCGCACCCGAGCGCGTGGCGGGTGAGCGCGTAGAGGCCATCGAAGGATTTGCGCATGTCGACCGGCTGGCCATACACATGGACCCGGACGGCGCCTTCGGGGAAGAACATCAGCCGCGCGACAGGTGGAGGATCACCCCTGCGCCCAGATCGAGCCGCAGTTCGAGGCGACCTCCAGCGCCGAGCAGGCCCGCGTCGACAAAGCCGGTTTGCGGCGCGCCCGGCGGGGGCAGCTCTACGCCGCGGGAGACGTCATCCGCCAGCAGGCTCCGCCACCGCCTGAAGCTCGATACGCTGAGGCCTTCGTGGGCGCAAAACGCCTCGATCTCCAGGCCACTGGCGGCGAAGCGCGTCAGCACCTCGCCCCACGCCTCGCGGCTACGCCGCTGCCGCTTGTTGTTGCCTGTCGTCGCGCTGGTCACTTCGCGTTCCTCCTGATTGAACAGAAGGAGGATTCTTCCGTGTGAGCCCGGGCGGGGGAAGAACGCCGCTCAGTGAGCGGTTACATATCATCAAATGATCTTGGCTAAGAGCCAGTTGAGCGTATCCGGATCTGTGTGCAAGAAGTCGAGCCCGAGCTGTGCCTTGAGGTACTCGGTCAGATGGGTTGGCCGCGCGCTTATCGTGTCCCAAACCTGCGAGCAGTAAATCGCCATAGCGTTGCATCAGGCGTCGAGACGGATACGTTTCTTGAAGCAAGATACACAACCCTCACTTGCTAAAGCCCGAAGGAGATCACTGTCTGCCGCAAGATGCAGACGACCGTAAGCCCCCGGCAACCCTTTCAATTACCCACAATTTTCATTGCCTTGTAGAGTCTTCTTAAAGCGTTATCTAAGCTTTAACAGGCAAGTATCAATCTGCGAGGCAAAGTCATGGACAAGCGCAGCGGTACTGGAATCTGTTCGAGTGCCCAGTTGGAAGTGCGGTCGTGGGCAGAGGACGAGGTGGCTCACTGTGACTTCAAGGACGAACGGCTGGGTAAGCGGTTCCGAACGCTGCTTCAGCAACTGACCGAAGGTATCGGCAAGAGCATTCCGTTCGCCTGTCAGGACTGGGCCAACACGAAGGCGGCCTACCGCTTTCTCTCGAATCCGCGGGTCAGCGAAGAAGCCATTCTGTCAGGACATTTTCATTCGACCCGCGAACGCGCATTCCTCGTCGATGACAATGTTCTGGTCTTGCACGACACGACGGAGATCTCGTTCAAGCACCGCGATGGCAGCATCGGTCTGCTCGGGCAGATCGGTCAGCGGACGGCCTGCGGCATCCTGATGCACTCGAGCTTGGTCGTGACGCGCGAAGGCTTGCCGCTGGGGATTGCAGCGGTGAAGTTCTGGACGCGCGACAAGTTCAAAGGGACTAAGGCCCTCGAGAAGAAGGTCAATCCGACACGCGTGCCGATTGAGCACAAGGAGAGCATCCGTTGGCTCCAGAATCTCCGGCAAGCGACGGAGCTGCTCGGTAGGCCCGAGCGCTGCGTGCATGTCGGGGACCGCGAAAGTGATATTTACGAACTGTTCTGCGCTGCCGAAGCGGCTGGAACGCACTTTCTTGTGCGGACCTGCGTTGACCGCCTGGCCGGTGACGGCACGCACACCATCGCGGACGAGATGCATGAGGTCTGCTGCAAAGGATTGCACCGAGTCGAAACACGGGACAGAGGCGGTGGTTTGCGCGAAGCGATATTAGAGCTGAAGTATCGTCGCATCCATGTCTTACCGCCCATTGGCAAGCAAAAACACTATCCGGAACTGTCGCTGACAGTCATTCACGCCCGAGAGAAGGCGCCACCGAGCGAGCATGACAGAATCGACTGGAAACTGCTGACAGACCTGCCCGTTGTCACCTCGGGGGACGCCATCGAGAAACTGAACTGGTACGCGCTACGCTGGAAAATCGAAGTCTTTCACAAGATCCTCAAGTCCGGCTGTAAGGTCGAAGAGTCGAGGCTGCGAACGGCAGAAAGGCTGGTGAACCTGATTGCAACCCTGTGCGTCCTGAGCTGGTGTCACCGACCGGCACATAGGAGCCACTTGGTGATCGGCACAATGGAGCCAGGGCGTGACCGGCACATTGGAGCCACCCCGTGATCGGCGTAATGGAGCCACCCACGGATCGGCACATTGGCGCCAGCGCCGGATCGGCGTAATGGAGCCAGCCTCACTCTGACGGACGTCTCGACCTTTCGCGGCTCACCGCTACCCTGCCGGGTTTGGCAGGAGGAAGCCGGTGGCCCGCAGGAGTATCGAGATGCACGAGTACCGCCAGGCCCTGATGCGTTTGCGTCAGGGCGATTCGGAGCGCGAGATTGCCCGCTCCGGTTTGATGGGCCGCGCCAAGGCGGCCCGCTTTCGCACGCTGGCCCACGCGCAGGGCTGGCTTGAGCCCGGCCGCCCCTTGCCGCCGGACGCCGAGATCGCCACCGCGTTGGCGCCCCCGCGCCTGCCGGCCTCGGCCCAGTCGGCCCTCAGTGCCTACCGCCCCCTCGTCGAGCGCTGGCTCGGCCAGGGCGTCTCCGGCGTGGCGATCCACGCCGCCCTGGTGCGCGAGCACGGCTTCACCGGCCATTACTCCAGCGTCCGCCGCCTGATCGGCGCCATCGGGCGCGAGCTGCCGCCCGACACCACGGTGCGCCTGACCTTCGAGCCGGGGGACGCGGCCCAGGTGGACTTCGGCGCCGGCCCTGAGCTCGTCGACGCCGCCACCGGCCAGCTTCGCCGCACCTGGGCCTTCGTGATGACCCTCGCCTTCTCGCGCCACCAGTACGTGGAGTTCGTGTGGGACCAGAGCGTGCGCACCTGGCTCGGCTGCCACCAGCGGGCCTTCGAGTGGTTCGGCGCGGTGCCGGCGCGGCTGATCATCGACAACGCCAAGTGCGCCATCACCCGCGCCTGCGCCCGCGACCCCGAGGTGCAGCGGGCCTACGCCGAGTGCGCGGAGGGCTACGGCTTCCGGATCGACGCCTGCCCGCCGCGGGACCCGCAGAAGAAGGGCATCGTCGAAGCGGGCGTGAAGTACGTGAAGGGCAACTTCCTGCCGACCCGCGCCTTCCGCGATCTGGCGGATCTCAACGCCCAGGTGCGCGCGTGGGTCTTGCAGGTGGCCGGGCAGCGCATCCACGGCACGACGCGGGTGAGGCCGCTGGAGAGCTTCGCGGTGGAGCGCGCGTTGCTCCTGCCCTTGCCGGCGGTGCCGCCGGATCTGGGCTGCTGGCAGCAGGTGACGGTGCATCGGGACTGCCACGTGAGCTTCGAGCGCGGGCTCTACTCGGTGCCCTTCACGCTGGTGGGCAAGCGCCTGTGGCTGCGCGCCACCGACAGCGTGGTGACGGTGTATCAGGACTTCCAGCCGGTGGCCGTCCATGCCCGTAGCCGCCGGCCCGGCGAGCGGCGCACCGTCACCGATCATCTGCCGCCCGAGGCCCGGACCTTCTTCGCCCATGACCGCGCCTGGTGTCTGCAGCAGGCCGTCGGGGTCGGGCCGGCCTGTGCCCGGCTGATCGAGCGGCTCCTCTCGGACCGCGTCTCCGAGCGCCTGCGGGCCGCCCAGGGGGTGCTGCACCTGAAGGCCAAGTACGGCGCCGAGCGGCTCGAGGTGGCCTGCGAGCGGGCCCTGGCGCACGACAGCCCGCACTACCGCACCGTCAAGACTATCCTCGCCGGAGGGCACGACCTGGCGCCCGCGGCGGGGCCGGTCAGCAGCGCGCCCTACGCCGGCGGGGCCCGCTTCGTCCGCGGCGCCGCCGATCTCTTCGCCGACGAACCCCCTTCGATTCACTGGCCCCCAAGACGCCCTCCCGGCGTCTTTACACCCCCCAAGGAGTTTCACCATGAATCCCGCCACCGAACTGGCCCCGCAACTGAAGCAACTGCGCCTCTCGGGCATCCTCGACTCGCTCGATGCGCGCAACCGCCAGGCGATCGACGCCAAGCTCGCCTACACCGAGTTCCTCGCCCTCTTGATCCAGGACGAGGTGGCCCGGCGCGAGCAGAAGAAGTTCGCCACCCGGCTGCGCCGCGCGGCCTTCCGCGCCACCAAGACGCTGGAGGGCTTCGAGTTCGACCGGCTGCCCTCGACCAACCGGGCGCTGGTCCATGACCTCGCCACCGGCCGCTACATCCACGAGAAGGCCCCGGTGCTCATCGTCGGGCCCTGCGGCACGGGCAAGAGCCACCTGGCGCAGGCGCTCGGGCACTGCGCGGTGCGCCAGGGGCAGGACGTGGTCTTTGCGTCCTGTGCGCAGCTGCTCGCCAGCCTCAACGCGGCCCGGGCCATCGGCAACTACGAGAGAAAGCTCCAGCAGCTGGCTCGCGTGCCGCTGCTGATCATCGACGACTTTGGCCTGAAGCCGCTGCGCGCCCCGGCCGACGAGGATCTGCACGACCTGATCGCCGAGCGCTACGAGCAGGCGGCCACCGTGGTCACCAGCAACCTCGACTTCACCGAGTGGGACCAGGCCTTCCCGGGCAACCGCCTGCTGGCCTCCGCCACCGTCGATCGGCTGCGTCACAACGCCTATTGCCTGACCCTCGACGGGGCGTCCTATCGCGCCCCGCGGCAGGGTCCGAACAAGGCCAAAACGACGCTTGCCAGCACCCCGAAAAACCACCACTCTTGAACCCCCGAAGACGTCCCTCAGAGACGATTCAAACTGGCTCCTATATGCCGGTCAGAGGTGGCTCTATTGTGGCGGTCAGTGACAAGCGGGCAGGTTGATGGTTTGTCCGGTTCTGTGTGGCTGTCGTTTGACGCGAGAGTGCATTTCGTAAGTCACGTCTGAAATTCTGGAATGCGCGCCGATCGCTCGGCGTACAGGCCATCGTGAGGGTTGGATGGCCTTGAGCGTCGCGCCGTTGTCTCCATGGAGGACGGGCTTGTCAGCCAGGGCGGCAATGCCTTCGGCCAGAGCGGTCCGGCGAACCAGATGGGCCGCGTGTTCGGCCGCGTCGGTCTTTCGAATCATCTGATAGGAGACCCCCACGGCCTTGGCCAAGGGCTGCAACCCAACCAGGAAGACGGCGATGGATACGGGATTTGAATTCGACATGCCAAGAATTATAGTACCGAAAGTTACCATTTCTCAAGTACTGATCGTTCCCCTCCTATGTAACTCTTGGTTCTATGGAAATTGACCATGAAAAAGCTGCGTTCTCTGCTCGCCTGAACGAAATCTGCGATGAGATGAGCGTCCCACCGAAGGGCCAGGCCAGGCAGACAACACTCGCAAGAATTTTTAACGTTACGCAGAAAGGTGCGAGAAAGTGGCTTGAAGGAGAGGGCTACCCTGCACTAGACATGGCACGACGAATCGCGGTCTGGTCTAACGTTTGTATCGAGTGGCTTCTTAGCGGCCGCGGGCCAAAACGAATCGGGGAATACCCCGTTTCAGGCATCCAAAATGGGCAACAATCCGCGAGCACTCATGCGGCATCACCCGATGAGTGCGTCGTGGCCAAGTACAACTCTGCCGACGCAGCAACCAAGGCATTGATAGACATTGCCTTAGCCGCTCCATCCGCCCCCTTGCCGGACGGCCTTTCCCCGTCCCTGCGAATCCTCGTGGACATGGCTCGCACCGCCATCCGCGCCGAACAAGAGAAGAAATGACCGCCCCGCTCCCTGCCCAGGTCGTAACGGAAACCGCATACAAACGCTTTATCGGTCGATTAAAGAGCAGTGGTTGGAACAGTTCCAGCCACTTTGCCGAGATCGACTTTGGTGAGGGGCGAGAGACCGCCGTCGTCAAGCTGCTTTACCTTGATCACCTCTGGCCGCAAGCCGGAAACGAGGCCATCGGCTTTGTCCTGGCCAAGGTGGGCGAACTCCCCGCCCCTGAGAAAGCTGCCATTCTTGTAGCTGACGCCGCATGGCTCGCCGGGATGATGGGTTCAGACTACCCCGATGACGCCCCCCACGAGGGAGACGTGCTGGCTTGGTGCGCCTCGCTCATGCCACATCTCAAAAACGCCACCTGGACTGAACCTGAGAAAGACCAGGTACTGCTTGCCGCGCTCAAGTCCGACTGCGGCCCCCGAATCGCCGCCTTCGACATCTGGCTATGCAATGCCGACCGCAACGCCGGCAACCTCTTGCGCCTGCCCGGTGGCACATGGGCGGTGATCGATCACGAAATGATCTTCATGACCAAAGAGGTGCGTGGCGACTGGCGCGCCGGCCCCATCGACGATCTGCCCGGCAGATCCACCCTGCTGGACAAAGCACGCGCCTTTCATGCAGAAGGGACGCTCAACGACAAACAGCTGAGCACCTCGAATAACCCGCAGTTTTCAGAAAATTGGGCGGTACAACGATGATCGCGGCCAAATCTCGCTCAATTTCTTAGGCAAATCACCGCTTTCTTTGCCGGTACCGTCCTGTTTTACCTCGAATCGCCTCCGGCGGCCGCGAGTTGGCCCATTTCGGGCGTCAGAAGGCCCTGATTCCGGCCTTCTGGAAGTAAACCAGCCGCTTCAGGTTGTAGCAGGCCGCCATCATCGTCAGCGCAAAGTTCGCCCGCGCCTGGCCGATGGTGCGAAGC
>NZ_SSXU01000045.1 GCF_009469605.1 Zoogloea sp. 1C4 | reverse complement strand
AGCCACTGCTGCGCACCTTCCGGCAACGCTGCTACAGGCGGCAGCGGTAACTTCTGTTTCTGCCTTGGCATAACCATTCCCTCCGGGTCTGATGTTATGCCTCAAACACAAAAATTCGGACAGGCTCGGTACGTCCAGACAGAAGTGCTAGCTACCATTCTTAGACTTATCGACGCCGCGCGGGAAAATTACGGATTGGTAGAGATCCGCCTTTTCCTCAGCAGGCGACTGTCAACGTTCCGCATTGAGGGCTCATCCGACGAGATTCTTGTCACTCGCGAGGATCCGAAGGACAACGCGTCCCGCTATCTGCGGAGTCATCGGGATTTCCCCGCCTTTGTTAACGAGTTTGACTGGGTACGCGATGAGGCGCACGAAGTTGCCATAGTGGGTGATGATGGGGTGCCGGCAACGCTTCGCACAATGTTTGAGGAAAGTGCCCTTGTCACGAGCTTGGAGGAGGAAGCAGTGCAGGCCATCAGATCCGGATCGCCGTATGCTCGCTGACCTAGATATCCCAATGGAATGGGGTCGCGTTCGAGAAGAGCCGCTAGCAGCCCTTCAGTGTGCCGTGAAGGCCTGGCTGATGAGGGAGAGCCCAAATTGTCTGATCCATCCCCACGGCTTCTACGTTGTGCTTCTTGGGCGTACCGAGACGGAGGAGTGGCGCTTGCATTTCTGGCCTCACGGGCCGCGAATTGTGACCGGGATGCCTGCGTTCATCCACACGCATAATTGCCACGTTGAAAGCCGGATCCTCAAAGGTCAGATCACGAATATTCTATACAACGTGAGCGCAGACTCGACCGGTTGCCAACCACTTTACGAAGTCGACTACAGTGGCGATAGATACGCTGCGGCCACATCCAACCGTCTCCGGAAGACCGCCACTCGAGTCCATGTCGCTATTCAACAGCGGGATACGTATACGTGCGGAGATACGTACAACGTCGAACGCAATGCCTATCATGAAGCCGTGGTATCGGATCGAGACTTCACGTCAACGCTTGTCTGCATGCATGGGCGCTCAACGGATTCAGTGATGGTCGTGGGGCTGGATGGATATCCGCAAACTATCGCCTTTACACGCGCCGAGTATCGCGCGCTAGACTTTGCCGAATGGCTTTAGCTATGAGCGATATGTTCCCACTGGAGCCAAACTTGCCGACGACGCGCGAGCATTCCCTGGTGAGTTGGAAGAAGTGATTTGCACTGCTTGGCCTCTCGTTGAGGCCATAAGATTGGCACGGAGGAAGCGTCCGTTGTGGAGTCGGAAGCCGTCATTAGGCTACGACTGACCCGAATGACCGCAGTGGGGCGATTCAGGGCATCAATGGCTCGTCCAGGCTTCTTGGGCTGCGAAGAGACGGCGCTGCCAACCGCGAATGGCGACCTCGCTCCAGTAGACGTATTTCCCGACCCGCACAGGGGGCGGAAAGGAGCCGTCCTTAACCATATTTTCGATCGTTCTGGGTGAAATGTTCAGACGCTCGCACAGGGTGGCCTTGTCCAGCAGCATGGCGAATTGCTGTGCGTCGCGGGATGTCGTCGGAGTAGTGTCGGTGCTGTCGTTCGATGTGCGTGCGCGGGCCATAGGGCGAACCTGTAAGTGATGACGCAGGTGTATAGGTGCAACAGGTGGGGGATGAGAGCGGACTCGTGCGCTAATCGAGGTCACCCGCGGAATAGGGCTGCGCAGGTGAGTTCTCAGGTAACGGCCTCACGCATATGAGGGGGCGCGTTGACGCGGAGGCGCGTTCGCGAAGGTGTCGCGGCGTGATGTACGGTGATTGGCCACCGTCCTGGGTAGACGACGGCGCCGATGTCTGGCGTTCGACATCTTGGCGTATTGGGCGTCGCTTTTCGTAACGGGTGACGTGCGACGTCCCGGCCAATACAACGGCGTGACGAGAAGCCCATCGTCCGATTGATGCCAACGTGTTTTTTAGCTGCATTTCGTTACGGACTGACGAAAGCGTACGCCGCGTATTTCATCACGGCGTGACTTGAAAGGCGTCACAGTGTGACGAAACGCACTGCGATGACCCGCTAGAACGGCCTCTCCTGCGGCATGACGGCGAGGAGGTGGCAGCGGGCGCCACGGAGACGGGCCTTCATGAAGGCGTGGGCATCATCGTCTGTCCCACCGCCTATACGTTCACTCCGCCAATCTGATGGAGTAACGAAAATGACCGATTCAACGAAGACCTCAAGCCCCACTCCCTGCTGTTCAGACGAAGCCTCTCCTGCGCGGCGGGGCAGGCCGGCCAAGCATGCATCGGCTGCTGAGCGTCAGCGGGCCTACCGAGCCCGACAGAAGGAGAGGGGCATGCGGGAAGTGAAGGTATGGTCGCGCGATCTGCGGTCTCCGGAAGTACCCTTGTGTTCGGACATCATCGATTTGTCGGAGGTGCGTCGGTGGTGAAGCAGACGGACTCACCGTCAAAGCCTCGGGCCGTGAATTGCGCTGGGCATGCCAGCCGGCGCGGCTGTTAGCAGCGTGAAAACGCGTGATTTACTGAGAGCCTCTCCGGAGGCTCTTTTTTTATGTGGCGAGTGTGCGCGGAGCGGGGCATTTCGCTAGGTGTAGACCTGTGCTCATGTCAAGCCGGGAGTGCTCATCCGTGCTCTTCACTCGCTGCGGTTTGCATTGCGCTTGGCCAGAGTGGCATACTCCTGCCACCGTTGGCTTCTGACGTTTTTCTGTCAGGGGCAATGGAAATCGTCTGCGCTTGACTGCGGTTCAGTGCGACCAAGTGCTTGATTCTACGACCTGTTGCGTGTAGCTGCGCAGCGGACAAAGGCTATTTATGCCTTGAAAATCCGCGTGTCCGTGGTTCGATTCCGCGACTGGCCACCAAAATTCAGCGCCCAACTGTTCTCAGTTGGGCGTTTTCATTTGTGCTTCCCGCATGACACGCGGGGTTCCCGCACATTCTGCGTGTGCGACCGAGGTCCTATGGCCTGGCAGGAACATCCCCGGTTGCCCTCCGTTCCGCCCTCTCTTCTCTCGAAATCGGCGCTAACTTCTTCGCCGTGGCACACGCAGACGGCGTTGTTCGTCAATCACTTATGCGTGCGCCGACGGAAATGGTTGGCTCGCGGGTTTGCACGAGCAAAGCAGAACGGCAAACCCGCGAGGCCAGCCTCCAGGTCAACCCTTGGGCGGGAACGGATCGTCACCGTAGCTGTTGCGCTCACGGATCTGGCCGTTCCGCCCTTGGATGAGCATCTCGCTCTGCTGGTTGATGGCGATGTCCCGCGCACGGTCAATCGCCTGTTGCTGCGTGTTATGGATGGAGGTGAGACGGTCGTTGCCTTCTCCCCGCACACCCCATTGATCGCCGCCGTTGATGGGTACGACCCATTGGTTCTTTCCGCTCATTTCAATCTCTCCAAAAAATGAAAAAGTCAGGCTCTTGAAGTCAGCGCGAGCCAGGCGCTTCGGTGCTGAATTCATGTCATGACGTTCGCCCCCTTTCCAGTTGCCGAACACGGCATCGCATACAGTCCAGCGCGTTGCTGTGTGACGACGAGTGCCCCGTAGGCTGCCAGTCGAGCCTCGTGCTCCGGCTTGCCCTTGTCCTTCGACTTGATCTTGAACAGGTCAATCGGCTTGTCGCTCTTCTGGCCAGCGCGCTGCATGATCCTTTCGCCGTCCACCTCGGCCCCCTTGAACGACCAGAGCGCTTCGAACACCTTCGCTTGACCGTCAGTAAAGCGGATCGGCGCTGCCTGCACGTCCGGCAGCGTCGCCCACTTGAAGTCCGCCGAGAATGGCCCGTTCACAGGTGCGGCCGGATCGGCCACTGCTGGCGCTACAGACGGTACAGAAGGGATGAAGGCGATCCCGCCGCCATAGAACGTGAATCGTTCTTCCAGCGCCAGCCATTCCACACCGGAGCCGAAGGGCGATCCACGGGTCGTGCGCGGCCTGGGGGTGATTACCCGGATGTTGCTTCCCGCCACCCGAACACGATCCAGCAAGGACGGCTCATGCAGCACTCTCGTCAGCTCTCGGGCCAGCACGACCGGCGAGCTGCGGGCATTACCGAGCCGCCAAGCACCGTCGCCCAAGTCATCGATGTCGTCGCGGCTCTCGATGTCGAGCGCGAGGCGCATTTTCTGCCGCAGCCAGTCTTCGTCCAGGGCCAACGCCGCACCGTCGATTGCCTCGACAGGAACCTGGCCACACTCCGGGCACCGGCAGATCCGACCGTCCCGTCCATCGCCCCAGACCTGCGCCCGATGCTGCTGACAGTGGGGGCAGAGCACAAAAAACTGATCCACCACTGTTGGCCTGACGGCTTTGCCGAGCATAGACAAAGCAGATACCTCGCGTGGCGACAGCGTGGCACGCAGCACCGGCGTGCCACCTGCGAACAGCCGGCAAACCAGGGCCCAGGCATCGTGCGTCGTCATTGGTCAGTCCTCGAAAGCGGATGAGGAACTGACTGGGTCGGTCTCTGGCGGCAACTCCTGGGCGCTGAGGGTCTGGCCCTTCTGCAAGATGCCCACCGCAACCAAGTAGCCTTCCAGCTGCGCCTGCATCTTCGCGTCGAACTTGTGCAGGTTCAGCCGCCCTTTGCTGGTCACTTCGATGGTGACCACCTTGGGGCGAGTCCTGCCCGGCTCGGGTGGGTAGTAGAGATTGACCTGCGCCGCCGTCACCGCCCACTGCCCCTCCAGCGGGCCCGGCAGCTTCTCCTTCAGCAAATCGTGCACCGAGCGTTGCTGGCTGGATTGCATCGCCGTGCATTCGATCTTCAGCGCCGTGTCAGGGCTGAGCAGGGTGAGTGCCTTCAACTGAACCATCGAGAAGCCGTCCTCGAACGCATCCGGCACATCGAACCCGGTGCGCAGCATCGACAGATCCAGAGTCGGCGACTTGATCTTGTGAGCGCTTGCTTTCACGCCCAGCACATGCTCCGCGAAGGCCTCGACCAGCATTTGCTGATACTTTGCACCGCCGCGCACCAGCGTGCGCACTACACCGGTGGACTTGGCGTACTCCAGCACCATGTGGATGTTGGGGTTGCCGACCCGGCGTTTCAGGGTCGCTCCCTCGAACTCCAGGCGCAGCATCGCCATGTCCTTGACATGGACCGACAGCAGGAACACGCCCGGGCTGCGCTCGACCAAGTGCGCCACGCTGCCGTCTCCGCATTGGAGTTCGCACTTGTAGAAGGCCGAGATGGCGTGACGCAACGCGGTCAGATTGGCATCCGAACCGTTCGGTTGGCGTTTCAGGCCAAGATCGTATTGCTGTGTCTGTTGCCCATGCTGTTCCCAAAAGCTGAAGTCATAGGCACGCTCGAACAGTGCCGGGTGGTGGACGTAGAGCCAGAAGGAACGATGGATGTCGCTTGCACACAGCGTCAAACCCGCCAAAGCGGCACCGTCGGTCACGGCCGCCTCAAACATCGCCTGCTTACCAGCCGCATCGCCCAACTGAACGCTGGCCATGAGGTTGGCCGTCATCCGGTCGCGGGCAGCAATGTCGGGCCAGACTTTGACCGCTTCGACCAGAAACTGGCTGGTCTCCGGTGTGTCATCCCAGGCAAAGCCATCGGGCACAGGCAGGCTATGGGTGGTCAGGAAGTCGCGCAGCGTGGCGTCCACCGGCAGCTCGAGCATCACGTCGACAAAGGTCTTCTTCATCTTGATCGTCCTTTCTGGATCGGCGTCGAAGGTCTGCGACCGATGTACGGACTGCACTGGCCAGCGACTAGGTTACTGAACACGCACCCCACACAAGTAAAGCAGCGAGATACAAGCGCGATTCTGAACCTCAGATTTCCGCTTGTCAATCAAAGCGGCACATCTAGACCTTATTTGTATCTCGCGGCTATACTAGCGATCTTGTTTTTGTTAACTGACTGTTTTCCCCTACAGGAGCATCGCTATGGCTTCAGCGTTCGGAGCACGCCTGCGACGCTTACGCGAGGCGAAGAAATTGACCTTGCAACAGGTCGCCGACGAAGTCGGCTGTACCAAGGCGTATATTTGGGAACTGGAAATGAAGGACGGCCAGCGTCCATCCGCTGAACGGGTCCAGGCCTTGGCCAGGGTGCTGGGCGTGACGATGGAGGACATCATGGGCGAGCCCATTGAACAGGTTCCTCAGGCCAGTCCAGAAGATGTGGCCTTCTTCCGCGAGTACGCTGGAATGACGGACGAGGAGAAGGATCGTTACCGTCAGGCACTCAAAATCATGTTCCCCGACAAGAACTAAGGCGGTCTGACAATTGAGCTCATCCCAGCCCCTAACTGGTTCCATCGCGGCCAGCACCGTCTTGAGATGGTTGCGGGCGTGGCACGCCGACGGCATGCCGGATGCCGTGGATCTGGAAGTCGTCCGGCAAATGCTTCCAGAGACGCCTTACGGCAAAGGGGTGCGGGAGATCAAGGCCCCGATGGTGCTGGACATCAATAGCTGCGAAGGCATGTTGGTGCGCAACCCACAGGACAACGCAGAGTGGGGCATCTTCTATAACGGCAAGGCAAACCCCGAACGCCAGCGTTTCACCATCGCTCACGAACTGGGCCACTTCATTCTTCACCGCGATCAGCGGCAAAGTTTCAACTGCGACAAGGAAAGCGTGTACTCCGGCGCTGACACTATCCGTGTCATCGAACGTGAGGCGGACGACTTTGCCAGCAACCTGCTGATGCCTGGCGACTTGCTGCGCGAGTGGATCTCGAACCAGCGCGTCGACTTGCATGTCCTGAGCGCCCTAGCCAAACGGTTCCAGGTGTCGTTCGAGGCGCTGTGCATTCGGTTCATCAAATTCACCACGCAGCGGGCAATCCTTGTCTATTGGGACAACGGTTTCGTGAAGTACGAATGGCGCAGCAGTAGCGCGGTCAAGACGCGCGCCCGCATTCGGCGCACTGACGATCCGCAGGAACCATTACCCGGCACCCTGGCTGCTGATTCCACCGTTGAGCAGGAGTGGGATGGCACGGAGATGTCTGCCGCGATCTGGTGCCCGGAGGAGGCACCACACATGAAGTTGCGCGAGTTCAAGCACAGCTACACCACAGGAGATCGCGTCCTGACCCTTCTGCTACTGGAAAGTGCTGAACCACGGTCATGGGATCGGTCTTGGCAAGACGGCGAGAGCTTTGACAGCTTCGATCAGTTTGTCTCCAACGGCCAGATGCCGGTTCGCTGATTGGCGGCAATACAAATCATGACCCTAAACGCCATCGTCGCCGACATCAATGCGATCCTCTCGAAGCATGGCGTTTCCGATGCCATGCAACTGCGCGACATTACCGTGACAGACAAGACCGTCAGCGACATGGCGAAACCGACCCCGAGGTTGTCGGATGCGATTACAGCCCATCTATGGCCAAGCATCAGCTCGGCGACCGTCTATCACTACACGTCGCGTGAGGCGGCAGAAAACATTCTCTCGACCGGAATCTTCCGATTGACGAATATCGAGAAGCGACTCACCGATGGGGAGATCGTCACCTTCTGCCAGACGCATGGACTGCGTGGATACCTTGAGCCTGATGCAAGTGGCGAACCGACGTATCGCGCTCTGTTGCTGCCGCAGTTGTTCTATGCATCTTTCACAGAAGCAAACCTGTCGCACGAAGACGAGGAATACTTCTGGCGAAACTTCGCTGCGTCCGATGGTGTTCGGTTGACCATCGACATCACGGCCAAGAACCCCAATTTCCGGAAGATCGTGTACGAACCGCAGCCAGGGACGCCCATCCCGCTACTGACTGATCTGGTTTCGACCATTCGGCAGCAACATGGGCGTGAGTTCGTGCTTCAAGGCATCTCCAGATTGTGTGCCTTCTACCTGTGCGGTCAGACCTACAGTCGAGAGAAGGAGTATCGGGCTCTGTTCAAAGCGTGGCCGGACTTCGGCCCTCAACCGGTAGGTACGGGGCCGACTGCGTATGTCGAAGTCCCGCTGAATCAGATGACCGATTTCGGGTACGAATTCCGGATCACCGAAGTGCATGCGAGTACGCGGCCGAGCATGCCAGATCACTATTGCTTCAATCAGCGCATCAGTTAGCGCGAAGACCCGCGCACTCACGCTAAATCACGTTACGCGAAGTGCCCTTGGTTTCTAGCATGAGCAGCGTTTTCCATCGGAACGCTTACCATGACAGAAATCGAACCTATCTCCATTTGCACATCACCTGACCGGCCACGGCACGGGCATCAAGAAATCGCTGATCTGTTAGCTGCCGCGCTGCTGCGCCTTCGTGCCCGCCAATCGCGCGACATCCCCAAAAACAGCGAGCAGGTTTGCCTTGGCTTCCCCGGCCAACAGCGCGTGAATGCGAAGTAAGCGTCCAGCCAAGTCATCTCCTCAGTCGCTCGTAATCCCCTGACGATCATGTCCTCCAACACCATCTTCTGGAGGACACATGGACGCTTCAACAGTCAATTTTCCCACCGCCGGTCGGCGTCGTGGTCGGTACAGCGACACCTTTAAGGCAGAGATCGTGGCCGCGTGCAAGGCACCCGGCGTTTCAACGGCTGCGGTTGCGCTGGCCAACGGCCTCAATGCCAACCT
>NZ_SSXU01000044.1 GCF_009469605.1 Zoogloea sp. 1C4 | reverse complement strand
CAGACCGTGCTTGACGCCATCGCGTGTGCCCGCTGCCACATCCAACCTGATCGAAGTTACCCCAGGCCACGACGCGTCAAGCCGCACCAGCATTTGGCATATAAGGGGGCTTAAGTTGGGAGCATTGGGCGGCGAGGGGCAGAACTCTTCAGGTCGCGCCACAGATAACCCTTGTGGAGCCGATCACCGGCCTCGCAGGATCCCCCGCGATCTCATTCTTTCCAGCCGTCCTCTTCAATTCAGTCACGCAGATAGGTGCCATCAATGGCTTACAAGACCAACAGGACAGACAGGCACCCCGAAAAACCTCGACTCGTCCACCCTTGGTAAAATTATACCGTTCTGAATTCGCCCCGAGCCGACTCCGATGCAACCCCATAGCGCCATCAAGATCGACCTGTTCGCCTTCGACTTGCGTTGATCGATGAGCAAAGCGGGCGCGTTCAAGGCAGTCGAGCCGTTCTGAGCGAGCTAGGCAGCCCGTCGCCTCGAGGGTGCGATCTTCAAAGGTCAAATGTGGCCGGGTCGAGATCGAGCTCGTTGCACATTCGTTGAACGACGGCCTTTTCTGTCTGATCGAAATCGCCATCGGAGGCGCCGATCGCGCAGCACACGCGCACGACCAACTGTGCTTGGGGTTTGCCTTTGAACTTGCTGACAGCGGCCATGACTTCGCCGGTCGCGATGGTGGCGTCAAACTCGTACTTCTCGACGTATTTCTGGAAAATCTTGATCACGTCATTCTGGTCGAAGTACTTCAACTGCTCGGAGCTTCGCAGGTAGCCCATGAGCTTTTGCTTCTCATCGGAGGAAACCTGGCCGTCAGCATAGGCGACCATCGCACTGGATGCGACGATCGCTTCGAGCAGATCCTTCGATTTGAACTTGCTGATCTCGGCATTGATGGTATCTCGAGCCTCGGTGACGTTGCGCTTGAGCCAATCTGTAAAAGCCATTTCTACTCCTTGTGCGGTAACTGGGGAATGGTCTGCAGAATTGCAGTCTCCCAGGCCATGTCCTTGCGGATTGATTAGTTCGGGTTTGTCGAATTCGTAGCGGCTTCCTCGGGCTCGTCCTTTACCGGGAAGACGAAAGAAGCCACGACGCCAAGAGCGAGCATGCCCAAGACCACCGACAGGCTCATGCTCGGGCTGATATGGATACCCGTGTCGCCGATTGCATGGTTCCATGACTGCAGCGTCATCTTGGCGCCGATGAAGAACAGCAGGCCGATCACTGCCTTCTCAAGGTGAACGAGGTACTTTGTGAGTGCCGCAAGGACAAAGTACAGGCTGCGCAACCCAAGGATCGCAAAAATCATCGCGGCATAAACGAGCAGCGGTTCCTGAGTTACTGCGATGACTGCGGGGACGGAGTCGAATGCGAATGCGATGTCGGAGGTCTCGATTGCCATCAAGCACAGAAAAGCGGGGGTTACATACATTGCGCCGATTCGTGTGACTTGGGTTGCCGTTTTATCGCCATTCAACTCAAGAAGTTCATGGTGACGAACAAAGAAGCGGTCAAGGTGGAGTCGCATATAGACGGGCATCATCTTCCCCGTGAGGCGAACGCTCCAATGGTTGGAGTAGTCGTCGAGTTCATCGCCGTCGCCGCCTCCCGCCTGGAGCATCTTGATCCCGCTCCAGATAACAAAGGCGGCAAACAGGAACCCGATCCATGGGCTCGCCAGGAAAAGGCTGGTGCCAATGAGAACGAAAATAGCTCGAAACACCAACGCGCCCAGAATGCCGTAGTAAAGGATTCTGTGCTGCAGCACGCTCTTTATCCCGAACGAGGCAAAGATGGCCATAAAGACCATAAGGTTGTCGATCGAGAGCGACTTTTCCAGGGCGTAACCGGCAAGATACAGATCCGCCCACTCCTTAGAGAACCGGACCCAGAGATATCCGTAGAAAGTCAGTGCAAGCGCAACCCAAAAAAGAGACCAGCGAACGGAATCGGACAGCGTTATTTCGGTGCTCTTTCTGTGTGCAAAGAGATCAAGGTAAACGGACAGCCCGACCACAGACAGAAAAATGATGATTGCTTCGACCGGAAAACCAAAATGTGGCACGGCTTCAATCCTTAATAAGTTAAGGGATGTTTGAGAAACTAGGGGGGGTCAGGTTTGCCGCAAAATTTTTTTCATCCGCTCCAGAATTGCCTCGGAGCAGTTGATGCGTGTCTTTGCGTCGCGTGACGCCAAGTACGATTTCAGCGTTCGCAGGGCCATTTTTCGTGCTTGGCCTCGATTGAATCGAGCGAGGGCTTCATTTTGCGTAAACCCTGATTCTTCAATGAGAATTCTCAACCTGTCGCTGTTGTCTTCCTCGACCTTCTGTTCTTCGGCGTGACTCGTCATTGGCACACCATTTGGATCACTGCGAGCCGTCCTCCCGTTTCACGCGAGAACAGGATCTGCCCGCCGTCTTCGAGCTTGATGCGCCCGCCTACGTGGATGTCTTGTTTTGCGGTTACGTCGCGCAAGGATGGCAGGGCTTCGTTAACGAAGTACCAGTCGTCGTTATGCAACACGAAGTAACCAACGCGCTTGGCTTGCTCAGGTGTGAGACGCTCATTCGGAAAGGTGAGGCGACTCGAGTGCCATTGGAATACGGACTGGCCTGAATACACCATGAGGCGATGGTTGTCGGTCCGGAAGCTCCCTTCCTTGTGCGAGGAGTAGAGGTTCAGAACCGGCAACTTCCCACGAAATGCCGTGCCGCAATGTGGGCAGCAGGGTTTGGTGGTGTTGTCGAAAACGAACCATTTTTGCGCGCACTGTGGGTTCTGACAGGGCTGGAGCAGATCGGCTGTCTTGACCAGGGCAGTTTCCCACTCGTCGGCCGTGGGCCGGGCGTTAGGGTGATGTAGTCCATCGATGAAAACGCGTCGGATGAGCTCCGAGACGTACGGCCCGGTGATCGTGTAGGGCAGCTTCTGTGTGTCCTTCCAGGGCAACTCGGCCGGCGGCACGTTGGCCAGCTTCACGCGGTTGCTGTGATTGGCCGGGTGCTCGATGAAGAGCGCCCGCTCGCCCATCGCCAACTCCTCGTCGTGCTGTGTGTCGTTTATGTCATGGACCTTATCTCCGCGAAGGGGATGGCGGAACAGGAGGTTCATGTAGATCAGCACCGCGAGCGCATGCTGATCGGTCAGGCGTGAAGGGAGCTTGCGATTGGGGTCATGCCGATCGAGCTTGGATGTCGCCACGACCTCGGGGGCGAAGAAATCCGGGGTTCCTGCAACATCCGGGGGGAACTTGCTTGGAACGACCAAACCGTCAAGGTCAATCAGACAGGCTCGTCCAGCGGAGGGGTCCACCAGGACGTTCTTGTAGCTAAGATCCGAGTGAGCAAGTCCGGCAGAGTGCAAGCGGCGTACCGCTCGCGCCATCATGATGCATGTCTTCAGTTGCGTGAGACCGTCCCCGAGCTCCCGTGGATCAAGGAACTTCGACCTGTTCTTTGCTGACGCGAACCACTTCCCCTCTTTCTCGCGCTTGCGAATACCGAGCATCTGATCGTCGTTGCGCGATCCGTGCTCGAAGAAGAAATGCTTGGCGAAGAAGGGAACGACCACGCCCACCCGTCCATTGTGTTCGACGGTCGCTCTCGGCCAGCAAAGCAGGTTTTTGAGGTAGTCGCCACCCTCCTGATTGAAAACCCGGTCACGGTACGTGCCAGTGATCAGATTGAGTCGTTCTCGGCCAACCTGATCAAGTTTGTCACGGTAGAAGGCAACTACATACGTCTTGTCCGGGGAGAAGAAAACGTCCTTCAGTCCGCCCGCAGCTTTCTTCTCGTCGACAAACTGCACCGTGGAACCGTCACTGGCGGTCAGTGTGATGATTTGGCTCATTGCGTCTTCAGTAAATGATGGCAATCGTGCGGTCGTCGTATTCGCCCTGGGCCCAGAAATCGAGCCACTCAAGCAGCCTGGTTTCATGCCCCTCCACGTCGGAGGACAGATTAGCGCCAGTCTCAAGGTCGTCCCAGAGGAAATCCCAGTCTTGAATCTCGGCCATGGCTGATTCACTTCGAAACTTGGGGTCGGAGACGCCATCTGTCATCAGCAAGAAGGCTGTCATGTCCTCGACCAATTCGAAGCGCAAGCGTCGAAGCAAGGATTCTTGGCTCACCTGAGTGGCGTCGAGGAAGTGTGTCTGCCCAGAAAACTCCCCAGAATCCGGGGCGCCGAGCAGATGCACCGAGTGGTTGTGCCGATAGACTGCAACAGCTCCATCGCCAACCCAATAGGCTGCGCAGAACCACTTGTCGCCTACCTTTCGAGCCAGGCCTATGAGCAAGGTTGTCGACAGCTCTTTCGGAGACGAAATGATGTCGCTTCGGCTCTTGGCCTCGTTTTGCAACTCGCGTACTGCGTGGTGCGCGGCATACCCGATCGTCGTGAAGAGCTCGTTTCGGGTCTTCTGCTGCAACCGGATCAAGTCGTCGTTTGTGGCGTCAGGACGGGTGCCTTCGGCAAGCGCCTCGATCGCCTCGACAAGATTCGATCCTCGCTCATCCGAGAATACGTCCTTCAGATAACTGCTCACAGCCCGGGTCGCGACCTGGGAGCCGCGGCGAGAGAACTTGGAGCTGCCCGCACCATCGGCAACGACCGCAAGATACCAGCCGTTTGCGTCGTCGCAATGCAGGTGGAAATCGTCGTCACAGCAGGTGCCCTTATGGGCGTGCGAACGCCCCCGCTTACGGGCTGCGATCATCTTCGCGTGCTGACCCAGAATAACGCTCGAGGCGCTGTCCTCCTTCCAGAAGGGCGCTGAGCGATCTGATGGATTGTTCTGCCAGAGGGTCTTGGGGTCTGCGTTGATCACGAAGGGCATCCCCGCGGTGTGCGAGACGTGTGCGGGCTGGTCAGCAAAGGTGTAGCGCAGTCCGAGGTTGAACTCCCCTGCGATGGTCGGCGTGCCTGTGATGCGCCAGTACTCGAGGTCGACCGTGAGCTCCGCGCCCTCAGGAAGTGTTACGTCCAGCAAGCGCAGTCCCGGCACATTCGGGTCGCGTTGAATTGCTGCGTCGTAGGGTTCGTTCTGCCGTGCATTGCGAATCGAAAAACGAACGGCGGTGGACGGGGTTGGGGCCGTGGGCGGCTCGGGTGCAGCCACAGGCTTCGGGGCTGTGGGCGCCGCCGCAGTTGCGCGAGGCGCAGGTGCTACGGACCCGCTCTTGGGCTGTGCTGGGGCGGGCGTGTTGCCTGCGTCGGAAGTCGTAGTCGTCAGGCACCCGGCTGCGCTAGCCGAGGCAGGCTGTGCTAAAGCGTGTGTGGGCCGCTGCGATGCTAAGGCAGAGGTCAGCACTTGCGAAGAGTGGGATAAGGGCAGGGGCGGAGCGCCACGATTTGATGGCTTCTGGGTTTGCGAGGGTTGCGGTTCTGTCGTGTCGATCAGGCCAAAATCACGAAACTGCACCTTCTCAATTTGAGTGCCTGGGGATTCTGAGGGCCGCGGCATAAGGTGTTCCTTAACGTATTTCACCCAGGCTGCGTTGATCCTGCGTTCAAATTCCCTGACGATTGCAGCCACGTTCTCTGCCTTGTCAAACCTAGAAAACATGGCATCGTCCAGGCACGGAAGGATTGTCTTGATGTGAGCGCGTTGTTCCGGTTTCATGGTTTAGCCCCTCGCCCGGCTGATGTCGAAGCCTTCGCCATCGGACTCGCCCATCACGACGGTCTGGTTGCAGCCAGGGCAGGTTGCCTCTCCGGTTTCACTGACACAGAAGATCTGGCCGCAGCCGCACATGGCCAGCCCGAATCGATTGCCGCAGTGTGGACAACCGGGCGCCCCGATCAGGGCGTCCGTGTTGATCGTTCTGGCCATCGCTCGCGTGTCGGAAAGCTCGTAGTAGTCTTTCTCGGACGGGAAGACGCCCACGAGGTTATAGCGATCGGCGTTTACGCTCAGCTCCTGGGTCGAGAAGCGCTGCCCGATGCGCTCGAATTTCATCAGGTACGGAAGCTTGGTCGATTGGCACTTGCCCGCGACGATCACGAAGTCCTCGTCGACGGTGGCGGCCTGAGCGATCTCTTCGATCTTCTCCATGATCGAATTATCGACCTTGGCCAGGCTGATCTTCGCATCCTGGTTCATGCTCACGCTGCGGCTCTGACTTGCAACGGACTGGCTGATCCAGTCTATGAAGCGCTTGAAGTCGTCTTCAGTCGTGGCATCCAAGCTCAGGACGTTTTCTGTGAAGCGCTGGAGCGCCGACAGGGAGGCATGTTTGCCCACGCCGATCGCAACCAGGTTGCTGCGCTGCTCAAAATCCCGCTTCCAGCGCTTGATCGCAGGTTCAATGTCATCGGTCGGCTTGCCATCGGTGAGCAGATAGACGACCGGCCGCCAGTCGCCTTTCTTCTCCGGGGTAGAGCGTTGAACCGTGCGCTCCATCTCGTCCATCAGGTGTGCCATGGCGCTGCCCAGAGAGGTGCCCGACCCTAGCGGCAACCGTGGCGTGTAGAACTGGTAGAGCTCGACCAGCGGTGTGAGGGTCTTCGCTTTGCCTGCGAAGGCAATCACGGAGATGAAGACCGTCTCCAACGCGTACGGGTCTGCCCGTAGCGAACGGACTAGGCGCTCAAGCCCTTCTTGTAACTGGCGTAGGTTGTCGCCGGCCATTGACTCAGACACATCGACCAGCAAGAAAATAGGTAGGCGTCGCATCGTCTGGGTTCCTGGTTATATCACCACGTTCACTTCGGGGGGCGTAGGCGGCAGGCTGAGCGTATTGGCGGCGCCAACGCTCATGCTGCCGCTGCTTACCGTGACCGAAACCCACTGGAAGAAGGCGGTGAAGGCAGCGCTATCCATGGTGTCGAGGCTGACGACATGATCTGTGATGAACCGCAAGCCCGCAGGGTCGGCCTTGGGGCCGGCTGCGCAGGCGATGATCGAACCGAACTTGAATGCCTTGATGGCTGGTGCAACCTGGTTGAACACGAAAGTGTCGGTGGGCTTGCCGTCTGTCATGATGAACAGCAGCGGGGCCCAATCCCCCTTCTGTTCCGCGCTTGATTGGCGTACTTCCATCTTCGCCCGATGGAGAATGTGTTCCAGCGCCTCGCCGAGCAAAGTGGCGCCAGAGGCTGGGCAGACGATCTCCGGAATCGTCGCGTCCTCAAGCGCGGTCAACGGGAGAACATCCTTGACCTGCGAATCGAAGGTCGTGACCGATAGATGAACCGTCTCGATTGCGTACGGATTCTGGCGCAACGAAGTCTGCATAGCCCGCAATCCGACATTGACCGATTCGATAGGTTCTCCACGCATCGAACCTGAGGTATCAATGAGCAGATAGACCGGGAGGCGACGAGAAGAGCTCATGGAGTCTGCTCCCCTTAGATGTAGTTCTTGAGGACGTCGACGAAGCGATCCGTCTCGTGAGGCGTGCCGATCGCACGAAACTCCCAAGCGCCGCCCTGCCGGCTCACTTGCGCGAAGGTCATTGAGCGGTACTGTGAGTAAGAAGCGTCTCCACTGATGTTGTAGCGGCAGATCTCCTTGCCTTGTGCGTCGACAGCGCGGATGAAGGCGTTGGAGACCTTGCCGAAGCTCTGGCCTTTCTCCTTGCCTTGATAGATCGACACCACAAAGATGATGGACTCGTAGCGCGCATGCAGATCGTTCAGGCGGACGATGATTTGCTCGTCATCCCCGTCGCCATCGCCCGTACGGTTGTCGCCTGTCAGCCAGATCGCGCCACTGGGGTGACGCAGGCTGTTGAAGAAAATGACGTCAGAGTTCACGAGCGTCACGTTGCCCGCGCCATCGTGACCCAAATCCTGCACCTTGCCATCCTTTCCAAGCAGAAAGGCGATCGCATCAAGGTCGTAGTCCTCTTCCTTCTTCATGAACAGCGATTTCAGCAGTCCCCTGCTTTCCGTCGCAACGTCCCATCCCAGCCCGATCGTGACGCTCGAGAGGTCGAACTCGTCCTTGCGCAGGCTGATGCCCTGGCCCTTCTTCAGACTTACTGCCATATCGAATTTCTCTTCCAGTCAGAGGTTGTGCGAATGCCGGGCTTCAGAGCGCGGGGTTGATTTCGGGCGGCAGCGGCGGCAGCTCGGAGAGCCCGTCAGCTTCCTTGCCGCCGCGCTCGATCTTCTGGCTCGAAACGGAGACCGAAGCGCTTACCCACTGGAAGAAGGCCTTCAGGGTGTTAGAGTCGGCCGTATCGAGTGAAACCACTGACTCGGTGATCTTGCGCAGCTCCGCGGTGTTGGCCGAAGGACCGGCCGCGCACGCTACCAGCGTGCCCATCTTCACATTGCGCAAGGCTGCGATGCCGCGGTTCAAGTCGTCGGTCGCCTGCCCGTCGGTCAGCAAAAAGCACACCGGCTTCCAGTCGCCCTTGCTCTCCGGGGTCGTCTTCTTCACATCGCGCTCGATGCACTGCGCGAGCAAGGTCAGCGCCTCGCCCAGTGCCGTCGTACCGCTGGCCTGAATGTCGGGTACCTGGAACTGAACCAACTCGGTCAGCGGCACTGTCTGCGTCGCCTGCTGCGAGAAGGTGATCACCGACAAATGCACGGTTTCAAGCGCGTATGGATCTGTGCGCAAGGCCGATGTCATCGTCTGCAGACCGACTTTTACCGCTTCGATGGGCTCCCCCATCATGCTCCCAGAACAGTCGATGAGCAGGTACACGGGAAGACGACGCATGGAGTATCTCCTTTGGGAATCCTTTGGGGATCGGCTTTTTCATGGTTTCGCCGGGCGAGCGACCCGAATTGGGCGAAAGCCATGCTCGATGGGAACTATCTTGTACCATAACAACAAGTGCAATGTTGCACCCTTGCATGAAATTTTAGTTTCCGTGAATAATTCCCTCTTTTGTCATTTGGCCACCTCGAAAAACCTCGACTCGCCCACCCTTGATAAAATTACATCGTTCTGAATCCGCCCCGAGCCGACTCCGATGAAACCGCGCAGCGCCATCAAGACCGACCTGTTCGCCGACGAACTTCACCGCAAGAAGATCGACACCCTGGGTGATCCGCTGGCCGAGATCGAGTCCTACATCGACTTCGCGGCGCTGGCGGCCGAGGTGGATCGCATCGCGCCCCGGCCGGTCAGCCCTCAGGGTGGCCGCC
>NZ_SSXU01000043.1 GCF_009469605.1 Zoogloea sp. 1C4 | reverse complement strand
CCGCCGGCACGACGGCGAGCCAGGCGCCAAAACCATCTGGCTGGGTCTCCAGGAGATCGCCGTCTTTGTAGAAGGCGCCCGCTATGCACGGCAGTTCGGGGAGGCGTGAGATGTGTGTAATGGGATGCACATGACCACCTGCATAATGGCCGGGAGGTCCTTTGCTCGCAACGGCAGAAAAGTTGTTCACCGCGAGTTCTGTGCAATGCAGAAGTGCCCTCCGTGAAAAAACGCTTCTGAACGCGGGTGCCCATAATCTGCAGCCTTGCGTGACACGCCTAACCAAAAATTCATTCACAGAGGAGCTTTGATACATGGCAATCAGTTTGCAAAAGGGCGGGAATATCAGCCTTTCGAAAACAACCCCGAATCTGAAGAACGTGTTGATTGGCCTCGGCTGGGATGCACGCTCTACGTCTGGTGACGATTTCGATCTCGATGCAAGCGTTTTTATGGTCGGTTCGAGCGGCAAGGTGCGCTCCGATGCAGACTTTATCTTTTACAACCAGCTCCGCAGTACCTGTGGCTCCGTTGAGCACACCGGGGACAACCGGACCGGGGACGGCGATGGGGATGACGAATCCGTCAAGGTCGTACTCGATAAGGTCCCGTCAGTAATCGAGCGGCTCGTGGTAGCGGTGACCATCCATGATGCCCAGGCGCGTAACCAGAACTTCGGCATGGTCCGCGGGGCATACATTAGGTTGGTCAACATCGAAACGAACGACGAGATCGTGCGCTTCGATCTGACCGAAGACGCGTCGGTCGAAACTGCGATGATCTTCGGCGAGGTCTATCGCCACAACAACGAATGGAAATTCAGGGCGGTCGGCCAGGGTTACGCCGGCGGTCTGCATGCGCTTGCTGTCGCGCATGGTATCAACGTTCAGTAAGCCCCCTTCGCTCACCACCCACAACCAGGAAGGACAAACTATATGGCAATCAGTCTGCAAAAAGGCGGCAACATCAGCCTCTCAAAAGAAGCCCCCGGCATGAAGAAGATGATCGTCGGCCTGGGTTGGGACGTTCGTTCCACCGATGGCGACGGCTTCGACCTCGATGCGAGTGCGTTCCTGCTCAACAACACGGGCAAGGTGCGTTCGGACGCTGATTTCATCTTCTACAACCAGGCTAAGTCCGCTGACGGCAGCATCCAGCACGCGGGGGACAACCGCACGGGTGACGGCGAGGGCGATGACGAGTCGATCATGATCGAACTGGACAGGGTGCCGGCCGATATCGAGAAAATTTCGGTGTGCGTCACGATCCACGATGCGGAAGTGCGGCGCCAGAACTTCGGCATGGTCTCGAGTGCCTATGTTCGTTGCGTGAACGCCGACGGCAACACCGAAGTCGCCCGTTTCGACCTGTCTGAGGACGCCTCGGTCGAAACTGCGATGATCTTCGGTGAGATCTATCGCCACAGCGGCGATTGGAAGTTCAAGGCAATTGGTCAGGGCTTTGCCGGCGGGCTGGGGCCGCTCGCGAAGAACTTCGGCGTCAACGTCTAAGCGCAGCGTGTTGTCGCGAGACGCCCCGGCGGACGCCGCTGGGTGTCTCCGCTTCTCGACCATCCTAAGTTTGCATGTCGGCAGTGACCGCCAGGACGGATGCGGCTAGCCCAAAGGCAAGCCCCGACGCCCTCGTGAGTGAGCTTAACCGTGGTGCTTCGAAGCAAGCGCACACGCGATCGACATTTCGGCTCGTTAAAACGTCAAAAAAGGGAATCGAACACATGGCAATCAGCCTTCAGAAAGGGCAGAAAATCTCGTTGAGCAAGGAGGCCGGCGGCACGCTCACAAAAGTGGTGATGGGTCTTGGCTGGGATGCGGTCAAAAAGGAAAAGAAGGGCCTGATGGGCTTTCTGGGTGGCGGTGGTGCCGCACAGGAGATCGATCTCGATGCTTCGTGCCTGATGTTTGACGAGCAAGCCCGAGTCACCGACACCGTCTGGTTTCGCCAGCTCAAGAGTCACGATGGAAGCATCACGCACACGGGCGACAACCGCACAGGTGCTGGTGATGGGGATGACGAGCAAATCATCGTTGATCTGTCCCGGGTTCCTCCCCAGGTGAAGTCGCTGGTGTTTACCGTGAACTCCTTCACCGGGCAGACCTTTGATCAGGTCGCCAACGCCTACTGCCGCATCGTTGATGCCTCCAACAACAAGGAGGTGGCCCGCTACGACCTTTCTGTGCAGGGCAATCACACGGCACAGATCATGGCCAAAGTGTATCGCCACAATGGCGAGTGGAAGATGCACGCCATTGGCGAGAACGGGGTTGGGCGCACGTTCAATGAACTGATGCCCCAGATCACGCCGCATCTGTGATGCCTTTCATGAAGCGGGTCTGGTTCAACAAGACGTTTTCGTCCGTGCATTCGGCGCTCACCTTGATTCGCAAGGGCGACTCCGAAGGCCAGTATCGACTGCTGTGCACGCACCCGAACCCGCACGCACTGGGTCCGCTGGCTGCCGATGAGGCGGCTGCGGAGCCCAGCGGACTGACTGGTGAAGGGTACGTGGAGTGGTGCCTGGCCTTCTGCCGGGAAAGGAAGATCGACATCTTCGTGCCTGGCAAGGAAGCCACGCTGATCGGTCGCCATGCACAGCGGTTTCTGGACCAGGGTGTGCGCGTCCTCAGCGCGGCGGCGCCCGACACGATTGAGCGCCTGCACGATAAGGCCTGCTTCTATGCGGAGGCATGCGCCCCGAGCGCGCCGTCGCCCGAGCTCGAGGTGTTCGAAGACGCCGAGGCTTTCGATGCAGCCTATGAGCGCATGCGAATGCGGCACGAAGTGCTGTGCATGAAGCCTTCAGTTTCGGTCTATGGGATCGGGTTCCGGCAGATCAGCGAGAAGAAAAGCGCTTTTGATCTGATGCTCGACGGCAACCCGTACCGAATCGATTTGATGTCACTGCGCGAGATGCTGCAGCGAGCTGGGCATTTTCGGCCGATGTTGCTGATGCCCTTCCTGGCAGGGCACGAGTTCAGCGTCGACTGCGTGGCGCTCAACGGCGAGTTGGTGTGTGCAGTCGCTCGACGCAAGCCTCTCGCTTCAGGGGAAGGGCAAACAATCGTGGTGCGCGAGGACATCCTGCAGGCCTGCTCGCACCTGGTCCGGCAGTTCGCGCTCAACGGCAACGTGAACATTCAGTTCCGAGAGGGGAGTCAAGGACTCAGGATTCTTGAGATCAATCCTCGCATGGCGGGCGGTATCGCAATGGCTTGCCTCGCAGGGCCGAATCTCCCCTATCTCGGACTCGTGGCCTTCGACCAAGGCAGTAATGCCGTTGCGCCGGGGCCAATCGAGGACGGTCTGCGCGTAGCCGAGATCAACCAGGCGGTGTGCATGTTATGAGTAGCGCAGTCGCGGCTGTTGGGCATGCGCCAAGCACAATCCGTTCGGAGCTTCCAACCGGCGTGTTGCGTCTGGAGCTCGAGGAGGGGCGCTCTGCATTCGCGTCGCTCCTTGATTTCGCGGCAAGGGCAAACCCGAAGCGCGCGTTCCTCTTCCTAAGCAAGGTCCTTGGCAAGCACTACCCATCGATCCCGAGCGAGATGGTGTCCGTGCATCGCCAACTGGCCGCTACTGTGCCCGATGCCGCAGGGCCGGTTGTGTTCATAGGCATGGCGGAAACGGCAACCGGGCTGGGCCAGGGGGTCTTCGAGGCTTGGGCCCATGCGCACCCCGGCTCGAGCCCATTGTATATGCAGAGCACACGTTACAGGGTCCCGGGGGCAGACTGGTTCGGATTCGATGAGTCTCACAGCCACGCGCCACGACTGTTCCTGCACCTACCGCAGCGAGACACCGACCGTGCGGCGCTGGCTGCGGCCACTCAGGTCGTATTGGTGGACGACGAGTTGAGCACGGGCAACACGTTCGTGAATCTCGTTGCGGCCTTGCGTCGTGTCATGCCCGCGCTTTCGCGTGTGCATATCGCCACGATTGCGGATTTCACTGGAGACCGGCGTGCGCTGCTCTCCGAGCGCATGGGCAGTCCTTGCTCAATCGGTGGCTTGCTTCGTGGTGCCTGGCGCTTCGAATACCAGCATGGCGCTGTGCCTGAGACCTTGGCCGCGACCAGTCCTGCCCAGTGCTCAGCAGGGCATGAGGTACAGATTGAGGACGCCGGCTACGGTCGCCTTGGGCGCACCACTTGCGTATCCCCGTCGAATAGGTTGGTCGAACGCTTGGCCCGTGAGCCGGTGGAGAGCACCACCCTGGTTCTGGGTACGGGCGAATTCATGCATGCAGCCTTCGCGCTTGGCCGGGCGCTTGAATTGCGTGGTGTGGACGTGCGCGTCCAGTCCACCACCCGCTCGCCGATCCTCCTATGGGGGGCAGTGGGTCACATCCTTACGGTACCAGACCCCTATGGCGAAGGCGTCCAGAACTACCTCTACAACGTGCGGCCCGGGCAGTACGCCCGGGTGCTCATCTGCCATGAAACTGCGCCGAGCGATCAGCTCATTGCGTTGGCGACGACGCTGCGCGCCCGCCTGATTCACTTCACCTCAGACGACCATGTTGAAGAAATTCCTGTTTGCTGATCTTGATGACACGCTGTTCCAGTCAGGCCGCAAGTGCCCCGAGGGCGCACCTCTGACGCCCATGGCGTATCTCAAGGATGGCACGGCGCACTCCTTTGCGACGAAAGCCCAGAAGAGCTTCCTTATGCTGATGCAGCAGGAGATGACGGTCATCCCGGTGACAGCGCGCAACGCAGATGCGTTCTCGCGGGTGCGCTGGCCGTTCACGAACGGGGCGGTGATTAACTACGGTGGCATCATCCTGCGGGCAGACGGCGCAGTAGACGAGGATTGGCTTGCACAGAGTCGCACTCAGGCAGCACATACGCTGCCCATGCTCGAGCATGTCAGCGGGGTCCTGCAATCGATTGCCGATTCGCTTTGCGTCCAGTTGCGCATCCGGATCATTTCGGACTTCGAGACGCCCTTCTACCTGTGCGCCAAGAGCAATGAGGGCGATGAGCAGGCGCTAGACCGCACCGAGCCTTTGCTGCGCGACTACTGCGCCGAAACAGCGTTGCCGCTTTTAATTCATCGCAACGGCAACAACCTCTCCGTGCTGCCGCTGTGGCTGGACAAATGCCACGCCGTCGAGCATCTCACCGAGCGGCTGCGCCGCGAACATGGCGAGATCGTCACTTTTGGGATGGGTGACAGCCTCTCTGATTTAGGCTTCATGACGACATGCGATTACGCACTCGTTCCCAAGGCAAGCCAGATCAACCGCAAGTGGGAGGCTGCATGATGTTCTGCGGCTCCTACCGTCCGAGCGACGTCGAGTTCTTGCTCAAGCCGATCACGATCGACTTCATCGCTGACCTCGAGTTCAAGGAGTCGCTGATCCAGTCCGGGACCCGGCATTACAGTGAAATGCTCTCCCCCGAGAAAGTCCCCTCAGAGCGCTATCTTGGGCTGTTCCACGACGCTCACCAGCGCAACCGCGCGCAGTTGTCAGGGGATTGCCTGCGTCTGGCGCAACTGCTCCATGAGAAACACGGTTCGGAACTGACCCTGGTCTCACTGGCACGCGCCGGCACACCCATCGGGGCTGTTCTCCGACATCTCGTTGCGCGGATTTCCGGCACACCACCCGCGCACTACTCAATCTCGATTATTCGGGACCGAGGAATCGATACCGCGGCACTTAGTGAGATTTTGGCGCGGGGGCATCGCCCTCAGTCGATCGCGTTCATCGACGGATGGACCGGGAAGGGCGTCATCAGCCGTGAACTCACGAAAGCCATCGCTCAATACAACCGCTCGCACGGAACCGCCATCGACTCCGGCCTCAATGTGCTGACCGATCTGGCGGGGTCGGCCGCACTGGCTGCCTCGAGCGAGGACTACCTGATTTCGTCGAGCATTCTCAATTCGACCATCAGCGGGTTGGTGAGCCGTTCGATCCTGAACGAGGCGATCCTGCCTGGTGAGTACCACGGCTGCGTGTTCTTTGGAGACTTCGCCCAGTATGACCTGTCGCAATGGTTCGTTGACGACGTCGTGGCCGGGGCGATTGGGCACCTGGAGAACGGCGGTGCGCCCAAGTCGCCGCAACTGAGCAGGCCAGCACAAACGGCGATCTCTTGCGGCTACATGAAAGAGGCAATGTCACTGTACGGGATTACAGACGAAAACCTCATCAAGCCGGGGATCGGTGAAGCAACGCGCGTGCTTTTGCGTCGGTTCCCGCAGCGGGTGATCGTTCGTGACTGTCATGACCTGAAGGTGGTCCACCTCCTGGCGCTTGCCGAGGAGAAGGCCGTTCCAGTCGAAACCGACGCCACTTTGCCCTACAACGCCGTTTCGATCATTAGGAGCGCCCGTGATGCGTGACGCCACCGAACTGGGCGCAAGCCTTTATCTGCCCGCAACACGCTTGGATCTGCTCGACGTGGTGAGAGGAGAGAGGCTCTCCGAGGTGCGGTCGGTGATCTTTTGCACCGAGGACTCGGTCAGACTCAAGGACCTCAGTTTCGCAATCGACAATTTGCGTGCGCCCATTCGTGCGCTCACATCTGCGTCACACCAGATGCGCTTCATTCGGGTGCGCAACCCGGAAGTGATGCGCCAAGTGCTCGCGTTGCCTGGCATCGAGAAACTGGATGGCTTCGTGCTGCCCAAGGTGACTCGAAGTGCGCTCTCCAAGTACCTGAGGCTGCTGCGTGGCACAGGTCACCTGATCATGCCCACGTTGGAAACCAAAGAGGTGTTCGACGAGCGCGAGATGATCGCCTTGCGTCGGGTCATGGACAAGGACGGGGTGCGCGAACGAGTGCTCTCGCTTCGGATTGGCGGCAACGATCTGCTCTCGATCATCGGCATGCGTCGCCCTCGTGGCCGAACGCTGTATGAAACGTCCCTTGGACAGGTGATCGCGCGATTGGTGACCACCTTCAAGCCGAGCGGCTTCAACCTGAGCGCTCCTGTCTTTGAGTACCTCAACGACATCGAGACGCTGCAGCGAGAAGTTGAGGGGGACCTTGCCCATGGTCTGATCGGCAAGACGGCGATTCATCCCGACCAAGTGCCGTTGATTCACGCCTGCTACCGGGTGCATGCCTCGGATCTGGAGATGGCGAGCCACATCCTGCGCGAGGATGCGCCTGCTGTCTTTCGCATGTACGACTCGATGTGCGAGCCCGCCACACACCGGAACTGGGCACGCAACCTGTGCAAGTCCGCCTCGTGTTTCGGCCTGCAGCAGAGCGCAGACGCGAACTCGCTGGCAGCATAAGTCAGATGTCTTCTGAAAAGGGAAAGGATAAAAAATGGACTTCACGCGCGGACAACGATTGAAACTTGAGGCGTTGGGGCTGGCGGATGCTGCTTTTTCTGTCACGGTGGAGCTAAACGCAGGGCCGCTGACGGTCGATGTGGCGTGCTTTGGTCTGGACGGAGCTCGAAAGCTCTCCGACGAGCGCTACATGACCTTCTTCAACCAGCCGACAACGCCTTGCGGGGCGGTGAAGCTCAAAGGGCAGGGTAAATTCGATCTCGATCTGGCACGACTGCCTGCCTCGATTGATGCGCTAGTGATGACCCTCGCGATAGACGGCTCCGGAACCATGCGACAGCTTGGCGCCTCCTCGGTTTCCCTGATTGGCGGCTCGACGGTAGCCGGCTGCTATCGTTTTGACGGGGGACACTTCGCCTCCGAGCGTGCTGTCATGCTTCTTGAGTTCTATAGGAAGGACGGGGTCTGGCGGCTTTGTGCCGTGGGCCAGGGGTTTAACGGTGGGCTTGATGCACTGGTGACGCACTTTGGCGGATCAGTCGCCGAGAAGGCCGCTCCGGCGCCAGCCCCACAGCCGCCCGCACCGGCTGCACCACCTCCTCCTCCGGCGCCTCCCAAGGTCTCCCTCTTGAAGATCACGCTTGAGAAGCGGGGCGAGAAGATCTCGCTGGAGAAGCGCGGACAGGCCGGTCACGGGAGAATCGTGTGCAACCTGAACTGGTCGTCGGGACAGGCTCAAGAGAAACGGGGCTTTCTTGGCGGGGTATTCGGGAAAACAAAGGGGGCGGGGATCGACCTAGATCTTGGGTGTCTCTTCGAACTGTCCGATGGCCGCAAGGGCGCGGTACAAGCCCTCGGGAACACCTTCGGGGACTTCAATCGCCCGCCATACATCCACATGGCCGGCGACGATCGCACAGGGGCCAATTCTTCGGGCGAGTTTCTATACATCAACGGCGATCACTTGAAAGATCTCGATCGGGTCTGTATCTACGCTTTCATCTACGAGGGCGTAGCCAACTGGGGGCAAGCTGACGGCGTCGTAACGCTGACAGTTCCTGGGCATCCTCCGGTTGAGGTCCGTTTGGATAACCACGACAACAGCAAGAACATGTGCGCGATCGCGATGATCGAGAACGAACGTGGCAACCTGAAAATCACGAAGCTAGGTGAATACTTCGCTGGCCACTTGGAACTGGATGAGCGGTATCAGTGGGGCTTGCGCTGGAAGGCAGGGTCGAAAGACTGAGCTGGCTTTGTTGCCCCCCCCGTCCCAACGGGTAGGCTCTGGGCATAAGTGAAGGCAAGCGCCCGCGGGGCAGATACAAGACGACAAACTGGGCGGACTACAACGCGGCATTCAAGACCCGAGGTTCGCTGACGATGTGGCTGGACACTGATATGCAGCCAGCGGCGCATCTGGCAGGATGCGGGCCGCTTGCGCTTTGGCAGCTTCGTGGAGCTCAACGTGTGGTTGCTGGCCCGCTGCCAGGCCCTGTGGCAGCAAATCCAGCATCCGGAGTACGCGCGCTCTCGGTCGCCGAGATGCTCGAGCACGAGCAGCCGCAGCGGATGCCGATGGTCAGTGCGTTCGATGGTTACGTAGAAGAGCCGGGGCGCGTCTCCAGCACCTGCCTGGTGAGCGTGGCCCGCAACCACTACTCGGTGCCCTGCGAGCTGGCCTGATGAACCGCTCGGCACCGAATGGCATACCCGAACTCGTGTTCACTCCACTGGAAGTGCAGATTCTCAATGAGTTGATGCCGCGGTACGGTCGCATCAAGCCCGCACTGTCAGAGTACCTCGTGCGCCTGGCAAAGCTTGGCGGCTACCTGGACAGGGCTCATGACCCTCCCCCAGGAAACACTGTTATCTGGAGGGGCTTATCCAAGCTGAACGACATTGTCCTGGGAGCGCGAATTGGTATCAAAATTGTGGGTAATTGAAAGGATCGCCGGGCGCTTACAGTACAATGCAAATATCATCGTAAGCGTTCAGCCCGCGGCGTAGTTGCTACGCCACGCGTCTTGAGATATCCGAGCGCAGCGGAGCCTTTTCGAAGTGCTGCTTCCACAGCCGAGGCGTGAGCTGTGCGACATCGGCGGCCGGGTGTTGGCCGACACGCTGGAGAACGTCGACCAGATAGTCGTACGGATCGACGTGGTGCAGCCGACAGGTTGCGATCAGGCTCTGGACGATGCCGACGTGCTGGGCCCCCAGCTCGGTCCAGCTGAACATCCAATTTTTCCGATTATGTCGAGTTCAGCATAATCGGAATTATGTTCAGTCCGCGATTATGCGGAGTCGCCGGCGGCGTGGCTTGAAATGGCCGTGGCCAACACCTCTGCAGGCTCCGGTGGCGGATCTCGCCTGCGCATAATCATTGGTGGTTTCCTGTGGCTCCCATGCCTCACTCCAGGAGACCACCATGCCCACCGACCTCTGCTTGGCGCACCTTGTCCGCCGTGACTGG
>NZ_SSXU01000042.1 GCF_009469605.1 Zoogloea sp. 1C4 | reverse complement strand
GCTCGAACCCATCGGCTACATCCCCCCGGCCGAAGCTGAGGCAAACTACTACCGGCAACTCGCCAGTCAGGCCGAAACGCCGGCCTGACTTAAACCAAATGGCCTCCACGGAAGGCGGGGCGGTTCAACACCCGTTCGGTGTCCGGATGTCGGACTGAAGTCCGACCTACAGGGGGCATCTTCAAGTTTTACCTGGGGCACCCCGGGTTTTTGTTGTACGGGTTCAAGTTCGATCTGGAAGGTCGCAGGTGCTGGTTGGATCTGTTCAACCTGTAG
Organism: Zoogloea sp. 1C4; assembly: GCF_009469605.1. Taxonomy (GTDB): domain Bacteria; phylum Pseudomonadota; class Gammaproteobacteria; order Burkholderiales; family Rhodocyclaceae; genus Zoogloea; species Zoogloea oryzae. The sequence goes on along the minus strand of NZ_SSXU01000042.1, from coordinate 9,797 downwards.
GTCGGACTTCAGTCCGACAACACCCGTTCGGTGTCCGGATGTCGGACTGAAGTCCGACCTACAGGGGGCATCTTCAAGTCTTACCTGGGGCACCCCGGGTTTTTGTTGGACGAGTTCAAGTTCGATCTGGAAGATCGCACGTGCTGGTTGGATCTGTTCAACCTGCAGGTCGGACTTCAGTCCGACATCCTCCGCCGGGCAGGCTTTGTCGGACTAAAGTCCGACCTACAGGAGGTGGGGGCTGGGGTTTTGTGGGCCGGGCTTCAGTCCGACACCGGCGCTTAGCGTTTGCCGGCGCGGTAGTCCTTCAGCAGCTTCATCACCTCGTCGAAGGTCTCGGCCGGCACCATCTTGCCGCGGATGCGCGGGTAGAGCTTGTCGGCGAGGTCGTTCCATTCCTTCATCTGCTCGGGCGTGGGGGTGTGGATCTGCAGGCCGCGCTTTTTCATGGCTTCGACTGCTTCGTCCACTTCCGCCCGGGCTTTGGTGCGCATCTGCAGGCCGGCTTTGGCGCCGGCGGTCTTGAGGGCCTCCTGGGCGGCGGGGCTCATGTCGTCCCAGGCCTTTTTGGTGACCACCAGCGCGCCGACGATGGGCGCCCAGTTGATGTCGAGCATGTGGGGGGCGGTGGCGTAGACCTGGCTCGCCAGCGCGAAGTAAGGGGTGGCGGGCACGGCGGTGATCATGCCGGTCTGGATGGACGGCAGGATGTCGCTGGTCTCAAGCGGCACCGGGGTGTAGCCCAGGCTCTTCATGATGTCCTGTTGCTCGGATTCGCCGGCCCAGGCGAAGAACTTCATCTTGCGGTAGTCGTCCGGGCGCACCGCGGCGTCCTTCGAGAAGAAACGCACCCAGCCGGCGTCGCCCCAGGCCAGCACCACGAAGCCCTTTTCGAGGAACTTGCGCTCCATGCCCGGGCGCAGCTTTTCGCGCACGTAGTCCACCTCGTCCCAGCTCTTGAAGAGCAGCGGCATGTTCTGCAGGGCCGAGATGGAGGGCTCGATCTCGCGCAGGCCGACCACCGACAGCAGCGCCCCCTGCAATTGGCCGATGCGCATCCGGCGGGCCATGTCGGTCTCGCCGCCCTGGCCGCCGTCCGGGTAGATCACGTACTTGGCGCCGTCGCCCTGGGCGGTGCGCCAGGCTTCGCCCACTTCCATCAACTGGCGGTGGTAGAGGGAGTTCTTGGGGGCCAGGGTGCCGATGCGAAGCTGGCTGGCGGCATGAGCGCCGGGGGCGGCGAACGCACCGATCAGCAGGCCGAGCAGGAGGCCCAGCAGGGAGACGAGGTGGGGGTGGAGGCGGTCGATGAGTCGGTGCATGGCGGGCTCGTCCGGGATGAAAGGGGGATCAGAACAGGTCGTCGGCGGTGTCCAGCAGCCAGCGGGCGCGGCGGCGCATCACCTCGTTGGCCAGCATCTTCGGGCTGCCCGGGGCGTCCTTCACGGCCAGCGCCTGGCCCAGCAGATCGGTGAACGCGGCCTTGTCGCCAGCCGGCAGGGCGATGCCTTCGGCCTTGGCGACGAAGGCGCCGGCGCTCGTGCCGTGGGCAAGGCGGATCGCGTCGTCGAAGTATTTTTCGGCCTGGGCGCGGCTGCCACCCGGGCGGGCGGCCTCGAAGCTGCCCATCAGGCTCGCCATGTCGCCGTCGCCAAAACTGGGGTTCGCATCCCAGGCCAGCCTGGCAAGGCGGGCGGCGAGGGGCAGGTCGGCCACGGTGTCGGGATCGTCCTTGGAGAGGGAGATCTGCCCGCCCCAGGCCGCGGCGGCCCAGTAGGCGAGGGGCACGTCGGCGGCTTTGAGGCGCAGCGGCGAGGCCGGGTCGGCCAGCTGGCGGCGCAGGTTCGGGTAGGTGTGGTCGAGGGCGGTCAGGGCGTGGTCGCGGGCCCGGCGGTAGAGCCGCGCGGCGCGCTCCCGCAGGCGCTGGGCGGCCTTGGCGTCGGTGGCGTCTAGACGATCCGCATCGAAGGCCACGAAGGCGTAGGCGTACTGGGTGAAACCGGCGGCCACCGCAGTCGCCAGCCCGGCGTGATCGGGCTGGCTGCGCATCACGGATTCGGAGAGCTTGAGGTGGTAGGCGCTGGCTTCGCGGGCCAGATCCAGGTCATCCTCGGGCGCGCTGCCCTGGCTGGCGAGCTCGTCGGCAAGGCCGTGCATCACCATCTGGCGGGGGGAGCAGGCCGACAGCACGAGGGCTGCCAGGACGATCAGGGCAGAGCGGCAGAAAGGGACGGATGACGCCATGGCGCAGCTTGGATTGCGCCATGCCCGCGGCCGGCGTCGAATGATGAGACGCGGCGGAAGATAGCGGGGCGATATTGCGGGGGGATGACGGAGCGGTGACGGCGCCGCGTTGCAGGCGTTGAGCTGTAGCTCGAACTGTAGGTCGGACTTCAGTCCGACAAACCCTGCCCGATCAACCCGCCATGTCGATCAAACCGCGTTGTCGGACTGAAGTCCGACCTACGGGGTGGCCCGAGAGATGTGCCGACTCAGAACCCGTGATACCTGTCTGGCCGATGATTGACGCCGATCACCAGGTTGAGCGCTGCGGCGCCGAGGACGGACAGCATCACCTGATGGGGCTCGACGACGAGGAGGCCGGTGGCGAGGATCAGGCTGTCGAAGGCCATCTGAACGGTGCCGGCGCGCCAGCCGCGGGTCTTCTGGAGGTAGATGGCCATCACACCGACGCCGCCGAGGCTGGCGCCGTGGCGGATCAGGATGAGGATGCCGATGCCGATGGAAAGCCCGCTCATCACCGCCGCGAACACCGGGTCGAGGTGGGTGAAGCCGATGAGGCCAGGCACCAGCTCGGTGAACACCGACAACAGGCCGATGGCGCAGAAGGTCTTGATGGTGAAGCGCGGCCCCAGCGCTTTGTAGCCGAACACGTAGAAGGGCAGGTTGATGAGGAAGAGCACCGTGCCGAAACGCCAGCCGCCCAGGTAGTGGGCGATGAAGGCGAGGCCGGTGGTGCCGCCGGAGAGCAGCCGCGCCTCCCGCAGCATGACCACGCCGAGGGCGGTGAACAGGCAGCCGATCACCATTGCCTGGATGTCCTCGAGCAGGGTGTGGGGCGCGGCTTGGAGGGGGGCGGTGTCGTGGCTGGGCATGGGGAACGGGGCGGAAGGTGCGCGGCCACATCATAGCGGCGTGGTCGGCGGGGCGACAGGGGCGGGGTGGACAGGCGGATCGCGGGGCACCCGGCCGTCTGGCCGTGCCATGTGTTGCACAAATGCAGCGGAGTTGGCCCGAAACGGGTTTTCATGGCGTGCGGGTGACATAGTTCTCATCCGCACCGCCCCCGGCAGGCGCATGCTTTCGGCACGCCACAGGAGACCCGGACCCATCCGGCCGCCAGGGAAGGTCAGGACAGCCGGCATTCATTCCGGGCTCTTTGGGGCAGTGCAAGAAGAAAGGAGTTCACATCATGAACCCGCTAGCCTGGTGGATCGACTATTGCGTGGGTGCGGTCAGCACCAGCGCGTCCCGTTTCGAGATGTGGGGCCTGCTGCTCCTCAAGAAGCCCCTCGAAACCCTTGCCGAGCAAGGCAAGGCGCCCGACCACAAGTAAATCCCCGTCCGCGTTGTTCCCCTGCCCGGGACGGCCCCTGATTTCAGGCGCCGTCCCGTTGCCATTGCTTGACCAGCATGTAGATCGCCGGAATCACCGCCAGGGTGAGGATCGTGGATGAGATCATCCCGCCCACCATCGGCGCGGCGATGGGGCGCATCACCTCGCTGCCGGTGCCGCTGCCCCACAGGATGGGCAGGAGGCCGGCCATGATGGCGACGACAGTCATCATCTTGGGGCGTACCCGCTCGACCGCGCCCTCCATCACCGCCTCGTACAGATCGGCGAGGGTCGGCGTCTCGCCGGTGGCGGCGCGGCGGGCCTTGGCCTCGGCCCAGGCGTGGTCCAGGTAGATCAGCATCACCACGCCAGTCTCGGCGGCCACGCCGGCCAGGGCGATGAAGCCCACCGCCACCGCCACCGACAGGTTGTAGCCCAGTAGCCAGATCAGCCACACGCCGCCCACCAGCGCGAAGGGCACCGAGAGCATCACGATGAGGGTTTCGGTGAGGCGCCCGAAGTTGAGGTAAAGCAGCAGGAAGATGGTGAGCAGGGTGAGCGGCACGACGATCTTCATCCGCTCGATGGCGCGCTCCATGTATTCGAACTGCCCGCTCCAGGCCACGTAGTAGCCCGGCGGAAACTTCACCTGATCGGCCACCGCCTTCTTGGCGTCGGCCACGTAGCCGCCGATGTCGCGGCCGCGGATGTCCACGTAGATGTAGGCGGAGAGCAGCGCGTTTTCGGTGCGGATGCCCGGCGTGCCCTTGGCGATCACCACCTTGGCCAGCTGGCCGAGGGGCAGCATGGCGCCGTTCATGGTGGGCACCAGCACCTCGCGGGCGATCTGCTCGGGGCTTGAGCGCAGCTCGCGGGGGTAGCGCACCGTCACGCCGTAGCGCTCGCGGCCTTCCACGGTGGTGGTGACCATCTCGCCGCCCAGGGCGCCGGCGATCACGTCCTGCAGTTCGCCCACGGTGATGCCGTAGCGGGCGAGCTGCTCGCGATCCGGCTCGATGTTGAGGTAGAAGCCGCCGGTGATGCGCTCGGCGAAGGCGCTGGTGGTGCCGGGCACCGCGCGCACCACGCCCTCGATGGTCTTGGCGAGGCGTTCCAGTTCGTCCAGATCCTTGCCGAACACCTTGATGCCGATGGGCGTGCGGATGCCGGTGGACAGCATGTCGGTGCGGGCCTTGATGGGCATCGTCCAGGCGTTGGCGACGCCGGGAAACTGCAGCGCGGCGTCGAGTTCGGCGATGAGCTTGTCGGTGGTCATCCCCGGCCGCCATTCGGCGTGGGGCTTGAGGTTGATGATGGTCTCGAACATCTCGACCGGCGCCGGATCGGTGGCGGTGTTGGCGCGGCCGGCCTTGCCGAACACTGACGCGACCTCGGGGAAACTCTTGATGATGCGGTCCTGGGTCTGCATCAGCTCGGCGGCCTTGGTGACCGACATGCCCGGCAGCGACGAGGGCATGTAGAGCAGGGTGCCTTCGTCGAGGGTGGGCATGAACTCCGAGCCCAGACGCGAGGCCGGGTAAAGCGTGGCCACCAGCGCCAGCACCGCGAGGCCGATGGTGAGCTTCTTCCAGCGCAGCACGCCGCGGATGATCGGGCGGTAGAGGCGGATCAGCACGCGGTTCACCGGGTTCTGCGCCTCGGGGACGATCCGCCCGCGGATGAACAGCAGCATCAGCACCGGCACCAGGGTGACGGAGAGCAGCGCGGCGCTCGCCATCGAGAAGGTCTTGGTCCAGGCCAGCGGCGAGAACAGCCGGCCTTCCTGGCCTTCGAGGCTGAACACCGGCAGGAAGGACACCGTGATGATTAGGAGCGAGAAGAACAGCGCCGGCCCCACCTCGCGGCAGGCGGCGAGCATCGCCTCGGCCCGGTCGGCGGTGGTGTGCCCGTCCGGCAGGCGTTCCAGGTGCTTGTGGGCGTTCTCGATCATCACGATGGCGGCGTCGATCATCGCGCCGATGGCAATCGCGATGCCGCCGAGGCTCATCAGGTTGGAGTTCATGCCCAAAAGGCGCATGGCGATGAAGGCCATCAGCACGCCCACCGGCAGCATCAGGATCGCCACCAGCGCGCTCCTCACATGCAGCAGGAAGACCACGCACACCAGCGCGACGATCAGGGATTCCTCGACCAGCGTCGTCTTGAGGGTGGCGATGGCGCGCTCGATGAGTTCGGAGCGGTCATACACCGGCTGGATCGACACGCCTTCCGGCAGGCCGGGGCCGATCTCGGCGATCTTGGCCTTGAGGTTGCCGATGACCTCCAGCGCGTTCTGGCCGTGGCGGGCCATGGCGATGCCGGCCACCACCTCGCCGTCGCCGTCGAGCTCGGCGATGCCCCGGCGCTCGTCGGGCACCAGCTCGACCCGGGCCACGTCGCGCACCAGCACGGCGGTGCCGCGCTCGGCCTTCAGCACCAGCGCGCCGATGTCGTCCTTGCCGCGCAGATAGCCCTTGCCGCGCACCATGTATTCGGTCTCGGCCATCTCGACCACCCGGCCGCCCACGTCGCGGTTGGAGTCGCGGATCACCTGGGCGACCTTCATCAGCGGAATGCCGTAGGCGCGCAGCTTTACCGGGTCGACGGTGACCTGATAGGTCTGCACGAAGCCGCCCACCGACGCCACCTCGGCCACGCCCGGCGCCTTGGCGAGCTGGTAGCGCACATACCAGTCCTGGATCGAGCGCAGTTCGGCGAGGGTCTTGTCCCGGGCCAGCAGCACGTATTGGTAGACCCAGCCCACGCCGGTGGCGTCCGGCCCGATCTGCGGGGTGACACCCTTGGGCATGCGGCCGGCGGCGAAGTTGAGGTACTCGAGAACCCGGGAGCGCGCCCAGTAGATGTCGGTGCCGTCCTCGAAGATCACATACACGAAGGACGCGCCGAAGAAGGAGAAGCCGCGCACCACCTTGGATCGCGGCACCGACAGCATCGCCGTGGTGAGCGGGTAGGTGACCTGATCCTCCACCACCTGGGGCGCCTGGCCGGGGAACTCGGTGTAGACGATCACCTGCACGTCGGAGAGATCCGGCAGGGCGTCGATGGGGGTGCGCAGCAGGGCGAAGACGCCGGCGAACACCACGAAGGCGGTGGCGAGCAGCACCAGCACCCGGTTGCGGCCGGACCAGTCGATGAGCTTGGCGAGCATGGGGGCGCTCCGTCAGTGGCCAGCGTGGGCCGCGGGCGTGGCGGCGGCAGGGCGGATCGCGGTGATGACCCATTCGCCCGGGGCCCGCTCGACGAACTCGAAGGCCACCTTCGCCCCCGGCTTGAGGCCGGCCTGGAGCGACGGGTTGGCGAGCTTGAACTCCATGCTCATCGCCGGCCACTTTAGGCTGGCCACCGGGCCGTGGGAGAGCATCACCGTTCCGTCGGAAACGTCGATGCTCTCCACCACGCCCTCGGCCTTGTGCCCCACGCTGGCGGCGGCGGGCTGGGGCTGGGCGAAGCTGCCCAGCACCGCCTTGAGGTTGCTCTCCGCGTCGATCAGGAAGTTGGCGGCCACCACCACCGCGTCGCCCGCCTTGAGGCCGTCCAGCACCGTCAGCCGCTCGTCGCTGCGCTTGCCGAGCTTCACCTCCCGCGGGGTGAAGCGGCCTTCACCTTCGGCGATCAGCACCACCTGGCGGGTGCCGCTGTCGATCACCGCCGAGGTCGGCACGGTGAGCACCGGCGCGCTGCTGCCGGCATTGATCTCGATGCGGGCGAACATGCCCGGCTTGAGGAGCAGGCCGGGGTTTGCCAGCTCGACCCGCACCGGCGTCGTGCGGGTTTCGGCGTTAACGCTCGGGTAGAGGTAGGCGATGCGGCCGTCGAAGGTCTTGTCCGGGTAGGCATCGACCCGCACCTTGACCGGCGCGCCCACGCGGGCGGCGGCGATATCCTGCTCGAAGACGTCGGCCATCACCCACACGCGGGAGAGGTCCGCCACCTGATATAGCGCCTCGCCGGGCATGAAACGGGCGCCCTGGACGGCCTTCTTCTCGGTGACGATACCGGCCACCGGCGACTGGAAGCTGATCGTCCGCGTCGCGGCGCCGGATTTGGCGAGGGCGCGCAGCTGGGCGTCGGAGATATCCCAGTTGCGCAGGCGGATGAGGGCCGATTCGGCCAGCTGCTTCATCCCGGCCTGGGCCTCGCTGCCGGCACCCTTGAGCGCCTCGACGCCCTGGGCGGCGATCTGGTATTCCCGCTGGGCGGCGACGAGCTCCGGGCTGTAGGCCTCGAACAGCACCTGGCCGCGGGCCACCGGCTGGCCGGTGACGTTCACGTGCAGGCGCTCCACGTAGCCCTCGAACTTGGGGGCGATGGTGTAGAGGCGCTGCTCGTCGGGCTCGACCCGACCGGCGGCGCGGATCTGGCCACCCAGGGCGCGCAGTTCGGCGGGCTCGGTGCGCACGCCGAGCTTCTGGATGCGCTCGGCGCTGATCTTCACCTGCCCGGCGGGCGCGGGCGTGGCCTCGGCTTCGCCTTCGTACACCGGGATGTAGTCCATCCCCATCGGGTCTTTCTTGGGGGTGGGCGAGGTGTCGGGCAGGCCCATGGGGTTGCGGTAGTACAGCAGCTTGCGGGCGGGCTTGGCGTCAGCAACCGGGGCCGGCGTCACGGCGCTGCGGGTACCGAACCAGTAGCCGCCGGCGGTGCCGCCCACGGCGATCACGGCGGCAAGGGCGAGGGCGGCAGGGGATTTCACAGGTCTTCTCCAACGATGCGTTCGATCTCGGCGAGGCTCATCTGGGCCTCGAACTGGGCCTTGATGCGGCTCTGGCGGGCGATGCGGATCTGGCGCTGGGCGTCCATCAGGGTGGCGAAATCCACCTTGCCGTTCTCGTAGGCGGCCAGCGCCGACTTGAAGCTGAGGTCGGCCTGGGGCAGCAGGCTGGTGGCGATCAGCGCTTCGGTGCGACGGGCGGCCTCGAAGGCCGAGCGCTGGCCCTCGAGTTCGCCCAGCGCCTGGTTGGCGGTAGCGTCGAGGCGGGCGCGGGCGGCGGAGAGCATGGCCTCGGCCTCGCGCTCCTGGGCGCGGCGGCTGCCCTGCTGGAGCGGCAGGTTGAGCTCGACCATCAGCTCCCATTCCTTCACGCTTCCCTGGTACTGGATGGGCGAGACGCCGAGGGTGAAATCCGGGTAGCGGTTTTTGTAGGCCAGCTCGCGGCCTTTTTCGGCGGCGCGGACCTTGGCCTCGTCGGCGAAGAGCTGCGGATTGCGGGCGCGCACCCGGGCTTCGAGCGCGGCGGCATCCAGCGCGGCCGGCGGCGGCAGCGGGCGCAGGCGCGTGGGCGCCTCCAGCGGTGCGCTGGCCGGGCGGGCGAGCAGTGTATTGAGGCGTGCGCGGGCCTGACGATCCTCGTTGTCGAGGGAGAGGAGTTCGGTGCGCATGCCGGTCTGTTCGATCTGGGCGCGAATCACGTCCTGCTGGGCGGCGAGGCCGCCGGCGTAGCGGGCCTGGGCGACCTTCTCGAGGCGGGTGGAGAGATCGAGCAGCTCGCGGGTGAGGGCGGTGTTGTGGTGGATGTACTGGTACTGGGCGTAGGCGGTCTTGATGCGTGCGGAAAGCTCGGCCCAGGTGCCGGTGGCCCGGCCGTCGGCGGCCCGGGCGTCGAGCTCGGCGATCTCGCGCTTCAGCTCACGCTTGCCCAACCAGGGCACGTCCTGCATCAGCAGGTAGCGGGTGCTGCCCACCCGCGCCGGCAGCACCGACGGGTTCTGCTCGCCCATGCGGGTGATGTCGCGCAGCTCGGTGCGGAACTTCGGGTCGGGCAGCGCGCCGGCCGGGACGATGCGCTCGGCGGCGGCCTCGGCCTCGTAGCGCATCGCGGCGTATTCCGGGTTGCGGCTGCGGGCATAGTCGAGGAGCGATTCGAGGCTGGCACCCGGCGTCTGGGCCTGGGCGGTGGCGGCGAGCGCCAGCAGCAGCGCGGGGGCGAGGTGGCGGATCATGGCGGCGGCGCCTTGGGGCTCAGGGGGCTCAGGGGCGTTCGATGCGGGTAACGGTGAGCGCGCCGCCGGTGTCTTCCATCCCGAAGCGGATCTTGTCGCCGGCCTTGAGCTGGTCGAGCCACGCGGGGTTCTTGGGGTCGTCTCAGAAAACGGAAAATAAAGCACGCTAAGAAAGTTACGCGTTTCAGTACAGCATTTGCAGATCCAAGTACCGCTGACAAAAGAAGAGAGAGACCGAAAAGCAATTGTTTTTCGGTCT
>NZ_SSXU01000041.1 GCF_009469605.1 Zoogloea sp. 1C4 | reverse complement strand
CTGGGCAAGCGTACGCGCTGGCTGAATTCAAAAGAAATTGAAGCGTATTCGTGTCCACGTCGTTCGGCGTGGACACGAATACGCTATTTGGGCTGCCCGGGGGAGATGGGGTGGCCGGACGCTTACATTGAAACTTTACACCTATCCGTACTCTCGAACTCCTGGCGCAGCACTGATGCGCGGCGAAGTCGATCCCCAGTCCTCGATGTTTCACTGTTTCTCGGTCGAGTACCGGATTCCGGCTGATCACCTGTTGCGTAGGGTGAAGAAACTGGCCGAGTCGGCATTGTCGGCCATTTCTGCGGAACTCGACGGCCTTTACGCCCGGACGGGCCGCCCTTCGATCCAGCCGGATCGCCTGCTCAATGCACAATTGATGATCGTCTTCTACTCGGTTCGCTCGGATCAGCAGTTCTGCGAGCAGCTTGATTACAACCTGCTGTTCCGCTGGTTTCTTAGCCCACTACGAAGGTCGGGGCTGGCGCCGCTTGCCCCATCACGCAACCTTGCGCGTCGCTGCTTACGGGGCTCTGGTCGCCGAACGGCTGCGTCACAAGGATATCAAAAAAGCATTGTTTGGCCCGCAGTCTGCCGTACCCGAAGGTTACGTGTCGCGCGGCTGTTCGACGCGCCCAGCGGCATGTTCCCAATTCGATCTCAACGCTACGGTGGACCATCGCGTTGATACTGGTCAATTGCTTTCAGCAATGTCCATGTTGCGCACAGGAAAGCGCGGGAGATTGATTTGTTATTTTGTGACACAGCAAGAGTGGCGGTTGAACCAGCGCAGCACGGTGCCCCAGTCGTGGAGATCCAGCCGGGTGACTTCGCCGCAGGCGAAGTCGAGGGTGAGCCAGCGTTCGGGCGGCAGGCCCAGCAGCTCGCCGGCCAATGCCCGGAGCGGCCCGCCGTGGGCGACGACCACCGCCGCGGGCGGGGCCTCGGCGCGCAGCCCGGCCAGAAAATCCAGTGCGCGGGTGGCCATCTGGCGGGGGGATTCACCGCCCGGCGGGGCGAAATCCAGGGGTTCGGCCACCCACGCGTCGAGGGCCGCCTGGCCGATGTCGTCGAAGCTGCGCCCTTCCCAGTCGCCGAAGTGGATTTCCTTCAGGCGCGGGTCGAGGCGCGGGGTGCCGAGGGCTTCGGCGAGCAGGCGGGCGCGGGCCAGGGGGCTGGCGAAGAGGGCGTAATCGGCCGGCAGCAGTGGGCGCAGGCGCTCGGCCACCACGTCGGCGGATTCGGCGAGGCCCAGGTCGGTCTGGCCGTAGCAGATCCCCGGCGCCACGGCGGGCCGGGGGTGACGGATCAGGTAAAGCTCCACGCGGCGAGGATTCCCAGATAGATTGCGAGTTCGGCCACCTGCTGGGCGGCGCCCAGGCAGTCGCCGGTGTAGCCGCCGAGGCGGCGCAGGAAGATGCGCCGGGCCTGGATGCCGACCGCCGCGCTCACCGCCAGCACGGCCAGCGCCTCGCGGGGGTTGAGCAGCAGCAGCGGCAGCACGCCGGCCAGGGTGGCGATGCCCAGCTCGGCGGCGGTGGGGCGGCGGGCCACCGGAGCGGATTTCGAGCTGTCGTCGGGGCGGGCGTAGTCGAGGGTGGCCATCAGCCCCACCGCCACCAGCCGCGACAGGGGATGGGCCACCAGCAGGGCGGCGATCACCGGGTAGTCTTCCTCGGCGCCCAGGTTGGCGAGGGCGAGGTACTTGGCGAGGAGCATCAGCACCAGGCCGATGGTGCCGTAGCTGCCGATCCGCGAGTCCTTCATGATCGCCAGCACCTGCTCGCGGTTCCAGCCGCCGCCGAGGCCGTCGCAGGCGTCGGCCCAGCCATCTTCGTGGAAGGCGCCGGTGATGCGGATGGTGGCCGCCATCGCCAGCACCACCGCGATATCCACCGGCAGCACCTGCACCGCCAGCAGATACACCGCCACACCGACGAGCCCCACCAGCCAGCCCACCAGGGGCAGGTAGCGCGCCGCGTGGCCGAGCTTTTCGGGGGCGAAGCCGACCCAGCCCGGCACCGGCAGCCGGGTGAAGAAGCCGATGGCGATGAAGAAGAGTTCGAGCTGGGTGCGCATCCGGGCCGGGATCAGGCTTTGCCGGCCACGCCGGCGGATTCGAAGCTGGCCATCTCGTTGAGGAAATTCACCGCGGCCTGCACCAGCGGATACACCAGCGCAGCGCCGGTGCCTTCGCCCAGGCGCAGGTCGAGCTGCACCAGCGGTTCGGCGCCCAGGTGGGCCAGCTGCACCACGTGGCCGGCCTCGTGGGAGCGGTGGGCGAACACGCAGTAGTCGAGGATCTCGGGCGCGATGGCGTGGGCCACCAGCAGCGCGCTGGTGACGATGAAGCCGTCGATCAGCAGCACCATCTTCGCCTCGGCAGCGCCGAGCATGGCGCCGGCCATCATGGCGATCTCGAAGCCGCCGTACTCGGCCAGCGCGGCGAGCGGGTCGGTGGGCCGGCCGCCGCGGGCGACGGCCTTGGCCAGCAGGCCGCGCTTGCGGTCGAGGCCGGCGTCGTCGAGGCCGGTGCCACGGCCGATCACGGTGGCGAGGTCGGCGTCGGTGAGGCAGTGGGTGAGGAGCGACGCGGCGGCGGTGTTGCCGATGCCCATCTCGCCAAAGCCGACCACGTTGCTGCCGTTGGCGGCCAGCGCGCGGGCGAGCTCGCGGCCGCGGGCGAGGGCGGTGTCGCGGGTGGCGGCATCCATCGCCGGGGTTTCCAGGTAGTTGGCGGTGCCGGCGCCGAGCTTGGCGTCGATGAGGCCGGGGCGGACGCGGAAGTCATGGGCCACGCCGGCATCGACCACCGTCAGGCCGAGGTTCATCTGGCGGGCGAAGACGTTGATCGCCGCGCCGCCGGCCAGGAAGTTCTCGACCATCTGCCAGGTCACGTCCTGCGGGTAGGCCGACACGCCGGCCTTGGCCGCGCCGTGGTCGCCGGCGAACACCAGCATCTGCGGCTGGCGCAGTTCGGGCGAGCACGTCTGCTGGACGAGCCCGATCTGCTTCGCCAGGGCTTCGAGCCGGCCGAGGGCGCCGAGGGGCTTGGTCTTGGTGTCGATGCGCTGCTGGAGGGCGGCGGCGATTCCCTGGTCGGGGCGGGCGATGGCGTAGGTCATGACGGTGACGGGAGCGGGGCGAAGCCGCGGATGCTAGCAGGGCGGGCGGGTGGTGGGAAATGGGAAGGGTGGGAAGCGGGGAATGGGAAATCGGGAGTGGGGTCAGGGGCGGGGCATGTCCTTGAGGACCAGAGGCAGGCCGGCGGCGACGAACACCACCCGCTCGCACAGCGCGGCCACGGCCTGATTGGCGCGGCCGGCCTCGTCGCGGAACAGCCGGCCCAGCGGTGTTTCGGGCACCAGGCCGAGGCCCACCTCGTTGGCCACGAAGATCACCTGGCCGGGGAGGCGCGGGATCAGGTCGAGCAGCGCGGCGCGCTCGCGGGCGAACATCGGCAGCCGCTCGGCGCCTTCACCGGGGGCGAGAGTTTCGGCGTCATCGAGCAGGTTGGCGAGCCACAGGGTCAGGCAATCGACCACCACGCAGCGATCGGGCGCGGCGGTGGCCTCGAGGGCCGCGGCGAGCTGGCGGGGCGCTTCGACCACCTGCCAGCCGGCCGGCCGGTCGGCCTGATGGCGGGTGATGCGGGCGTCCATTTCGGCGTCCAGCGCCTCGGCGGTGACGATGACATGCACGGCAAGCCCGCTTGCCGCGGCTTCGGTTTCGGCCAGGCGGCTCTTGCCCGAACGGGCGCCGCCGAGGATCAGTTCGCAGCTCATGGAAATCCGGAAGTGTCTGAATTGGTGGTATTATCGCAGGCTGTTTGCCGGCGGCGCGGTCTGCCGGCAACAAAGTGCTCCAGGTGCTCCACGGGCCATCCGGCCCAGGAGTTAAACGGGAAACAGGTGCGCGGTCTTCCTCGAAGCCGCCATGCCTGTGCTGCCCCCGCAACGGTAAGCAGGTGCACGGTGCGTCAATGAGCCACTGGGTTTTTCAACCTGGGAAGGCGACGCGCCGCGGCCGGTGGTCAATCCACCCGCCCAGCCTGCGAGCCCGGATACCGGCCTCGGACACACCAAGCGGAAGTGCCACGGGGTGGTGGCGACGGGCGCAGCCGGAGTTTTCCGGCGCCTCTCCCAGTTTCTCCCCCTTCGCGTGCTTCCACACATGATTTGCCCGATTCGGCGGGGACGCCAGCGGGCCAGGGAGAACACATAAAAATGATCAACCGCCATTCCGCCGTCGCGCTCGCCGTGGCTGCCGCCCTTGCCGCGCCGGCCTTCGCCGCCGACGTGCAGCCCGAAGTCGTCGTCAGCGCCAGCCGCTTCGACGACGTCGACTCCAAAGCCCCCGTCAGCCTCACCCGCATCAGCCGCGAAGACATCGCCCGGAGCGGCGGCGCCAGCCTGCCCGACGTGCTGGGCCTCGCCGCCGGCATCGACGTGCGCCCCATGTCCGGCGCGCTGGGCATCGACACCGTGGTCGACCTGCGCGGCTTCGGCGAATCCGCCGGCAGCAACACCCTCATCCTCGTGGACGGCCAGCGCCTCAACCCGGTGGACATGAGCGGCATCGACTGGTCGGCCATCCCGCTGCAGAACGTCGATCGCGTCGAGGTGATGCGCGGCACCGGCGGCGTGCTGTTCGGCGACCGCAGCGTGGGCGGCGTGATCAACATCATCACCGACAAATCCGGCGCCCCCCGCGCCAGCGCCGGGCTCACCCTCGGCAGCTACGGCTACCGCCGGGTCGATGTGTCCGCCGCCGGCTCGGCCGACGCCACCTACTTCAACGTGTTCGCCAACTACGCCGACGTGAACGGCTGGCGCAAGAACACCCAGGGCGACCAGCGCGCCGTCTCCGGCCGGGTCGGGCACATCCTCGGTGACGAGCGCGAAGTCTTCGTCGACGTGGCCGCCTACGGCGATTCCAACGGCCTGCCGGGCTCCATCAAGCGCGCCGACTACGACGCCGACCCGACCCGCGCCCGCAGCCTCACCGACCAGCAGAAGCGCGAGGGCTACCGCCTGCGCCCGGGTGTGCGCTACGCCATCACCGACACCCTGATGCTCGAAGGCGAGATCACCTACAACACCTCGCGCCAGAACGCCGTGTACGGCGCCACGCCCTACATCGCCAACCGCGACACCACCGCCTTCACCCCGCGCCTGCAGTGGCGCCACGGGCTGGCGGGGCTGGCCAGCACCACCGTCGCCGGGCTGGATGTGTTCCACGGCAAGGTGGATAACGTCGCGCTGGATCAATCCGGCTCCCAGCTGTCCCGCGCCTTCTACGTGCAGAACACCACCTCGCTGCGCTCCGACCTGCACCTCACCCTGGGCGGGCGCCGGCAGATCGTCCGTCAGCACGCCGAAGACCGCGTCAATGGCATCGACGGCGAAGCCACCCACGCCCGCAACGCCTTCGAGGCCGGCCTCGCCTGGGATCTCGATCGCAGCACCCGGCTGTTCACCCGCTGGGGCCAGGTGTTCCGCTTCGCCAACACCGACGAGCTCTTCGGCTACGACCCGCTCACCTACGCCCCGGTGTTCACCGGCGGCAACGTGCGGCCCCAGCACGGCACCAACCTCGAAGTCGGCGCCCGCTACAAGGCCGACGGCCTGCTGCTGCAGGGCGCCATTTACCGCCTCAGCCTCACCGACGAGATCGGCTACAACCCCATCACCTACGCCAACGAGAACTTCGACCGCACCCGCCGCGAAGGCCTCGAGCTCGAAGCCCGCTGGCGCGCCCTGCCCAAGCTCGAGCTCAACGCCGGCCTCACCACCCAGAACGCCAAGTTCGTGGATGGCCCCTACAGCGGCAACACCGTCACCCTCGCGCCCAACCTCAAGTACCGGGTCGGCGCGGTGTTCGACGCCGCCACCGCCGGCCGCTACGGCGCCACCTGGACCCACGTGGGCAAGCGCCGCTTCGGGGGCGATTTCGACAACACCAAGGAGATGCTCGACGGCTACGGCATCCTCGATCTGCACGCCGACTGGAAGGTGCGTGACGTGACGCTGCAGCTGCGCCTCGCCAACGCCACCAACCAGAAGTACGCGCCCTACGCGCTGTATTCGTCCTTCGCCGGCGACTACTACTTCTACCCGGCGGAAGGCCGCACCCTGTTCGGCTCGGTGCGCTACTACTTCCGCTGAGTCGTCGCGCTTCATCACAGCTTCAAACCAGCAGGAACCTTCGGCCGGCGGCACCGCTGCCGGCCGATCGACGTGACCAAGGTGCTCCCGGGCCGGCAGGCCCGGGGGTTAAACGGGAAACAGGTGCGCGCGCTTCTCGCCGAAGCCGCAAGGCCTGTGCTGCCCCCGCAACGGTAAGCAGTAACACGACGCGTCACTGCGCCACTGGGCCCTTCGGCCTGGGAAGGCGACGCGCCGCGGCGGTGCCGGTTTCAACGGCCCCGCCCCACTGCAAGCCCGGATACCGGCCTCGGTTGCCTCAAGCGGAAGTGCCACGGGGTGGTGGCAGGCGCACGCCGGACGGTTTCCGACCGTCCCGGGCCAGCCTCTCCCCCGGGTGCTTCCACCAGCAAACCACCGGGTTGGCGGGGACGCCGCCCGGCTCGGGAGACCTCCATGACCTTCATCCGCCCCACCCTTGCCGCCCTCGCCGTGGCCACCGCATTCCCCCTCACCGGCCTTGCCGCCGACGCCGAACAGCCCGTCGTGGTCGTCACCGCGTCCCGCCAGGCCCAGCGTGCCGACGAGGCCATCGCCGACGTCACCGTGATCGACCGCGCCCGGATCGAACAATCCGGCGCCAGCTTCAGCCTGCCCGAGCTCCTGGCCCGCCAGCCGGGCATCCAGATGGCCACCAACGGCGGCCCGGGCAAGAGCACCTCGATCTTCATGCGCGGCGGCAACGGCAACCACACCATCCTGCTCATCGACGGCATGCGCATCGGCTCCGCCACCACCGGCACGGCCAGCTGGCAGGACATCCCCCTGTCGCAGATCGAGCGCATCGAGATCGTCCGCGGCCCGGCCTCGGCCCTCTACGGCGCCGACGCCATGAGCGGCGTCGTCCAGATCTTCACCCGCAAGGGCCACGGTACGCCGCGCGTCGACGCCTTTGCCGGCGCGGGCAGCTACGGCGCGCGGGAAGTCTCCGCCGGCGTGGCGGGCGGCACCGAGCGCCTCAGCTACGCCCTGCGCGGCGGCTACACCGAAACCGAAGGCACCAGCGCCAAGATGCGCAAGGCCACCGGCTACAACCCCGACCACGATCCGTATCGCAACACCAGCGTCTCCGGCAACCTGGGCTACCGCCTCGCCGACGGCCACGAGCTGGGCGCCACCTTCCTCGCCACCGAAGGCCGCAACTTCTACGACGGCGAAGCCAGCTTCAACAACTACAACAACTCCGCCCAGCGCGTCTGGAGCCTCCACAGCCGCAACCGCCTCGCCGCCAGCTGGACGAGCACCCTGCGCTTCGGCCAGTCGGTGGATAGCTACGAAGGCTTCATGCTCAGCAAGCCCGCCGGCTCCACCATCCGCACCACCCAGGACCAGCTCGCCTGGCAGCACGACATCCGCCTGCCCGTCGGCACCCTGATGGCAGCCTACGAAAACCTCCATCAAAAGGTGCTCAGCGAAGGCGCCTTCGATGGCGGGCGCACCGTCAACTCGGCGCTCCTCGGCTGGACGGCCGGCCTGGGCGCCCACACCGTGCAGCTCAACGCCCGTCACGACGAGAACAGCCAGTACGGCGGCAAGACCACCGGCTACGCCGGCTACGGCTACCAGATCGCCAACGGCCTCCGCTTCACCGGCAGCATCGGCTCGGCCTTCCGCGCGCCCACCTTCAACGAGCTGTACTACCCCGGCTTCGGCAACGCCAACCTCAAGCCCGAAAACGCCTACAACAAGGAGATCGGCCTGCTGTGGTCGCAGGGCGGCAGCTTCGCCAGCCTCACGGTGTTCCGCAACCGCATCTCCGACATGATCGTCACCTTCCGCAACCCCAGCACCGGCCGCTCGATGCCGTCCAACGTGCGCGAGGCGCTGGTGCAGGGCGTGTCGCTGGCGGGCGGTACGCGCCTGGCCGGGTTCGACCTGGAAGCCGGCATCGACTTCCTCGACGCCAAGGACCGCGACTCCGACGCCAGCCTGCCGCGCCGGGCCAAGCAGAGCGGCCACTTCCGCGTCAGCCGCAAAGTCGAGCGCATCACCGCCGGGGTCGAGCTGCAAGGCGTGGGCGGCCGCTACGACGCGGTCAGCTTCAGCACCACCGCCCTCGCCACCGCCACCGAGCGCGACCGGCTGGGCGGCTACGGCCTCCTCAACGCCTTCGTGAAGTACGCCGTCACGCCCGAATGGAGCGTCGAAGGCCGGGCCAACAACCTCCTCGACAAGCAGTACGAGACCGCCTACGGCTACAACACCCCCGGCGCCAACGTCTTCTTCGGCGTACGCTACGCCCCGAGGTAATTCGTAACCAAACCGGGCCGCGGGCAACCCCCGGCCCGGCGCTGAACACACCCATGAACCCACACACCCACCGCCCGCAGGCGGCCTTCTGACGATGGCCGACGAGCTCCACCTCGCCACCCGCAGCGCCGCCTCTACCCCGGCGGCGCGCCCCGGTGCCGGCCGCCACGGACGCCGGCGCGCCCGGCTGGTGCTGGCCGCCCTCGTCGCCGCAGCGCTGGCCGCCTTTGCCTGGGCGCTCTCCGCCGGCGCGCTGGCGGTTACCCACGCCGATCTGCTCGCCGCCCTCACCGGCAGCGGCGGCGGGATGGAATCCGACATCATCCGCACCCTGCGCCTGCCCCGCGCCGTGGCCGCCTTTGCGTGTGGCGGCCTGCTGGCCCTGGCCGGCGCGCTGATGCAGGTGCTGCTGCGCAACCCCCTGGCCGACCCCTACGTGCTGGGCATCTCCGGCGGCGCGGCGGTGGGCGCGCTGGGGGCGATCCTGGCCGGGGCTGCCTCTGGCTGGATCGATGCCGGCGCCTTCATCGGCGCGCTGGGCGCGACGCTGCTGGTGTTCGGCCTCGCCCACGGCGATGGGTCATGGACGCAGACGCGCCTCCTCCTCACCGGCGTCATCGTGGCCGCCGGTTGTGGCGCGGCCGTGGCGCTGATGCTCAGCCTCGCGCCGGAAGGCCGGGTCAAGGGCATGCTGTTCTGGCTGATGGGCGACGCCAGCAGCGTCAGCCAGCCGTGGCCGGCGCTTGCCGTGCTGGGCCTGGGATTGGTGGCGGTGCTGCCCTTCGCGCGGGAGCTCAACCTGCTCTCCCGGGGCGAGATCACCGCCCGGGCCCTGGGCGTGCGCGTCGGCCGCCTGCGGGCGCTGGTGTATGGCCTGGGCGCGCTGCTCACCGGCGTGGCGGTCACCACCGTCGGTTCGGTGGGTTTCGTCGGGCTGATCGTGCCGCATCTGGTGCGCCTCGCCATCGGCAACGACCAGCGCCTGCTGCTGCCCGCCGCCACCCTGGCCGGGGGCGTACTGCTCACCGCTGCCGACACGGCGGCCCGCACCGTGGTGGCGCCCATCCAGCTGCCGGTGGGCGTGCTCACCGCGCTGTTTGGCGTGCCGGTGTTCCTCTTTCTGCTGACGAGGCATCCGCGATGAAGATGGACGCCCGTCCCCCGGTGCTCGGCACCGAAGCCCTCGCCGTCGAAGTCGGCCGCCACCGCGTGTGCCGCGATCTGGATTTCACCCTCCAGCCCGCCGACACCCTGGTCATCCTCGGCCGCAACGGCGCCGGCAAGAGCACCCTGCTGCACACCCTCTCCGGCCTGCGCCCGCCCGCTGGCGGCAGCGTGCTGCTCTCCGGCAAGCCCTACGGCGACTGGCCTCGCGGCCACGAAGCCTGCCTGCGCGGCCTGCTCGCCCAGAGCCAGCCCGACTACTTCAGCGCCACCGTGCTCGAGACCGCCCTCGTCGGTCGCCACCCGTATCTGGGCCGCTGGGATTGGGAAGGCGAGGAGGACGAAGCCATCGCCCTGGCCGCGCTGGAGACGATGGGCCTCGCCGGCTTTGCCGAACGCCAGGTGCCCACCCTGTCCGGCGGCGAGCGCCAGCGCCTCGCCATCGCCGCGCTGCTCGTCCAGCAACCGCGCCTCTATCTGCTCGACGAACCCCTGGCTCACCTGGATCTGCACCATCAGGTGGCGGTGCTCGATCACTTCCAGGGGCTCGCCAAAGGCGGCGCCGGCGTGGTGATGGTGCTCCACGACATCAACCTCGCCGCCCGCTACGCCAGCCACGTGCTGCTGCTGGATGGCGAAGGTGGCCACGTCATCGGCCCCGCCGCCAGCGTGCTCACCGTCGACCGCCTCTCCGCCGCCTTCGGCCATCCGCTGCGAGCGGTGGCGGATGGCGACGACACGCTGTTCGTGCCCGTTTAGCCATCCTGTAGGTCGGACTTCAGTCCGACAAACCCTGCCTGATCGACCCGCGATGTCGGACTAAAGTCCGTATATGGACTCCTCCCGTTTTGCTAGCGCGGATGTTGGACAACAAGGGGATCGATTGCTCACGTATATCCGGCCTCCTGGTTGGGCGTAGTGGCCCGGGCCATGATGAGTTATCCGCGCGTCTGCTCCTGATCGACCTAGCGTGCTCGGTGGCACATC
>NZ_SSXU01000040.1 GCF_009469605.1 Zoogloea sp. 1C4 | reverse complement strand
GCTCCGAACCGTCGGCCGGATGCAGGCTCGCGTGCAGCGTCAGCTCGGCCCCGGGCAGAAACAGCGCGAAGGCGTAGTGATCGGCAGGCAGCTTGGCGTTGGCGCGGGTCGAGACGCGCAGCCGGGAAGCGTCGGCCGCCACCACGCGCAAGCCGTTCCAGCGCGCCGCATCGATCCGCGGCTGGGCCAGCGCCAGCAGGTGCCGACCGGCGAGCCGGAACAGCTCCGCCGAAAAACCGCGTCGAGCCTTGCTGAAGGCCTGCGCGCTGACCTCCCGACTACGGACCGCCATGCCCTTCAACTGGCCGAACAAGGTGTCGAGCTCGGCCTGCACGCTGGCACACATCCCGGACATCATCATCGCCGCGATGCGCGGCAAGGTCAGATGGCGATCACGGGTGAAAGCGCCGGGGCGCAGGCGCACCTGGTCGACCAGGGCGGGGTCGAGGAGGAACCTGGAGAACTCATCCAGCAGCGATTGGGGATCGAGTGTTTGAGTTCATACTGTCTATTTATCAATGACTTAACGGTATGAATTTTACCGAGAGTGGCGCGGGTTCACAAGGGGGTTGGCGTTAAGTTGGGAGCATTGGGAGCGGGGGGGGGCAGCCCCTCATGCTGCCCGTGCTTTGGCTCTGTGGGTCGGGGAGCTACTGACCCGGCGCAAACGTGGTGGGGATCAACTCGCTCTCTCGGCCGTCAATCGATACCTCAGTGCACTCTCTCGTCCGTTTGCCGAACTCGTCGGTGATACGCGGCTTGATCAACTCGATGAGGACGAACTGACTGATTTGTACTCGGAAGTTATCTTGTCAATGCCGCTAAAGTCTAAGCACTACGGTCGATGCCGCCTGCAGGAGTTTCATGCCTGGTTAGCACGGCAAGCTCCGATGGAAGACCCCGACTGGACTGAAATCCCCGGCGCTCAAAAAATTGTTAATGCGAGTCCGGGTTACTTCACCGAGGCAGAGTATCTGCGGGCATTTCACCACCTGTATGGAGTTCAGGACAAAGACTATGGGGCCCTGGGGGCTCTCCTTCTAATGCTCGCTTATCGGTTCGCCCTTAGAGGCGGCGAGGCATTCGGCCTCTTGCGAAGCGAATGGTTTTGGGAGGGGGCGTTGCCGTATCTGAGAGTTCGACACAACCGGCTAAAGAATCTGAAAACCGAGCGAACTTCGTCTCGCCTAGTCCCCCTTGTCGCCTCGCTCACCGCAAACGAAACTAAACTTATTGAGGAACGTCTCGCGCAATTGGAAGCGCATGTCGGAAGTGACATTGATGCCCCGATCTTTGGTGATGTCGCAACCGATCGTGCTGCGAAAGCGAATCTGCGTAGTCGGGTCATCGCGACGCTGCGCGGGGTTACCGGAAATCCATATATCACGCTGCATCATGCGAGACATTCAATTGCGAACCTGATCGCTGCCCGGCTATTTAGCATTGAAGCGGCGGGCAGGATTCCCGCTAATAGTGAAAACTTTGCAGCAGCAGAGACTCTACTTGGCGGTGCCCGTGTCACGCGCAGAATGCTTCCTGCCCTCGAGCGCTATCTTGGTCACGGGCAGAGTGGGACGACGCAGATGTATTACCTGCATCTGCTCGATCTGTGGAGTAGTCAGCTAGTCGGTCTGTCGCCTGGAGAGTCTCATAAAATACCTGGGGTTAATTATCTTGATAATTATTTACCCTATTGCCCCGTTAATTTTTACGAAAAGTTAGCAACTACGCACCCGAGTCCGGCGTTGGCGCTCATGTATCTGCGTCTTCGAGCGCGCGGATATGAGTGTGTGACGGCGGCTGACCGGCTAAGACTTGGCAGTGCAATCGCTAATAAAATTGATAGCGCGCTCAACAGAGTTGCGAATCGTTTTCGTTTTTCTATGTCATTGCGTGCTCAATTGCCGGACAGCCTTTCAGGCATGCCGGCGCTCGCAACGCTGCTCACCCGCATTCCGGAGTCCGGCTGGAATGACCTGATTGCCTACGCGGAGAAACGGTTTGCCGAATCGCCGTCATTGCCGGGCGGCGCGCCGATTGAGAATTTGATCACCACTTCACGTCAAGTCGTGATGTGGGAAGCCGAGCATTTCGCTACCCTGCGGAGCCACCTGGCCTGGTGGGGGCTGAGGAATGATCAGTTGCGTGTCCTCGCGACAAGAAAATGTTATTCGGATATTCTTTCTGTCGCTTCGGAATATGGTTTTGAGCTCGAGCCCCTGGGTCAATCGTCGAGTCCTCAAATCGATCTTGTTCGCGTGGGCATATATAAGGTAGAGCAACGGCTTGCGCTGGTTTTGAAAGAGTCCGAGCACGCAATCAGGCACTCGGCTGAATTTTGTATATGCCTCATCGTAGGGTCTGTTCTGTCGCTCGAGGCGGCAGGCTGCGGATAGTGATTGTGCGCTTGCCGACGTCGTCGATGACATCAAGTACCTCGAAAGTAGATATTTCCCTTGAACGCATCGACTCCCAAAAGTGGTCTAGCTCGCTGTGGTTGCTGTAGTGGCCGCTAATTGCAACGCCGTCCAAGTCCAGAATTCGCGCTGCGAAGTCGCTAAATCCTAAATTGTCGATAACGCCTTGAACTTCCCGTCGCTTCGTTTGCCCGATAAGTTTGGATGGGCGTGCGCTCAATTTCCCTTCGACTATGTAAATGGGCTTCTTGTCATGATCTTCGATCATTACGGGGTGTCTGAGTCGCGTTCGAAGGGCAAGTAACGTCTTCTGCACAGAGTGGTTTAATTCTTTCTCCTCGTCCGCCGTCAGTTGGACCTGCTGCCGGCGTTCGTTGAGAATGTCCTGGCCTGCCGCATGAGATGTTGTAGAAATGAGACCTTGCGCGTATTTGAAGCAGATGGCGTCGATTTTTTCTCGAAGGTGATCCGGTATGCCGCGTGTTGTTGAGATCTTAATAGCTGGATAGACAAAAGTGCCCAGTGAGTCTCGGCAAAGAGATGTCTTTAAATAGCACTCGTCAGTCGCCACTAGTTCCATGGAAATTAGGGTGTCGACAAGACCGTTGCCAAGCATTTTGATGTCGCGCCAATCGATTCCATCGAAGTCGCCGTCGAGATCTCCGTTTTCTCCCTTTAGGATAGCAATAGGGTTCTTTTCTATCAGTGTGTATATACGGTTGTGCATGATTTTCACCTTGTCTTCGACCAAAATCCAGCTGCTTGTGCGTGCGTCCAAGATCATTTTTCGGTATGTCTCTGGTTGCGCGGTGCATTGATGCGTCTGCGACCCTGATTTACTTCTAATAATGCGAAAGCGTATTTTTAGAAGGTGAGGTCGGCGTACGCTGAGGGGGATTAAAGCGATGACTCGGTGTTCACCAGTTGTTATAAGTGCTGGAGGTAATTTTCCCGTATTTTTTTGTACTCTTTGTTTTTAGTCGGCACTATCTTTGATGCTCCGAAAAACAAAAAATACAACCTAAATAAATATTTAAATAGGATATTTGTGGCATGGCTGCGCACCTCGAAAAGCCTCACCCCTCCCGCCGCTTGGTAAAATCCTTTTGTCCTGAGTCCCGTCGCCATCCAGGGCAATCGTAGCGACCCGACATACCCCACCGCAAAATTTCGTTCACCTTCATGACCTTACACGCCCCCTGTTCACAGCCGCAGAAAGTGTGTAGTTTCCTGGCTTTTTGGGCTTCCCATGAAGACAGGAGTGATGCCGCTGATGCAGGTGTTTGTTTCGATCTCCGATCCGCGCAGCCCTCGGCACACGCAGCACGATCTGGCCGAACTCCTGACGGTCGTGGTGTGCGGGGTGCTCAGCGGGGCGGACGACTTTGTGGGCATCGAGGAGTGGGCCAAGTTGAAACTCGACTGGCTGCGGGGCTTCATGAAGCTTGAGCAGGGCATCCCGTCCCACTACACGCTGGCCCGCGTGTTCGGGCTGATTTCGCCCGACGAGTTCGAGGCCGCCTTCCGGCGCTGGGTGGGCATGGTGATCCCCGCGCTGGCCAAAGACACCGTGGTGGCCATCGACGGCAAGACCAGCCGCCGGTCTCATGTCACTGACCGCCACAATAGGGCTCTCCCGCAATTTTGATGGTCCCGCGGCCAAAGGCGGATACTGGCCTGGTTCGCCGCCACGATCGGCAAGGCTTGGCGGCCCGGGAGTAGATCATGGATATGTCCCTTCCCTGGAGCCTGGAGGGTGACGGCCTCCAGGCAGAGCAGTTCGTCGAAGTGCCGACCGGATTCATGGTCATCGTGGACAGTTGCCAGCAGACGGCCGCCTGCCCCGACTGCGGCGAGCAGAGCCAGCGCATTCACAGCCATTACCTGCGCCGGCTCGCGGATCTGCCGTGGAGCGGGCAAAGCGTGGCAATCAGCCTGCGGGTGCGTCGATTCTATTGCCCGCGTGCCGACTGCCGGCGACGCCTCTTCACTGAGCGCCTGCCCGGCGTCGTCGCCCCCTATGCTCGGCGTACCGACCGCCTGCAAGTCTGTCTGGTGGCGCTGGGGCAACACACGGGGGGCGAAGTGGGCGCTCGTCTGGCAAGCCTGCTGGGAATGCCGGTCAGTGCCGACACGCTGCTGCGCCAGCTCAAGCGCTCAGCGCTGCCGCCGGCCTCGACGCCGCGCATTCTCGGGGTGGATGATTTCGCCTTCCGGCGCGGGCACTGCTACGGAACGATTTTGGTGGACCTAGAGCGCCACTGCCCGGTGGACTTGTTACCAGATCGCGAAGCGAAGACCCTGGCCGACTGGCTCAGGGCCCACCCCGGCGTCGAGGTCATCGCCTGTGACCGGGCGGGCGCCTTGCCGAGGGTGCTCGGCAAGGCGCTCCCGGCGCGATGCAGGTCGCCGATCGGTGGCACCTCCTCAAGAATCTGCGCGAGGCCATCGAGCGGCTGCTTGCACGCCACCACTGCGAACTGAAGGCTGTCAGCCACGCCCTGATCCCGACGTCTCCACCGCCGAGCAGGCTGACCACACCACCGGCTCCGGCACCGGCGTTGGTGCCATCGGTTTCGCGTCGAGCGCGCCTGCGGGAGGCGCGACGCCAGCATCGCCGAGAGCGCTACGAGCAAGTGCTCGCGTGGCATCAGCAGGGCAAAAGCGTGAGCTTCATCGCACACGAACTCCGGATGTGTCGGGGAACGGTACGTCGGCACCTGCGAGCCGGACAATTTCGCGAACGCGCCCCTCGAACCGTGCCTCCCGGCAAGCTGGCGCCGTTTCACGCATTCCTCAAAAGCCGCTGGGAAGCCGGCTGCCACTCGGCAGCCGCCCTCTGGCGGGAACTGAAGGCTCAGGGCTTTTCCGGTTCTCCCATTCTGGTACGCCGTGCCGTACAGCCTTGGCGGACCGAACTCGCGGCAGCTCAAGCGCCTGAAGACACCGCTCATATCCAGGTTCCCTCACCCAGCCGGGCGAGTTGGTGGCTGCTGGCTTTGGCACCCGAGAGCGATACGCAAACCCAGGCCGCTCATCAGCGCTTCGTAAAGGCGCTGGCGGAGCATTGCCCCGACCTCGCCACCGCTCAGACGCTCGCCATGCCCTTTGTCGACATGATCCGCCACCACCAAGCCGACCAGTTCGACCACTGGCTCACGCAGATCCATCACAGCGACGTCCCGGAACTACAAGGATTCGCACGGGGCGTATTGAACGACAAGGCTGCCGTTATAGCCGGACTGACCTCGCCCTGGAGCAGTGGCCAGGTCGAAGGGCAGGTCAATCGCTTGAAAGGCCTGAAGCGGGAGATGTATGGCCGGGCAAGCTTCCCGCTCCTGAAGGCCCGCGTGCTTCATCCGCCGTAACGGATGTCATCAAAATTGCGGGAGAGCCCCAATGTGCCGGTCGGTGACACGCCCTGTCGGTGGCCTACGGGGCCGGGCTGCGGGCCAGCGAAGTCGTTGCGCTGAAGGTGGGCGATGTGGGCAGCCAGCGCATAACCTTGCGCATCGAGCAGGGCAAGGGCCGCAAGGATCGTTACCACCGCGAGCCAGCTCACGTCCGTCTCCGCCTGGGTCGATGGGCGCGATTTCTCGATCCATTTGCGGACCAGGTTGGCATTGACCCCGTGGGCCAGGGCCACCGCGGCGACCGACGCGCCCGGCGCCAAGCACTCGGCCACGATCGCCGCCTTCAGCTCGGGGCTGCGCCGAACATAGGCGCCACGCCGATCCACTCCTGCTGCCTTCTCAATTTCCATGGTGTCCACCCTCAAAAATGGTGGACACCTTCGCTGCTCAACGGATTTACCTCAAGACGGGGCAGAGACGACGCTTACGGTACAATCGACGGTGGAGAAAATATGAAAACAGCAACTGACGTTGCCCCAGCGCCTGCGAGCGGGGGCATTTTGTATGGCTATGTCACCGTTGCCTGTGGAAATACTCCGATAGCGGCGAGAGCATCTTGTCGGGAGAATCAAGTCGGCGTGTATCTAGTGCCCGGCGCCAGCCCAGATAGTTCGGCAGGTAGTGCGTGGCGACACCGTGAAAGCGTTGAATCCACTGGCGTAGCCGGCTGTGATAGGCATTGACGTTTTGCACATGGAAAGCCCCTTTGACGCGCGTGCCGGCGGACAGATTGAGCGCTTCATGGCTGACGCCCGCGTCCTTGGCAAAGTAGTGATAACTGGCGTTGGTATCGCTGACGAGCAGAACGTCCTCATCGAGCACGGGTGGCAGGCATTCGCGCAACTGCGCTTTGCTGATGGGACCTTTGCCCGTGACGAAATCCAGAGTCTGGCCGGTACGGTCCCGAGCCACCAGCACGCAGATCTGTTCGTTGGAAATCCCTCGCTTGGTGGCCGAGCCACCCCGCTTGCGGGCTGGGCGCTCAAGCGTGCGCGCCCCTTTGCTGGATTCGAGGAAGTAGGTCTCGTCCGCCTCGGTGATCCCATGCAGATGTGCGGGGCGGTCGTTCTTGCTCCAGGCAAGAAACCGGTGGCGCCAGCGAAAGCTGGTATTGCGATGAACGCCAACGTCCCGAGCGCTCTGGCGAACCGTGAGCGAGGCCTGCATCGTCTGAAGAAAGTCCAGCCACTTGGCCTTGTGTCGAAGCCGCGCCAACGGCGTTCCCGTCAGGGCATTGAAGGTCCTGCCGCAGGCGCAGCACCGATAGCGTTGAAGGCCCTCGGACCGTCCGTGTCGATGGACGCGTTCGTGCGCGCAGTTAGGGCACTTCGGCGCAGCCTCGAAACAAGCCTCAATCCGCGCCGCCGCATGGCCGTCACCCGGCTGACTCAATACCTGAACAAGCCGGTCGCGCTGCCAATGCGACAGATGCGCCAGCGATTGCAGGACATGTTTGAAATCAAGCGGTTTCGTCGCCACCCTCCTGATCGCAGCAGAACTGTATATTCAGACAGATTGCTGGGGGCGCAGTTCCACAGGTAACGGTGACATAGCCTTTTGTATCGCCCTTGCTGTGCTGCGATCCGGCTGTGCCCGATGGGCAAGAATGAAAAAGCCCGCGCGAGGCGGGCTTGATGGCTTCGGTAGCAAATAGAGCTGTTACGCCACCCACTTCTCCTGACTCTTGTCGTAGGTTTTTGCGCCGGCGGCACCACTCTTGACAAGATTGATGGCGTGAAGTGCGTCTTGTTTGTTGATGTAGGACTCAGAGCTCATTGCGATGACCTTGTTGTTGGCGGCGTTGAAGTTCCAGCGCCACTGGCCTGAGACGTCTTTGTAGATAATGAAGTACATGTTTGATCTTTCAGTTAAATATGTGATTTTTGTTCGTCTTGCAGAGCAGGGCGAACCGCATGGAGGAAGGGGTGCTTCCGGTTGGTGTTGAGGGGCCTTGGTGCCTCTGTCCGCGAAATCGACTAAACTGAAGTGTCTCTGGTAAAGACACGGTGTCGCGTTCAGGTGGTAAGGATGCCCCTTTGCGCCTCACCAAGAAGCCCCGGGTGTTTGCGCACTCGTGGGCTTTTTGCTTGTTGCTGCTACCTCAGGCCGGTCTCTTCCACTGGGGGAGGTTGGCGGGCCTGGTTGGTGCAGCGATTGCATTGATTTTTGCTAGGTAGGGCAGAGCCTCTGCATCGCGTTCCTTGAAGTATCCTGGTGCGCGTTGAGGTAGCCATACTTGCAGTGCGTACTTCCGGAAGATCACGAGTAGCTCGATAGGGTAGGCGTTTGCCAGAACCTTGCGGCCATCTTCGAAGGTGTGCGTGTACTTCGGAAGAGCGCAGGTGTCGTAGCAGTGGTCCTTCCGGAGGTGGGCACAGAACATTTTCCCCAGGCTGCCATCTGGAAGGAAATGCTCCGCCAACTCATATCCGAGGCTTTCCATTGGCCCGGTGAGGATGAATGTGATCTCTTGAAGCACAGTGAAGTGTCCGGAAGGAATCTCCGGCTGGTTGAGCAGGTAGCGGCGGATGTGAGGTGGCAGATGTGGGGAGCCTGACCCTGCTGCCGTGCTGGGCTTTCCGATGTTAACTGACAGGCCCTTCGCGGATGCCCATTCGTTGATCCACTCGGATACCTGATAAGCGAACTCAGGGGAGAGCCATTGCCCGAGATGAGGCGCAATCTTGGGGTGAACCCAAGTGGACTTCACGCCCGCTGTCGTAACTACTTGAATCAACTCCAAAACGGGAATTCCCGTCTTGGCTTCGACAACAGCCAGATACTCTTTGGTGGACTTGTTCGAGAAGTATTCGTTCCATTGCTTGCCAGCAGCCTTGCACAACGCAGTTGCGTTGATGTAGCCATCGCCGGAGCGTTGAAGGATGACCGAGTTGTTGACCTCATGGACGATGAGGTCGAGTGGGTACTGATGTTGCGGTGTCACGGAGTGATTTCCAGTGGCGCCGACTGTGCGATCCGTAACGAGCAGGCGTTAACGAGGCGTTATTAACTGTTGACGCCCGTTACTCGTTTCCGCATAATCGCCCAAGTCGACTGCGTTCAAAAATGCACATTCAAGGCGGCCTGTCAAGTCAAGCCTTGTTTGTGTTGCTGTCGCCAAAAAGTAGATAACCCCGGTACCCGGCAAGGTGCCGGGGTTTTTCTTTCTGGATATTTAGCACTTTACCTGAATGAGTGCTAAAGGTGCAAATTATTTTTTACAATTAAAACAAAGAGCTAAAAATTCACCGGTAGGTGCGGGTGAAAAAAGCACTATATATTGTAGCTTCTTTGAGTTTTCGGGTTCTGTTGCTTTGTGGGTATGAAATTTGCTGCGAAAGGTCTAGTTTTCGCCGCCCTTGTCTGCGCTAGGCTTTTTGCGCTTACGTTGCGGGACCTTCTTCGGTTCGTCAGTATTAGCTGTTTGCGGGGTGTCGTTTTTTTTCTTAGGTCCCAGAGCCCGTAAATCTAGCGACGGCAGCATCAATGGACCGTTCTTGTGGCGCAGCGTCAAGGAGAGAAGCTGCTCCCTGATGACTCCAAACAGCATTGATGCGCCGTTGATCACAACTAAGCGTCTGCGATCTTCCAGATCACCATCATGATCGATGTGGAACTCGCCCTCCAGCAAAACAGCAAACTGGTAGGGGAAGTCGTCGGGGAGTTCTTTCTCGCTGCTGACAGCAAGACTCACCATGAAATGATGTGGGTCTTCATCACCTTCAGGCATTCCGAGTTCAATCTTTGTGATGAAGCTTTCTGTTGATGCTGTTGGGTAGCATGCGCTCGGGCTGTCTGCTGGAGGGGAGGGGATCTCGCGAGCAAAGAGCGAGATGGCCGTGTACTGGCTGTGAAGAAGCTGAAGCGGTGAGAGTTTCATCCTGTTGCCTATCAAGCTGCTTCAGAGAACTCATCTGCCGCGCCGTCGTTAGCGGCTACGGTGCATAGCGTGTAGTTTCTTCGCCAGGACGACCGAACAGCCATTCGATTGACCGCTTCCTCGATAGCTGCTTGAACTGCTTTAGTGATGGCCTCTGGAAAGATGTTTTTGTGGTGAATGTTAGCGCAAGAGTCTTCCTTGGCAGGAAAGGTGTAGTTTTGCTCCCAAGGCTGGAAGTGCCGAACTTCACTCGGTTTGCGTACGGCAATGTCGAAGTCAAACCCCGCTGCCTTGACGATCTCTGCAATGGTATTGGTTGTCAGGTTCTCACGACCGGATAGTGCCTTGCTGACGCGACTTCTCTTCCAGCCCAGCTTCTCAGCAAGCTCGGCAAAAGACATACCCTTTGCGTGAAGCATACCCGTCAGGGTGATTGCAACATCGTCCCGCTTGTTTGCGAGCCAAGAGGCATGCTCATCGTCGGCATCATCCCAAAAGTCGGCAAAGGCGCGTTCGTTGTGTTCGTTGGGGGCCATGGCTGCTCCTAAATGATCTGCGGCTCTCGTGCATCGATGAAGGCTTGAATTTCTTTCTCAGTCTTCTTCTTCTGCGCGACGGTTAGCTTGTCCTTGTGCTTTGGGAATGCATCGGTTAGAAAAACGATATTGTTTTCGCCATAGTAGAACAACACACGAAGATCTCCGATTCTGATCCGCCACACGACTCGTTCTTCCCCTTGGTACGTGAAGCGATGAGTTTCATGGCATTGCTGTTCATCGTAGTGGCTTTGCAGCGTGCGTCCGCTGTTCGCAATCTTGAGCAAGGTGCTCATGCCACTCATGAAGTGCTTTTGATCAACTTTGCTCATCGTATCAAGCCAGTCGAACATAACTGCTGAATCCCGTTCCTCGCTCTTGGCCCTGCAGCACACTCGAAGCGCGTTCGAGGCTTCCGGATACGTCGCTGCGCTTTCTTGAGGCCTGAGAAATTCTGCGAGCTTAAGTTGTCTCAGAATCATCGGTTAACTTATAGGTTAACAATAACACGTGTGTTCGAAAAATCAACAGACGTTGAACGTGTTTTGTTGTGTGGGCGTTCGGAAAGCACGCAGGACTGCCCCTAGTGTCAAGCTAGGAGTGGCGCTGCCCAGTCGAACACGTCCTGGGCGAGGGATTCAGGTTTGAGGTTGGTAGCGACCTGAAAGCCGCTGGCTTCGAGCTTCCAGCATTCGGTGAGCAGGTAGTCCTCAAGCTCCAGCCGCAGTTTGGTGGGTAGCTCGATGCGGTCGGGGGAGTAGATGAAGATGCCTCGGCTGTCTTTCCCGCGCACCTTCCCATAGCTGCCCACGTCCTGAGCAGCGCGCAGCAGGTGGCGCTCGATGGAGAACTGGGATTGGTAGTCCGCCGAGATCACACTACCAACGCCCTTGGCGGTCACAATGTCCACGTCAAAGAGGTGGTCGCCGCGGTCGTGGATGACCTCGTTTTTTTCGCGCACGATGTGTTCGTAGTCCAGGTTGGCGATGCGTTTGAGTTCGCGATGCACCAGGGTGCGGAGGGACGGAGTATCCAGATTCTCACGTGCCTTGCGTTGCTTGCCTTCGGCTTGGGCTGCGGGTACCAGGGTTGTAAAGAGATCGTCGGCAATCGCTTGGGCAGATTCGCCACTCACGTAACGCGGTGGCGTGAGGGTCAGATTGAAGATGGGCAGAGTGAGAGGGGCGTCGGGTTCGTGTTCGGCCAGGGTGCTGCGAGCCACGCTCAGCAGCCAGGCAAAATCCTTGGTCATAGCCTTTGGCTGGTAGAAGCAGGTCAGCCGGCCGGGCTCGTCCATCAGTCGATACGCGGGCTTGCCTTTGCCACTCACGACCACGCCGATTGCAAACGTTTGCACGCCAGTGATGTCTGGCTGCCACAGGATTGCAGACCAGTGCCCGGTAAAGGGGTCTGGTGCTGACGGTTGGGCGACGTTGCGAAGTGGATGGCGGCGGTTCATAGGAGTCGATTCAGCTGGTCGCGCATCCAGGTGCCGGGGGCGCGATTTTGGATGAATCTTAGAACATTTCCGGGGTCGGATTCCTGGTAAATATGTTGCAGCAGGGGGCCTAGCCGGGGTGCTGCTTCGGCAGCGAT
Source organism: Zoogloea sp. 1C4 (assembly GCF_009469605.1). GTDB lineage: Bacteria > Pseudomonadota > Gammaproteobacteria > Burkholderiales > Rhodocyclaceae > Zoogloea > Zoogloea oryzae. The sequence goes on along the minus strand of NZ_SSXU01000040.1, from coordinate 304 downwards.
GGCCGCATGGGCATCGGCAAACACGATCATGCGCGACTCGATGTCGGATAGCTGGGCACCTCGAAAAACCTCGCCCCGCCCCTCCTTGGTAAAATTACATCGTTCTGAATCCGCCCCGAGCCGACTCCGATGAAACCACGCAGCGCCATCAAGACCGACCTGTTCGCCTTTGATCACCACCGCAAGAAGATCGACACCCTGGGTGATCCGCTGGCCGAGATCGAGTCGTACATCGACTTCGCGGCGCTGGCGGCCGAGGTGGATCGCATCGCGCCCCGGCCGGTCAGCCCTCAGGGTGGCCGCC
>NZ_SSXU01000003.1 GCF_009469605.1 Zoogloea sp. 1C4 | reverse complement strand
ACAGTTTGTCGCCCTCGGGGAGCACCCGGTTGTGCTGGCAGCGCACCAGATAATCGGCCGGGTAGCCGAGGTCGCGTGCCTTGACCAGCAGCGACAGCATGTCCGACTCCCGGTCGCCGATGCACACGTGTCGGGTCTCGGGCAGGGCGCGGGCCTGTTCGGCGATGCGCTCGTAGCTCTCGACCCAGCGGACGCTCTCGAGAACACCGCCGCGCGGCGCATCGCCCTGCTTGAACTCCCGCGCCCAGGTCCAGGCGTTGGTGACGCCCAGCGGCTCGCGCTCGGGGCTGACGACGTAGGTGGGGTGCAGGTAGAGCCCGCGCTGGGCTTCAAAGCTGAGCGGCCCCAGCCCACTCATCGCCTGCCCGTTGTAGTCCAGTTCGGTGGTGTCCTGGATGCACAGCACCACCGGGTGCTCGCGGATCCGCGCCTGGCTGGCCTGGGCGTGGGCGCTCAGCACCTCCTCCCAGCCCACCTGTTCGTTGCGCAGGAATCGATACGCCGCGGCCGTTTCGGCCCAGTTCTCGCACGCACCGGGAATGCTCGCTCCGGGCTTCTGCCCCAGTCGTTCGGCCAGCAGCACTGCACGCTGATTCAGCCGCGCATCACCCAGCTCGATCGTCTCAAACTCCTGCTTCGCCCAGCTCATCTGCACGCTCCCTGTGTTCGTCACTCAGGACGATAGGGTACAGGGGTGGGAGATGTGTGCAATGGGATGGATCGAAGGGGGTGATCCGGCGCCGGGCTTCGAATACGGCAACTCGCCCGCGGCACTGCTCGATGCCGACCTTGCCGGGCGCCCGGTGGTGATGAGCACCGCCGCGGGGGTGCGCGGGCTGCAGCGCTTCCGGCAGGCGCGGCAGCTCTACGCGGCGAGTCTGGTGTGCGCCCGCGCCACCGCCGAGGCGATCCGCCGGGCGGGGGCCGACGAGGTGTGCTTCGTGATCACCGGCGAATGGGTGGATCGGGACGGCGACGAAGACGTGGCCTGTGCCGATTTCATCGAGGCCCTGCTGCGCGGCGAGCCGGTGGTGCCGGCGGATTTTGCGCGGCGGGTGCGCGAGTCGGACTTTGGCCGGCGTTTCGTGGCCGGCACCTGGCCCAACCTGCCGCTGGCCGATCTGGAGCTTGCCGCCCAGGTGGATCGCTTTGATTTTGCGATGCCGGTGGTGCGGGAAGGCGAGCGGATGGTGATCCGCTGAGCCACCGTCTGGCTACGCCGCCCTTGGCGCCCGCGCCGCGGGCTGGAACAATCCGCCCTTTCGCAAACTTCATCGGTGCACGCCATGGAATCCAGACTCACCGAAATCGAGATCAAGCTCGCCCTCACAGAAGATCTGGTGGACACCCTCAACATGACGGTGCATCGCCAGCAGGAGCAGATCGACGCCCTGCAGCGCCAGATCCGCCAGCTTTACCAGCAGATGCAGTCGGCCAGCGCGTCGGCCGAGAGCCACGACCTGCGCGACGAGATCCCGCCTCACTACTGAGCGCCGGCGGCGCTTTGTGGCGCCGAGCGTGGTGTTTTGAACGCCCATGACATTTTTCCACGCCGCTTTGCCGGCCGAGCGGCTATAACGACGATCGGGCGATCCGCGCGGCTGCGCTGCCGGTTGCCGCCAACCAACAAGAAATCAGGAGGAGTTCCATGCCCAACGCCGACTTGACGCGCTTCGTCGCCCAGGCCCGGGAACACGCCCACGAGGCGCTCACGAGCCTTGGTGCGCTGCCCGAAGGTGTGTCGGTCGCCCGCTTCATTGCCGACTACGGCAAGGTGGGCGAAATGGTCCATTACGTCACCGTGCCGGATGCCGCCGCCGAGGCGGTGCGCCAGGTCGAGGCCGCCCACGGCGCCGACGGCGCGAAGACCTTCCTGCGAGCGGCCCTTGCCCACGGCGCGGCCGACCTGCTCGAATCCGGCCGGCTCGACGCGCTGCCGCCGCGCATCGTGCATTACCACGTCAAGCACATGGGCCGCATCGCTGGCGCCACCTCGGCCAACGCCGACTGGATGAACATCAAGGGCGATCTCTTCCACAAGGATTTCGGCCTCATCACCCTGCGCCTGTTTGCCGCTGCGGCGCAGCTGCTGGACATCCGCTGCGGCATCCCGCGCTCGATCCTGTTCACCGAGGGCGCGCTGGCCAGCGTGAAGAAGGGTCAGGCGATCATGCAGATGGGCGGCTTCAAGCCCTATGTGCAGATCCACACCCATCTGTCGGACCTGGACGATTTCAACGAGGAAGGCTGGAACGAGTGCTACCGCTGCTGCGCGGAGCTCTACGAGACGATGCCGCAACTGCTGGGCATGTTCGGCGCCAGCTGGTTCTACGACCCGGTGCTCGATGACATCAGCCCGCGGCTTGCCTACCTGCGCAAGATTCCCCAGGACGGCGGCGCCCATGTGCTCTACGTGAGCACCGGCGGCGATCACATCGACAACGCCACGTCCACGTCGCCCAGCCGCCGCAAGCTCTACGAAGAGGGCAAGTACATGCCCAAGAGCTACATGCTCGCCTGGGGCAAGCGCGAGCAGATCGACTGGGCCAAGCGCAACCCGCGCTGAGGCGGGCTGGCGAAGGCTTTAGTGCAGGGTGTCGGGCGGAGTGAGCGGCTCGACATCCACCCACACGTCGCCGTCCTCGCTCTCGCGGGTCATCAGCCCGAAGGTGGCGAAGGCGGCGTGCACGTCCCGGCGCAGCGGCGCGTCGGCCAGCTCGCCCGGCTCGATGGCGTGGCCGGCGGCCAGATGCTGGGCGGTGGTCATCCAGATCGGCGACAGGAAGGATTTGCTCACCCGCTCGGCCATCTCGGCGCTGACCGCCTTGAGCGGCTGTTCCATCCCGTCCAGATAGCCCTGCACGTGGGCCACGGCCTGCATCAGGTGGGCGATGCGGCCGGTGCTCTTGGCAAACAGGCCGTCCAGATCCTGATCCGCAAAATACAGGGTGATTTCTTCCTGCATGCCGCCGGGCAGGGCTTCGAGGAGCGCCGCCAGGTGGTTGAGCAGCAGGTCGGAATCCGCCGGCAGCGACCACGCGGTGCGCCGGTTGATGCGGTATTCCTGCCACATCACCGCGACGATGGGCGCCAGCGCGCGGGCCAGCGGGGTGCCGGCTTCGGCCGCTGCGGCCGGGCGGGCCGCATCGTGCAGGCGCCAGCATTCCTTGTGCAGGTGGTGGATCAGGCGGGCGATCTCGGCGCTGTCGCCTTCGAGGATCGACCACAGCTTGATGCCATTCACCAGCAGCGCAAAGCCCGGGCTGCTATCGACGATGCGCGACAGGTGCTCGCCGGCGGCGGGCGTGACGCCAAAGCGCGCCTCGGCGGCGGCCAGGTCGTCGGCCACAACGACGCGGTCGAGGGCGGAGAGGTCGAGATCCCCGTCGCGGGCCACGATGCGCTGGATCAGCGCCTCGATGACCTGACGGATGAGGGTGGCGTTGGCACTCGAAACCGGGCCGTCGAATTCGATGTTCATGATCGGCGGAAAAAAAGAAAAAGGCCCGGACGCTGATCGCCGGGCCCGGAGTTGGGGCGGATTATTCTTCTTCGACGTGGCGCAGCGACAGGTCGATGGCGCGGACGTCCTTGGTCAGGCTGCCGATGGAGATGCGATCGACGCCGGTCTCGGCGATGGCGCGCACACGCTCCAGGTTGACGCCGCCGGAGGCTTCGAGCTCGGCGCGGCCGGCGTTGATCTCGACGGCCTGGCGCATTTCGGCCAGCTGCATGTTGTCGAGGAGGATCATCTTGGCGCCGGCGGCGAGGGCTTCCTCAAGCTGGGCGAGGTTCTCCACTTCCACCTCGATGAACACGTTGGACGGGGCGAACGAGCGGGCCTGTTCGATCACCGCCTTGATGCTGCCGGCGGCGATGATGTGGTTTTCCTTGATCAGGATGCCGTCGTACAGGCCGATCCGGTGATTGGTGCCGCCGCCCACCTTGACCGCATACTTCTGCGCCAGACGCAGGCCGGGCAGGGTCTTGCGGGTGTCGACGATCTTGGCCTTGGTGCCGGCCACTGCCTGCACGAAGGTGGAGGTGAGCGTCGCCGTGCCGGAGAGCAGCTGCACGAAGTTGAGGGCGGTGCGCTCGGCGGTGAGGAGGGCGCGGGCGGATGCGTCGATCTCGCACAGCAGCTGGCCTGGCTTGATGCGCTCGCCGTCGCGCACATGCCAGATCACCGAGGCGTCGGGCTCGAGGGCGGTGAAGGCGGCGTCGAACCACGCGGTGCCGCACAGCACGGCATCCTCGCGGGTGATCACACGGCCGCGGGCCATGCGGGTGGCGGGAATGAGTCGGGCGGTGAGGTCGCCGGTGCCGATGTCTTCGGCCAGAGAGGCCGCCACGGAGCGCTGGACTTCAACGCGAAGCTGTTCAGTAAATTCCATCGGGGTCACCTTAGTCGTGCTGAGGGGGGATTCTAACATCCGGGGGGCGAGGGTTTCGTAGCGGTCGTCTCGACCTGCTAGTCTTGCGAGCAAAATGTGCGTGCAATAAGTTTTGCATCTTCGATGCTAGTCATCACTGCGATTTTTTAAATGTCAAGAAAGAAAAAATTAAATCCTCGTTTTTGCTGGCGAACAGCACCATTGAAAAACCGCTTCGCCAACGCTTAACCATGATTCTTCCCATTCGGACTTGAAATACTTTAAGACTTTGTGCGGGCTCTGAGCTTCAGCCCATCGAACGAACTTAGGGCCCAACCCGCCAGCTATGTTCGGTACGACGTAGCATGTGCACGGTGTATCCTCAGATTTTTCGCAAAGTCTTATGCATTTCTTGGGGATGCTATTGTTTGCCCCTAATGCTTTTTCTAAAGGTTCCCGTTCGGGGGTGTTTTCAGCTAAGTTGTGCAGCTTTCTTAGCTTTGTTCCATCCTTCCAGTCTGCGCAAATTCGTAACTCTGGGGCTTTCTCTAGAATCTTTTTGGCAAGCTCCATTGCGTTGTCTTCGACTCCTTTGTTAATTTCTCTGATGGCTTCAATGGGAATTAGGTTTTCAAGTTCTCGAACCGGTATTCGTAAATGCCCGCAGAGGTCTGGATGGCTATTCGCTATTTCATCGCATGTCTTTGATACTCGCGATGGTGATCGAGTGGGCCACAAATGGTCTCCGTCGGTGATTGCTAGACATAATTGTTTTCTAGACTTTGCAATCGTCTCAAACTCCACTTGAATAGTGTTTCCCCCGCCTCCTCGGGGCGTCCCTGCTATATCGATTTTGTGCGCTTTTTTCTTGGTTTTGTAGTGCCTTGCGGCTAGAAGATACGCGTCTGCGTCAACCTTGTTCTCCGCGAGAATAGTCGTCGGTTCGAGATTGACATGTGACAATTCTTCTATGGATATGTGTTGAGTTTTGTTGGCAAGATTTTGGATGTGGTTCAAAGGGGCTACTAAAAGTGATTTGGTGCTTATTTCTCTCAGTTCGCCAGAGAGTGCATGGTTGGATATGCACTTCTTAATAAAGGAATGAAAGGCTAGGCTGAATTCATTGGTTCTTTTTTCGAGAGATAGTGCTATTGCAACTTTTTCGACTGAAACGAAGTGATGTCCTTGGAATGATGCGCGCGCAAGACTCTCCATTCCGGTGATTTGCTCGATGGTCCAGTCTTTTATGTCCAGAATTGCGGATGTTAAAATGAAGTGCATTTTTATTGGCCGTCGAAAAATCCAAAAGGCCAATTGCGAAGCACTCCGTCTTCATCAAATTCGGACTTGCTCACAGAAGTCGATGCTTGCCCTTCGGTTTTGTCAAATCGAAGTATTTGTACGTCGCTTGGCTCCAATTCCCCGGTTGCAATGAGGATCCCAAGTCTATTTATCAGTGACGCGCTGTGGGTTTCTACTATGGTGGTTGTGTCTCCTGCCTCAATCGCTGATTTGAGCAAGTCAGCAATTTTGGCCTGATAATCTGGATGTAGGTGAAGTTCTGGTTGTTCAATGACAACAATTGCTTCAGCTGTATTTCTAATGCTTTTTCCTCGAATTCGTCTCGTTGAGGACCAGAGTTGAAGCGCAACCGGAAGTACTTGAGAGAAGCCAAATCCAACGTCAGCAAGGTTTGCTTCTAACCCGGTCTTGTCTTTTATTCGAATAGAAAGATGTCCGCCATCAGATGATGTTTGTACGTTTGCTTCTAAGTAGCGTTGCATCCACGCATTGAATTTTTCTCGATCTGTCGGTGTTAAACTTTCTAGAAAAAATGGAACATTTGCGCCCTTTGAGTCAACTTCTGCGACAGCTAGTCCCTGCTTTCTGTAGTAGCGCTCCGCGGTCGCACGAAGAGGCTCTATGTATGAGCAATTAGATGCACTGTTTGTTACAATCTCATCAATTTGTTCAATTAGCGAAATTACTTTGCTCGCTAAGATTCTGTTCCGCAATTCATCTACCCTAGAGTCTTTTGCCTCAATGTTTTGAGTAGCTCGATACCAAGACGGCGGGGCGTCAACGATAGACTTTATCGATTTTAACGCGGAGTCTGCTGTTCTAGTGTCAATTTGGCGGCAAATATGCCAGATTGCGTCCCAACCCGTATTGGAGTGAACCAGTTTTCTTTGGTAGAAAAAACTGGTTAGCTCGGTTGTGAGTGGGTCGTCTCTGTGTTGAATATTGACAGTCTTGCCGTCTGGTGTTTTTAACTTTCTGGTTCTGAAAAAATTTATTTCAGGGAAGATTGTGTTGAAATTTATTTTTTGAATCGTGTTTGCTGGGGGTGTCCATGCATACTCGTTTACTTCAATTTTTTCAATATTATGGTCTTGGCTGAAATAAATTTTGTATTTATTGGTTTCTTCTTTAATGCATATTCGAGAAAGGAATGCCTCGTTCTTCTTTTGGCCCTCAGCAAGTATTAAACTCGCCTCCGCTGTTCTTGTTGTTACGGGAGGTTGACCGGCTGTGCTCCAGGTAATGGGGCTGATTTCTCTTGTGTGGCTGTCAAGCAAGACCTTAAACGAAAACTCTATTTCTTTTTCTGTCGAGTCTCTTCTTATTGAGTCCCCAAAAGAGCCAAAGTCGACAAAACGGCCCCACCAAAGTACTGGTTCCCTTTTTCTGACCTCCGCTGTTTGTCTTAGTAGAGGGAGTATGCGCGCAAATGTACTTTTTCCTGCACTGTTGCGGCCTACAAGAACTGTAATTGGACGAAACTCAATAAACCCTGTGTCTTCCAGAGAGCGCAGGTTTTGAGCTCGAATTGCGATCAATTTACCCATGGGAGCGGCTCTTTAAAAATTGACAAATATATGGTGTTCTTTGCTAATTGTTTGTTTTTTATTTTTCTGACTTCTTTTTTTAAAATGTATTGCGTTATTTATGTAGGATAGAGTGATAATTTTTTTCATTTTACAGCCAGCTTGTGTTATTGGCAAACTCTTGCGTGTGAGGTGTTTGGTCAGTTTCTTCGTGATGATCAGTCTCGATGTATAGCGGTACGGCTAACCATGATGAAAGGGTTTTCAAATTTGCTGTTATTGAGGTATCTATATTTAATGCGTTTCTATTTTTTTCTGTTCGGCTTCCGTGGGTCAATATGGTTTGAATTTAAGTGTCTTCTGCGCATATAAAAAATCCGAAATTCGCTAAGCCCTTCGAAAAACCTGCAATTTTTTAATCTCGGATAAAGCCAGATAAATTCCGTCGAGTATCAAGAAATTCCCGTTTTGTATTAAAAAATATACGCCGAGTAATTAAATAATCCCGCTTGCTCAGGGCGATGGGTTCAGTCTTGGGTTTTTTTAATGGATGGAAGGATTAATTAATTGCTCGGAGCAATTAAATTGATGTCCGCGCGGGTTTTTGCAAGGGCGGGCGCAAAAAAAGCGGGTTGCCCCGCCTTTTCGCCTGGATGCGCCGGGATCAGTCTGCGGGGGTGTCGTTCTTGCGTGGGCGGCCGGGGCGGCGGATTTTCATGGCTTGCTGCAGTTCTTCAAGGCCGGCGGCTTTTCCGAACATCTTCATGAGCGCGTAGCCGTCGGAGGTGGCGACCATCACGTCGCTGCCAAGGGCGGTCTGGGTGTCTTCCATCTTGGCCAGCACTTCCTTGATTCGCAGGATGCGGGGCTCGAGGAGGGTGTAGGCGGCGAGGTCGGATTTCATCTCGGGGTAGTCGAAGCTCTCGGGCAGGGCCTGCTGGTTCTGCTCGAGCACCATGGCGGTTTGCTGGCAGAAGGTGACCGATTTGTCGCCCATCTTGAAGAGATCCTTCTTCTCACTGGCGGTGAGGGTGAGGAAGGGTTTGGTGAAGTTCTCGAGCGTGGCGATGGCCTGATCGACGGCGGCAATGGCGTCGGCGCCGATGTCGAGGGAGATGAGGTTCTGCGGCATGGTTCGCTCCTGTACGTGGTGGATTTGCCGTGCTGTTCGGCCTGGGGTTTTGTTCAGCAGTAAGACAGGAGCGGATGGTAACCCAGGAAATTTGTTATGGGTACAGAATCATGCATTTGACAATTTCTGCCCCGCGGCGTGTGTGGCGGAACTGTTGCCGCTGAGTACGCTTCGCGTTGTCGGGCCCGGCCAGCCCTCAGTCGATCCCGTAGCGCCGCAGCCGGGTAGCGATGGCGGAGTGGGAGGTGCCGAGGCGCTTTGCCAGTCGGCGGCTGGAGGGGAATTCCTTGTAGAGCCGCTGCAGCAGTTCCTTCTCGAAATCGGCGACGGCCTGTTCGAGGCTGCGCACCTCGCCGGGCTGGGCGGGGGTGGTGACCTGGGCGAGCTCCAGGTCTTCGGCCTGGATGATGCTGCGCTCGGTCATGGTGACGGCGCGGAAGATCACGTTCTGGAGCTGCCGCACGTTGCCGGCCCAGGGGTTGTCGAGCATCGCCGCGCAGGCGCTCTGGGACAGGCGCATGGGCGGCCTGGCGGCCTGGGCGCAGGCGCGGGCGAGGAAGGCGTGGGCGAGGGGCAGGATGTCGCCGGGCCGCTCCCGCAGCGGCGGCACCTGCAGGTTGAGCACGTTGAGGCGGAACAGCAGGTCCTCGCGAAAATGGCCGGAGCTCGCCATGGCTTCCAGCGAGCGGTGGGTGGCGCTGATGATGCGCACGTTCATGCGCACCTCGCGCTCGCCGCCGACCCGCCGGAAGCTGCCGTCGTTCAGGAAGCGCAGCAGCTTGGCCTGCAGGTAGGGCGACATCTCGCCGATTTCATCCAGAAACACCGTGCCACCGTCGGCGAGTTCCAGCAGCCCGGGCTTGCCGCCGCGCAGGCCGCCGGTGAAGGCGCCGGCGGAGTAGCCGAAGAGCTCGCTCTCGGCGAGGTTCTCGGGCAGGGCCGCGCAGTTGAGGGCGAAGAAGGGCTGGCTGCGGCGGCTGCTGCTGGCGTGGCAGGCGTGGGCGAGGAGCTCCTTGCCGGTGCCGGTCTCGCCGGTGATGAGCAGCGGTGCGTCGACCATCGCCATGCGCGCCGCCCGCTGCTTGAGCTGCTCGATCTCCGGCGAGGTGCCGAGGATGGCGTCGAAGCCGCCGGCGTCGTAGTTCTGCAGCGCGCTCATGCGCTCGCCCATGCGGCTGGGGGCGTGCAGAGTGAGCACCGCGCCGGCCACGCGCCCGCCGGTTTCGTGGAGGGGCATGGTCTCGAGCAGGAAGGGTTCGCCGCTGATCGCCACCTCGCACGCCGGCAGGTGGTAGTCGGCCGCCGCCAGATCGCGCAGCAGGTCGGGCTTGCCGATCAGGCCCTGGATCGAGGTGCCGATCAGGCTGCCTTCGGCCAGCCGGCAGGCGGCGCTGGCCGCGCCGTTGGCGATCACCACCCGCCCGGCTTCGTCGATGGCGAACACCGGGTCGGGCTGGGAGGCGAGCAGGGCGTCCAGGTAGAGCCGCCGCTGGGCGCCGGGCAGCATGCCCACCGTCTCGACGCTGAGCACGCCTTCCAGCAGGAACAGGTGCTCTCGCAGCGCATTGAAGCTGCGCTCGTCCAGCTCCGGCGCCTCGATGAAGATGTGGGGCGGGGCCACCTCGACCGCGGTGACGTTGAAGCTCCGCCGGGCCAGCTCGGCGAGCACTTCCTGGGCGATCCCGACCCGGTCGGAGAAGAACACGTCGATCCGCATGAGCTTACCTTTGTATCAATTCCGTTACAGTGTAACGAAAAGTGTACGGCTTTTTCAAATCCTTGAAATAAAAAGAAAAGCGCGTGCCCGGTGGCGCCTGGCCGGTGGTTGGTTGTAACGAAATCGATACAATTCGCAGCCCGGATGGATGGGGTGATTCTCCACAATGTTGTTTTCAAACGGTTTTTTGATCTGGCACGAGACTGGCTATAGGTCTTGCAGACAGATGAACAACCCGAATTGAAAAGGAGAATCCCATGCGCGTCCTCGTCCTCGGTAGCGGCGTCATCGGCACCACCGCCGCCTACTACCTGGCCAAGGCCGGCCACGAAGTCACGGTGGTGGACCGCCAGCCCGGCCCGGCCCAGGAGACCAGCTTCGCCAACGCCGGCGAGGTGTCGCCGGGCTATTCCGCCCCGTGGGCGGGCCCGGGGGTGCCGGTCAAGGCCATCAAGTGGATGCTGATGCACCACAGCCCGCTGGTCATCAAGCCGCTGCTGGACCCGTCCATGTGGCGCTGGTGCGTGGCGATGCTGAAGAACTGCACCACCTCGGCGTACAACATCAACAAGGCGCGCATGGTGCGCGTCGCCGAATACAGCCGCGACTGCCTGAAGGAGTTGCGCGCCGAAACCGGCATCGCCTACGACGAGCGCACCCAGGGCACGCTGCAACTGTTCCGCACCGAGAAGCAGCTGGACGGCATCGGCAAGGACGTGGACATCCTGCGGGAATCCGGCGTCCCCTTCCAGCTCCTCGACCGGAACGGCTACCTGGCCTACGAGCCGGCCCTCGCCGCGGTGAAGCACAAGTTCGTCGGCGCGCTGCGCCTGCCCGGCGACGAGACCGGCGACTGCCACCTGTTCACCTGCCGGCTGGCCAGCATGGCCGAAAAGCTTGGGGTGCGCTTCCGGTTCGGCACTTCGATCCACGGCATCGAGCAGGACGGCGCGCGGGTCACCGGCATCCGCACCGACGCCGGTGTGCTCACCGCCGATCACTACGTGCTGGCCCTCGGCTGCTATTCCACCCAGCTCCTCGGGCAGGTGGGCATCGACATCCCGGTCTATCCGGTCAAGGGCTACTCGATCACCGTGCCGATCACCGATGCCGCCATGGCGCCCGAATCCACGGTGATGGACGAGACCCACAAGGTGGCGGTGACCCGCCTGGGCGACCGCATCCGCGTGGGCGGCACGGCGCAGCTGTCGGGCTTCGACCTGAGCCTGGACGGCAAGCGCCGCGAGACGCTGGAGTTCGTGGTGTCCGATCTCTTCCCCCACGGCGGCGACGTTTCCCGCGCCGAATTCTGGACGGGCCTGCGTCCGATGACCCCCGACGGCACCCCGATCATCGGCCCGAGCCGCTTCTCCAACCTCACCCTCAGCACCGGCCACGGCACCCTGGGCTGGACGATGGCCGCTGGCACCGGCCGCGTCGTGGCCGACATGGTGAGCGGACGCCAGCCCGAGATCCCCGTTGCCGACCTCAGCGTCGCCCGCTACGCCTGAACCCGGCTTTCCCACCTATCCACCAACCCCACACCAAAGGAGACCCCCATGAAAATAATCGACACCGCCGCCGCGCCCAAAGCCATCGGCCCCTACGCCCAGGCCGTGCTCATCGACGGCTGGCTGTTCAGCTCCGGCCAGATTCCCCTCACCGCCGACGGCCAGCTGGCCGGCCCCGACATCGAGGCCCAGACCGAGCAGGTCTTCGACAACCTCGAGGCGGTGCTGGCCGCGGCCGGCGCGTCCCTCGCCCAGGTCGTCAAATCCACGGTCTTCGTGAAGGACCTGGAGGATTTCGCCCGCCTCAACAGTGTGTATGCCCGCCGCTTCGGTACGCACACGCCGGCCCGTTCCACCGTCGAGGTCGCGCGGCTGCCGCGGGATGTGAAGGTCGAGATCGAAGTGGTGGCCCGGCTGGCCTGATTGCTTTTCCCATCATCCGTCCGGTGGCGGGCGCTCCTGCCCATGCCGGATTGACAGCCCGCTCACACCCGGGCGGCAATGAAAGGATCTTGTCATGACAGATGTAAAAGCAAGTCTGGCCGAGGAGGCCGCCCACGAGGCGCGCGATCTTCATCGGGGCCTCAAGGATCGGCACATTCAGATGATCGCCCTCGGCGGCGCGATCGGCGTAGGCCTGTTCCTCGGGGCCGGGCGCGCGATCTCGGTGGCCGGGCCGGGCCTGCTGCTGAGTTACGCGGTGGGCGGGCTGATCATCTTCTTCATCATGCGGGCACTCGGCGAGCTGCTGCTGTACCGCCCGGTGGCCGGCTCATTCGCGTCCTACGCGGAGGAGTTCATCGGCCCCTTTGCGGGCTTTGCCACTGGCTGGTCGTACTGGTTCACCTGGGTGACGATCGGCATGGCCGAGATCACCGCGGTGGCGGTGTACGTGAACTACTGGTTTCCGGACGTGCCCCAGTGGATACCGGCGCTCGTCACGCTTGCGGTGCTGTATTCGGCCAACCGGATCTCGGTGGCGCTGTTCGGCGAGCTGGAGTTCTGGTTCGCGATGATCAAGGTGGTCACCTTCGTCGGGATGATCCTCCTCGGCCTGGCGATCATCTGTTTCGACATCACCCCGCTCGGCAAGACCGCCAGCTTCTCAAACCTGTGGAGCCACGGCGGTTTCATGCCCTTCGGCATCCTCGGCGTGGTGATGACCCTGCAGATCGTGATGTTCGCCTACCAGGGCGTCGAGCTGATCGGCGTGACGGCCGGCGAGGCCCAGAACCCCGAGCGCGTGCTGCCCAGCGCCACCAACAGCATCATCTGGCGGATCCTCGCCTTCTACGTGGGCGCGCTGGTCATCATGATGGCGCTGGTGCCGTGGAGCGAGCTGCGGCCGGGTGTCAGCCCCTTCGTGTTCGTGTTTGAACGCATCGGCATCCCCGGCGCCGCCGGCCTCATCAACTTCGTGGTCATCACCGCGGCGGCCTCGTCGTGCAACAGCGGCATCTTCAGCACCGGGCGCATGCTCTACACGCTGGCCCAGTTCCGTCAGGCGCCGAAGGCTCTCGGCCGGGTGAATCGCCACCATCTGCCGGCCAACGCCATCACCCTGTCCACCCTGGTGATGAGCATCGGTGTGGTGCTCAACTATCTGGTGCCCGAGCAGGTCTTCGTATGGGTGACCAGCATCTCGCTCATCGGCGCCTTGTGGACCTGGACGATCATCGTCCTCGCCCACCTCGGCTACCGCCGGGCCGTGGCGGCCGGCACCGTCAAGGCGGTGTCCTTCCGGATGCCCGGCGCGCCGTACATGAACTGGGTCGTGGTGGCCTTCATGGTGGCCGTGTGCGGGCTCCTGGCCCTCGACCCCAGCACCCGCGTGGCGCTCTACGTGGCGCCGGTGTGGTTCGCCCTGCTGGGCATCGGCTACCGTTTCTGCGCCGACACCGGGGCGTCTGCCCGCGCGCCGGTGCCAGCCCGGCTCCAACCCGAATCCGAATCCTGAAAGAACCCAAGCATGATCGACTCGAACGTGACCAGGGCCGGCGCCGTGCTGACCATTGATCTCGATGCCCTGTGCGACAACTGGCGCCTGCTCCGGCGCCAGGCCGAGGGCGCCGAATGCGCCGCCGTCGTCAAGGCCGACGCCTACGGCCTCGGTGCCGAACGCGTGGCTCCGGCGCTGTATCGCGCCGGTTGCCGCAGCTTCTTCGTGGCCCACCTGACCGAAGGCATCCACCTGCGTGCCGTGCTGCCCGACCAGACCGCGATGATCTACGTGCTGCACGGCCCGCACCCTGGCTCGGAGCGGGACTTCGTGCGCAGCCGGCTGGTGCCGGTGCTCAACAGCCTGCCCCAGGTGAAGGCCTGGCAGACCCTCGCCCAGTGGGAGGACGGCGTGCTCCCCGCCGTGCTGCAGGTGGATACCGGCATGGCCCGGCTCGGGCTGAGCGAGGACGAGTTCGCCAGCCTGATCGCGCATCCGGCCCTGCTCGAAGGGTTGGCCCTGCAGTTCGTGATGAGCCATCTGGTGAGCGCCGAAGCGCAGCACGACCCGGTCAATCGCCGGCAGCTGGCGCGCTTCGAGGCGGCGCTGGCGCAGCTGCCGGGGATGCGCGGCAGCCTCGCCAACTCGTCGGGGATCTTTCTGGGCGGCGAGTACCACTTCGGGCTGGTCCGCCCGGGCGCCGCGCTGTACGGCGTCGCCCCGGTGGCCGGGCAGGCCAACCCCATGCGGCCGGTGATCCGCCTGCAGGGCAAGGTGCTGCAGACCCGGCGCGTCGATGCGGGCACCGCGGTGGGTTACGGCCACAGCTGGATGGCCTGCCGCCCGTCGCGGCTTGCCACCGTTGCCGTGGGCTATGCGGACGGCTATCTGCGCAGCCTGAGCAACCGCGGCCTCGCTCGCTACGAAGACGTCCCGCTGCCGCTGGTGGGCAAGGTGTCGATGGACACGATCATCGTGGATGTCACCGACGTGCCCGAAGCGCGCATCGTCGAGGGTGCCTTCGTCGATCTTGCCGACCCCATCAACGGCGTCGACGCCGTCGCTGAACGTGCCGGCACCATCGGCTACGAGATCCTCACCAGCCTGGGGCGGCGCTACGCGCGCCAGTACATCGAAGGCGGCCGCATCCAGCCGGATTGATGCCTTGCGGCCCGGGGTGGCCTTGCGGTGCCGCCCCGGGCCGGAACTTTCTGCCGTTTTGCGTGATGCCCACCGGATTTCACGCCACCCGCCCCCCCCGACCCCTGCCGTTCCGGCAATCGGCAGCGGATACCTGCCGGCAGCTTTTGCCCGGGGCGACGTTTTCCGCGCGGGGCAAGGCCTGCGGGGTGACGCACAGACCAATGTCTTAACCCAACTTTACCTCCCTTAACCCGATCCGCCACCAATCGGGGGCGGGATTGGGCCGTTATCTTGCTAAGAACCGGGGGCAGGCGCAGGCCGCCCGGAGTGATTCCGGCAACACGGAGGAAAGGAAAGATCATGGTCAGCAGCATCAGCGGTTACAGCAGCGCGTCGGCGATGGCGATGACGCGCCCCGACCCGAGCCAGATGGCGAGCAAGCTGTTCTCCAGACTGGATACGAAAGGGCAGGGCTTCATCGAGCAGAGCGATCTGCAGTCGGCGTTCAGCCAGGTGTTCGGCAACGCCGCGTCGTCCCAGGCGAACGACGCCAGCAGCCAGCTTTTCAGCGCGCTGGATGGCGACAGCAACGGCAAGGTGACGGAGAGCGAGTTCTCCACCGGCATGCAGAAGCTCGCCGAGGCGCTGGACAGCCAGGCCTTCAGCAGCCGCATGGGCGGCGCGGGCGGAATGGGCGGAATGGGCGCCGCCGGCGGAATGCCGCCGCCTCCACCGCCGGGGGGCGGGCAGGACGACGCGGGCTTCACCCAGGACGAGCTGCAGAGTCAGCTGGAGGAAGTCGGCAGCACCGACAGCAAGCGCTCGTCGCTGATCTCCAGCGTCGTCGAAAACTTCGACAAGGCCGACACCAACGGCGACGGCAAGGTGAGCGCCACCGAGGCGATGGCCTACGAGCAATCCACCCAGAGCAGCACCTCGGGCAACTCGACCAGCACCGGCAGCACCGGCAGCACCAGCTCCTCGAGCCACACCGACGCCATGCTGGCCCATCGGCTGATGGAACTGATGCGCGCCTACGGTGGCGATTCGACCACGTCGGCGGCGAGCGGCGTGCTGTCGGTGTCGGCCTGATCCAGGATGTGTGTCGCAGGTCGGGCTGTAGGTCGGACTTCAGTCCGACAGCACGGGTTGATCTGAGCCGACGTGTCGGACTGAAGTCCGACCTACAGGGATGAGTGCGCGGCTAGCGGCACCACTGTTTTTCGCAGGGCACGCCGTCGTTGTTGCCATCCATCTTGGTCCCCGGGCAATTGCGCAGAAACCAGGTGGCCTCCTCGCAGGAGGTCATCTGCGAGCAGTGAGTGCGTCCGTCGCAGGTGAAGCGGGGTTCCGGGGCTGGACGCTCGCTGGACTGGCGGGCGGGCCGGGCGTCGGTGATCGGCTCGATGGTCGCGGCGGGTACGTCGCGCCTGTTGTATTTGCCATAGGCTTGCCACGCGGCGAGCCCGACGAGGAAGAGGATCAGCAGGCGCTTCATCGCGTGTCCGGGGTGTGCGGGAATGCCCGAATTATATGTCGACGGGGTGCTCAGCCGGCACGTATGTCCAAGCTGGAGCTTCAACGCGTTTCCGTCGGTTGGATGTCATTCGGTCACGTCGCTCCCGTTCGGTTGGCGATGTCAGACTGAGGTTCCACCTACCGCGCCGGCGCTCGAGATTCAGCCCAGCCCACGGGCGACGATCTCCCACACCTGCGCTTCCACATCCGCCGCGAGGCAATCCACCTCGGTCAGATCGCCCCAGTTCTCGCGGAAGTTGCGTTGCCAGGTGAGTTGGCGCTTGGCGAGCTGGCGGGTGGCGAAGACGCCCTTGTCGCGGAAGCTGCGCATGTCGCACTGGCCGTCCAGAAATTCCAGGGCCTGGCGGTAGCCCACGCAGCGCATCGACGGCAGGTTGGGGTCGAGCTGGTAGTGGCGGCGCAGGCGGATCACCTCGTCCACGAAGCCGGCCAGCAGCATGGTGTCGAAGCGGCGTTCGATGCGGGCGTGGAGCACGGCCCGGTCGCTGGGGGCCAGGGCGATGGGGATGAAACGGTGGGTCTCTTCGGCGTCGTCGCGCCTGGCGTAGCTGTCGGCCAGCGGGCGGCCGGTGAGGCGGACGATCTCCAGCGCGCGCTGGATGCGCTGGGCGTCGTTGGGCTTGAGGCGGGCGGCGGCGTCCGGGTCGAGGGCAGCGAGCTGGGCGTGCAGCGCCGGCCAGCCGTCGCGGGCGGCGGCGTCCTCGATGTCCTTGCGCAGCTGCGGGTCGGCTTCGGGGAGTTCGGAGAGCCCTTCGCGCAGGGCCTTGTAATAGAGCATCGTGCCGCCCACCAGCAGCGGCACCTTGCCGCGGGCGGTGATCTCGCCCATCAGACGGCGCGCGTCCTCGCAGAAGCGGGCGGCGGAGTACGCCTCTTCAGGGCTCACGATGTCGATCAGATGGTGCGGGCAGGCGGCCTGCTCGTCGGCGCTGGGCTTGGCGGTGCCGATGTCCATGTCGCGATACACGAGGGCCGAATCGACGCTGATGATCTCGACCGGCAGGCGCCGCGCGAGGGCCAGGGCGCAGGCGGTCTTGCCGCTGGCGGTGGGGCCGAGTAACAGGATGGCGGGCGGAAGCGGCGTGGTTTCGGGCATGATTCGGGCCTTGGCAATCGTGCATTGTAGCGGGTGGAGAAATTCGGTTGAACGCATCGGGCTGGAGTCGGATCGGGCGGGCGCTGCTGGCGGGCGCCCTGCTGCTGTGGGCGGGGCTGGCGGCGGCGAAGGGGCCGCTGTTCCTGTGGGAGCTGCGCGACGGCGAGGGCACGCTTCGCGCCTGGCTCTACGGCACGATCCACGTGTGCGACGCGACCTGCTTTCCGCTGCCGGCGGATGTGCGCGCGGCCTTTGCCGGCGCCGACAGCCTGGCGCTGGAGCTCGATCCGGAAGACCCGGGCCTCACCCGGCTGCTGATGCAGGCGGCGCGGCTGCCGGCCGGCGAGCGGCTCGACGACATCCTGCCGCCCGCGCTGCGGCCCCGCGTGGCGTTGGCGATGGATCGGCTGGGCCTGCCCCAGGCGGTGCTCCAGGGCATGCAGCCGTGGATGGTGAGCACGCTCCTCACCCTCAAGGCGGCGGAGCGGGCCGGCTACGGGGCAGGGCAGGGGATCGATCTCTCGCTGGCCCGCGACGCCCGCGCCCGGGGCATCGAACTCTGGCCGCTGGAGCGGGTCGAGCAACAGGTGGCGGCGCTCTCGGCCGGCGGCGACAAGGCCCAGGTGGCCTACCTGACCGAGGTCGTCTCGCTGATCGAGGACGATGCCGCGCCGGAATACTTTGCTTCGATGCTGCGCGCGTGGCGTACCGGCGACGTGGCCGAGATCGACCGCATCCTGCGCGAGGAATCCGGCGGGCCCGACGCCGCGCCGCTGCTCGAGGCGCTGCTCGATGCGCGCAACGTGGAGATGGCCGAGGCCATCGAGCGCGGCCTCAAGCCCGGCCGCCGGCCCTTCATCGCGGTGGGCGCGGGGCACATCGGCGGCAAGGGCGGGCTGCTGGAAATCCTCGCCGCGCGGGGTTACGCGCTGCGGCAGGTGCACGATGCCAACGACTGACACCCACCACGCGGAGCAGGCATGACCGACATCTTCATCAGCTACGCCAGCGAAGACCGGGCGCGCGCCGGGCAGTTTGCCTCGGCCTTCGAGGCGCGGGGCTGGTCGGTGTGGTGGGATCGGCGGATCGTGCCGGGTCAGGCTTTCGATGCGGCCATCGAGCAGGCGCTGGAGGCGGCGAAATGCGTGGTGGTGCTGTGGTCGCCGGATTCGGCGGCCTCGGAATGGGTGAAGAACGAGGCTGCGGTGGGCGCCGAGCGGGGCGTGCTGGTGCCGGCGATGATCGTGCCGGTCAAGCTGCCGCTGGAGTTCCGCCGCAAGCAGACGGCCGATCTGACCGACTGGCGCGGGGCAGTGGATCATCCGGGCTTTGCGTCGCTGTGCGAGGCGGTGGAGCCACTGCTGGGCGAAGCGCCCCGTGCGCCGGTGGCGCCGCCCACGCTGCCGGCACCGGCTGGCAACCGGCGGCTGCCGCTGCTGGCCGCGCTGGCGGTGGTGCTGGCGGGCGGGGTGTTCTGGGGCGTGTCCCAGCGGGCCGTGCCGCCCGTGGCCCCGGTGCCGGCGCCGCAAAGTGCGTCGGCGGGCGAGGGCGAGTGGTCGGCGGCGCGTATCGCTGGCGTGTATCGCGGTGCGGTGGTGGCGGATTCGAAGGGCGGCTCCCGCAATGGGGTGTCGGTGACCGTCGAGTTCGTCGACCGTTACACGGTGCGGCTCACGTCCGACTACCCGCGCATTCCGGCGGTGACGGTGCGCGTGAGCCAGGTCGGGGATCGCGTACTCGCCGATGGTGGCGATACCGCGCTGGTGGTGGACCCGACCCGGACGCCCCAGCGTCTCGACTACTCGCCCCACGGCGAATTGAGTTTCAGTGGAGTGCGTTGATGAACAGGATGTGTGAAAGCGTGCTGGCGGTCTGCCTCGCGCTGGCGGGCTGCGCGGCTGTTGCGGCGGGCCCGGTGGCGGTGGATGTCGGCCACTTCCTCGAGAAGCCCGGCGCCACCAGCGCCTACGGGGTGACCGAGTTTGAATACAACCAGAACCTTGCGGCGGTGATCGCCACCCGGCTGGAAGCCGATGGCGTGCCGGTGCGGCTGATCGGTTACAAGGGCGAGATGGCCGATCTCTACGCCCGCGCGCCCCAGGCCGAGGCGGCGGGCGGGCAGTTCTTCCTGTCGGTGCATCACGATTCGGTGAAGGCCGAGTACCAGCAGACGTGGCTGGTGGACGGCAAGGAGCAGCGCTATTCCGAATACGCCCGGGGCTTCTCGCTGTTCGTGTCACGCAAGAACCCGCGGTTGGCCGAAAGCCTGGCCTGCGCGAGCAGCATCGGCGCCGCGCTGCGGGCGGCGGGCCTCAAGCCCACGCCCCATCACGCCGAGGCCGCCGGCATCGGCCGCCCGTGGGCCGACGAAACCAACGGCGTGTATTACTACGACAACCTGGTGGTGCTGAAGACCTCCACGGTGCCCGCGGTGCTGCTGGAGGCCGGGGTGATCGTGCATCCGGCCGAGGCGATCGAGCTAGCCACGCCGGAACGCCGCGCCCTCACCGCCAACGCAGTGTCCAAGGGCCTGCGCACCTGCGGGGTGACCGCGGGCCGCTGATCGGGGAAAATGCGGGGGCTTCCGGTTTTGCGGTGCTTGTCGTGCCGGATCAAGATTCGGCCATGCGGCGCGGCCGGCCACGATGCTGTCGGGCTACGCTCCTGTAGGTCGAACTTCAGTCCGACACCTCCGCCTGGATCAAGCCTCGTTGTCAGACTGAAGTCCGACCTACAAGAATACCTGCACAGTCCGATTGACCTGACATCCATGTCCAAACGATGAAGACGATCCTCTTGTCCTACTTCTCCGCCGCCCGCAGCCTGGGCCGGCCGGGCATCCTGTGGCACCTGATGTGGCCGACGCTGGCCGCCAGCATCATCTGGACGGGCCTCCTGGTGACGAGCTGGGGTTCGCTGGTGGCGTTGGGCAGCAGCCTCATCACCGGGATGCCGCTGGTGGGCGACTGGCTGGCCTCGTCCGAGGGCGCGCTGATGGTGGCGCTGCTGATGTTCAAAATCGGACTGGTGGTGCTGGCGCTGCCGATGATCTATGTGACCGCGGCCTTCCTGGTGGCGGCGGTGGCGCTGCCGCTGATGCTGGAGCGTGTCGCCGCCAGCGATTACGCCGATATCGCCCGCCGCAGCGGCGGCAGCCAGATCGGCAGCGTCTGGAACGCGCTCACCTCGGTGATCCAGTTTCTGGTGCTGCTGGTGCTGAGCCTGCCCCTGTGGCTGATCCCCGGCGCCGGGCTGCTGATTTCGCTGATCCTCACCGCCTGGCTCAACCAGCGCGCCTTCCGCTACGACGCGCTGATGGCCCACGCCGACACCCACGAGATGAAAGCCCTGCCGGCCCAGCACTCCAGCGGGCTGTTCGGCGTGGGGCTGGTGGGCGCGGCGATGGCGCACCTGCCGCTCATCAACCTGTTTGCGCCGGCGCTTTCCGGGCTGGCCTTCGTGCATTACCTGCTGTCGGCCCTGCGCGTGGCGCGCAGCCGCGAAAACATCATCGAGGTGAACTGAACATGGCTGCGGATTCCACGCCGGCTTTCGGCGCAATCATCATCGGCGACGAGATCCTCTCCGGTCGTCGAGAGGACAAGCACTTTGGCAAGGTGGTCGAGCTGCTCAAGGCCCGCGGCCTGCGGCTGGCGTCATCGCGCCATGTGGGCGACGAGCGCCCGCGGCTGGTGCAGACGCTGAAGGAGAGCTTCGCCAGCGGCGACATCGTGTTCAGCTTCGGAGGCATCGGCGCCACCCCCGACGACCACACCCGCCAGGCCGCAGCCGAGGCCCTGGGCCTGCCCCTGGCCCTGCACCCCGAGGCCGAAGCCGAGATCCGCGCCCGCTTTGGTGACGAGACCACGCCCCAGCGCCTGCAGATGGGCGTGTATCCGCTGGGCGCCGAGATCATCCCCAACCCCTACAACCGCATCCCCGGCTTCTCCATCGCCAACCATTACTTCGTGCCCGGCTTTCCGGTGATGGCGTGGCCGATGGTCGAATGGGTGCTGGATCAGCGCCTCGCGCACCTGCACCACAAGGTGGATTACGTCGAGCGCTCGGTGATCGCCTGGGAGGCGCTGGAGGGCAAGCTCATCGACCTGATGGAAGCCATCACCGCGGACTTTCCCGATGCCACCCTGTTCAGCCTGCCCAGCGTGGGCGGCGACGGTGTGCCGCGCCACATCGAGCTGGGCATGAAGGGCCCGGTGGCCAGCGTGGAGGCCGCGATGGCCCGCATCACCGACGAACTCACCCGGCGCGGTTACGCCTGGGAGCCCCGCGCCGATCTGTAACGCCATGAGCGCCAGCCCTTCATCCACCTACCGCGATTTTCCCGGCCGGCGCTGGCTGGTCGTGGTGCTGCGCGCTGCGCACCTGGCCGGCGTGGTGGGCGTGGGGGCCGGCTTGCTGGCGGGCGGGCAGGGCGTGGCGGATGGCTTCCTGATCCTGATGGTGGCCTCGGGTGTGGCGATGGCGGCGCTCGATGCGTGGTCCAACGCCCTGTGGCTCAAGGAATTTGCCGGGCTCTCGCTGCTGGTCAAGTTCGTGCTGATCGGCATCTTCGTCGTGGATGAAGCGGCCCGCCCCGCGTTGTTCTGGCTGATCCTCGTCTTCTCGGTGGTGTTCGCCCACGCGCCAGCGAGCTTCCGTCATCGGCGGGTGTCACGTAACTGAAGTTTTCATTTCATATACTCGCGCCCCGTATCAGATGGCAGCACGAGGGCGCGCAATGGGAAACGACTGGATTCTGGCCAAGACCGTGGCCGGGGTGGAGGAGATCGCAACCCGCACTAGACGGGTTCCGCCGCGCCTTCGGACGATGCTGATTCTCGTGGACGGCCGGCGCAGCGTGGCCGAGCTGATCGACGCCGCCGCCGGCCTGGGCGACGTGCGCCAGGCGCTTGAAACGCTCCACGACGAAGGCTTCGTGATCCGTGTCGGCGGCCCGCGGCCGGTGGCGGCGGTGGCGAGCCGCGCCTCGGCGCAGGTGGATGCCCGCAGCCGGCCGGCGCCTGCACCCGTGCCGGATCAACCGGCCAAAGCACCGCGTCAGCGGCGATCCCTCGCCTTGGCGAGGCTGTACCTCCTCAACGCCATGGAGCAGAGCCTGCGCCACGGCGACCAGCCGGTGCGCGACCACCTGCGCAACGCCACCTCCCGCGCCCAGCTGGTGCTGGCCTTCGAGATGTGCCAGGAAATCGCCGACGAGCTCGGCGTGCGCCACATCGACACCATCGGCAAGAACTTCTACGAGATGCTGCCCGACGAGGGCTGACCGCCTTCGGCTGTGCAAGCAGTGGACATTCCGCCCGCCCGGGATGCATCGGCACGCCCGCCTGTGCTGTACTGCCCGGCCGGGCCGCGTGCCGTGTCCATCGCGCCGCGCCGGCCCCCGACCCCACAACAATAAGTCGCGACCGGCCCCGCCGCCGGCCTGCGTCACGCCGAAAGGAAACAGGATGACGACCGCCGCGCCCACCCCCGCCCTGACCGAAGCCGAAACCAGCAAGTTCGTCCGCATCACCGAGGGCGAGCTCGACCTGCAACTGCACTACAACGACTGCGGCAGCGGCGCCGAGACGGTGGTGATGCTCCACGGCTCCGGCCCCGGCGCCAGCGGCTGGGCCAACTTCAACCGCAACATCGAGCCCCTCGTGAATGCCGGCTACCGGGTGATCCTGATGGACTGCCCGGGCTGGAGCAAGAGCGACCCGATCGTGTGCACCGGCTCCCGCTCCGAGCTCAACGCCCGCTGCCTCAAGGGCCTGCTCGATGCGCTGGGCCTCGACAAGGTGCACATCATCGGCAACTCCATGGGCGGCCACAGTGCGGTGGCCTTCGCGTTGTTCAACCCCGGCCGCGTCGGCAAGCTCGTGCTGATGGGCGGTGGCACCGGCGGCCCCAGCCAGTTCGTGCCCATGCCCACCGAAGGCATCAAGCTGCTGCAGGGCCTGTACCGCGACCCGACCATCGAGAACCTCAAGAAGATGATGGCGGTGTTCGTCTTCGACACCAGCAGCCTCACCGACGCGCTGTACCAGGCCCGCCTCGACAACATGATGGCCCGCAAGGATCACCTGGAAAACTTTGTGAAGAGCCTGGCCGCCAACCCCAAGCAGTTCCCCGACTACGGCCCGCGCCTGGGCGAGATCAGCGCCCCGACGCTGGTCATCTGGGGCCGCGACGACCGCTTCGTGCCGATGGACGTGGGCCTGCGCCTGCTGTGGGGCATGCCCAACGCCGAGCTGCACATCTTCAATCGTTGTGGGCACTGGGCCCAGTGGGAGCACGCGGACAAGTTCAACCGGATGGTGGTGGATTTTCTGGCCCACTGACCCTTTTCAGTCTTTCCGGCAGATGAAAGGCCGCGCCCGGTGCGCGGCCTTTTGTCGTTCGGGGGGAGCGCTTTTGCTTCGGTGAAATCCACCACGCTCCGGGATGTCTGGTCGCGGCAAAAACCGGCCCGGCAGCAAGGCGCCGCAACATCGTTGCCAGCAACGTGTGTTTTAACCGTGATCTCATCGTGGGTATTGATGAATATCAATATTCGAATATTAGAAAGTTCTTAGATTTAGCTTGTGCTGTTTTGCCGTGCACCACTTCAGTCGGTTGATTCGCAAGAGGGGGGCGTATGCAAGTGCTCAAGCAACTTTTATTCGCGCTGTCGATGGCTACGCTGATGGGAGGGACTGCCCATGCGGCGGCCGATCAGAAGGCGGGGGCGGCCACTGCGGCGCTGCTCAAGTCCACGGCGGATCACAGCAAGTTCAAGGAACTCCAGCGACCGTTCCAGTCTGGCCCGGAAGTCACCAAGGCCTGCCTGACGTGTCACACGGAAGCCGCCAAGCAGGTTCACCAGACCCAGCACTGGAAGTGGGAATACGTGAATCCCGGCACCGGGCAGACGCTCGGCAAGCGGCATGTGATCAACAATTTCTGCACCTCGGTCTCGTCCAACTACAAGGCCTGTGCCAGTTGCCACATCGGCTACGGGATGGAGGACGGCAGCAAGTTCGACTTCGCCTCCCAGGAGAACGTCGATTGTCTGGTGTGCCACGACGCCACCGGCAAATACAAGAAGCCCTCCGGCTTTGCCGGCAACCCGGTGACCAAGGACACCGAGTTTCCCCCTGGCTCAGGCAAGATCATCCGCGGCATCGATCTGCAGGCCATCGCCCAGAAGGTCGGCAAGACCCGTCGTGAAACCTGCGGCGCGTGCCATTTTTATGGCGGCGGCGGCGACGCCGTGAAGCACGGCGATCTGGACAGCTCCCTCGAACAGCCCGACAAGGCGCTCGATGTGCACATGGACGCCGAGGGCAACAACTTCACCTGCGCCACCTGCCACAAGACCGACGGCCACCAGGTGCCCGGCAGCCGCTATGCGCCCACCGCCATGGACAAGGGCGGCGCCCACATGCGCGGCAAGGCCGACAGCAGCAACCCGGCCACCTGCCAGGCCTGCCACGGCCAGGCGCCCCACGGCATGGCCAAGCTCAACGACCACACCGACAAGGTGGCCTGCCAGACCTGTCACATCCCTGCCTTCGCGCGGGGCGACATGCCCACCAAGATGTCCTGGGACTGGTCCACCGCCGGCAAGCGCGACGCCAAGGGCAAGCCGCTGGTCATCACCAACGACGACGGCCACATCACCTACAACGGCATCAAGGGCGATTTCGTGCTCGAAGAGAACGTCCGCCCCGAGTACATGTGGTTCAACGGCTCGGTGAAATACACCCTGCTCGGTGACGACATCGACAAGAGCCGCCAGCCGATCGCCATCAACACCTTTGAAGGCGGGCCGGACGATGGCAAGTCGATGATATGGCCGGTCAAGGTGTTCCGCGGAAAGCAGCCTTTCGATCCGGTCAATCGCTCCCTCGTGGTGGCCCATCTGGCCGGCGAGGACGACACCGCCTACTGGAAGAACATGGACTGGCAGAAGGCCATCACCGCGGGCATGGCCACGGTGGGCAAGCCCTACTCGGGCAAGGTGGATTTCATCGAGACGGTGGCGATGTGGCCGATCACCCACATGGTCGCCCCCAAGGAGAAGGCCCTGGCCTGCACCGAATGTCACGCCCGCGGTGGGCGCCTCGACAAGATCGAGGGCATCTACATCCCCGGCCGGGGTGGCAACCGCATCGTCGATACGGTGGGTTGGCTGGCTGCGGCGGCGCTCCTTGCCGGCGTGCTGGTGCATGGCCTCATCCGCTTCGTCAATCGCAAGCACTGACCGGGAGACGGGATCATGGGACGCGTCTATATCTTTACCCGCTTCGAACGCCTGTGGCACTGGATTCAGGCGGTGCTCATCATCGGCATGCTGATCACCGGCTTCGAGATCCACGGCAGCTATCACCTGCTCGGTTTCGAGCAGGCCCACCGGGTGCACACCACCGCCGTGTGGGCCTTCATCGGGCTGTGGGTGTTTGCCATGTTCTGGCACCTCACCACCGGCGAGTGGCGGCAATACATCCCCACGATGAAGAACATCGACAAGATCGTCCGCTTCTATGCGGTGGGGATCTTCAAGGGCGAGCCTCACCCCTTCAAGCCGACCCGCGAGCGCAAGCACAACCCGATGCAGGCCCAGACCTACCTGGGCGTGACCGTGGTGGTGACGCCGCTGATCTGGCTCTCGGGGCTGGCCTATCTCTTCTACAACGAGCTGGGTGCCGCAGGTTTCCGCGTCGACCTCGGGACGATCGCCACCGTGCACACGGTGGGCGCCTTCCTGATGCTGGCCTTCCTGATCGGGCACATCTACCTCGGCACCACCGGCCACACGCCAATGGCCCACTTCCGGGCGATGGTCACCGGCTGGGACGACGATCACTGATTCAAACAACGCAGCTTACAGGGAGTTGTCATGCAAACCCGTCATGTCAGAACCTTGATCGGTGTCCTGGTGGCAGGGCTGTTCCTGCCCTTCCAGGCCCAGGCCGAAACCAACGCCGAACTGCTCAAGCGGATCGAAGCCCTCTCCCAGGAACTCACCCGCCTGAAGAGCCAGGTGGAAGCCAACAACGCCGCCACCACCGCCAACCGCCAGGCCACCGAAGAGCTGAAGGAGAAGGTGGTCAAGGCCGAGGACAAATCCTCCGAGCGCTGGCTCACCATCGGCGGTGATTACCAGTTCCGCGTCGATAGCCTGTGGGGCGAGACCAAGCCCTTCACCGACGTGAGCGCCACTTTCGCCAACGCCCAGGCCCAGCTTCAGGCCAACTTCTTCGCCAACCCCACGCCCGCCAATGGCGCCGCGCTGGCGGGGCTGATGCGGTTTGCTTCCGACATGTCCGGCGTGCGCACCTACCAGCAGGCCCAGAGCTTCATGGGCGCCAATGCCGGAATGATGGGTGCGCTGGGCAGCTTCGGCGTCCCGGTGGCGGCCTACAAGCCCCGCAACGACACCCTCTACACCAACCGCTTCGGCCTCGATCTCGTCGCCAAAGCCACGCAGGACGTGACCGTCAACGCCCGGCTGGTGATGTACAAGACCTTTGGCGCCGGCGACGACGACGCCGTGACCAACGGCGGATCGGCCCCGTACTTCGCCGATCGCGTGGGCGTCTTCGACGGCACCCTCGGCCACATCCCGTCGAGCAGCTATCTCAACGTCGACCGGGCCTTTGCCACCGTCAGCAACATCGCCGATCAGGACATCTGGTTCTCGGTGGGCCGTCGCCCATCCACCCACGGTGCCCCGAGCAACCTGCGCCTCAACGCCCCGCGCCCCGGCAACGGCGGCACGCCCTCGCTGCTGGTGGACTACGCCTTCGACGGCATGACCGTCGGCTGGGCGCCCGACATCGACGGCCTGCCCGGCGCCTACGGCAAGATCTGCTACGGCCGCGGCTTTGAAAGCGGCTTCCGGTCCACCCCCGGCAACTCGCTGCAGGATACCGACATGCTCGGCGTGGCCCTGATCCCCATCGACACCGACCCCCTGCGGGTGTGGCTGCAATGGAACCGGGGCTTCAAGATCTTCGACGCCCCCAAGATGCAGGACACCTACTTCGGCAACACCATGCCCAAGGTCAACCTGGGTGACATCGACTGGTACGGCATGGGCGCCATGGGCACCATCAAGCAGGTGGGCGTGGGCGATCTCAACTACTTCGCCGATCTGGGCATGAGCGTCACCCACCCCAACGACAACGTCTCGGCGCAGTTCGGCTTCCAGGGGCTGCTCACCGGCGGCTTCTTCAGCCCCGAAGCCGCCCGCGACAAGACCGGCACCGCCATTGCCCTGGGCGTGCGTTACGACCTGCCCTCCAGGACCAAGCTCGGCTTTGAATACAACCACGGCTCCAAGAACTGGATCACCTTTGCCCCGGCGGCCACCGACATGTGGACATCCAAGGTGGGCACCCGCGGCAACGTCTATGAGCTCTACCTGATCCAGGAACTCAACAGTCGGCCGATCTCGTCCTATCTGGCGAAGAGCTTCGTTCGCCTGGGCTTCCAGTACTACGACTTCCAGTACACCGGCAGCAACAACTGGGTTGGCGCCCCCGTGAAGATGTCCGACGTGAACGGCCAGATGATGACCACCACGCCGCTCGACAACGCCTACAACGCCTACGCCACCTTCGAAGTGAAATTCTGAGGGCACGAAGCCCCGCTGATCAAAGGAACCCAACCATGCGCAAGCTCATCTCCAACCTGATGCTCTCCGTGGCCGTCGTGATTTCGGCCGCCTCCTTCAGCACCCCGGCCGTGGCCGACGACGTGAAGATGGTCGGTGTCATCACCAAGATCAAGCTGGCCGCCGACGGCAAGTCGGCCGTCGCCATCCTCAAGGACAACAAGTCCGGTGACAGTGTCACCATCAACATCAACGACGATCTCACCCTCGACAAGTTCAAGGACAAGCGCATCGTCGAAGGTGACGAGATCCGCGCCAAGTACGACAACGCGGGTGGCAAGAACGAGAGCAAGTCCTTCAAGAAGACCGCCGGCTGCTGACACCTATCCCGCCCGCTGTCGGGCAAATCGGGGCGGCTCCCTGAGCGGAACCGCCCCGTTTTCGTGCACCGCCCGCAGAGTGCCGGGGCATCGTCGGCCTGGCGAGGGTCGGCTCCGCGCCCACGCCCCCTGTAGGTCGGACTTCAGTCCGACACCCCCACGCCCCTAAGCCCGCACCCGCAAGCGCTGGATCACCCGCCACGCGGTGTGCTGGTGCATCGCCGGCCCGGCGAGGGTCGGCTCCGCGCCCAGGCCCCCTGTAGGTCGGACTTCAGTCCGACATCCCCACGCCCCTAAGCCCGCACCCGCAGCCGCTGGATCACCCGCCACGCGGTGTGCTGATGCATCGCCGGCCCGGCGAGGGTCGGCTCCGCGCCCAGGCCCCCTGTAGGTCGGACTTCAGTCCGACATCCCCACACCCCTAAGCCCGCACCCGCAGCCGCTGGATCACCCGCCACGCGGTGTGCTGATGCATCGCCAGCCCGGCGAGGATCAAGCCCGTTCCTGCGGCCACCCTCGGGCCGATCACCTCGCCGTTGAGCCAATGGCCCAGCATCAGCGCCAGCACCGGCGTGATGAGGGTGATGAGCGCCACCTTCGACGCCTCCAGGTGGCGCACCACGTAGAAGTACAGGGCAAAGCCCACCGCCGAGCCGAACACGCCCAGATAGGCGATGGCGCCGCCGGCGCGCAGGGGCACGTCGTGGGGCAGGGTGCCGTCGGTCGCGAGCCACAACAGCGCGAACAACGGCAGCGCCACGATGATGGAGCCGATGGTGGTGGCGAGCGGCGGGCTGTCGTCGCCGATGCGCTTCATCCCCACCAGGCTGGCGGAAGACGCAAGCACCGCGCCCAGCAGCGCACAGACACCGGCAGCCTCGTTGCTGCCTGCGCTCGCGCCGTCATGCAGAAAGATCAGCGCGAGCCCGGCGGCGCTCAGCAGCATTCCGCCAATCTTGATGGGGGTGAGATTGCGTTCGCCCAGCCAGCGGGTGGCAAACACGCCGGCCACCAGCGGCGACAGGCCGAACAGCACCGAGATCAGCCCGGAGCCCACATGACGGGCGCCCCAGTAGGTGAGCGCCATGGTGCCGAACAGGCCGAGCCCGCCCACCAGATAAGCGCGGCGGGCGCGGGCGTGAAGGGGAATCGGATGGCGCCCGAGGCGCAGGAGGAGGGTGGCAACGACAACCCCGATCAGCATGCGGGCGAGCACGGCAAAGGCAAACCCGGTGCCTTCGGTGCTCCAGCGGACAGCCAGCGGGGTGGTGGACCAGATGAGGATGATCGAAGCGTAAGCGAATGGAACAGACATGGGTGTGACTCCTGCGGGATCAATCGGGGTGTTGGGGCGCGGGTGGGTGCAAGCGGGCACGGGCGGCGCGCTCCATCTCGATGAAGGCGCCAATCATGGCGCGCCAGGTGGCCTCGACCACCTGCGGGTCGGCACCCAGCTCCACGGCCAGCCCATTCACCCGTGCCAGCACCTGGGCCACGCGGTCGGGCGCGGCGACTTCGGCGTCGCTACGCTTGAAGCCGGCGGCCTGGGCTACACAGGCGCCGCGCTCGGCGATCAGGGCCACCAGCTGGCGGTCGATGGCATCGATGCGCAGGCGCACATCGGCGAGGGAGGTGAAGACGGGATACGACATGGCAAGCTCCTTTCAGGGGCGTAAAAAACACAAAGGCCGCGGTCTGTGAGAACCGCGGCCTTTCGGAGAAATCAGGGAATGGAGAGGGTTTAGTCCATTCCGGGCCACGGACGCACGACGGCGCGCCATGCACGCAGGGCACGGCGGCAAATCAGGGCGTAAGTGGCGGATGTGAATTGCATCCGGTTATATTGGGGGCGGATGGCGCACCGCGTCAAGCGGGCCGCCGGCCTGCCGCGGCAGGGCCCGGAGTGCAACAGGTGGAATCGCAGCAAGGTTTTGTCGAACTGGTGCGGGCGCTGCCCCTGGTGTCGGTGGATCTGGTGCTGGTGCGCGGCGGGTGTGAGATCCTGCTCGGCCTGCGCACCAACCGCCCGGCGCAGGGAAGCTGGTTCGTGCCCGGCGGGCGCATCCTCAAGGACGAAAGGCGCGCCGACGCCCTCACGCGGGTGGCCCGCCGCGAGCTGGGGATCGACGACATCCACGGGCTGGCGCCCTCCTTCCTCGGCCCCTTCGAGCACTTCTACCCGGATTGCTTTGCCGGCGACATGGGCGTGACCACCCACTACGTGGTGCTCGCCCACCGCATCGATGTTCCCGCAGATTTTGACGTGCAAGGCATCGACGAGCAGCACGAATCCCTGCGCTGGTGGCCGATTGCCGAAGCCACGGCGAGCGCCGACGTGCATCGCTACACGCGGGATTACCTGCCGCTGCTGGGCTGAGCCCCTGCGCAACAGGCATTCCCGCACCCCCAACCGCCTTGAACACAAAATTACTGACACCCCCAACCCTGTAGGTCGGACTTCAGTCCGACAAGAGCGATGCAGGATTCTGTCGGACTGAAGTCCGACCTACAGGGTGGTGAATCCTTCTCGCAGCCCTGCGATTGCTTCTCGCAGCGGTGCACATGCTTCTCGCAGTGCTGAGATTGCTTCTCTCAGGCGTGAGATTGCTTCTCTCAGCCCTGAGATTGGTTCTCGCGGGCGTGCGAATGCTTCTCTCAGCCCTGAGATTGCTTCATTCAGACGTGAGATTGCCTCTCGCAGCCCTGAGATTGGTTCTCGCAGGCGTGCGAATGCTTCTCTCAGTGGTGCACATGCTTCTCGCAGTGCTGCGCGAAGGGTCGGCGTCCATTGCCGGCAGCCCGGCTGTGCCGTCCGGAGCCCCGGCGGCGAGGCGGGCAGGGCGGGTCTGCTAGACTTTGCCATCCCCCATCCCAGAGAGAACGCAGCAAAGTGACCCCGTCCACCCTCGAAAGGCAACTGGCCTTCCTCAAGGAAATCGACCGGCTCAAGAGCATCGTGCGCCTGTCGCCGCTGATCGATCGCTCGCGCCGCGAGAACAGCGCCGAGCATTCATGGCATCTGGCGATGTACGCCCTGGTACTGGCCGAGCACGCCACCGGAACGGTGGATGTGCAGCGCGTCGTGAAGATGCTGCTGATCCACGACATCGTCGAGATCGACGCCGGCGACGTCCCCTTCCACATGCCGGCAACCCATGCGGGTCAGGACGAGCGCGAACGCCTCGCCGCTGAACGCCTCTTCGGCCTGCTGCCCGACGCCCAGGCGGCCGAATTCCGCGAACTGTGGTTCGAGTTCGAAGCCGCCGAGAGCGACGACGCCAGATTCGCCAAAGCCCTCGACCGCTTCCAGCCCATGCTGCACAACGCCGCCACCGACGGCGGCACCTGGGTCGAATGCGACGTGACGCTGGAGCAGATCACCGCCCGCTGCCAGCCGCCCATCGAACGCGGCGCGCCGGCACTGTGGAAAGCCGCGCTTGGGATGGCCGAGGCGCATTACGGCAAAGGATCGGGGCAGCAGTGAGAGGCGCTTCCGGTGGGCCGGTTGAGAAAGTGCGATCGGCCAACGCCTGATGTCGGCTGCGCTTGTCCTTGGCGGACACGCTGAGTTGGATCCATGCTGAAGCCTTGCGTCAAATCTGGCGCCCGAAAACAAAGTTGAGCATCTCGATGATCAGTCTTTTTCTTGAAGTCATCCTCCTGGTCGTGCTGCCCGCGCTCTATGCGTCAGGTGTTTCGTGGGCTTTCTGGTCCGGTTTTTCCAGACCGTGGCTTTTTGTTTTCTCGTCGGCGGCATTGCTTTACTTCTTGTATTTTATTGTCCTCTATTTCGGCGCTCCGTCCGGCGGCGGCTTCGTCCTTGAGGTGCCGCATCACGGTGAGCCATCCCATCAGGCTTTTTTTGTATTCCTTGAGCCGTACTTCAAACCAATGCTTCTTTTTTCCGTGCTATCGGTTCCGCTATTGGGGCTTCTGATTAAAGTGTTTCGCAAAAAGGCTGCCTGATGGGGAAAACGACCGAGATACGCGCCATGCGCGCCGAAGACCTTGCCGCGGTGCTCGAAATTCAATCGTGTTGCTACGACGCAGCGAAGCTGGAGTCGCGCGAATCGTTTCTTGCCAAGCTGGAGGCCTCCCCGGCCACATGCTTCATCGCCACCGTGGCTGAAGTTCCGGTTGGCTATCTTGTGGCGATACCGGCCGAGGAGGGCAGTCCGCCATCCCTGAATGAGCCAACCTATGTGCCGCCACCGGCAGCCAATGCGCTGTACCTGCACGACCTGGCCGTGCACCCGAGGGCGCGAGGTTCTGGCGCGGCGGCTGCGCTCGTTGCAGCGTATTTCCATACGCTCAGGCTGTCACACGCGCGGTTTGGCTGCCTGACTGCGGTCAATCAGTCGAGTACGTATTGGGAACGTCACGGTTTCCGATCGACCTCGGTGGCCGACGCAGAGGCGGGGTGCATGGACACCTACGGAGAAGGCGCGCAGTACATGAGCTTGCGCGTGAGTGTCTGAAACCGACCATGGGCCTTTGTGGTGGCCCGGTATTTCTGGTTACGGAACCCGTCTTCGGTCGTTGGCGTAGGTCGGGTTAGCGCAGCGTAACCCGACATCTTGTGCTCGGCCTTGTGACTCCCCGCTTTTCCTGGGGCGACGGATACGCACGATGAGTCGGGTTACGCTGCGCTAACCCGACCTACATGAGCTTCCGCCCTGAGCAAGCCGATTCGGGATGTCGCATCTCGGTTGATCGGGTGACGGCGCTGCGGGCTCGCTGCGGGCGCTGTGCCGTGCCGAGAAACCCGCGTTTCGCGGTGCAAAACCGGTGATAATGGCGGCCAATTTGTTTTGAGCGCCGCGTCAGGATTCCCCTATGGAAATTAAGGTCAATTTTCTCGACAAGCTTCGTCTGGAAGCCAAGTTCGATGATTTCACGGTGGTGGCCGATCAGCCCATCCGATATAAGGGCGATGGCTCGGCGCCGGGGCCGTTTGATTATTTTCTGGCGTCGTCGGCACTGTGTGCAGCTTACTTCGTGAAGCTGTATTGCAATACCCGCGATATTCCGACGGACAACATCCGCCTGTCGCAGAACAATATTGTCGATCCGGAGAATCGCTACAAGCAGATCTTCAAGATTCAGGTTGAATTGCCGGAAGATATCTCCGAGAAGGACCGCCAGGGAATCCTGCGCTCCATCGAGCGCTGCACGGTCAAGAAGGTGGTGCAGACGGGGCCGGAGTTCGTGATCGAGGAAGTTGAGAATCTCGATGCCGATGCACAGGCCTTGCTGACGCTGAATCCCGATTCGGACGCAAACACTTATATCCTGGGCAAGGATCTGCCGCTGGAGCAGACCATTGCCAACATGTCGGCGCTGCTGGCGGGACTGGGGATCAAGATCGAGATTGCGTCGTGGCGCAATCTGGTGCCCAACGTGTGGTCGCTGCATATCCGCGATGCGCATTCTCCGATGTGCTTTACCAATGGCAAGGGTGCGAGCAAGGAAAGTGCGCTGGCGTCGGCCCTGGGTGAATACATCGAGCGGCTGAGCTGCAATCACTTCTATAACGATCAATACTGGGGCGAGGAATTCGCCAACGCGCCGTTCGTGCATTACCCGGATGAGCGCTGGTTCAAGCCGGGCCGCAAGGATGCGCTGCCCAAAGAGATCCTCGATGAATACTGTCTGGGAATATACGATCCCGATGGCGAATTGCGCGGCTCGCATCTGTACGACACCAACTCGGGCAATACGCAGCGCGGCATCTGTTCGCTGCCCTATGTGCGTCAGTCGGACGGTGAGGTGGTGTATTTCCCGTCCAACCTGATCGACAACCTGTTCCTCAGCAATGGCATGAGCGCCGGCAATACGCTGGCCGAAGCGCAGGTGCAATGCCTGTCGGAAATCTTCGAGCGGGCAGTGAAGCGCGAGATTCTGGAGGGCGAGATGGCGCTGCCCGACGTGCCGCACGAAGTGCTCGCGAAGTACCCGGGCATTCTGGCCGGCATCGACGAGCTGGAAAAGCAGGGGTTTCCGGTGCTGGTAAAGGATGCGTCGCTGGGCGGGCGGTTCCCGGTGATGTGCGTCACCCTGATGAATCCGCGTACGGGTGGCGTGTTCGCTTCGTTCGGGGCTCACCCAAGCCTGGAGGTGGCGCTGGAGCGCAGCCTCACCGAGCTGCTGCAGGGGCGCAGTTTTGAAGGCCTGAACGATCTGCCGCGGCCCACCTTCGAGAGCAACGCCGTCACCGAGCCGAACAATTTCGTTGAGCATTTCATCGACTCCAGTGGCGTGGTGTCGTGGCGCTTCTTTAGTGCCAGGGCCGATCACGAATTTGTCGAGTGGGATTTCTCCGGCAAGGGTGAGAACTCGAATGCAGAGGAAGCCGCGGCCTTGTTCGGCATTCTCGAAGGGATGGGCAAGGAAGTTTACATGGCGGTGTATGACCAGCTCGGCGCAACGGCCTGTCGCATCCTGGTGCCGGATTATTCCGAGATCTATCCGGTGGAAGATCTGATCTGGGATAACACCAACAAGGCGCTGGCCTTCCGCGCCGATATCCTCAACCTCCATCGCCTCGACGACGACGCGCTGGAGGCGCTGCTTGAACGTCTTGAAGACAGCGAGCTCGACGATTACACCGACATCATCACCCTGATCGGCATCGAGTTTGACGAGAATACCGTCTGGGGGCAGCTGACGATTCTGGAATTGAAGCTGCTGATCAATCTCGCCCTGCAGCAGTTTGAAGCGGCGAAGGAGCAGGTCGAGGCCTTCCTGCAGTACAACGAGAACACGGTCGAGCGCGGCTTGTTCTATCAGGCGGTGAACGTGGTGCTTGAGGTGGTGCTGGACGACGAGCTGGAGCTGGACGATTACGAGGCCAATTTCCGTCGGATGTTCGGCGACGAGCGGATGGATGCGGCGATGGGGTCGGTGGACGGCAGCGTGCGCTTCTTCGGTCTCACACCCACGAGCCTGAAACTGGAAGGCCTCGACCGCCACCAGCGCCTGATCGACAGCTACCGCAAGCTGCACACGGCCCGGGCCCGGCTGGCGGCGTAGCGCGACCGGGGTTGCGGATCACGCTGCAAGTTCGGGCTGAACCGCTCCAGACCTTCGATCGGACTTCTGGCGCGCAAGGCATGGCGCCAGCGCCGGGGAAGGAAGAGGCGGGGTGTTCAGGCGCGACTAATGCCCCTGCGTCGTTCCGCGTTGCAACCACAGGAGAAGGGTTGCGAACATCTGGTCGGGTTCGACGGGTTTGGTGATGAAGTCGTTCATGCCGGCAGCGAAGCAGCGTTCGCGGTCTTCGTTGAAGGCGTTGGCCGTCATGGCGATGATCGGGAGCTTGGCGGCCTGGGGGAGTTTGCGGATCTCGCGAGTTGCCTCCAGGCCGTCCATGTGGGGCATCTGCATGTCCATCAGGACCAGGGCGTACTGGCCGGGAGGCGCCTGCCGGATGCGTGCAAGGGCTTCGAGGCCGTCGCTGGCAATGTCGGCCACAAGGCCGGCGTCGGCGAGGTTCTCCTGGGCGACGATCTGATTGATCTCGTCGTCTTCGACGAGCAGCACGCGGGCGCCGGCAAATCGGGTGGCGATCTCGTGGCTGGCGTCCTTGCTCCGTTGTTCCATCTGGATGGGCTCGTCGTCCTCGATCTTGTCGAAGACCGCCGAGAACCAGAAGGTGCTGCCCTTGCCCGGGGTGCTGCTGGCGCCGGCCTCGCCGCCCATCAGTTCGGCGAGCTTGCGGGTGATGGCGAGGCCGAGGCCCGTGCCGCCAAAACGCTTCGACATGGACGAGTCGCCCTGCTCGAAGGGAGCGAAGAGCTTTGACAGCGTTTCTTCGTCGATGCCGATGCCGGTATCGACGACTTCAAAGCGCAGCTTGATCTGCGATTCGGTTTCTTCTTCTTTCAAGGTGCGGATCGTGACGCTGCCCGCTGGCGTGAACTTGATGGCGTTTCCGGCCAGGTTGAGCAGCGCCTGGGTGATGCGCATCGTGTCGCCGCGCAGCGCCCGGGGGAGCGGGTCGGATTCGGTGCGCAGCACGATCCCCTTGGCGGCGGCGCTTTCGGAGAGGATGGACACCACGTTGTTGGGGGTGACGCCCACGTTCATGGGTTCGCGGACGATCACCAGCTTGCCGGATTCGATCTTCGAGAAGTCGAGGATGTCGTTGATGAGGTGGAGCAGGTGCTTGCCGGCCGCATGGACGCGCTCAAGCTTTTCGGTGGACTCGGTGTCGAGCGCGCGTTTTCTCAGCAGGTGGGTGAGCCCGATGATGGCGTTGAGGGGCGTGCGGATCTCGTGGCTCATGTTGGCCAGGAAGGCGCTCTTGGCGACGTTTGCGGCTTCGGCGAGGGATCGCGCCCGCGCCATCTCGGCCAGGGTTTCGCGTTCCTGGGTGATGTCGTCGATGACCGACACCAGGCCCTTGGCGGGGTCGCTCGGGTCGACGGCGCTGCCAGTGATGCGTACCCAGATGCGGGTGCCGTCGCGGCGGACGCATTCCTGCTCCCGGCAGTGCAGTTCGCCACGCCAGATCTGCGCGTAGGCGGCCTGGCCGGTGGTCTGGAAGGCCTCGTCATCGGGATACAGGATGGCGGTGGATTTTCCGATCATCTCGCCCACGGGCCAGCCGAACATCTCGTGCATCCGGCGGTTGCCGCGGACGATGGTGCGGTCGGTGACGAGGGCGATGCCGGAGCTGGCGGAGTCGAAGATCGTCTGCAGTTCGGCGGAGCGGGCGGCGAGCTCGGCCGAGCGGCTGGCGACCAGCTCTTCGAGCCTTTCGTTGAGCGTTGCGGTGGCTTCTTCGGCCCGCCTGCGCCGGTGATTCTGGATCGCCAGCGCAATGGTCAGGGCGGACAGCACGGCAATGGCGGCCGAAGCGGTGATGACGGCGCTCCGGTATTCGCTCCACAGCGTTCGCGGGCGATTGAGGAACAGCGTGTCTTCGGGGAGCGCCGCCGGGTCGGCCCCCCAGCGCTGCAGCTGGGCCCAGTCGAACATCGGCCGCGGCGCAACGACGGCGTCGGCGTTGATCGCGTCGACCCGGCGGGTTCCGGTGAGCAGGTCGGCGCTGAGTTCGCCTGCCTGTCGGGCAACCGTCGTGGTGACCACCACCGAACCACCCGTGAGCCCTTCGCGGATATGGGCATCGTATAGCGCCAGCACGGGCGCGTTGGTGCGTCGGGCAACGTCGGCGGCAACCTCGGCCGGGATGAAGTTGCGCCCCGTGCGATCCTTGTAATAGAGCCCCAGCAGCACGAGCGTGTCGGGCGGGAGGGTCGAGATGCGCTGGAGCATTTCGGCGTGGGAGAGCGCAGAGGTTTCCTCGACCTCCAGCTTGGCGGATGCGGCCTTGAGCGCGGCGTTTGCCTGGGCGATGAAGAAGGGCTGCTCGCTGTCGGCCCCGGTGACGACCACCACCCGTCGTGTTTGCGGAAAGAGCTTGAGCCCGTGGTGGATCGTCCCGGCGATATCCCAGCGCCGGATGATGTTCAGCATCGGGGCGGCGGGCCGCGCCATGCTACGGCCGGGTTGGAGATCAGGGTGGCCAGCACCGGTACGTCGGGCGGCACGATGCCGTAACCGTCCTGGGCCAGAAATTCGAGCGCCCCCTGGTTCTGCACCATCACGAGGCCGATGTCGGCCTTGGCGAGCTTGTCGCGCAGCACGCCGGCCAATGTCTGAGGCCAGTGGGGGTCACCACTGCGGACGAGGTCGAGATGCTCGACATAGATGCGATTGACGCTGATGCCCCGGTCTTTCAGGCTGCTTACCGCCCCGGCGGTGAGCGTGTCCATGACCGGGAGACCGTACTGGGAGCCCGACAGGATGAGCACGGACTTGTGCGCTGCGCCCGGTTGCGGGGCTGACGGGGTGGGCGCGGGGTCTGCGTGCGGCGGCGTGGCGGCCAAGCCGGTGCCGGACACGAGCAGCAGGATCACCCCGGCCGTGAGCGCACGCAGGGGCTGGGCAAGATGCCGGCGGAGCCAGAAACGGACAACACAGTGCGGCGTCATCACCGCGGTCAATCGAGATTGCATCCACTCCCTCCCCGAGTCGTGGGAACCCAGCTGCATGCAAAGCGCTATCGACTCTGGAGTGCCCGGGCTTTATGGAAAAAGCCGTTCCTGTCTTGGGATCAAGAGCTTACAAGCCCACTCTAAGCGCATCCTCCGGTCAAGTCCAGAAAACCGGATTGGCATCGTGGTCTTGAGCGCTGCGAGGCGGGGTGACAGGAGCGTGATGTCATTTTTGGGCGGCTGCACGCTTCGGTGCGGCGTCTTGTGATGGTGCGGTGCGGCGCCATCTGTCCTGGTGCCGAATACGCGCTGGTCTTCCACCTTCACCGGTTGTTCCGGTCGCGCCCAGGTCGGGCAGGCAACGGACCTTGGGCACGTCCTGGCCGGCGACGTCAGCCGCCCGCGCCGCACACCCGGTTGCGCCCGCTCTCCTTGGCGGCGTAGAGGGCCTTGTCGGCGAGACTCAACAGCACGTCGATGTTGTCGTCAGGGGAGCTCAGGCTTGATACGCCAATCGACACGCTGAAGGTGACGGGCAGGCCTTCGGCAAGGGGGATGCGGGCGTTGGTGATGGTTTCGCGCAGGCGCTCGGCGGCGTCGACGGCAAAGTGCTGGTCGGTTTCGGGGAGCAGCACCGCGAATTCCTCGCCACCCAGGCGGCCGAGGATGTCCACGTCGCGGAAGGTGGCGTGGCACAGGTCGGCGACGGCCTTGAGCACGATGTCGCCCACCTTGTGGCCGTAGCGGTCGTTGATCTGCTTGAAGTGGTCGATGTCGAGCATCAGCATCGAGAGCGGGCTGCCGTAGCGGTGGGCGCGGCTGAGCTCCTGCTCGGCGCGTTCCATGAAGTGGCGGCGGTTATGGACGCCGGTCAGGTAGTCGATGTGGGCCTGGCGGCGGAGTTCTTCTTCGAGGAGCTTGCGTTCGGTGATGTCGGTGTGGGTGCCGCACATGCGGATGCCTTTGCCGTTCTCGTCACGCTGCATCACCTTGGCCTGGTCGAGGATCCAGCGGATGCTGCCATCCTTGTGGAGCATGCGGTATTCGAGCTTGTGGGCGGCGGTGCGGCCTTCGAGGGCGTCGAAGACGGATGCCCAGGCGCGCTCCCGGTCGTCGGGGTGGACGAAGTCGGACCACTGCTGCGCGGTGTGCTGGAGCTCTTCGAAGGTGTAGCCCAGGATCTGGCCCCAGCGGGGGTTGCGCTCCACCTTGCCGGAGACCACGTCCCAATCCCAGAAGCCCAGCTCGGAGCCTTCGAGCACGAAGCGGAGCTGCCGGGCGCGCTCTTCCAGCGCGATCTCGGCTTTCTTGCGTTCGGTGATGACGTCGAAGAGCGCCACGAAGTGGTCCGGCTTGGGGCAATACACCGAGATGGACAGCCACTGATTCAACGCCTTGAGGTAGGTGACGAAGGTTTCGGGGTCGCCGCCCCTGGCCACGCGTCCGTAGATCTCGAAGAGCCCGGCGTCGGATTCCTGCACGCCGGGGATGACCTCGCTGACGAGACGCCCGACGACATCTGCAAGGCCGGTGAGCGTCCGGAAGGCGGTGTTGGTGTAGAGGTAGCGGAAATCGTGGGGGCGGCCATTGCGGTATTCCATGCGGCAATAGGCGACGCCGTTGAGCAGATGGTCCAGCAGCCCGTCCAGCGCGTGGCGATCTTCAGGCTGGATGGTGTCGAGAATGAAGTGAGCGTGCGTGGAAGCGCGGTCCGCGGGGGTGGTCATGACGGTGCCTGATCCGTTCGGTCGGAGGAGGAAAGATACACGCATCTCTCCGCCCCCGAAATCGTGTCGCGTGCTGCTGGAATCCTTCCTGCGCGGGCTTCTTCGCTGCAAGCACCCCCGGAGCGGCGAGGGCACGACTTTCTCCACTTCCCAGGCGCCCGACGAGCCAAAAAAAAGCGGCCCGAAGGCCGCCAAGCATCGTTGCAACAGGGATCTGTACTGTTCTACTTCTTGCGCGCCGGGGGCACGTCGGTGCAGCTGCCGTGGGCCACCTCGGCCGCCATGCCGACGGTTTCGCCGAGGGTCGGGTGCGGGTGGATGGTCTTGCCGATATCCACGGCATCCGCGCCCATCTCGATGGCCAGGCACACTTCGCCGATCATGTCGCCAGCCGACGGGCCGACGATGGTGCCGCCGATCACGCGGTGGGTCTCGGCGTCGAAGATCAGCTTGGTGAAGCCGTAGTCGGCACCGTTGGCGATCGCGCGGCCGCTGGCGGCCCACGGGAACTTGGCGGTTTCCACCTTCTTGCCTTCAGCCTTGGCCTGGGCTTCGGTGTAGCCGACCCATGCCACTTCCGGATGGGTGTAGGCCACGCCCGGGATCACGGTGGCGTCGAAGGCGGCCTTGTGGCCCGCTGCGACTTCGGCCGCCACGTGGGCTTCATGCACCGCCTTGTGGGCAAGCATGGGCTGGCCGACCACGTCGCCGATGGCGAAGATGTTGGGCACGTTGGTGCGCATCTGCGCATCGACCGGGATGAAGCCGCGATCGGTGACGATCACGCCGGCCTTCTCGGCGCCGATCTTCTTGCCGTTGGGCGCGCGGCCCGCGGACTGCAGGATCATGTCGTACTTGACCGGCTCGGAAGGCGCGCCCGAAGTTGCGTCCACTCCTTCGAAGGTGACGTACAGGCCGTCTTCCTTCGCATCCACGGCGACCGTCTTGGTCTTCAGCATGATCTTGTCGAAGCGGCTGGCGTTCTGCTTCTCCCACACCTTCACGGCGTCCCGGTCCGGGCCCTGCATCAGGCCGTCCATCATCTCGACCACATCGACGCGGGCGCCGAGGGTTGAATAGACGGTGGCCATCTCGAGACCGATGATGCCGCCGCCGATGACCAGCAGCTTGCCGGGCACGAAGCGGAGCTCCAGCGCGCCGGTGGAATCGACGATGCGCGGGTCACGCGGGATGAAGGGCAGATGCACCGCGGCGGAACCGGCAGCGATGATGCACTGCTTGAACTTGACGACCTTCTTGGCGCCGGTCTTGTCCTGGCTGGTGCCGGTGGTTTCCTCGACTTCGATGTGGTTCGGGTCGAGGAAGTGGCCGTAGCCGCGGATCACGTCCACCTTGCGGCCCTTGGCCATGCCGGCCAGACCGCCGGTAAGCTTGCCGACCACCTTCTCCTTGTGAGCGCGCAGGGCATCCACGTCGACGGACGGCTTGGCGAAGCTGACGCCGGCCACGGAGGCGTGTTCGGCCTCCTCGATGACGGCGGCCACGTGCAGCAGGGCCTTGGACGGAATGCAGCCCACGTTCAGGCACACGCCGCCGAGGGTGGCGTAGCGCTCGATGATGGCCGTCTTCAGGCCGAGGTCGGCGGCGCGGAAGGCGGCGGAGTAGCCGCCGGGGCCCGCGCCCAGCACGACCATGTCGTACTCGACATCGGCCGCGCCACCGTGGCTGGCAGCGGCCGGCGCGGCTACCGGCGCCGCGGCAGGGGCCGCAGCCGGGGCAGTCGCTGCTGCCGGAGCGGGGCTTGCGCCCGCGCCTTCGGTTTCGACGACGATCAGCACCTTGCCTTCGCCGACACGGTCACCCAGGGCAACCTTCACTTCCTTGATGACGCCGGCGGCCGAGGATGGCACGTCCATCGTGGCCTTGTCGGATTCGAGCGTGGCGATGGCATCGTCCACCTTGATGGTGTCGCCGACCTTCACGAACAACTCGATGACCGGCACGTCGGAAAAATCGCCGATGTCGGGTACTTTGACTTCCACTAATTGACTCATCTTGATCACCTCTTTGGGCGTAGTGTGAAAAGTGCGGGGGAGGCGAAGGCTTTACGCCTGGCTCCTCACCCCTCACTCCTCACCGATTTCAGAGCATGACCCGACGGAAGTCGGCCAGCAGTTGGGCGAGGTACACGTTGAAGCGGGTGGCCAGCGCGCCGTCGATCACGCGGTGATCGGCAGTCAGCGACATGGGCAGGGTGAGGCGCGGTACGAACTGCTTGCCGTCCCACACCGGCTTCATCACCGACTTGTTGACGCCCAGGATGGCCACTTCCGGTGCATTGACGATCGGCGCGAAGTAGGTGCCGCCGATGCCGCCAAGGCTGGAGATGGTGAAGCACGCGCCGGACATGTCGGCCGGCTTGAGCTTGCCGTCACGGGCGAGCTTGGCCAGGGAGCCGGTTTCGGCGGCGATCTCGAACACGCTCTTCTTGTCGGCGTCCTTCACCACCGGCACGACGAGGCCGTTCGGGGTGTCGGCTGCGAAGGCGATGTTGAAGTACTTCTTGTAGACCAGGTTGTCGCCGTCGAGACTGGTGTTGAACTCGGGGAACTCCTGCAGCGCGCGCACCGAAGCCTTGATGATGAAGGCGAGCATGGTGAGCTTCTTGCCGGACTTGTCGTACTCCTTGTTCATCTGGACGCGGAAGGCTTCCAGATCGGTGATGTCGGCGTCCTCGTGATACGTGACGGCCGGGATCATCGCCCAGTTGCGGGCCAGGTTCTGGCCGGAGATCTTCTTGATGCGCGACAGCGGCTTCACTTCGACTTCGCCGAACTTGGAGAAGTCCACCTTCGGCCACGGCAGCAGGTCGAGCCCGCCACCCAGGCTGCCGACGGCAGCGGCAGCGGCCACCGTCTTGCCCGGAACGACGCCGGTGCTCATGGCACCCTTCACGAAGGCAGTGACGTCGGCCTGGATGATGCGGTTCTTCGGGCCGGTGGCCTTGACCTGGGCGAGATCGACACCCAGTTCGCGGGCAAAGGCACGCACCGACGGGCTGGCGTGCACCTTGCCGCCGAGGGTGACGGCGGACGGCGCGGCGGCAGCGGCCGGGGCGGCTGCAACCACCGGGGCCACGGCTGCCGGGGCGCCATCGGCGAGCGGGGTGGTCGGGCCGGAGGCCGCAGGCGCGGGGGCGGCTGCAGCCGGGGCAGGCGCAGTGGCGCCGGCAC
Organism: Zoogloea sp. 1C4; assembly: GCF_009469605.1. Taxonomy (GTDB): domain Bacteria; phylum Pseudomonadota; class Gammaproteobacteria; order Burkholderiales; family Rhodocyclaceae; genus Zoogloea; species Zoogloea oryzae. Next base: position 292,295 of record NZ_SSXU01000003.1, on the reverse strand, counting down.
CGGTTTCAACCTTGATCAGCACCGCGCCTTCGGACACCTTGCTGCCCAGCTGGACCAGCACTTCCTTCACCACGCCGGTGGCGGAGGAGGGCACGTCCATCGTGGCCTTGTCGGATTCCAGGGTGGCGATGGCGTCTTCCGCCTTGATGCTGTCGCCGACCTTCACGAACAGCTCGATCACCGGCACGTCGGAGAAGTCGCCGATGTCCGGGACCTTCACCTCGACGATGCCACCGCCAGCGGCGGGGGCTGCCGCCGCCACGGGGGCGGGTGCGGCCGGTGCGGCAGCGGGGGCCGGCGCCGGGGCAGCAGCAGCCGGAGCGGGCGCCGCGGCAGCTGCGCCGGCGGCTTCGACCTTGATCAGCACGGTGCCTTCGGCAACCTTGTCGCCCAGGCCGACCAGCACTTCCTTGACGATGCCGGCGGCAGAGGACGGGACGTCCATCGTGGCCTTGTCGGATTCCAGGGTGGCGATGGCGTCGTCCACCTTGATGGTGTCACCGACCTTGACGAACAGTTCGATCACCGGAACCTGGTCGAAATCGCCAATGTCCGGAACCTTTACTTCGATGAGTTGGCTCATGTTTGCGCTCCTCTCGATCAGACGGACATGGGGTTCGGCTTGGACGGGTCAAGGTTGTACTTGACCAGCGCAGCGGCGACCTTGTCGCGATCGATCCTGCCTTCGTCGGCCAGCGCCTTGAGGGCGGCCAGGGTGACCCAGTGGCGATCCACTTCAAAGAAGTGGCGCAGCTTCTCGCGGGTGTCGGAACGGCCGAAACCGTCGGTGCCCAGGGTGACGTAGGTGTTCTTGACGAACGGGCGGATCTGCTCGGAGAAGAGCTTGATGTAGTCGGTGGCGGCGATCACCGGGCCGACGGCGCCTTCGAGCTTCTGCTCGACGTGGCTCTTCTTCGGGGCTTCCAGCGGGTGTAGCAGGTTCCAGCGGGCAGCGTCCTGGCCGTCGCGGGCCAGTTCGTTGAAGCTCGGGCAGCCCCAGATGTCGGCCTCGACACCCCAGTCGTTCTTGAGCAGGTCGGCCGCGGCGATGACTTCGTTGAAGATCGTGCCGGAACCCAGCAGCTGCACGCGCACGTCGCCGGCGCCGCCCTTACGGAAGGCGTACATCCCCTTGATGATGTCGGCCTCGGCACCGGCGGGCATTTCCGGGTGCTCGTAGTTCTCGTTCATCACGGTGATGTAGTAGTACACATCCTGCTGCTCGGCGAACATGCGGCGCATACCGTCCTGCACGATCACGGCGACTTCGTACTGGAAGGTCGGGTCGTAGCTGATGCAGTTCGGGATCATGTTGGCCAGCAGCTGGCTGTGGCCGTCCTCGTGCTGCAGGCCTTCGCCGTTCAGCGTGGTGCGGCCGGCGGTACCGCCGATCAGGAAGCCGCGGGTGCGCTGGTCGGCTGCCGCCCAGCACAGGTCCATGGTGCGCTGCAGGCCGAACATCGAGTAGAAGATGTAGAACGGAATCATCTGCACGCCGTGCACGCTGTAGGCGGTGCCGGCGGCGATCCAGTCGGCCATGGCGCCGGCCTCGTTGATGCCTTCCTGCAGCACCTGGCCGGTTTCGCTTTCCTTGTAGAACATGAGCTGGTCATGGTCTTCCGGAACGTACTTCTGGCCTTGCTGGTTCCAGATGCCGTACTGGCGGAACATGCCTTCCATGCCGAAGGTGCGGGACTCGTCCGGCACGATCGGGACGATGTTCTTGCCGATCTGCTTGTCCTTCAGCAGGGTGTTCATGATGCGCACGATGGCCATCGTGGTGGACAGCTCGCGGCCTTCACCCGACGCCTTGAGCAGGGCGGCGAAGGTTTCGAGCGGCGGCACCTCGAGGGCGGCAGCGGTGCGGCGACGGCTCGGCAGGAAGCCACCCAGGGCCATGCGACGCTCGCGCATGTACTTGTATTCGGGGGAGTCTTCCGGGAATCGCAGGTAGGGCAGCTCGGCCAGCTTGTCGTCGGGTACCGGCAGGCCGAAGCGGTCGCGGAAGCGGCGGATCGACTCGATGTCGAGCTTCTTCTGCTGGTGGGAGATGTTCATCGCCTCGCCGGACTGGCCCATGCCGAAGCCCTTGATGGTCTTGGCGAGGATCAGCGTCGGCTGGCCCTTGTGGGTGACGGCGGCGTTGTAGGCAGTGAAGATCTTGAAGATGTCGTGGCCACCGCGGTTGAGGTTCCACACCTCGTCGTCGGTCCAGTCGGCCACCAGGGCGCGCAGTTCGGGCGTGTTGAAGAAGTGCTCGCGCACGTAGGCGCCGTTCTTGGCCTTGAAGGTCTGATACTCGCCGTCGCACAGCTCCATCATCCGCTTCTTCAGGATGCCCTTCTTGTCGCGGGCAAACAGGGCGTCCCAGTGGGTGCCCCAGATCAGCTTGATGACGTTCCAGCCGGCGCCGCGGAACTCGGCTTCGAGCTCCTGGATGATCTTGCCGTTGCCGCGCACCGGGCCGTCGAGGCGCTGCAGGTTGCAGTTGATGACGAAGATCAGGTTGTCGAGCTTCTCGCGGCCGGCCATGCCGATGGCGCCGAGGGATTCGACCTCGTCGGTCTCACCGTCGCCCAGGAAGGCCCAGACCTTGCGCTGCTCGGCCTTGGCGGCGTCGATCAGGCCGCGGCTGGCGAGGTACTTCATGAAGCGCGCGGAGTAGATCGCGCACAGGGGGCCAAGGCCCATCGACACGGTGGGGAACTGCCAGAAATCCGGCATCAGCCACGGGTGCGGGTAGGAGGAGATGCCCTTGCCGTCCACTTCCTGGCGGAAGCTGTCCATCTGCTCGTCGGTCAGACGGCCGAGCATGTAGGCGCGGGAGTAAACGCCGGGAACCGAGTGGCCCTGGAAGAAGATCAGGTCGCCGCCGGTTTCGTGGTCGATGCTCTTCCAGAAGTGGGAGAAGCCCACGTCGTAGAGCGCGGCGGCAGAGGCGAAGGAGGCAATGTGGCCGCCGACGTTGGTGTGCTTGTTGGCGCGCACCACCATGGCCATGGCGTTCCAGCGGATGTAGGAGTGGAGCTTGATCTCCATGTCCGGATTGCCCGGGTACTTGGGCTGCTGGTCGGCAGGAATGGTGTTGATGTACTGGGTGTTGGCGGAGTAGGGGATGTCGATCCCTTCCTCACGACCGGCTTCGATCAGCTTTTCGATCAGGAAGTGGGCACGGTCGGTGCCTTCCTGTGCGACGACGCCTTCGAGGGCGTCCAGCCATTCCTTGGTTTCCTGGGCGTCGATGTCAGCCCGGATCTCTTGCGTGTTCGCGGCCATGGTTTTGTCTCCTCATGACTTGCGGGTTGTGGGTTGTTGCCGTGGGTAACGGCAACGTGCTTTCACTACAAACCGGAGCAGGGTCGGATCACGACCCGAATTTTTCGTAATATAAAATCAAATCCCGCGATGTGCAATAGGGTCGACCGCAATTTGCACGGGGTTCGAGGGTTTTTTTTCGAGGTATGGTGGTGGCGGTGCTATCCCATCCGGTTCTGCTGCGATACGGAAAACCCAATGCATACGCCGGCCGGGCCAGAAGGCTCCGGCCGGCGAGTTTTCGTTCGACGGGGACGGGTAAAAAAAAACGGCCGGGGGCGAGGGAGGGAGGGAGAAAACCCCCGGCCGTTTGCGGAAATGGTTGTTCCGCGGCGGGATCATCTGGACAGCGCGTCCCGCTTACGGTCTTCGTCGTATGCGAAGACCACTTGTCTGTTGCGAATCTCCCCCATGACCAGCGGACGGGTCGAGTCGATCGCCTCGTGGTCGGTCTTGGAGAAAGGTCGATCATATACCATCACGATGCCTTCCACCCGCTCCTTGAGCGATTCGAGGGCGTCCTTCAGGCGCGTGCCGTCGGTGCTGCGGGCCTGGCGGATCGCCGCGGCGAGCAGCAGCATCGAGTCATAGCCCTGGGCTGCCGCCGGCGCCACCGGCAGGCGGTCGATGCCGTAGGTGCTGCGGTATTTCTCGACGAACTTGCGCCGGTGCGGCGCATCGCTTTCCTGGATGAAGGTCTGGGGCATCCGCGCGCCCTCGGCGTTGGGGCCGGCGCTGTCGATGAAGTTGGACATGGCCAGCGCCCAGCTGCCCACCATCGGCACCTTCCAGCCCAGGCGCACCATGCCGTTGGCGAGGTGAGCGGTTTCGGGCCCGAGGCCGTAGGTGAGGATGCCCTCGGCGCCAGCGGCCCGGGCGCGGGTGAGCTGGGGCGTCATGTCCACGTCGCGGATGTTGAAGCGCTCGATCGTCACCGGCTTGATGCCGTGGCGTTCCAGCGCGCGCTCCAGGTCTTCGCGGCCGAGCTGGCCGTAGTTGGTGCTGTCGTGAAAGATCGCAAGCCGGCGCAGGCGCTGGCGCACCACCGCCTCCTCGACGATCATCGCCGCCTGCAAGGTATCGGGCGCGGAGACGCGGAAGATGTAGTTGTCGGGGTACTGGGGCGGCAGAAACTGCTTGGTGACGATCGACCCGGTGGCCACCGAGGTGATCATCGGCACGTGGGCCTGCTGGTAGAAACGCTGGCTGGCGAGCGCCACGCCGGTGTTCACGATGCCGAGGCCGGCGACGATCTTCTCGTGGTTGATGAGCTCCTGGGCGATCTGTGCGCCGCGTTCCGGGCGGGCCTCGTCGTCGCGCTCCAGCAGCTGCACCGGCCGCCCGAGGATGCCGCCGGCGTCGTTGATCTCCCGCGCCGCCAGACGAATGCCGTCGCGCATCGCCACCCCCATCGGGCTCGACCCGCCGGTGAATGGCCCGGTCACGCCGATGCGGATCGGCTCCACCGCCGCCACGCCGGCCGCGAGCAAACCCAGCGCGGCACAGGCCGCGGCACGCACGAATCGAAGCAAGGGTGTCTCCGCTGTTGTGTTCTTGTTCTGCTTGAGTGGCTGCCAGCCCGCGCCTTCCTTCGCAGGCAGCGTTCAACGCTACGCCCGCGACTCTGCCGGTCATATGCGGGAGAACCCCTAGCTGCGCTGCGGCATGGCACGCCAGACCGGGCCTGCGCGGCCGCCTTCATCCGTCCTGATTAGGGAAACCCCCGATGCGCCTTTTCCGCCTCCGCGGCGACGATGCGCGGGACATGTCGAATACGAATCCTTCTCCCAAGATGCCGCCGACCCGGGTGCCAGCCAGCTGGTACTGGTCGGCGCCCAACTTTGCCGTCCTGATCTTTGCGCTGGCGATGCTGGTGCTGGTGTGGGTGCTCCAGCGCCAGGAGAGCGAGACCGCCCGGGCGGCGATGGCGCGGGACGTGCAGTGGGCCGAGCAGACCATGCGCCTGCACATGCAGGGCACCGAGGAGTTTCTGGGCCAGCTGGCGCGGGAGCTGGCCGCCGGCACGCTGGATGGCGACGGTTTTCAGGTGCGGGCCAATCAGCACATCGCCAACAACCCCGAGCTGGTGAACATCGTGTGGGTGACCGGCGATCAACGGGTGAAGTGGACGGCCCCCTTCGACACCACCGACTGGCTGGTGGGCGACGGGTTGTCGCAGGTGCAGGTGGCGGTGCTCGCCCGATCCCGCGAGCTGGGCCGGCCGGTGTATGGCGAGGCCTACGTGAATGGCCGCAACATGGCAGTGCTGGAGGTGTACCTGCCGGTGCAGCAGGGGCGCCAGCCGCTGGGGGCGATCGTCGCGGTGTATTCCATCGAGCGGATGGTGGCGCATCTGGTGCCGAGCTGGTTCGGCGAGAAATACCGGCTGTCCTTCACCAACGGCAAGGGTGAGCTGCTGGCGGCCAATTCCACGCTGCGGGCGCTGGACGAGAGCCTCGAGTTCTCGGTGCCGCTCGACCCGCCCGGCAACGGGCTGGCGCTCGAAGCCACCGCCTATCACGTGGACAGCGAGCTGCCGAAGGGCTTTCCGATTGCGGTGATCGTCGGGCTGTCGTTCTTCGTGCTGTGGAGCCTGTGGGCGCTGCGGGCCCACATGCTGCGTCGGGTGCGGGTGGAGAAGGAGCGTGACCGGCTGTTCAACCTGTCCCTCGACATGCTGGCGGTGATGGCCCACGACGGGCTGTTCCGGCGCTGCAACCCGGCCTTCGAGCGCATCCTGGGGTATTCGCCCGAGGCGATGCCGGGTAGTTCGCTCCTCGATTACATCCACCCGGACGACGTGGCCGACTCGGTGGTGCGCCTGCGCAGCCTGGCGGCCGGCACGCCGGAGGCCTTCGAGAACCGCTGCCGCTGCGCCGATGGCAGCTACCGCTGGCTGGCCTGGAGCATCAACTCGGTGCCCGAGGAGAAGCTGATGTACGCCGTCGCCCACGACATCACCGGGCGCAAGGCGGCAGAGGAGGCGCTCCACCACGAATACGCCTTCCGCCAGTCGATGGAGGAATCCCTCATCACCGGCCTGCGGGCCATCGACCTGACCGGCCGCATCACCTACGTGAACCCGGCCTTCTGCCGCATGACCGGCTGGTCGCGGGAGGATCTGGTGGGTTCGGCACCGCCTTTCCCCTACTGGCCGCCGGACGAGATCGAGGCCCTGCAGCACAACCTGGAACTCACCCTCAGCGGCAACGCGCCTTCCACCGGCTTCGAGATGCGCGTGCAACGCAAGAACGGCGAGAGCATGGATGCGCGTTTCTACCTGTCGCCGCTGATCGACGGGGACGGCCGACAGACCGGCTGGATGGCCTCGATCACCGACATCACCGAGCCCAAGCGCGTGCGCGCCCAGCTGGAAGCCGCCCACGAGCGCTTCGTGGCGATCCTCGACGGGCTCGACGCGGCGGTGTACGTGGCCGACGCCGCCAACGACGAGATCCTCTTCGCCAACCGCGCCTTCAAGAGCATCTACGGCTTCGATGCGGTGGGCCAGCGGGTCGGCATCTACGGCCTGCCCACGCCGCCCGACACCAACTGGTACGACGTGGACCCGCGCCGCCTGTCGCCCCAGCAGGTGCCCCGCGAGCTCTACGACGGCGAGCTTCAGAACGGGCTCTCCGGCCGCTGGTATCACATCCGCGAGCGTGCCACCCGCTGGGTGGATGGCCGCGTGGTGCGGATGGCGATCGCCACCGACATCACCGACAAGAAGCGCGTCGAAGAAGAAAACCGCGCCCAGCAGGAACGCCTGCAGCGCACCTCGCGCCTCATCACCATGGGCGAGATGGCCTCAACTTTGGCCCACGAGCTCAACCAGCCGCTGGCGGCGATCGCCAATTACTCGATGGGCTGCGTCAATCGCCTGCAGTCGGGCGAATATCGCCAGGAGGACATCCTCACCGCGATGCAGAAGGCCAGCGCCCAGGCCGAGCGCGCCGGGCGGATCATCCGGCGGGTGCGCGAGTTCGTGAAGAAGAGCGAGCCGCGGCGCCAGCTGGTGGCCCTGTCGGGCATCGTCGAGGACGCCATCGGCTTTGTCGAGATCGACGCCCGCCGCCACGTTGCCCAGGTCGTCAGCCAGATCCCCGCCGACCTGCCGCCGGTGTTTGCCGACTCCGTGATGATCGAGCAGGTGGTGCTCAACCTCGTCAAGAACGGCATCGAGGCCATGCGCGAGACGCCCGCCGAGGAGCGCGTCCTCACGGTGTCGGCGCGGATCGCCGAGCATAATCTGGTCGAGGTGTCGGTGGCCGACCGGGGTCACGGCCTCTCCGACGAAGCCCGCGAAAAACTGTTCTCGCCCTTCTACACCACCAAGGCGGAGGGCATGGGCATGGGCCTCAACATCTGCCGCTCGATCGTCGAATTCCACAACGGCCGCCTGTGGGTGGACGCGAACCCCGCCGGAGGATGTATCTTCCGCTTCACCCTGCCTTTGGAGACTCCCCTTGAAAGCGCCCGAATCGACGCCTGAACAAATCATCTACCTGGTGGATGACGATGAAGCCCTGCGGGATTCCCTCGTCTGGCTGCTCGAATCCCAGGGTTTCAAGGTGGCCGCGTTTGCCTCGGCCGAGGATTTCCTGCGCCGCTGGCGACCGGAGTTCAACGGCTGCCTGTTGCTGGACGTGCGCATGCCCGGCATGAGCGGGCTGGAGCTCCACGAGCGCCTGCGTGCCCAGTACTGCACCCTGCCGGTCATCTTCATCACCGGCCACGGTGACGTGCCGATGGCGGTGGCGGCGCTCAAGAAGGGCGCGGTGGATTTCATCGAGAAGCCCTTCAACGATAACGACCTGCTGCACCTGGTGAGCCAGTGCTTGGCCAAGGAGCGCGAGAGCCGCGACCGCCGCCGCCAGGACGCCGAAGTCTCCCGCCGGCTCGACCAGCTCACCCAGCGCGAGCGTGAGGTGCTGGACCTCATCATCCTCGGAAAGCTGAACAAACAGATCGCCGATGTGCTCGGAATCAGTATCAAGACGGTGGAAGTCCATCGCGCCCGCGTGATGGAGAAAATGGGCGCGCAATCCCTGGCCGAGCTCGTTCAGAACGTCATGGCGATCGAAGGGGTTGCAGGTCGATCGTGATACATATTTCAAGTCAGTTGTAGGAAAAATGTATCTTTAGTTGACCTGTCTCAAGCTCGTCCGCGGCGGCGCTTCCTACACTCTCCGGCTTCATCCTGTCGGAGAGTCGCTTCATGGGAAACGCCCTGGCCGCCACTGCGGCAAACCGCCTGTTCCTGTCCGGTAACGACGCCGTCGCCCATGCCGCGCGGGATGCGGGCGTGCGTGTCGCGGCCGCCTATCCGGGCACGCCGAGCACCGAGATCCTCGAAGTGCTGGCGCGTTTTCCCGGCCTTTACGCTGAGTGGTCGCCCAACGAGAAGGTCGCCCTCGAAGTGGCGCTCGGCGCCTCGATGATGGGCGCGCGGGCGTTCTCGGCGATGAAGCACGTGGGCCTCAACGTGGCCTCCGACGCACTGATGACCATGACCGTCACCGGCGTCGAGGGTGGTCTGGTGATCGCCGTGGCCGACGACGTGGGCATGTCCTCGTCGCAGAACGAGCAGGATTCGCGCTTCTGGGGCCGCTTTGCCCACGTGCCGGTGCTGGAACCGGCCGATTCACAAGAGGCCTACGACATGACCCGGGCGGCCTTCCGGCTGTCCGAGCAGTTCTGCGTGCCGGTGATCCTGCGCCTCACCACCCGCATCTGCCACGTGAAGGGCCGCGTCGAGCTGTCGCCGGCCGAAACCCACGAGCCGACAGGATTCGTGAAGGACCCGCGACGCTGGGTGATGGTGCCGGGCAATGCCAAGCCGCGCCTGCCGCTGATGTTCGAGCGCGAGGCGGCCCTGCGCGCCGAGGCGTCGGCGTCGCCGCTCAATCGCATCGAATCCGGCCCCGACCGGCGGATCGGCTTCGTCACCTTCGGTCCGGCCTACATGCATGTGCGCGAGGCCTTCCCCGATGCGCCGGTGCTCAAGCTCGGGATGAGCTACCCGCTGCCCCTCGATCTGGTGCGCGAACTGGCTGCCGGGGTTGAAACCTTGCTGGTGGTGGAGGAGACCGAACCGCTCGTCGAAGCGGAGATCAAGGCCGCCGGCATCGCCTGCGTGGGCAAGGACGTGCTGCCGCGCCTGGGCGAGCTGTCGCCCGAGGTGCTGCGCCGAGGCGTGGCCCGCCTGCGCGGCGAGGCCCCGCCCGAAGTCGACGCGCTGCCGGCCCAGCAGGTCTTCCCGCGGCAGCCCACCATGTGTGTGGCCTGTCCGCATCTGGGCATCTACTACACGCTGTCCCAGCTCAAGAACATCATCATCTCCGGTGACATCGGCTGCTACACCCTGGGCGCCGGCCACCCGTGGAACGCGCTGGATACCTGCATCTCGATGGGCGCCTCGATGGGCATGGCGCTGGGCATGGACAAGGGGCGTGGCGACTCCGACCGCAACAAGAAGATCGTCGCGGTGATCGGCGACTCGACCTTCATGCACATGGGCATGCAGGGCCTGCTCGACATCACCTACAACGGCGGCAACGTGACGGTGCTGCTGCTCGACAACCGCGCCGTGGGCATGACCGGCGGCCAGGACAACCCGGCCACCGGCCGCGACATCCATGGCGCCGAAGCGCCGCGGGTGGATTTTCCGCGCATGTGCGAGGCGCTCGGGGTGAAGAAGGAGCGCATCCGGGTGGTCGATCCCTACCAGCTGCCGGTGCTCTTCAAGACGCTGCGGGAGGAGACCAAGATCGACGAGCCCTCGGTGATCATCACTGACCGGCCCTGCGTGCTCATCGACGACTACAAGAAGACGCCGCCCTACGCGGTGATCGACGACACCTGCACCGGCTGCGGCAACTGCCTTGAGGTGGGCTGCCCGGCGATCCACGTGACGCGCCGCGACAAGGCCATCAAGCCGTCGGGCAAGGAGGTCGACCTCGCCTTCGTGCGCATCGAGACCAGCGCCTGCACGGGTTGTGGGCTGTGCGTCCAGCCGTGCGCGCCAAAGGCGATTGTTCACGCCGCGCCGGTGGTGCCGGTGCGCTTCATGAGCCGTGGCTGAGGAGTAGGGCAATGCAGAAGAACACCAACATCCTTGTGTGCGGCATTGGCGGCCAGGGCGTGATGACCGCCACCGAGATCCTCGCCGAAGCGGCGCTGGCCCTCGGCTTCGACGCCAAGAAAACCGAAGTGGCCGGCATGAGCCAGCGGGGCGGGGTGGTGGTGTCGCACCTGCGCTTTGGCAAGCGGGTGCTGTCGCCCCAGATCGCCCAGGGCGAGGCCGACCTGCTGGTGGGCTTCGAGGCTGCCGAGACGCTGCGCTGGGCCCACATGCTGCGCCCGGGTGCGCCGGTGCTCACCAACACCTCGCGCCTGTCGCCGCCGGTGGTGGAGTGCGGCGTGTTCGAATTACCCGGATGATCCGGTCGGCCAGCTGCGCGCCCTGGGTGTGCCGCTGCAGGCCTTCGATGCGGCCGAGATCGCGCTGGAGTTCGGCGACATCCGCCTGGGCAACACGGTGATGCTGGGCGCCATGTCGGATCACCTGCCGTTTCCCGCCGAGGTGCTGCGGGATGCGGTCGAGGCCCGCTTCGCCCAGCGCAAGCCCGGGAAGCGCGACGTGAATCTGCGCGCCTTCGACGCCGGCCGGGAGCGGGCGGCGGCGCTGGTGGTTTAGATAGTCAGCCCAGGGCGTCACTATCGCCGGGCCGGACGAACTCCAGCGGACGGCTTCAAGGTTGATTGCAGCATCAGCGTACCCCGGAAGACATCGACGGCGTGGAGCAGGGTGCCGACCTCGGTCGGATTGGCCAAGGCGGCGATGTGCTTTTCAGTGGCTTGGGGGGGGGCGCCGTGCAATCTCCCGCCGGAGCGCGTTCTGTGTGTCCGATCGCTACGAGGTGGCGCAAAAACCTTTCTTCCCCTCTGAACGGCGCGGCGGGCCGTTTCCACCCGTCCGTGGGCAGGACGGAGGCTTGGGCGAGGAGCCTTTGGGGGGGGCAGCGCCGGCGGGCAGGGTAGTTGTTGCCCCAGCTTGCTCCCGGAATGCAATAACCCTGCTCGGACTGCCTTGGACGTAAAAAAGGCCGAGAACCCTGATCTTGCCAGGTTTCTCGGCCTTCTCCGGAACATCCCGGACTCGATTCTGGTGGAGCTGGGGGGAATCGAACCCCCGTCCGCAAGCCTTCATTAAGTAGTTCTACATGCGTAGCCGCCTGATTTGAATCTCGCTGCCTTCGTCGCGCAGGAGCACGCTACGCAGGCCGCCAGTCACTTAGTCTTATTCGATACATAGTGACCCTATATCGAACCAGCCAATGTAAATGACCGCTCTGTCTTAGATCTTGCGACCCTCAACCCGGACCATCGGCCATCCGGTGAGCGGTTCGCCGGGTTTAAGCGGCGAGCGCGAACTTTTCGTCGTTGGCGTTTAATTGATTTCCAGACAGATTTACGAGCGAACTGGAGTGCTCGGCATGCCCTACATTAACTCCGCACCCACGTCGAAGCCAGGTCAGCCCCTTGTGATGCAATGTTTAGTCTCCAGCGGTAGCTGGAAAGTTCCCGATCATAACATGTCTTTCGCTCAGGCGAGATGGGGCAGGACATCCATGGGGTGGGCGATGATCGAATGGGCGCCCCAGGTGTGGATTGGATCGTCCGTGCCGAGGTAGCCGTATGCGGCGGCCAGGGTTTTCATTCCGGCCGCCTTGCCGGCTGTGATGTCACGGATGTCGTCGCCGACATACAGGCAGCGGGTCGGCTCGACGTCTATCGCGGCGCAGGCGTGCAGGAGCGGATCGGGATGGGGTTTGGCGCGGGCGGCGGTATCGCCACCCACGATGCACGCGCTTCGCGCCGTGAGACCGAGCGCGGCGATCAGCGGGTGGGTGTAACGCTCGGGCTTGTTGGTGACGATACCCCAGGGCACGCCGTGGCTTTCAAGGTGAGCAAGCAGTTCGGCCATGCCCGGGAACAGGCAGGTCCTGATACATAGCCCCTCAGCGTAAAGCTCGAGAAAGCGCGCCGCCAGCCCGGGGTAGGTGTCGGCATCCGGCAAGATGCCGAAGCCGACGCCGAGCATGCCGCGCACCCCGTGGGAGACCTGGGCGCGCACGGCTTCAAACGGGGTGGGGGCAAGTCCGTGTTCGATCTGCATGCGGTGAAGGATCCGCGCGAAATCGGGCGCGGTGTCCGCCAGGGTTCCATCGAGATCGAAGAAGACGGCGTCAGTCATGCCGGGTGGTGCGCATCAGGTAATTGACGTCGGTGTCGCGCCCGAGCGAATAGACCTTGCTGATCGGGTTGTAGGACATGCCGATGAGCTCCTCGACATCCAGGCCCGCCTCACGCACGTAGCGGGCCAGCTCGGAGGGCTTGATGAACTTGGCGTACTCGTGGGTGCCCATCGGCAGCATCTTGAGCACGTATTCGGCGCCGACCACCGCCATCAGGTAAGACTTGAGGTTCCGGTTGAGCGTGGAGAAGAAGACGTGCCCACCGGGTTTCACGAGCGCGGCGCAGGCCCTGATGGTGCTGGCCGGGTCCGGGACGTGCTCGAGCATTTCCATGCAGGTGACGACGTCAAAGCTGCCGGGGCATTCCCGGGCGATGTCTTCGGCTGAGATGTGCCGGTAATCGACGGTCTGGCCGCTTTCGTAGAGATGCAGTCGGGCCACGCCGAGGGCTTTCTCCGAAAGGTCGACCCCGGTGACCTGTGCCCCTCGGGCAGCCATGGACTCGGCGAGGATGCCGCCGCCACAGCCGATATCGACGACTTTCTTGCCGGCGATCTGGGCGGCGCCGTCGATCCAGTCGAGCCGCAAGGGGTTGATCTGGTGAAGCGGTTTGAATTCGGATTCGGGATCCCACCAGCGGTGGGCGAGGTCACTGAATTTCTGCAGTTCGGCGGGATCGGCGTTCATCGTGAGTTGGCTTTGAATCGAAATGACAGGGTGCGATTGTATTGCGCCCGGCTGAAAAACAAAAAGCCCTGCAGGGCAGGGCTTTTTGAGTACGACGTGAAGTCTGAAGATCGACGGATTACTTGGTGCCGATGACTTCGATTTCGACGCGACGATCCGGCTGCAGGCAATCAACCAGCTTCTTGTTCTTGCCGCTTTCCTTGCCGAGGTTGTTGCACTTGCCGGCGGTAACGGGCTGCTTCTCGCCCTTGCCTTCAGTGTAAACACGGTTGGCTTCAACGCCCTTGCCGACCAGGTAGGTCTTGACGGCGGCAGCACGCTTCTCGGACAGCTTCTGGTTGTAGGCGTCGCCACCGATGCGGTCGGTGTGGCCAACGGCCAGGATCACTTCCAGCTTCACGGTCTTGGCCTTGGCGGCCAGATCGTCAAGCTTGGCCTTGCCGGCGGGCAGCAGGACGGCCTTGTCGAATTCAAAGAGGGCGTCGGCAGCCAGCTTGACCTTGTCGGAAACCGGAGCGACAGCAGCCGGAGCAGCAGCCTTGGCGCCAGCAGCCGGAGCGGCAGCAACAACGCACTTGTCAGCCGGGACGACATCCTTGTCGCATTCGCAGCCAACCGGCAGGTTGTTGTCAGCCTGCAGGGTGTTGGTGGCGGCGGCCGGGGTCCAGTAGCCAGTGCGCCAGCAGAGGTCGAAACCGCTGCGAGCAACGACATTGCGGCCATCGATCACGTAAGGCACTTCGCCTTTCGTATCGACAACGACGTCTTTGGCGAAGCTGGCGGAAGCGGACAGGCCGAGAGCGGCAAGTGCGGCGGCCATCAGCAGTTGTTTTTTGGCTTGTTTGATCATCGTTTTCCTCGTCGCAAGGCAAAGGGATAGAACCGGAAAATTCATCCATGCCGCTTGAGCGCATTACGAACTCAGGCAGCATATCCAATTCATTGGCGGAGCTTATTCTGCCATAGGCGGGCGATGCCCAATAGCTCCGTGTTGGTTATTTGCAACAGTTTCCCATGCTTTACTCGCCGTTGTCCACCGACCCACACGTCCGACACTGCGCGGCGGTCCAGCACGTGGATGAGGTGGGATGCCGGATGGTAACAGGGTAGCTCATCCGGGTCGTCGATCCTGAGGGCGGCGATGTCGGCGGCCTTGCCGGGTTCGATCGAGCCGATCTCCGCGTCGAGCCCGAGGGCGCGGGCGCCGTCCAGGGTGGCCATCCGCAGGGCCTGGTGGGCGGGCAGGGCGGCGGCGTCGCTGGTCTGGAGCTTTGCAAGGAGGCTCGCCTGGCGCATCTCGCGCAGCAGGTCGAGGCGGTTGTTGCTCGCTGCGCCGTCGCTGCCCAGCCCGACCGCCAGCTGGCGATCAAGCAGGGACGCGACTGGCGCGGCGCCGCTGGCGAGCTTCATGTTGGATGTGGGGCAATGGGCGATGGCGCACTGGTGGATCGTCAGTCGTTCGATGTCCTCGGTGTCGAGATGGACAGCGTGGACGCCGATGAGGCTGGGGCCGAGCAGTCCGAGGGATTCGAGCCGGGCGATGGGGCGCTGGCCGAACTCGCGCACGCTGTCGGCGACTTCACCGGCGGTTTCGTGGATATGTATATGGATGGGCAGTTCGAGTTCGCCGGCCAGGGCGCCGATGCGTTCGAAGCTCTTGTTGGAGACGGTGTAGGGCGCGTGGGGTGCGAGGGCGAAGCGGATCAGCGGGTTGTCGCGCCAGGCGTCGCGGGCTTCGAGGCCCTTGCGCAGGTAGTCGTCGGCGTCGGCGGCGTACTGGGAGGGGAATTCGATGACGGTGATCCCGAGCACGCCGCGTAGCCCGAGGCGTGCGAAGGCTTCGGCGGTGGCCTCCGGGAAGAAGTACATGTCGTTGCAGGTGGTGATGCCGCCCCGGAGCATCTCGGCGGCGGCGAGCAGGCTGCCATCCCGCACGAAGGCGTGGGAGGCGTGGCGGGATTCGGCGGGCCAGATCGCCTCCTGCAGCCAGCGCATCAGCGGGAGGTCGTCGGCCAGGCCGCGCATGAGGGTCATGGCGGCATGGCAGTGGAGATTGACGAAGCCGGGGGTGACGATGTGGTCGGGCAGGCTGACGGTTTCGGTGGCTGCAAACCGGGTTCGCGCCTCGTCAATCGGCACGACGGCGATGATGCGCCCATCGCGCACCGCGATCGCGTGGTGCTCGAAGGTGGTGTTGTCCGGCTCCACGGGAATGATCCAGCGGGCTTCGATGAGCAGGTCTACCGGCGTCCGTGTCATGGTGGTTCTCGGCGTGGGCGGAAAAAACCCCGCGCGGGGCGGGGTCTGCGTGAAACGGAGGCAGGCCGATCGTTACTTGGCGGTGCCCTTGACGTCCACGGTGACGCGGCGGTTGGGGGCGAGGCACTCGATCAGCTTCTTGCGGCCGAGCTTGTCGTCGCAGCTCTTGATCGGCTGGGTCTTGCCGGCGCCCATGGTGTCGATCACGTCGGCGTTCATGCCGCGGCTGACGAGGTAGGCGCGGACGGCATCTGCGCGCTTGTCGGAGAGCTTCTGGTTGTAGCTCTGGGACCCGAGGCGGTCGGTGTGGCCGGTGACGATGACGGCGGTGACTTGGGCGCAGCTGGAGAGCTTGCCGATGATCGCGCTGTCGAGATGGGCCTTGGCTGCCGGGGTGAGCGTGGCCTTGTTGAAGGCGAAGCCGGTGTCGGCAGCCAGGTGGCTGGTGAAATCACACTTGGGCGCGACGGCCGGTGCGGCCGGGGCTGCGGGCGCTGCCGGTGCGGCGGCGCGGGCGGCGGGCGCACACTTCTCGGCGCCGACGACGTCCTTGTCGCATTCGCAGCCCACGGGCAGTTCGCCTGCCTTCACCTCGCCAGCGGCCGCGGGCGTCCAGTAGCCGGTGCGCCAGCACAGATCGGTGCCGCTCTTGACGACAGCGTTGCGCTGGTCGATGGCGTAGGGGACTTCGCCCTTCGGGTCGACGACGATGTCCTTGGATTGCGCCATGGCCGACAGGCTGGCGAGCATCAGGACGGTGGCGGATGCCAGGCGAAACTTGGCTGCGTTCATAGGGTTTCCTCCTCAGGTTGGATGGGGCGCTCGGGGCACCCGTCTCGTGATGGTGACTGACCTGCCGATTAGAGCATATGAAGCCGGGCCGTCACAACGAACAACGAGCGCGCGCGGATGGGCAGGTCGGGGCTTGGTGGGTGACGCGAGCCGAAAGCGGCTTGCGGCGGCGTGCTAAACTTACCGTTTTTCGTCTCTTCGACGAATAGTCGATTCTCGCGGTGCCATGATCCCGTTCGCCAAAGAAACCTTACCCATCAGCCTCGAAGACGAGATGCGTCACGCCTACCTGGATTACGCGATGAGCGTGATCGTCGGGCGGGCCCTGCCGGATGTACGCGATGGCCTGAAGCCCGTGCATCGGCGCGTGCTGTTCGCCATGCACGAACTGGGCAACGACTGGAACAAGGCTTACAAGAAGTCGGCCCGTATCGTCGGTGACGTGATCGGTAAGTATCACCCCCACGGCGACCAGTCGGTGTACGACACCATCGTGCGGATGGCCCAGGATTTCTCCCTGCGCTACATGCTGGTGGATGGCCAGGGCAACTTCGGTTCGGTGGATGGCGACAGCGCGGCGGCCATGCGTTACACCGAAATCCGCATGGCCAAGATCGGCCACGAACTGCTGGCCGACATCGACAAGGAAACCGTCGACTTCGGCCCCAACTATGATGGCTCCGAGAAAGAGCCGCTGGTGCTGCCGGCGCGCATCCCGAACCTGCTGATCAACGGCTCGGGCGGTATCGCGGTGGGCATGGCGACCAACATTCCGCCCCACAACCTCACCGAAGTGGTCGATGCCTGTCTGCGCCTGCTGCAGGAGCCGGATGTTTCCATCGACGAGCTCATCAAGATCGTCCCGGCACCGGATTTCCCGACTGCCGCGCTGATCTACGGCCTCTCCGGCGTGCACGAAGGCTACCGTACTGGTCGCGGCCGGGTGGTGATGCGCGCGCGCACCCACTTCGAGGACATCGGCAAGGGCGACCGTCAGGCGATCATCGTCGACGAGATTCCGTACCAGGTTAACAAGAAGACCCTGCTCGAGAAGATCGCCGAACTGGTGAACGAAAAGCGGATCGAGGGCATCAGCGAGATCCGCGACGAATCCGACAAGTCGGGCATGCGCGTGGTCATCGAGCTCAAGCGCAACGAGATGCCCGACGTGGTGCTGAACAATCTGTTCAAGCAGACCCAGCTTCAGGACACCTTCGGCATGAACATGGTGGCGCTGGTGGATGGCAAGCCGCGCCTGCTCAACCTGCGCCAGATGATCGACTGCTTCCTCGCCCACCGGCGCGAGGTGGTCACCCGTCGCACCATCTTCGAACTGCGCAAGGCCCGCGAGCGCGGCCACATCCTCGAAGGCCTGGCGGTTGCGCTCTCGAACGTTGACGAGATCATCGCCCTCATCAAGGCCGCACCCACGCCGCCGGAAGCCAAGCGTGCGCTGATGGGCCGCCAGTGGCGCTCGGCGCTGGTCGAGGAGATGCTCCACCGCGCCGTTGCCGACGCCGCCGCCTTCCGCCCCGAAGGCCTCGCGCCCGAGTTCGGCCTCTCGGAGCAGGGCTACCGCCTCTCCGACGCCCAGGCGCAAGCCATCCTCGAGCTGCGCCTGCAGCGCCTGACCGGCCTCGAACAGGACAAGATCGTCGCGGAATACCGCGAGGTGATGGACACCATCGCCGACCTGCTGGACATCCTGGCCCGGCCGGAGCGGATCACCGCGATCATCGGCGACGAACTTGCGCTCATCAAGCAGCAGTTCGGCGACCCGCGGCGCTCCGAGGTGGTGATGAACACCGCCGACATCAATATCGAGGATCTGATCGCGCCCCAGGACATGGTCGTCACCCTGTCCCACACCGGCTACTTCAAGCGCCAGCCGCTCACCGACTACCGCGCCCAGAAGCGCGGCGGCCGCGGCAAGCAGGCGGCGGCGGTCAAGGACGACGACTTCGTCGACCAGCTCTTCGTGGCCAACACCCACGACCACATCCTGTGCTTCTCGAACCGTGGCCGGCTGTACTGGCTCAAGGTGTATGAGGTGCCGGAAGGCAATCGCAATTCCCGCGGCAAGCCCATCGTCAACCTCTTCCCGCTGCTGGAGGGCGAGAAGATCACCGCCGTGCTGCCGGTCAAGGAGTTCGACGAAGGTCACTTCATCTTCATGGCCACCGCCCAGGGCACCGTCAAGAAGACCCCGCTCACCGACTTCTCCAACCCCCGCAAGGCCGGCATCATCGCCGTGGGGCTGGATGAGGGCGACTTCCTGGTCGGCGTGGCGATCACCGACGGCAAGCACGACGTGATGATGTTCTCCGACGCCGGCAAGGCGGTGCGCTTCTCCGAGAACGACGTGCGTCCGATGGGCCGTCAGGCCCGCGGCGTGCGCGGCATGATGCTCGAGGAAGGCCAGAGCGTGATCGCGATGGTGGTGTCCGGCGACGAGTCGCCGAGCGTGCTCACCGCCACCGAGAACGGCTTCGGCAAGCGCACCCCGATCGCCGAATACACCCGCCACGGCCGCGGCACCAAGGGCATGATCGCGATCCAGACCTCCGACCGTAACGGCAAGGTCGTCGCCGCCACGCTGGTTACCGAGAAGGATCAGCTGATGCTGATCACCACCGGCGGCGTGCTGGTGCGCACCCGCGTCTCCGAGATCCGCGAGATGGGCCGCGCCACCCAGGGCGTGACGCTGATCTCGGTGGATGAGGGCAGCACCCTCTCCGGCGTGCAGAAGATCCTCGAAGGCGACGACGACGAGCAGGAAGTCGGCGGCGAAGGCGCCCCGGAAGCCTGAGGCTTGAGCAGCAAGAGCAACCCGTAATTCAGGATTCAGACGATGCGTATCTTCAATTTCTCGGCGGGGCCGGCAGTGCTGCCGACTCCGGTCCTCGAAAAGGCCCGCGACGAACTCCTCGACTGGCATGGTCGCGGCATGAGCATCATGGAGATGTCCCACCGGGGCAAGGATTTCACCGGCGTGATCGAATCGGCCGAGGCCGACCTGCGCACGCTGATGGGCATCCCGTCCAACTACAAGGTGCTGTTCCTGCAGGGCGGCGCCACCCAGATGTTCGCGCAGATCCCGATGAATCTGCTGGCCGGCGGCTCGGCGGATTACGTGGTCACTGGTTCGTGGTCGAAGAAGGCCATCAAGGAAGCCCAGCGCGTCGGCAAGGCGCGTCTGGCGGGCTCCACCGAGGCCGATGCCTTCACCCGCCTGCCGGGCGCCGGTGAGCTGAGCTTCGATCCTTCGGCTGCCTACGTGCATCTGTGCACCAACGAAACCATCCACGGCGTCGAGATGTTCGACCTGCCGGAGACGCCGGCAGGCGTGCCGGTGGTGGCGGACATGAGCTCGCACATCCTGTCGCGCCCGATGGATGTCTCGAAGTACGGGCTGATCTACGCCGGCGCGCAAAAGAACATCGGCCCGGCTGGCCTCGTCATCGTGATCGTCCGCGAAGACCTGCTGGGCAAGGCTGCGCCCACCACGCCCACCGTGATGGATTTTGCAGTGATGGCCGAGAACGGCTCGATGCTCAACACCCCGCCCACCTTCAGCATCTATCTGGCGGGGCTGATCTTCAAGCATCTGCTCGCCGAGGGGGGCGTGGCTGCGGTCGAGGCGGCCAACATCGCCAAGGCCAGGCGGCTCTACGACGCCATCGATGGCAGCGGCGGCTTCTACCGCAACCCGGTGGCGGTCGATTGCCGCTCGCGCATGAACGTGCCCTTCACCCTGGCCGATGGCGCGCTGGATGCCGCATTCCTGGCGGCTGCCGCCGAGCGCCGGCTGGAAGGGCTCAAGGGCCACAAGTCGGTGGGGGGCATGCGGGCGTCGATCTACAACGCCATGTCGCTCGAAGGTGTCGACGCGCTGGTCGAGCTGATGCAGGATTTCGCTGCGCGCCGGGCGTGAGCGGCGCATTTTCAGGAGAGGGCATGAACGAGGGGATGCTGCAGGAGCTGGGTGTTGTTCGCGCCCAGATCGACGCCATCGACGCACAGATCCTGGCGCTGCTCAACGAGCGCGCCAGATGCGCCCAGCACGTGGGTGAAATCAAGGCCAAGTATGGCGAGTTCGGGCAGGTTTACCGCCCCGAGCGCGAAGCCCAGGTGCTGCGCCGCATCCAGGATCTCAACGCCGGGCCGCTGCCCGACGAGAGCGTCACCTTCTTCTTCCGGGAGGTGATGTCGGCCTGCCTGTCCCTCGAGAATCCCCTCGGCGTCGCCTTCCTCGGCCCGCTGGGCACCTTTTCCGAGAGCGCTGCGGTCAAGCACTTCGGCCACGCCGCGCGGCTGGCGCCCCAGGGCAGCATCGACGACGTGTTCCGCGAGGTCGAGGCTGGCCATGCCCAGTATGGTGTGGTGCCGGTCGAGAATTCCACCGAAGGCGCCGTCGGTCGCACCCTCGATCTGCTCTTCGGCACCTCGCTCAAGATCTGCGGCGAGGTGGTCGTGCGCATCCATCAGCACCTGATGACCCGCGAGACCAGCCTTGGCAGCATCCGCAAGGTGTATTCCCACGCCCAGTCCCTGGCTCAGTGCCACGAGTGGCTCAACCGCTCGCTGCCCGGCGTACCGCGGATTCCCGTCGGCAGCAACGCCGAAGCGGCCCGGCTGGCATCCCTCGAGCCGGGCGCCGCGGCGATCGCCGGCGAGGCCGCCTCCGAGCGCTATGACCTGCCGCGGCTGGTCGAGAGCATCGAGGACGAGCCCAACAACACCACCCGCTTCTTCGTGCTCGGTCGCCACGACGCCGGCCGCTCCGGCGCCGACAAGACCTCGCTGATCATGTCCGCCAGCAACCGCCCCGGCGCGATGCACGAACTGCTCGCCCCGCTGGCCGATGCGGGCGTGTCCATGAGCCGCCTCGAATCGCGCCCGGCCCGCTCGGCCCTGTGGGAATACGTGTTCTACGTGGACGTGGAAGGCCATCGCGACGATCCGGCGGTCAAGGCTGCCCTCGATGCCCTGGCCGATCGGGCTGCGTGTCTGAAAGTCCTGGGTTCCTACCCCCAGGCTGTGTACTGATTTCTCCTGGAGTCTCCGATGCGTTTGTGTGATCTGGCGCCCGCCCACATCCGGGCGATCTCTCCCTATCAGCCTGGCAAGCCGATTTCCGAACTGGCCCGCGAGATGGGGCTGGCCGAGGAATCCATCGTCAAGCTCGCCTCCAACGAGAACCCTCTCGGTGTCGGCGAGAAGGCCCGCGCCGCGATGCAGGCGTCGCTCGCCGACATCGCCCGCTACCCGGACGGCAACGGCTTCGAGCTGAAGGACGCCCTGTGCCGCCGCTACGGTGTGGCGATGAACCAGATCGTCCTCGGCAACGGCTCCAACGACATCCTCGAGATGGTCGCCGGTGCCTTCCTCGGCCCCGACCGCGACGCGATCTACGCCCAGCACGCCTTCGCCGTCTATCCGCTCGCCACCCAGGCGGCCGGCGCCCGCGGCATCGAAGTGCCGGCCAAGGCGTTCGGCCACGATCTCGACGCCATGCTGGCGGCGATCACGCCGACCACCCGCGTCATTTTCATCGCCAACCCCAACAACCCCACCGGCACCTTCGTGCCCGGCGCCGAGCTCGAGGCCTTCCTTGCCCGCGTGCCGCAGGATGTGCTGGTGGTGCTGGACGAGGCCTACACCGAATACCTCGCTCCGGCCGACCGCTACGATGCCATCGCCTGGGTCGCCCGCTTCCCCAACCTGCTGGTCAGCCGCACCTTCTCGAAGGCGTACGGGCTCGCCGGCCTGCGCGTGGGCTACGGCATCGGCAACCCGGCGGTGATCGATCTGCTCAACCGGGTGCGGCAGCCTTTCAACGTGTGCATTCCGGGCCTCGCCGCCGCGGCCGCGGCGCTGTTCGACGACGAATTCCTCCAGCGCAGCTTCGAACTCAACGCTGCCGGCATGAAGCAGTTGTGCGACGGTTTCAAGCGCCTCGGGCTCGAATGGATTCCGTCCTACGGCAACTTCGTCACCTTCAAGGTAGGCGATGGCGCTGGCGTCAATCAGCGCCTGCTGCGTCAGGGCGTGATCGTCCGCCCCATCGGCGGCTACGGCATGCCCGAATGGCTGCGCGTCTCCATCGGCCTCGAGAGCGAGAACGCCCGCTTCCTCGAAGTCCTGCCCGCAGCCCTGGCCTGAACGGTGCCCGGCGTGAAGAAGATCGACAAGCTGGTCGTCTGTGGCGTCGGCCTGATCGGTGGCTCCTTCGCGCTCGCGCTGCGCAAGGCGGGCCTCGTCAATCGCATCGTCGGCGTGGGGCGTCGCCCCGAGCCTCTGGCCAAGGCCCGCGAACTCGGCCTCATCGACGAAATCTCCACCGACTGGGCAACGGCCTTGCAGGGCGCTGATCTGGTCCTGCTGGCGATGCCGGTCGGCCAGATGGACGCCGTGGCCGCGGCCATTGCGCCGCATCTGGGTCCTGACACCATCGTCACCGACGCCGGCAGCACCAAGCGCGACGTGATCGAGGCCATCTACCGTCATCTGGGCCATCGCCTGCCCAACGTGGTGCCCGCGCACCCCATCGCCGGCGCCGAGAAGAGCGGTCCGGTGGCGGCCCGCGCCGAGCTCTACGCCGGCCGCAAGGTGGTCGTCACGCCGCTGCCCGAGAACCGCCCCGAGGCCATCGCCCGGGTGCGGGATGTCTGGGCGGCCTGCGGCGCCGTGCTTCACGAGATGAGCCCCCAGGAACACGACCGCGTCTTTGCCGCCGTCAGCCACCTGCCGCATCTGCTGGCCTTCGGTCTGGTCCACGATCTTGCTGGCCGCGCCAACGCCGAGCAGCTCTTCAGCTACGCCGCCAGCGGCTTCCGGGATTTCACCCGGGTGGCCGGCAGCCATCCCGAGATGTGGCGGGACATCTGCGTGGCCAACCGTCATTCGCTGCTCGCCGAGCTCGACGCCTATCTTTCCGAACTGGCCTATCTGCGCGCCCTGCTGGTGGCGGGCGATGGCCCGGCGCTGGAAGCGGTCTTCGACGAAGCCAGCCGCGCCCGCAACACCTGGGCCGACAAGGCCTTTCCGGCCACGCCTTCGGGCGAGTGAGCCCGTTCCGATTGTCGAGCCTTCCGTCCGGCTGCCACCGTCGGCTGCGGGCGGAAGCGCCACCCCCTGAAATAGGAGTCCCAATGGAATTCATCGATCTGCCGCCGATGCTGAAGGCCGCCGGCACCGTGCACCTGCCCGGCTCGAAGAGCATCTCCAACCGCGTGCTGCTGCTGGCGGCGCTGGCCGAGGGCGAGACTGTCGTCGAGGCGCTGCTCGATTCCGACGACACGCGCGTGATGCGCAACGCCATCGTCGCGCTGGGCGTGCCGGTGGCGGAGGAGGGCGACGCCCTGCGGGTGACGGGCTGCGGCGGCCGCTTTGGCCAGCTCAAGGCCGATCTTTTTGTGGGCAACTCCGGCCTCAGCATCCGCACCCTGGTGCCGGCCATCGTCGCCAGCCTGTCGGGCTGCAGCGATGCGGATGCGGTTGTGAGCCTGTCGGGCGTGCCGCGCATGCACGAGCGCCCCATCGGCGATCTGGTGGACGGCCTCAAGCAGCTCGGCGCGTGCGTCGAATGGCTGGGGCAGGAGGGCTATCCGCCCCTGGCGCTCAAGCCGGCGCAGCTGGGCGCCGAGCGCGTCAGCGTGCGCGGCAACGTGTCCAGCCAGTTCCTCACCGGGCTGCTGCAGGCGGCGCCGCTGGTGGCCCGCGACAAGCCCCTCATCATCGACGTGGAAGGTGAGCTCATCAGCCGGCCCTACGTCGAGATCACCCTCAACCTGATGGAGCGCTTCGGCGTGATCGTCCAGCGGGACGGCTGGAGCCGCTTCATCGTGCCAGCCGGCCAGCGCTACGTGTCGCCGGGGCGGATCGCCGTTGAGGGCGATGCCTCCACCGCCAGCTACTTCCTTGCCGCCGGCGCGCTGGGTGGTGGCCCCGTGCGGGTGGTCGGTGCCGGCAAGCGCAGCATTCAGGGCGACGTGAAGTTTGCCGATGCGCTGGCCGAGATGGGCGCCGAAATCACCTGGGGTGACGACTGGATCGAAGCGCGCGGCCCGGCCTCCGGCAAGCTCAAGGCCATCGACCTGGACCTCAACCACATCCCGGATGCCGCGATGACCCTGGCCGTCGCGGCGCTCTTCGCCGACGGCACCACCCACCTGCGCAACATCGGTAGCTGGCGGGTCAAGGAAACCGATCGCATCGCCGCCATGGCCACCGAGCTGCGCAAGCTCGGCGCGGAGGTCGAGGAGTTCTCCGAGAGCATCCGCATCACCCCGCCTGCCCAGCTGCAGCGGGCGGTGATCGACACCTACGAGGATCACCGGGTTGCGATGTGCTTCTCCCTCGCCACCCTGGGCGGCCCGTACGTGCGCATCAATGACCCGAAGTGCGTGAACAAGACCTTCCCGGAATACTTCACCACCTTTGCCGGCATCGCCACGCCGGTGCCGGTGATCGGCATCGACGGCCCGTCGGCGTCCGGCAAGGGCACCGTCGGCGCCCGGGTAGCCGAGGCCCTGGGTTTCCAGCATCTGGACAGCGGCTCGCTGTACCGCCTGGTCGCCCTCGCCGGGATGCGCGAAGGCGTGGCCCTGGACGACGAAGCCGCGCTCGCCCGCATCGCCGCTGCGCTGCCGGCGAGCTTCGAAGGCGACACGGTGTTCCTCGCCGGCGACGATGTGACCAACGCCATCCGCAGCGAAGCCTGCTCGGTGGGCGCCTCCAAGGTGGCTGTCCTGCCGGCGGTTCGCGAGGCCCTTTTCTGGCGCCAGCGTGCCTACCGTCGTGCCCCCGGGCTGGTGGCCGAAGGGCGCGACATCGGCTCGGTGATCTTCCCTGATGCCCCGGTCAAGATCTTCCTTACCGCGTCTGCCGAAGCGCGCGCCGAACGTCGATATAAGCAGTTGATCGATAAAGGAATGCCTGCTAACATGGACGATCTGCTCAGTGACTTGCGTGAACGCGACGCCAGGGATTCCCAGCGCGCCGTTGCGCCACTGAAAAGAAGCGAGGATGCAGCGCTGCTCGATACATCGGAAATGACCATTCAACAGGCGGTCGATTTCGTGCTTCAGCAGGCCGCGGCACTTCGTAGCTGACGTCTTCCGCAGCCCGCCCGGGCGCGGAAGTTTTTCAACCAACCGCCGTGTCACAACGGTTGTAAGGTTCTTTTTTTCTATGTCCACTGCCACCCCTGCTTCCTTCGAGGAAAGTTTTGCCGCGCTGTTTGAGGAGTCCCTCAATCGCCAGGAAATGCGCGCCGGTGAAGTCATCACCGCCGAAGTCGTGCGTATCGACCAGAACTTCGTGGTCGTCAACGCCGGCCTGAAGTCCGAGAGCTACATCCCCCTCGACGAATTCCGCACCGACCGCGGTGAGCTTGCCGCCCAAGTCGGCGACTACGTCCAGGTTGCCATCGAGCAGCTCGAAGACGGCTACGGCGAGACCCGCCTTTCCCGCGACAAGGCCAAGCGCATCGCCGCCTGGAACGACCTCGACAAGGCCCTGAACGACGCGATCCTCGTCAAGGGCATGATCACCGGCAAGGTGAAGGGTGGCCTGACCGTCATGGTCAATGGCATTCGCGCCTTCCTCCCGGGTTCCCTGGTCGACATGCGTCCGGTCAAGGACACCACCCCGTTCGAAGGCAAGGAATTCGAATTCCGCGTCATCAAGCTCGACCGCAAGCGCAACAACGTTGTCGTTTCCCGTCGCGCCGTCCTCGAAGCTTCCATGGGTGAAGAGCGTCAGAAGCTCCTCGAAACCCTCAAGGAAGGCACTGTCGTCAAGGGTATCGTCAAGAACATCACCGACTACGGCGCGTTCGTGGATCTGGGTGGCATCGACGGCCTGCTGCACATCACCGATCTGGCCTGGCGCCGTGTGCGTC
The DNA here is from genome assembly GCF_009469605.1 of Zoogloea sp. 1C4. Lineage (GTDB taxonomy): Bacteria > Pseudomonadota > Gammaproteobacteria > Burkholderiales > Rhodocyclaceae > Zoogloea > Zoogloea oryzae. The sequence continues at coordinate 266,075 of NZ_SSXU01000003.1, read as the reverse complement.
ACCCGTCGGAAGTCCTCTCCGTGGGCGACGAACTCGAAGCCAAGGTGCTCAAGTTCGACCAGGAGAAGAACCGCGTCTCCCTGGGTCTCAAGCAGCTGGGCGAAGATCCGTGGGTCGGCATCTCCCGTCGTTACCCGCAGGGCACCCGTCTGTTCGGCAAGGTCACCAACATCACCGACTACGGTGCGTTCGTTGAAGTCGAGCAGGGCATCGAAGGCCTGGTTCACGTGTCCGAAATGGACTGGACCAACAAGAACATCCACCCGACCAAGGTTGTCCAGCTGGGCGACGAAGTCGAAGTGATGATCCTCGAGATCGACGAAGACCGTCGCCGTATCTCCCTGGGCATGAAGCAGTGCATGTCCAACCCGTGGGACGATTTCGCGATCAACCACAAGAAGGGCGACAAGGTCCGTGGTCAGATCAAGTCCCTGACCGACTTCGGCGTGTTCATCGGCCTGGAAGGCGGCATCGACGGTCTGGTTCACCTGTCCGACCTGTCGTGGTCCCTGTCTGGCGAAGAAGCTGTCCGCCAGTACAAGAAGGGCGACGAAGTCGAGGCCGTGGTGCTGAACATCGACGTCGAGAAGGAGCGCATCTCCCTCGGCATCAAGCAGCTCGATGGGGATCCGTTCACCAACTTCATCGCCACCCACGACAAGAACACCCTCGTGACCGGCACCGTGAAGACCGTGGATGCCCGTGGCGCCGTGATCGCCCTGAACAGCGATGTCGAAGGCTACCTGCGTGCGTCCGAGTTCTCCCGCGACCGCGTGGATGACCTGTCCCAGCTGCTGAAGGTTGGTGACTCCGTCGAAGCCCTGATCGTCAACGTTGACCGCAAGACCCGCGGCATCAACCTGTCGATCCGTGCCAAGGATCAGGTCGAGCAGAACGAAGCCATGAGCAAGCTGGCGTCTGACAGCGGCTCCGCTGCCAGCGGCACCACCAACCTCGGTGCGCTGCTGAAGGCCAAGCTCAACGAGCAGAAGTAAGCGGTTCGGGCATGACCAAGTCGGAGCTCATCGCCCGGCTGGCGGAGCGTTTTCCCCAGCTGGTCGCGAAGGACGCCGAGTTCGCGGTCAAGATGATTCTCGATGCGATGACCGACGCCCTGTCGCGGGGTGATCGCATCGAGATCCGCGGATTTGGCAGCTTTGCCTTGAACTACCGTCCTCCCCGTGTCGGGCGTAATCCCAAGTCGGGGGAGAAGGTACAGGTGCCGGAGAAGTATGTTCCGCATTTCAAGGCAGGCAAGGAATTGCGCGAACGCGTCGACATGATGGGGTAACCCGTCGACGCCCGGCGCCGGGGTCCGTGAGGTCCCAGGCTCGATCAGGAAGGCGGCTCAGGCCGCCTTCTTTTTTTTGCCCGCGTCAGGGATAATTCCGCGATGCGCGCTCTCATCTGGCTTTTCCGGTTGTTTCTGTTCCTCCTGCTGTTCGGCTTCGCCGTCAAGAACGACGACGTGGTCGTGCTGCGCTTTTTCTTTGGCGCCGAGTGGCATGTGCCGCTGGTGCTGGTGATCCTCCTGTTCGTCGTGATCGGTGTGCTGATCGGCGTGACGGCCACGGTGGCCACGCTTTACCGCCAGCACCGGGAAATCGGTCACCTGCGCGGCAGGCAGGGCAGCCCGACGCCGGCCGAAGGACGGAACACGCTCCCCCTGGCCCACGGGCCCGATCTCCCCGAGAGCTACTGATTCATGGAATTCGAACTCTGGTGGCTTCTCGCCTTCCCGCTGTTCTTTGCGCTGGGCTGGCTGGCGGCGCGGATCGACATCAAACACCTGGTCCGGGAATCCCGCGCGCTGCCGCGCACTTACCTGACCGGCCTCAATTTCCTGCTCAACGAACAGCCTGACAAGGCGATCGACGCCTTCATCGAGGCCGTCAAGATCGACAATCAGACCGTCGAGCTGCATTTCGCCCTCGGTAGCCTGTTCCGCCGCCGCGGCGAGACGGATCGTGCGATCCGGATGCATCAGAACCTCGTGGATCGGGACGACCTCTCCGACGAGCAGCGTCAGCAGGCGCTATCCGAGCTGGGGCTGGATTTCCTGAAAGCCGGCCTGCTCGATCGCGCCGAAGCGATCTTCGTCAAGCTGCGTGGCACGCGCCTGAACGATTTCGCCCTGAAGAACCTGCTCGACATCTACCAGCAGGAAAAAGACTGGCGCAAGGCCATCGAGATCGCCGAGGCGCTGCCCCACGAAGGCGTGCTGTGGGAGAAGGAAGTCTCCAATTTCCACTGTGAGCTGGCGAGCGCAGATATTGCCAATTCGCGCTTCGATGAAGGCCTTGCAAGTCTTGGTCGCGCCCTCGAGATGAACCGCAAGTCGGTGCGGGCCAGCATGTTGCTGGGCGACCTGCACGCGGCGCGGGGCGACGACGCGGCGGCGCTCGAGGCCTGGAAGAAGATCGAGAGCCAGAATCCGGTCTACCTCGCGCTGGTGGCCGAGCGTCTGATGGATGCCTACCGGCGCCTCGGGCAGCTGGAGCAGGGCATGCAGCTGCTGCGCAGCTTCCTCGATCAATACCCGTCGCTGGATCTGCTCGACGCGCTGTTCCAGTGGGAGTTGCAGAAGGAAGGCCCGCAGGCGGCGTATCAACTGGTGCGCGACGAACTGCGTCGCAACCCCACCCTGCTGGGCCTCGACAAGCTCCTCGAAGCGGCCCTGCTCACCGCACCGGTCGAGCAGCGTACCGACATCGAGCTCGTGAAGGGCCTGGTGCATGGCCACACCCGGCGGGTAGCGCGCTATCGCTGCGACGCCTGTGGTTTCAAGGCGCGTCAGTTCTACTGGCGATGTCCGGCCTGCGGCGGCTGGGAAACCTATCCGCCCAAACGCACCGAAGAATTCGATCTCTCGCCCTAGCCTTTGCGGCGGGTTGTCTGGCAGGCGGCGCAGTCCGCCCGGATGCCAGTTTCCAGTTCGGTTTATCTAGTTTCGTCTCGGGAATCAAAACATGAAAATCACCGTGGTCGGTACCGGTTATGTGGGTCTCGTGTCCGGGGCCTGTCTTGCTGAGATGGGCAACGACGTGCTGTGCCTCGATCTGGATCCGGAGAAGATCCGCATCCTGAAGGAAGGTGGCATCCCCATCCACGAGCCGGGTCTCGATCATGTCGTCGCCCGCAACGTGGCGGCCGGCCGGCTGCACTTCACCACCGACGTCCAGGAAGCCGTGCAGTTCGGCACCATCCAGTTCATCGCCGTTGGCACGCCGCCCGATGAAGACGGCTCGGCCGACCTCAAGTACGTGCTGGCTGCCGCCCGTTCCATCGGCCGCCACATGACCGACTACAAGGTGATCGTCGACAAGAGCACCGTGCCGGTGGGCACCGCCGACAAGGTCAAGGCCGCCGTCCGGGCCGAACTCGATGCCCGTGGCGAATCGATTCCCTACAGCGTGGTGTCCAACCCCGAGTTCCTGAAGGAAGGCGCGGCGGTGGACGACTTCATGCGTCCCGACCGCATCGTCGTCGGCGCCGAGGACGACCAGGCGATCTTCCTGATGAAGGCCCTGTACGCGCCCTTCCAGCGCAACCACGAAAAGCTGCTGATCATGGATCTGCGCAGCGCCGAGCTGACCAAGTACGCCGCCAACGCCATGCTCGCCACCCGGATCAGCTTCATGAACGAGCTGGCGCTGCTGGCCGAGAGCCTGGGTGCCGACATCGAACTGGTGCGCCAGGGCATCGGCAGCGATCCGCGGATCGGCTATCACTTCCTGTACGCCGGTTGCGGCTACGGCGGTTCGTGTTTCCCGAAGGACGTGAAGGCGCTCATCAAGACCGGCGCCGACGCGGGCCATGCGCTGCATGTGCTCAACGCCGTCGAGGATGCCAACGACGCCCAGAAGCTGGTGCTGGTGGACAAGATCGTCTCGCGCTTCGGCGAGGATCTCTCCGGCAAGCACTTCGCCCTGTGGGGCCTGGCCTTCAAGCCGAACACCGACGACATGCGCGAGGCGCCCAGCCGGGTGATCATTGCCGAGCTGTTCCGCCGCGGCGCAACGGTCACGGCCTACGATCCGGTGGCGATGGACGAGAGCCGCCGCATCTTTGGCGATGAAGCGCGCCTCACCTACGCCGACCGGCCGATGCAGGCCCTCGACGGCGCCGACGCGCTGGTGATCGTCACCGAGTGGAAGGAATTCCGCAGCCCGGATTTCGACGCCATCAAGGCCAAGCTCAAGAGCCCGCTGATCTTCGACGGTCGCAACATCTTCGATCCGGCGCTGCCGCGTCAGGCCGGCCTTACCTACCTGAGCATCGGCCGTCCGTAAAAGGCTGGCGCAAAGCCGACAAAGCGTCCCGGGGGGCTTCCGCTGGAAGCCCCTTTTTGCTTGCAGATGCAGGCCGGGGCAATGTGGTGCGCGATGGCGCGTCACTTGCTTTGCGTGTCAGTGAGCGGCATTCGCTATCATCGTTTCACCCGACATCGGACAGAATCGAACCATGGAATTCAAGACTCTCGAAGACTACGTGGGCCAGACCCCGCTGGTCCGGCTCAAGCGCATCACCGCGGGCCGCAACAACGTCATCCTTGCCAAGCTCGAGGGCAATAATCCGGCTGGGTCGGTGAAGGATCGCCCGGCGCTGTCGATGATCCTGCGGGCCGAGGCTCGCGGCGACATCCAGCCCGGCCAGACCCTGATCGAAGCCACCAGCGGCAATACCGGCATCGCGCTGGCGATGGCGGCGGCGATCCGCGGCTACGGCATGATCCTCGTGATGCCTGAGAACCAGAGCATCGAGCGCCGCCAGACCATGCGTGCCTTCGGCGCCGAGCTGGTGTTGACGCCCAAGGAGGGGGGCATGGAGCTCGCCCGTGACGTGGCCGAGCGGATGCGTGACGAAGGCCGTGGGGTGATCCTCGACCAGTTCGCCAACCCGGACAACCCCCAGGCCCACATCGACGGCACCGGCCCCGAGATCTGGGCACAGACCGGCGGGACGATCACCCACTTCGTGAGCAGCATGGGCACCACCGGCACGATCATGGGCGTGTCCACCTACCTCAAGTCGCAGAACCCGGCGGTTCGTGTCGTCGGCTGCCAGCCGGCGGACGGAGCGCAGATTCCCGGCATCCGCAAGTGGCCGGAAGCCTATCTGCCGCGCATCTACGATAAGGCCCGGGTCGATCAGCTCGAATACGTCTCCCAGGCGGACGCCGAAGAGATGACCCGTCGCCTCGCGCGGGAGGAGGGCATCTTTGCCGGGATTTCATCCGGCGGCGCGCTGGCCGTGGCCCTGCGCCTGGCCGAGCAGCTCGAGAACGCGGTGATCGTTTCCATCGTCTGCGACCGCGGCGACCGCTATCTTTCCACTGGTGTCTTTCCCGCCTGAAGATCGGTATGGCCAGCACGCTTGTTTTTGATATCGAGACGATCCCCGACGTGGAGGGCATCCGCCAGCTCCACGGCCTGCCGGCTGATCTGGGGGCGGACGAGGTTGCGGAGTTCGCGTTCCAGCAGCGTCGCGCCAGCAACGGCACGGATTTCCTGCCGCACCACCTCCAGCGGGTGGTGACGATCTCTTGCGCCCTGCGGGACATGAGCCAGTTTCGGGTGTTCTCGCTCTCCGAGCCGGAATGCACCGAGGGCGAACTCATCCAGCGCTTCTTCGATGGCGTCGAAAAGTTCACTCCGCAGATCGTCTCGTGGAACGGCGGCGGCTTCGATCTGCCCGTGCTGCACTACCGGGGCATGCTCCATGGCGTCAGTGCGCCGCGCTACTGGGATCTGGGGGATGGCGACTACACCGACTCCCGCGATTTCAAGTGGAACAACTACATCGGCCGCTATCACACCCGGCACCTGGATCTGATGGATCTGCTGGCCCTCTACCAGCCGCGAGCCAACGCGCCGCTGGATGATCTCGCCAAGCTGATGGGTTTTCCGGGCAAGCTGGGGATGGACGGCTCGGCCGTGTGGCAGGGCTATCGGGAAGGGAGGATCGCCGAGATCCGCGATTACTGCGAGACCGACGTGGTGAACACCTATCTGGTTTTCCTGCGCTTCCAGCTGATGCGCGGCGTTTTCGACAAGGCTCAGTACAACACCGAGATCGCCTTCGTGCGTGAATCCCTCGGCAGGCTGGCCGGCACGCACTGGGAGCGTTTTCTTGCCGCGTGGCCTGAATCCAGATAATCTCAACGAAAGGTTGACAACTTTCAGGGCTCGTCTATAATGCGGGCTTCTTAGGCGCGTAGCTCAGCTGGTTAGAGCACCACCTTGACATGGTGGGGGTCGTTGGTTCGAGTCCAATCGCGCCTACCAGACACCTAAGAAGGAAAACGAATGTCTCGAACTTGCAGCAAGCAGGACTAAGTAATACCGAGTCTGCTGTAAGGCGTTTTCCAAAAAAGAAAAAGTGCGGCTCGTCCGCACTTTTTTTTTGCCCTGAATTTTCCCGGAGCGAGCCATCATGCCCAACATCACCTTGCCCGACGGTTCCGTACGCAGTTTCGAGCAGCCCGTGACGATTGCCCAGGTTGCCGCCTCCATCGGTACCGGCCTGGCCCGCGCCGCACTGGCCGGCAAGATCGACGGCCGGCTCGTCGATACCTCCCACCTCATCGAAAACGATACCGCTCTCGCGATCGTGACCGACAAGGATGCGGACGGCCTCGAGATCATCCGGCACTCCACCGCCCACCTGCTGGCCTATGCGGTGAAGGAACTGTTCCCGGACGCTCAGGTGACCATCGGCCCGGTGATCGAGAACGGCTTCTACTACGACTTCTCCTACAAGCGCCCGTTCACGCCCGAAGATCTCGAGAAGATCGAAGCGCGCATGCAGGAGCTCGCCAAGCGCGACATTCCGGTCGAGCGTAGCGTGCTGCCGCGCGACGAGGCGGTGGCCTACTTCAAGTCGCTCGGCGAGCACTACAAGGCCGAGATCATCGCCTCGATTCCTGCGGATCAGGATGTCTCGCTGTACCGCGAGGGCGACTTCACCGACCTGTGCCGCGGCCCCCACGTGCCGTCCACCGGCAAGCTGAAGGTCTTCAAGCTGATGAAGGTCGCGGGCGCCTACTGGCGTGGCGACTCGAAGAACGAGATGCTGCAGCGCATCTACGGCACCGCCTGGGCGAAGAAGGAAGACCAGGAAGCCTACCTGCACATGCTGGAAGAAGCCGAGAAGCGCGATCACCGTCGCCTCGGCAAGCAGCTTGATCTCTTCCATCTGCAGGATGAGGCGCCGGGCATGGTGTTCTGGCATCCCCACGGCTGGACGCTCTGGCAGCAGATCGAGCAGTACATGCGCCGCGTGCTCACCGACGCCGGCTACCAGGAGGTGAAGACCCCGCTGGTGATGGATCGCCAGCTGTGGGAGCGGTCCGGCCACTGGGATAACTACCGGGACAACATGTTCACCACCGAATCGGAAAAGCGCGATTACGCGATCAAGCCGATGAACTGCCCGGGCCACGTCCAGATCTACAACCACGGCCTGCATTCCTACCGCGATCTGCCGCTGCGTCTTGCCGAATTCGGCTCCTGCCATCGCAACGAGCCGTCCGGCGCGCTGCACGGCCTGATGCGTGTGCGCGGTTTTGTGCAGGATGATGCCCACATTTTCTGCACCGAAGACCAGATCGTGTCCGAGGTCACCGCCTTCAATGAGCTGCTCTCCCGCGTGTATCGCGATTTCGGCTTCACCGATGTGGCGGTCAAGCTGTCCCTGCGCCCTGAAAAGCGTGCCGGCAGCGACGAGATCTGGGACAAGGCCGAATCCGGCCTGCGCGAAGCGCTGGCGGCCTCCGGTCACCAGTGGGAAGAGCTGCCGGGCGAGGGTGCCTTCTACGGCCCGAAGATCGAATATCACGTGAAGGACGCCCTCGGGCGCTCGTGGCAGTGCGGCACCATGCAGCTCGACTTCGTGCTGCCGGAGCGCCTCGATGCGGAGTACGTGACTGAAGATAATGGCCGTCGCCGCCCCGTCATGCTGCACCGGGCGATCCTCGGTTCGCTGGAGCGCTTCATCGGCATCCTGATCGAAAACCACGCCGGTGCGCTGCCTCTGTGGCTGTCGCCGGTGCAGGCTGTGGTGCTGAACATCTCCGAGGCGCAGGCCGATTACGTCACGGATGTTGTCAAGGCGCTGCGCGCCAAGGGCTTCCGCGTCGAGGCCGATTTGCGCAACGAGAAAATTACTTATAAAATACGCGAACATAGCGTACGTAAGCTGCCTTATCTGCTTGTTGTTGGTGACAAGGAAAAGGCAGCTGGTGTGGTGGCCGTGCGCGCCCGGGGTAATCAAGACCTCGGCCAATTGTCCCTCGATACGGTTGTCGAGCGTTGGCAGCGTGAAATTTCCACGTTCGCTGGCACGGCCTAACTTTTTGTTTTTTTGGAGAATTAAACCATCGCTCAGGATAAGAAGCTGCGCGTCAACGGCGAAATCAATGCGCCGGAGGTGCGTTTGACAGGTGAGGACGGTGAGCAGATCGGCATCGTCACTTTGCGTGCTGCCCTGGAAGCAGCGGATGAAGCCGGTGTGGATCTCGTCGAGATCGCACCGATGGCCAAGCCGCCCGTGTGCCGCTTGATGGACTTCGGCAAGTACAAGTACGAAGAAGCCAAGCGGGCCCACGAAGCCAAGCAGAAGCAGAAGCAGATCCAGGTCAAGGAAGTGAAGCTCCGTCCGGGTACGGACGAGAACGACTACCAGATCAAGCTGCGTAACCTCATCAAGTTCCTGAACGAAGGCGACAAGGCGAAGGTGACCCTCCGCTTCCGTGGCCGTGAAATGGCTCACCAGGAATTCGGCATGCGTCAGCTCGAGCGCGTCAAGAACGATCTGGAAGAGATCGGTCAGGTCGAGCAGATGCCGAAGATGGAAGGGCGCCAGATGATCATGGTCATCGCGCCGAAGAAGAAGCACTGAGCTTCAAGGAATTCCCGGTGCCCTGGCGTTTGTCAGGTGCCGGAATACGGCGGACAGGATAGTCCGCCGGAAACAAGTGGTGACGGGTTGTTGAAGCGTTTTCGGAAGTCGAAAACCACCCGGGGCCATGACATAAGCTGGAGTACTTCATGCCCAAGATGAAGACCAAGAGCGGGGCCGCCAAGCGGTTCAAGATCCGCTCTAGCGGTAGCATCAAGCGTTCGCAGGCGTTCAAGCGCCACATCCTGACCAAGAAGACGACCAAGAGCAAGCGCCAGCTGCGCGGCATGACTGCCGTTCACGCTGCGGACGAAAAGTCCATCCGCGCCATGATGCCCTACGCCTGATCTAGGAGAACGCAATGCCCCGAGTTAAGCGCGGTGTAACCGCACGTGCCCGTCACAAAAAAGTCCTCGACCAAGCCAAGGGTTACCGCGGCCGTCGCAAGAACGTATACCGGATCGCCAAGCAGGCGGTGATGAAGGCTGGGCAATATGCCTACCGTGACCGTCGTCAGCGCAAGCGTCAGTTCCGTGCCCTGTGGATCGCCCGTATCAACGCCGCTGCGCGTGAAGTCGGTCTGACCTACAGCCGCTTCATGAACGGCCTGAAGAAGGCTTCCATCGAAGTGGACCGCAAGGTTCTGGCCGATCTGGCCGTGTTTGACAAGCCCGCTTTTGCGGCGCTCGCCGAACAAGCCAAGGCCAAGCTCGCTGCGTAAGTTTCCGCAGCACGAAAAAAGGAGGCCTGGCCTCCTTTTTTTTGTCCTGAACCCGGGATAAGACTGAAAAATGGATCAACTCGATCAACTCGTCGAGGAAGCCGGCGCCGCTTTCGCCGCGGTCGCTGACAGCGCTTCCCTCGAAGCCGCGAAGGCGCGCTATTTCGGCAAGGGCGGCTCGCTCACCGAACTCCTCAAGGGCCTCGGCAAGCTCGATCCGGAAGCCCGCAAGGCCGCCGGTGCCGAGATCAACAAGGCCAAGACGGCCATCGAAGCGCTGCTGAATGCGCGCCGCGATGCCCTCCAACAGGCCGCCCTCGAAGCCCAGCTTGCCGCGGAGGCGCTGGACGTGACCCTGCCGGGCCGTGGTGCCGGGCTGGGTGGTCTGCATCCGGTCGTGCGGACCCTCGAGCGTGTCGAGCAGTTGTTCCGCTCCATCGGTTTCGATGTGGCCGAAGGCCCCGAGATCGAGACCGATTTCTACAACTTCACCGCGCTGAACACCCCGGCCAATCACCCGGCCCGGTCGATGCACGACACCTTCTACCTGGAAAACGGTGAAGGCGTGCTGCTGCGTACGCACACCAGCCCGGTGCAGATCCGCGCGATGCAGGCCCACGTGGCCGCCCATAAAGACAAGCCGACGATGCCCGAGCTGCGTGTGATCGCGCCGGGCCGCGTCTATCGCGTCGACTCCGACGCCACCCACTCGCCGATGTTCCATCAGGTCGAAGGCCTGTGGGTTGGCGAGACCGTCAGCTTTGCCGATCTCAAGGGCGTGGTCGCGGATTTCCTGCGCAGCTTCTTCGAGAGCGACGACCTGCAGGTGCGCTTCCGTCCGTCCTTCTTCCCGTTCACCGAACCCTCGGCCGAGATCGACGTGGCCTTCATGAGCGGTGCGATGAAGGGCCGCTGGCTGGAGATCGCCGGATGCGGGATGGTCCACCCCAATGTGCTGCGCTACGGCGGCATCGACCCCGAGCGTTACACCGGCTTTGCCTTCGGCATGGGGCCGGACCGTCTCACGATGCTCCGTTACGGCGTCAATGACCTGCGCCTTTTCTTCGAAGGCGATCTTCGTTTCCTCGGTCAATTCAGGTAAGCCCAAGCCATGCAATTCTCAGAACTCTGGTTGCGCAGTTTCGTCAGTCCGGCGCTGGATTCGGACCAGCTCGGGCATTTGCTCACCATGGCGGGGCTGGAAGTGGAAGAACAGGACGGCGTCGCCGCGGTGTTCTCCAAAGTCGTGGTTGCCCAGATCGTCGAAGCCGAGAAGCACCCCAACGCCGACAAGCTGCGCGTCTGCAAGGTGGACGCGGGGCAGGGCGAGCTCTTGCAGATCGTCTGCGGCGCGCCCAACGCGGCGGCTGGCATCAAGATCCCGTGCGCGCTGGTGGGCGCCGATCTGGCCGGTTTCGGCATCAAGGCGGCCAAGCTGCGCGGCGTCGAGTCCTTCGGCATGCTGTGTTCGGCCAAGGAGCTGGGCATCTCGGAAGAGAGCAGCGGCCTCCTGGTGCTGCCCGAGGATGCCCCGGTCGGCAACGATCTGCGCGAATACCTCGCCCTCAACGACACCCTGTTCACCATCAAGCTGACCCCGAACCGGGCCGACTGCCTGAGCCTCTCCGGCATCGCCCGCGAAGTGGCCGGCCTCACCGGCGCGGCCCTCAGCCTGCCGGCGTGCGAGCCCGTTGCCCCGACCATCGACGCGACCCGCGCCGTGGTGCTCGACGCCCCCGAAGCCTGCCCGCGCTACTGCGGCCGGGTGATCCGCGGCGTCGACGCCAAGGCCCCGACGCCCGAATGGATGAAGCAGCGCCTTGCGCGGAGCGGCATCCGTTCGATCAGCGCGCTGGTGGATGTCACCAACTATGTGATGCTCGAGATCGGCCAGCCGCTGCACGCCTTTGACGATGCCAAGCTGTCCGGCGCGATCCACGCCCGGCTGCCCAAGGCCGGCGAGCAGTTGCTGCTCCTCAACGGCCAGACCATCACACCCGCCGCCGACACCCTGCTGATCGCCGACGACAGCCGTGCGCTGGCCATGGCCGGCGTGATGGGTGGCGAGGAGAGCGGGATCACCCTCGACACCACCGATCTGTTCCTCGAGAGCGCCTTCTTCGCGCCCGACGCCATCGCCGGCCGGGCCCGCGCCTACGGCTTCTCGTCGGATGCGTCCTATCGCTTCGAGCGTGGCGTCGATTTCGCCCTCGCGCCGAAGGCTATCGAGCGCGCCACCCGCCTGATCCTCGACATCTGCGGCGGCCAGCCCGGCCCGGTGGTCGAGGCCGTGGCGACTGACAAGCTGCCCCAGCGCGCGCCGATCCGTCTGCGCGCCAGCCGCGTGCGCCGTGTGCTGGGCATCCAGCTCGGCGCCGACGACGTGGCCGAGATGTTCCGGCGCCTCGAGCTCGACGTGGTGCGCGACGGCGACGACTTCATCGTCACCCCGCCGTCCTACCGTTTCGACGTGGAGATCGAGGAAGACCTGATCGAAGAGATCGCCCGTCTGCACGGCTACGACAACATCCCGACCCACGCTCCGCGCGGCCCGATCACCATGCTGCCGCGGCCCGAAGCCAGGCGCGACACCATGTCGGTGCGCCGTCTGGTGGCTGGCCGTGAATACCAGGAAGTCATCAACTTCGCCTTCGTCGAAGAAGCCTGGGAGAAGGATTTCGCCGGCAATACCGATCCGGTGCGCCTCGCCAACCCGATCGCCAGCCAGATGAGCGTGATGCGCTCCAGCCTGATCGGCGGCCTGGTGGCCAATGTGGTCACCAACCGCAAGCGCCAGACCAACCGCGTCCGCGTGTTCGAGATCGGTCGCTGCTTCCGTCGCGATCCGGCCGGTCAGCCAGTTGAGGGTTTCCATCAGCCGATCCGCCTGGCGGCCCTGGCCGCCGGCTTTGCCAAGCCCGAGCAATGGGGCGAGGCCAACCGCAACGTGGATTTCTTCGACGCCAAGGCGGATCTCGAAGCGCTGCTGCTGCCGCGCGTCGCCAAGTTCGAGCGCGCCACCCATCCGGCGCTCCATCCGGGGCGTTCGGCCCGCGTGGTGCTCGACGGCCGGGAGATCGGCTTCATCGGCGAACTCCACCCGATCTGGGTCCAGCGCTACGAGCTGGGCACTGCGCCGGTGGTCTTCGAGATCGAACTCGACGCAATGCTGGGTACCGTGATGCCGGCTTATCGCGAGGTCTCGCGCTTCCCGGCGGTCACCCGCGATCTGGCCCTGGTGGTCGATCAGGCGGTGGCATCGGCGAGCCTGCTGGAAGGCCTCGAGGCGGTCGCGCCGGCCATCGTCCAGCGGGTCGAACTGTTCGACCAGTACCAGGGTAAAGGTATCGAGCCCGGCCGGAAAAGCCTTGCTTTCCGCGTAGTTATGCAAGAAACTCAGCGAACCCTGGAGGATGCAGAAGTGGATGCCGCGATGGTTTTGTTGACCCGTCATGCCGAGGAAAATCTCGGCGCGAAACTCAGGGGTTGACGCGTCATGGCAGCAACTCTGACCAAGGCGGAACTCGCCGACATGCTTTTTGAACAGGTTGGCCTCAACAAGCGCGAAGCCAAGGATATGGTGGAGTGCTTCTTCGAGGAGATCCGGCTGGCGCTGGAGCGGGGCGATTGCGTCAAGCTCTCGGGCTTTGGCAACTTCCAGTTGCGCGAGAAGCCCCAGCGACCGGGTCGCAATCCCAAAACCGGCGAAGAGATTCCGATCACGGCCCGGCGCGTGGTGACTTTCCACGCCAGCCAGAAGCTGAAGGCCAATGTGGAGCAACTGAGCGATGTTGCAAAGTGATGCCCCGGCAGCCATAGAACTGCCGCCCATCCCCGCCAAGCGTTACTTCACCATCGGTGAGGTGAGCGACCTGTGCGGGGTCAAACCCCATGTGCTGCGCTACTGGGAGCAGGAATTCACCCAGCTGCGCCCCGTCAAGCGCGGCGGAAACCGGCGTTATTACCAGCACCACGAGGTGCTGCTGATCCGCCGGATCCGTGAATTGTTGTATCAGGACGGCTTCACCATCTCCGGGGCGCGCAACCGCCTCGACGAGGTGGCGGCCCGCAAGCGCGAGGATGCGGAAGAATCCGTCAGCCTGCGCGAGCAGCTGGTGTCCGTCCGCTCCGAGATCAAGTCCATCCTGCAGCTCCTGCAGGGCTGAAGCCGCCGGAGGCGTCCGCGCCTCCGACCGGCCAGGCATGCAACACACGCCGGCGGTGCGTTCCTGCACCGCCACTCATCTTCACGACCCGATTTCCCCCCGAGGCTTCCCATGACCTACTGTGTCAGCATGCTGCTCGACGCGGGTATGGTGTTCCTGTCGGACTCCCGTACCAACGCCGGCGTCGACCACATCAACACCTTCCGCAAGACGAGCATTTTCCAGCGCCCTGGCGAGCGCGTGCTGGTGCTGATGAGCTCCGGCAACCTCGCGATCACCCAGCAGCTCGTGTCGATGCTGCGGGAAGCCATGGCCGCCCAGGACGGGCGCGAGAACCTCTGGTCGGTGCCCAACATGTTCGAGGCCGCCCGCCATGTGGGTGAGATGCTGCGCGAAGTGCATCGCCGTGACGCCGAGGCGCTGAAGAACTTCGGCATCGACTTCACCGCGGCGCTGATCCTCGGTGGCCAGATCGGCACCGAGCAGCCGCGCCTGTTCCATATCTACGCCGCCGGCAACTTCATCGAGGCGACGCCCGACACCCCGTACTTCCAGATCGGCGAATCCAAGTACGGCAAGCCCATCATCGACCGCGTGGTGAAGCGTTACACCAGCCTCGACGAAGCCGCCAAGCTGGCGCTGATCTCGATGGATTCGACGATCCGCTCCAACCTGTCGGTGGGCGTCCCGCTGGATCTGACCATCCTCAAGACCAACGAGCTGAAGATCGCTTCGCACATCAGCATCGACGCGAAGAACGAATACTTCGCAATGATCCGCAACCGCTGGAGCGAGGCCCTCGGCCACGCCTTCGACGAGCTGCCCAACCCCGACTGGCTGGATTCGGGCGAGCAGTCGTAAGCCTTACCAGCCCTGGGCCTGGCGCCGGGCGCTCTCGCACTCGGCGCGGAACTCCAGAAACTGCCTCAGCCGGTGGTCGTTGATCTTGCCGGCCTCGGCCGCCTCGCGCAGGGCGCAGCCCGGCTCGGTGTCGTGGCGGCAATCGCGGAAACGGCACTGCCCCGAATACGGGCGGAATTCCGGAAAGCTCGCCTCGAGCGCTTCGGAGCTCAGATGGACCAGCCCGAAGGTCTGCATCCCCGGGCTGTCGATGATGCCGCCGCCTTCGGGCAGCGGATACAGCCGGGCGAAGGTGGTGGTGTGCTTGCCGGTATCCAGCACTTCCGAGATCTCCCGCGTCTCGGCCCGGGCTTCCGGGATCAGGGCGTTGGTGAGGGTCGATTTACCCATCCCCGACTGCCCCACCAGCAGGCTGGTCTCGCCGATAAGGCGGGCCCGCAGCGCCTCCACGTCATCCAGCGCGGATAGCTCCAGCACCGGGTAGCCCAGCGCCGCAAAGGTCGCAAGGCGCGCCCGGGCGTCGGCCAGCCCGGCGGGCAGGTCGGTCTTGTTGAGGACGATCAGCACCTTCACGTGCTGGTCTTCGGCGGCGCACACGCAGCGCGACACAAACTCATCCGAAAAGCTCGGCTCGGTGGCCACCACCATCACCACCTGGGTGGCGTTGGCGGCGATCAGCTTCTGGCGCCAGGCGTCCGAGCGGTAGAGCAGGCTGGTGCGCTCGATCAGCTTGTCGATGACGCCCTGGCCGGGGCCGGTGCCGGCCACCTGAACCCGGTCGCCACAGGCGAACACGCTCTTCTTGCCCCGGGGCACGCACAGCAGGATTTCGCCGTCGTCGGTCTTCACTTCGTACTGGCGCCCGAAGGCGGCGATGAGGGTGCCGGTGGTTTTCAACGGGCAAGTTCCTGCAGACGGGCGATGCGGATCGCCGCGGGGGGGTGGGAGTCGTACACGCTGGAATACACCGGGTCGGGAGTGAGCGTGGAGGCGTTGTCCCGGTAGAGCTTGACCAGCGCGCTCACCAGCTCGGCGGCCGGTGCGTGGCTGGCGGCGTAGGCGTCGGCCTCGAACTCGTGCTTGCGGGACCAGCGGCTCATCAGCGGGGTGAGGGGAAAGGTGAACACCGGCAGCACCAGCGCAAACAGCACCAGGGTCGGCGCGGTGCCGCTGGCCTGCATCCCCAGCCCTTCAAAGAACCACGCCTGCCCGGCCAGATGGCCCAGCAGCGCGAAGAAGGCCAGGCTGCCGGCGCCAATCACCGCGAGGCGCTTCCAGATGTGGTGATGGTGATAATGGCCGAGCTCGTGGGCCAGCACCGCCTCGACCTCGGCCGGGGCGAGCTTGTCGAGCAGGGTGTCGAAGAACACGATGCGCTTGGAGGCGCCAAAGCCGGTGAAGTAGGCATTGCCGTGGGCCGAGCGCTTGGAGCCGTCCATCACGAACAGGCCCGACAGGCGGAAGCCGCAGCGGGTGAGGAGCGCCTCGATGCGGGTTTTCAGGGCGCCGTCGTCCAGGGGCTTGAACTTGTTGAACAGCGGCGCGATGAAGGTCGGGTAGATCAGCATCACCAGCAGGTTGAACACCAGCCAGAACGCCCACACGTAAAACCACCACAGGCTGCCCATGGCCGTCATCAGCCACAGCACGAAGGCGATCAGCGGCAGGCCGATGACGGCCGACAGGGCCGCGCCCTTGAGCGTGTCGGCCACGAACAGCCCCGGCGTGAGCCGGTTGAAACCGAAGCGCGCCTCCAGCCCGAAGCTGCGGTAGATGGTCAGCGGCAGGTCCACCAGCCACGACAGCACCGCCACCAGCGCGACGAAGGCCACGCCGTGGGCCAGCCCGCCGGCCTCGAAGAAGCGCCCGGCCAGATCATGCAGCGCCTGCAGCCCGCCCCCTACCGTGAGCACCACCATCAACGCCGCCGAGATGAGCAGATCCACCACCCCCAGGCGCACCCGCGCCACGGTGTAATCGGCCGCCTTGGTGTGGGCATCCGGGGTGATGCGGGCCGCGAACGGCGCCGGCACCGCGCCCCGGTGGGCGGCCACGTGGCGCATCTGGCGCGTGGCCAGCCACAGGCGCACGAGCAGGCCGGCGCCGAGGGCAAAAAGGAACAGGGCGGAAAAGCTGCTGGCGTTCATCAGGCAAAAACGGGTGTCGGAAGTGGGGTTGCAAGCCGGGCTCGGCGGGGAGGGCAGAGGGCCTGCAAGGCAGTGGAAATCGGCGGGCAGGGCGTAGAATCGCGCCTTTACCAAAAAAGCGAGCCGATTATGGCACAGGACCAGAATCACCTCATCTGGCTGGACATGGAAATGACCGGCCTCGAACCCGACAGCGACCGCATCATCGAAATGGCGATGGTCGTCACCAACAGCAACCTCGACGTGGTGGCCGAAGGCCCGGTGATCGCCGTGCATCAATCCGACGCGGTGCTTGATGGCATGGACGAGTGGAACAAGAACACCCACGGCCGCTCCGGCCTCATCGAGCGGGTCAAGGCCTCCACCATCAGCGAAGCCGAGGCCGAAGCCACCTACCTTGAGTTCATGAAGCAGTACGTGCCCTCGCGCACCACCCCCATGTGCGGCAACTCCATCGGCCAGGACCGCCGCTTCATGGCCCGCTACATGCCCACCCTGGAAGGCTACTTCCACTACCGCAACCTGGATGTCTCCACCCTCAAGGAGCTCTGCCGCCGCTGGCGCCCGGATGTTTACAAGGGCCTCGAGAAGAAGGGTGCCCACAAGGCCCTGGACGACATCCTCGAATCCATCGCCGAACTGCGCTACTACCGCGAACACTTCCTGAAGGTGTGAGCGTGGACCGGGACGCCCTGCGTGCCTGGTGGCTGCGCAACCGCCGCCGGGTCATCGGCCTTCTGCTTGTCTGCGCGTTCTTCTTTCTGCTCGGGCGTTTCAGCCAGAACACCGTGTCGCCCCTGATGTGCAAGATCTACGGTTGAGGAACCGTCCGCGCCCGGCGTGGTCTGTCTTATCGGACTGACCGTGAAGGGGCGAACATCCCGCCCCGACGGCTGGTTTCCTGGTGGTCGAATCGCCCCGCGACGATTCGGCCATTTTCTTTGGCGCGTCTATCCACGACGTGCCGGCCACCATCCGTAAGAGGAAGCCTCATGAAACCCGAGATCACCATCACCGCCTGCGACCTGGACCGCCTCGAAATGCTGCTCGCCATGCCGCCGAACCGCGGCCGCAGCGATCTGGACGGCCTGCGCGACGAGCTCGCCCGGGCCACCGTCGTCGACACCGCCCCCGACCACCTCATCACCCTCAGCCGCCGCGCCCGCTTCCGCGAGGAAACCTCCGGCCGCGAATACGAACTCACCCTCGCCTGGCCCCACGAAGCCAGCGCCGCCGAAGGCAAGGTCTCGATCTTCTCGCCCGCCGGCAGCGCGCTGCTCGGCCTCTCTATCGGCCAGCAGATCGACTGGCAGACCCCCGAAGGCCACGCCATCCGCCTCACCGTCCTGGCCGTCTCGCCGGCCGGTTGAAGCCCGCTGAGCTGCCCAGCGCAGACCCATCCATGGGCCGCCTTTTTGCGGCCCACCTTCTGCCCGTAGCCCCACGCTGTCGCTCCTCGCGTCAGCCTAGGAGCTGCTCGATCAGCGCCGCACCTTTTGCCCGAGCCACGAGCGCCAGCCCGGAGGCGATCAGCAGCCCGTTGAGCACCCGCCGGAAGCCCTCGACCGACAGGCGCTTGTCCACCAGCCCGGCGAGCCGGTTGCCCAGATGGGTGGCGGGCAGCAGGACGAGCGCGGTGAGCAGCAGCGGGCCGTCGATGAGGCCGGTGGCGGCGCACAGGGCGACGCGCCACAGGGTGGAGATGGACACCAGCACGGCCTGGGTGGTGCGAAAGGCGTTGCGGTCGGGCAGGCGGGGCTGGAGGTAGGCGGCATAGACGAAGCCGCCACTGCCGAACAGCCCGCCCAGCACCCCACCGCCGATGCCCCAGGCCCAGGCGGCGCCGGCTGGCGGCTGGGTGCGGGGGGCGCTGCTGCGCAGGCTCCAGGCGCCGTAGGCCATCACGAAACCGCCGAGCAGGGCGGCCATCAGTGGTACCGGCAGCACGCTGAGCAGCGCCACCCCGATGGCCTGGCCGACGGCCATGCCGGGCACGAGGCGCAGCAGGGCGGGGCGGTCCACCTGACGGCGCAGGGCGTGGCCCCGCTGGATCGCGCTGGTGGCGTCCAGCAGGGCCAGCAGCGGCACGATGCGCGTCACGGGCATGGCCCAGGCGAGGGGCGTGGAGGCGATGAGGCCAGTGCCGAAGCCGACCAGCGAGAAGATGGCGTAGGCCACCGTGAGCACAGCGAACACGCCGAGCAGCGTGAGGGGGCTGGTGTTGAGCAGGGCGTCGAGGGTGAGCAGCGGCGTGGCAGGCATGGGGGCGATCCGGTGTTGAACGACACCCCGAGTGTGGCGATGGTCGTGCTATAACGCCAATATCGAATCAATCGCTTATCTATTACATTAAAGAATGATTAGCTTCAGGCAGATCCGTTATTTCCTGGCCGTGGCGGAGGCCGGCAATTTCTCTCTGGCGGCGGCCGGGCTGTTTGTGGCGCAGCCGGCCCTGAGCCGGCAGATCGCCGCGCTGGAGGAGGAGCTGGGGGTGACGCTCTTCGTGCGCGAGGCGCGGGGCGTGCGTCTCACGCCGGGGGGCGAGCTGTTCCGGGCGCGGGTGGCGGGGATGGATGCGGAGCTGGCCAGCGCGGCGGACGACACCCGGGCGCTGGCGCGGGGCGAGGCGGGCGTGCTGCGCCTGCTCCATTCGAGCTCGGTGCCGCTGGCGGGGCCGCTGCTGGCAGCCCTCGGGCGCTTCCATCGGGATGTGCCCGCAGCGCGGGTGGATCTGGATCGGGTGGCCTCCGAAACCCAGGTGGCCGAGGTGGCGGCGGGCCGGGCTGACGTGGGGGTGGCGCGGCTGCCGGTGTTGCGGCGCGATCCGGAGGTGGCGTTCGTGCCGCTGCCGGATGAGCGGCTGCTGGTGGCGGTGCCGGCCGGGCATCGCTTCGAAGGTCGGCCGGCGCTGCAGCTGGCCGATCTGGCCTGTGAGGCCTTCGTGTCGGCGGTGCATCGGGAGCGGGGCGGGTTGGCGCGGCGGGTGACGGATCTGTGCCTCGCGCGGGGCTTTGTGCCGCGGATGGCGCCGGTGATCTCCCGCAAGACGTCGATGCTGACCCTGGTGGGGGCGGGCTTCGGGGTGGCGGTGATCCCGGCTGGGATGGCCGGGCTGGCGGGCGGCGGAGTGCGGCTGGTGTCGCTGGCCGACGAGGATGCGACAGCGGCGGCGGCGATCCTGCTGCCGCGCCAGCCGTCACCGCTGGCGGCGCGGTTTGCCGAGATCTGCCGGGCGACGTGGGCCGCCGGCGAGGCGCGCACCCCCGATGTGGGGAATCCGTAGGTCGGGCTTCGGTCTGCCATCCGGTGTTGCATTTGGAGCGCGCGGTGTCGGACTGAAGTCCGACCTACAGGTTGGGCCCGGATGGCCGCGTCTCCGTGGATTGATGCATGCCGTTGTAGGTCGGACTTTAGTCCGACATCTGGTGCCGCATTTGGAGCGTGTGGTGTCGGACTGAAGTCCGACCTGCAGGTTGGGTTCGGACGGCTGCGTTGGGGTGGCGGCAGGGGCTACAAAAGCGGTCAGCTCCCCCGCAGCCACTTGCGGCTGCTCTGGGTTTCCAGCAGATCCCGCGGGGTGGCGAGGCCTTGTACGCCGGCGCCGGCCAGGGCGACCTGATGCAGCTGGGCCACGGCGCAGGCTTCGAGGAGGGCGCTGCGCTGGTCGAGGCGTTCGATGCCGAAGGCGGCCAGCCACACGTCCATGCGGGCAAGGCCGGCGCTGCGCTCGGGGTAGAGGCTGGGCATCAGCACCATCAGGTCGATCCAGTCGAGCTCGGGCACGCTGCCCAGGTGTTGTTCGAGCGCCCGTTCGACGATGCCCTGGTTGAACGGTGCGTTGAAGACCACCACCGGCGCGCGGGCGATGAAGCGGAGCAGGGCGACGAGGGCTTCGGCCGGGTTGCTGCCGAGCTGGGCGTAGAAGGCGTCGCCCGGGCGCAGCAGGCCCTGGTTGATCGCCACTGCGCCGACGCCGGAGAGGCGTTGCCCGCCGCTGCCGTCGGCGGCGACTTCGGCATTGACGATGACGTAGCGGGTTTCGTAGTGGGCGCGGGTGAGCTCGGGGGCGGGCAGGGCCGCCACGGCGTCGAGCTCGCCCTGCAGGGCGGGGCTGACGGCCGGGCCGCCGCCGGGCAGGAATCGGGAGAGCCAGTTCATGGTCAGATTTGGTAGTCCAGCTTGAGTCGGAGTTGGATCTTGCGGGCCTGGCGGAAGGCTTCCTTGAGGATGCGCCGGTCGAGCTCGTTGAGGTCGTCGGGCTTGACGCGGTTGTCGCCCGGGGCGCCGTGGTCGGTGTCGAGGTGCTGGTGGCGCAGGCGCAGGAGCTGGATGAAGTGGAAACCGTCGGCCATCGCTGAGAGCTCTTCGGCGGGCATGCCGATGCGGCTGCCGCCCTGGCGCAGGCGCTGGGCGGTGCTGGTGGCCTCGACGCCGGTGCGCAGCGCGAGCACCCGGGCAGCATCCACGAAGAGGCGGGCGCCAAACTTCTTGAGGTCGATGGTGCCGGGGTGCTTGGGGTCGTCGTCGGTGACGAAATCGCGGATCTTGCCCAGCGGCGGCGACACATCCAGCGCGTTGGTGGCCATCGCCTTGAGGAAGGCGGGGTGGCCGCCGGTCATGGAGAGCAGCCAGTGGCGCAGCTTGTGGGCGACCTTCTCGTCGCCGTAGAGCACCCGGAAATCAAAGAAGATGGTGGCGTTGAGGAGGGCTTCGGGGTGGGGTTCGCGGATCCACTGGCCGAACTTCTCGCGCCATTCGTCGAAGGTGAGGCACAGCTCGGGGTTGCTGGCCATGATGTTGCCCTCGCACAGCGGGAAGCCGCAGGTGGCAAGGTCGTTGTTCACATCCTTGGCAAACTCGAGCAGGCGCAGCTTGAGGGGTTCCTTGTCGGCCCATTCGGGCAGCACGTAGATGATCCCGTTGTCCTGGTCGGTGGAGAGGGTCTGCTCATGGCGGCCTTCGGAGCCGAAGGCGAGCCAGGCGTATTCGACCCCGTGCAGGTCGTGGCGGTCGAGGTTGAGTTCGAGGATGCGGCGGGTGAGGGCGTCGTTGAGGGCCGAGATGAACTGGGTGAGCTGCTCGGCGCCGATGCCCTGGGCGAGCAGGTTGAGGGCCAGCTGGCGGATGTCGCGGCTGGCGCGCTGCAGGGCCTGCACGTCGGCGGCGCTCTCGATGCCGGCGCGGATCTGGCGCAGGCCGATGCGCTGCAGGGCGAAGAGGTCGCGCTCGGAGATCACACCCTTGAGCTTGTCTTCGGCATCCACCACCAGGATGTGGCGCACGCCGTGGGTGGCCATCTCGAGGGCGGCGTCGTAGGCGCTGGCGTTGGCGTGGAGGGTGTGGGGCGGGGTGGTCATCACGTCGGCGATGGGCCGGGTGAGATCGAAGCCGGTGAGCACGATGCGCTTGAGGATGTCGCTCTGGGTGAGCACGCCGACGGGCTTCTCGTCTTCGCCGGCCACGGCCAGGCAGCCGACGCCGGCCTCGGCCATCTTCTCGAGCGCGCCACGGGTGGCCACATCGGGGCTGACGAAGATCGGCGCCTTCTTGACCAGATTGGCGAGCGACGTGGTCATCGTCTGCTGTTCGGCGGCGCGCTGGGAGAACTGGGCCTGGAGCTGCTCCCGCGACTGGCTCATCAGGCTGGCGATGTAGCGGGTGCAGAAGATCTGGAAGCTGGGCGAGAGCTCCTGGAGGCGCAGGAAATCGGCGGCCGGGAGCTGGAAACAGTAGCTGTCTTCGACGGCGATGTAGCTGTTGGTGGAGCGGCGCTCGGCCGAGATCGCCCCGATCGGGAAGCCTTCGCCGGGGCCCAGGGTGAGGGTGGCGTATTCGGTGACGGCGACGCCGCCCATCTGGCGCGCCTGCACCTTGCCGCGATAGACGATGTAGAAGAAGCGCGGCGGGCCGTCTTCGGGCATCAGGATTTCGGATTCCGCCGGGTAGAAGGCGGTGGCCAGCCGTTCACCGAGAAAGCGCAGGGCTTCCGCCTCCATCCGGTCGAAGGGCGCGTGACGGCGCAGGAACTCCAGGTTGGTTCGGATCAGGGTGTCGGCGGCGGTGTTTTCCATGGGCTCTGCGCGGCGTCGGGTAAAGCTTGCAAATTTACTCCGCCAATGCCCGGGCGTCATGATCTGGCGCAAAAAAATGCGTCCTCCGCGCTGGGGGCCGTGGGGCGGTGTGACATCTGCCGCAGTTAGAATCGGGGAATCACTTTTTCAGGAATCGCCATGAGCGCCAATCTTCTGCCCGCCGTCGAGATCACCACCGCCCCGACGCCCACCCATGCGGTCATCTGGATGCACGGGCTGGGGGCCGACGGCCACGATTTCGAGCCGGTGGTCGATGAACTCGACATCGACCGCCTGCCGCCGACGCGCTTCGTGTTTCCCCACGCGCCCCAGCGGCCGGTGACGATCAACGGCGGCTACATCATGCGGGCCTGGTACGACATCCTGTCGCAGGATTTCAGCGGCCGGCGCGAGGATGCCGCCGGTGTGATCGAATCGGCCGCGCAGGTCGAGGCGCTGATCGCCCGCGAGAACGCCCGCGGCATTCCCGACAGCCGCATCGTGCTGGCGGGTTTTTCGCAAGGCGGGGCGATCGCGCTGCACACGGCGCTGCGCCACTCCAACCGGCTGGCCGGCGTGCTGGCGCTGTCCACCTATCTGCCGCTGGCCGACACCCTGGCGGGCGAGGCCAGCGAGGCCAACCGCGATGTGCCGATCTTCATGGCCCACGGCGTTGCCGATCCGGTGATCCCCCACGACTTTGCCCGGCATTCGGCCGATCAGCTCACCGCTGCCGGCTATCCGTTGGCCTGGAAGAGCTATCGCATGGAGCACAGCCTGTGCTTGGAGGAAGTGCGCGACATCGAGGACTGGCTGGCCACCGTGCTGGCGGCCTGAGGCTTATGCGGGGCGGCGCTTGAGCAGGTTGTTGCCGATGAACGAGAGCACCGTCTCGCCGCGCTGGTTGACCGCCGTGTAGCGCATGCGGGCGATGCCCCGGTCGGGCTTGGACGACGACGGGCGCACCTCGAGCACCTCGACCACGCTGTGCAGGGTGTCGCCCGGGCGCACCGGCGCCAGCCAGCGCAGCTCGTCGAGGCCCGGCGAGCCGATGCTCGACTGGGCGAAGATGCCGTTCTGGATGAACAGCCGGAAGCACACCGCAATGGTGTGGAAGCCGCTGGCGATCAGCCCGCCGTAGGGCGAATCCGCCGCGGCGTTGGCGTCGAGATGGAAGGACTGCGGGTCGAACTGGAAGGCGAAGTCGATGATGGCCGCTTCGGTGAAGGTGAAGCCGCCGCTCACGAAGCGGTCGCCGGGGGTGAGGTCGTCGAGGTAGCGGGTGTCCATGGGCTGTCTCCGGTAGTGTGGGCGTTGTAGGCCGGATGGTAACGCGACCGCCCCTCAGCCGGTCGCCAGCAGGTTCTCCTCGCACACTGCCAGCCACGCCTGGGCGGCCCGGGACATGTAGCCGCCGGGCTTCCAGATCACCGCCACGTGCCAGTCGAGCCGGGGTTCGGCGAGGGGGCGGACGGCCAGTTCGGCGCCCAGGTTGAGGCGGGCCAGCAGCGGGGCGGGGATGAGCGTGGTGCCAAGCCCGGCGGCGGCCAGCGCGATGAGGAAATCCCACTGGCCGCTCTGGGCCGCAATGCGGGCCTCGAAGCCTGACGCGGCGGTGACCTCTCGCACCCGCCGGGTGAGCGAGAAATCGTCGCCGGGCAGGAGCAGCGGGGTGTCGCGCAGGGCCTCCAGGGGCACCTGCGCGTGATGCGTCCAGCTCGCCTGCAGCGGTCCCACCACATGGAGCGGGTAGTGGCCGACGCTGCGGGACGCGAGCCCGAGGCCGGGCTCGGTGGGCAGCAGGGTGGCGCCCACCTCCAGCTCGCCGGCCGTCACCTGCTGCTCGATCAGCTGCCCGCCCAGCTCCCGCAGGTGCAGGGCGAGGGCGGGATAGCGGGCCCGGAAGGCCTTCACCGCCGGGGCAAAGAGCAGGTTCACCATCGGCGGAATGCCCACCGTCAGCTCGCCGCGGGTCAGGTCGGCCAGATCGGCCACCTCGCGGGTGAGGTTGTGCATCACGCCCAGGGCTTCCTGCCCGCGCTCCAGCACCACCCGGCCCACGTCGGTGAGGTGGAGCTGGCGGCCGTCGCGGATCAGCAGCGGCTGGCCGATCTCGTCCTCCAGCTGGCGGATCATCTTGCTCACCGTGGATTGGGTGACGTTGAGGCGCTCGGCGGCAAGGGTGAAGCTCTGCTGGCGGACGGTCTCGACGAAGTAGCGGAGGGCGCGCAGGTCCATTCTGGTCATGAAAAAAACGACTGGATAGCAGGATTTTAAGTCATAGCGTGACTGGCGATGCGCCCCTATACTCCGCCGCGATCCCGTCCGAACGAGGCGGGGCCCCCCGAAAATCGAGGACCGGAGAAAACAGCAATGCCCATGGACCGTATTCGCCTTGCCCGCCTGCGGGATCGCATCATGTCGCCGGAGGCCGCCGCCGCGCTGTTTGCCGACGGGATGACCGTCGGGATGAGCGGCTTCACCCGCGCCGGCGACTGCAAGGCGGTGCCCTTTGCGCTGGCCGAGCGGGCCGCGAACGAGCACCTGCAGATCACCCTGATGACCGGCGCGTCCCTGGGCAACGACATCGACAAGGTGCTGACCGACGCCAACGTGATCAGCCGCCGCATCCCCTTCCAGTCCGACCCGACCCTGCGCCGCAAGATCAACGCCGGCGAGGTGATGTTCATCGACCAGCACTTGTCTGAAACCGTCGAGCAGCTGCGCTCCGGCCAGATCGCGCCGGTGGACATCGCGGTGGTCGAGGCCACTGCCATCACCGAGAACGGCGGCATCGTGCCGACCACCTCGGTGGGCAACTCGGCGAGCTTTGCGGTGCTTGCCAAGAAGATCATCGTCGAGATCAACCTGACGATGCCCCACGGCCTCGAAGGCCTGCACGACATCTACATCCCCACCTACCGCCCGCACCGCCTGCCGATTCCGCTGATCTCGCCGGAGCAGCGCATCGGCCTGCCGTTCATCCCCGTTGACCCGGAGAAGATCGTCGCCATCGTCATCACCGAGAAGGCCGACAGCCCGTCCAACGTGCTGCCGCCGGACGACGACACCAAGGCCATCGCCGGCCATCTCAATGACTTCCTGGCCCACGAGGTGAAGGCCGGCCGCCTGTCGCCCAGCCTCCAGCCCCTGCAGGCCGGCATTGGCACCATCGCCAACGCGGTGCTCCACGGCATGCTGGATTCGCCCTTCCGCGACCTGAAGATGTATTCCGAGGTGCTGCAGGATTCCACCGTCGAGCTGCTCGACGACGGCCGCCTGAGTTTTGCGTCGGCTTCGTCGATCACCCTGTCGAAGCACACCTACGAGCGCGTGCTGGGCAACATCGAGCACTACAAGTCGCGCCTGGTGCTGCGCCCGCAGGAGATCAGCAACCACCCGGAGGTGATCCGCCGGCTCGGCCTCATCACCATCAACACCGCGCTGGAGTGCGACATCTACGGCAACGTGAACTCCACCCACGTGGGCGGCACCCACATGATGAACGGCATCGGCGGTTCGGGCGACTTCGCCCGCAATGCCCACCTGTCGGTGTTCGTCACCAAGTCCATCGCCAAGGGCGGGGCGATCTCCAGCATCGTGCCGATGGTGCCCCACGTGGATCACACCGAGCACGACACCGACATCATCGTCACCGAGCACGGCCTGGCCGACCTGCGTGGCCTCGCCCCCCGCGAGCGCGCCCACCAGATCATCGACCACTGCACCGATCCGCTCTACCGGGACATGCTGCGGGATTACTACCAGCGCGCCTGCCGCCGGGGCGGCCACACTCCGCAGCTGCTGCGCGAGGCCTTTGCCTGGCACCTGCGCGCCGAAGAGAATGGCTCGATGCTCGAAAGCAAACCCGAAGCCCTCTGCGAACCGGCCTAAGCCCGAAGACCGGCCAAGCCGGCGACCCTCAACCCCAACCAGACCTGCCGGTGCGTGCGCAGGCCGCGCGCCGGCGGCTCCCCTTCGAAAGTGCCCTTCGATGCGGAGTCGTGCCTTACTGCCTGCGTCTCCCTGAAAGCCACCCGCGTTCCGCTACTCCTCCCGGCGGAACGCGGTGCTGGTTTGCGTTCTTCCTTCCGCAGCACTCCTGATCTGATCCCGACCCCCTGGACGCAGGCCTGAGCTTTGGCCGCAAGCTGATCCGCTCGTTGTTCCGGGCTCGGCCCTCTGCGCGCCCACTTCAAAGCTCGTGCCGCAAGGCCTCGAGCCGCGACCCCAAGGCAAATTGCGTTGCCCGCAAGGCTTGGCGCTTTGCATCTTCAAGTTATCTGCCTTGCGCGCAAAGCCTGTTGCCTTGGCCGTAAGGCTTTCTGCTCGACGCCCAAGGCCCGCAGCGTTGCGATCGAGGCTTTCTGCTTCGGTCGCAAGGCTTTGAAGCTCGCCCCCCAAAGCAAAAAGCCTTGCGGGCAAGGCTTTTTGCAATGACGGCAGTGTCGGACTGAAGTCCGACCTACAAGAAAACTGCGGGTTTGCAGGGCGAAGCCCCGCCGATCACCCCGCGGCCGGCTGCTCAGCCGGTGATGCGCACCTCGGCGGGGCCGCTGTGGATGCGGCCGATCACTGCCGCATCGCCAAAGCCGCCGGCGCGGAAGGTCTCCAGCACGGTGTCGGCGCTGGCGGCGTCGCAGGCCACCAGCAGGCCGCCGCTGGTCTGGGCGTCGGCCAGCACGCTGCGCTGCCATTCGGCCACGCCCTCGTCAAAGCGCACCGCGTCGCCGCAGCTGGCCAGGTTGCGGGCGATGGCGCCGGGGCCGATGCCCTGTTTCGCAAAAGGCACGGCGGCCGGCATCATCGGCACGTCGGCCACCTGCACCGTGGCCCCCAGGCTGGCGCCGCGGCACACCTCCAGCAGATGGCCCAGCAGGCCAAAGCCGGTGACGTCGGTGAGCGCATGCACGCCGGGCAGCTTGGCAAGCGCCGGGCCCACGGTGTTGAGCTTGGTGGTGGTGGCGATCATCTGGGCGTAGCCGTCGGCATCCAGCACGCCCTTCTTCATGGCCGAGCCGAGGATGCCCACGCCCAGGGGCTTGCCGAGGATCAGCACGTCGCCGTCCTTCGCATCGCGATTGCGCTTGATCACATCCGGGTGGGCGATGCCCAGGGCCACGAGGCCGTAGATGGGCTCGGGCGAATCGATGCTGTGGCCGCCGGCAACCGGGATGCCGGCCTGGGCGCACACGCTGGCGCCGCCTTCAAGGATGCGGCCGATGGCGTCCAGCGGCAGTTTGTTCACCGGCATGCCGACGATGGCCAGCGCCATGATCGGTGTGCCGCCCATGGCGTAGACGTCGGAGAGGGCGTTGGTGGCGGCGATGCGGCCGAAGTCGAAGGGGTCGTCGACGATCGGCATGAAGAAGTCGGTGGTGGCGATCAGCGCCTGCTCGTCGTTGAGGCGCCACACCGCAGCGTCGTCGGCGGTCTCGGTGCCCACCATCAGGTTGGCGAAGGGCTGGGCCGCCGGCATGTGGGCGAGCATCTCGGAGAGCACGGCGGGGGCGATCTTACAGCCGCATCCGCCACCGTGAGACAATTCGGTCAGTCGCAGGGGCGCTTCAGTCATGGCGTTTTTTGGTTCCAGTTGATTCATCAGGTTCATTCTTCTCGTGTCTTCCCAGCCAGATTATCTTTCCGCGAGCCTCGACCGGCTCGACAGCTTCGATTCGATCGTCGATGTACGCTCGCCCGCCGAGTTCGCCGAGGATCATATCCCCGGCGCCATCAACTGTCCGGTGCTCGACGATGAGGAGCGGGCGCGGGTGGGCACGCTGTACAAGCAGGTGTCGCCCTTCGAGGCCCGCAAGCTGGGGGCGGCGCTGGTGTCGCGCAACATCGCCCGCGCCATCGAGACGCATTTTCTCAGCAAGCCGAAGGGCTGGAAACCGCTGATCTACTGCTGGCGCGGCGGCCAGCGCAGCGGGGCGATGACCATCGTGCTGCGTCAGGTGGGCTGGGCGGCCCAGCGGCTCGAAGGCGGCTACAAGGTTTTCCGCCAGCGGGTGCTCGACGACCTCGAAACCCTGCCGGCAGGCCTGGCTTTCCGGGTGCTGTGCGGGCCCACCGGCAGCGCCAAGACGGCGCTGCTGGGGGCACTGGCCGAAGCGGGCGAGCAGGTGCTGGATCTGGAAGGCCTGGCCAGCCACCGGGGGTCGGTGCTCGGCGGCGAGGCGAGCACGCCCCAGCCGGGGCAGAAGGCCTTCGAGACGCGCCTGTGGTCGGTGCTGCGCGGGGTCGATCCGGCGCGGCCGGTGTGGACCGAATCCGAGAGCCGGCGCATCGGCCGCCTGCACGTGCCCGGTGCGCTCTTCGAATGCCTGCGCAGCGCCGACTGCGTACGCATCGACGCGCCGCTGGCGGCCCGGGTGGAGCATCTGCTGGCGCGTTACACCGATCTCATCGCCGATCCGGCGGATTTCTGCAGCAAGCTCGACCGGCTGGTGCCCCAGCACGGCCACGAGCAGGTGGCGGCCTGGAAGGCGCTGGTCGAGGCGAAGGCCTGGCCGCAGCTGGCCGCCGAGCTGGTCACCCGGCATTACGACCCGGCCTATCGCCGCGGCGGCGAGGGGCTGTACCGGCGCCTGGCCGAGGGGCAGACGCTGGCCGTGCCGAGCCTGGATGCCGCCACGCTGGCCGAGGTGGCCCGGGGGCTCGCCGGGCGCTGAGCGCCCTCAGGCGTGTTCCGGTCTTTCGATCTCGGCGGCGGTGTCGGCGATGGCGGCCTTAAGGCCGGCAGCCAGGGTCAGGGCTTCGGGCCGGCCGTCGCGGGCGGCGTGCTCGGTCTGGCGGGCGAGCTCGGCGAGGCGTGAGGCCATGATGTTGGCGGCCGAGCTCTTGAGGGCGTGGGCCACCTCGACGATCCGGCGCAGATCGCCGGCGGCGATGGCTTCGTCCAGCCCGGCCTGCCGTTCGGCGGCGGTGCCGGCAAAGATCCCCAGCAGGCGCGCAACGAACTCGGGCCGCCCCGGATAACGGGCGGCGAGGGCGGCGCGGTCGATCATCGGATCAGGCGCCGGGGCCGGCGGCTTGCCGACGTGGCGGAGGAGGGTCTCCACGAGGATGTCGAGATCGAGGGGTTTGGCGATGTGGGCGACCATGCCGGCCTCGAGGCATCTGGCGCGCTCCTCGGCCAGGGCGTGGGCGGTCTGGCCGATCACCGGCAGGCCCGGCGCCAGCTCGGCGATCCGGCGGGTGGCTTCGTAGCCGTCCATCTCGGGCATCTGGATGTCCATCAGCACCACCTGGAAGGCATCGGCGCCGTGGCTCGCAACCGCATCCACCGCCTGGCGGCCGTTATCCACCATGGTCAGGATGGCGCCTTCGGAGAGCAGCATGTCCTCGAGCACCATCTGGTTGACCTCGTTGTCCTCGGCGGCGAGCACGCGGATGCCGGCGAGGCGTTCGGGCTGCGCGGCGTTGTCGGCGGCGGGCGGCGCGGGCAGGGCCGGGCGCGGGGCGGGGATGTAGGGCACGCGGACCTCGAACACGCTGCCCTGGCCTTCGGTGCTGGTGGCGCTGATGGTGCCGCCCAGAAGATCGACGATGCGCTTGGTGATCGCCAGCCCCAGCCCGGTGCCGCCGAAGCGGCGGGTGGTGGAGCTGTCGGCCTGCTCGAAGGCGTTGAAGAGCTGGGCGAGCTGGGCCTCGGCGATGCCGATGCCGGTGTCGGCGATGCGGAACACCAGGCTGTCGCCATCAAGGGCGGCGCTGAGCGAGACCTCGCCCTTCTCGGTGAACTTGAGGCCGTTGGAGAGCAGGTTGGTGAGGATCTGGCCCAGGCGCAGGGGGTCGGCGAGGCAGCTTTCGGGCAGGTCGGGCGCCCGCACGAGGCGCAGGGCAAGGCCGCGGCTCTCGGCCCGTTCGTCGAAGGCGGTGGTGATGGTCTCGAGCAGGGCCGGCAGGTCCACGGGGACGGCTTCGATGTGGAGCTTGCCGGCTTCGATCTTCGAGAAGTCGAGGATGTCATTGACCACGCCCAGCAGCAGCTTGCCCGAATCGAGGATGTGGGCGAAGGCGCTGCGTTGCTGGGGGTCGGTGCTGTCGCGGTAGCCGATGTGGGCGAAGCCGAGGATGCCGTTGAGCGGGGTGCGGATCTCGTGGCTCATGTTGGCGAGGAACTCGCTCTTCACCCGGGCCAGCCGCTCGGCGGCGAGGCGGGCCTGCTCGCGTTCTTCTTCGAGGGCGCGCCGTTCGGTCGCGTCCATGAAGCTGACCACCGCGCCGACGATGCGGCCGTCGCGGACCATCGGGTGGGTGGAGTAGATCACCGGCACCGGGTGGCCGTCGGTGTGCCAGTAGACCTCGTCGGTGATGGTCATTCCCTCGCCGTGCTGGAGGGCCTGGTTGGTGGGGCAGTTGATGGCGGGGTAGGGGCTGCCGTTCGGGTGGCTGTGGTGGATCAGTGCGTGGATATGGGTGCCGATGACGGCTTCCTGGTCGAGCCCGAGCATCCGGCAGGCCGACGGGTTGATGAAGGTGACGCGGCCGTGGTTGTCGACGCCATACACGCCGTCGGCGGTGGATTCGAGGATCAGCCGCAGGTTGGCTTCGGAGCTGGAGAGCTGCGCGGCGCGTTCGGCAACCAGTCTTTCGAGGTGCTGCTGGTGCTGCTGGAGCTCGTCCTCGAGGGCCCGGCGGCCGGTGACGTCGCGGCATACGCCGAAGACCCGGTCGATCCGGCCGTCGTCGTCGAACACCGCGCTGGCCCAGTCGGCCACCCAGATGTAACTGCCGTCACGCTTGCGCAGGCGGTATTCGACGGCGTAGTCAGGGGTGTCGGGGGTGAGGCCGGCGAGGGCGTTGGCGATGCCCTCCTGATCTTCTGGGTGGACCAGGGCGAGGTAGTGCTGGCCCGTGCCTTCGGTGTCGAGGCCCCAGGCGCGGGGAACGTCGCCGCTGCGATGCACGCGGTCGGTGGATGGCACGTATTCGTAGGCGCCCATGTTGGCGGCGTGGAGCGCCAGCCGCATGCGCTTCTCGCCGGCTTCCTGGGCGGCTGCCGAGAGGGCGCTGGCGATGCCGATGGCGGCGGTGTGGGTGGCCACGTCCACGATCTTTTCGGCCGCAGCGACGTCGATGCCGACGTCGGTGTTGAGGACGGCGAAGGTGCCCAGCAGGCGCCCGCCGGCGTCGAGGATCGGGGTGGACCAGATGGCCTGGAGCCCGGCGTCGAGGGCCGCCGCGTGGAGCGCCGACCAGCGCGCATCGGTGCGGATGTCGTCGAGGAGCACGGCGTCGTGGAGGAAGCTGGCGCTGGTGCCGGCGTTCCGGTTGAGGCCGATGGGCAGGCCATCCACGGCACGGTTGAAGGTGTCGGGCAGGCTGGGGGCGGCGCCGTGGCGCAGGGTGCCGGTGCTGGCGTCGAAGAGCAGGACGGTGCAGCGCAGGCCGCCGGCCTGGGCTTCGACGCCGCGCACCAGTTCGTCGAGCACGCGGGGCAGCGGGGCGCCGCTGGCGATCATCTCGAGGACATGGTTCTGGGCCGCCTGCAGGCCCGTGGCCCGCCGGCTTTCGGCCACGTCGTGGGCCACGCAGAGGTAGCCGGACGCGCCGTTGCGGCCGCTGGCGAGGGGGGTGATGATCTGGGAAACCTGGATCGGGCTGCCGTTCTTGCGGCGGTAGGATCGTTCGGTGCGTCCGGCGCGGGCCTGGCGGGCCAGGGGGGCTTCCGCCGGCGAGGTGTCGGGGTCGGCGGGGGGCGGGTCGGACTGGAGTTCGTCGAGGCGGCACTTGCCGACGACTTCATGGGCCGGGTAGCCGAAGAGGTTCTCGGCGCCCTGGTTGAACAGGGTGATCAGGCCCCGGTGGTCGGTGGCGATGATCGCCACCTCCGAGGCCGCGTCGAGCACCCCGCCCAGCAGCCGGTTGGTGCTCGCCAGCCGGCGGTAGAACAGGCTGACCGACAGCAGGGCGAGGGCGACCAGCACCGCCGCAGCAAGGGCGCGCCATTGCCAGGCTTCCAGCACGCTGGCCCGGGAGATGCCGACGACCACGTAGAGGGGAAAGTGCTCCAGGCGCTGGAAGCTTACGATGCGCTGCACGCCGTCGTACTGGCCGGTGCTCTGCACCGAGCCCGAGACGGCGCCGGCTGCGATCTGCCGGTGGGCCGGGTGGTCGGGGTCGATCTTGTTGATGATGCCGGGGCTGTAGGGGTGGCTGGCGACGATCTTGCTGGAATCCACGCGCCGGACGGCGGCCGCGCCTTCGGGGCCGAGCTGGGCGTCGGCCAGCAGGCGCTCGAAGTAGGCGAGGTCGAGGGGCGTGCTGACCACGCCGAGAAAGCGCCCCTGGGCGTCGCGGATGCCCCGCAGCAGCACGATGGCGTTGCGGTTGGTGGTGCGCGAGACGACCACATCCGAGATGACCAGCCCGCTCGCCGGGTTGTCGCGGGCAGCCTGGAAATGGGCGCGGTCGGCCACGTTCACCTGCCGGTTGGCGGCGGCGCTGTCGGTGGTGAGGATCTGCTCGCCGGCGGCGTTGAAGATGCGCACGCTGTTGAGCTGGGGAATGCGCGAGAGGTACAGGCGCAGGCGGCGCGATTCTTCGCGCCAGGCAGCGTCGAGGGCGGCGCGGTCGGCCATGTGGGGCGCGACGATGGCTGCCGTCTCGGCCAGCAGCATGTCGGCGGTGTTGAGGGTGGTGTCGAGGGCAAAGGCGTTGACCCGGGCGATGCCGCTCGAGGTGGTTTCAGCCTTGGTGATCGTGTCGTGATAGCTGGACCACGACAGGTAGGCGAGGACCAGTGCGGTGGTCAGCAGGGCGGCAAGCTGCCCCCAGTACGCCAGCCGCAGGGGGCGCTTCTCGATCTGACTGAAATCTCCCACCACGCCCTCTCTTCCATCCGGGTTTCCGGTGGATCACGGAATCTGCACAAAAACGTGCTGGCGGGGATTGCTCCCCGCCAGCTGCCCTGTATCGCTTATCGGCGGCCAGGGCGAAAGCTTGACGCCCCGGTGCCTGGAGGGTTTACAGCACCTCTGCGGCGTGGTCGGCCAGCCGCGAGCGCTCGCCCCGCTGCAGGGTGATGTGGCCGGAGTGGGGCCAGCCCTTGAAGCGGTCCACCACGTAGGTGAGGCCGGACGAGCCTTCGGTGAGGTAGGGCGTGTCGATCTGCGCGATGTTGCCCAGGCACACCACCTTGGTGCCGGGGCCGGCGCGGGTGATGAGGGTCTTCATCTGCTTGGGGGTGAGGTTCTGGGCTTCGTCGATGATGAGGAACTTGTTGATGAAGGTGCGCCCGCGCATGAAGTTGAGCGACTTGATCTTGATGCGGCTGCGGATCAAATCCCGCGTGGCGGCGCGGCCCCATTCGCCGCCCTCGCCGGTGGTGCCGTTGAGCACGTCGAGGTTGTCTTCGAGCGCGCCCATCCACGGGGCCATCTTTTCTTCCTCGGTGCCGGGCAGGAAGCCGATGTCCTCGCCCACCGGCACGGTGACGCGGGTCATGATGATCTCGGAGTAGCGCTTGGTCTCGAGCACCTGGGTGAGGCTGGCGGCCAGCGTGAGCAGCGTCTTGCCGGTGCCGGCCTGGCCGAGGAGGGTGACGAAGTCGATCTCCGGGTTCATCAGAAGGTTGAGGGCGAAGTTCTGCTCGCGGTTGCGGGCGGTGATGCCCCACACGTTGTTCTTCTGGTGGGAGTAATCCACCAAGGTCTCGAGGGTGACGCTGCGCCCGTTCTTCTCGCACACCCAGGCCTGCAGCGGCTGCTCGCCCTCCTGGTAGACGAACTCGTTGATGAGCAGGTCGGCGGTGTCCGGGCCCTTGAGTTTGTAGTAGGTGTGGGAATCCTGCTTCCAGGATTCGATGTCCTTGCCGTTGGCCTCCCAGAAGGCGGCGTCGATCTCCTTGGTGCCGGTGTAGAGCAGGTCGGTGTCTTCGAGGACCTTGTCGTTGAAGTAATCCTGCGCGGCGAGCCCCAGCGCGCGGGCCTTGATGCGCATGTTGATGTCCTTCGACACCAGGATCACCGGGCGCTTCTTGTCGAACTTCTCGTAGAGGTACATCACCACCGCGAGGATCTGGTTGTCGCCCTTGGCGGTGGGCAACGCGGCTGGCAGCTTGACGTCGATCGCCTCGGTCTGGAGGAACAGCCGGCCGCTGGCGAGTTCGGAGGACGGGCCGGCGAGGCTGATCCCGGCCTCGATGCCGTCCGGGCAGGAGCCGACGATCTCGTCGAGGGAGCGGCTTGCCTGGCGGGCGTTGCGGGCGACTTCCGACATGCCCTTCTTGTTGGAGTCGAGTTCTTCCAGCGTCATCATCGGCACGAAGATGTCGTGCTCTTCGAAGCGGTAGAGGCTGGTGGGGTCGTGCATCAGCACGTTGGTGTCGAGGACGAACAGCTTGGTGGCGGGGGCTTTGGACTTCGCGGGGCGTCGGGTGGCCATGGTGGTCTCGTCTTCCGGGGCTGTCTGTCGGGGGGCGGGGGTTTACAGGGTCTTGATGTAATCCAGCACTTCCTGGGCGTGACCGGGCACCTTCACGCCGCGCCATTCACGCCGCAGCACGCCATCGGCGTCGATCACGAAGGTGCTGCGCTCGATGCCGCGCACCTGCTTGCCGTACATGTTCTTCATCTTCATCACGCCATACAGCGTGCAGGCGGTCTCGTCCGGGTCGGAGACCAGCGCGAAGGGCAGCGCCTGCTTGGCGCGGAAGTTGTCGTGGGATTTGATGCTGTCGCGGGAGATGCCCAGCACGACCGCGCCAGCAGCGACGAACTCGTCGTGCAGGTCGCGAAAGTTCTGGCTTTCGGTGGTGCAGCCGGGGGTGCTGTCCTTCGGGTAGAAGTAGAGCACCACTTTGCTGCCCTTGAGGGACGACAGGCTGAAGTCGGGGTTGCCGGTGGCGGGAAGGCTGAAGTCGGGCGCTGCCTGGTCGAGCATGATGTCTCCGGATTCGGTTGGGTGCGCCGCCAGCCTAATCCGAAACGCGCCGGGCTGACAATCGGCCCGGCGTGAAGATTGCCCGTCAGGCCGGGTCGAAGAGCAGCGCCGCGGCCACGTTGCGGTGCTCGGCCACCAGGATGTTGTAGGTCCGGCAGGCGGAGCCCAGGTCCATCACCTCCAGCCCGATGCGGGCATCGATGAGGGCCTTCATCAGCTTGGGGGCCGGAAAGCGCTGGCGCATGCCGGTGCCGAGGATCACGATCTCGCAGCCCAGCCCGGCCAGGTGGGCGAAGGCGGCTTCGTCGAGGGTCTCGAAGCTGCCGGGGTGCCAGTTGGTGTCGAGGCGTTCGGGCATGACGATGAGGTTCGATTCGTGGCGCTCGGGCCCGATCATCACGTGGCGCGCGTCGTAACGGGCGATGGTGTAGTACTGGTCGCTCTTGTCGAGGTGGAGTTTCATGATTTTTATGGGTCCAGGGACGGGGGCTGATTTGCCCGGTCAGGGTGGCTTGGGTAACATTATAGCTTTGCGTCGTTCCGCACTCATGTGCCGACCACGCGTGGAACAATGAGTCGCCAAGCCAAATTGCGTGTCGCCACCGAGCCCGCGCCCACTCTCCAGGAAACGGAAACCGCCGTGCAACCAATCCGCAAGTCCGACAAACTCGCCAACGTCTGCTACGACATCCGCGGCCCCGTGCTGCAGAAGGCGAAGAAGATGGAGGACGAGGGTCACAAGATCATCAAGCTGAACATCGGCAATCTGGCCGCCTTCGGCTTCGATTCGCCGGAAGAAATCCAGCTCGACATGATCCGCAACCTGCCCAACGCGGCTGGCTACTCGGATTCGAAGGGGATCTTCGCGGCCCGCAAGGCGATCATGCATTACACCCAGCAGAAGCACATCAAGGGTGTGACGCTGGAAGACATCTACGTGGGCAACGGCGTGTCCGAACTCATCGTGATGGCGATGAACGCGCTGCTCAACACCGGCGACGAAGTGCTGGTGCCGGCGCCCGACTACCCCCTGTGGACCGCCGCCGTGAGTCTCTCCGGCGGCACCCCGCGCCATTACATCTGCGACGAGGCCAACGACTGGCAGCCTGATCTGGACGACATCCGCGCCAAGATCACCCCGCACACCCGCGCCATCGTCATCATCAACCCGAACAACCCGACCGGCGCCGTCTATCCCGACGAAACCCTCAAGGCCATCGTCTCGATCGCCCGTGAGCACGGCCTGATCATCTACGCCGACGAGGTCTACGACAAGGTGCTGTACGAGGGCATCTCGCACACCTCCATCGCCTCGCTGTCCGAAGATGTCCTCACCGTCACCTTCAACGGCCTGTCCAAGAACTACCGTTCCTGTGGCTACCGCGCCGGCTGGATGGTGGTGTCCGGCGACAAGCGTCCGGCGGCCGACTACATCGAAGGCCTCAACATGCTGGCCTCGATGCGCCTGTGCGCCAACGTGCCCGGCCAGTACGCGATCCAGACGGCCCTCGGCGGTTACCAGAGCATCGACGACCTCGTCGCTCCCGGCGGCCGCATGCGTCGCCAGCGCGATCTGGCCCACGAGCTGATCACCGCGATCCCCGGCGTCACCTGCGTCAAGCCCAAGGCCACGCTGTACATGTTCCCGAAGCTCGACCCCAAGATGTATCCCATCGAGGACGACCAGCAGTTCATCGCCGAGCTGCTCGAGGCCGAGCGCGTGCTGCTGGTGCAGGGCACCGGCTTCAACTGGCCGAGCCCCGACCACTTCCGGCTGGTCTTCCTTCCTCACGAGGACGACCTGCGTGACGCCATCGGCCGTATCGCCCGCTTCCTGGCGAGCTACCGCAAGCGGCACGGCACCTGACATCCCGGCCGGCAGCAGTCTGCGCCGGCCGTTTTTTCATCCTTCACCCTAACTCTTCACTCCACCAGAACCATGAAACCCATCAATGTTGGCCTCCTGGGCATCGGCACCGTCGGCGGTGGCACCTTCACCGTCCTCAAGCGCAACGAAGAAGAAATCACCCGCCGCGCCGGCCGGCCGATCCGCATCACCACCGTGGCCGACAAGAACCTGGAGCTGGCGAAGAAGGTTGCCGGTGACGGTGTCAAGCTGACCGACGACGCCTTCTCGGTCGTCACCGATCCCGAGATCGACATCGTCGTCGAGCTCATCGGCGGCTACGGCATCGCCAAGGAACTCGTGCTGAAGGCCATCGAGAACGGCAAGCACGTGGTCACCGCCAACAAGGCGCTGCTCGCCGTGCATGGCAACGAGATCTTCGCCGCCGCCCAGAAAAAGGGCGTGATGGTGGCGTTTGAAGCCGCCGTCGCCGGTGGCATCCCCATCATCAAGGCGCTGCGCGAAGGCCTCTCCGCCAACCGCATCCAGTGGCTCGCCGGCATCATCAACGGCACCACCAACTTCATCCTGTCCGAGATGCGCGACAAGGGCCTGTCCTTCGCCGAAGTGCTGGCCGAAGCCCAGCGCCTGGGTTACGCCGAAGCCGACCCGACCTTCGACATCGAAGGCGTCGATGCCGCCCACAAGGCCACGCTGATGGCCTCCATCGCCTTCGGCGTGCCGGTGCAGTTCGACAAGGCCTACGTGGAAGGCATCAGCAAGCTCGACGGCGTGGACATCAAGTACGCCGAGCAGCTGGGCTACCGCATCAAGCTGCTGGGCATCGCGCGCCGTCGCGATTCCGGCATCGAGCTGCGCGTGCATCCCACGCTCATCCCCGAAAAGCGCCTGATCGCCAACGTTGAAGGCGCGATGAACGCCGTGCTGGTGCAGGGCGACGCCGTGGGCGCCACGCTGTACTACGGCAAGGGCGCCGGCGCCGAGCCGACCGCCTCCGCCGTGATCGCCGATCTGGTGGATGTCACCCGCCTGCACACCGCCGACCCCGAGCACCGCGTGCCGCACCTGGCCTTCCAGCCCGATCAGATCACCGAGCTGCCGGTGCTGCCCATCGACGAGGTGGAAACCAGCTACTACCTGCGCCTGCGCGTGCTCGACAAGCCGGGCGTGCTGGCCGACATCACCCGCATTCTGGCCGACCAGTCGATCTCCATCGACGCCATGCTCCAGCGCGAGCCGGAAGAGGGTGAATCCCAGACCGACATCATCATCCTGACCCACCTGACCATCGAGAAGAACATGGTCGCGGCGATCGCCAAGATTGAGGGCCTGGATTCGGTGACCGGCAAGGTGACCCGCCTGCGCCTCGAGAACCTGTAATCCGTCCGGATTCCCGGTTCCAGCAAGAAGACGCCTTCGGGCGTAATGCCGTTCATGTAGCGCTGAACGGCATTACGCCCGAAGTCGCGTTTGCAGTTTCGGCCTGTCAGGCCACTCGCCTTCCCGGGCGCTGGCCGATCACGCCTTCCACCGGCGAGCTCGGGCTGCCCTGGTATTCGCGCCGGGGCATGCGGCCGGCAAGAAAAGCGTGGCGGCCGGCGCTGACCCCTTGCCGCATCGCCAGCGCCATGCGCACCGGGTCGCCGGCGGCGGCGATGGCGGTGTTCATCAGCACGCCGTCGCAGCCCAGCTCCATCGCGATGGCGGCGTCCGACGCGGTGCCGACGCCAGCATCCACGATCACCGGCACGCGGGATTCGTCGATGATGATGCGCAGGTTCCACGGGTTGAGGATGCCCATGCCCGAGCCGATGAGGCTCGCCAGCGGCATGATCGCCACGCAGCCGATGGCTTCGAGCATGCGCGCCTGAACCGGATCGTCGGAGCAATACACCATCACCCGGAAGCCGTCGCGCACCAGCGTCTCGGCGGCACGCAGGGTTTCGGGCATGTTTGGGAAGAGCGTCTCGGGGCTGCCCAGCACCTCGAGCTTGACGAGATCGTGGCCGTCCAGCAGCTCGCGGGCGAGGCGCAGGGTGCGCACGGCGTCGTCTGCGGTGTAGCAGCCGGCGCTGTTGGGGAGCAGGGTGTGACGCTTGGGGTCGAGGGCGTCGAGCAGGCTCGGGGCGGACGGGTCCTGGCCGATGTTCACCCGGCGGATCGCCACGGTGACGATCTCCGCCCCGCTGGCGTCGATGGCGTCGCGAGTCTGGGCGAAATCCCGGTACTTGCCAGTGCCCACCAGCAGGCGCGAGCCGAAGACCTGGCCGCCCAGCACGAAGGGCGTATCCAGCGGCCCGGCGGTGGTGCTGAAGTTTGGTTCCATGTTGCCCATGACTAGCCTCCTCCCACGGCCACGACGATCTCGACCCGGTCCTGGCCTGAGAGCCCGGTCTCGGCGTAGCGCCCCTTGGGGACGATCTGCCCGTTCACTTCCACCGCGATCCGCTTGCCGGTGTAGCCGAGCGAATCCACCAGATCGGTCACTTTCCAGCCGGATGGCACGTCGGCCGCTCGCCCGTTTACGCAGATGACCGTGTTCATCGCGCCTCCTGCACGCCGGGGGCGAGCTCATCCGCGCGATAGGACGAGCGCACCAGCGGCCCGGCGGCCACTTCGGAAAAGCCCATCCCAAGGGCGACGTGCCGCCACGCGTCGAAGGACTCCGGCGTCACGTAGCGATCCACCGGCAGGTGGGATGGCGACGGACGCAGGTACTGGCCGAGGGTGAGGATGTCGCATCCGTGGGCGCGCAGGTCGCGCAGGGTGGCGAGGATTTCCTCGTCCGTCTCGCCCAGGCCCAGCATCAGGCCGGACTTGGTGGGCACCGTCGGCAGCAGGCGCTTGACCCGCGCGATGAGGGCGAGCGAGCCGTGGTAATCGGCGCCGGGGCGCACGGCCCGGTACAGGCGCTCGACGGTCTCGATGTTGTGGTTGAAGACGTCGGGCGGCGTGGCGGCCAGACGGTCGAGCGCCAGCGCCTCGCGGCCGCGGAAGTCCGGCGTCAGCACCTCGATGCGGATGCCCGGCACGGCGCCGCGCACCGCGTCGATGCAGGCGGCGAAGTGGGCGCCACCGCCGTCGCGCAGGTCGTCGCGATCCACCGAGGTGATGACCACGTAACGCAGTCGCATCTCGCGCACGGCGTCGGCGAGGCGGCGTGGCTCGTCCGCATCCAGCGCGGCCGGGCGGCCGTGGGCCACGTCGCAATAGGGGCAGCGCCGGGTGCAGATGCCGCCCATGATCATGAAGGTGGCGGTGCCGCGGGTGAAGCATTCGCCGATGTTGGGGCAGTCGGCCTCTTCGCAGACGGTGTGCAGGGTGTGGCTGCGCAGGCGCTCGCGCAGGGCGCTGACCACCGCGGTGCCCGGGTCGCGGGCGCGCAGCCAGGGCGGCTTGGGGGGCGAGGCGCGGGCGCTGTCGACCTTGACCGGGATGCGGGCGAGCTTGTCGGCGCCGCGCAGGCCGACGTGCCCGTCGATGGCTTGGGTCATGGAGTCTCTCCGATGGGCGCGGGGCCGGAGGGCCCCGCGCGGGTTGGGACGATCAGCCGACGAAGCGGGCGATGGCCCGGTTCACCTCGTTGGCGGCCTCCATCTGCACCATGTGGCCGCGGTTGGGCAGCACTTCCACCTGGTAGCGGCCGGACAGCGCGTTGGCGTGGGCGACCGGGATGATGCGGTCTTCCTCGCCCCACACCAGCAGCACCGGCTTGGCGATCTCCGGCAGCGCGTCGGCCAGCACCACGGCCTGCTGGCCACCGGCGAAGAGCTTGCCGGAGAGGGTGGTGAGCGCGCTGCCGACGCCTTCGAGGCGCTTGTACTTGAGCAGGTCGTCCACCAGCTGGCGGGTGACCAGCCCGCTGTCGGCGAAGAGATCGGCCAGCACAGGCTTGAGGGCGTTGCGGCTGCCGGCGGCGACGAAGCCGTCGATGTAGCCGCTGTTGATCTCGCTGCCGAGGCCCGCCGAGCACACCAGCGACAGGGAACGCACCCGCGCCGGGTGGCGCTTGGCGACCATCAGCGACACCGCGCCGCCCATCGAATGCCCGACCAGGTGGGCGGCATCGACACCCACCACCTCCATGAAGGCCGCCACGGTGTCGGCGAGGCTCTCCAGGGTGCCTTCGCCCACGTCCTTGGTGGATTCGCCGTGGCCGGGCAGGTCGAGGGCGTACACCTCCCGGTCGGCGGCGAGGGCCTCATGGTTGAACAGCCAGTTGTTGAGGTCGCCGCCGAAGCCGTGGATCAGCAGCATCGGCTCGCCGCCTTCGCCGCGCTTGAGGTAGCGCAGGCGGTGGCCATTCACGTCGATCTTCTGGGGCGTGGGGCCCTGGTCCTCGGCTTCGCCGTCGGCGGGTTTGAAGTTGGACAGGTAGTCGGCCACGAAGGCGTCGATGTCGGCATCCGACACGCCCGCGTCGGCGATCACGCCCAGCAGGCCGCCCACCGGCAGCACGTCTTCCTCGTTGGCGAGGGTGCGGCGCAGCAGGCCACTCTCGGCCGCCTCGATGGCGCCGGCGATCTTCTCGCTCTCGACCTCGACGATCTCCTGGCCCTTCTCGATGGCATCACCCACCTGCTTGAGCCAGCCGTTGACCTTCCCCTCCTGCATGGAAAGGCCCCACTTGGGCATGGTGACGGGATGGATGGCGGACATCAGCGGTACTCCTTGAGGGACTTGGCGGCAGCGACGATCTTGGCGGCGCTGGGGATGTAGAGCTCTTCGAGCGAATCGCTGAAGGGCACGGGAGAGTGGGGGCCGGTGATCTGGCGGATCGGCGCCTTGAGGCTGGCGAAGGCGTTTTCGGCGACGAGGCCGGCGATGTCGGAGGCCATGGAGCAGCGGGGATGGGATTCATCCACCACGATCAGGCGGCCGGTCTTCTCGACGCTTTCGAGGATGGTGTCGGTGTCGAGGGGCGAGGTGGTGCGCGGGTCGATGATCTCGCACTGCACGCCGGCCTTCTGCAGCTCGGCGGCGGCCTCCTGGGCCTTCTGGACCATGCGGCCGATGGCGACGATGGTCACGTCGTTGCCTTCGCGCACCACGGCGGCTTCGCCGAAGGGCACGGTGTAGAGCTCTTCCGGCACCTCGCCTTCCATGGTGTAGAGCGCCTTGTGCTCCAGGAAGATCACCGGGTCGTTGTCGCGGATCGACTGGATCAGCAGGCCCTTGGCGTCGTAGGGGTTGGACGGCACCACCACCTTCAGGCCCGGGATGTGGGTGAAGATGTTGTAGAGGCACTGGGAGTGCTGGGCCGCGGCGCGGAAGCCGGCGCCGTACATGGCGCGGATGACCACCGGTGTCTCGGCCTTGCCGCCGAACATGTAGCGGAACTTGGCGGCCTGGTTGAAGATCTGGTCGAAGCACACGCCGAGGAAATCCACGAACATCAGTTCGGCCACCGGGCGCATGCCGCAGCAGGCCGCGCCGACCGCCGCGCCCACGTAGCCGGATTCGGAGATCGGGGTGTCGATCACGCGGCCCGGGTGCTTGTGGTAGAGGCCGCGGGTGACGCCCAGCACGCCGCCCCAGGCGTCCTGCTCGCCGGGCGAGCCCTCGCCACCGGCCACGTCCTCGCCCATGACGATGACGTTCTGGTCGCGGGACATTTCCTGGTCGAGGGCCTCGTTGATGGCCTGCTGGTAGGTGATTTTTCTTGCCATGATGGGTTTGTCTCCTTTGAATTCCTTGGGGTGGCGGCTCAGTAGCTCACGTACACGTCGGTGAGCAGGTCGGCTTCGCTCGGCTTGGGATCGGATTTGGCCTTGACGACCGAACCGTCGATGAGGGCCTTCACCTCGGCGTCGATGGTGTCGAGGTCGGCCTGGGTGAGGGCGCCGCTCTGGGTGACGCGGCGGGCGAACTGCATCAGGCAGTCCTTGTTGTCGCGCAGGGCCTGCACTTCGCCCGGGGCGCGGTAGGTCTGCTGATCGCCCTCGAAGTGCCCGTAGTAGCGGGACAGCTTCACCTCCACCAGCGACGGGCCGCCGCCGTTCCTGGCGCGCTCGATGGCCTCGCCGGCGGCCTCGTATACCGCGAAGAAGTCGAAGCCATCCACGGTCACGCCGGGCATGCCGAAGGCCGAGGCGCGGTCGGCGATGTTTTCGCAGGCCACCGAGAACTTGGACGAGGTGGCTTCGGCGTAGCCGTTGTTCTCGGCCAGGAAGATCACCGGCAGGTTCCACACCGAGGCCAGGTTCATCGCCTCGAAGATCGTGCCCTGGTTGGACGCGCCGTCGCCGAAGAAGCACACGCTCACGAAGGGCTGGCCGCGCAGCTTGGCGGCGAGCGCGGTGCCGCACACCAGCGGGCCGCCGCCGCCG
The DNA here is from genome assembly GCF_009469605.1 of Zoogloea sp. 1C4. Lineage (GTDB taxonomy): Bacteria > Pseudomonadota > Gammaproteobacteria > Burkholderiales > Rhodocyclaceae > Zoogloea > Zoogloea oryzae. Next base: position 222,121 of record NZ_SSXU01000003.1, on the reverse strand, counting down.
ACGATGCCGTTGGCGCCCAGCATGCCCACCGACAGGTCGGCGATGTGCATCGAGCCGCCCTTGCCCTTGCAGGTGCCGGTGGTGCGGCCCCAGATCTCCGCCATCATCCCCACCGGGTCGACGCCCTTGGCGATGCAGTGGCCGTGGCCCCGGTGGGTGCTGGCGATGTGGTCTTCGGCGGTGAGGTTCATGCACACGCCGGTGGCCGACGCCTCCTCGCCGGCGTAAAGATGCACGAAGCCCGGGATCTCGCCGGTGGCGAAATCGGTGTGCAGGCGTTCTTCGAACTCACGGATGGTGCGCATGGTGCGATAGGCCTTCAGCAGGTCTTCGCGTTCGAGTTTCTTGGTCACGGTTGTCTCCAGTTTGTTGGAAGTGTTGAGGGCATCCAGCGGCGGCCCGGTGAGTCCGCCGCCCGGATTCAGGCCGGGGCGATCGTGTGATCGGCGCCCGTTTGCCCCGGCGCGGCGGGCGGGCCGTCGCGCAGGGCGGGTTCTTGTCTGGCAGTCACCACGAGGGCGTCTGCCGCATGGGCGGCGGCCAGCGTGGCCGCCACGTCGAGGGTGATCGGGCCATCGAGGGCGAGCCGCACGCTCGCCGGGCCACGGCCGTCGAGCACGATCTCGGGCTCGCCGTCGAGGGCCAGGATGGCGGGCTGGGTGCCGAGCTCGAAGGCGATGCTGGGCTGCATCAGGCCGCTGGCGGCAATCTCCACCGCCTGCACGAGCCCGGGCGAAATCGCCGCGAGGCGGGCCGTGCCGGCGCCCTGGCGCACCCAGCGTCCGAACGGCGCGGTGCGGGCGATCGGGCCGCAGGCGGCGGCGATGGCGGAAAGTCCGATCGCGTCGGGCTCGGCGAAGGCCGCAAACACGGCCTCGACGGCATCGGCGGCATACACCGCCCGGGCGCCGATGTGCTCGGCCGGCATCACGCCCACATCCACCAGGGCCATGGATTCGCCGCCGGGGTGCGTGATGCGCAGGCACTTGTTGTGGATGCAGGCGGGCATCACGCGCCCGGTGGCTGCGAGCCCAGCCGCCAGCCCGACGACGGTCGCTTCGCCCAGGGCCGGAAAGGCGTTGTTGGTGCCGGTGGAGAGCGTCGCCAGCGGAATGTCGCCCGACGCCAGCGCCACCGCCCGGTGGGTGCCATCACCGCCGAGCACGACGATCATCGCCACCCCGGCTGCGCGCATCTCGCGCACGGCCCGGACGGTGTCGCGGTCGTCCTCCAGCACCGGCATGTCGATGAAATCCACCCGCGGCCAGCGGGCGTTGCCGCGACGGCGATTGAGCTCGACCGCCTTGCGGAGGCGGACGGCGATGCCGGCCCGGTCGGGCATCATCAGTACGCGGGTCACCCCCGTCGCGCCGAGGGCGCCGAGCAACCGTTCGACACAATTGACCTTGTCGGCGGCGGAATAAACCGAGGCCCCGCTGGTCAATCGCCGGATATCGTGCCCGGACGCAGGATTGGCCACGATGCCAATCACAGGAGGGGCTTCCGATATTTGTCTCACGATGGCTCCGCTATTTGGATTCAGGTCCAATCCATTTAGCAGTTCGCGTGCCAGCAATTGCCCGTATTTTTCATATTGCGGCGCATTAGTGGAAATAGCCAGGGCAATCAGTGTGATTGGCGTTATTGGGCTGGCTATTGCGGCGGCGCAATAAAATGACGTGAGCCATAAGTTGATACAGGCGACCGAAAATAACCAGGAAAATTAGACACCTGTCTCATTTTCTCGGTGGTGTCGCGGCATTGATTTAATTGACGTAACGGAATACGCTTCGCGCTACCAAAGGAAGCAATACATAAAAATCCCTACCTATTAATAAACAAAGGGGAAAAAACAATGATTCGGGGTCATGGAGAGATCGCCCGCCATGTGGCGCGGGTGGTCGATGTGGTGGAGCGCGGCAGCATCGCAAGCCGCCAGCCGGTGCACGACAGGCTGGCACGGTCGTGGGAGCGCTCCCTCAGCAACTATCGTGTCGACCCGGGGCAGGCCAGCCTGCCGCAGGTGGTCACGGCCCGCGAGCTGCGCGAGCACCGGGAGCGGCTCGATACCTTCATGCGCATCGCGCGGGAGGGCGTCGACCGCCTTTACGATTCGCTGCGGCCGGCCAAATACTGCGTGCTGCTCACCGACGCAGCCGGCGTCACCGTCGACCTGCGCACCGTGCCCGAGCTGGAGCGCGAATTCCGCGCCGAAGGCTTTCGCGATGGCACCCGCTGGTCCGAGATGGAAGAGGGCACCTGCGGCGTCGGCACCAGCCTTGTCGATCGCCAGCCGATCCTCGTGCATCGGGACGAGCACTTCCGCTCCCATAACATCGCCTTCACCTGCAGCTCGGCGCCGATCTTCGGCATCGACGACGAGCCGCTGGCGGTCCTCGATGCCTCGGCCCTCAATTCGCCCGAGCACCGCGAGAGCCAGGTGCTGGTCTTCCAGATGGTGGTGGAGAAGGCGCGCCTGATCGAGGACGCCTTCGCCTTCCACAGCCTGCGCAGCTACTGGATCCTCCAGCTGGGCCGCAGCCCCGAGCTGATGCACGTGCATACCGATTACCTGGTTGCCTTCGATGACGGCGGCCGCATCGTGGGTGGCAACCGGCGCGCCCGGCAGGAGCTGCTGCAGCGCCGCGGGCCGGCGCCGGAATACATCGGCGATCTCTTCGAGTGTTCGGCGGCAGATCTGCTCTCTGCGTCCCACGCCCGCCCGGGGCAGGCGATCCCGCTGCGCATCCAGGGTAGTGGCGCGCGCATCTTCGGGCTGCTCCGCGCCCCCGACGCCCGACCCCGCTCCGCGCCGGCGCATCCGGTGGCATCCGGCGGCGAGGCCGTCAGCACTGCCGAGGCGCGGGGCTTCGGCCACCTGGCCACCGACGACCCACGGGTGCGCAACAACGTGCAGCGCGCCCTCAAGGTGGTCAATCGCGACATCCCGGTGATGCTGCTGGGCGAGACGGGCACCGGCAAGGAGGCCTTCGCCAAGGCCATCCACGACGCTAGCGACCGCCACAAACAGCCCTTCGTGGCCCTCAACTGTGCGGCGATCCCGGAAAGCCTGATCGAGAGCGAGCTCTTCGGTTACCGGGACGGCGCCTTCACCGGCGCCCGCAGCAAGGGCGCGCGGGGCAAGATCATCCAGTCCGACGGCGGCACGCTGTTCCTCGACGAGATCGGTGACATGCCGCTGGTGCTGCAGAGCCGTCTGCTGCGGGTGCTGGCCGAGGGCGAGGTGCTGCCGCTGGGCGCCGAGCAGCCGATTCCGGTGCGCCTGCACATCGTCTGCGCCACCCACCAGGATCTGCCGCGGCTGGTGGCCGAAGGGCGTTTCCGGGAGGATCTGTACTACCGGCTCAACGGCGCGGTCTTCCTGCTGCCGCCGCTGCGGGAGCGGGAGGACATCGGCACGGTGATCGACCGGGTGCTGCACGAGGAAGCCCAGGCCATGAGCCGCGAGCTGCGCCTTGCCGACGAAACCCGCGACGCCCTGCTGCGCCACCCGTGGCCGGGCAACATCCGCCAGCTGCGCCATGCGATGCGCTACGCCTGCGCGATCAGCGACGGGCCGCTGCTGATGCCCCAGTCGTTCCCGCCGGATCTCTTCAACGCCGCGCCGTCGACCTTGATGCGGGCGGCGGCCCAGCCGGCACTGCCGCCGCTGGTTGCGGAGACGGAAGCCCCGGCGCCTGCCCTCAAGCCCAAGGATCTGGCGCTGCGCGAACGCATGCTCGAAACCCTGCGCCGTAACCAGTGGCAGGTGACGGTGTCGGCCAGGGAGCTGGGGCTGTCGCGGGCCACCTTCTACCGCAAACTCGCCAAGCTGCAGATCGTCGCGCCCAATCGTCAGGCGTGGTGACGACTTCCAGCGCTAACGAAAAAGGGGCCTCGTGGCCCCTTTTTCTTGTGGCTGACGCTGCGGGCGCTACGGCTGCTGGCGCCCCAGATGCTTGAGATAGGCCACCAGCTCCCAGATCTGGTCTGGCGTGAAGGCGGCGCCCCAGGGAGGCATCACCTCGGCGCCCTGGCGGCCCTTGCTGATGGTTTCGAAGGCCAGCTCGGGCGGAAGGTCGTCGCCGCGGCCCTTGAAGTCCGGCGCCCGTCCGCCGGTGCCCTCGTGGCCGTGGCAGTAGCCGGCGCAGGTCTTGGCAAAGCGACGGCGACCGGCCTCCACGCGGGCCGGGTCATCCAGATCGAAGGGCGCCAGCGTCAGGTGGGTGGCGGCCTTTGGCTGGGTGGCGGCGATCAGTTTGACGTAGGCGGTCAGCTGCTCGATGGCCTCCTCGTCGAGCACCGTGCCCCAGGGCGGCATGGCCTTGTCGCCATGCTTGCCGCGCACGATGCGTTCGTGGATCAGCGTAGGGTCGAGATCGGTACGTCCGGCGAGGCGCGGGCCATAGCTGGCGGCGCTGCTGCCAGGGGCGACGCCGGTGCCGGCTGCGCCGTGGCAGCTCACGCACAGGGCGTCGAAACGATTCTTGCCGGCGGCTACGCGGGCCTTGGCGTCGTCGGCTGGTGGCGCGACCGCGACGGCGGCGGTGGCGATCGACAGGAGGGCAAGCCCGCGCAGCAGCGTCGGGCGGAGACGGATCGAAGTTTTCATTGTTGTGCTCATCCAAAAAAATGGGGTGCGGCGAGGGGAGGTCTCGACGCCGCACCCCGGAACAGCACGGCAGCCGCGTCCGGCGTGGCCGTGCTGCGGAGCCGCTTACTCGAGGGTGAAGGCCATCAGGGCCGCGCCACCGGGCAGATCCTTGATCTGCGGGAAGGCGCCGGCCAGGAAGCCCGGCGCGTGGGAGCCGAGGCCGGTGGGGATCACGATGTACTGCTTGCCCTTGACGGAGTAGCTCACCGGGCCGCCGCGCACGCCGGAGCCGGCGTTGAAGCGCCACAGCTCCTTGCCGTTGTCGGCGTCGTAGGCAAACAGGTGGCCTTCCATGTCGCCGGTGAACACCAGCCCGCCGCCGGTGGTGAGCACGCTGGCGAGCGGGGGCAGCGGGTAGCGGATGCTCCACTTGATCTTGCCGGTGAGCGGGTCGCGGGCATCCAGCCGGCCATCGGGCTTCTTGCCGGAAGGCGGCGGCACCAGCTTGATCTCGTCGATGCCCAGCGACAGGGCCGAGATGGCGGTGAGGTTGGCCGGGTCGTCCTTGCCGGCGACGACCTCGTTGCACACTTCCATCGCGTGGGTGTACCAGAGCCCGGTGCCCGGGTTGTAGGCGCCGTGGTTCCAGCTGCGGGCGCCGAGCAGGTTGGGGCACAGCAGTTCACGCTTGCCCGGCTGGGGGCGGCGCGGCTCGATCAGGGCGCCCGTCTTCGGGTCGATGCCCTTGGCCCAGTTCATGTTCTCGGCAAACTGCCAGACGTTTTCCAGGCTGCCGTCCTGCTTGTCCATCACGAACACGAAACCGCTCTTGTTGAGGTGGACGATCACGTCCTTGCCACCCTTCTTGACCACCAGCGCCTCGTAGGCCGCGTCGAAATCCCAGCTGTCGTGGGGGATCTCCTGGCGGTGCCACTTGAGCTTGCCGGTCTTGGGGTCGATGGCGAGCAGGGTCGAGGTGTACTTGTTGTCGCCCTCGCGGCCCAGGGTGTAGTAATCCGGCGCGGCGTTGGAGGTGCCGATATAGATGGTGTCGGAGGCTTCGTCGTAGGTGCCCGGCATCCACGCCGAGCCGCCGCCCACCTTGCCGCTCTCGCCCGGCCAGCTTGCCGGGTCATCCTTGATGATCTCGAAGTTCCAGGCCGGCTTGCCGGTGTCGGCATTCACTGCGTAGATCTTGCCGGCGATGGGCTGGTCGCCGCCGGTGGTGCCGCCGAAGAGCACGTCGCCAGCCAGCTGGGGCGGCGACGAGAACAGCGCGCCGTACTGGGTCTTGGGATCGGTGAGCTGAGTGGACCACAGCTCCTTGCCGGTCTTCTGGTCGAGGGCCAGGAAGCGCCCGTCGAGAGTGCCAACGAAGACCTTGCCGCGGCCGACCGTCACGCCGCGGCTGGCCGAGGCGTAGAAGGCCTGCTTGGCGATGGGGTTGAGCTTGGTGGTGTAGTGCCAGATCGTCTTGCCGGTGGCGGCATCCACGGCCCACACGTTGTTGTCGGCCGAGATGTAATACAGCACGCCGTCCAGCACGATGGGGGTGGCTTGCAGGCCGTGGGCGATGTTGCCCGGCTGGTGCACCCAGGCCACCTTCAGCTTCTTCACGTTCTGCTTGTTGATCTGGGTGAGCGGGCTGAAGCGCCAGGCGTTGGAGCTGCGGTGGTACTGCGGCCAGTTGTCGGGGTCGGCGTAGCCGGGGCGCGCATCGGCAGCCACACAGGCGCCGGCGACGAGCAGCGAGGCGGCGGCAAAGACGGGGGACAGGACACGTTTCATGATGGGGTTCCTCGTGGAATAGGGTGCGGATCGGCGGTCCGGCAGCGGGGCGGGGAGGGCGGGGGAGGCCCGCCTCCGGTGTCCGGGCGCGGGCGGTCTCAGAAAGTGAAGTTGATGCCGGCGTTCAGCAGCGTCGAGCGATGGCCCACGCTGGGAATGCCCGCCGCGACGATGCTGGTCTTGATCGTCGCCGCCGAATCCGCATCGACGAAGGCCGTCTGGACGTAGAGCGTCGTGTCCTTGCGCAGCGCGAAATCGTTGGAGATCACGACGTTGCGGGTGTGATCGCCCGAATTGAGGCGGTCCTTGTTGTCGTAGTAGGCGAGGGTCGCGGTGTTGTCGGCGCGCCATTTCCAGTCGACGCCCACGCCGATGGCGTTCACGTTCGACACGTTGAGGCCGTTCGAGTGGTTGTTGCGGGCGTTGAGGTAATTGGCCTTGAAAGTGAAATCGCCAAAGGGCACCGCAATGCCCAGGCCGCCGTGGCGCACGTTGTCGTTGGCGGTCTGCTCGTCCTTGATGACCTGATACGAGGCCGACAGGATCACCGGGCCGGTATAGGTGCCGCCCAGGGCCCAGGCGCTGTTCTTCTGGGTGCTGCCCGACTGCCCGCCGGCCGACCACAGCACGCCGAAGCTGAAGGGCCCGACGGTATTGCGGTACTGGATCGCGTTGCTGAAGAAGATCCCCACGTCGTTATTGGTATTGCGGTCGGTGCCCGGCGCGCCGGCAGTGGCCTGGTATTGGTTATAGGCCCAGGCATAAAGGTTGGAGAATTGCTCCTTGAAGGCGCGGGGCTCGGTGCCGATATGGGCGAGCAGCGCCGGGCCATATTGGCGGCCCAGGGTCACGCTGCCCCAGTCGCCCTTCAGGCCGAGGTTGGCCTGACGCCGGAAGAACGGGGTGCCGGTGCCTTCCGCGTCGCCCGTGCCATGAAAGCGGCCGTTGTTGGTGTCGTAGTGGATCTCCAGATTGAAGAAGCCTTCGAGGCCGCGCCCCAGGTCGCGGTCGCCCTTGAAGCCCAGGATCGACTGGCGCAGGCCGCTGGTTTCCATGGACGTCTTGCTCTTGCCGTCCGGGTCGGTGCGACTCTGGTACAGCAGGCCTGCGTCGATGATCCCGTAGATCTCGACATTGGTTTCGGCAAACGCCGGAAATGCAAGAACGGGCAGAACGACGGCGGCAGCAAGTCGGCCGTCGATTCGACCACGGCGGGTGGAAGAAATCGGTTTCATGGTTGTCTCCTCTTTTAATTGGTGGCTCCGGAATACCTCGCCGAAGCAACGGATGCCTTTTTCCCTGGGCGGGCCGGGCACGGGAGACTCATTGCAATTTCTTTGCCAGCAAATGAAATTCGCGCCGGATGGTGAATTGGGGTCAATTCACGGGCGAATAAGGAGACACCTGTCTCAATTCTCTTCGTCAAATGGAGACGCCTGTTCGGCAAATGAGACAGATGCCCCAGCCAATTGCGGTTTTGGGCGGTGGATTGGCGTGGTCTGATATTTGCTGGTCGTCCTCGCCCCCACAAGGCCGGCGGTTACCTTCCCCGACCGCTTAACACCCACGGAGACTTTCATGAACGCCCACGATAAATTCCTCGCCGCGTCTGCCCACGTGGACGAGGCTGCCGTTGCCCCGCTGCCCAACTCCCGCAAGATCTACGTCGAAGGCTCGCGCCCGGACATCCGCGTGCCGATGCGCGAAGTCAGCCAGGCCGACACCCCGACCGGCTTTGGTGGCGAGAAGAACCCGCCGATCTACGTCTACGACTGCTCCGGCCCCTACACCGACCCGGCCGCCAGGATCGACATCCGCTCCGGCCTGCCGGCGCTCCGCCAGGGCTGGATCGAAGAGCGTGGCGACACCGAGGTGCTGCCGGATCTCACCTCCGAATACGGCCGCGCCCGCGCCGCCGACCCGGCCCTGGATGAACTCCGCTTCCCCGGCCTGCACCGCAAGCCCCGTCGCGCCAAGGCCGGTGCCAACGTCTCGCAGATGCACTACGCCCGTCAGGGCATCATCACCCCCGAGATGGAATACGTGGCGATCCGCGAGAACCTCAACCGCGCCGCCTACCTCGAGAACCTCCGCAATACCGGCCCGATGGGCGAGAAAATGGTCAAGCTGCTGGGCCGCCAGCACAAGGGCCAGGACTTCGGCGCGGCCATCCCCGCCGAGATCACCCCCGAGTTCGTGCGCTCCGAAGTGGCCCGCGGCCGCGCCATCATCCCCAACAACATCAACCACCCCGAGTCCGAGCCGATGATCATCGGCCGCAACTTCCTGGTGAAGATCAACGCCAACATCGGCAACTCGGCGCTCGGCTCGTCCATCAACGAGGAAGTGGACAAGATGACCTGGGCCACCCGCTGGGGTGGCGACACGGTGATGGATCTGTCCACCGGCAAGAACATCCACGAAACCCGCGAGTGGATCATCCGCAACTCGCCCGTGCCCATCGGCACCGTGCCCATCTACCAGGCGCTCGAGAAGGTGAACGGCAAGGCCGAGGAGCTCACCTGGGAGATCTTCCGGGACACCCTCATCGAGCAGGCCGAACAGGGCGTGGACTACTTCACCATCCACGCCGGTGTGCTCTTGCGCTACATCCCCATGACCGCCAACCGCATGACCGGCATCGTCAGCCGCGGCGGCTCGATCATGGCCAAGTGGTGCCTCGCCCATCACAAGGAGAGCTTCCTCTACACCCACTTCGAGGACATCTGCGAAATCATGAAGGCCTACGACGTGGCCTTCAGCCTCGGTGACGGCCTGCGCCCGGGCTCCATCTACGACGCCAACGACGACGCGCAGCTGGGCGAACTCGAAACCCTGGGTGAGCTCACCGACATCGCCTGGAAGCACGACGTGCAGACCATCATCGAAGGCCCGGGCCATGTGCCGATGCACATGATCAAGGAGAACATGGACCTGCAGCTCAAGCACTGCAAGGAAGCCCCGTTCTACACCCTCGGCCCGCTGACCACCGACATCGCCCCCGGTTACGACCACATCACCAGCGGCATCGGCGCCGCGATGATCGGCTGGTACGGCACCGCGATGCTCTGCTACGTCACCCCCAAGGAGCACCTGGGCCTGCCGGACAAGAACGACGTGAAGGAAGGCATCATCACCTACAAGCTGGCCGCCCACGCGGCGGATCTGGCCAAGGGCCACCCGGGCGCGCAGATCCGCGACAACGCGCTCAGTAAAGCCCGCTACGAGTTCCGCTGGGACGACCAGTTCAACCTGGGGCTCGACCCGGACAAGGCGAAATCTTTCCACGACGAGACCCTGCCCAAGGAATCGGCCAAGGTCGCCCACTTCTGCTCCATGTGCGGCCCGCACTTCTGCTCCATGAAGATCACCCAGGACGTGCGCGACTTCGCCGCCGCCCAGGGCATCGCCGAAGCCGAGGCGCTGGAGAAGGGTATGGAGACCAAGGCGGTGGAGTTTGTGAAGAAGGGCGCGGAAATCTACAGCCGGGTCTGACAGCCGTCGGGATTCATCCGCGCGTCCTCGAAATCCCCATCGGCGCGGGGCTGGTCGATGGTGGACTCAGGATTTACGGCTGGTGTGCCGTTGAACAGGGCTGGCTCCTGCATGCGCCGTCCTGCCTTCGGTGATGAAACGCCGGGGCGGGGCGGCCGTTTGTGTGACTTATTCCACAGGGCTGCCGTAAAGGTCATGCGAAACAAATCATCTATTTTGTTAAAAATTATTATAAAATAACAAAATCAATAAAATCGAGAGCGTTCGCCCCATGCGCGTTGCCGATGTCTTGCGCCGTACTGCCCTGATGGCCCTGGCCTATGTGGGGCTCGGAGGCTTCAGCCTGCTGCTTGCGGTCGCGCCCGGGTACGCCAGCCCGATGTTTCCGTCGGCTGGGCTGGCGCTGGCGGGAATGCTCCACCTGGGCCGGCCGGCGCTGGTGGCGGTGTGGTTCGGTTCGGCGCTGCTCAACCTGATCAATGCCTGGCTGAGCGGCAAGCCGGATTCGTTGTCCCTGTCCATCGCCGCGCTGATCGGTACCGGCGCGGCGATGCAGGCTGGCGCCGGTGCATGGCTGATCTCCCGCGTGATGGGCGAGCACTGGCGGGAGCTGGAGTCGGAACGGGATGTGGTGCGTTTCCTCCTCCTCGGGGGAGTGATCAGCACCCTGATCTCCTCGTCCCTGTGCGTGACAGGGCTTTACGGGCTGGGGGTGATCAACTACTCCGATTACCTGTTTGCGTGGTGGAACTGGTACGTGGGCGATTCGGTTGGCGTGATCGTCTTTGCGCCGCTGTTCCTGTGCTACTTCAACAGGCACGAAGGGCCGTGGCGGGATCGGCGTCGCCGGATCATCGGGCCGACCCTGCTCACCGGCGGCCTGGTGGCGCTGGCTTTCTACGGCGTTGCCCAGTGGGAGCGGCAGGCCCAGCAGAACCAGCTTCAGGCCGACGGCCAGGCGATTGCCAAGCGCATCGCCGACCGGGTGGTGGCCCACCGGGAGGTGCTGGCCTCGCTGCGCAATTTCATCGAGGCGACGCCGGCCTTCACGTTTCGGCAGTTCGAGCAGTTCACCCGGATCACCCTGGAGGGCCACCAGGACATCCACGCCCTGAGCTTCAACGATTTTGTCCCCCATGAGCATCGCGTGGCCTACGAGAAGGCGGTGGCCGCGCTGTCGATGAACAACGCGTTCCAGATCACCGAGAAGGATGGGGCAGGCGCGCTGCGCCGTGCCGGGGAGCGGCCCGACTACGTGGCCGTGCGCTACATCGTGCCCCTGGCCACCAATCGGCCCGCGCTGGGTTTCGACATCTATTCGGAGCCGACCCGTCGGGAGGCGATCAACCGGGCGCTGGCGCTTGGCGGGATGGCGGTGACGAAGCCGCTCAAGCTCGTCCAGGAACAGCAGCGTCGCGCCAGCGTGCTCGAACTGCTGCCAGTGCGCAACATGGAGAATCCGCTGGCGGTCGGCGGTGTTGCCCGGCCGAGCGGGTTTGCGGTGGCGGTGATCAAGGCCGACGAGATGGTGGACATTGCGACCCGCGACCACATCCCCGACGGAATCGCACTGCAGCTCACGGATGCGGGCATGCCGGCCGGACAGGGAGTGCTGTTCAGTTCCGACCAGATCGTCGACGACGAGGTGGTGCCCGAGCGGGCGAGCCGCTGGTCGGCAATGCTGCCTGTGGGCGATCGCAAGTGGCAGCTGTCGGTGTATCCGGGCCGGGGTTACTTCCAGCACAACCGGCCGCTCATGGTGTGGGCGATGGGGGTGGTGGGGCTCACCTTTGCCTTCCTGATGCAGGTGCTCATGCTGGGCATGACGGGCCGCTCGGCGCTCATCCAGCGCAAGAACGCGGCGCTCCAGGCCAGCGAGGACCGCTACCAGCGGCTGTTCAATGACAGTCCGCTGCCCATGTGGCAGATCGCCGCGGGCAGCCGGCGCTTCCTGATGGTGAACGACAAGGCGGTGGAGCACTACGGCTGGTCGAGGGAGGCTTTCCTCGCGATGACCCTGGACGACATCCTGGCCGATGGCGACGCCGTTTCGTGCCGCGAGCCAAAGGCCGGGCACGGAGCGGGCGACGACCTGCCCCGTTGCCGTCATCGCCGCAGGGATGGTTCGGAGATCGAGGTCATCGTCTCGGCCTCGATGGTGTCGTGGGGCGACGAGGACGCCTATGTGCAGGTGATCCAGGACATCACCCAGCAGATCCAGCTGATTGCGGCGCGGGAGACGGCCGAGCAGTCGAGCATGACCAAGAGCCGCTTCCTGGCCACCGTGAGCCATGAACTGCGCACCCCCATGAACGGCATTCTCGGCATGGCGCAGCTCTTGATGCGTCAGGGGGTGAGCGAGCCGGAAAGGCAGGATTACGCCCAGGTCATCATGAGCTCCGGGCATGTGCTGCTCGGCCTGCTCAACGACATCCTGGATTTCTCGAAGATCGAGGCGGGCAAGCTCAGGCTCAACCCGGCACGGCTCGAAGTGGCCGGCGTGCTCCAGGAGGTGATGAGCCTGTTCGCCGAGCCTGCCCGGCGCAAGGGGCTTGTGCTCAGCGTGCAGTGGGGCGGGCCTGAGGCCGGCGCCTACGTGGCCGATCGCCAGCGGCTGGTGCAGATGCTGGCCAATCTGGTGGGCAACGCCGTCAAGTTCACCGATGCCGGCAGCGTGCGTGTCGAAGCGTTTCAGGTGGAGGCGCTCGGCGACGAGGCGACCCTCGAGTTCGCGGTGACCGACACCGGCATCGGGGTGCCGGAGGACAAGCAGCACCTGATGTTCCACCCCTTCTCCCAGGCCGACAGCTCGGCGACCCGCCAGCACGGCGGCACCGGGCTGGGGCTGTCCATCGTCAGCAGCCTTGCCGAACTGATGGGCGGTTCGGTGGGCCTGTCCAGCCGCGCCGGTGAAGGCGCGCGCTTCTGGTTCCGCATCCGCGCGGCGGTGGGCGACGCGCCTGCGGCGCCGGTCGTCCAGCATGCACCGGTGCAGCGGGCGCCGGTCAGCATGGGGGGGCAGGTGCTGCTGGTGGAAGACAACGCCACCAACCGCCGGGTGGTCCGCTCGCAGCTCGCCTCCCGCGGCGTCGGGGTGGTTACGGCGGCCAACGGCCAGGAGTGCCTCGATCTGCTCGCCCAGGGTGCATCCCCCGATCTGGTGCTGATGGACGTGCAGATGCCGGTGATGGATGGCCTGGCGACGACCGCCGAGATCCGCCGCCGCGAGGCCGGAACCGGCCGCCGCCTGCCGATTGTGGCGCTCACCGCCGACGCATTTGCCGAGAGCCGGGCAGCCTGCATGGCCGCCGGGATGGACGATTTCGTCACCAAGCCGGTGATGCTGGAGGCGCTGGTGGGCGTGCTGCAGCGCTGGCTGCCGCCCGCCCCGGTCGAGTCCGGGCCCGCCGAACCCGACGAAACGCTGCGCACCCTGGACGGCGACCGGCTGGGCGTGGTGGTGGACGAACTCGACCATCTGCTCCAGTCGAGCGATTTCGATGCCATCGAACGGTTTCGTGAACTGAAGACTTTGGTCGCCGGAACCGTTATGGAGTCAGATTTCGACGAGGTGGGCCGGCTGGTCGGTGAGCTTCGGTTCTCGGCAGCTCGCGAGTGCCTGCGACAGGTGTTCGCCCAAATCTAGGGAGTGACCGAGTGAAAATCAACGTACTGCCCGCGCTTCTTGACGTACCGAAACAGGCCTGATCCGGACCATGAAAGTCATTCTGATCGTCGATGACAACTCGACCAACCTGCGCACGCTGGGTGAAATGCTGCGGCCTTTCTACCGGATCCGTCTGGCGGACAGCGGCGCGGAGGCGCTGCGGATTGCCGGCAGCCGGCCTCAGCCCGATCTGATCCTGCTAGACGTGATGATGCCCGGCATGGATGGCTACGAGGTGCTGCGCCAGCTCCAGGCCGACGAGGCGACGCGCTACATCCCGGTGATCTTCGTCACCGCGCTCCACGACGAGGACAGCGAGCTGCGCGGCTTCGAGCTGGGCGCGGCGGATTTCCTGCACAAGCCGGTGCGCTCGGCGATCGCCCTGTCGCGCATCCGCGCCCAGCTCGACGCCAAGGAGGTGCGCGACAGCCTGCGCGTCACCAACCGCACGATGGTCAGCCAGATGGAGGAGGGCGCCCGACAGCTGGAGGTGGCCCAGATGCAGCTGCTGCAGTCCGAGAAGATGGCCTCTATCGGCCAGCTCTCGGCGGGCATCGCCCACGAGATCAACAACCCGATCGGCTTTGTGGCGTCCAACCTCAGCGCCCTGGCGCGCTATCTGCAGGATCTGCTGGCCGTTGCGACCCTGTGCGCCGAAAACCCGGGCGGGCGCGACGCCGAGGCCATTCTGGCCGATGTGCGGGCCCACCTGCGGCGCATCGATTTCGACTTTCTGCGGGAGGATGTCTCCGGCCTCGTCGCCGAGACCCGGGACGGGGTGGATCGGGTGCGCCAGATCGTGGCCGACCTGAAGGGCTTCTCCCACTCCGGCGATTCAGAATGGGTGTGGGCCGACGTGCATGCGGGGCTGGACTCGACCCTCAACATCGCCCGCAACGAGTTCAAGTATCACTGCAAGCTGGTCAAGGAATACGGCGAGCTGCCCCACATCCGCTGCATCCCGTCCCAGCTCAACCAGGTGTTCATGAACCTGGTGGTCAACGCCGCCCAGGCCATCGAGGGCGAGGGGCAGATCACCGTGCGCACCGAGTGCACCAGCGACAATGGCGTGCAGATCAGCGTGACGGACACCGGCTCGGGCATCGAGCCCGACAAGCTGTCGCAGATCTTCGAGCCCTTCTACACCACCAAGCCGGTGGGCAAGGGCACGGGCCTCGGCCTGTCGCTGTCGTGGGGAATCGTCCAGCGGCATGGGGGCTCGATCAAGGTGCTCAGCGAGCCAGGCAAGGGCACCACCTTCAACGTGCGGCTGCCCATCGACGGCCCGACGGGGGGCTGAGGTGCTGCGGCTCCGTTGGTGTTGATGGATAGATAGTAACAATCGACTTGATTTCTATAATCAATTAGAACAATCGTTCGCGTATCTCTACCATTCGTCCTGTCCTCTTTTTGAACGCACAGGAGCTAACGAAATGGCAATCATCAACACCCAGATCAAACCCTTCAAGGCCGAGGCCTACCACAATGGCAAGTTCGTCACCGTCACCGACGAGACGGTGAAGGGCAAGTGGTCGATCTTCTTCTTCTACCCCGCCGACTTCACCTTTGTCTGCCCGACCGAGCTCGGCGACGTGGCCGATCTGTACCCGGAATTCCAGAAGCTCGGCGTCGAGGTGTACTCGGTTTCCACCGACACCCACTTCACCCACAAGGCCTGGCACGACGCGTCGGAGACGATCAAGAAGATCAACTACCCGATGATCGGCGACCCGACCCACGCCATCGCCAGGAACTTCGATGTGCTGATCGCCGACGCCGGCCTGGCGCTCCGCGGCACCTTCGTGGTCAATCCGGAAGGTGAGATCAAGGTCGCCGAGATCCACGACCTGGGCATCGGCCGCGACGCTTCCGAGCTGCTCCGCAAGGTGAAGGCCGCCCAGTACGTGGCGACCCATCCGGGCGAAGTCTGCCCCGCCAAGTGGAAGGAGGGCGAAGCCACCCTGGCGCCGTCCCTCGATCTGGTCGGCAAGATCTGATCGATCATCGCTGAAACCCCTCCCGCCGGGCGGAAGCCCGCCCCGGTGCGGATTCCAGCGTCAAGCATTGCCCCGCCGGGGTAGTGTTTGGCGATGGGATTCCCTGGAATCAACGAACACACCGAAAGCAACGCACGAAAGGACGCATCATGCTCGACGCCAACATCAAGACCCAACTCAAGGCCTACCTCGAAAAACTGCAGCGCCCGATCGAGCTGGTCGCCTCGCTCGACGACAGCGCCAAGGCCCAGGAGCTGCGCGGCCTGCTCGTCGATATCGCCGAGCTCTCCAACCGGGTCACGCTGCGTGAGGACGGCCAGCACGCCCTGCGCCCGTCCTTCGGCGTGGCCGAACCCGGCCAGGCGCCGCGCATCCACTTCGCCGGCATCCCGATGGGCCACGAGTTCACCTCGCTGATCCTCGCGCTGCTGCAGACTGGCGGCCATCCGCCCAAGGTGGAGCAGGCGGTGATCGACCAGATCAAGGCGCTGCCCGGCAAGTTCGAGTTCGAGACCTTCATCTCCCTGTCGTGCCACAACTGCCCGGACGTGGTGCAGGCCCTCAACCTGATGGCCGTGCTCAACCCCGGCGTCACCAGCACGATGATCGACGGCGCGCTGTTCCAGGATCTCGTCAATGAGCGCCAGATCATGGCGGTGCCCACGGTGTTCCTCAACGGCCAGAACTTCGGTCAGGGCCGCATGACCGTCGAGGAAATCCTCGCCAAGGTGGATACCGGCGCGTCCGCCCGCGCCGCCGAAGAGCTCTCCGCCAAGGCAGCGTACGACGTGCTGGTGATCGGCGGCGGCCCGGCCGGCGCGGCTGCGGCCATCTACGCGGCCCGCAAGGGCATCCGCACCGGCGTGGTGGCCGAGCGCTTCGGCGGTCAGGTGATGGACACCCTCGGCATCGAGAACTTCATCTCCGTGAAGGAAACCGAAGGGCCCAAGCTCGCGGCGGCGCTGGAGCAGCACGTCAAACAGTACGACGTGGATCTGATGAATCTGCAGAAGGCGAAGAAGCTCGTTCCGGGCTCGCTCATCGAGATTGAACTGGAAAACGGCGCGACCCTCAGGAGCAAGTCGGTGATCCTCTCCACCGGCGCCCGCTGGCGCGAGATGAACGTGCCGGGCGAGAAGGAGTACAAGGCCAAGGGCGTGTGCTTCTGCCCCCACTGTGACGGCCCGCTCTTCAAGGGCAAGCGCGTGGCAGTGATCGGCGGCGGCAACTCGGGTGTCGAGGCGGCCATCGACCTGGCCGGCATCGTCTCCCATGTGACGCTGCTCGAGTTTGCCGACACCCTGCGCGCCGACGCGGTGCTCCAGACCAAGCTCTACAGCCTTCCCAACGTCACGGTGATCAAGTCCGCCCAGACCACCGAAGTGACCGGAGACGGTCAGAAGGTGAACGGCATCCGCTACAAGGACCGGGTGAGCGGCAGCGAGCACCTCGTCGAGCTCGAAGGCATCTTCGTGCAGATCGGCCTCCTGCCCAACACCGACTGGCTGAAGGGCGTGGTCGAGCTGTCGGACCGCGGCGAGATCATCGTCGATGCCAAGGGCCAGACCTCGGTGCCGGGCGTCTTCGCGGCGGGCGACTGCACCACCGTGCCCTACAAGCAGATCATCATCGCCATGGGCGAGGGCGCGAAGGCGTCGCTGGGTGCCTTCGATCACCTCATCCGGAGCTCCGTGCCGGCCTGATGATGAAGGCCTGAACGTGACGGCCGGCGAGTCGCCATGCGGCTTGCCGGCCTGGTCGCGATGTGGTGGTTGCGGTGGAGGAATCGGGCGTCAGCCAGCGGTTGTCACCGGGCTTGCGTCATATTTTGCGAGTTGTTGATCGGGGTACTTGCCGGCCGGGAAGGTGGCGAAGGATAATGTCATCCTTTGTTACATGTCGGATCGTCGCCTGTGCGCCGAAAGCAATCGAATCTCCGCGTGGTTCATGGCAATGCCGATCAGCTGGACGCCGAGGCTGAGGCGCTGCTGGCCGATATCGCTTCGTTCGACATAGAAGCGGCACGCCAGCGGGTGCAGGAAATCGACGCCAGGGCCAACGGGTTGCGGGTGTCCACCACCCAGTTTCCGGAGGCGCTGCCGCAGGTGTGTTTCGAGGCCGAATCCACGCCTGCGCCGCGGGTTTCCGTCGAGGCGTCGTCCTGCAGCCAGCCGTTGCCGGCTGCACCCGTCGAGGCGCCGCCCCCGGCGCATCGCCCCCTGGGCGGCGGGCTTCTCGAACAGATCAAGGATGAAGTGGTCATCAGCCAGCGCCGGGCCGATGACCTGACTCGTCGCGTCGACGCCGCGCGGGACAGCCTGGATCGCCGTCTGCGCTCGATGTTCGACTACTTCCACGATCTGACAACGCAGCTGAATTACCTCAAGCCCCGCATCGGGCGCGACTATTACTTCCTGGGTGCCGACGACGCCTTCCGCGATCTCACCTGGCTCGAAGGCTTCGCCGATTTCCGCACCCAGTCCGAAAGCGATGGCGGCCGCATCGAGCGGGTCACCCTGGGCTTCACCCTGAAAGGCCCCGGCGAGCGGACGCTGGATCGCTCCGGCAGCGGCATCGAGCGGCTCCGGCAGGTGCTCTTCGATCTGGGGCTGCGTTTTGAATGCACCGAGCGCCGCAATAGTCAGCGCGAACTCGAGTACGCCAGCTTCCGCATCCCGGACGAGATCACGGTGCGGGTGGTGTGGCGGGCCGATTTCGAGCGTCAGCAGGTGGTCATGGAGTCGCGCAACCTCGAGCGCCTCGGTTTTGCCACCTGTGCCCTGCTGCCCGAATCCATCGGCCCGGCGATGCTCGACGAATTCGGCCGGCTGGTGCTCGGTCGCCCGAACACCTTCCGTAGTTTCGTCAACCGCTGATCCGCGGCTGGCCGCTCAGGCCGGCTTGAGCAGATCCTCGGCCACGGCTTCGGCAACCCGTATGCCGTCCACCCCCGCCGACAGAATCCCCCCCGCGTAGCCCGCGCCTTCGCCGGCCGGGTAAAGACCTTTCACGTTCAGGCTCTGCAGGTTTTCGCCGCGGGTGATGCGCAGCGGCGACGAGGTGCGCGTCTCGACGCCGGTGAGCACCGCGTCGTAGAGGTCGAAGCCGCGGATCTGGCGGTCGAAGGCCGGGATGGCCTCGCGGATCGCCTGGATCGCGTAGTCGGGCAGGGCGCTGGCGAGGTCGCCAAGATGCACGCCCGGCTTGTACGAGGGCTCGACGCTGCCCAGCTTGGTGGATGGCTTGCCCTGCAGGAAATCGCCGACAAGCTGGGCCGGCGCCTCGTAGGTGCCGCCGCCCAGTTCGAAGGCGCGGCTCTCCAGCTTGCGCTGGAATTCGATGCCGGCCAGCGGGCCGCCCGGGTAATCCTCGGGCGTGATCCCGACGACGATGCCCGCGTTGGCGTTGCGCTCGTTGCGGGAATACTGGCTCATCCCGTTGGTGACGACCCGGTTGGGCTCCGACGTGGCGGCCACCACCGTGCCGCCCGGGCACATGCAGAAGCTGTACACCGCCCGGCCGTTGGAGGCGTGGTGCACCAGTTTGTAGTCGGCTGCGCCGAGCAGCGGATGGCCGGCGTGGGGGCCGAGGCGGGCCTTGTCGATGAGCGACTGGGGGTGCTCGATCCGGAAGCCCACCGAGAAGGGCTTGGCTTCCATGAACACGCCCTTGTCGTGGAGCATCTCGAAGGTGTCCCGCGCCGAGTGGCCGAGGGCCAGCACCACGTGGTCGGCCAGGATCTCGTCGCCGGCGGCTGTCTTCACGCCTCGCACCTGACCGTCTTCGATGACGATGTCGGTCACGCGCTGCTGGAAGCGGATCTCGCCGCCCAGGGCGATGATCTCGGCACGCATGGTCTCGACCATGCCCACCAGCCGGAATGTGCCGATGTGGGGCTTCGCCACGTAGAGGATCTCGGGGGGCGCGCCGGCCTTCACGAATTCGGTGAGCACCTTGCGGCCCAGGTGGCGCGGGTCCTTGATCTGGCTGTAGAGCTTTCCGTCCGAGAAGGTGCCAGCGCCGCCCTCACCAAACTGCACGTTGGATTCGGGGTTGAGGTTGTTCTTGCGCCACAGGCCCCAGGTGTCCTGGGTGCGCTCACGCACGGCCTTGCCGCGCTCCAGCACGATCGGCCGGAAACCCATCTGGGCCAGCACCAGCGCGGCGAAGATCCCGCACGGGCCAAACCCGATCACCACCGGGCGGTTGGTAAAGTTGGCCGGGGCATGGCCGACGAAGTGGTACTCGGTGTCGGGCGACGGCTTGACATGGAGGTCGCCAGCGAACTTCTTCAGCAGCGCCGCTTCGTTCTGCACTTCGGCGTCGATGATGTAGATGAAGGACAGCGACTGGTTCTTGCGCGCATCGTAGCTGCGCTTGAACACCTTGAAGTCGAGGAGGTCGGCGGGCTTGATGCCAAGGCGCTGGACGATGGCGGCGGGCAGGGCCTCGGCCGCATGATCGAGGGGGAGCCGGAGTTCGGAGATTCTGAGCATGGAGGCATGGCGGGCGTCGTGTCCCGCAGATGGCGTTCGGCCCGCGATTTTATCCGGAAATGCCGGCGTCTGGCGTCAGGCGGGCAGTGCGGTACGGCCTGCTTCGTGGGCGCCTGCCTGGCTGGCGATGGCCGACTGGACTCGGGCCGCAGCCCGCTCGATGACACGCCCCGCGTCCGGACCCAGTTCTTCGAACACGACGAAGCGTCCTTTCATCTGGATGACGACCCGGCACAGCTTGTCGGCGACGCCCAGTGGCTTGTGCATGCCGCTCAGGCGGATGGTGACGGACTGGACGGCATGGCCGACGCGGCCGAGGGCCGCGCCGATGCGCGCGGTGGCGATGCTCCGGAGCTTCTTGGCGCCGGGCAGGCCGATAGTCTTGATATGGATTTCCATGGGATGGCTCCGGTGATCTGGATCAGGATTTAACTCTAGGTTCGTCAAGGCGTAAAATAAAGTCGCAATATGAGAAGGAATGATTCGAGAATCCCGAATCGTTTGCGCCAGCACGGAGCCCGGCATGAATCTGAAACACTTGTTCTACTTCTGGAAGACCGCCCGCAGTGGCGGCGTCGTCAAGGCGGGCGAGGCCCTGCACATCACCCCGCAGACCATCAGCGGGCAGATCCGGCTGCTGGAGGAAAGCCTCGACACCCAGCTGTTCTCCCGCGATGGCCGCTCGCTGGAACTCACCCCGGCCGGGCGGCTGGCGATGGAGTACGCCGACGAGATATTCACTTTGGGCGCAGAGCTCGAGCAGGCACTGCGCCACTACCCCAAGGGTCGGCCGGCGGAGTTCCGTGTCGGGGTGTCCGACGCGGTGCCCAAGTCACTGGCGTACCGGCTGTTGCGCCCGGCGGTGAATCCCGCTGATCCGGTGCGCATCATCTGCCGCGAGTGGCGTCTCGACCGCCTGCTGGCGGAGCTCGCCATTCACCGCCTGGATCTGGTGATCGCCGACTCGCCGATCCCGCCTTCCGTCGATGTGCGGGCCTACAACCACCGGCTTGGCGATTCCGGCCTGAGCTTTTTTGCTGCGCGCGCGCTGGTGGGCGATGCGTCGTGGACCTTTCCCGAATGCATCGCTGATCTGCCGGCCCTGCTGCCCGGCGACGATTCGGCCATCCGGCGGAAGCTGCTCGAATGGCTCGATCGCAAGCGCCTTCGTCCGCGCATCGTTGGCGAATTTGACGACACCGCGTTGATGACAGCCTTCGGGCGCGCCGGGGTGGGCGCGTTCGCGGTGCCAACGGCGATCGAACAGGAGACGCTTGCCGACGGCGATCTTGTGCTGCTAGGCCGGGCGTCAGAGGTTAGGGTGGAGTACTACGCGATTTCGGTCGAGCGACGCCTCACGCATCCCTGCGTGCTGGCCATCTCGGAGGCTGCGAAGACGGGTTTTGAATCGCTGGAAACCGGGATCATGGATCCGGAGTAGGGCGGGGCGATCGTCTCTCTACATATATATATGTAAGAGGGCCCCGCGTCGGGAGGTCGGTCAGGTGGGGCGGGCTCTTGGGAGAGGGCGGTGCGTACGGCGATCCACCAGGGCCGCGCCGCAACTTCTGAATTTGTAGCGAGCTTTAACGAGGCCGGATGCGCCCCCGCGCGGCGCTTTTGACGTCGGCGGGGGCGTGGCTCTTAGTGGGCTTGCTGGATGCCGGCAACAACCCAGCCAGCGTCGCCGGTAAGGGGCTTGGTGAGGTGCCAGATCTCGTCGATGGGTTCCGGCGCTGCGTTCGCTTCTTCGCGCAGCAGGCCAGTGAAGCGCACGCTGACGATGTAGCGGCCGGCTTCCTCGGTGACGTCGATCACCTCGGCGTTCAGCGAGACCACATCGGTCTTCTGCGGCGCACTGCCTTGCTCCATCCAGTTCATCTTGATCTCGGCGAACAGTTCCGGCGTGGTGTACTCGCGGATGTCCTCGAGATTGCGTGAATCGTTGGCAGCCTGCAGCCGGATGAAGTTGACCTTGGCGTTGCGGGCGAAGCCTTCGGCGTCGAAGTCGGCCGGCAGGGTGCTGGCAACGGCAGCCGCCGCGGCGCTACCACCGGCAACAGGCGCCGGCTGAATCGCAGGCTGCTCGGCGTTGTGGCCGGTGTATTGCATCCCGCCTGCACCTGCCAGTGCCGGCTGCTGAGGCTGGGCACGCTTGCGCATGAAGAACCCGATGAGCGCGATGACCGCAAACGCGATCAGGGCCATCGTCATCATGGACGCGAGTTCTTCACCAAAGCCGAAGTGCGAGGCAAGGGCCGCGAGACCGATGCCTGCGGCGAGCCCGGCTAGCGGGCCCATCCAGGAGCGCTTGGGCTGGGCCTGGGGGGCGGCAGGTGCGCCAGCCTGCTGGGTGCGGGCCGGGGCAGCAGCTGCGCCCGGGGCCTGGGCCGGCGTGGCGGGCGTCGCGTTGGTCGCGTGGGGTTGGTTCATTTCCTGGCGCTGCATACCAGAAGATTTTCCGCCGCCAAAACGTTTGGCTGCGTCTGCATCGCCGGAGATCAGGGTGAGACCGAGGGCCAGCGTGGCAGTCAGAAGGGCGAGGGATTTCATGGAAGCTCCTGTTGTGGGTGACTCCGTTGAAGCTTAGCGCGATCGCTGGATAAATAAAATCAACATTGTCAGCAAATATTGTTCGTAAAAAACTGATGGTCGGTTATGGGTGGCAGCACGGCGCATCGGGATCCGTCAATGACGTGCATCCAGATTTTCCCCGAAACACCATTTTTCAGAGCGCTGAAATCAGGCGGAAAGCCTCACGCCACAAAGAGATTCGCCGTGCCGCGCTGCAATGAAGTTGATCTGTGTCAAAATGTCGCCCTAATCGCGGGGTATCCTTCCGCGAAGCCTGCCGGTGCTCCGTCTTTCCGGTGGGGATGGGGGGTTTTGTTTTCTTTTCTTGAGGTGACTCACATGCAATCGCAGACTTACAACTATAAAGTCGTGCGGCAGTTCGCCATCATGACGGTGGTATGGGGTATCGTGGGCATGCTGGTCGGCGTCATCGCCGCAGCACAGCTCGTGTGGCCCGAATTGAACGTTGCCGAATGGCTGCACTTCGGACGGCTCCGCCCGCTCCACACCAACGCGGTGATCTTTGCGTTCGGTGGCTGTGCTCTCTTTGCAACGTCGTACTACTGCGTCCAGCGCACCTGCCACACCACGCTGTTCGCCCCGGGCCTTGCTGCCTTCACCTTCTGGGGCTGGCAGCTGGTCATCCTGCTTGCGGCGATTACCCTGCCGCTCGGTTACACCTCATCCAAGGAGTATGCCGAGCTCGAGTGGCCGATCGACATCCTGATCACCGTGGTGTGGGTCTCCTACGCCATCGTGTTCTTCGGCACCATCGGCATCCGCAAGACCACCCACATCTACGTGGCGAACTGGTTCTACGGCGCCTTCATCATCACCGTCGCCCTGCTGCACCTGGTTAATAGCGCAGCACTGCCGATCTCTTTGTCCAGCATGAAGTCCTACTCCGCCTACGCGGGCGTGCAGGATGCGATGGTCCAGTGGTGGTACGGCCACAACGCCGTGGGCTTCTTCCTGACCGCCGGCTTCCTCGGTATGATGTACTACTTCGTGCCGAAGCAGGCGGGTCGTCCGGTGTACTCCTACCGTCTGTCGGTGGTGCACTTCTGGGCGCTGATCTTCACCTACATGTGGGCGGGCCCGCACCACCTCCACTACACCGCGCTGCCCGACTGGACCCAGTCCGTGGGCATGGTCTTCTCCCTGATCCTGCTTGCACCGTCCTGGGGCGGCATGATCAACGGCATCATGACCCTGTCCGGCGCCTGGCATAAGCTGCGCACCGACCCGATCCTGAAGTTCCTGATCACCTCGCTGTCCTTCTACGGCATGTCGACCTTCGAAGGTCCGATGATGTCCATCAAGACGGTCAACGCCCTGTCCCACTACACTGACTGGACCGTCGGCCACGTGCACTCCGGTGCGCTGGGCTGGGTTGCGATGGTGTCCATCGGCTCCATGTACTACCTGATCCCGCGCATGTACGGCAAGACCGAGATGTACTCCATGAAGCTGGTGACCACCCACTTCTGGGTCGCGACCATCGGTGTCGTGCTCTACATCGCTTCCATGTGGATCTCCGGCGTGATGCAGGGCCTGATGTGGCGTGCCACCAACCCGGACGGCACCCTGACCTACTCCTTCGTCGAGTCCGTCAAGGCCAGCTACCCGTTCTGGACCATCCGTGTCGTGGGCGGCGTGCTGTTCCTGACCGGCATGCTGATCATGTTCTACAACATGGTGAAGACGATCGCCGGTCAGAAGGCCTACAACGCTCCGGTGCTGGCACCTGCCGGCGCGCACGCCTGATCGGGAGGAAAAATAATCATGGCTCAATCGAATCACGACATCATCGAACGCAAGGTCGGCCTGCTCATGGTCCTCACGCTGCTCACCGTGAGCGTGGGTGGCCTGGTGGAGATCGTTCCGCTGTTCTTCCAGCACTCGACCACCACCCCGGTCGAAGGGCTCAAGCCCTATGACCCCGTCCGCCTGGTGGGGCGCGATATTTACGTTCGTGAAGGCTGCTACAACTGCCATTCGCAGATGATCCGCCCCTTCCGCGCCGAGACCGAGCGTTATGGCCACTACTCCGTCGCAGGCGAATATGTTTACGACCGGCCGTTCCAGTGGGGCTCCAAGCGTACCGGCCCGGATCTGCACCGGGTCGGCGGCCGTTACTCGGACCAGTGGCATCGTATCCACCTGCTGAACCCGCGCGACGTGGTGCCCGAGTCCAACATGCCGGCTTTCCCGTGGCTTGACCGCCCGGCCAAGATCGACGACATCGAAGACAAGATGGCGACGTTGCGCAAGCTGGGTGTGCCCTACAGCGACGAGGACATCCAGGGTGCCCGCAAGGCCCTCGAAGGCAAGACCGAACTGGAGGCCGTCATCGCTTACCTTCAGGGTCTCGGCACCGCGCTGAGCGCTGGGAAGGCTGCACCGGCGCCTGCGCCGGCTGCTGCGGCCGAGCCTGCACCTGCTGCTGAGCCGGCTGCTCCGGCTCAAGGTGCGGCTGAGGCGTCCGGCAAGGCGGGTAGCTGAACCGCCAGGTAACCATTCTGAGAACGCAGGAGTCTGACCTTGGATATCAATGACGCACGTGCAGTTGTAACGGTTCTGGCGTTGGTTTGCTTCATCGGGATCACGCTTTGGGCATATAGCAGTCGTGCGCGCAAGGGGTTTGACGAGGCGGCACTCCTGCCGTTCAGCGAGGACGACTTGCCTGCTCCCGAAGGGGCACGGCAAACCAAGGAAGGAAATAAAAATGGCTGACTTTGTTAGCGGTTTCTGGAACGCCTACGTTATGGTGTTGGTGTTCCTGAGCATCGGGTTCTGTGTGTTCGTGCTGCTTTCGAACACCACCAAGCGTACGTCCGGCCCCGTGGGGCTGCACGACCACATTTGGGATGAAACCCTTCAGGAGTACAACAACCCGCTGCCGCGTTGGTGGATGTACATGTTCTGGATCACGATCGTTTTCGCGATCGTCTATCTGGCCATGTACCCGGGTTTTGGCAACAATCAGGGCAAGTTCGGCTGGTCTTCCGGCAAGCAGTGGGCTGATGAGCAAAAAGCTGCTGCCGAAAAGTACGGGCCGATCTTTGCGAAGTTCCGCAGCATGGATCTGAACGCGGTTGCTGGTGACAAGGAAGCCAATGCGATGGGGCAGCGTCTGTTCCTGACCTATTGCGCTCAGTGTCACGGTGCTGATGCCAAGGGTGCCAAGGGCTTCCCGAACCTCACTGACAGCGACTGGCTGTATGGTGGTGAGCCGGAAACCATCCGCACCACGATCCTCGGCGGCCGTCAGGGCATGATGCCCCCGTTTGGTCCGGCGCTCGGTGCTGATGGTGTCAAGAACGTCGCCAACTACGTCCGTTCGCTGTCT
Organism: Zoogloea sp. 1C4; assembly: GCF_009469605.1. Lineage (GTDB taxonomy): Bacteria > Pseudomonadota > Gammaproteobacteria > Burkholderiales > Rhodocyclaceae > Zoogloea > Zoogloea oryzae. The sequence goes on along the minus strand of NZ_SSXU01000003.1, from coordinate 196,158 downwards.
GGTCTGGCCCACGACTCGCTGCGCGCTCAGCAGGGCAAGGAGCTTTTTGCTCAGAACTGCGCCGCCTGTCACGGTGCTGACGCCAAGGGTACGCCTGCTCTTGGCGCACCGAACCTGACCGACAAGACCTGGCTGTACGGTTCTGCTGAAGCAACGATCATCGAGACCGTCACTAATGGTCGTTCCAATCAGATGCCTGCATTCAAGGACTTCTTGGGTGAAGACAAAGTGCATCTGCTTGCCGCTTACGTGATGAGTCTCTCGAAGGCTGCGCCGGCAGAAGCGAAGTAATCACATCTGCAGACGGTATGCTGATCAAAAGCTCCCCGGGTTCTCCCGGGGGGCTTTTTCAATTTGGACCAGACCAAAATGTGGCGCCTTGGGTTTGGTTGCGTAAAGGCCCCAGGTTGGTTTCATCATCTCAACAGGCAGAGGTGTTCAGACGTCGATAATGGAGCTGCTCTATCCTGACAGCCACGCTTGGTGACTTGGTGGGGCTGACCTCGATTTTGAATGTGTCGTGCGGAGTCATCTCCGTCGTAACTGCGCGGGTGGCCCGAACCGCGTCGGAGATCTCGGTTCAATTTTTCTCGACTCGGTTGATCGTTGCTGTTTTCGTTTCAGCGCTCCCGAGATTCGAATTCCGGTTATATTGAAGCGTCGGATCTGAGTGCTGGCGTTCATGAGCCCGCTTTCGTCCCTGTGGGGCAAGAACCTTTAGAACTATCTGAATGTGAGTACTATGCAAGCAGCGCAGCAATCAAAGCCCTGGTACAAGGAACGTTGGACGTGGTTACTGATGTTGATGCCGGCCACGGCCGTTGTCGCAGGGTTCATCACGCTCTGGCTGGCCATTACGTCGTTTGATGGCCTGGTGGCAGACGACTATTACAAGCAAGGTCTGGCCATCAACCAGACCTTGGCCAAGGTTGTGGCCGCGCGCGATAGCGGGCTCGTCGGTACGGTCAAGTTCAGCTCGGAAGAAGTTGGTGTCGTGCTTGAGTCGAAGGCCGGTGTTGCGTTGCCCGAGAGGCTTTTCTTGACATTGGCTCACCCTACCAAGAGCGGGATGGATCAGAAATTCGTTCTTGAGCGTCGCGATGGGAGATACAGTGGCGTTGTCGATACCGCCATCACCAGCGCTCACTGGAAGGTGCTGCTTGAGGATGAGTCCCGCACTTGGCGTTTGTCCGGCTCCGCATTTTTGCCGACGGAGACCGAAGTTCGGCTGGATTCTGCTGATCTCAAGCCGGTTGACTGATTTTTGCGGTACTGCGGTTTGAAGGATTTTTTTACTTCGGTCTTTCAGGCCGCATCGTCTTCGTGATGTTGTGGTGTCAGTGCAGGTCTGCCGTCAGGAGGTTTGTATGTTGAAAGTGATTCAGGTCTTGTGGCCGTCGTTCCTCGTTGCAGGTGTCGCCGAGGTCATTTTCTTCACGGTAATCAATCCGCAGGAGCTATACCTGTTTGGTGCGCCAGTACATTTTTCGGGGGTGGCGACCTACTCCATCGGCTTCTTCGGGTTCTGGCTGGTCTGTGCCGCATCGAGTCTGTCTACGCTGTTCTTTCAGCGTACGTCGGATGAAATCAACAGGATGGAAGCCTGACTAACTGGTGCTGAACTGATTTGCAGAAGATAAAACGACAAGGCCTCGCGATTTGCGAGGCCTTGTCGTTTGGGGCGACCGGTCGAGAGCTTGATCAGCCCCGGCGCATGGCGTCGAAAAACTCGCCGTTGTTCTTGGTCGCCTTGATCTTGTCAAGGAGGAACTCCATCGCATCGATGTCGTCCATGCCGTAAAGAAGTTTGCGCAGCACCCAGACCTTCTGAAGGATGTCGGACTTGAGCAGCAGCTCTTCACGACGAGTGCCGGAGCGGTTCACGTTGATTGCCGGATAGACGCGCTTTTCGGCCATGCGGCGGTCAAGGTGGATTTCCATGTTGCCGGTGCCCTTGAACTCCTCATAGATCACGTCATCCATGCGGCTGCCGGTGTCGATGAGGGCGGTCGCGATGATGGTGAGCGAGCCACCTTCTTCGATGTTCCGTGCGGCACCGAAGAAACGCTTCGGTTTTTGCAGTGCGTTTGCGTCCACGCCGCCCGTCAGAACTTTGCCGGATGCAGGCACGACCGTGTTGTATGCGCGGGCCAGGCGGGTGAGGGAGTCGAGAAGGATGACCACATCCTTCTTGTGCTCGACCAGCCGCTTGGCTTTTTCGATGACCATCTCGGCAACCTGGACGTGCCGGATGGCGGGCTCATCGAAAGTCGAGGCGACGACCTCACCTTTGACCGAGCGTTGCATTTCGGTCACTTCTTCGGGGCGTTCGTCGATCAGCAGGACGATTACGACGACATCCGGGTGGTTGGAGGTGATCGAATGGGCGATGTGCTGCAGCATCACGGTCTTGCCGCTCTTGGGCGGTGCGACCAGAAGGCCACGTTGACCCTTGCCGATCGGCGAGATCATGTCGATCACGCGGGACGTGATGTTTTCTTCGCCCCGGATGTCTCGTTCGAGCTTGAGGCACTGGTTCGGATGCAGTGGCGTCAGGTTCTCGAACAGGATCTTGTGCTTGGCAGCCTCGGGCGGCTCGAAGTTGACCTTGTCGACCTTTACCAGCGCAAAGTAGCGCTCGCCTTCTTTCGGGGTGCGGATCTCCCCTTCGACCGTGTCGCCGGTATGCAGGTTGAACCGGCGGATCTGGCTCGGCGAGACATAGATGTCATCCGTGCCCGCGAGATACGAAGTATCCGGCGATCGCAGGAAGCCAAAGCCGTCCGGCAGAATCTCCATGACCCCATCGCCGTAGATCGGCTCACCCTTCTTGGCGCGGTTCTTGAGCAGCGCAAAGACGAGCTCCTGCTTGCGCAGGCGATTGGCACCTTCGATTTCGTTGGCGATGGCCATTTCGAGCAATTGGCCGACGTGGAGAGACTTGAGCTCCGAGAGTTGCATGGCTGGCAGCGGTGGGGGAGAGGGGGAAAGGAAGAGATGTAAGAAGGCGGCGGCGAGGTGGCCGCGACGCGTACAGCAGCAGAAGTGCTCGGACTGTACGAGGCACCGGGGTTATCTGTGAATAACCCCGACGGTGCCGTCAATGACTACTTAGAGAATCTAACCTGCTTAGAGGTGGCTGTCAATGAAAGCCGCGAGCTGCGACTTGGACAGCGCGCCGACCTTGGTGGCTTCGATGTTGCCGCCCTTGAACAGCATCAGGGTCGGGATGCCGCGAATACCGTACTTGGCCGGGGTTTCCTGGTTTTCGTCGATGTTCAGCTTGGCAACCTTGAGCTTGCCGTTATATTCCTTCGCCACGTCATCCAGGATCGGCGCGATCATCTTGCACGGGCCACACCACTCGGCCCAGTAGTCAACCAGCACCGGGGTGGAGGACTGCAGAACTTCTGCTTCGAAGTTTGCATCGGTGACGTAATGAATATGTTCGCTCATGATTCCTCTCGATAGGGGGAGTTGTTGATGTTGCAAGGGGGGAAGGGGCGCCCCGGGATGAAATCCGACCGGTTCGCCCTAGCAACACACGTGGACAGGGGGATGCTAGCGAATATTCTTCGCCAAGAAAAGCGCTTTTCTCGCCGCCAGCGGGATTCTGTGTTAGTCCGCCAGTGCCGGCGAACAATCGCCAGTGCGCACTGTCTCATTTAAGCACAGGCCGCCGGTTGCCATGCCTGAGGTGAGGGAGGGCGGGTCTCACCAGCGGAGGTAATGGGGTATATTCCTCACCCTTTCACCGCTTGTTTCGCAAGTTTTTGTCGGTGCCGATCTCTGGCACCGCCATCAGATCAGGAGTTCCCCATGACCTATGTCGTTACTGAAAATTGCATTCGCTGCAAATACACCGACTGCGTCGATGTGTGTCCGGTGGATTGTTTCCGGGAGGGGCCCAACTTCCTGGTGATCGATCCCGATGAGTGCATCGATTGCACCCTGTGCGTTGCCGAATGTCCGGCCGAGGCGATTTTTGCAGAGGATGATGTGCCTGCGGATCAGCAGGGCTACATCGCGCTCAACGCCGAACTCGCCAAGACCTGGACGCCTATCGTCGAGCGCAAGGAGCCGCCTGCAGATGCCGATGAATGGCGTGGCGTGAAGGATAAGCTGAAGTTCCTGGAGCGCTGATTGCTTCTCAGGGGCTCGGCCTGCGAAAGGGTGGCGCTGCCTGAGTTCCGCGTGGCGTGAAATATGAGCGCGGGCTCAGGGTAAGCCCTGATCCGGGAAAGCTTTTCCAGGATCATGCAATCGAATACCATGCGGATCAGTATGGTTTTAGGCGTAAGCGCGCCGTTCAGAGGAAAGAAAATGCTGGTTAGCGAAATTCTGGCGATCAAGGGCAAGGTTCTTTTTACGGTCTCGCCTGCCAAGCCCCTCTCCGAGGCTGTTGCGATCATGACTGAGCAGGATGTCGGTTCTCTCGTCGTTTTTGACAAGGGCGCGATGGTCGGTTTGCTGACCTTCCGGGAGGTGCTTGTCGCTACCCAGAAGGCGGGCGCCGAGTGGCAGACTCTGCCTGTCGAGCAGGCAATGCTCAAGAATCCTGTCGCTGCTTCGGTTAACATGGAAATGGACGAGCTCCGTCGTCAGATGGTCGAACACCATCAGCGCTACCTGCCGGTGATGGACGAGACGACGCTCATGGGCGTAGTGTCCTTTCACGATGTGGCCAAGGCTGTGCTCGAAGAGCAGAGTTTCGAAAACCGGATGCTCAAGAACTACATCCGGAACTGGCCGGCCGAGGAAGATCAGGCCTGATCGGCACCTGCTTTTTGAACTAGGTTCTGCACGAAACAGGGCTGCTCGCACAGGGGGTGGGCAGCCCACAAAACAAGGCGTTTGAACGCCTGTCGAAAGGTATGTTGGAAGCTGGCGCCACGGGGCGCCAGGGCCGCCTGGGGAGGGCGGGATTCCGATGGGGTTGCGCTTTGGCGCATGGCTCCGCTCGGGCTCGATCACCAACTACAAAGGAGACAAAATGAACAAGATCTGGCTGCAAAGCTATCCCCCTGGCGTGCCCGCCGAAATCAATGTTGGCGAGTTTTCTTCGCTGGCCGATCTTTTTGACAAGGGCGTCCGGAAGTTTGCCGATCGGACCGCCTATGTCTGCATGGGCAAGTCCATCAGCTACAGTGATCTCGAATTGCTGTCGCGGCAGTTTGCCGGCTACCTTCAGGGCGAGTTGAAGCTTGCCAAGGGTGCCCGGGTCGCGCTGATGATGCCCAACTGCCTGCAATATCCCGTGGCGATGTTTGGCATTCTGCGGGCGGGCTTCACCGTCGTGAACGTCAATCCGCTGTATACCGCGCGCGAGCTTGAGCATCAGCTCAATGACGCCGGGTGCGAGGCGATTGTCATCGTCGAGAACTTCGCCCACACGCTGCAGGAGGTCATCGGCAACACCAAGGCCCTGCGGCACGTTGTGGTCACCGGCCTTGGCGACATGCTGGGTTTTCCGAAGTCGCTGCTGGTCAACTTCGTGGTCCGCCATGTAAAGAAGATGGTGCCGCCGTGGAGCCTGCCGGGGTGTGTCGCATTTCGGGATGCGCTGGGTCAGGGGGCTGCCCATCCGTTCCAGCCGGTACAGATCGGCCATGATGATCTCGCCTATCTGCAATACACGGGTGGCACCACCGGCGTTGCCAAGGGGGCGATGCTGACCCATGGCAACATCGTGGCCAATCTGCAGCAGGCCCACGCCTGGATCAGCCCATACGTGAAGGAAGGCGAGGAGATCATCATCACCGCCTTGCCGCTGTATCACATCTTCTCGCTTACCGCGAACTGCCTGACTTTCTTCAAGATCGGCGCGACGAACATCCTGATCACCAATCCGCGGGACATCCCGGGCTTCGTGGCTGAGCTGGGCAAGTATCCGTTTACCGTGATCACCGGCGTGAATACCCTGTTCAACGCGCTGCTCAACAATCCCGAGTTCGAGAAGCTCAACTTTTCCTCGCTCAAGGTGGCGCTGGGTGGTGGCATGGCGGTTCAGCAGGCGGTGGCAGAGCGCTGGAAGAAGGTCACCGGCAAGACGCTGGCCGAAGCCTATGGCCTCACCGAGACCTCGCCGGCGGTGTGCATCAATCCGCTGGATCTGCCGGAGTTCAACCACTCCATCGGTCTGCCGATCTCATCCACCGATGTGAGCCTGCGCGACGATGACGGCTACGAGGTTTCCCTCGGCATGCCAGGCGAGCTGTGCGTGAAGGGGCCGCAGGTCATGAAGGGTTATTACAACCGCCCCGAGGAAACCGCGCGGACCTTCACCCATGATGGTTACCTGCGCACCGGCGATGTGGCGACCATCGACAAGCAGGGTTTTGTCCGCATCGTCGATCGCAAGAAGGACATGATCCTGGTGTCCGGCTTCAACGTCTATCCCAACGAGGTCGAGGATGTGGTTGCCTCGCATCCCGGGGTGATGGAGGTGGCCGCGCTGGGCGTGCCGGATGAGCATTCGGGCGAGGCGGTGAAGATCTTCGTCGTCCGCAAGGATGCCAGCCTGAACGCCGAGGCGCTGATCGCCCACTGCCGGGCCGGGCTGACAGGTTACAAGGTACCCAGGTTTGTCGAGTTCCGGGATGAGCTGCCCAAGAGCAATGTCGGCAAGATCCTCCGTCGGGTGTTGCGTGATTCCTAGTCCGGGTGTGACATGCGTCTTCCCTTGATGGAAGCGTCGCAAAAAATCACTTGTGTTTTCGGGGCTTTGTGAGAATAATTCAGAGTCAGTCTTGTATATGACTTCGTGACTTTGCCGTGACCCTCTTCGCCACTTTCCTGCCTGTCGACGTCGTAGCCGTAGTACGCGTAGTAAGCGTAGGTGTTCGCGCGTCGTAAGGGTCCAAGGCAGTCCAAGGAAATTTCAGACCCCCGCCGGCGCGCAACCGGCGGGGGTCTTGTCTTTTGTTGCGCCCCCGGCCTGGATTGCGGTTCGGCTCCCAAGCCACTAGGAGAATTTCGATGATGCAAATGACTGGAGCAGACCTGATTGTGAAGCTGCTCGAACGGCAAGGAATCCGCACGATCGCCGGTGTGCCCGGCGGTGCGGCGCTGCCGATGTACGACGCGCTTTCCAAGAGCGAGCAGATTCACCACGTCCTGTGTCGTCACGAGCAGGGTGCCGGCTTCATCGCCCAGGGCATGGCTCGGGTGTCCGGCCGGCCGGAAGTCTGCCTGGCCTCCAGCGGCCCGGGTGCGACCAACCTGATCACCGCCATCGCCGACGCCAAGCTCGACTCGATCCCGATGATCGCGCTGACCGGCCAGGTGCCCCTGTCGATGATTGGCACCGACGCCTTCCAGGAAGTCGATACCTACGGCCTGACGATCCCCATCACCAAGCACAACTTCCTGGTCCGTTCGGCCAAGGATCTGCTCAACGTGGTGCCGGCCGCCTTCCGCATCGCCATGTCCGATCGCCCTGGTCCGGTGCTGATCGACGTGCCGAAGGACGTCCAGAACCAGATGGTCAGCTTCGACGCGTTCCCCGACGTGGTCGTGCCCGATGCGGCGCCGAGCTTCGACATCGCCGCCATCGAAGAAGCCGCGAAGATGATCGAATCCGCCGAGCGTCCGGTGCTCTACCTGGGTGGTGGCGTGATCCACTCCGGCGCATCCCAGATGGCCGTGACCCTGGCCGAGCAGGCCTCGCTGCCGACCACGATGACCCTGATGGCCCTCGGCGCGATGCCGATGGACCACCCGCTGTCCATCGGCATGCTGGGCATGCACGGCGCGCGTTACACCAACTACGTGCTCGAAGAAGCCGATCTGCTGATCTGCGTCGGCGCACGGTTCGACGATCGCGCCATCGGCAAGACCGCCGAGTTCTGTCCGAACGCCAAGATCATCCACATCGACATCGACCGCTCCGAGCTGCACAAGGTCAAGAACGCCCATGTGGCCATCGCCGGCGACGTGGGTCAGGTGCTCACCGAGCTGCTGCCGCGCGTCAAGCCGCAGCTGCGCAAGCGCTGGCTGTCCCACGTGGAAAGCCTCAAGGGCCGCTTCCCGCTGGCCATGCCGGGCATCGACAACCCGCGCTCGCCCTACGGCCTGATCCACGCGGTGGCCAACTGTCTCGACGACAACGCAATCATCACCAGCGACGTGGGCCAGCACCAGATGTGGGTGGCCCAAGCCTACCCGTTCCGCCGTGCGCGCCAGTGGCTCAATTCGGGCGGTCTCGGCACCATGGGCTTCGGCTTCCCGGCCGCCATCGGCGCCGCGCTGGCCGAGCCGGATCGCACCGTGGTGTGTTTCTCCGGTGACGGCAGCCTGAAGATGAACATCCAGGAAATGGCCACCGCCGCCCAGGAGAACGTCAACGTCAAGATCGTGCTGTTCAACAACCAGTCCCTCGGCCTGGTGCATCAGCAGCAGAACCTGTTCTACGGCAAGCGCATCATGGCGTCCCGCTACGAGCGCCCGACCGACTTCCTGAAGATCGCCGAAGGCTTCGGCATGCGCGCGGTCAATCTCGATCCGTCGCCGAACCCCCGCGCCACCTTGGCCGAAGCCCTGCAGACGCCGGGCCCCTGCCTGATCCACGCGACGATCGATCCGAACGAATTCGTCTACCCGATGGTGCCGCCGGGTGCCGCCAACTCCGAGATGATCGGCTGAGCCCGAGGAGAGAATACGATGTCCGAACAGAACACCAACCTTTCCGAGTACATCCCCGACGTTCCCGAGCACAACGGCTTCCACAAGGTTGTGCTGGAGCTGGGCGTTGCCAACCACCCGGGCGTGATGAGCCACATCTGCGGCCTGTTTGCCCGTCGCGCGTTCAACGTTGAAGGCATCCTGTGCATGCCGGTCGGTGGTGGCGAGACCAGCCGCATCTGGCTGTTGATCTTCGAGGACGAGCGCCTCGAAAAGATGATCAGGCAGGTCGAGAAACTTGAGGACGTGCTGTACGTCAACAAGCATGACGGCGAGCACCCGGTCTTCGGGCGCCTCGACGAGTTCTTCCAGTAAGTCTGCGGTCTTCGCGCTGCTGGCCCGGTGCCGGCAGCGTGCTAGACTCCGGCGGTTTTTCGTTCCCTTCGAGAGTGCTTCATGTCTGGTAATACCTTCGGCACGCTGTTTACCGTCACTTCCTTCGGCGAATCCCACGGGCCTGGCATCGGCTGCGTGGTCGATGGCTGTCCGCCGGGGCTGGCGATCAGCGAGGCCGACATCCAGATCGAACTCGACCGGCGCAAGCCCGGCACCTCACGCCACGTCACCCAGCGGCGCGAGCCCGATACGGTCGAGATCCTCTCGGGCGTCTTCGAGGGTGTCACCACCGGCACGCCGATCGCGCTCCTGATCCGCAACCAGGATCAGCGTTCGAAGGACTACGGCAACATCGCCGAGCAATTCCGTCCGGGCCATGCCGATTACGCCTACTGGCAGAAATACGGCATCCGCGACTACCGTGGTGGCGGCCGCTCGTCGGCGCGGGAAACCGCCGTTCGCGTGGCGGCCGGGGCGATTGCCCGCAAGTGGCTCGAGCAGCGCTTCGGCATCGTGATCAGCGGCTACATGGCGCAGCTGGGTCCGGTCGAGATCCCCTTTGTGTCATGGGACGAGATCGACGGTAACGCCTTCTTCGCGCCCAATCAGGCCATCGTCCCGCAGCTCGAGGCCTACATGGACGAGCTGCGCAAGTCCGGCGATTCGGTGGGCGCGCGCATCAACGTGGTGGCCACCGGCGTGCCGGTCGGCTGGGGCGAGCCGGTCTATGACCGCCTCGACGCCGACATCGCCTACGCGATGATGGGCATCAACGCGGTGAAGGGCGTCGAGATCGGCGCCGGCTTTGCCAGCGTGGCGCAGCTCGGTACAGAGCACAACGACGAGATGACCCCGGAGGGTTTTCTGTCCAACAACGCCGGTGGCGTGGTCGGTGGGATTTCGTCGGGCCAGGACGTGCTCGTCAGCATCGCCATCAAGCCCACGGCCAGCACCCGCCTGGACCGACGCTCCATCAACAAGGCTGGCGAGGCGGTGGTCGTGAACACCCACGGCCGCCATGATCCGTGCGTCGGCATCCGTGCCACACCCATCGCCGAAGCCATGCTGGCGCTGGTGCTGATGGATCACGCCCTGCGTCATCGGGCCCAGAACGCCGATGTCGCCTGCGCCACGCCAAAAATTGCCGGGCTGGCGCCGAGCGGTGTGCAGTGCGTCCCGTCACCGCTCCGCAAGGATTGATCGTCGTCAACTTTTTGCGCGCATCGCGGGCGTAGAGTCAATCCCACGAGACATACAAGATTGACCATTGACCGGGAGGTAGCGCATGGAGCAACACGATCTTCACCACGAATTCCCCGAGTATCGGGACCAGATTCACGCACTCAAGGTGTCCAACGGACACTTTGCCCGGCTCTTCGATGAGTACCACGACGTCAATCGTCACGTGGTTCGCGTGGAGGTCAATGCCGAGCTGGCAACGGACTTCGAACTCGAAGATCTGAAGAAGCGCCGCCTCAGGCTGAAGGACGAGCTCTACGAAATGCTGAAGGGCCAGGCCGTCAACTGATCGACCGCGTGTTTCTGCCAGCAAGAGCGCTTTCGGGCGCTCTTTTTTTATGGGCGGTACAATCGCGGCGATGATTCCTTACTGGCGCCTGTCGGGCTACTACTTCTTCTACTTTGCCTTCATCGGCGCCTTTTCCCCGTATTTCAGCCTCTACCTCCAGTCGGTTGGCCGCAGTGCCGGGCAGATCGCGGTGTTGATGTCACTGATGTCGGTGATGCGCATGCTGGCGCCTACCATGTGGGGCTGGCTGGCTGATCGGGTTGGCGTGCGCACGCCCGTCGTACGGCTGTCGGCGGCGTTGTCGGTGGCGGGGTTTGGCGGTTTTCTGGTCAGCGATGCCTACGGCGCGCAGTTCGTCAGCATGGCCTTCCTGGCCTTCTTCTGGAGCGCCGCGCTGCCGCTGGTGGAGACGCTCACCTTCAGTCATCTGGCCGGCCGGGCCGGGAGCTACGGCAACATCCGCGTGTGGGGGTCGGTGGGCTTCATCGTCGCGGTGCTGGGCCTGGGCTATCTGCTCGACGATCTGCCGATCCGTGCGGTGCTGTGGATCGCGTTGGCGACCCTCGGTGGCATCCTGCTGTGTGCATTGACGATCCCCGAGGCGCAGCGTCCGCCGACCCATGAGGAGCACGTGCCGCTGCGCACGGTTCTGCGCCGGCCCGAGGTGCGGGCGCTGCTGGCGGCGTGTTTCTTCATGTCTGCCGCCCACGGGGCGCTGTACGTCTTTTACTCGGTGCATCTGGTGGAGCACGGCTACAGCAAGTCCGTGGTGGGGTGGATGTGGACCCTGGGCGTGGTGGCCGAGATCCTCGTCTTCATGGGTATGCCTCGGCTCGTCAAGGCGTATTCGTTGCGTGGAATCCTGGTGTTCAGCTTTGCGGTGGCGGTGCTGCGTTTCGTGCTGATCGGCTGGGGGGCGGAATCACTGGCGGTGCTGCTGTTTGCGCAGATCCTGCATGGGGCGACTTTCGGGTCGTATCACGCGGCGGCGGTGGCAGTGGTGAACGACTGGTTCGGCGTGCGTCACCAGGCCCAGGGACAGGCCTTTTACGGCAGCATCTCGTTCGGTGCGGGCGGGATGATCGGTGGTCTGATTAGCGGCTACACTTGGGAATGGATAGGCCCCGCCTGGACGTACACGGCAGGCTCGGTGTTTGCGCTGGCAGGGTTGATCGTGCTGGTTGCCGGGTGGCGAGTGCGGTCGTCCGTGGCCTGATCTGAACAGCAAGACAAACAGGAGAGACATGAGCAAGCGATTCGAATGGGCGCGCGGCGTGCTGCCGGTGGTGCTGGCTGCCAGCGTCGTGACGGCCTGCCAGACGGTGCAGACCACCCAGAGCGGCGCAGTCGGCATAGAGCGTCGGCAGTCGATGATGGTGTCGGCGAAAGAGATGGATCAGGCCGCCAGCCAGAGCTATCACCAGATCCTTCAGCAGGCGGGGCAGAAGAACGCCCTCAATCGCAACAAGGAGCAGGTCGAGCGCGTGCGGGCCGTGGCGCGTCGGCTGATCCCCGCGACGGGCGCGTTCCGGCCGGATGCGCCGGGCTGGAAGTGGGAGGTCAATGTGCTCACCTCCAACGAGCTCAACGCCTGGTGCATGGCAGGCGGCAAGATCGCGTTTTACTCCGGGATCATCGAGCGCCTTGATCTGACCGACGACGAGATCGCCGCGATCATGGGCCACGAGATCGCCCATGCGCTGCGCGAACACGCCCGCGAGCGCGCCTCCCGGGCGATGGTGACCAACGTGGGTGTTGCCATCGTCGGCGCTGCGCTGGGGGTTGGGCAGGCCGGGTCTGATCTGATCGGAACGGTGGCCAAGGTGAGTTTCGAACTGCCCAACAGCCGGGAGCACGAGACCGAGGCCGACCGTATCGGCGTCGAACTCGCCGCCCGCGCGGGCTACGATCCCCGCGCTGCCATCGTGCTGTGGCAGAAGATGGCCAAGGCGTCGGAGGGCGCGCCACCCCAGTGGCTTTCGACCCACCCGTCCAACGAAACGCGCCAGCAGGATCTACGGGTATACGCCGAGCGCGTGATGCCGCTCTACGAGCAAGCTACTCAGCACACTAGGCCTGTGAAATAATAAAAGTTTTTCCGCCCACTCCGGTTTCAACCCTGACCGAACAATCGCCCATGCAAGCGCAGACGCTTTACGAAAAACTGTGGTCGAGCCATGTGGTGCACGTCGAGGACGACGGCACCGCGTTGATCTACATCGACCGCCACCTGGTCCACGAAGTCACCAGCCCGCAGGCCTTCGAAGGTCTCAAGCTGGCCGGGCGCAAGCCCTGGCGCGTGGACTCCATCGTCGCCACGGCCGACCACAACACCCCGACCGACCACTGGGATAAGGGCATCCAGGATCCGGTTTCCCGCCAGCAGGTGGAAACCCTGGATTCGAACATCCGTGAAGTCGGCGCGCTGGCCTACTTCCCGTTCAAGGACGCGCGTCAGGGCATCGTCCATGTGATCGGACCCGAGAACGGCGCGACGCTGCCGGGCATGACCGTCGTCTGCGGCGACTCGCACACGTCCACCCACGGCGCCTTCGCCTGCCTCGCGCACGGCATCGGCACCTCCGAGGTCGAGCATGTGATGGCGACCCAGTGCCTGCTCCAGAAGAAGTCCAAGACCATGCTGATCCGCGTGGACGGCAAGCTTGGCGCCGGCGTGACCGCCAAGGATGTCGTGCTCGCCATCATCGGCAAGATCGGCACCGCCGGCGGCACCGGCTACGCCATGGAATTCGGCGGCAGCGCGATCCGCAGCCTGTCGATGGAAGGTCGCATGACCATCTGCAACATGGCCATCGAGGCGGGCGCCCGCGCCGGTCTGGTGGCCGTGGATGACCAGACCATCGCTTATCTCAAGGATCGTCCGTTCTCGCCCCGTGGCGAGAATTGGGATCGTGCCGTCGAATACTGGCGCACGCTGCATTCCGACGACGGCGCCGTCTTCGATGCGGTGGTCGAGCTCGACGCCGCGCAGATCAAGCCGCAGGTCACCTGGGGCACCTCGCCCGAGATGGTTGCCGCGATCGACGGCACCGTGCCCGATCCGGCCCTCGAGAAGGATCCGGTCAAGCGTGAAGGCATGGAGCGCGCCCTGCAGTACATGGGCCTGACGCCGCGTACGCCGATCAACAAGATCGCCATCGACAAGGTGTTCATCGGCTCGTGTACCAACTCGCGCATCGAAGACCTGCGCGCTGCCGCCGCGGTGGCCAAGGGCCGTCGCAAGGCCGACAACGTCAAGCTGGTGCTGGTGGTGCCGGGTTCCGGTCTCGTCAAGCGCCAGGCCGAAGCCGAAGGGCTCGACAAGGTCTTCGTCGCCGCTGGTTTCGAGTGGCGCGAGCCGGGTTGCTCCATGTGCCTCGCCATGAACGCCGACCGCCTGGAGCCGGGCGAGCGCTGCGCGTCCACCTCCAACCGCAACTTCGAAGGCCGTCAGGGCGCCGGTGGCCGTACCCACCTCGTCAGCCCGGCCATGGCTGCGGCTGCCGCGATCGCCGGCCACTTCGCCGACGTCCGCGAACTGGCTTGATCGCGGAGGATTCGACAATGCGCAAATTCACCGCACTGATCGCCGTGTTGGCCGGGCTGCTTGCCGGTTGCAACACCGTGCAGGGTCTGGGCAAGGATATTGAAAAGGGTGGCGAGGCCATCCAGAAGGCAGTCAAGTAAATGAAGCCGTTCACCAAACTCGATGGTCTCGTGGCGCCGATGGATCGCGCCAACGTGGATACCGACGCGATCATCCCCAAGCAGTTCCTCAAGTCGATCAAGCGCAGCGGCTTCGGCCCCAACCTGTTCGACGAGTGGCGCTACATGGACGTGGGCCAGCCCGGCGAGGACAACTCCGGTCGTCCGAAGAACCCGGACTTCGTGCTCAATCAGCCCCGCTATCAGGGCGCGCAGGTGCTGCTCACCCGCGACAACTTCGGTTGCGGTAGCTCCCGCGAGCACGCTCCGTGGGCGCTGGAAGACTTCGGCTTCCGTGTGCTGATCGGCCCGAGCTTTGCCGACATTTTCTTCAACAACTGCTTCAAGAACGGCCTCCTGCCGATCAAGCTGGCGGCCGACGAAGTGGATGCGCTGTTTGCCCAGTGCCACGCCACCATCGGCTACCGGCTCAACGTCGATCTCGACGCCATGACGATCACCCGCCCCGATGGCAAGGTGATCCCCTTCGATGTGGACCCGTTCCGCCGCGAGTGCCTGCTCAACGGCTGGGACGACATCGGCCTGACCCTGCGTCACGCCGACAAGATCCGCGACTTCGAAGCCCGTCGCCGCATCGACCAGCCCTGGCTGTTTGCCTGATCGTGCCGGCGGCCTGCGGGCTGCCGGTGCTCACCAACGATAAAAACGGAAACCAACAATGAAGATCTGTGTTCTGCCGGGTGACGGCATCGGTCCCGAAATCATGGACCAGACCCTGCGCGTGCTCGAAGCGCTGCGCGGCGATGGCGTCAATTTCGAAGCGGAATTCGCCCTCGTCGGCGGTGCCGCCGTTGACGCCACCGGCACCCCGCTGCCCGAAGCCACCGTCAAGCTGGCGGATGAGGCCGATGCGCTGCTGCTGGGCGCCGTCGGTGGCCCGAAGTGGGACAACTACCCCCGCGACCAGCGCCCGGAGCGCGGCCTGCTGGGCATCCGCAAGCAGCTCGAACTGTTCGCCAACCTGCGTCCGGCCATCCTGTACCCCGAGCTTGCCAACGCCTCGTCGCTCAAGCCCGAGATCGTCTCCGGCCTCGACATCCTGATCGTGCGCGAACTCACCGGCGACATCTACTTCGGCCAGCCCCGCGGCATCCGTGAAGAGAACGGCGAGCGCGTCGGTTTCAACACCATGATCTATTCCGAGTCCGAGATCCGTCGCATCGGCAAGGTCGCCTTCGAGGCCGCCCGCAAGCGCGACAAGAAGCTGTGCTCGGTGGACAAGATGAACGTCCTCGAAACCACCCAGCTGTGGCGCGACGTGATGATCGAGCTGTCTGCCGATTATCCGGATGTCGAGCTCTCCCACATGCTGGTGGATAACGCCGCCATGCAGCTGGTGCGCGCGCCCAAGCAGTTCGACGTGATGGTCACCGGCAACATGTTCGGCGACATCCTGTCCGACGAAGCCTCGATGCTCACCGGCTCCATCGGCATGCTGCCGTCGGCCTCGCTCAACGCGGCCGGCAAGGGCATGTACGAACCCAGCCACGGCTCCGCGCCGGACATCGCCGGCAAGGACATCGCCAATCCGCTTGCCACCATGCTGTCGGCCGCGATGATGCTGCGCTACAGTTTCAATCTCGAAACCCAGGCCGCGCGCATCGAAACCGCCGTCAAGAAGGTGTTGGCCGCTGGCTATCGCACTGGTGACATCTACGAGCCGGGCACCCGCCGCGTCGGCACCAGGGAAATGGGCGACGCGGTCATCGCTGCGCTGTAAGCAACTCAAAACAACATTCAAGTCTGATCGGGGATACAAATGAAAAGAGTGGGTCTGGTTGGTTGGCGTGGCATGGTCGGTTCCGTGCTCATGCAGCGCATGCGTGAGGAAAACGACTTCGCCTTGATCGAGCCGGTGTTCTTTACCACCTCCAACGCCGGCGGCAAGGCGCCGAACTTCGGCAAGGAAGCTCCTGCGCTGAAGGACGCCAAGAACATCGACGAACTGAAGGCGATGGACATCGTCATCACCTGTCAGGGCGGCGATTACACCAACGAGGTGTATCCCAAGCTGCGCGCCGCCGGCTGGAACGGCCACTGGATCGATGCCGCGTCTTCGCTGCGCATGGACCCGAAGGCCGTGATCATCCTCGATCCGGTCAACATGAACGTCATCAAGGATTCCCTCGCCAAGGGCGGCCGTGACTGGATCGGCGGCAACTGCACCGTTTCGCTGATGCTGATGGCCCTCGGTGGCCTGTTCCAGCGCGATCTGGTCGAGTGGGCGACGTCCATGACCTACCAGGCCGCCTCCGGCGCCGGCGCGCAGAACATGCGCGAGCTGCTGTCCCAGATGGGCGAACTCAACCGCTCCGTCAAGGAGCTGCTCGACGATCCCGCGTCCGCCATCCTCGACATCGACCGCGAAGTCGCGGGCACCATGCGCGATGACGCCTTCCCGTCGTCCAACTTCGGCGTGCCGCTGGCCGGCTCGCTGATCCCCTGGATCGACAAGGATCTGGGTAACGGTCAGTCCAAGGAAGAATGGAAGGGCGGCGTCGAGACCAACAAGATCCTCGGTCGTGGCGAAGGCTTCAGCGCCCCGGTGGTGCCCATCGACGGCCTGTGTGTGCGCATCGGCGCCATGCGCTGCCACAGCCAGGCGCTCACGCTCAAGCTCAAGAAGGACATCCCCATCGACGAGATCGAAGCCATGCTGGCTTCCGCCAACGACTGGGTGAAGGTTGTCCCGAACCAGCGTGAAGCGTCGATGCGTGATCTCACCCCCACCGCCGTCACCGGCACCCTGACCGTTCCGGTCGGTCGTCTGCGCAAGCTGGCGATGGGCGGCGAGTACCTCTCTGCCTTCACGGTGGGTGATCAGCTTCTCTGGGGTGCGGCCGAGCCGCTGCGCCGCATGCTGCGAATCCTGCTCGAAGCCTGAAAAGTTTGACGAGAAAGGCGGCGCAAGCCGCCTTTTTTATGCCGATCGTAATTTAGTGGCGACTTCGAACACCGCTTGAACTTGCCTCCCCAAACCCATGATGTTATGTTCATCGATAACTCGATTTCGATGATCAGCCTTCGTGCATAAGATTCTTGTGAAAAGTCGGCTCAAACGTACCCTTCTTGCCGCTTCCATCGGCGCCCTTTCGCTTAGCGCTAGTGCCGCCGGTCTGGGGCGCATCACGGTCCTCAGCGGTCTGGGTCAGCCCCTGCGCGCAGAAGTGGAGATCGCGGCTGCGCCTGAAGAAATCCAGAACATGACGGCACGGCTCGCTTCAGCCGAGGCGTTCCGGCAGGCTGGCATCGATTATTCCCCGTCGGTCAGCGGGCTTCGCATGACCGTCGAGCGCCGCGGCAGTGGCGCCGTCGTCAAGGTGAGCAGCGACCGGCCGATCAACGAGCCCTTCGTTGACATGCTGGTCGAGCTCAACTGGTCCGCCGGGCGCCTGATCCGCGAATACACTTTCCTGCTCGACCCGCCGGATACCGGCGTCAATCGCGCGCCCGTCGCCGTGGCCCTGCCTGATGGCCGCCAGACCCCGTACGGTCGCGCCGAGCCCATCGTGCCGCGCCGTGCGGTTGCACGCGCAGCCCGTCCCGCCGTTGCCGCACCTGGCGCGGGGCGTTCGTACGTGGTCCAGCCCGGCGACACACTCAATCGCATTGCCATGGAGAATCGCCCCGAAGGCGTCTCCATGGAGCAGATGCTGATGGCGCTGTTCCAGGGCAATCGTTCCGCCTTTGCCGGCGATGACATCAACCGTCTCCAGGCTGGCAAGATCCTTCGCATTCCCGATGCCGACGGTGTTCGTCAGGGGGCGGGGGATGCCGGGCGTCAGCAGGTCGTCGCTCACTCGTCCGATTTCGGTCGTTATCGCCAGAAGCTTGCCGAGCAGGCTGCCGCTGCGCCGGCCAAGGAAGCCCCCACCCAGCGCGGCAGCGGTGGAAAGATCGGTGCCAAGGTTGAAGACCGTGCCCCCGCCGCTGGCGGCTCGGCAGATCAACTCAAGGTTTCCAAGAGCGAAGAGGGCTTGCGCGGCGCCGGTGCGGGCGGCGAGAAGTCGGTCGCGCGATTGCAGGCCCTCGAGGAAGATCTCGTTTCGCGCGACAAGGCCCTGCGGGAAGCCAATACCCGCCTGGCCGAACTCGAAAAGAGCATCAAGGAGCTTCAGCGGCTCGTCGAGTTGAAGAGCCAGGGCATGGCCCAGATTCAGTCGGACGCAGCAGCAGCCACGCAGCCGGCGCCTCCGGTAGTGGCGCAGGCGCCGGCTGCAGCGCCGGCCGTCGTGACGCCTCCGCCCGAACCCGAGCGCCCCGTGCCTGCGAAGGAGCCCGAGCCCCCGGTCGAGCCGAAGCCGGCTCCTCCGCCTCCGCCGGAACCGCCCAAGCCGGCTCCTGCTCCGGCCAAGCCGCCGGAAGTGCAGCCAGCCGCCACGCAGGACGACTCGTCCATCTACCTCGGTGCCGGTGGTGTTCTGGCGTTGCTCCTCGGATGGGGCGGCTACAAGCTTTACCAGCGCCGTAATGGGCAGGGCGCACCGACGACTACGCCGGCGCTGTCCGAGTTTGGTGACGGCTCCAGCTCCGTCTTCGGCAGTGCCGGTGGACAGAGCGTGGATACCGGCAGCAGCAGTCAGATTCAGACCGATTTCAGCCAGTCAGGCCTGTCGTCCATCGATACCGACGAAGGTGTCGACCCGGTGGCCGAAGCCGACGTATATATGGCCTACGGCCGTGATGCCCAGGCCGAAGAAATCCTGCTCGACGCCCTGAAGACCGACCCGGGCCGCACGGGCGTGCACCTCAAGCTGCTTGAGATCTACGCCCAGCGCAAGAACCTCAAGCAGTTCGAAACCACGGCGACCGAACTGTATTCGCTGACCGGCGGTAATGGTCAGGATTGGGAAAAGGCAGCAGCGCTGGGGCGCAAGGTTGATCCCGACAGCCCGCTCTACCGCATTCCCGCTCCGGGCACGGCGCCGGTCGCGCCAGTACCGCAGGGGCCGCACACGGTTGCTGGTGTCAGCGCACCCGCGACTGGTTTCGTGCAGGCTGGCGCAGCCCGTACCCCGGCACTGGCCCCGGCGTTCATGGCCAATGAGCCGCTACCGCTTGCGCCTGCTGGCGAAGATCCCCTTGAGTCGCCTTCCCAGCTGAAAGATACCTGGGCGCTGCCTGGTGATCTCAATCAATATACGAGCATGGAGGACATCGATCGGGCTGTCAGTGACACCCATCAGCCCTCCGAGCCCGCACGTATCGAACCGGCCGTACTGGACTTCGATCTTGATCTGAACTCGGGCGACGACGCGAACAGCGCCCGAACTGTTGCGCTCAACAGCAGTTCCCCGACTTCCAGCAGCGGTCTGGATTTTGATCTTGGCTTCGATCAGTCCGTCGGCGCAATGGGCTCGACGTTGGTGGCAGGCGATGCCATGGCACGCGATCTCGAGTCCACCTCGACGCGGCCCCAGCGTCTTTCCAGCGATTTCAACCTGCCTGACCCGAGTGATCTCGATTTCGAGTTGAGTTCCGAATTCGGTGAAACCAACGCGGAATCGGGCGATTCGACGGTCGATGTGGATCTCACCGCGACGCTGGCCGAGGATGCGCTACGCGAGCCGGTGGATTCGGCAACGGTCGATCTGGAACGCACCAGCTTCGATAGCAGCCTGCTCGATTTCGATTTCGAACTCGACGACAAGGCCGACACCAAGGGCGTGGGCAAGCCGCTTTCGGCTGAAATGAGCTCCACCAACCTCGACTTCAAGCTGCCTCCCGCAGAGCTGCCTGATGCAGGGCCGCCGACCGAGCCGCCTCTTGATCTCGATCTGCAGCAGGAAGTTGCCACCAAGCTCGAACTGGCCCGTGCTTACGAAGAGATGGATGACAAGGACGGCGCGCGGGAACTGGTTGAGGAAGTCCTTCGGGAAGGGTCGGGGCGCCAGCAAGATGAGGCGCGCGTGATTCTTGCCCGTCTCTCCTGATTGAAAAAGGGGGCTGGTGACAGCCCCCTTGGCCTTTCATCTGCTCTGGTGCATACGCTTTTTCACCCGGCGACGCGAATCGTGTTCTGGGTTTCGTTGGTTGTGTTCTCCCAGCTTGCCCGAGGTCCCGCGTTGTGGGGTTTCGGGCTTGTCGTTTTGGTGGCTTCGCTCTGGCTTGCTCCGGCAAAGGCCCGGCGCTTGCTGCGGCGGGTTCGCGTTCTCATGTTGGTTCTCGTGATTCTCTTTGCTTTCTTTACGCCGGGTGAGGCGATGGCCCCCTGGGCAGGTCGTGCGGGGCCCACCTGGGAGGGTGCAGCCCTGGCAGTCCAGCACTGTCTTCGTCTCGCGATCGTCGTGATGCTCGTGGCGGTGCTCCTGGAGCGGACAGGTGAGCGGGCAATGGTGTCTGGTTTGATGGTGCTGGCGGCACCGCTGGCCATGCTTGGTTTGTCCGTCGAGCGCCTGGCCGTTCGGGTGTTGCTGGTCTTTCGTTACGTCGAGTCGCCGCCGGAAGGCGGATGGCGGGCCTTGCTGGATGCGCCCCGGTTTGATGGGGCGATCGAGCCACTTTTGGTGGAGCATGCCGCGCTGCGCTGGTCCGACTGGCTGGTGATGGCCGCGCTGACGACGGCAATCGTCTTTGGAGCGAGCCTGTGAGGGTCGCGATCGGTATCGAATACGCCGGCAACGCCTTCGAGGGCTGGCAGACTCAGCGCCACGGACGCACGGTGCAGGACACCCTCGAGATCGCGCTCCGGAAGATCGCCCTTGAGCCGGTGCAACTCGTCTGCGCGGGACGCACCGATACGGGCGTTCATGCGACAACCCAGGTCGCGCACTTCGATACCTCGGCCCGTCGCCCCCTTGAGGCCTGGGTTCGCGGCGTGAATAGCCATCTGCCGGCAAGCATCGGGGTGCTGTGGGCGGTAGAGGTCGATGATGATTTCCATGCGCGGTTCAGTGCCGAATCCCGCCGGTATCGCTATGTGCTGCTCAATCGGCGGGTGCGTCCGGCCCTGCTGGGTGGGCGGGTCGGCTGGACTCACGGTGACCTCGACGTGGTTGCGATGCGCGAGGCGGCGAGTTGCCTGATCGGTGAGCACGATTTCACCTCTTTCCGTGCAGCGGAATGCCAGGCCAGGTCACCCGTTCGCCTGATGCATTCGGTCGAGGTGGAGCGGCGGGGTGATGTGGTGTTCTTCGATTTCCACGCCAACGCCTTCCTGCATCACATGATCCGCAATCTGGTCGGGTCGCTGGTCTACGTGGGAATGGGGCGAAAGCCTGTGGGCTGGATGAGCGAACTCCTGGCGGCGCGCAACCGGACGATCGCGGCGCCGACCTTCGCGCCGGATGGCCTCTACCTGTGCGGCGTCGAGTATCCGCCGCGGTGGCCGCTGCCGGGCGGGGGGCGTATCATCGCGGCTCCCCAACTGCTGCTTCCCTGAACGTGCATCGAACCCGAATCAAGATCTGCGGGCTGACCCGCGAGGAGGACGTTCGCACCGCCGTTGAAGCCGGCGCCGATGCGATCGGTTTCGTTTTCTACCCGTCGAGCCCCCGTTTCGTGGATTTCGAGCGTGCCGCCGAGCTGGCGCGCCTCGTGCCGCCCTTTGTGACGATCGTCGGGCTTTTCGTCAATGCGGGGCGGGATTACGTCGAAAATGCGTTGAAAACCGTGCCGCTCCAGCTTCTGCAGTTTCACGGCGACGAGCGCGAGGAAGACTGCGTCGGCTTTGGTCGGCCCTACATCAAGGCGGCGCGGATGCGGCAGGGGTTCGATCTGTTAAAATACGCGGCTTCCTTCCCGAAGGCCCAGGGTTTGCTGCTGGATGCGTTCGTGGAAGGCTATGGCGGTGGTGGCGAAACCTTCGATTGGTCGCTCATCCCTTCCGGGCTGCCCTTGCCCCTGATCCTCTCCGGCGGCCTCAATGCCGGCAACGTGGCCGAGGCTGTCCGGCGTGTCCGCCCGTGGGCGGTGGATGTCTCGAGCGGCGTGGAAGCGGCCAAGGGAATCAAGGATGCCGCCCGTATCACCGAATTTGTTGCCGGAGTCCAAAATGCACATGGCTGATGCCCCCTACGATCTACCCGATGCACGGGGCCATTTCGGCCCTTATGGTGGCGTGTTCGTCGCGGAGACCCTGATCCCGGCGCTGACCGAACTTCGGCAGGCCTACGAAGCGGCCCAGAACGACCCCGCCTTCGTCGCCGAGTTCGAATACGAACTCAAGCACTACGTCGGCCGGCCGAGCCCGATCTACCACGCCAAGCGCTGGTCGGGCCTGCTCGGGGGCGCGCAGATCTATCTCAAGCGCGAAGACCTCAACCACACCGGCGCCCACAAGGTTAACAATTGTATCGGCCAGGCCATGCTCGCCCGGCGGATGGGCAAGCCGCGGGTGATCGCCGAAACCGGCGCCGGCCAGCACGGCGTGGCCACGGCTACCGTTGCGGCCCGTTACGGGATGGAGTGCGTGGTGTACATGGGCTCCGAAGACGTGCGCCGCCAGGCTGCCAACGTCTATCGGATGAAGCTCCTGGGCGCCACCGTGGTACCCGTCGAAAGCGGTTCCAAGACTCTCAAGGACGCCCTCAACGAGGCGATGCGCGACTGGGTCACCAACATCGGCAACACCTTCTACATCATCGGCACCGTCGCGGGCCCGCACCCCTATCCGATGATGGTGCGGGATTTTCAGACCGTGATCGGCAAGGAATGCATCGAGCAGATGCCCGAGCTCGCCGGGCGTCAGCCGGATTACGTGATCGCCTGCGTGGGCGGTGGCTCCAACGCGATGGGGATCTTCCATCCGTACATCGAGCACGCCGACGTGCGTCTGGTCGGTGTCGAGGCGGCTGGTAGCGGCATCGATTCTGGCATGCACGCGGCCTCCCTGTCGGCCGGGCGCCCCGGCGTGCTGCACGGCAATCGCACCTACCTGCTGCAGAACGAAGACGGTCAGATCATCGAGACCCACTCGATCTCCGCCGGCCTCGACTACCCGGGCGTCGGCCCCGAGCACGCCTGGCTCAAGGACAGCGCCCGCGCCGAATACGTCGGGATCACCGACGCCGAAGCCCTGCAGGCCTTCCACGATCTCTGCCGTTTCGAGGGCATCATCCCGGCGCTGGAGTCGTCCCACGCCCTGGCCTATGCGGCCAAGCTGGCCCCGACCCTGCCGAAGGACAAAGTCCTGCTGGTCAATCTCTCCGGCCGCGGCGACAAGGATATGCACACCGTCGCCGAGAAATCCGGCATCCAGTTCTGATCTTCACGGCCCCGCCAGCTGGTCTGGCGGGGCCGCTGACCATTCATACGATCCATGTCCACAATCCAACAAACCTTCAAGCGGTTGGCCGGCGAAGGGCGCAAGGCGCTCATCCCGTTCATCACTGCCGGCGATCCTGCACCCGAAATGACCTTGCCGCTGATGCAGGCCCTCGTGGCCGGCGGCGCCGACATCATCGAACTGGGTGTTCCCTTCTCCGATCCGATGGCCGACGGCCCGACCATCCAGCGCGCCTCCGAGCGGGCCCTGGCGGCGGGCATGAGCACCCGCAAGGTGCTTGAGATGGTTCGCGCCTTCCGCGCCACCGGCGACCAGACCCCCATCGTGCTGATGGGCTACGCCAACCCGATCGAGGCGATGGGCCTGGAAGCCTTTGCCAAGGCGGCATCCGAAGCCGGCGTCGATGGCGTGCTGGTAGTCGATTATCCGCCCGAGGAGTGCGTCACCTTTGCCGAGGTCTGCCGCGCCGCCGGGCTTGATCCGGTCTTCCTGCTGGCACCCACCTCCACCGAACAGCGTTTCGCCGACGTGGCGGCGGTGGGCAGTGGCTACATCTATTACGTCTCGCTCAAGGGCGTGACGGGCTCGGCCACCCTCGATCTCGACGAGGTTGCCCGGCGCATCCCGGTGATCCGCGAGAAGGTCGGCATGCCGGTGGGCGTGGGCTTTGGCATCCGTGATGCGGCCACCGCAGCGCGCATCGCCAGCCTCGCCGACGCCGTGGTGATCGGCAGCCGGATCATCGAGGAAATCGAACAGAGCAGCCGCGAAGAAGCCCCGGCGAAGGTCACCGCCTTCCTGCGCGGTATCCGTACTGCCATGGACAACGCAGGAGAGCGCTGATGAGCTGGTTGAAGAAGCTGCTGCCGCCGAAGATCAAGCGTGACGCTCCGTCGGGCCGCAAGGCGATCCCTGAAGGCCTGTGGAGCAAGTGCCCGGCCTGTGAGGCGGTGCTCTACCGTTCCGACCTCGAGAGCAACCTCAATGTCTGCCCGAAGTGCAGCCATCACCAGCGCATCCGGGCCCGCCAGCGGATCGAGCTGCTGCTCGATCCGGAAGGCCAGTTCGAGATCGGCGCCGAAGTTGTGCCGATCGATCCGCTCAAGTTCAAGGATTCCAAGCGTTATCCGGATCGCCTCGCCGCTGCGAATGCCGATTCCGAAGAGTCCGACGCCCTCGTGGTGGTGCAGGGCGCCATCAAGACCGTGCCGGTGGTGATCGCCTGCTTCGAGTTCGAGTTCCTTGGTGGTTCGATGGGCTCGGTGGTTGGCGAGCGTTTCATCCGTGGCGTGAAGGCTGCGGTCGAGCAGCGCCTGCCTTTCATCTGCGTGACCGCTTCGGGCGGCGCGCGGATGCAGGAGGGCCTGTTCTCGCTTATGCAGATGGCCAAGACCACCGCCGGCATCACCCTACTGTCGGAGCGCAAGCTGCCCTTCATCACCTTGCTCACCGACCCGACCATGGGCGGTGTGTCGGCCAGTTTCGCCTTCATGGGCGATCTGGTGATTGGCGAACCCGGCGCGCTGATCGGCTTTGCCGGCCCTCGTGTGATCGAGCAAACGGTGCGGGAGACGCTGCCTCCGGGCTTCCAGCGCTCCGAGTTCCTCCTCGAGAAGGGCGCCATCGACATGATCATCGACCGTCGCGAACTGCGTGACCGTCTCGCCGAACTCCTCACCCTGCTGACGCGACAAGCGTCGGTCCGCTCCGCCGCCTGACATGCAGTTGCCTGAAACACTCGATGGCTGGCTGGGTCTCCTTGAGGCCCGTCACGGCCAGGCGATCCAGCTTGGCCTGGATCGCGTGCGCACCGTTCGTGATGCGCTGAATCTTCCGCAAACCTGCCCGGTCTTCATCATCGGCGGCACCAACGGCAAGGGCTCGACCTGCGCGCTGCTCGAAGCCGTGCTGCTCGCGGCTGGCAAGCGGGTTGGGCTATACACCTCGCCGCATCTGCTGCGCTACAACGAGCGCGTCCGCATTGACGGCCGCGACGTCAGCGACGCGGTGCTGGTCGATGCCTTTGCCGAAGTCGAACGCGCCCGGGGCGACACGCCGCTCACCTATTTCGAGCACGGCACCCTGGCTGCCTGGGCTGCTTTCAGCCATGCCGGCCTCGACGCGATCATCCTCGAGGTGGGGCTGGGCGGCCGGCTGGATGCGGTCAACGTGTTCGAGCCCGACTGCTCCATCGTCACCAGCGTGGCCATGGATCACATGGATTTCCTCGGCGACACCCGCGAGGCCATCGGTTTCGAGAAGGCGGGGATCTTCCGTCCCGGCAAGCCGGCAATCTGCAGTGATCCCATGCCGCCCCAGTCCCTCATCGATCACGCCGAAGCCATTGGCGCGAAGCTTCAGGTGAGCGGTCGCGACTTCGGATTTGCCGGGGATCAGAATCAATGGGCCTTCTGGACGGCCGGTGGCAGCCGCCGTGGCGGACTCGCCTATCCGGCGTTGCGGGGCACCAACCAGCTCCTCAATGCAGCGGCGGTGATGGCCGCCTGTGAGGCCGTTCGCGACATCCTGCCGGTTCCGATGCAGGCCATCCGCCAGGGTTTCATGCTGGTGGAGCTGCCGGGGCGCTTCCAGGTCATGCCGGGTCGTCCGGCGGTGGTCTTCGACGTCGCCCACAATCCCCAGGCAGCCGGCGTGCTCAACGAGAACCTGGCGAGCATGGGTTTCTTCCCGGAAACCTGGGCGGTGCTGGGCATGCTGGGCGACAAGGACGTGGCGGGCGTGGTGCGTCTGCTGCGTGATCGGGTCGACCACTGGCTGCTGGCCACGCTGCCCGGTCCGCGCGGTCTCCCGGCCGCCCGCCTCGCCGAAATCCTGCGGGAAGTCGGCGTGAATGGCGACATCGCCGAGTATCCTTCGCCCGCAAGTGCGTACGAGGTCGCAGCGGGTCGCGCGGCCGAGGGTGATAGAATCGTGATCTTTGGCTCCTTCCTGACCGTGGCGGACGTTATGGCCGCCAGGAAGTCGCCGCAATAGGTGTTGCAGCAAGAATGGCCGACAACGATTCCCAGATCGACCTGAAAAAACGTGCCCGGCGCCGCCTGGTGGGTTCCGCCGCGCTGGCGCTGGCTGCAGCCATCGTGTTGCCGATGGTCATGGACCACGAGCCGCGTCCGCCTTCGCAGGACGTTCAGATCCGCATTCCCAGCCAGGAAGGCAGCAACTTCACGTCCCGCGTGATCGCTGGAAAGGCGCCCGCGCCCAGCCAGCCCGTGGCCGGCGTGATTGCCGAGGAGAGCACCGAGCCGGTGGTTGAAGAGAAGCCCCAGACCGGCCGCAAGTCCGAGCCGGAGGCGGGCAGCCCTGTCTTCAAGCCGGGCGAGGAGCTCATTCCGCCGCCGCGCAAGGTCGAGCCGTCCAAGGCCGAAATCGTCCGGCCCGAGCCCAGAAAGCCGGAGCCGAAGCCCGAAGCCAAGCCCGAGCCCAAGAAGGCCGAACCGCCGAAGCCCGATCCCAAGCAGAAGGAAAAGGAACAGAAGGAACGGGAGCGCGAGAAGGCCCAGGCCGATGCCGAGCGCGCCAAGGCGCTGCTGATGGGTGCAAATCCCAAGGACGAGGCGGTCAAGCCTCACGTGCTGTCCCTCGGTGCCTATCGCGAGGCGGGCAACGTGGCCCAGTTGCGCGCAAAGCTCAAGGCCGAGGGCTATCCTTCTTACGTCGAAACCGTGGGTGACAAGGTGCGCGTTCGCGCGGGCCCGTTCCCGAACAAGGCTGCGGCCGACAAGGCGGCTGCGCGCATCCAGAAGATTCTGGGCGTGCAGGCATCCGTGGCGGCCAAGTAGCCCTGGACGTGACACGCCTTGACCGGACTGGATTACGCGTTCATCGGCCTCGTCGGCCTGTCTGCATTGCTGGGTTTCTGGCGGGGGCTGATCTCCGAGATCGTCGCGCTGGGCGCCTGGTTGCTGGCTTTCATGGTGGCGAAGTCCTTCATGCCCGAGCTTCAGCCGCTGGTGGCGAACTGGGTGAAGGAGCCGCTGCTGCAGGGGCCGGTGGCATTTCTGCTCATTTTTGTTGTCGTACTCATTTTTGTGGCGATCCTGCGCTGGATGCTGAGCGAACTGATTCGCGCAGCCGGCCTCGGGATTGCCGACCGTTTCCTCGGGGCGTGCTTCGGCGCGGTGAGGGGCGGTCTGATCGTGTTTGCAATGGCGTTGCTCGTCGGCATCGGCGGCTTCGCAAAGGAAGCGTGGTGGCGGGAGGCCAGCCTGTCGGCGCCCCTCGAGACCGCCGTGACCGCTTCCCGACCCTGGCTCCCTGAGCCGTTGGCAAAAAGACTTCGATACCGATAGGTGGTTTGAAATGTGTGGGATTCTGGGCGTAGTAGCGACGACACCCGTCAATCAGCTTCTTTATGACGGCCTGCAGGTGCTTCAGCACCGCGGGCAGGACGCCGCTGGCATTGCGACTTCGCAGGACGGGCGCTTCCACATGCACAAGGGCTCCGGCCTTGTGCGGGACGTGTTCCGTACCCGCAACATGCGCGATCTGCCCGGCAACTGGGGCATCGCTCACGTGCGCTACCCGACCGCCGGCTCGGCGTCGGCCGCTGCCGAAGCGCAACCTTTCTATGTGAACTCGCCGTTCGGCCTGATGCTGGCCCACAATGGCAACCTCACCAACTCGGAAGAGCTGAAGCGGGAGATGTTCCTGTCGGATCTCCGGCACATCAACACCAATTCCGATTCCGAGGTGCTGCTCAACGTGCTCGCGCACGAGCTGCAGGCCGCCGCCAAGAGCTTCCGCCTGGATGAAGAGACCGTCTTCACCGCGGTGGCTGGCGTGCACCGCCGCTGCCGGGGCGCCTACGCCACCGTGGCGATAATTTCCGGCACCGGCCTCCTGGCCTTCCGCGATCCCTACGGCATCCGCCCGCTGGTGATCGGCCGCAACGACACCCCCAACGGCACCGAGTGGCTGGTGGCCTCCGAGAGCGTTGCCCTCGACGTGATGGGCTTCAAGCTGGTGCGCGACGTGGCGCCGGGTGAGGCGATCCTGATCGACACCGAAGGCCGCTTCCATAGCCGCCAGTGTGCCGGCCACACCGTGCTGGCCCCGTGCATGTTCGAGTTCGTCTATCTGGCCCGTCCCGATTCGCTGATCGACGGCATCTCGGTGTACGACGCGCGGATCAAGATGGGCGAGTTCCTGGCCCACAAGCTGCGCTCCACGATGCCGCACCTGAAGATCGACGTGGTGATCCCGATCCCCGATTCCAGCCGTCCGTCGGCGATGGAAATGGCCCATCACCTGAACGTGCCGTATCGCGAAGGTTTCGTGAAGAACCGCTACATCGGCCGGACCTTCATCATGCCGGGCCAGGAGATCCGCAAGAAATCCGTGCGCCAGAAGCTCAATACCATCCAGCAGGAATTCAAGGGCAAGGCAGTGTTGCTGGTGGATGACTCCATCGTGCGTGGCACCACCAGCCGCGAGATCGTCCAGATGGCCCGCGATGCCGGTGCGACCAAGGTCTACATGGCCTCGGCGGCGCCCCCGGTGCGCTATGCCAACGTGTACGGCATCGACATGCCCAGCAAGAACGAGCTGATCGCCAGCAACCGTACCGAAGAGGAAATCTGCCGCGAAATCGGCGCCGATGCGCTGATCTACCAGGATCTCGACGACCTCAAGGCGGCGGTCCAGGCGATCAACCCGTCCATCTCGATGTTCGAGACCTCCTGTTTCGACGGCTGCTACGTGACCGGCGACGTCACCGACGAGTACCTGTCGGGCGTCGAGAACCAGCGCAACGACGCGGCCAGCAAGCCGGTGTCGGAAGACGGCGGCGGTCAGATGGACCTGAACCTCGTTTCCCGGAGCGAAAGTTGAGCATTGACCCGATCCTGGGCCTCGATCCGGACACCCTGGCGATTCGCGCCGGCATCGAGCGCAGCCAGTTCAACGAGCATTCCGAGGCGCTGTATCTCACCTCCAGCTTCGTCTTCAACAGCGCGGCCGAAGCCGCTGCGCGCTTCTCCGGCGCGGAAGAGGGCAACGTCTACGCCCGCTTCACCAACCCGACGGTCACTGCGATGCAGCAGCGTCTGGCGGCGCTGGAGGGGGCCGAGGCCTGCATTGCGACGGCTTCCGGCATGGCGGCGATCATGTCTGCGGTGATGGCGCTGCTGTCGTCCGGGGATCACGTGGTCGTCTCCCGCGGGGTTTTTGGTGCCACCCAGCAGCTTTTCGGCAACATCCTGTCGCGCTTCGGCATCACCTCGACCTTCGTGCCCGCCACGGATCTGGACGCATATCGCGCGGCGGTGACGCCCTCGACGAAGATGTTCTTCATCGAGTCGCCGTCCAACCCGCTCACCGAACTGGTGGATATCGCCGCAGTGGCGGCCATCGCCCATGAATCGAAGGCGCTGCTGGCGGTGGATAACTGCTTCTGCTCGCCGGCGCTGCAGCAGCCGCTCAAGCTCGGTGCCGATCTGGTGATCCACTCGGCCACCAAGTACCTCGACGGCCAGGGCCGGGTGCTGGGCGGCGCGGTGTGCGGCAGCAAGGTGCTGGTGGACGAGGTGCTGAAGTTCCTGCGCACCGCCGGCCCGTGCATTTCGCCGTTCAACGCGTGGGTGATCCTGAAGGGGCTGGAGACCCTCAAGATCCGCATGGCGGCGCAATCCGCCAGCGCGCTGGAACTTGCCACCTGGCTGGAAGCTCAGCCGCAGGTGGCGCGGGTGTTCTACCCGGGCCTGCCGTCCCACGCCCAGTACGATCTGGCCAAGCGTCAGCAGCGTAGCGGCGGGGCGATCGTCAGCTTCGAGGTGAAGGGCGGCCGTGCGGAAGCCTGGACGGTGGTGGATTCGACCCGCGTCGTGTCGATCACCGCCAACCTCGGCGACACCAAGACCACGCTGACCCATCCGGCCTCCACTACCCATGGCCGGATCTCGCCGGAAGCCCGCGAAGCCGCCGGCATCCGTGAGAGCCTGCTGCGGGTTGCGGTGGGCCTCGAGGCGATCGAAGACCTCAAGGCCGATCTGGCCCGGGGGCTGGCCAAACTCGCGGTCTGATCCAGGCGTACGGCCAAAGAAAAACGGCGCCCTGTTCGGCGCCGTTTCTCATTTCAGGGCCTGGCGGGTGAGTTGCCCGTCGGCCCAGACCAGGACTTCGCCCTGGTCGTCCTGCCAGTCGGAGAGCACCCAGCGTTCGCAGGCATGGCCGTCCACGTCGATGGAATGCACCGCCGGGCGGTGGGTGTGGCCGTGGATGAGGCGCGGGAAGCCGTGCTCCCGGAGGAGGGCGACGACGGCATCGGCGTTGACGTCCATGATCGCCGCGGCCTTCTCGGACTTGGCTTCCTCGCTCTTCATGCGCACGCCGGCGATGATCTGCTTGCGCACGGCCAGCGGTTGCGTGAGGAACTGGGCCTGCCACGCCGGATTGCGTACCTGCTGGCGGAAGGCCTGGTAGGCGAGGTCGTCAGTGCACAGGCTGTCGCCGTGGCACAGGAGGGCCGGCTGGCCGTCGAGGGAAATCGGGGTTGGATCGGGCAGGAGAGTGAGCCGGGCGCGGCTGGCGAAATCGGCGCCGATCAGGAAGTCCCGGTTGCCGGGCATGAAGAAAACCTGAGTGCCGGCGTCGGCAAGGGCGGCGAGTTGGCTGGCGACGCGCGCATTGAGCGGGTCGTCCAGATCGTCGTCACCGGCCCAGTATTCGAAAAGGTCGCCCAGAATGTACAGCTTGCTCGCGGCCCGGGCCGGGCCGGCGAGGTAGCGCTCGAAGAGCGCGGTGAGGGCAGGGCGATCGGCGCTCAGATGCAGATCGGAGATGAAATGGATTTGCATGCGTTGGTCGCCCGCCTCTCGTCGATCAGATCACTTCGGCGCGCTGGATGACCACGTCTTCCTTCGGCACGTCCTGGTGGAAGCCGGCGTTGCCGGTCTTCACGCCCTTGATCTTCTCGATCACGTCCATGCCTTCGGAGACCTTGCCGAAGACGCAGTAGCCCCAGCCCTGGACGTTCTCGGCCTTGAAGTTGAGGAAGTCGTTGTCGGCCACGTTGATGAAGAACTGGGCGGTGGCGGAGTGCGGATCCTGGGTGCGGGCCATGGCGATGGTGCCGGCGTCGTTCTTGAGGCCGTTGTTGGCTTCGTTCTTGACCGGCGCCTGGGTTGCCTTCTGCTTCATGCCGGGCTCGAAACCGCCGCCCTGGATCATGAAACCGTTGATCACGCGGTGGAAGATGGTGTTGTCGTAGTGACCGGACTCGACGTAGGCGAGGAAGTTCTTGACGGTTTCCGGGGCCTTTTCGGCGTCGAGTTCGATGACGATGTCGCCGTGGTTGGTGGTGAGTTTGACAGCCATGGGGTGCTCCTGTGGGAAAGGTGATTGGTTTTACTTGGACTGCTTTTCGGGCAGCTGGCGGACCGACTGGATGAGGATCGGGGTCGCCGGCACATCGCGGTGGAAACCGCGGGTGGTGGTGGGTTCCTTGCCGATCTTGCGCACGACGTCCATGCCGTCGGTGACCTTGCCGAACACCGCGTAGCCGTAGCCATCCGGAGACGGATAGTTGAGCGGGCGGTTGTTCTCGAGGTTGATGAAGAACTGGGCGGTGGCGGAGTTCGGATCCTGGGTGCGGGCCATGGCGATGGTGCCGGCGTCGTTCTTGAGGCCGTTCCTGCCTTCATTCTCAATGGGCGCGCGGGTGGCCTTCTCTTCCATCTTGGCGTTCATGCCGCCGCCCTGGATCATGAAACCGTCGATGACCCGGTGAAAGATCAGCCCGTCGTAGAAGCCGCTCTTGGCGTATTCGAGGAAGTTGGCGACCGTCTTGGGCGCCTTTTCAGGGTAGAGCTCCAGCACGATGGTGCCGGCGCTGGTCTTCATCTCGACCAGCGGATTGGCGGCGGCAGCGATCAGGGCCTGGCTGGCGAGCGCGACGGCAAGCAGAATCTTCTTCATGGATGGGCGTTCCTGTGGGGAAGGGAAGGGCGCTGCCGGCGTGGGCAGCGGGTCAGGCGAAACCTTCGTAGACAATCTTCCAGCGTCCGCCTTCCTTCAGCCAGTACTGGCGCTTCTTGAGGACGTTGGAGAGATTGTTGCTGCGGTAATCCTGCTCGAAGGTGACCACGACGAGATCCTGCTTGCCGGGGCTGCGGAAGACGCTCACCTTGTCGAGCTGAACCTTGATCCAGCTCTTGCTGGCGTTGACGGCCTTCTTCTGCTCGGCCCAGCGCTCGTAGCCGCCTTCGTTGTTGCGGAAGCTCTTGGAGTAGTGGGCGAGGTAGCGATCCACGTCGCGGCTTTCCCAATCCTTGCGCCAGCTTTCGATCTGCTTGTTGAGTGCCGAGCGTTCGGCGGCCCAGTCGTCGACGCTCAGCCATTCGACCGTGTTGCTGATGATGACCGGCGTCAGGCCGATCTGCAGATAGCTGGCGAGGGCGTCGAGATCGCGGTTGGTGAGCACCACGCAGCCGTCGGAGGCGCGGGGCGGGCGGGAATAGGTGTCGCTGGGCGTGCCGTGCAGCCAGATCCCGTGGCCGTCGCGGCCCTGCTGGCGATCCCATTCGTTGGGGTAGCTGATCGGGAAGGCGCCGTTGCCGTAGAAGTCGGAGAGCTTCTGGCGCGGCAGGTTGGCGGTCACGTGGTACACGCCGACCGGCGTGCGTTTGTCGCCCTCGCGCAGCTTCTCTGCGCCGAGCTTGCCGTGGCTGATGTAGTAGTCGGCCACGAAGCGCGGGCGACCGTTGTCGTTCTGGTAGATGTAAAGCCGGGCGCGCTGGGTGTCCACCACGATGGCGTACTTCTGCTCGGGTTCCATCTGGAGCAGATAGCGCGGCACATAGTTGCTGGGCGGCCGGTTGCGGTAGGCCTTGAGGCGGGCGACGGCCTCCTCGCGCAGGTCGGCGAGCTTGTCGGCCGGTGCGTCGGGCTGATTGCCGAAGGTGGCCAGCGGCCGGGCGCGGGCGAGCAGCAGGTCGCCGCGGATCAGGTGGGCAAGGCGGAAGTTGGGGTAGGCAGTGATCAACGCGTCGACCTTTTCGAGGGCGCTGCCGAGACGACTCCGTTCGATGTCCTGGAACACGGCGCCCAGCGCTGTGTCGGGATCATTGCCGCGCGCGGGTGCTTCGCCGGCACCCAATGCCAGAAGAGGGCTGCACACTGCGAGCAGTGCCAGCCCTCTGCGCAACGCAGACTGCAATCGTTGCATCAACCGCCAACCCGCTCCTGTTGAATCACCCATTTGCCATCCTGAAGGACAAGATTGAGTGTCTTGTTCGAGGAGGTGGACAAGTTGGCAGAGCGATAGTGCTGCCGAAGTTTCACGGTGGCACGATCGCCGGATACGCTGACGACCTTGACGTTCTCGAGGTTGACCTCGATGTCACCCGGCTTGGTCAGGCGCTGGTTGCGTTCTTCTTCCCATGCCTTGCGGTTCAGGCCCTTGGGCGGCTCGAAATCCTTGGCGTAGTGGCCGAGATAGCCCTTGACATCCTTCCGGGACCAGGAGGTCGCCCAGCTCTGGACGGACTTGGTGATGGCGGCAGCCTGCGCCGGCGTTTCGTCCTTGGGCTCGGGGCGCTTGGCGGGCTTGGGCTCTTCCTTGACGACCGGTGCCTGGGCCACGGCGACAGGCGCCGGTGCGGTCGGCTTGGCGGCAGGCGGTGCCACCGGGGCGGCGGCGACGGGTTTGGCCGGCGTCGGTGCGGGTGCCACGGCGACCGGTGCCGGTGCGACAGGCTTGGCGGCCGGCGCTGCCGGAGCTGGCGTTGCTGCAGCCACCACGGCAGGCTTGGTCGCCGGTGCTGCGGCAACTGGAGCGGCCGGACGGGTCGTCTTGCCGGTGACGCTCATCATCTCGCGGATCATTGCCAGCTTGTTCTGGGCGACCACGTTGGAGGAATCGAGGGCGAGGGCCTTGTCGTAGGCCTGGCTGGCCAGACGGGCGTAGATGTCGCCGAGGTTCTCGTGGGCCGTGGCGTAGCTGGGATGGGTGCGGATCGCCATCTCCAGCGCATTGCGGGCCTTGTCGTACTGGCGCTGCTGGGCGTAGAGCACGGCGAGGTTGTTGTAGGGCTCTGGAAGCTCCGGGTAGTCCTCGGTCAGCTTCTGGAACACCGCGACGGCTTCGCTGCCACGGTTGAGTTCGGACAGCACGACGCCCTTCAGGAAGCGCACCTGCGCATCCCGCGGCTTGGCGGCGAGGAGTTGATCGGCTTTTTCGAGGGCCTGGGTAAGCTGCCCCTGTTTGACGAGGGTTTGCAGATCCTGCAGGGAGTCCGCCCGGACCGGCCCACAAAGGAGGCTGGCGAGGAGCAGGGAGGCGGCGAGAGCACGTTTTGACATGTGATATGATCCGCCGGCATACGCGGGCGCGCGAAATGGCGTGTTGGTCGGGTTGCTACAAGCCAGCCATTTTATCAAGAAGCGCAGTCGCCGGCCATGAGCGCTTCCCGATTCTCTGTCGCCCGGGCCATCCGTCTGCCCGGACTGGCTCTCTCCCGGCAAGATCCTGCGTTTTTCCCTTCTTTCACTCGGTTTCATTGCGGTCTTTCTCATGTTGAAAATTCATAACTCCCTTTCGCGCAAAAAGGAGCAGTTCAGCCCCATCGAACCTGGCAAGGTACGCATGTACGTCTGCGGCATGACGGTCTACGACTACTGTCACCTCGGGCACGCACGGGTGATGGTGGTTTTCGACATGGTTGCGCGATGGCTTCGGGCCAGCAGCTATAACGTCACGTATGTCCGGAACATCACCGACATCGACGACAAAATCATCAAGCGCGCCCAGGAGAACGGCGAGAGCATCCGCGCCCTCACCGATCGCTTCATCGCCGCCATGCACGAAGATGCCGATGCCCTCGGGGTGCTGCGCCCCGACCATGAGCCGCGGGCGACCGAATTCGTCGAGCCGATGCAGAAGCTGATCGGTAATCTGGTGGACAACGGCCTGGCATACAAGGCCGGCAATGAAGACATGTGTTACGCGGTGCGCAAGTTCGAGGGCTACGGCAAGCTGTCCGGCAAGTCGCTGGACGAGCTGCGCGCTGGCGAGCGTGTCGAGGTGGCTGGCGGCAAGCACGACCCGCTCGACTTCGTGCTCTGGAAACACGCCCGCCCGGAAGAGCCGGATGAGGTGAAGTGGGCTTCGCCCTGGGGGCCGGGGCGTCCGGGCTGGCACATCGAGTGCTCGGCGATGAGCTCGGAGCTCCTCGGCGATCACTTCGACATCCACGGTGGCGGGGCCGACCTGCAGTTCCCCCACCACGAAAACGAGATCGCCCAGAGCGAGGGTGCGCACCAGTGCAGCTTCGTGAATTACTGGATGCACAACGGTTTCGTACGCGTCGACGATGAGAAGATGTCGAAGAGCCTTGGCAACTTCTTCACCATCCGTGACGTGCTGAAGGAGTACGCGCCGGAAGTGGTGCGCTTCTTCATCCTGCGTGCCCACTACCGCAGCCCGCTCAACTATTCCGACGCCCATCTGGTCGATGCGCGCCAGGCGCTGTCGCGGCTCTACACCGCGCTACGCAACGTGCCGGCGGCGGATGCCGGTGCGATCGACTGGTCCGCGCCGCTGCCGGCCCGTTTCAAGCTGGCAATGGACGACGACTTCAATACCGCCGAGGCGATCGCAGTGCTCTTCGATCTGGCCAACGAGGTCAATCGCAGCCAGTCGCCCGAAGCCGCGGCGCAGCTCAAGGCGCTGGGGGGCGTGCTGGGCCTGCTGGAGCAGGACCCGTCGGCCTTCCTGCAGGGTGGTGTCGATGCCGCGGGCAGCGACGACGTGGCCGCCATTGAGGCGCGCATCGCAGCGCGGATCGCAGCCAAGAAGGCGAAGGACTTTGCCGAGGCGGACCGCATCCGTGCCGAACTGCTGGCCGAAGGCATCGCGCTGGAAGACGGCCCCCAGGGCACGATCTGGCGCCGCGCCTGACGGGTGTTTCGGTTGCAGCAAGAGAAAGGGCGCCGCGAGGCGCCCTTTCTCATGGCGGAGGCGTGAGCGTTCAGCGCAGCACGCGCCCGTCCCGGCCGAGCACGGTGAGATCCACGAAGCGCGAGCCGTTGTGGTTGCTTGCCGAATAGCTCACCTTGTAGCCGCCCAGGTCGAAGGGCGTGCTCTCGAGGGTGTTGACGAGCTTTTCGCGGCTGAGGTCGCGGCCGGCCTTCTTCATGGCTTCGGCGATCAGCTTGGCGTTGATGAAGCCCTCGATGCCGTAATAGCTGTAGTTGCTGTGCTTGGCGAAGGCCTGAATGGCCTTGTGGTATTCCTTGGCAACTGGCTGGGTGTCGTTCCAGGGGTAGGGCATGACCTGGGAGATGCCGACGCCGTGGGCATCCTTGGCACCCATTTCGCCGACCAGCAGATCGGCGCCGATTGGCGAGAGGGTCGAGAACTGGGGAATCTGGCCGGCCTTGCGCATCTGCCGGATGAACTCGGCGGTAGGCTTGTAGAGCGTGACCATGATCACCGCCTGGGGATTGGCCTTGGCGATCTGGGTAACGGCGTTTTCGACCTGCAGGGAGTTGCGTTCCACCGAACCCTCGGCCACCGGCTTCAGCTTGTGGTGGGCGAGCGCTGCCACGACGCCGTCCTTGCCCGACTTGCCGAATCCGTCGTTCTGGTAGAAGACCGCGATGTTGGTGATGCCCAGGCCAACCAGGTGATTGACGATGGCCTCGGTTTCATCGGCGTAGCTGGCGCGCAGGTGGAACATGTAGCGATTGACCGGCGAGCGCAGGCTGCCGGCACCGCTGATGGTGCCCAGAAGGGGTACTTTGGCTTCGGAAAACACCTTCATCGCCTCCGTGGTGGGCGACGAACCGTAAAAAGCCATCAGCGCGAACACCTTGTGTTCGTTGATGAGCTTGCGGGTGTTGGCGACGGTCCGCTCGGTTTCGTAGCCGTCGTCGAGGGTGACCAGTTCGACCTTCTTGCCGTTGATCCCGCCGTTGGCGTTGAGTTGAGCGAAGTAGGCGAGGGCGCCTTCCTTCATTTCCTTGCCGTAAGCCCCGTTGAGGCCCGAGAACGGCGCCGACATCCCGAGGGTGATGGTCGTGTCGGTGATGCCGGGATCCGCGGCGAGGACGCTGCCCGACGCAGCGAAAGCGAGTCCGGCGCAGAGGCTGGCCAGGCTTGTCTTGATGGACTTGATCAGCATGGTTTGTCGTTATTTTCTGTCAAAAGTTGGTGCGCGCCGGCCAGTATAGGACAAAGAAATCGGTTTCGGAAAAGGACACGGGCCGACGTTCTGCAACGTCGGCCCGCGGTTCTGGATATTGCGGTGCAATATTTTCAGCCGGATCAGCTGCTGAAGAAATCCTTCACCTTGTCCATCCAGGATTTTGCCTTCGGGTTGTGCCGTTCGGCATTGCTCGAGGCGATCTCGCCGAACTCGCGCAGCAGCTCCTTCTGGCGATCGGTGAGCTTGACCGGCGTCTCGACGATCACGTGCACCATCAGATCGCCCGGCGCATGGGTGCGCACGTTGCGGATGCCCTTGCCGCGCAGTCGGAAGACCTTGGCGCTCTGGGTTTCCGCCGGGATGCGGATGTTGGCTGCGCCGTCGAGGGTCGGGATCTCGATCTCGCCGCCGAGGGCTGCGGTGGTGAAGCTGATCGGCATCTCGCAGTGCAGGTCGTCGCCGTCGCGCTGGAAGACCGGGTGCTGCTTGATGTGGATTTCCACGTAGAGGTCGCCGGCGGGGCCGCCATTGACGCCCGGCTCGCCCTGGCCACCGTGACGCAGGCGCATGCCGTCGTCGATGCCCGCGGGGATCTTCACTTCCAGGGTCTTCTGGCGCTTGACACGGCCAGCGCCGCCGCAGGTGGTGCAGGGCTCGGGAATGATCCGGCCGCTGCCGTGGCACTTGGGGCAGGTCTGCTGGATCGAGAAGAAGCCCTGCTGGATGCGCACCTGACCCGCGCCGCCGCAAGTGGGGCAGGTCTTGGGCTGGGTGCCGGGCTTGGCGCCGCTGCCGTGGCAGGTGCCGCATTCTTCCTGGGCGGGGATGCGGATGGTCTTCTCGGCGCCGCGGGCGGCTTCTTCGAGGGTGATCTCGAGGTTGTAGCGCAGGTCGGCGCCGCGATAGACGTTGGAGCGTCCGCGACCGCCGCCGCCACCACCGCCGAAGATGTCGCCGAAGATGTCGCCGAAGGCATCGGCAAAGCCGTCGAAGCCCTGACCGCCGCCGCCACCGCCCATCTGCGGGTTGATCCCGTCGTGGCCGTAGCGGTCGTAGGCGGCGCGCTTGTTGGCGTCGGTGAGGATCTCGTAGGCCTCCTTGACCTCCTTGAACTTCTCCTCGGCTTCCTTGTTGTCCGGGTTGCGGTCCGGGTGGTACTTCATGGCCAGCTTGCGGTAGGCCTTTTTCAGCTCGTCCTCGGAGGCGTCGCGATTGACGCCGAGGACTTCGTATAAATCCCGTTTCGCCATTTTTGGGTGCTCTGGCTATCTTGTGGAAAGGCCGAGCCGAGCGGTGCGCGGGGCACCGGCATGGCTCGGCCGGGTCAGTCAGATCAGCTTTTCAGCTGTGGTGCTTACTTCTTGTCCTTCACTTCGGTGAACTCGGCGTCCACCACGTCCGGATCGTTGGACTTGGCGCCACCGGCGGAGGCACCGGCACCACCTGCCGCACCGGCAGCACCCGCTTCGGCCTGGGCCTGGGCGTAGATGTGCTCGCCGAGCTTCTGGCTGACGGCGCCGAGGGCTTCGCTCTTGGCGTCGATGGCGGCCTTGTCGCCGGACTTGATGGCTTCTTCAGCTTCGGCGATGGCGGCTTCGATCTTGGCCTTGTCGTCGCCGATCTTGTCGCCGTGCTCGGCCAGGGCCTTCTTGACCGAATGGACCAGGGTGTCGAGCTGATTGCGGGCGTCGACCAGTTCGTGGGCCTTCTTGTCTTCCTCGGCGTGAGCCTCGGCGTCGCGCACCATGCGCTGGATCTCCTCATCCGACAGGCCGGAGTTGGCCTTGATGGTGATCTTGTTTTCCTTGCCGGTGGCCTTGTCCTTGGCGGACACGTGCAGGATGCCGTTGGCGTCGATGTCGAAGGTGACTTCGATCTGCGGCATACCGCGCGGCGCCGGCGGGATGTCGGACAGGTTGAACTGGCCGAGGCTCTTGTTGCCGGAGGCCATCTCGCGCTCGCCCTGCAGCACGTGGATGGTCACGGCGGACTGGTTGTCGTCGGCGGTGGAGAACACTTGCGAGGCCTTGGTCGGGATCGTGGTGTTCTTCTGGATGAGCTTGGTCATCACGCCGCCCAGGGTTTCGATGCCCAGCGACAGCGGGGAGACGTCGAGGAGCAGCACGTCCTTGACTTCGCCCTGCAGCACGCCGCCCTGGATGGATGCGCCGACAGCGACGGCTTCGTCCGGGTTCACGTCACGGCGCGGATCCTTCCCGAAGAACTCCTTCACCTTCTCGATGACCTTCGGCATGCGGGTCTGGCCGCCGACGAGGATCACGTCGTCGATGTCGGAGACCTTCACGCCGGCGTCCTTCAGGGCCACGCGGCAGGGCTCGATGGTGCGCTCGACCAGGTCTTCAACCAGCGACTCGAACTTGGCGCGGGTGATCTTCAGCGCCAGGTGCTTCGGGCCAGTGGCGTCGGCGGTGATGTAGGGCAGGTTGATCTCGGTCTGCTGGCCGGAGGACAGCTCGATCTTGGCCTTTTCGGCCGCTTCCTTCAGGCGCTGCAGGGCCAGCACGTCGTTCTTCAGATCGACGCCTTGCTCTTTTTTGAACTCGGTGACGATGTAGTCGATGATGCGCTGGTCGAAGTCTTCGCCGCCCAGGAAGGTGTCGCCGTTGGTGGCCAGCACTTCAAACTGGTGCTCGCCGTCGATGTCGGCGATTTCGATCACGGAGATGTCGAAGGTGCCACCGCCCAGGTCGAACACGGCGATCTTGGAGTCGCCCGGCTTCTTGTCCATGCCGAAGGCCAGCGCAGCCGCGGTGGGCTCGTTGATGATGCGCTTCACTTCGAGGCCGGCGATGCGGCCGGCGTCCTTGGTGGCCTGGCGCTGGCTGTCGTTGAAGTAGGCCGGCACGGTGATGACGGCTTCGGTGACTTCTTCGCCGAGGTAGTCTTCGGCGGTCTTCTTCATCTTGCGCAGCACTTCGGCGGAAACCTGCGGCGGGGCGATCTTCTTGCCACGCACTTCAACCCAGGCGTCGCCGTTGTCGGCCTTGCAGATGGTGAAGGGCATCAGGTCGATGTCCTTCTGCACTTCCTTTTCCTCGAAGCGGCGGCCGATCAGGCGCTTGACCGCGTAGAGGGTGTTGCGAGCGTTGGTGACGGCCTGACGCTTGGCCGGCGCGCCGCACAGGATCTCGCCGTCGTCAGCGTAGGCGACGACGGACGGGGTGGTGCGCGCACCTTCGGAGTTTTCGATGACCTTCGGCTTGCCGCCTTCCATCACGGAAACGCAGCTGTTGGTGGTGCCGAGGTCGATGCCGATGATCTTGCCCATGAGTTTTTCCTTGAATTTGAATGCTGTTCGGTGGCGGGTCGGTCAGGCCTGCCCGCTGCTTGTTAGCGAATATGGGGATGCTGCGGCGGCTTTCAAGCGGCCGGCTTGGCTTTCGAGACGACAACGAGCGCCGGACGCATCACGCGCTCGTTGAGCAGGTAGCCTTTCTGCAGCACGTTGATCACGGTGTTCGGCTCGCCGTCGGCCTCGATGGCGCTGATGGCCTGGTGCTTGTTCGGGTCGAACTTCTCGCCGAGGGGGCTCACTTCGGTCACGTTGGCGCTCTGGAAGGCGGAAACGAGCTGCTTGAGGGTGAGCTCGACGCCCTGCTTGAGGGTTTCGAGGGTGGCGTTTTCGGTGGCGAGGGCGGCTTCGAGGCTGTCCTTGACCGGCAGCATCGCCTGGGCGAACTTGTCGGCGGCAAACTTGCTGGCCTTGGCGATGTCGTCCTGGGCGCGGCGGCGCACGTTTTCGGTCTCGGCCTTGGCGCGCAGCCAGGCGTCGTGGTGCTCGGCGGCTTTCAGCTCGGCCTGGCGGAGCTGCTCGGCGAGGCTGGGAAGGGTGTCGGTGCCGGCGGTCTCGGCTGCGCTGGCAGTGGCGGCATCCGCGGCGCCCGCGACGTTCTCCACGAGCTCCGGCGCGGCCTTGTCTTCGGGGCTCAGAGGGGTGTCCTGGTCTTGCATGGGTAACGGCTCCTTTTTTTGACTCGCTTTAAATGGGGACGGAGAATATGATTTCAAGAGGGCGTCACCAAAGTTGCCGGCTGGCAGCGAAAGGGAGTGTAAAATCCGAGTGTTCCGGGTTTTCTCCGGTCATCTTTACGAATGTTTTCGCGTAAAGCAGGTATGGAAAAAGCACCTGATAAAATCGGCAAGTACAAGCTGATCCGGGAGGTTGGGCGCGGCGCGACGGCGACGGTCTACCTCGCCGAGCATCCCCAATACCCGGACAACGTCGCCCTCAAGCTGATCCGTTTCGACGACAAGTCGAAGGACGAAGCCAAGTGGAACCGGCGTCTGCTCAAGCTGCTGCGCGCCGAGATGGACGTGTCGCGGCGGCTGGATCACCCCAACATCATCAAGATCTTCGATACGGCGGTCGAGAAGGACTACGCCTATATCGTCATGGAGTACTTCCCGGGCACGACCCTCGAGAAGTACTGCAGCTTCCAGAGCCTGCTCCCCCTGCATCGCACCATCGGCATGATCTTCAAGTGCGCGATGGCGCTTGATTACGCCTACCGCCAGGGGGTTGTGCACCGGGACATCAAGCCGGCCAACATCCTGGTTGACGACAACGATAACGTGAAAATCACCGATTTCGGCCTTGCGCTCAACGTGAGCAAGAAGAGCGCGGCCGATTCGACCTTCATCATGGGCGTTGGCTCGCCAGCCTACATGAGCCCGGAACAGATCAAGGGCTACCCGCTCAACCAGAAGACCGACCTGTTCTCCCTGGGTGTGGTGCTGTTCCACATGCTCACCGGCCGGCGGCCCTTCCGGGCCA
This sequence comes from Zoogloea sp. 1C4, assembly GCF_009469605.1. GTDB lineage: Bacteria > Pseudomonadota > Gammaproteobacteria > Burkholderiales > Rhodocyclaceae > Zoogloea > Zoogloea oryzae. The sequence goes on along the minus strand of NZ_SSXU01000003.1, from coordinate 153,700 downwards.
AGAACCCGGCCCAGCTCATCTACAAGATCATCAACACCGAGCCGCCGCTGGTGTCGCAGATCAACTCGGAACTGCCCGAACAGCTCGATCAGGTGATCCGCAAGGCCCTCGAGAAGGATCTGTATTCCCGCTACAAGAACGGCGCCGAGTTTGCGAAGGATCTGTCGGCGGTGCGCTACAAGATCCTCGACGACTCGACCAGCCAGCAGGACACCACCCGCTACGCCACCCTGCGCAAGATGCCTTTCTTCACCGAGTTCGAGGATGTGGAGATCTGGGAGATGCTCCGCATCTCGCGCTGGCGCAAGGTCGAATCCCATACCCTGCTGCTGCGCGAGGGTGATGCGGACCAGCGTTTCGGGATCGTTATCGATGGCCGGGTCGAGGTGTCCGTCGATGGCCATCGGGTGTACGAGCTGGGGGCGGGCGAGGTGTTTGGCGAGCTCGCCTTCCTGGATGCCCAGGATCACAGGCACATGAACACCGCGGTGACGACCACCGAAACGGTCTACCTCGAGATCAACCCCGCCGCGCTGTCGCTGGCCACCGACGAGTGTCAGGATGCCTTCCGCAGCCGGCTGGTCACCACCGTGGCGCGCCGGCTGGGCGCGGCCTACCGCGAACTCTCCAAGACCGGCGTGCCGGCCGAGCAGGTGACCGCCAGCGGCTTCGGCATGGAGCTCCAGCTGGTCGACACCTGAGCGGCCTCGCCGCGGGCCTCAGCCCAGGTGGGCGAGGGTCCAGCGGCGGATGTCGTCTGCGCCCATGGCGCCAGCCTGACGGGCAATCTCCCGCCCGTGGCGGATCAGCACCAGCGTCGGGATGCTGCGGATCCCGAAACGTGCCGCCAGCGCCTGTTCCTCTTCCGTATTCACCTTGCCAAGCCTGACGCGGGGTTCCAGTTGCCCCGCGGCAGCCGAGAACGCCGGCGCCATGCTCCGGCACGGGCCGCACCAGGGCGCCCAGAAATCCACCAGCAGCGGCAGATCGCCCTTTTCTGCATGGGCGGCAAAATTTGCCGCATTCAGCGTCAGCGGCGCACCGGTGAAGAGCGCCCCCTTGCAGCGGCCACAGGTTCCATTGTCTCCCAGCTTGTCGGCCGGTACGCGGTTTACGGCCTGGCAGTGGGGGCAGGTAACGAGAATGGGCTGGTTCATGGCATGTCATCCGGAAAGCTGTGGCAAGAGCGCAGATGGGGTGAAGTGGCCGGCTTTCAAGGGGGCGAGCGCTGCCGTTGTGTTTCTCCATGGCCAATCGACGCCTAAAGTTCTGGCCGCCCGGGCCGAAATTTGCTCCTGAAGCGCGATGTCGTCGCGGACCTTTGAGGAGGTGGCCTGTGAGCCGAGGCAGCACATACGGAATCAGTCGGGTAGACAATGAAACCAGCCGTACCCACGGCTGGCTGGTGACGATCCAGCGTCGCGGTGTGATCTACCGTAAACACTTCAGTGACGGCGTGTTTGGCGGAAAGCAGCGCTCTTTTGCGGCTGCGAAGGAATACCGGGACGAGATCATTGCAGCCCACCCCCCGTTGTCGATGCAGGAGTATTCCAACATCGTCAAGAAGAACAACCGTTCCGGGGTCGTCGGCGTGTGTCGTTACTGCGCCTCGGAAACCCGCGATCTGCCCGAAGAGAAGCAGCGCTGGTTCTGGGTGGCGTCGTGGCCCTTGCCGGATGGCCGTCGAAAGCGGGTCAAGTTCTCCGTCAAGAAGTACGGCGAGGATGGCGCCTTCCAGATGGCGATGGACGCCCGGGCGTCGGCGCTCGGCAAGCTGGTCGGTGCGTTCGATCCGGGTGCGGTGCGCCGCAAGGCCGCCCGGCGCCGTACGGCACCGGTGGTCGCGTCAGGGGCCCACTGAAAGCTGCGGTGTTGTCAGTCCTTGTCCGCCAGGGCGAGGCTGACCATCCAGGTGAGCAGGCTGTACGCTAGCGCACCCCAGAAGGCGGTTGAAAAGTCCGGCACGACAAAGCCCTTCACGAGGCCGGACACGCTCCAGAACATCAGGGCGTTGATCACCAGCGTGAACAGGCCCAGCGTCAGGATGGTGATCGGCAGGGTGATCAGCACGAGCAGCGGCCGGATGATCGCATTGACGAAGCCCAGCAGTACCGCGCTGATCAGCGCCGCGGTGTAGCTGTCCACCTGCACCTTGGTGATGATTTCCGGGATCAGCATCAGCGCGACCGCGTTGAGCACCCAGCGCAATATCAGTTTCATTGGTTGTCTCCAGCCCCGGCGGGGCGATGATTGATCAGGCCTTGGCGCCGCGGTCGCGGGCCAGGCGCGCCTGGCGTTCGAGCGTGCCCGCATCCGGTTGCGGCTCGTTCAGCCAGTAGCCCATTTCCCGCACACACACGGCCATCAGCGCCTCGATCCAGTCGTCGCGTTCGTTCAGGCACGGGATGTATCCGAAGCGCTTGCCGCCGGCGTGCAGGAAGGCCTCGCGGCATTCCATGTTGATCTCTTCCAGCGTCTCCAGGCAGTCCGAGACGAAACCGGGGCACATCACGTCCACAGAACCGACGCCTGCCTGCGCCATCGCCTCGAGGGTGGGCTGGGTGTAGGGCTGCAGCCACTCGGCCTTGCCGAAGCGCGACTGGAAGCTCACCACCAGCCGCTCCGGCGGCAGCGCCAGGGCTTCGCCGAGCAGGCGGGCGGTCTTCAGGCATTCGCAGTGATAGGGATCGCCGAGCTCCAGCGAGCGCTTGGGGGTGCCGTGGAAGCTCAGCACCAGTCGGTCGGGTTCGCCGTTGCGCTTCCAGTGTTCACGCACTGAATTGGCGAGGGCCTGGATGTAGGTGGGCTCGCCGGGAAAGCTGCGCACGTAGCGGATCTCCGGCAGGTTGCGCCAGTGGCGCAGGCAGTCGGCCACTTCGTCGATCACCGTGGCGGTGGTGCTGGCGGCGTACTGGGGGTAGAGCGGCACCACGAGGATGCGGGTGCAGCCGGCGGTGCGCATGGCGTCGAGCTGGCTGCGGATCGAAGGCTGACCGTAGCGCATCGCCCATTCGACGACGAGATCCCGCTGGCCGGCGTTGGCCAGGAAACCCTTGAGCAGCTTGGCCTGCTTTTCGGTGTGGGCCTTGAGGGGGGAGCCTTCATCGGTCCACACGCTGGCGTACTTGGCAGCGGATTTGGCCGGACGGGTGCGCAGGATGATGCCGTGGAGGATCGGCCACCACACGAAGCGTGGGATCTCCACGACCCGCGGGTCGGACAGGAACTGCCGCAGGTACGGGCGCAGGGCCGCTGCGGTGGGGGCGGTCGGGGTGCCGAGATTGACCAGCAGGATGCCGGTACGCGGCGCCTTGCCGTGGGTGTGCGCTGGCGCTTGCCAGAATCGGGTCATCGGGGAGCTTTCAGGTTCAGTTTTGCCCGGAAAGGGCACTGGAGATGAGGCGGGCGGTGACGTCCACGATCGGGATCACCCGTTCGTAGGCCATCCGGGTGGGGCCGATCACGCCGACCGAGCCGACCAGCTGGCCGTCCACCTCGTAGGGAGCGGTGACGACGCTGCAGTCGTCCAGCGGGCTGAGGCCGCTCTCGCCACCAATGAAGATCTGCACGCCCTGGGCGCGGTTGGAGATGTCGAGGAGCTGCATCAGCCCCGTCTTCTGCTCGAAGAGTTTGAAGAGCTCGCGCAGGCGGGCCATGTTCGACGACAGATCCTCGGCATCCAGGAGGTTGGTCTCACCGGAAATCACGTAGGTGCTGCGGGTTTCCTCCAGCGCCTCGCTGCCGGCCTCGACGGCCGCGCTCATCAGCTCGGTCATGTCGGTGCGCAGCTGCTTGAGTTCGTCCTGGATGCGGGTGCGGATTTCGTCGAAGGCGAGGCCCGCGAAGTGCTGATTGAGGTAATTGGCGGCGGTGACGAGCTCCGACGGGCTGTACGCGCGCTTGGTGAAAAGGATGCGGTTCTGCACATCGCCGGCGCTGGTGACGAGGATCAGCAGGATGCGGGTGTCGGACAGACTGACGAACTCGATCTGGCGGATCCTCGGCACGTCCTGCTTGGGCGAGACGACGACGCCGGCGAAGTGGGTGAGGCCCGACAGCAGCTGCGACGCGGCATTGAGCACGCGCTGGGGCTCGCCGGGCTGGATCTGACCCTGGAGTTCATGGAGCTGGCCGGTGCCGATGGGCTGCACCGTGAGCAGGCTGTCCACAAAAAAGCGGTAGCCGAGGGGCGTGGGAATGCGCCCGGCAGAGGTGTGCGGGCTGGTGATGAAGCCCAGCTCCTCCAGGTCGGACATCACGTTGCGCACCGTGGCCGGCGACAGCTGCAGGCCCGAATAGCGCGACAGTGCCCGCGACCCGACGGGCTGGCCTTCGGCGATGTAATGCTCCACCAGGGTCTTCAGGAGGATTTGCGAGCGTTGGTCGAGACGGGTCATGGCGGCAGATGGAGGGTTCCCGGCGATTCTAAGAGAAGGCCTGCGTTCATGAGAAGCAGGAGCACGCTGCAGAATGTGGTTTAATCAATGCATGACCTGCGAGTTCAAGACTATCGCACTGATCGGCAAGTATCAGAGCCCTGAAGTGGCCGAGGCGGTGCTTCGGCTGGCCAATTATTTGCGCGGCCTCGGCATTGCCGTGTTGATCGAGCAGGGAACCGCGAGTTCCACGGGGCTCACGGCGGGTTTCACGGTCGCAAGCTACGACGAGATCGGCGCCCGGGCGGATCTGGCCGTGGTGCTCGGCGGTGACGGCACCCTGCTCAACAGCGCGTGCCGGCTGGCTGCTTACAACGTGCCGCTGGCGGGCGTCAATCAGGGCCGGCTGGGCTTTCTCACCGACATCTCCCGCGAGGTCGCCCTCGACAAGATCGGCGAGATCCTCCAGGGTCGCTACACTGAAGAATCCCGCATCCTGCTCGACGCGGAAGTGCTGCGCGGCGGGCAGCGGGTGTTCCACACGGTGGCCCTCAACGACGTGGTGGTCAACAAGGGCGAGCTGGGCCGGATGATCGAATTCGATCTGCGCGTCGATGGCGAGTTCGTCTACACCCAGCGCTCCGACGGCATGATCGTCTCGACGCCCACCGGCTCGACGGCCTACGCGTTGTCGGCCAACGGGCCGATCCTCCACCCCAGCGTCGAAGGCATCGCGCTGGTGCCCATGTGCCCCCACGCGCTCACGGCCCGGCCGATCACGCTGCCCGATCACTGCTGCATCGAGATCGTGCTGCTGCCGCCCCACGATTCCCGCGTCCACTTCGACGGCCAGAGCCGCTACGACACTCGCGCCGGCGACACCGTGCGGATCACCCGCTCGCCCCATCGCGTGCGCCTGCTTCATCCCCCGGGCTACAGCTACTTTGCGATGCTTCGCGAAAAGCTGCACTGGAGCTCGACGCCCCGTCACGGCTGACCTGCCGGTTTCACCCATTCGGTTTTTTCATGCTGCGTCATCTTTCCATTCGCGATTTCGTGATTGTCGATCGGCTCGAACTGGCCTTCGAGGCCGGTTTCGGTGCACTTACCGGTGAGACCGGTGCGGGCAAGTCGATCCTCCTGGATGCCCTTGGCCTCGCCCTCGGTGGCAAGGCCGAGGCCGGCGTGGTGCGCAGCGGTCAGGCGCGCGCCGAGATCGTCGCCGAGTTCGACCTGCCGCCCGACGGCCCGCTGCGGGCCTGGCTGGCTGAGCAGGAGATTGACGCCGACGAAGGCGTGCTGCTGATGCGCCGCGTCATCGAAAGCGGCGGCCGCTCCAAGGCGTGGCTCAACGGCTCGCCGGTGGTGCTGGCGCAGCTGCGGACGGCCGGCGAATGGCTGGCTGACATCCACGGGCAACACGCCCATCACGCGCTGCTCAGGCCCGACGCCCAGCTGGCGCTCGTCGATGCCCACGGCGGCCTTGTCGCCCAGGCGGCCGAGGTGGCCGAGCGTCACCGGGCGTGGTCGGCCCTGCGGCGGGCGCGGGAGGCAGCGGAGGAGGGCGCGTCCTCCACCGAGCGCGAGCGGGAACTCCTCGGCTGGCAGGTGGCGGAACTGCGCGAGCTGGCCTTCGAGCCCGACGAATGGGCCCAGCTCAACCAGGAGCAGGCCCGGCTGGCCCACGCCGCCGGCCTGATCGAAGGCAGCGCCGAAGTCATCGATGGCCTCGCCGACGGCGAGTACGCGCTGCTTTCCCAACTCGAACGCCTGCTGTCCCGCGTCGCCGACATGGCGACCCACGACGGCCAGCTTGCCGACGTGCAGGAGCTGCTCGGCAGCGCCAGCATCCAGCTTGACGAAGCGCTCCACGCCATGCGCCGCTACCGCGACCGGCTCGATCTCGACCCGGATCGCCTCGCCGAAATCGACCAGCGCATCCAGGCGATCACCGCCATGGCCCGCAAGTACCGGGTTGCTCCCGAAGGTCTGCCGGACGTCCTACTGGAAAGCGTGGGGCGGCTGGAGCGGCTGGTCCGCCAGTCCGACCCCGAAGCCTTGGCCCGGGAGGAAAGCGCGGCAAAGTCCGCCTTCCTGGCCGTGGCCGAGCCCTTGTCGGCAGCCCGGCGCAAGATCGCGGCGGAACTGTCGGCGGCGGTCACCGAGGCCATGCAGTCGCTGGCGATGGGCGGTGCCCAGTTCGAGATCGCGCTGCGTCCCGTCGAAGAGGGCGCCGCGAGCGGGCTGGAGAGCGTCGAATTCCTCGTCACCGCCAACGCGAGTCAGCCACTCCGGCCGATGGCGCGGGTGGCGTCCGGTGGCGAGCTGTCGCGGATCGGGTTGGCAATCCAGGTCATCACCAGCCGCAATGCGGCCACGCCGACGCTGATCTTCGACGAAGTGGATGTGGGGATTGGCGGCCGGGTGGCGGAGATTGTCGGCCGGCTGCTGCGTCAGCTGGGTGACGACCGGCAGGTGTTGTGCGTCACCCACTTGCCTCAGGTGGCCGCCCAGGCCAACTGGCAATGGTCCATCGCCAAGGAAACGCGGGATGGCGAGACCCTGTCGCGGGTCACGCCGCTGGACGACGCGGCACGGATCGAGGAGATCGCCCGGATGCTGGGCGGGGTGAACATCACCGACACCACCCGCAGCCACGCCGCGGAGATGCTCGGCCTGACCGGCTGATCAGCCCAGGCTGGCGGCGCCGGCCATGGTCACGACGCCAGTGAGCACGAACACGCCGGCGGCGATCCAGCGGATCAGCTTGAGGGGCAGGCGCTTCGCCAGCCCTTCGCCCAGCAGCACGGCCGGCACGTTGGCGAGCATCATGCCCACCGTGGTGCCCAGCACCACCCAGGCCAGCGCATCGAAACGGGCGGCGAGGGCGACGGTGGCGAGCTGGGTCTTGTCGCCCATCTCGGCGATGAAGAAGGCGATGGTGGTGGTCACGAAGGCCCCGGCCGGGTGCATCTCGGAAGGCGCCTCGTCGTCATCCAGCGTGTCGGGCTTGAGCGTCCATAGGCCGAACACCACGAACACGATGCCGACGATCCACGGCAGCCAGTGGGTCGGGATGTACTGGGCGACCCACACGCCTACCGAGCCGGCGAGGGCGTGGTTGAGGATCGTCGCCACGAAGATCCCGGCGATGATCGGCCAGGGCTTGCGCAGGCGGGCCGCCAGAACGAAAGACAAAAGCTGGGTCTTGTCGCCGATTTCAGCCAGGGCGACGAGGGCGGTCGAAGTCAGGAATGCGTCCACGGGATGGCGGCGTCAGGGCCGCGGGGAATCAGGAATCAGAAGTGCTGCTGGCCTGGCTGGCACCAACGGCCTTGTGCGGGCAGTCGGTCTTCTTGCAGTCCACGTACAGATAGAGGGCGTGTTCACGCACGGCAAAGCCGCGCTCTTCGGCGATGCGGTTCTGGCGTTCCTCGATGGCGGGGTCGAAGAATTCTTCCACGTGCCCGCACTGCATGCAGACGAGGTGGTCGTGGTGGCCGCCTTCGTTGAGCTCGAAGACCGCCTTGCCGGATTCGAAGTAGTGGCGCTCGAGGATGCCCGCCTGCTGGAACTGGGTGAGCACGCGATAGACGGTGGCGAGGCCGATATCCATGTCTTCGGCGATCAGCAGGCGATAGACGTCTTCGGCGGTCAGATGGCGGTTTTCGGCCTTCTGGAACAGATCGAGGATCTTCAGCCGGGGAAAGGTCGCCTTCAGGCCGATACTTTTTAGATTCTGGGAGTTGCTGGACATGGAGGCCCCGAAAAACACGAGAAGGCGGCCGGGAACCCGGCCAGCCCCGTATGATATAGTTTCTGCCCCTCGTTGAGAATGCGGCCACCGCGCCGCGCCTGCGTCCGCTCCGAACCCCATGCGCAAACTGATCTCTTCCGCCTTGCTGTTCGCCGCGCTGGGTGCGGCTGTTTCCGGTTGCTCCCCGACCGCGGTCAGCGATTTCGTGAAGCCGTACCGGATCGACATCCGTCAGGGCAATTACGTCACCCAGGAGATGGTCGCCCAGCTCAAGCCGGGCATGTCCCGCGACCAGGTCCGCTTCGTGCTCGGCACACCGCTGGTCGCCGACGTCTTCCACGCCGACCGCTGGGACTACGTCTATCGTTTCCGGCCCGGCAAGGGCGACACGCTTCTAGAGCGCCGGCTCACGGTGATCTTCGCCGGTGACAGCCTGGCCCGCCTGGAAGGCGATGTCCGTCCCGAGGATGCGGCTGCAAAGCCCCAGTAATCCGCGGGCGGGCTGCCGCGCCCCTCGACACCCATTTCCTATCGTTCATTTTCGGGAAACACATGAAGAAAGTTCGTATCGCGATTGCCGGTGCGTCGGGCCGCATGGGCCGGATGCTGATCGAGACGACCCTCAAGGCTGCCGATGCCGAACTCGTGGCGGCGTTCGACCAGCCGGGCAGCCCTTTCATCTGCAAGGATGCCGGCGAACTGGTCAGTCAGCCCTGCGGCGTGGCAATCACCGCTGACGTGGCCGCCGGTCTCGCCAAGGCCGATTGCCTGATCGACTTCACCCGCCCCGAGGGCACGCTCCACCATCTTGAGCTCGCCAAGGCGGCTTCGTGCGGCATGGTGATCGGCACGACCGGTTTCTCGGCTGAGGGCAAGGCCGCCATTGCTGCTGCGGCCGAGTCGATCCCGGTGGTCTTTGCGCCGAACATGGCGATCGGCGTCAATGCGGTGTTCAAGCTGCTCGAAGTGGCCGCGCGCATCCTCAACGAAGGCTACGACGTGGAGGTCATCGAGGCTCATCATCGCCTGAAGATCGACGCGCCCTCCGGCACCGCCCTGCGCATGGGCGAGGTGGTTGCGAAGGAACTCGGCCGCGATCTGGAAACCTGCGCCATCTACGGCCGCGAAGGCGTGACCGGCGAGCGCGACGCCCAGACCATCGGTTTCTCGACCATCCGCGGCGGCGACATCGTCGGCGATCACACCGTGCTGTTTGCCGGCATCGGTGAGCGCATCGAGATCACCCACAAGAGCAGCAGCCGCATGCCATACGCCTCCGGCAGCCTGCGTGCGGCGCGCTTCATCGCTGGCCGCAAGGCGGGGCTCTTCGATATGCAGGATGTGCTCGGCCTGAAGTGATCGGGCCCTGGTTTCCGGGGCTCAAGGACGGGGGCGGCATGCCGTTATAGTCGTCAGATTCAAGGTGGCGCGCCGGTTTTCCGGTGCGCCTTCGTGCCAGACAGACGCCCCCCGACCTCCTTGCCGAAGTGACCAGCCCAGAAGCCGACTCCGCCGCGTCCGACGACACGCTTGGACGCGCACTGCGAGACTTTGTTGCGCAGCGTATTGCCAGTGGCAGCCTGTCTGCCACCTGCGATCCGGCGACTGCTTCGCCGGAGCAGATGCTCGACATCCTGCGCGGGGTCATTGCGGCCCGGGACGAAGCAGAGTGCAACGTCCGGGCATTCAGCGAGCGCCTCGACCTCGCCATGCAGAACACCGAAGGTGGGCTGTGGGACTGGGATCTGGCCTCTGGCGTCATCGTCCTCGACGACAACTGGCGCGAAATCCTCGGCTACACCGATCGCGATGCGGCAGCAAAGCCCGAGTGGATCTCGCTCGTGCATCCCGATGACCTGGAGGCCATCCGGTATCACGCCATCGTTCATCTGCGCGGCGAGCTGGATCACTTTGAGGTGCAGTTCCGCATCCGCCACTGCTCAGGCACCTGGCGCTGGGTTTTCGTGCATGGGCGTGCCTCCAACCGGAGTTCGGAAGGGCGCTGGGCCCGGATGGTCGGCACCTATCGGGATGTCACCCAGGCAAAGCGTTCCGAGCTCGAGTTCCTTCACGCCAAGGAGCAGGCCGAAGCCGCCAACCGGGCGAAGAGCGACTTCCTTGCCAACATGAGCCACGAGATCCGTACCCCGATGAACGGCATCATCGGGATGACGGAACTCCTCCTCGACACCCAGCTCGACATCGAGCAGCGGGAATACCTCCAGACCGTCAAGAGCTCCGCCGATTCGCTGCTGCGGATCATCAACGACGTGCTCGACTTCTCGAAGATCGAGGCCGGGCACCTGACCCTTGAGCGGGTCGGCTTCTCGTTGCCGGGCCTGCTCGGCGACATGATGAAGTCGCTGGCGCTGAGGGCATACCAGAAGGGCCTGGAGTGCTTCTACGACGTGGCGCCGGAGGTGCCGACGGTGCTCGTCGGCGATCCGACCCGGCTGCGTCAGGTGCTCACCAATCTGGTGGGCAATGCGATCAAGTTCACCGAACAGGGTGAGGTTGAGGTTTCGGTGTGCAGCCTGGGTGAGGACTCGGGCGTGCTGAGCCTAGAGTTCGCCGTGCGGGATTCGGGGATCGGCATTCCGGACGACAAGCAGGCGCTGGTCTTCGGCGCCTTCTCCCAGGCCGACGAATCCACCACGCGCAAGTACGGCGGCACCGGGCTGGGGCTGGCGATCAGCCGGCGGATCGTCGAGCTGATGGGTGGCGCGATCACCCTCGACAGCGCGCCCGGTGTCGGCAGCACCTTCCGATTCACCATCAGGGTGGGTATCGGCCAGGCTGGTCAGGTGGTACAGCCCAACTTCGGAGCGCGCCGGGTGCTGGTCGCCGGGCGCAATGCGGCGCTCCGTCGCTGTGTTGGCAGGCAGTTGAAATCGGTGGGTCTCGATGTGCTCGAGGCGGGCTCCGGAGAGGCGGTCGAGGAATCGCTGGCGGCTGCCCACAAGGCGAACGAGCCTTTCGACTGGCTGTTGATGGACGCCACCATGCCGGCTCCCGGCGGTTACGCGCTGGCCGAATCCCTGAGCAAAGGCTGGCCACGTCTCGACCGCTTGGTGATGATGCTGGACGCCAACACCCAGCGTAGCGATACCGTCAAGTGCGAGAACCTGAAGGTTGGCGCACGCCTCATCAAGCCGTTTGCCCAGACCGATCTGTTCGATGCGCTCTCGCTGACCCTGCAGGGCGAGGCCGTGGACGAAGAGAAGATGTTCGCCTTTGACGCGGCGCAGACCCAGGCCTACGCGCCGCCCGTATCGAGGGCGCGCCAGAATCTCAAGATCCTGCTGGTCGAAGACAATCCGGTCAATCAGACGGTGGCCGTGAAGATGCTCGAGAAGGTCGGTCACAAGATCACCGTGGCCGGAAACGGGCAGGAGGCGCTGGATCTGTTTGACAAGGAGCGCTTCGACATCATCCTGATGGATGTGCAGATGCCGGTGATGGGGGGGCTGGAGGCCACGCAGGCCATCCGTACCCGCGAGGCACGCCGGAGCTGGGCCGCGGGCGGGCAGTGGCGCTCGACCCCCATCGTTGCGATGACCGCCCATGCGATGCAGGGCGACCGTGATCGCTGCCTGATGGCGGGGATGGATGATTACATCGCCAAGCCGATCAAGCCGGTCGAGCTGCATGCGGTGATCGATCGGGTGATGGGCGACATGAACGTCGCTGACGACGAGCCCGAGGAGGCGGGGGGCGGCTACGTGGAGATGGTTGGCGAAAACGCCATCGCCGACCTGGGCGCGACCCGCGACCTGCTCGATGGCGACGACGCCGCGCTGCAGCAACTCATCAGCCTGTTCTTCAGTGACCTGGAGCGCAATCGGCGCACCCTGGAGCAGGCCCACCTTGACGGGGATTTCCCGACTATCCGCAGCATCGCCCATTCCATCAAGGGTTCCGCCGGCGTTTTCAATGCGGCCGCTGTCATCGCGGTGGCCCAGCGCATCGAAGTGGCCGCCAAGGATGCGGATGCGCCGACGGTCAAGCGTGAGCTGCCTGTCCTGATGACGGAGCTCGGCAATCTCGCGGGCGTATTGCGCAGAGCGCGCCGGTCAGGCTAGGCGTGTCAGCGTCTTGTCAGTTTACCTACAGACGAGTTTGCCGGAGTGGCCCGTCACGGGCTATAATTAGAAAGTTTCTCAGCGGGATAGCCACAGCGGCTGATCCCGTTTTTCATGTGTAGCCTGCTGCACATGCCAGTTGCCCAATCACCAGAATTCGAGGAGTCCGCCGTGTCAGCTTTCCCGCCCGCCATTCTTGCTCTTGCCGACGGGACGGTGTTTTACGGTAAAGGCATCGGAGCGGTCGGTTCGACGGTTGGTGAGGTTGTGTTCAACACCTCCATGTCGGGTTACCAGGAAATTCTCACCGACCCGAGCTACTGCCGTCAGATCGTCACCCTCACTTACCCGCACATTGGCAACACCGGCATCAACCGCGAAGACTGTGAGGCCGGCAAGGTTTTTGCCGCAGGCCTCGTCATTCGTGATCTGCCGCTGGTGGCGTCCAACTGGCGCAGCGAGCAGTCGCTGGATGCTTACCTCAAAGCCGAGAACATCGTCGCCATCGCCGGCATCGACACCCGCAAGCTGACCCGCATCCTTCGGGAGAAGGGCGCTCAGGGCGGCTGCATCGTCACTGCCGCCACCGCCGCCGAACTCAACGCTGAAGCCGCCGTGACCCAGGCTCGCGGTTTTCCGGGGCTGGCGGGCATGGATCTGGCCAAGGTCGTGTCGGCCACCGAAACTTACCCCTGGACCGAAGGCGAATGGCGTCTCGAGCAGGGCTATGTGGCCGCCGAGAATCCCCGCTTCCATGTTGTGGCCTACGACTACGGCGTCAAGCGCAACATTCTGCGCATGCTTGCCGAGCGCGGCTGCCGCCTGACCGTCGTGCCGGCCCAGACGCCGGCTTCCGAAGTGCTCGCCCTGAATCCGGATGGCGTGTTCCTGTCCAACGGCCCTGGCGATCCGGAGCCCTGTGACTACGCGATCAAGGCCATCCAGGAAGTGCTGGCGAAGGGTATCCCGACCTTCGGCATCTGCCTGGGTCACCAGCTGCTCGCGCTGGCCTCCGGTGCCAAGACCCTGAAGATGAAGTTCGGCCACCACGGTGCCAACCATCCGGTCAAGGATCTCGATTCCGGCCAGGTGCTGATCACCAGCCAGAACCACGGCTTTGCGGCCGATGCGGCCACCCTGCCGGCCAACGTCCGGGTCACCCACGTGTCCCTGTTCGATGGCAGCCTGCAAGGTCTTGCCCGCACCGACGTGCCGGCCTTCTCGTTCCAGGGTCACCCCGAAGCGAGCCCCGGCCCCCACGACGTGGCCTACCTGTTCGACCGATTCATCAAGTTGATGGAGGCGAAGGGCTGAGGCCGATCGCCATGCCGGCGCGCCTGAGCGCGCCACTTCCAGGCCATCCGCTATCCAGTCGCTGAAGAACCATGCCCAAACGTACAGACATCAAGACCATCCTCATCATTGGCGCCGGCCCGATCATCATCGGCCAGGCCTGTGAATTCGACTACTCCGGCGCCCAGGCCTGCAAGGCCTTGCGCGAAGAGGGTTACAAGGTCGTGCTGGTGAATTCCAACCCGGCCACGATCATGACCGACCCGGGCACCGCCGACGTCACCTACATCGAGCCGATCACCTGGCAGGTTGTCGAGCGCATCATCGAGAAGGAACGCCCCGACGCCGTGCTGCCCACCATGGGTGGCCAGACTGCGCTCAACTGTGCCCTCGATCTCGCCAAGCACGGTGTGCTCGCCAAGTACGGCGTGGAGCTCATCGGTGCCAAGGAAGAGGCCATCGACAAGGCCGAGGATCGCCTGAAGTTCAAGGACGCGATGACCAAGATCGGTCTGGGTTCTGCCCGTTCCGGCATCGCCCACACCATGGAAGAAGCCCATCAGGTCCAGACCGAGATCGGCTTCCCGGTGATCATCCGCCCGTCCTTCACCCTCGGCGGCACCGGCGGCGGCATCGCCTACAACACCGAAGAATTCGTCGAGATCTGCAAGCGCGGCCTCGAGGCCAGCCCGACCAACGAACTCCTCATCGAAGAGTCGCTGATCGGCTGGAAGGAATACGAGATGGAAGTCGTCCGCGACAAGGCGGACAACTGCATCATCGTGTGTTCCATCGAGAACCTCGACCCGATGGGCGTGCACACCGGCGACTCCATCACCGTCGCCCCGGCCCAGACGCTCACCGACAAGGAATACCAGATCCTCCGTAACGCCTCCATCGCGGTGCTGCGCGAGATCGGCGTCGATACCGGCGGTTCCAACGTCCAGTTCGCGATCAACCCGAAGGACGGTCGGATGATCGTCATCGAGATGAACCCGCGGGTGTCCCGTTCCTCCGCGCTGGCCTCCAAGGCCACCGGCTTCCCGATCGCCAAGGTCGCGGCCAAGCTGGCGGTGGGCTTCACCCTGGATGAACTCAAGAACGACATCACCGGCGGCGCGACCCCGGCGTCCTTCGAGCCGTCCATCGACTACGTCGTCACCAAGATCCCCCGTTTCGCCTTCGAGAAGTTCCCTCAGGCCAACGACCGCCTGACCACCCAGATGAAGTCGGTGGGCGAGGTGATGGCCATGGGCCGCACCTTCCAGGAATCCTTCCAGAAGGCCCTGCGCGGTCTGGAAACCGGCGCCTACGGCCTGGATGAAGTCGAAGCCGATCGTGACGACCTGGAGCGCGAGCTCGGTGATCCGGGCGCCCAGCGCATCTGGTACGTCGGCCAGGCTTTCCGCGAAGGCCTGAGCCTCGAGGACGTCCATGCGCTGACCCGCATCGACCCCTGGTTCCTGATCCAGATCGAAGACATTGTCCTCACCGAGAAGTCCCTCTCCGGCCGCTCCCTCAAGGGGATCGCCGCGCCTGAGCTGCGCGAGCTGAAGCGCAAGGGTTTTGCCGATCGCCGTATCGCCAAGCTCCTCGGCACCGACGAAACCTCCGTGCGCCTGCATCGCCACACCCTGGGTGTGCGTCCGGTGTTCAAGCGTGTCGATACCTGTGCCGCCGAGTTCGCCACGGCCACCGCTTACCTGTATTCCTCCTACGAGGACGAGTGCGAGGCCAACCCGACCGACAAGAAGAAGATCATGGTGCTGGGCGGCGGCCCGAACCGGATTGGTCAGGGCATCGAGTTCGACTACTGTTGCGTGCATGCCGCAATGGCCATGCGTGAAGACGGGTACGAGACCATCATGGTCAACTGCAACCCGGAAACCGTCTCCACCGACTACGACACCTCCGATCGTCTGTACTTCGAACCGCTGACGCTGGAAGACATCCTCGAGATCGTTGCTGTCGAGAAGCCCGTCGGCGTCATCGTTCAGTTTGGTGGCCAGACTCCGCTGAAGCGCGCCCGTGATCTCGAAGCCAACGGCGTGCCCATCATCGGCACCACCCCGGACATGATCGACGCCGCCGAAGACCGCGAGCGCTTCCAGAAGCTGTTGCACGAGCTGGGCCTCAAGCAGCCGCCCAACCGCACCGCCCGTACGCCGGAAGACGCCGTGCGCCTGGCGGCAGAGATCGGCTACCCGCTGGTCGTGCGTCCGAGCTACGTGCTCGGCGGCCGCGCGATGGAAATCGTCCACGAGCAGAAGGATCTCGAGCGCTACATGCGCGAGGCCGTCAAGGTCTCCAACGATTCGCCGGTGCTCCTCGACCGCTTCCTGAACGACGCCATCGAAGTGGATGTGGATGCCCTCTCCGACGGCAAGCGCGTGATGATCGGCGGCATCATGGAACACATCGAACAGGCTGGCGTGCACTCCGGTGACTCCGCCTGCTCGCTGCCCCCGTACAGCCTGTCGGCCAAGCTGCAGGACGAGCTGCGTCGCCAGACCGAAGCCATGGCCCGCGCCCTCAACGTGTGCGGCCTGATGAACGTCCAGTTCGCGATCCAGGGCAAGGGCGACGACGCCATCGTCTATGTGCTCGAAGTGAATCCGCGTGCCTCGCGCACCGTGCCCTTCGTCTCCAAGGCCTGCAGCCTGCCGCTGGCCAAGATCGCCGCCCGCTGCATGGCCGGTCGCAGTCTTGACGACCAGGGCGTCGTCGGTGAAGTCGTGCCGCCGTACTACTCGGTCAAGGAAGCGGTGTTCCCCTTCGTCAAGTTCCCCGGCGTCGATACCATCCTCGGCCCCGAGATGAAGTCCACCGGCGAAGTGATGGGCGTGGGCCGCACCTTCGCCGAAGCCTTCGTCAAGAGCCAGCTGGGTGCCGGTGTGCGCCTGCCGACTTCCGGCAAGGCCTTCATCAGCGTCAAGCACGCCGACCGCCCGAAGGCCATCGAAGTGGCCCGTGAGCTGCTTGATCTTGGCTTCACCGTCGTCGCCACCCGTGGCACCGCGTCGGCGATTGCCGGTGCGGGTCTCGCGGTGTCTGCGGTGAACAAGGTGAACGAAGGTCGTCCGCACGTTGTGGATATGATCAAGAACAACGAGATCAGCCTGGTCATCAACACCGTTGAAGAGAAGCGTCAGGCTGTATCCGATTCCCGTTCGATCCGCACCAGCGCACTGGCTGCCAAGGTCACGGTCTACACGACGATCGAAGGCGCTCGCGCCGCCTGTGCGGGCATGCGCCACCTGTCCGGCCTCGAGACCTACTCGCTGCAAGGTCTCCATGCGGAGCTCGCGAAGGCATGAACAAGGTTCCCTTGACCGTTGCCGGAGCCGAGAAGCTCCGGCAGGAACTGCATCGGTTGAAGACCGTTGATCGTCCGAGCGTGATCGCGGCCATCGCTGAAGCCCGTTCCCACGGCGATCTCTCCGAGAACGCCGAGTACGACGCAGCCAAGGAGCGCCAGGGCTTCATCGAGGGGCGCATCCGCGAGGTGGAGGGCAAGCTCTCCAACGCGCAGATCATCGATCCCAAGCTGCTCGATGCCGATGGCCGCTGCGTGTTTGGCGCAACCGTCGAGCTCGAGGATCTGGACACCGGTGACACGGTGACCTACCAGATCGTCGGCGACGACGAAGCGGACATCAAGGAAGGCAAGATCGCCATCAGCTCCCCGATTGCGCGGGCGCTGATCGGCAAGTTTGCCGGCGATGTGGCCGAGGTCCAGGCGCCGAAGGGCGTGCGTGAGCTCGAACTGATCGACGTGCGTTACGTCTGAGTCACGGAACATGCACCGCTTTGCCGAGCACCTCTACAGCATCGTGATCACCCTCTGGGTGGGCGCGCTGTGGGCGATCGGCTACCTGGCGGCGCCCACGTTGTTTCATGTGCTGGACGATCGGGCGCTGGCCGGCAAGGTTGCCGGCCAGTTGTTCACCTATGTGGCCTGGCTGGGCATGGCTGCCGCCGCTTACCTGTTGGTGTTTGTCGCACTGCGCAAGGATAGCGGCGCCTTCAAGAGCAGTGTGTTCTGGCTGGTCTTTCTGATGCTGGCGCTGACCGTTGCCGGCTACTTCGGCATTCAGCCGATCCTGACCCAGTTGAAAGCGGATTCATTTCCGCGAGAAGTGATGGAAAGCGCCCTGCGTGACCGCTTTGCGGCCTGGCATGGCGTTTCCAGCATTGTTTATCTGATCCAGAGCCTGCTCGGGCTGATGCTCGTCGCCTTGCAGGGCCGCGGTCTGCGCTGACCGCGGTAATCGTTCAGCGGTCCGACGGGCCGCGGGACGACTTGCCCGGTGCAGCGAACCAGTGGGGCTTCTTGGATTTGTTGGCATTCAGCGAGGCTACGCCACGGCGGGCCGACAGGGCCTTCGCAGACTTGGCTTTCGAGACCGGCTTCTTGGGTTTGTCGGAAGGCGTGCCAGGGGTGGATTCCACTTCCTGCTTCTCGCGCCAGACGACCAGCGTCTTGCCGATATGCTGAACGGACGCGGCGCCGAGTTCGGCACATACCGTAGCCATGATCAGGTCGCGTTCGGTGCGATCTTCACCATAAACCCGGATCTTGATGAGTTCGTGGGCCTGCAGGGCGTGGTCGATTTCCTTGAGCACGGCCGGCGTGAGGCCGTTGCTGGCCACGCTGACGACGGGGTTGAGATGGTGGGCTTGCGCGCGAAGGGCTCGCCGTTCCGCGGGGGTAAGTTCGGTCATGGTTTTGGCAAAGTTGGACGAAGTCCAACTCATTGAAAAAAGGGCGTAATTGTACCGCGATGAAGCGCACCAAGACCAGTAAATCATGGATGACGGAGCACGTTAACGATCCCTTCGTCCAGCGGGCGAAGACCGAGGGCTACCGTGCCCGTGCGGCTTACAAGCTCATGGAGATCGACGACAAGGACAAGCTGATCCGTCCGGGGATGGTCGTCGTCGATCTGGGGGCTGCGCCCGGCTCGTGGAGCCAGGTGGCGATCAACCGGGTGGGGGACAACGGTCGCGTGTTTGCGCTCGATCTGCTTCCGATGGAGCCGATCCACCGCGTGCAGTTCATGCAGGGGGATTTTCACGAAGAGGAATTCGTGCAGCGCTTCGAGGAATTGCTCGAAGGGCGCACGGTAGACCTTGTGATGTCGGATATCGCCCCCAACATATCGGGGATTCCGACGAGCGATCAGGCCCGGTCGATCTACCTTGCCGAACTGGCGCTGGATTTTGCCAGTCAGCATCTGGCGCCAGGCGGGCGCTTTCTGGTGAAGGTCTTCCAAGGGCAGGGCTTTGACGAGTTCCGCAAGCAGATGGAAGGGGTCTTCAGATCGGTCGCCGTCCGGAAGCCGCAGGCATCCCGGGGGCGCAGTTCAGAGGTTTATCTGCTGGGCTCCGGAAAACGCAATTGAGTGTCGTCGCCAAGGATTGAACTTGACTATGGCGACGATGATTTGATCCGCCGAACGTTCGGACATAGAATCAGTCCACTAAGCTATGGCCCCTGTCGGGCCTTCAAGGAATTGCGTTGAACAATTTATTCAAGAATCTTGCGATCTGGCTGGTGATCGGCGTTGTGCTGATGACGGTTTTTAACCAGTTCAACAATCGCCAGGCCGCCCAGAATTCGGTCGAATACTCCCAGTTCATGGAGGACGCCAAGCAGGGCAAGATTTCCAAGGCGATCGTCGATGGCCGTACCGTGCGGGCGCAGACCCAGGACGGCCGCCAGATCACGGTGTACACGCCGGGCGTGCAGGATATCTGGATGGTGGGTGACCTGATGCGCTACGGCGTCAAGGTGACGGCTGCCAAGCCCGAGGAAGAGCAGTCCTTCCTGATGAACATCTTCGTGTCGTGGTTCCCCATGATCCTGCTCATCGGCGTGTGGGTTTTCTTCATGCGTCAGATGCAGGGGGGCGGGCGCGGCGGTGCGTTCTCCTTCGGCAAGTCGAAGGCCAAGATGCTCGACGAGACTGCCAACACGGTCACCTTTGCGGACGTGGCGGGTTGCGATGAAGCGAAGGAAGAGGTCGGTGAACTGGTCGAGTTCCTGCGTGATCCTTCCAAGTTTCAGAAGCTCGGCGGCCACATTCCCAAGGGCGTGCTGATGGTCGGCTCGCCCGGTACCGGCAAGACGCTGCTCGCCAAGGCGATCGCTGGCGAGGCGAAGGTGCCGTTCTTCTCGATCTCCGGTTCCGATTTCGTCGAGATGTTCGTCGGCGTGGGTGCGGCCCGCGTGCGCGACATGTTCGAGCAGGCCAAGAAGCAGGCGCCGTGCATCATCTTCATCGACGAAATCGATGCAGTGGGTCGTCAGCGGGGCGCCGGCCTCGGCGGTGGCAACGACGAGCGCGAGCAGACCCTGAACCAGCTGCTTGTGGAGATGGATGGCTTTGAGGGCGTGTCTGGTGTCATCGTGATCGCTGCGACCAACCGTCCTGACGTGCTGGATCCGGCGCTGCTGCGTCCGGGCCGTTTTGACCGTCAGGTGGTTGTTCCGCTGCCTGACATCCGTGGGCGCGAGCAGATTCTGCGTGTGCACATGCGCAAGGTGCCCATCGCGCCGGACGTGGATGCGCTGGTGCTGGCCCGTGGCTGCCCCGGGTTCGCCGGTGCGGATCTGGCCAACCTGGTCAACGAAGCTGCCCTTTTTGCCGCTCGTGGCAACAAGCGTCTGGTGGATATGGACGACTTCGAGCGCGCCAAGGACAAGATCATGATGGGCGCCGAGCGCCGCTCGATGGTGATGCCCGAAGAAGAACGTCGCAACACGGCGTTCCACGAATCGGGGCACGCTGTAGTTGCCAAGTGTCTGACCAAGACCGATCCGGTTCACAAGGTCACGATCATCCCCCGCGGCCGTGCCCTTGGCGTGACGATGCAGCTTCCTGAGCAGGATCGCTACAGCCAGGACCGTGAGCGCCTCCTGCAGACGATTGCCGTGCTGTTCGGCGGCCGGATTGCGGAAGAGATCTTCATGAACCAGATGACCACCGGTGCTTCCAACGATTTCCAGCGGGCAACCGATCTGGCGCGTCGGATGGTGACCCAGTGGGGCATGTCCGACAACCTCGGGCCCATGGTTTATGGTGAGGAAGAGGGCGAAGTTTTCCTCGGTCGCTCGGTCACGACCCACAAGAACATGTCCGAGGCGACCCTGCAGAAGGTGGATGCCGAGATCCGTCGCATCCTTGATCAGCAGTACGCCCTGGCCCGTCGCCTGATCGAAGAGAACCGCGACAAGGTGGAAGCCATGACCGCGGCGCTGCTCGAACTCGAGACCATCGACGCCGATCAGATCAACGACATCATGGCTGGCAAGGCGCCCCGCGCCCCGAAGCCGACCTCGCAACCGCCCCGTCGTCCGAGCGACGATTCGCCCGGTGCGGCACCGACTGCGCCGGCACCTGCGGCCTGATACATCCGTCCTGTGTTTTTCAGGGCCGGCTCTTGAGCCGGCCCTGTTTCATTTCTGACCGAGTACATCATGAATTCTCCCGTCTTACAGTGCGGACGTTTCCAGCTTGATCTCACCCAGCCGAAGATCATGGCCATCGTCAATGTCACCACCGATTCGTTCTCGGGTGACGGCAACCCGGCGCTGGACGCCGCCATCCGTGCGGCAGAACGTGCGGTGGAGGAGGGCGCCGAGATCCTGGATATCGGCGGTGAGTCTTCGCGGCCCGGAGCGACGCCCGTGCCGGAGCAGCAGGAGCTGGATCGGGTCGTGCCGCTGGTTGAGGCCCTGTCCGGACTTGGCGTGCCCTTGTCGGTGGATACGGTGAAGCCGGCCGTGATGCGGGAGTCCATTCGGGCAGGCGCCGATCTGATCAACGATATCGCCGGATTTCGCGTGTCTGGCGCCGTGGATGCCGTTCGTGGGGCGCCCGTTGCTCTCTGCGTAATGCATATGCAAGGCGAGCCGGGTACCATGCAGCGCTCGCCGCAGTACACCCATGTCGTCGAGGAGGTCGAGGCCTTTCTTGACGAGCGCGTACAGGTGCTGCTGGGGTGCGGTGTCTCGCGCGATCGTATCCTGCTTGATCCCGGTTTTGGCTTCGGCAAGACGGTGGAGCACAACCTGATGCTTCTGCGCCAGCTTGAGCGGTTTGGTGCGGGTGGCTATCCGCTCCTCGTCGGCATGTCCCGAAAGAGCATGCTGGGGGCGATCACCGGGCGGGATGTGGGGGAACGGGTTGTTGCGGGGGCGGCGGCGGCACTGGTCGCCGTCCAGAACGGCGCGCGGATCGTGCGCACCCATGACGTGGGCGCGACCCGTGATGTTTTGCGCTTGTGGAGCGCACTTCAGTCAGACTGAGCGGCGCGCTTGCGGCAGAATGCCAAGTTGATGAAAGACGTGATTGTGAGAGGGAAAATGTCTAGACGGTATTTCGGAACGGATGGTGTGCGTGGTCTCGTCGGCGAATCGCCGATTACGCCGGATTTTGCGCTGCGACTCGGCTATGCCGCGGGCAAGACGCTCGTGGCCCGTGAGCATCTGCGGCCGGGTGAGCACCCTGCGGTGATCATCGGCAAGGACACGCGGATCTCGGGTTACATGCTTGAGTCCGCCCTCGAGGCTGGTTTTTCGGCTGCCGGGGTGGATGTCTATCTGGCAGGGCCACTGCCGACCCCGGCGATCGCCTACCTGACCCGTGCGCTGCGCCTGCAGGTTGGTGTGGTGATTTCGGCCTCCCATAATCCGTTTCAGGATAATGGCATCAAGTTCTTCTCGGCGGCTGGCACCAAGCTGCCGGATTCGGTCGAGCTCGAGATCGAGGCGCGCCTCGATGAGCCGATGGGCTGCGAGCCTTCCTCCCGCCTGGGCAAGGCCCAGCGCATCGACGACGCCCGCGGCCGTTACGTCGAGTTCTGCAAGAACACCTTCCCGAACGAGCTTGACCTGCGCGGCATGAAGATCGCGCTGGATTGCGCCCACGGCGCAGCCTACATGGTTGCACCCAAAGTCTTCCATGAACTGGGTGCGGAGCTTGTGCTCGTCGGTGCCGAGCCGAACGGGATGAACATCAACGACAAGGTCGGGGCGACCTCTCCCCAGTCCATCCGCGACGCCGTGCTGCGCAGCGGCGCCGATCTGGGTATTGCGCTGGATGGTGACGGGGACCGGATCGTGATGGTGGACGCCAAGGGCAACATCTACGACGGCGACAAGCTGCTGTATGTCATCGCCAAGGCTGGCCAGGCCGAAGGGCTGGCGAACGGCGTGGTCGGCACGCTGATGAGCAACCTGGGCTTCGAGCATGCCGTGGGCCGGCTTGGGCTGCCGTTTGCGCGGGCCAAGGTGGGCGACCGCTATGTTCTCGAGCTGATGCACGAGAACGGCTGGAAGCTGGGTGGCGAGAACTCCGGCCACATCATCTGCCTCGACCGGCACTCGACCGGCGACGGGATCATCGCGGGCCTTCAGGTGCTGGCCGCCCTGTGCAAGAACAACACGACCCTCGACGAGATGTGTGCGGATCTTGTGTTCTACCCGCAAAAGCTGGTCAACGTGCCGATTCGCGCCAGTTTCGCGTGGTCGACCAACGAAGCCATCAGCGCGGCGGTAAAGGCGGCGACGGCTGATCTGGCCGATCGTGGACGCGTTCTGCTGCGCCCGTCGGGTACCGAGCCCCTGTTGCGAGTGATGGTCGAGGGTGAGGATGCGGAACAGGTCGATCGTATCGTCCATGGCCTCGCCGAAGTCGTGAGGGCTGCCGCAGTCTGATTTGTTGCAGTGCGATATGTAACAAATCTGAAATTTTCAGTTCGTAGAATGTAACCCGGTGCTGAGCTGTCAGAGACAGTTGAGTGCCGGGTTTGTTTTTTGGGCTTTACTGCTGGATATCCCCGCGGTGCCCGCTACGATGGAGAATTTCATGCAAGGTTTCTTTCGCGCCTGTTCATTCGTTGTTGCCCTTGGCAGTGCCGCCGCTGTGCAGGCTGCTGACATCACCGGTGCAGGGGCGACGTTCCCGTACCCGATCTACTCCAAGTGGGCCGAGATCTACAAGGCGAAGACCAATGTCGGCCTGAACTACCAGTCCATCGGCTCCGGTGGTGGCATCAAGCAGATCAAGGCGAAGACCGTCGATTTCGGCGCGTCCGACATGCCGCTGAAGGCTGAAGATCTGGAGAAGGACGGCCTCGTCCAGTTCCCGGCGGTCATTGGCGGTGTTGTGCCGGTGGTGAATCTGGAAGGTGTTGCGCCGGGTCAGATGAAGATGACCGGCGCACTGCTGGCTGACATCTATCTCGGCAAGATCAAGAAGTGGAACGACCCCGCGATCGCCGCACTGAACGGCGGTGTGAAGCTGCCGGACGAGAACATCACCGTCGTGCGTCGCGCCGATGGTTCTGGCACCACCTTCCTGTTTACCAACTATCTTTCCAAGGTGAACGTCGAATGGAAGGACAAGGTTGGCGCCGGTACCGCGGTGCAGTGGCCGGAAGGTGTGGGCGGCAAGGGTAACGAAGGTGTTGCCTCCTACGTCCAGCGCATCAAGGGTGGCATCGGCTACGTAGAATACGCTTACGCCAAGAAGAACAAGATGATCCACCTGGCTCTGAAGAACAAGGCCGGCGAATTCGTCCAGCCGGATGACCTGACCTTCCAGGCCGCCGCTGCTTACGCCGAGTGGAACAAGGTGCCGGGCTTCGGCGAGATCCTGACCGATCAGCCGGGCAAGACCAGCTGGCCGATCACTGGCGCGAGCTTCGTGCTGATGCACAAGGTTCAGGCCGATCCGGCCAAGGGTCTTGAAGTGTTGAAGTTCTTTGACTGGGCCTTCAAGAATGGTCAGAAGACCGCCGAGGAACTCGACTACGTGGCCCTGCCGCAGACCCTCGTCAAGCAGATCGACGGTGCCTGGCGCACCTCCCTCAAGGATGGTGCAGGCAATCCGGTCCTGAAGTAAGTCGGTCCAGCCTCTGAAACGGGTGGGCGGGGCAGGTGCAATGCCCGTCCATCCGTGTTTGCGCTTTTTCGGTCTAACAAACGGTGAGCCGTAATGTCATCCAATAGCTCAGTACTTGGAAATGCCGCCACGCCCGGCGGAGGCGCCCTCGGGCTGCCGCACGCCGGCGTCGGCGAGAAGCTTCCGCCTCCTCCCCGAGACCGCATGCGGGCCCAGCGGTTCCAGGACGCGCTTTTTCACCAGGTAACCCGTTTCTTTGCTTTCTCCGTGCTGGCGATCCTCATCGCCATCATCGGTTCGCTGATCTACGGTGCCTGGCCGGCGTTGCAGGAATTCGGTGCGGGCTTTGCATTCAGCAGCGACTGGAATCCGGTGACCGACAAGTTCGGCGGCCTGATCTCCGTCTATGGCACCCTCAGCACTTCGGTCATCGCCCTGATCGTGGCGATCCCGGTGAGTTTCGGGATCGCGGTCTTTCTCACCGAGCTCTGCCCGCCGGCCCTGCGTGGTCCGCTTGGCGTGGCGGTTGAGCTGCTTGCCGCGGTGCCCAGCATCATCTACGGGATGTGGGGTCTGTTTGTCTTTGCACCGCTCTTTGCCGATTACATTCAGCCTTTGTTGACTGCCACCCTGGGTAATCTCCCTGTTGTCGGCGGTCTCTTCCAAGGCCCGCAGAACGGCATCGGCATTCTGTCCGCCGGCCTGATCCTGTCGGTGATGGTGATTCCGTTCATTGCGTCGGTGATGCGCGACGTTTTTGAAGTTGTGCCCGGCATCCTCAAGGAATCCGCCTACGGTCTTGGCGCGACCACCTGGGAGGTTGTCTGGAACGTGGTGCTGCCCTACACCCGCGTGGGCGTGATCGGTGGCGTGATGCTCGGCCTCGGCCGTGCGCTGGGCGAAACCATGGCGGTCACCTTCGTGATCGGCAATGCTCACCGGATCAGTCCGTCGCTTTACGAGGCAGGCAACAGTATCGCTTCCACCCTGGCCAACGAATTTGCCGAAGCGGCGAGCGACCTCCATGTGTCGTCGCTGATCGCCCTTGGCCTGATCCTGTTTTTCGTGACCTTCATCGTGCTGGCGCTCTCCAAAGTGCTGCTGATGCGTCTGGGCCGCAGTGAAGGGGAGAAGACCTGATGAGCAATTCGACTGCGCTCTATCGCAAGCGGACCCGAACCAACCAGATCGCGCTGCTGCTGTCCACCGGTGCGATGCTGCTGGGGATGAGCTTTCTCGCCTGGATTCTGGCGGTGCTGCTGTACAAGGGGCTTGGCGCCCTGAGCGTCTCGCTCTTCACCCAGCCCACGCCCGCGCCGGGCTCGGAAGGCGGTCTCTTCAACGCGATCGTCGGTAGTACGATGATGGTTGGTGTCGCGACCTTCATCGCGACGCCGGTGGGGATTCTGGCCGGTGTGTATCTGTCCGAGTATGGACGGAAGGGCTGGCTGGCGCCGACGACGCGCTTCATCAACGACATCCTGCTGTCTGCACCGTCGATCGTGATTGGTGTTTTCATCTACACCGTTTATGTGGCGCAGGTTCAGCACTTTTCGGGCTGGGCGGGTTCCCTGGCGCTTGCGCTGATCGCCATTCCGGTGGTCGTGCGGACGACCGAGAACATGCTCAACCTGGTTCCGGCCAGTCTGCGTGAAGCAGCTTCGGCGCTCGGAGCGCCGCGCTGGAAGGTGGTGTTGCAGGTCGTGCTGCGTTCGGCACGCGCCGGGGTGCTCACCGGCATCCTGCTCGCCATCGCGCGTCTGAGCGGTGAAACGGCTCCGCTGCTCTTCACTGCGCTGAATAACCAATTCACCAACTTTGATCTGAACGGGCCGATGGCCAACCTTCCCGTCGTGATCTTCCAGTTCGCAATGAGCCCGTACGAGAACTGGAACTCGCTGGCGTGGGGTGGTGCGATCCTCATTACCTTTGGCGTACTGTGCCTGAACATCGTTGTTCGCACCCTGTTCCGCAAGAAGATCTAGGAAAACTCATCATGCAAACTCCTGTAGCGACCAAGCGCGACATGTCCTTCGCGGAAGTGCGGGGCGAGTCGGCCGGCACTTCGGCTCCGACCATGGCTCCCAAGATCAGGATCCGGAATCTCGATTTCTTTTATGGGTCCTTCCAGGGTCTGAAGCACATCGATCTGGACATCCACGAAGGTATGGTGACCGCCTTCATCGGGCCGTCCGGGTGTGGCAAATCCACGCTGCTGCGCACGCTCAACCGGATGTATGACCTCTACCCGGGCCAGCGCGCGACGGGTGAGATCCTGCTCAACGGAAAGAACGTGCTCGATCCTGGCCAGGACGTGAATGCCCTGCGGGCCAAGGTCGGCATGGTCTTCCAGAAGCCCACGCCGTTTCCGATGTCGATCTACGAGAACATCGCGTTTGGCGTACGGCTCTATGAAAACCTCTCCCGAGCCGACATGGATAACCGGGTGGAGTGGGCGCTGCGCAAGGCGGCGCTGTGGGATGAGGTGAAGGGCAAGCTGAACCAGAGCGGGCTGTCCCTCTCGGGCGGTCAGCAGCAGCGCCTGTGCATTGCGCGCGGCGTGGCCGTGAAGCCGGAAGTGTTGTTGCTCGACGAGCCGACCTCGGCGCTGGATCCGATTTCCACGGCCAAGGTCGAAGAGTTGGTCCACGAACTGAAGAGCGAATACACGATCGCCATCGTCACTCACAACATGCAGCAGGCCGCGCGGGTGTCGGACTATACTGCCTACATGTATCTGGGCGAGCTCGTGGAGTTTGGCCTGACGGACGAGATCTTCATCAAGCCGAAGCGCAAAGAAACCGAGGACTACATCACCGGTCGGTTTGGCTGATACAGCGTTTGACTCTGTTGTGCTTGCGACGGGGCTGGTTGATCCAGCCCCGTTTTTTTGACCCTGAGGATGCCGCGAGATACAATCCGACGATTTGGCTCTGGTGTTCAAGGTGCGGAAAAAGCTGGTTGTCGGAAACTGGAAGATGAATGGTGGGCTCGAGCGCAATGCTGTGCTGCTCGCCGGGCTTGCTGCGTGCGGCAATCGTGAGGGTGTCGACGTGGTGGTGTGCCCTCCGTATCCATACCTGGCTCAGGCGGTGGCTGCCCTCAGGGGGGCTGCGGTGGCTGTTGGCGGGCAGGATCTCTGTGCTTTCAAGGACGGGGCCTACACCGGTGAAGTGAGTGCGTCCATGCTTCTGGATATCGGCTGCGCGTGGGTCATCGTCGGGCATTCCGAGCGGCGCAGCCTGTTCGGCGAAACCGACGCTGTGACTGCAGCAAAGGTGCTGGCAGCGCTTGATGCCGGCCTGTCGCCGATACTGTGTGTGGGTGAGTCCCTCGCGCAGCGTGAAGCTGGCGACGCCGAGGTCGTGGTGCGCGCCCAGCTTGATCGTGTTGTCGATGTACTGGGAGCGGAGCGGTTTGCCGGTGTGGTCGTGGCCTATGAGCCTGTTTGGGCGATCGGCACCGGCAAGACGGCATCGCCGGAACAGGCTCAGGGAATGCACAAGGAAATTCGCATGCATCTTGAGCGCCGCGGTGTGGCCGCTGAGGGTGTAAAGATTCTTTATGGCGGCAGTGTAACCGCTGCCACTGCTTCGCAGCTTTTTGCGGAGCCCGATATCGACGGCGCTCTCGTAGGTGGTGCGTCGCTCGTTGCTGACAGTTTTTCGTCAATTTGCGCGGCAGCTGCTGCGCGCTGAGTTGTCTTGGAGATATTCATGGGTGGTGTTGTTTTTTCGATCGTTCTGACGATTCATGTGCTGGCTGGTCTTGGGGTTATTGGTCTGGTTCTGATGCAGCACGGCAAGGGTGCGGACATGGGTGCGGCCTTCGGTAGTGGTGCGTCGGGTAGCCTGTTTGGCTCGTCCGGCTCGGCAAACTTCCTGAGCCGTACGACGGGTGCGCTTGCTGCCGTGTTTTTTGTGACCAGTCTGGGTCTGAGCTACCTCGCTGGTGCCAAGGCGCCTGCCAGCAAGAGCGTGATGGAAGGTGCTCCTGTTTCTGCGCCTGCCGCCGCGCCCGAGCAGACCCCGGTCGCCCCAGTTGAAGCTGGCTCCAAGGCCAAGGATATCCCCCGATAAAAATAAGTAATGCTTGGCGCAGAGGGTGATTGCCTTTATAATGCGCGGCAACAAACAAGCTGGCCGACGTGGTGAAATTGGTAGACACGCTATCTTGAGGGGGTAGTGGCGAAAGCCGTATGAGTTCGAGTCTCATCGTCGGCACCATAAAATAAGTGATTCGCCCGCAGTACGCGGGCGTTTGCTTGCAGGCAGCGCTAAACTGCTATTCGGTTGCGGGAGCTAAAGTATGTTGGAATCCTATTTTCCAGTCCTTGTCTTTATCCTGTTTGCAGCTGCGTTCGGCTTTATTCCTATTGTAGCTGGCTGGATTCTGGGTCCGAGCAAGCCGGATGCCGAGAAGCTCTCTCCCTTTGAGTGTGGCTTCGAGCCTTTTGAAGATGCGCGCATCAAGTTTGATGTCCGTTACTATCTTCTGGCTATTCTCTTCATTCTCTTCGATCTTGAAATTGCCTTCCTTTTCCCGTGGGCGACCATTCTTCGGGAAATTGCTGCGAACGAATCCATTCGCTTGTTTGGGTTTTTTGAAATGATTGTCTTTCTCGGCATTCTTCTGCTCGGTTATATCTACGTGTGGAAAAAGGGCGCTCTCGACTGGGAGTGATCGGTCGGGCTGCCGTGCTGCATAAATTGTTGGTTAAAGGGTGTCTATGAGCATCGAGGGTGTCTTCAAGGAAGGGTTTGTCACCACTTCGCTTGATACGGTAATCAACTGGACTCGCACAGGTTCGCTGTGGCCCATGACCTTCGGTCTTGCGTGCTGCGCGGTAGAGATGATTCATGCGGGCTGTTCCCGTTATGACTTGGACCGCTTTGGTGTGGTTTTTCGTCCCAGTCCGCGGCAGTCCGACTTGATGATTGTCGCCGGCACGCTCTGCAACAAGATGGCGCCCGCGCTTCGCAAGGTCTACGACCAGATGTCTGAGCCGCGCTGGGTGATCTCGATGGGGTCGTGCGCGAACGGCGGCGGTTATTACCACTATTCGTACTCGGTGGTCCGCGGTTGTGACCGGATTGTTCCGGTTGACGTGTATGTTCCCGGATGCCCCCCGACTGCCGAGGCCTTGCTGTACGGCATCGTTCAGCTCCAGAACAAAATCAAGCGTGAATACACGATTGCCTGTTGAGTGCAGACCATCATGACTGAAAAGCTAGAGCTTCTGGCTCAATTGATGACTGAAAAGCTCGGAGAGCGCGCCAAACGGGTGGTGAATGCCTGTGGTGAGGTTACAGTCGTTGTTTCGGCAGCTGATTATCTGGCTGTTGCCGCTGAGCTTCGGGATGATCCCGCTCTCCACTTCGAGCAGCTCATCGATCTGACTGGTGTGGATTACTCCAGTTATGCCGGAGAAGGCCAGGGTGGGCGTTTTGCCGCGTCGGTTCATCTACTGTCGGTCAAGAATAATTATCGTCTCCGGCTGAAGGTTTTTGCTGAGGATGAGTCGTTCCCTGTGCTGGCCTCGCTTTGCGAAATCTGGCCGAGCGCGAATTGGTTTGAGCGCGAGGCCTTCGACCTTTTCGGCATCCTGTTCTCTGGCCACCCGGATCTGCGCAGAATTCTCACCGATTACGGTTTTGTTGGATATCCTTTCCGCAAGGATTTCCCGATCTCTGGTTATGTAGAAATGCGTTACGACCAAGAGCTTGGTCGTGTCGTTTATCAGCCGGTCAGCATTGAGCCGCGTGAGAACACGCCGCGCATCGTGCGTGACGAAAATTATGGGAATGTCGGTCATGGCTGAGATTCGTAACTACACAATCAACTTTGGTCCCCAGCACCCCGCTGCCCACGGGGTACTTCGCTTGGTTCTTGAGCTTGATGGCGAAGTTGTGGAGCGCGCTGATCCGCATATCGGCCTCCTTCACCGTGGCACTGAAAAGCTTGCCGAGACCAGGACCTGGGTTCAGTCGGTTCCGTACATGGATCGTCTCGACTACGTGTCCATGATGTGTAACGAGCACGCCTATTGCATGGCAATCGAGCGTCTCCTCGGGTTGGAAGTTCCTCTTCGGGCCCAGTACATTCGCGTTCTCTACGACGAGATCACTCGGGTTCTGAACCATCTGCTGGCTGTCGGTACACACGCACTGGATATCGGTGCGATGACGATGGTGCTGTACACCTTCCGTGAGCGGGAGGATCTGATGGACGCCTATGAGGCCGTCTCCGGCGCACGGATGCATGCCGCCTACTATCGGCCGGGTGGTGTATATCGTGATCTTCCGGATCGGATGCCCCAGTATGAGGTTTCCAAGTGGAAGAGCGCCAAGACTGTTTCCGAACTCAACGAGAATCGGCAGGGTTCGCTGCTGGATTTCCTTGAAGACTTCACAGCCCGCTTCCCGAAATATGTCGATGAGTACGAGACGCTGCTGACCGATAACCGTATCTGGAAGCAGCGGACGGTGGGTATCGGAGTTGTCTCTCCGGAGAAGGCGCTTGCGCTCGGTTTCACCGGCGTAATGTTGCGCGGTTCCGGTATCGAATGGGATATCCGCAAGAAGCAGCCGTATGAAGTCTACGACCAGCTGGATTTTGACATCCCGGTTGGCGTGGAAGGTGATTGCTATGACCGCTACCTCTGCCGTATTGAAGAGATGCGTCAGTCGAACCGGATCATGAAGCAGTGTATCGAGTGGCTGCGGAAGAACCCCGGACCGGTCATCTCGACCAATCACAAGGTTGCCCCGCCGTCGCGTGAGCGGATGAAGAGCAACATGGAAGAACTGATCCATCACTTCAAGTTGTTTACTGAAGGGATGCACGTGCCCCCGGGTGAGGTCTACGCGCCTGTCGAGCACCCGAAGGGTGAGTTCGGCGTGTATGCGATCTCTGACGGCGCGAACAAGCCTTATCGTCTCAAGCTGCGGTCTCCTGGTTTCACCCATCTTTCAGCGATGGATGAGATGTCTCGCGGCCACATGATTGCTGACGTAGTTGCCATTATCGGAACCATGGATATCGTATTTGGAGACGTGGACCGCTGATGTTGTATCTGGTCAGCATCCGGAGTTCCGATCGACATTCTGATGACAGTAGACAAAAATGTTGAGTCCAGAATCCCTGAAGAAAATTGATCGTGAGATCGCCAAGTATCCAGCTGATCAAAAGCAGTCTGCTTCGATGGCTGCGTTGCGTATCGCGCAAGTGGAGAAAGGCTGGCTCTCCAACGAGACGATTGAGTTTGTGGCAGCCTACCTGGAGATGCCGCCGATTGCGGTGTACGAGGTAGCGAGTTTCTACAACATGTACGATCTCTCTCCGGTTGGGGCGCGAAAGATCACTGTCTGTACGAATCTACCGTGCGCGCTTTCCGGTGGTGTCCACGCTGCGGATTACATCAAGAAAAAGCTCGGAATCGACTTTAATGAGACGACTCCGGACGGACGATTCACCTTGAAGGAAGGTGAATGCATGGGGGCCTGTGGTGATGCGCCCGTGTTGCTGGTGAATAACCACCGGATGTGCAGCTGGATGACTGAAGAGAAAATCGATCAACTTCTGGCTGATCTCGCAAAATGACCTCTCAAAGAATTATTCTTTCTGGGCTTGACGGCGATCGCACCTGGCGTTTGAATGATTACGTCAAACGGCAAGGCTACGACGCTCTCAAGAAAATTATTGCGGAAAAGATTCCCGCGGATCAGATCATCGGTGAGGTGAAGAAGTCGGCTCTCCGCGGACGAGGCGGTGCGGGTTTCCCGACGGGGCTGAAGTGGAGCTTCATGCCGCGCGCCTTTCCGGGTGCCAAGTATCTCGCCTGCAATTCGGATGAAGGTGAGCCGGGTACCTTCAAGGATCGCGATATCCTTCGGTACAACCCGCACTCCGTCATCGAAGGCATGATCATCGCTGGCTACGCCATGGGGTGTGAGCGCGGCTACAACTATATCCACGGTGAAATCTTCGAGGTCTATGAGCGCTTCGAGGAGGCGCTCCAGGAAGCTCGGGACGCAGGGCTCCTCGGGAAGAACATTCTCGGCTCTGATTTCAGTTTCGATCTGTTTGCGCATCACGGGTACGGGGCGTACATCTGCGGTGAAGAAACCGCACTGCTGGAGTCTATTGAGGGCAAGAAGGGGCAGCCGCGATTCAAGCCGCCGTTTCCTGCCAGCTTCGGTCTGTACGGCAAGCCGACCACGATTAACAACACCGAGACGTTTGCCTCGATTCCCTACATCATTCGTGAAGGCGGGGATGCTTTTCTTGCGCTCGGGAAACCTAACAACGGTGGTACTAAGTTGTTCTCGGTTTCTGGTCACGTAAATCGTCCCGGCAACTACGAGATTCCCCTTGGAACGCCGTTTTCCACGCTGCTCGAAATGGCTGGTGGTGTGCGCGGCGGCCGCAAGTTGAAAGCTGTGATTCCCGGTGGTTCGTCGGCACCTGTGCTTCCTGGCGCTGTCATGATGGATTGCACCATGGATTACGACTCCATTTCCAAGGCTGGTTCGATGCTTGGTTCCGGTGCCGTGATCGTGATGGACGAATCGACGTGTATGGTCAAGGCCTTGGAGCGATTGTCGTACTTCTACTTCGAGGAGTCGTGCGGGCAATGTACGCCCTGCCGCGAAGGAACCGGCTGGTTGTACCGTGTGGTGCATCGGATTGAAAACGGCCTCGGCCGCCCTGATGACCTCGATCTACTCAATAGCGTGACCGCGAATATCATGGGACGCACCATCTGTGCGCTCGGCGATGCTGCGTCCATGCCGGTTCAAAGTTTCGTGAAGCATTTCGGCGACGAATTTGCTTATCACATCGAACATAAAAAATGCTTCGTAGCGCCTGATGTTCAGCGCGACGGCAGCAAGATTTTTGTAGCGTAGGCTCGACATGCTAGAAATCGAAATTGACGGAAAGCAGTTGCAGGTTCCTGACGGCAGTACCGTCATGGAGGCCGCTACCAAGGTTGGGGCCTATGTTCCGCACTTCTGCTATCACAAGAAGCTCTCCATCGCGGCTAACTGCCGGATGTGTCTGGTTCAGGTTGAGAAGGCGCCCAAGCCGCTTCCGGCGTGCGCTACGCCCGTTACAAATGGGATGAAGGTCTGGACCCATTCCGAGCAGGCGGTGAAGGCTCAAAAGGGTGTGATGGAGTTCCTCCTGATCAATCACCCGTTGGACTGCCCGATCTGCGACCAGGGTGGCGAGTGCCAGCTGCAGGATCTGTCCGTCGGTTACGGTGGCTCGGAATCCCGCTACCAGGAAGAGAAGCGCGTTGTCGGCAATAAGGACTTAGGGCCGCTCGTTTCCACGGACATGACCCGCTGCATCAATTGCACGCGTTGTGTCCGATTTACGTCGGAGATTGCCGGTCTGATGGAGCTTGGTCAGGCGTTCCGCGGCGAGCATGCCGAGATCATGCCGTTTGTCGAGAAGACAATCGAGACCGAATTGTCGGGCAACATCATCGATCTTTGTCCGGTTGGTGCTTTGACTTCGAAGCCTTTCCGCTTCGGCGCTCGTGCTTGGGAACTGTCCCGGCGCAAGTCCGTCAGTCCGCATGACTCGCTTGGTAGCAATCTCGTTGTTCAGGTCAAGCACGATACGGTAAAGCGCGTGCTTCCCCTCGAAAACGAAGCGGTGAACGAATGCTGGTTGTCCGATAAGGACCGTTTCTCCTATGACGCCTTGAATTCAGCTGATCGTTTGACTCGCCCGATGCTCAAGCAGGGCGGCAATTGGATCGAGACTGATTGGCAGACTGCGATCGAGTACGTCGCCAACGGCCTGAAGTCCATCAAGGCTGATCACGGCGCAGAGGCAATCGGTGCACTGGCTTCGCCGCACAGCACGCTGGAAGAACTGAATCTTCTGCAATCCCTGGTCCGGGGGCTCGGTTCCGGGAACGTCGATTTCCGTCTCCGTCAATCTGATTTTTCTCTCGACGGTCAGCGGGGTGGGGCACCGTGGCTCGGGATGCCGGTTGCTGATATCGGCTCCCTCGACCGCCTCTTCATTGTCGGAAGCTTTTTCAGGAAGGATCACCCCCTGATCGCGCAGCGTGTGCGTCAGGCGGCAAAACGCGGTCTGAAGATCTCCGCGGTCAATCCAGCCTTTGACGACTGGCAGCTCAATCTTACCAACAAGGCGATTGTTGCTCCGAGTGGCATCCCAGCCTTCCTGGCCTCCGTGGTCAAGGCACTTGCTGCCGAAAAGGAGCTGAGCCTGTCTGGTCCCGTGGCTGATGTGTGTTCTGGACTGGATGTGTCCGAGAGCGCTCTTGCCATTGCCCGTAGCCTTGCGTCTGGTCGTAAGACGGCCGTGTGGCTTGGTAACTTCGCTGTTCAGCACGAACAAGCTGGCCTTATCCATGTGCTCGCTTCCGAGGTTGCACGTCTGGCCGGGGCTAAATTGGGAGTGATTGGCGAGGCAGCCAACAGCGTGGGTGGCTACCTCGCAGGGGCTGTACCGTTCGTTGGTGACGTCAAGGGCAAGAATGTCTCTGAGATGCTCGCATCGAAGATCAAAGCCTATCTTCTGCTCGGCGTTGAGCCAAGCCTGGATATGGCCGCTGGCGCCACCGCGCTGTCGTCCATTCGCGAGGCAGAGATGGTTGCTGTCCTTTCGCCGTTCAAGTCTGCTGAATTGATGGAAGTTGCGGATGTGCTGCTGCCGATCGCTCCTTTCACTGAGACCGCTGGTACTTTTGTGAACTGTGAAGGGCGGGTGCAGAGCTTCTTCCCTGTTGTGAAGAGCCTTGGTGAATCCCGTCCGGGCTGGAAGGCCCTGCGCGTTCTCGGTTCCACCCTGGGACTTTCCGACTTCTCGTTCGAAACGGTTGAAGATGTGCGTGCTCGCATGGCTCCGGTCTTCTCGGGCGACGTGAGCGGACTTTCTAATGATGTCGGTGCGAAACTTGAGAAGCTTCCGGTCAAGTCGGCTGCAATCGAACGAGTTGCCGATGTGCCGATTTACTTTGCTGATCCCATCGCTCGGCGGGCTGCGCCGCTGCAGCAAACCGTCGATGCGACAGCGCCGGTAGCAAGAATGAATCCGCGCACCGCAGATGCTCTTGGTCTGAAGGTCGGCGGGAACGTGAAGGTAAGCTCCGCAGCAGGGAGTGCTGTCGTGGCGCTGGTTGAGGATGCTGGGGTTGCGGAGGGTTGCGTGCGTCTTGCAGCTGCGCATTCCAGCACTGCTCAGCTCGGTGGCTGGCATGGTGAAATCAGCGTGGAGCAGGTGTGATGGAAGCCTACATTGACCCGGTAGCCCAGTTTTTCGGCCCCGCTTGGCCGCTGATCTGGTCGTTGCTCAAGATCATCGGCATTATTGCGCCGCTGTTCCTTTGCGTTGCTTACCTGACGCTTGCTGAGCGTAAGGTGATCGGCTACATGCAGGTACGTATCGGCCCCAATCGTGTCGGGCCGAGGGGGCTGCTTCAGCCGATCGCCGACGGTGTGAAGCTCCTGCTCAAGGAAATCATCGTTCCGTCGGGTGCGAATAAAAGCCTCTTCATCATCGGCCCCGTTCTAGCGTTGGGGCCCGCTCTGGCTGCATGGGCGGTTGTCCCGTTTAGCGAAGGCTGGGTCATTGGGAATGTGGATGCTGGTCTGCTGTTCCTGCTCGCGATCACCTCGATCGAAGTCTACGGCGTGATCATTGCGGCCTGGGCTTCTAATTCGAAGTACGCATTTCTTGGCGGGATGCGCGCGGCAGCACAGATGGTTTCTTACGAAATCGCCATGGGTTTTGCCCTTGTCTGCGTGCTGATGATTTCTTCGAGCCTGAATCTGACGGATATCGTGAATAGTCAGGGTAAGGGGCAGTGGGCCGACTGGGGTTTCGGATTCCTAAGCTGGAACTGGCTGCCGCTGTTCCCGATGTTCCTGGTGTATCTGATTTCTGGCATCGCCGAGACCAATCGCGCTCCGTTTGACGTGGTTGAAGGCGAGTCGGAAATCGTTGCGGGTCACATGGTGGAGTATTCGGGTATGGCTTTCGCACTCTTCTTCCTCGGAGAGTACGCGAACATGATTCTCGTCTCGGCGCTCACCTCCCTGCTGTTCCTTGGTGGCTGGCTGTCTCCCGTGGGTTTCCTGCCTGATGGTTTTGTCTGGTTGGCACTGAAGACCTCGTTCATCCTGTTCTTGTTCCTGTGGTTCCGTGCGACCTTCCCGCGCTTCAGGTACGACCACATCATGCGTCTGGGCTGGAAGGTGTTCATTCCGCTCACGCTGTTTTGGGTCGTGGTTGTCGCGGTTTGGATCATGTCGCCGCTGTCGATTTGGAAGTGAGGCTCTAAATGGGTGCTTTGAAAGATTACGTAGGAAGCCTCTTCCTCAAGGAATTACTCAAGGGTATGGCGCTTACCGGGCGTCACCTCTTCGCGCGGAAGATTACTGTCCAGTATCCGGATGAGAAGACGCCGCAGAGCCCGCGTTTCCGGGGGCTGCATGCGCTGCGACGTTATCCGAATGGCGAGGAGCGCTGTATCGCATGCAAGCTTTGTGAGGCGGTTTGCCCGGCAATGGCGATCACTATCGAATCGGATGCTCGGGACGACGGATCGCGTCGGACCACCCGTTACGACATTGATCTGACGAAGTGCATCTTCTGCGGTTTTTGTGAGGAAGCCTGTCCGGTGGATGCAATCGTGGAAACCCGGATTTTCGAGTACCACGGTGAGAAGCGCGGGGATCTCTACTACACGAAGCAGATGCTTTTAGCGGTCGGAGATAAGTACGAGTCCCAAATTGCAAAGGATCGCGAGACTGACTCTCGCTATCGCTGATAGAAGCTCGAGCTGTCTTACATCGAAACGGACGCGGTCATGGATTTTCAGACGGTTGTATTTTATTTCTTCTCCGCTGTGATGGTTCTGGCGTCGCTCAGAGTCATTACCGCCAGGAACCCGGTGCACGCGGCGCTCTTTCTTGTGCTCGCTTTTTTCAGCGCCGGCGGTATCTGGATGCTCTTGCACGCAGAGTTCCTGGCAATTGCACTGGTGATGGTTTATGTCGGTGCGGTTATGGTTCTCTTCCTGTTCGTCGTGATGATGCTCGACATCAATCTTGAGCGCATCCGGCAGGGGTTCTGGAGCTACTTGCCCGTTGGCGCGCTGGTTGGCGTGTTGATGGTAGTCGAAATGATCATGGTTCTCGGTGGGCGTTATTTTGGTCTGGAAGGAATGCCTGAACCGGGCCCCGCGCCGGCTGGCTACAGCAACACCAAGGAACTCGGGCGTCTGATCTACACAGATTATGTATACCCGTTTGAGCTTGCCTCCATTGTTTTGCTCGTAGCTATGGTGGCCGCAGTGGCGCTGACGCTTCGCAAGAGAAAGAATGTCAAGAAGGTCGATCCTGCGCAGCAGATTTCCGTTAAGCGTGACGATCGGGTTCGCATTTTGTCGATGACTTCGGAAAAGCGTTAAGTCAGCTAGCGATCGTCCAGGAAGGGAAACCAGATGCTTTCGTTGTCTCATTATTTGATATTGGGCGCCATTTTGTTCGCCATCAGTGTGGTCGGTATCTTTCTGAACAGAAAGAACCTGATCGTTCTGCTCATGGCGATCGAGTTGATGTTGCTGGCTGTTAATTTGAATTTCGTAGCGTTCTCTTACTATCTCGGGGATGCCGCGGGGCAGATTTTTGTATTTTTCATCTTGACGGTCGCGGCTGCAGAGTCTGCTATCGGGTTGGCGATTCTGGTTGCTTTGTTCCGGAACCTGCGCACGATTCATGTCGATGATCTGGACAGTCTCAAGGGATAAGGAAGCTTTTCGATGACAGGGATTCAGAAGCTCTATCTGCTCGTACCTCTTGCCCCGCTGTTTGGGGCAATTGTGGCGGGTCTGTTCGGCAAGGCCATTGGGCGTGCAGGTGCCCACACCGTGACGATTCTCGGTGTTGCTGTTGCATTTGTTGCGTCCATCTACATCTACCAGGATGTCGCCGCAGGGAACGTGTTCAACGGGACCCTCTACACTTGGGCTACCTCTGGAGCCCTGAAGCTTGAAGTTGGCTTCCTTGTGGATTCGCTCACTGTGATGATGATGCTCGTCGTCACGTTTGTGTCGCTCATGGTGCACATCTACACCATTGGTTACATGTCCGAGGATCCCGGCTACCAGCGATTCTTCAGCTACATCTCGCTGTTCACGTTTTCGATGCTGATGCTGGTCATGTCTAACAACTTCCTTCAGCTGTTCTTCGGCTGGGAAGCGGTTGGTCTGGTTTCGTATCTGCTTATCGGTTTCTGGTACACGAGGCCGACTGCGATTTTCGCAAACATGAAGGCGTTTCTTGTCAATCGTGTTGGCGACTTCGGTTTCCTGCTCGGTATTGGTCTCGTCGCCGCTTACGCGGGAACGCTGAATTACGCTGAGGTTTTTGCCAAGAGCCCCGAGCTTGTCTCGATGGTCGTCCCGGAAACGGGTTGGCCGCTGATCACTGCCATCTGTATCGGTCTGTTCATTGGTGCAATGGGCAAGTCCGCCCAAGTTCCTCTGCACGTTTGGCTGCCGGATTCGATGGAGGGTCCGACCCCGATTTCTGCACTCATCCATGCGGCAACGATGGTGACCGCTGGCATCTTCATGGTCGCCCGGATGTCCCCGCTGTTCGAACTCTCCGAGACCGCACTGTCGTTCGTTCTTGTGATTGGCGCGACGACTGCGCTGTTCATGGGCTTTCTCGGGATCGTTCAGAACGATATCAAGCGCGTCGTTGCGTATTCGACGCTCTCCCAGCTTGGTTACATGACGGTTGCTCTGGGTGTTTCTGCGTATTCGGCAGCAGTTTTCCATCTGATGACCCACGCCTTCTTCAAGGCGCTGCTGTTCCTCGGTGCCGGTTCCGTGATCATCGGGATGCACCATGATCAGGACATGCGGAACATGGGTGGTCTGTGGAAGTACATGCCTATCACCTGGTTCACGTCACTTGTTGGTTCGCTGGCTCTGATCGGCTTCCCGTTCCTGTCGGGTTTCTACTCCAAGGACACGATCATCGAAGCTGTGGCGCTCTCTCACATTCCGGGGTCTGGCTACGCCTACTTCTGCGTGATTGCTGGTGTGTTCGTTACCGCGTTTTACTCGTTCCGGATGTATTTCCTGGTATTCCACGGCGAGGAGCGCTTCGGTCACGCCCATGACCACGCTGAGCATCACGAGGATGAACACCACGCAGATGCGCACGACGAGCATGACGCCGGTGGGGACGACCACCACCATGGTCTCGCGCCGGGTCAGAAGCCGCATGAGTCTCCGTGGGTCGTCACTTTGCCGTTGGTTCTGCTGGCTATCCCGTCGATGTTGATTGGTTTCTTCACGATCGAGCCCATGCTTTTCGGTGACTTCTTCAAGGGCGTGATCCATTTTGCGGAGCATCACCACGCTATGGCTGAGCTCGGTGAGGAGTTCCATGGTGCCGTTGGTATGGCGCTGCATGGTTTCACCTCGCTGCCGTTCTTCCTCGCGATGAGTGGAGTTGTTGTTGCCTTCGTCTTCTACATGGTTGCGCCTTCAATTCCGGCTGCAATCATGAAGACCTTCAAGCCGATTCATACGCTGCTCGAGAACAAGTACTACTTCGATAAGTTCAATGAAGTTGTTTTCGCAGGTGGCGCTCGTCTCCTCGGTAAGGGGCTCTGGAAGATTGGCGATCAGACGCTGATTGACGGAATGGTGGTAAACGGTTCCGCCAAGGCTGTTGGTCTTATCGCTCAGCTTTCGCGGTTGTTCCAGAGCGGGCACATCTACCAGTACGCGTTTTCGATGATCATCGGGGTGTTTGTGTTGCTGACCTTCTGGTTCAGCCGTGGTTGATCAGAGCCAGTCGTGGTAATGCGTAACTAAGAGATTTAGGACTTTTGCGCTGCAATTGAGTGCTTAGAACGGACAGTTGAGATGACGGGTAATCCTATTCCATTCCTTAGCCTTGCGATCTGGGTCCCGATCGTTGGTGGGTTGCTGACACTTGCGACGGGTTCTGATCGTAATGCCTCGGCCGCGAGGTTCTTGGCGTTGCTTTCTGCCTTGGCAGGTCTGGCGGTAAGCATTCCGCTATACACGTCGTTTGATGTTACGACCAGTGCCATGCAGTTCTTGGAGTCCTACCCATGGATTCCTCGCTTCAACATTAACTACGTTCTAGGGGTGGATGGCATTTCCGTGCTGTTCGTTCTGCTGAACAGTTTCATCACTGTGATTGTTGTTGTGGCTGGCTGGGAAGTGATTCAGGAGAAGGTCGCGCAGTACATGGCAGGTTTCCTGATCATGTCTGGTTTGATCAACGGG
The DNA here is from genome assembly GCF_009469605.1 of Zoogloea sp. 1C4. Lineage (GTDB taxonomy): Bacteria > Pseudomonadota > Gammaproteobacteria > Burkholderiales > Rhodocyclaceae > Zoogloea > Zoogloea oryzae. Next base: position 112,955 of record NZ_SSXU01000003.1, on the reverse strand, counting down.
ATCTTCAGCGCTCTTGATGGTGTGCTGTTCTACGTCTTCTTCGAGGCATCCCTGATTCCGCTGTTCATCATCATCGGCGTATGGGGCGGACCGAATCGTGTTTACGCCGCGATCAAGTTCTTCCTCTACACGCTTGCCGGCTCGCTGTTGATGCTGGTCGCTCTGCTGTACCTCTTCATGGAGTCGGGTGGTAGCTTCAGTATCCTCGACTGGCACCAACTGAAGTTGGGCATGGATGTTCAGTCCCTAGTGTTCTGGGCGTTCCTCGTCTCGTTTGCGGTGAAGGTTCCGATGTTCCCGGTGCACACTTGGCTGCCGGATGCACACGTTGAAGCTCCGACCGGCGGTTCGATCGTGCTGGCTGCGATCGGCCTCAAGCTCGGCGCGTATGGTTTCCTCCGGTTTTCCCTGCCGATTGCACCGGATGCCAGCCATGCCTTTGCGCCGATGATGATTACGCTGTCGTTGATCGCAGTGATCTATATCGGGTTCGTCGCGCTGGTTCAGACCGACATGAAGAAGCTGGTAGCTTATTCGTCGATCTCCCACATGGGTTTCGTGACTCTGGGCTTCTTCATCTTCAATCCGCTTGGTGTCGAAGGTGCGCTGGTTCAGATGATCTCCCACGGTTTTGTGTCGGGCGCCATGTTTGCGTGTATCGGTGTGCTGTATGACCGGATGCACTCCCGCCAGATCGCGGATTACGGCGGCGTTGTGAATGTGATGCCGAAGTTTGCGGCCCTGTTCATGCTGTTCGCCATGGCTAACTCCGGTTTGCCAGCGACCTCCGGTTTCGTCGGCGAGTTCATGGTTGCGCTTGGTGCAGTGCAGTTCAACTTCTGGGTGGGCTTTGCTGCTGCTACGACCCTCATCGTTGGCGCCGCGTATACCCTCTGGATGTACAAGCGCGTGGTGTTCGGCGCCATCAGCAATCACCATGTGGCGGAGCTCACTGACATCAATAATCGAGAGTTTGTGTTCCTTCTCGTCTTAGCTGTTTGCGTCCTCGTGATGGGTATCTATCCCTTCCCCGTCACGGAAGTTATGCATGCGTCGGTCAATGATCTGCTCAAGCACGTTGCTACCAGCAAGCTTTGATCCAAATCGCGAAAGATCCCTTAGGACTGTGGCGTTGATATGAACTTTGTGATTCCCGATTTCTATCCAGCAGCAGCAGAGTTGTTTGTTGTTGCGATGTCGTTTGTTGTTCTCATGGCGGGAACCTTCGCCAAGGACTCCAAGGGCTTGGCGTACTATTTGACGCAGCTGACGCTGATCGGGGCGGGCGCCATTACTCTGTTTTCGATGGACGGTCAGGTTGGATTCACGTTCAGCAACATGTACGTGGACGACTTGATGGGCGATTTCCTCAAGCTGATGCTGTACTTCGCCGTGGCGGTCGTCCTGCTGTACTCCCGTGGGTACATGATCGATCGTCGCATGGAGACGACCGAGTATTACGTCCTGGCGATCTACGCGACCCTCGGCATGATGGTCATGATCGCGGCCAACCATTTCCTGACGCTTTATCTCGGTCTGGAGCTGTTGTCCCTGTCCCTGTATGCGATGGTTGCGCTTCAGCGTGACTCGGCTCGTGCGACTGAAGCAGCGATGAAGTACTTCGTCCTGGGTGCGCTGGCTTCCGGTCTGCTGCTTTACGGCATTTCGATGCTTTACGGTGCCACTGGTACGTTGGAGATCTCCGGCGTTGCACAGGCTGTCTATCATCAGGCGGCCAACAAGAATGTCCTGATGTTCGGTCTGGTGTTTGTCGTGGCTGGTCTGGCGTTCAAGCTGGGTGTCGTTCCGTTCCACATGTGGATCCCGGACGTCTATCACGGCGCGCCCACTTCGGTGACGCTCATGATAGCCTCGGCGCCCAAGCTGGCTGCGTTCGGCATGGCGATGCGCCTGCTGGTAAATGGCCTGTTCGAGCTGGCTGATCAATGGCAGTCGATGCTGATGTTCCTGGGCGTGCTGTCGATCGTTCTGGGTAACCTCGCGGCCATCGCGCAGACGAACATCAAGCGCATGCTCGGTTACTCGGGTATCTCGCACATGGGCTTCATGCTCCTCGGCCTGATGTCCGGCGTTGTGGGTGGTGATCGGCATTTCGCGCTGAACGCGTACAGCTCGTCGATGTTCTATGTTGTTTCGTACGTGCTGATGACCCTGGGTGCCTTTGGTGTCCTGATCCTGCTGTCCCGTGCCGGGTTTGAAGCGGAGAATATCGACGACTTCAAGGGGCTGAACAAGCGGAATTCCTGGTTCGCCGGGGTGATGGCGATGGTCATGTTCTCGATGGCCGGTATTCCGTTCTTCATCGGCTTCTTTGCCAAGTTCTCCGTGCTCCAGGCCGTGGTCGCCGCCCGTTACTACTGGGTTGCCGTGCTTGCGGTGGTGATGTCGCTCATCGGTGCGTTCTACTATCTCCGTGTCGTCAAGGTGATGTTCTTCGACGAACCGGCTGACGCGACCCCGATCAATGCGCCTGCTGACATGCGCGTGCTGCTGTCGATGAATGGTGTTGCCGTTGCGGTGCTCGGGCTCGTGCCGCAGGCGCTCATGTCGCTCTGCGCGTACTCGCTGCTTGGCTCGCTGTAATCTTCGACGTTCGAGATTATCTTGTTCTACGCTGTCTTCTCGGTGCTGGTTGGGCTGGTGAATGCGATCTTCGTCAGTGATCGCTTCTTTGGCCTGGTCAGGCTGGGAGGTGGGGGCAAGGGGCTCGGGGGCCGGTTGCTCGAGTTGGCGGTCATCGCAATTGCGCTGATGTTCGGGTTGCGCCTGCTTGAGGCCAGTTCACATGGCTCGGCGTACAGTCAGGGATGGGAGTTTTACGCGATTACAGGCTGCGTAATGCTGGTGGCAGTATTTCCGGGCTTCGTGTATCGCTATCTCTGGAAACGAAGTGCGGTTTGAACGTTTCACAACAACACCCGGGAACCTCCCGGGTTTTGTTTTCAGGCAGCCGGGTTATCGATTTGGGTCAAGTTTCGCCGCTGGAGCCCGTTGAGAATCTGGCAAGTGGTGGTTCAACCCAGGCCTAGATGCCTCCTGTTAGAATTGAACGAATGTTGTCCGGTTCGTCAGTTCTGGCGAGTTGTCCTGAGTTTCATTCAACAAAGTCCGTAATCGCTCATGATTCAAAAAGCTGAAAATTTTGTGATTGTTGGGAGAACAAGCGACGGCAGGACTTTTCGGCCGAGTGATTGGGCGGACCGGCTGTGCGGGATCATGTCGGTTTTCGGTTCGGATAACCGGATGACTTATTCGCCTTATGTGCGGCCGGCCTGTAATCTGAGGGGTGACAAGACGGTTCTCGTGGATGCGAAGATTCACGACATCGAGCCACTCGCGTATAACTTCCTGCGCAATTTTGCGAAAGACAATGATCTGCAGGTCGAGACGCTGCCAGACAGCTATTTTGATTGATGGATTTTCCGCCGCGCGCTGTGGATGTGGCTTGTGAGGCTGGAATAAAAAAGGTAGTGCGATGTTCGCACTACCTTTTTTATTTTCAGAGGAGGATCTCGACGAGATCGGGATGGCTGAGGAAACCGCGAGGGCTGGCGGTTGCACCATAGGCACCGGACTGGAAGATAACGACGAGGTTGTCGGGGTCGCATTCGGGCAGCGCCATCTTCTCGGCGAGGAGGTCCAGCGGCGTACACAGCGGGCCGACGACGGATACCGGATCGGTGAGCGGCTGGTCCATCCGGTCGCCAATCGTCACCGGGTAATTTTTCCGGATGACCTGGCCGAAATTTCCGGAGGCCGACAGGTGGTGATGCAGGCCGCCATCGGTCACGAGGAAGCAGTGGTTGCGTGAGACCTTCTTGTCGAGAATCCGGCAGACGTAGATGCCGGCCTCGCCGACGAGGTAGCGCCCGAGCTCGATGACGATCTGTGCTTCTGGGAGCCTGATCTTTGCGTCGGCCTGAATCTCCGCAAGGTTGGCAGCGATCCCGCTGAGATCGAGCCGGCGTTCGCCTGGAAAGTAGGGAATGCCGAAGCCGCCACCGAGGTTGAGGAATTTTACGGGCGTTTGCGCGTGCTCCGCGAGCTTCAGCGCCAGCTCGTAGCTCTTGCGCTGGGCCTCGATGATCGCTTCGGCGCGCAGGTTCTGCGAGCCTGCGAAGAGGTGGAAGCCTTCGAAACTGAGTCCGGCGCTGTGGATTTCGTCGAGTGCCTGGGGCGCCTGCTCGGCGTCGATGCCGAACTGCTTGGGGCCGCCGCCCATCTTCATTCCGGAGCTCTTCAGCTCGAAATCCGGATTGACCCGTACCGCCACGCGAACCTGCCAGCCGGTGGCCTGCCGGATTGCGCGGAGTTCGGTGATTTCGCGGAAGGATTCGATGTTGATCAGGATGCCGGCAGCGACCGCCTGGCGGAGCTCCTCGTGGCGCTTTCCCGGGCCAGCGAAGCTGATTTCGTGGGGATCTGCGCCGCTGTCGAGGGCAACCTTCAGCTCGTTGGCAGACGCCACGTCGATCCCGTCCACCAGCCTGGCCATGTGGTCGACGAGGGCGGGCATGGGGTTCGCCTTCATCGCGTAATGGATCTTGATGCCGGCCGGCAGTGCGGCCCGCAGCGCGGCGACACGCTGGGTCAGCAGTTCGCGGTCGTAGGCGTAGAAGGGCGTCTGGCCAACCCGGGCTGCGAGGCGGCGAAGGGGGATGTTGCCGATGATGAGTTCGCCGTCCTTGGATCGGAACTGGTCCATTGGGGCGTGGGTCGGCTTTTCGCGGAGGGTGTCGCTCATGGCGTCGTCGGGCTGCGTTGCAGGAATTCGGTGGAGAGGGATTTCCGGTCGATCTTGCCGTTCGGATTGCGGGGCAGGGGGCCGCTGTGGGCTTCGATGGAGGCGGGCAGCATGTAGGCGGGCATCCGCTGGCGGCATTCGGCCTGAAGCGCTTCTATTGCCAGCGGGCCGTCCTTGCCGGTGGCGATCACGCAGATGGCTTCGCCGAGGCTGGGATGGGGAGCGCCGAAGGCGATGCATTCGCCGACCAGACCGGTGGCGTAGAGGATTTCTTCGACCTCGGTTGGGCTGACCCGGTAGCCCGAGGTTTTAATCATCTCGTCGCGCCGGCCGATGAAATAGAGGAAGCCCTCTTCGTCGCGCCGGACGGTGTCGCCGGAGAACACGGCGATTTCGGGGAGGACGAAGCCCGGCTGGCGCCCCGGGGCCGTGGCGGGGAGTGGCTTGAAGCGTTCGGCGGTCTTTTCGGGGTCGTTCCAGTAGCCCATCGCGACGAGGGCGCCGCGCTGGACGAGTTCGCCGGGCTCGTTGGGGCCGCATTCGCTGCCGTCTTCGCGCAGCACCATGACCTCGGCCCCCGGGATGGCCTTGCCGATGGAATCTGGGCGGATGTCGGCTTGTTCGGGCGGCAGGTAGGTGGCGCGGAAGGCTTCGGTGAGGCCGTACATCAGGAAGGGCTTGGTCTTCGGCAGATGGGCGCGCAGGGCCTTGAGGGTTTCCAGGGGCATCCGCCCGCCGGTGTTGGCGAAGTAGCGCAGATGCTCGGTGATGCCCTCGGGCCACTGGAGCTGGGCCAGCTGGATATAGAGCGGCGGAACCGCGGTGAGGCCGGTGACGCGCTCCTTGACGACGGCCTTCAGTACGTCCTGGGGGAAGAGGTAATTGAGCAGCACCACGCGGGCGCCGCTGTGAAAGGCGGTGGTGAGCTGCGAGAAGCCGGCGTCGAAGGAGAGCGGCAGCGCGGCGAGCAGGGTGTCGTCGGCGTTGTTGCCCAGGTAGCTGGCGACGCTCTTGGCGCCCGCCACCATGTTGCGATGCGAAAGCACGACGCCCTTGGGCTTGCCGGTGCTGCCGGAGGTGTACAGGATTGACAGCAGGTCGGTGTCGATGACCCGATGGCCGCCGCTCGCGCTGGCGATCAGCTCGGCCCAGTCGGTGATGCGCTGGGCGGGGAGGTCGATCGGCTTGGCCAGCGGCTTGGTGAGGACGATATGGCGCAGATCATGGCAGTGGGCCAGGGCTTCGGCGATGAAGGGCAGGCGTTCGGGGGATGTGACCAGCACCCGTGCGTTGCAGTCGCGCAGGATGTGGGCGATCTGCTCGGGCTTCAGGATCGGATTGACCGGGACGAAGGCGCCCCCGGCCCGGGCTGCGCCAAAGCACGCCACGACGGTCTCGAAGCGCTTGTCGAGAAACACGCCGACGCGCTCGCCCCGGTCAAGCCCGAGGCGGACGAGGCCACCGGCAAACCGGCCCACCTGTTCGTCCAGGCCTGCGTAGCTGAGGGTCGATGTGCCGGCGGTGAGGGCCGGGCTGTCTGGGGCACGCTCGGCGGATGCCGTGATGAGTTCGTGCAGAAGCGAGGTGTTGGGCATCGATCTTGAAGCGGTTATGGGGTCTGGCCAGCCGGAATCCTGCGCCAGCCCGGTGAATGCACTGTTTTTGACAGCCCCGGAGGGGTGGCGCACGACGTAGATCACGGTTCAGAATGCGACCTTGTCGCTTATAATGATAAAGGCTTGTGCTTGCAAGGTCGCAAGGCGCGGTATCAGGTTTTGCGGTGGGTTTTTCGGACTGGAGTGACTTTTGGATACGAAGAAGGAAGTGCTGTCGATTCTCGACGAGGTTCTGAGCCTGGGCGGCGCTGCGGCTCAGTTTGATCTCGACACGCCTCTGCTGGGTGCGCTGCCGGATCTGGATTCGATGGCGGTGGTCGGCCTGATCAACTTCATCGAAGAGCATTTCGGTTTTGTGATCGAGGATGACGAAATCGATGGTTCCACCTTCGCTTCCGTGGGCTCTCTGGTCGAGTTCGTGGATGGAAAGCTGGCAGCCCAGGCCTGATCTGCCGGGCTCCGCGTCGAAGACGCCCTGAACCAAAAAACGCCGGGTCAAGCCCGGCGTTTTGTTCTTGGAGCCGCGCAGCGCTCGCCGCACGGATTGGCCCGGATCAGTTGCTGACGCTCTGGCGAAGGCGCTTGAGCTCCGGCACGCACGAGCCGCAGTTGGTGCCGCACTTGGTGCGAGCCTGCAGGCCGTCGAGGGATTCGCCCGCCCGGAAGGCGGCGAGGATGTCGTCTTCGGCCACGTCAAAGCAGTTGCAGATCACCTTGCCGCGGGCTGCCTGGCCGGCAGGCGGCTGGGTGAGCGGGGCGAGCAGCCATTGCCGCACAGCAGCGGCGGAGTGCCCCTGCACCATCATGTCGGCGAGCCAGTCGGCGGCCTTGGTCTCGCCGGCGAGGCGCACCGCGGTGAGTGAATCGCCTTCGACGAGGGCGCGCTTGGCCACGTCCTTCCGGCTGTCCTGGTACGAGAGCACACGGGTTGGGTCGTCGAGGGCGATTTCCCGGTCGAGGGCCTCGATGAGTTCGGGCGACAGTTCTTCACCACGGGCCTTGAGCACGACCACCGGCGAGTTGCGGCCGGAAAGGGTGAGGCTGGCATAGGGGAAGTGTGGCAGCCACTGGCGCAGGCGGTCCATCACCGCCAGCGGATTGGGCTGGAGCTTGCCGTCGGCGTCGGCCTCGCTGCGGCGCATCACCACCAGCGACTTGCCGGCGGTGTACTTTTCCACCTGCACTGCGGCGTGCTTGAGTTCGGGCTGTTTTGAGGTCGGATCGAAGTCGGAGGGCATCAGCACGTTCACGCCCTGGCCGCCCATGGTGTTGCCGCCCCAGTGCATCGGCACGAAGCATTGCCCCGGGCGCACCGTGGCGGATTGCAGCACTTTCAGCACAACATCACCACGCCGGCTCTTCACCTTGACCAGATCGCCATCGGCCAGCCGGCGGCGTTCCATGTCGTCCTGGTGCATGTGCAGCAGGGGTTCGGATTCGTGGCTGTAGAGGCGGGCGACGAGGCCGGTGCGGCTCATGCCGTGCCACTGGTCGCGCAGGCGGCCGGTGTTGAGGTGCAGCGGATAGCGCGCCGACGGGGATTCGGCGGTGATGCGGTGTTCGGTGGCCACGAAGCGCGCGCGGCCAGTCGGCGTGGGATACACGCCGTCTTCGTAGAGCCTCACCTTGCCGGCACTGGCGCCTTCCGGGAAGGGCCACTGCTGCGGGCCGGCCTGCTCCAGCATGGCGTAGCTCATGCCGGTGATGTCGAGGTCGCGGCCTCGGGTGGATTCCCGGTGCTCGTTCCAGATTTCTTCGGGGCTGGCGTAAGGGAACATGCGCTCGGCGAGCGCTCCCTTGCCCAGGCGAGTGCCCAGACGCCGGGCGAAATCCACCACGATCGCCCAATCGTGGCGTGCTTCACCCGGCGCGGACACGGCGGCCCGGACGCGCGTGATGGCGCGTTCCGAGTTGGTGACGGTGCCTTCCTTCTCGCCCCAGGTGGTGGCGGGCAGGAGGAGATCGGCGTAGGCGCAGGTTTCGGTGTGGCCGAAGGCTTCCTGCACGATGACGAATTCGGCGTTCTTCAGGGCTTCGTGGATCAGGGCCTGGTCCGGCATCGACTGGGCCGGGTTGGTGCAGGCGATCCACACGGCCTTCACTTCGCCCGACTTGAGCGCCTTGAAGAGTTCGACGGCGCTCTTGCCCGGCGTGGCGGGCACGCTGTCCACGCCCCATAGGGCGGCGACTTCGGCGCGGTGGGCCGGGTTGGCCATGTCCCGGTGGGCCGAGAGCAGGTTGGCGAGGCCACCCACTTCGCGCCCGCCCATGGCGTTGGGCTGGCCGGTGAGCGAGAACGGTCCGGCGCCCGGACGCCCGATCTGGCCGGTAGCCAGGTGCAGGTTGATGAGCGCCGAGTTGTTATGGGTGCCGAAGGAGAACTGGTTGAGCCCCTGGCAGTACATGGACATCGTCGCCTTCGAGGTGGCGAAGATCTGCGCGGCCTGCTCGATGGCGTTCTTGTCGAGCCCGCAGATCGACGCGGCCATGGCAGGCGTGTATTCGCGAACGATCTTTTTCAGGGCGTCGAAGCCTTCGGTGTGGGCGTCGATGTAGTCGCGGTTCACCCAGCCTTCCCACAGCATCACGTGGAGCATCGCGTTGTAGAGGGCGATGTCGGTGCCGGGGATGAGGGGCAGGTGCAGGTCGGCCGCTTCGGCGGTGTCGGTGAGGCGGGGGTCGATCACCACCAGCTTCATGTCCGGGTTGGCCTTTCGCGCATCCTCGACGCGCCGGAAGGCGATCGGGTGGGCGAAGGCGGTGTTGCTGCCGGAAATGAACAGGGCCTGGGTGTGGCGGATGTCTTCGTAGCTACAGGGCGGCGCGTCGGCGCCCAGGCTCAGCTTGTAGCCGGCCACGGCGCTGGACATGCACAGGCGCGAATTGGTGTCGAGGTTGTTGCTGCCGATGAGGCCCTTCATCAGCTTGTTGAAGACGTAGTAGTCCTCGGTGAGCAACTGACCGGCGCCGTAGATCGCCACGGCGTCGGGGCCGTGCTCGGCGATGATCGCGGCGAATTTATCGGCGGCGGTGTCGAGGGCCTCGTCCCAGCTCACGCGGGCACGGGCGTCGGTGCGGCTGGCGCGCAGCTCGGGGTAGAGGGCGCGGGCGGCGAGGGTTTCGGGTGAGGCCGAAAGATGCAGGGTCGAGCCCTTGGTGCACAGCCGGCCGAAGTTGGCCGGGTGATCCGGGTCGCCCCGGACGCCGGTGATGCGGCCGGCTTCGTGTTCGATGACAACACCGCAGCCGACGCCGCAGTAACAGCAGGTGGATTTCGTTTCGGCCATGAATGCTCCTTTGATGCATGTCACAAGCAAACCATGTGCCATGCCTCGGAGCCTTGTTTTCCGCCCATCCTGGCGGATTCTGGCACCAGGATGGGGAATCGGTGAGCCAGACCGGTGCGTCGCTCAGTTTTCCTTCTTCTTGCCTGCACCAGCTTTGGGCGTGCCGGCTGCTGCTTTCTTCGATCTGGACTTTGCGGCCGTCGGCGCTGCGACGGATCGTGAGGTGGCAGGGGCTGCGGCGGCTCGATTGGGGCTGTGGAGGATGTTGATCAGCGTTTCGAGCTGTTGGGCGCGATCGGCGTCGCCCGGAGTGCCGCGGCACCTGAGCAGCGCGCCGAGGATGCGGATCTGGGCGGTGACGGACTCGAGCTCCCGGGGCGTGACGGTGACGTCCTTCATCGCGTCGCGATAGAGGGCCGCCAGCGTATCGGCTGTGCCTTCCTCCGTGTGCAGCCAGCAGGCAAGCTGGGCATCGGCCGACATGACGGCATCGAAGAAGTCGAAGGTGCGTTCGAAGCGCGCGTGAGCGGCGCCCTGGCAGGCCCGGGATGCGGTCTCGTAGTCGGTCCGGGTGTCGAGCAGGGCGTCCAGTTGCAGTCGGTTGAGATAGTTGTAGGGGTTCCAGTCGGGAGATCCGTCAGGGCTGCCCTCGCAGTGGGCGTAAGCATCACGGGCTTCGGCCAGCAGCGGCGCGACCGCTTCCTTCCAGGGCTTGCCACTGCGGACGAGGACGATGGCCTTGCGTTTGAGCGCGCTGCCGAGGATCGCCAGCCGTTCGGGGTTGCCGCTTGCGCTGCCGGCAGCTGTGGCGTCCGGGCGTTCGGTTGAAAGGGCGATGAGGAAGCGCAGCCGGGTCAGGGCGCTGTCGGCCAGTGCCTGGGCGGCGTCCAGGTTTGCGGGATCGGCGCTGAGGCGTTCGGCTTGCCGGGCCTCCAGGTTGGCGAGTTGTTCGATGGCCGAGAGGGGCACGAGGCCGCGGGATGAATCGTCGCTGATGGCCCGCAACCAGGCCTTGCGGGCCTCGTCGAAGCCATCGCGACCGAACTCGGCATGGAGGCGGGCGAGGGATTGCTGCACCTCCGGCAGGTTGATCCAGCGCTCGGGCACATGGCGCAGGCGGGTCTTGATGCGCTGGGCGATCTGCTTGAAGCCGCTGTCCTTGCCGGCGGACTGGAGCATCTGGCTGGCGTCGGGCAGGCGGGATTCGATGCGCCGCTGCTCGATCCAGTCGATGAGCTCGTTGGGCGCGCGCATGGGGGCATCGTCGCTGGCCGGGTTGCGCCGTACCTTGAGCTGGAAGGCCGGGTCGCCATAGGCCTGATAGGCGCCCCAGGTGTTGTGGTCGGGGAAGGCTTCGAAGGTGGTCGCGCGGGCCACGGTGATGGCCTCGCCGAAGCTGGCGTTGCGCTGGGCCATCTGCTCGAAGAAGGTTTCGATGAAGGTGCGGGCCGCGCCGTCGTGCACCTCCCAGCCGGCGGCCACCACGCAGCGCACGCCCATGTCGATGAGCTCCCGGGCGAGGCTGGCGGCGAGCCGGCTGCTGCCGGTGCCGATCTTGCCCAGGTGGCAGCAGTTGAGGAAGACGAGATCCGGCACGTTTTCCATCTGGCCGATCTCGGCGGCGGTGAGGAGCAGGCCGTTGGAGAGCACCACGCCGCTGCGGCAGGTGCCGTCCGCCGCCCGCTTGCCGTGGATGCCGTGGGCCGAGACCATCAGCAGGCGGTAGGGCCGGGCGTAGAGGCGGGTGAAGACGTCGGCGGCCTGGGCGTCGGGCGGGACGAAGGTCACTTCGTAGCCGACCTCGGAGAGCACCCGCGTGACGGTGCTGCCTTCGGCCGCGGCGCCGGGCAGGGCGTCGAGGCAGTCGGACTCGGGCTGGCCGTCGGCGCCGATGCGGGGCTTCCAGCCGGGGCCGCCAAACTGGGCGTGGAAGCCCTCGGTGGAGGGCTCGGCGATCACGCAGGCGGAGAGGCTGTCGGTGCGCACCACCTGGCGGCGGAAGCGGCTGGTCATGAACTGGCGCACCACGCGGGTGTGCAGCACCATCGGCCGGCCGTCCACCTCGAGCATTTCCCAGGGCAGGTTGGCGGTGGTCTCATCCACCATCAGCAGCAGGTTGTTGGCCTGGCGGGCGGCGGCCTTGAAATCCCGCGGCACCAGGAGCTGGAACAGGGTGGTGCCGAAGCCGGAATCCTTGGCGTAGAGGGTGGGGTTGCGGCTCTTCAGGCGGTCGTCGCAGAGCTTTTCGACGAGGCCCGGCTGGCGGATCTGGACGATGCTCTCGGCGCGGGCCTTGTCGCCCATGTAGATGAACTTGAGCCGGCTGGCGTAGCGGATCGTCGGGGCGCTTTCGAGCCAGAAGGGCGTCGGCAGGCTGCCGTCGCTCACCTTGTCGGCGCAGCCGTAGATGCGCAGCAGCTGGCGCAGGTTTTCGGGCGGGATGGGGGGCTGGAAGCGCGGCGTGGTGGCGTCGGCCGGAAAATCGGTGTCCTCGCGGTCGGCGTCGCACACCACGAGGCGCGGCCAGTAATCCGAGAAGGGCGACACGCTGAGGCGCTGGCGCACGCCTTCGCCGATGAACAGCTCGTCGGCGGTTTCGAGCTGGAAGTTCATCTGCTTGAGCTCGCTCGCGAGGGTCGAGCCCAGCTGGCTTACCGCGTGGGCGGCGGAGATCGCGCTGTCGTGGAAGACCTCGATGAACTGCAGCTCGGACACCAGCGCGCGGCGGGCGTTGGTGTTCTGGGCCGAACCGCCTTCGCCGGTGGCGAAATCCCGGTTGGCCATCAGCACGCCCAGCGCCACGGCCTTCACCGATTCGGCCACGTCGAGCTGCAGGGCCGAATTGGTGCCGATGAGCAGCGAGGCGAGCTTGAGGTGGAGGGTGTCGCCGTCGGGGCTGTCGGTGGTGCTGCCGGCCTGCTCCTCGCCGTAGCGGTCGGCGGCGTGGAGGAGGTAGCGCAGCACGCCGCCGCGCACGGCTTCGCTGACGCCGTCGGCGGTGAGCTTGCCCATCTCGCCCAGGCCCACCACCACCGCGCCGCGGCCGGTGTGGCGCTGGCGCTCGGCCAGGTTGCGGGGCATCAGCACGATGGAGGCGTTGCCGATCTCGCCGGTGTGGATGCCCAGGCGCTGGCGCTGGCTGAGGGCGCCACGGACGAGGTAGCGGTCGATCACCCCTTCGGCGGCGGCGATCGGGTCGCCCCGGTAGTGGCCGCAGAGCACCGGGATATGCACGAAACGCAGGTCCATCGCGGTGACCGAGACCTTCAGGCTGCGGTTGCGGCTGCGCGGCGCCACCGGGCGCAGGCGGCCGCCCAGCAGGCGGGCGGTGGCTTCGGGTTGGGACGGGAAGCCCGCGGGCGGTCCGGCCCGGTATTCCCGCACCACGGCGGCGTCGCCCCCGCGGCTCACCGGCAGGGGGCCGAGCTTGCGCGGGGCGCCCCGCTCGAGGAGGGTCTCGATCTCGTCGAAATAGGCTTCGGTGCTGGTGAGCCCCATGTGGTCGACGGGCATGAGCCACTTGCGGTCGTTGGGCAGGCCCGGCAGGTGGCCCGAGGCCCAGGTGACCGAGCCGTCACCCTCGGGCGTGCCGCGCAGCACGATGCTGCCGCCGCCCTGCTGCTCGACGATCCCGCAGGGGGTGTTGTCGCTCTGGCCGAAGACGTAGGCGATCCGCTCGGGGGCCTTGGCCACCCAGCTGGTGTCGGCGACGGCGTTCCAGAAATCGGCGGCCTGAGTGAGCACCTTGGCCGAAGGCCTGCCGCCCAGCGTGCGACCAAACCAGAAATCGTTGTTGTTGGCAGCGAGGGCTTCCCAGGTTTCCGGGCGGTAGTAGTCGCGCACGGCGGTGTTGCCGGTGTCGAGGAAGCCCGGGGCTGGCAGCAGATGCACTGCGCCGGGAAAACCCGCGACGATGTCGAGGATCTGCTGCATCTTGTGGCGGAAGTCCATCCGCGCCAGCAGGCGGATGGTGTCGGACTGGCCGAGCAGCGTGTCGACGAACAGGTGCGAGCCGTGGTGGGGAGTGCCGAGCATCACCAGCCGGCCCTCGGGCCGCGCGATGATGGCGTCCCACAGGGCCGGCTTGTGGGCGATGGCGGCACGCACCACCAGGCCGCCCATGCTGTGGGCGAGGATGCGTACCGGGGTGTCGGGGTGCTTGTCGAGGAGATCGCTCAGCCGGCCGGCCAGTTGCTCGCCGAGCTTGGCGATGGGCTGGCGCCAGTCGTAGTCGAAGAGTTCGATCTGATGGGTCTTGCCGAGCTGTTTGACGAGCTTGCCGTAGGCCATGCCCACCAGCCCGGCTTCGGCCACCCTGGCCTTGCTGTCGATGGCGATGCGGCTGAGGGCGCCGCGGGCAAGGCCAAGGGGATCGAGCCAGACGCGGTTGCCGTCGGCGTCGAGGTTGCTGCCCATGATGCCGGGCAGGAAGACGAGGATGGGCGCACGGGTGTCGCCGCGGGATTTTGGGGCCGCCGGGGGCGCCACCCGGTCGTCGCGATCGATTTCCGGCTGGGCGCGGGTGGCCCATTCGGGCAATTCGGTGGGTTGGTCGGCAGTCAGCCAGCGGTGCACGGCGGAAGGCAGCGGGCGGCCGTCGGCGGTGGCGGTGTCGTCGCGGAAGTAGCGGAAGTGATTGACGTTCTCGCCCTGGACGAAGATCGCCCGGGCCTGCGCCTGGTAGGCCAGGCCGCCGTACATCGAGGCGGTGTCCACCACCAGGTCGTTGTTGGCTTTATCGAAGAACATCCAGTCGGTGAACATCGTGCCGAGGCGCTTGGCGAGGCCGCCGCCCTCGATGTCGCCGGCGATGATGGCCATGCGGGTGTCGGGGCGATGGGGGACGGACGCCAGCAGCATGCCCATGGCGGCGTCGGGGAGCATGGCTTCGATGCCGGGCAGGAGCCGCGGGTCGAGGCGCCGGTTGGCGATCTCGATGACGATGCGGGTGAGCACCGCGACGCCCTTGTCGGTGGCGGCCTTCGCCTTGGCCCCGGCGATGGGGCCGGAGGCCGCGCCGATGGCAGCGCCGGCCGCCCAGCCACCCGCCTTGCGGATGAGGTTGAGGAGGCCGGAGAGAAAGACTTCCAGATTGTCGGTGAGCAGCGCCGTGCCCCGGGCCGGGCAGGCGACGCGCACGTAGCGGCCGATCTGGAAGCGCTTGGTGCGCAGCAGCTGGATGAGTTCGCCGAGCTTGGCCTGCTCCTGCTCAATGAAGCGCTCCAGATCGGCCTTGGCCGTGGGGTCGAGGCTGTCGTCCTGGCGGGGCGCCGGGCGGTAGTCGCGGATCAGGGCGTTGAGGGTGTCGGCGTTGTCGGGGCTGGCGTCGATGCACAGCAGATCACCGACGAGCCCGCCGCGGGAGTGGGTGACGATGCTGAACTTTGCATTGACCGGTAGCACCCGGGCCAGGGCCAGGGCGTTGTCGATGGGGCTCTCGGAGAAGGTGTGGTGTTCGAACCCGAACAGGCCACCCTCAAACTGGCCCACCAGCTTCTGCCAGCTCTGGCTGCCGGGTAGCTGTCCGAAGCCGCCCAGGGTGTGGGAGCCGGTGCCGTGGATGAAGATCAGGCCGGGGTGCGCCGTGAGCGCCAGGACGGCTGGTGCCTTGTCCGCCAGCGGGGTTTCTGCGTCGATGGCGCCGCCGTCCCAGGTATAGAGGCCCGGGGCCTTGCGGCCGCGAACTTCGATGGCCCACACGATGGCCTTGGCCCCGGCATAGGTGCCACCGGCGACGACGAGGTCTTCGACCACCGTGCCGGTGAGATCCGCGAGCCTGGCGTGGGCGGCCTTGGTGATCGCGTCCTCTTGTACGACGAGGGCGGAGAGCCGGCGCCACACCCATTCGCCGATGCCCCGGCTCCGGGCGTCCCGGGGACGCAGGGCGGTGAGGTCGAGGGTGTTGTCGTCGCCGCGCAGTTCGGGGCGGGTGACGGCCAGGTTGGCGAGGCGTTCGGCCAGCGTGTCGGCGCGGATGAAGACCGTGGTGCCGTCGTCGGCCTCGAGGGCCAGCAGGCGGGTGTCGGGCGGTACGTCCACCTGGCGGCTGTCGTCGCCCCGGGAGCGGGGGCCGATCTCCCAGCTCTCCGCCACGATCACCGTGGACAGCAGCGGGTCGAGGAGGTCGCCGCTGTCGCCCCGGCTGCCCGCCTGGGCAAGGGCTGCGAGGCGTGCCGGCTTGTGGCTGGCGTCGGTTTCGGGGGCGGCAACGAGGCGCAGGGTGGGCAGGGCCGGGGTATTCACAACGGGACTCCAGATCGGGGGCCGATTGGCAAACCGGCCCGCGAACGGCGGGCCGGGGTTGGGTGGGGGTTACGTGAGGCTGGGCTCAGGAAAAGACCTTCCAGGCCTTGGCGGTGCGGCTGCCAAAGAGCTGCGGATCCTGCGGCAGCTGGTTGGTGGGCAGGTAGGTGGGGGTGATGGCCTTGAACCAGTCGGCGTAGCTGGCGTTGGCCGGCAGCGCCGCGAGGGCCTTGAGGGCGTAATAGGTGAAGGCGCCGTTGGGGCGGCCCTTGAAGCTGGTGTCCCAGCTGAACTGGCTGTCCTTGGCGCCGGCCATCAGCAGGTCGCCACCGCTGCGCGACAGGCCGCTGAGGGTGGGCAGGGTGAGGGCCTTGGCGGCGGGGGCCAGGGCGTCGGGTTTCATCCATACGCCAGGCGGCAGGAAGCGGGCGCGGGGCATGCCGGGGTCGAGGTCGCTGTCGTCGCCGCGGGTGACGCTGCCCGAGTGGCAGCTGTCGGAGATCAGCAGCACCCGCACGCCGGGCGCGTGGTTGGTGAAGATCACCGCGATCTCGTCGTCGAGCAGCACCTTGCCCGAGCCGATGTCCCACGGGCACAGGGCTTCGTCGCGGCCGTCGGGTTCGTCGCCGTTCTGGTCGGGCACCCAGGTGCCGTGGCCGGAATAGGTGATGACCACGGTGTCGCCCTTGGCGGCGCCGGAGATGAGGCCGCTCATCGCGCTCACCATGGCCGCCTTGGTAGCCTGGGCGTCGAGCAGCTTGGTGACGGCGAAGCCACGGGCAGCAAGCGCCGCGGCCCAGTCGTTGGCGTCGTTGACGCAGCCGTTGAGGTCGTTCTGGGTGCCGGGATAATCATTGATGCCGATGCACAGTGCCTTCTTGGTCATGGTCGATCTCCTTCCGGGGAATGGGCCGTCCGCGACGGAGCGGCCCGGGAAATGACAAACGCTCTGAGCTCAGTTAAGCAGAGCTGCATGAAAGATCAATGGCTATCCGATGAAGGGTTGACCTAGGGACAGAAAACCTTTGTGCCCTTACTGCCGGGGCACGGCGGCGAGGGCCTGCAAGGCGCTGACCTGGTCGAGAACGGGCTTTGGAACGGGGATATCACCGGCCAGCATGGCCTGGATCAGGGCCGCGTTGGCGGAAACTTCCGGGTTGTCGGGCAGGCCCTCGACGGGCGGTGCGCCCCCTTCCTCGGCCGGAAAGGCGATGCTCGCAACGCCGTTGGCAAACGCTTCGAGCTGGGGCCGGCGGCGGGGGTTGGCGAAGGCTTCGCCCTCGGTGCCGCGCAGCAGCATGCCGGTGCCGCCCTGGGCCACCAGGTGGGCGTGCATCCGTTCGAGGTATTCGGGGTGGGTCACCGAGACCACCCGCACGCTGTGGCCGGGGGCAGGGTCGAGGAGCTTGGCGAGGGTGTGGGCGCTGTTGCGCACGCCCAGGCGCACCCGGGTGGCGAGGATCGGTTCGAGCCCCGGGGCGAGCACGTCGAGGGGCAGGCAGGCCAGGCGGCGATCGGAAAGCTGGGTTTCGGCCTCGGTGATGCTGGCGGCGGGCTGGATGCCGAGGGCGTCGAGGAGCTCGAAGGGGCTCACCCGGCTTTCAAAGTCATGACGGCCCTGGATCAGTACCGGCACGCCGGCGCGGGCCAGCAGCAGGGCCACCAGCGGCATCAGGTTGGCCTGGCGGCGGGCGCCGTTGTAGGTGGGCAGCACCACCAGCCGGGGGCCAGCGGGCACGGCGACGCGGGCGGTGCGGGCGTCGAGGGCGCGCTGGAAGCCGAGCAGTTCGTCCTGGGATTCGGCCTTGATGCGCATCGACAGGATGATGGCGCCCAGTTCGAGATCGGGCACGCGGCCGTCCATCATGTCGCCGAAGAGGGATTCGGCCTGTTCGGTGCTGAGGGGCTTGGAGCCTTTCGGCCCGCGGCCGATCTCCTTGATGAAGGGGGCGTAGGACATGGCGGGAATCAGGTGCAGTGGGATGAGCCACCGAGTGTAGCGGAAGGCCCGGGCGAGGGGACGCGCGTAAGGCTTACTTTCCGTCACCCTTTCCATTGCGCTGGCGGGGAGCTATCTTGCCTTGAGGCCGCCGCGTGATGCCGGGCGGTTTCCAATTCCCAGAAATCACCGCCGGAAGGAGCAGGCCCATGCCACCCGTTGCTGCCACAACCCAGATCGGGACGACTTATCTTGACGTGAATGGCCTGGCCTATCCGCTGATGGCCTGTGTGCTGCCGGACATCAGCTGGGATGTGATCCCGCTGCCGGCACAGGACGGCGGGCGCCGGCTCAGGCAGGTTCGCTTCGGGCAGCTGACGGTGCGCTTCACGCCGCCGTCGATGGCGCCGCTGGCGGGCTGGCTGGAAGGGTTGACGAGCGGCCGGGGCGATCCGGTCGATCTGGGCGTGTTGCACACCGACGGGAACGGCAAGGTGCGCCACCATCTCGTTCTGAAGGGCTGCATCCTCACCGAGCTGCGCCTTCCCGAGTGCTTGGCGGCGGGCAAGGAGATCTACGCGATCGAGGCGGTGTTCGAACCGGAGCGCGTGGAGGCCGGGCCGCTTGGCGGGGCGGTGAAGTCGGCCGCACCGGGACGCGCCAAGAAGTGGCTGGCGTCGAACTTCGTGGTGACGGTGCCGGGCCTGCCGAGCGGGCGGATCAGCCGGATCGGCGCGGTCACGCTCTCGCGCAGCCTGGTGCAGGAGGACGACCGGTTTGGCGGACGGCGGCTGGTGGGCGCCCTCGGCTTCTCGCCGCTGGCCCTGACCGTGACCGGCCAGGATTGCGCCCAGTGGCGCGACGCGGTGCTGAAGCTGACCGCCAGCGGGGCGCACGGCGATCTGGTGGCGATCGGCGTGGAGCTGCGCGACACCACCCTCAAGACGGTGCTGGCGAACCTGAGCTTCCAGACCATCGGCCTCTCGGGGTTCAGTTTCGATCCGAGCGGCGGCAGCAGCGGCGCCGTGACGGCGATCGCCCGATTCGAGCTGGAGACGCTGAAGTTCCAGGTGAACTGATGGTCAGGCCGGCGGCCTGCCGGTTTCCCTACTTCCCTTGCCTGGGGCGGGCCGCTAACCTCTCGCTTTTTTGAGCGCGGGAGCAGGGCATGAAAATCGGGTTCGTCGGTCTGGGCATCATGGGGCGTCCGATGGCGCTCAACATTCTGAAGGGCGGGTTCGATCTGACCGTCTGGGCGCGCCGGGCCGAATCCATGGCCCCGCTGCTGGAGGCCGGCGCGAAGGGCGCGGCCAGCCCGGCCGAGGTGGCCGCGGCCTGTGACATCGTGGTGTCGATGGTTTCCGACGCGCCGGATGTGGAGGCGGTGGCCCTCGGCGCTGGTGGCGTGGCCGAAGGCGCGAAGCCGGGCCTGATCTACGTCGACATGAGCACCATCGCGCCGGCGGCGGCCCAGTCGATCGCCGCGCGGCTCGCCGAAAAGGGCGTGACCATGCTCGACGCGCCGGTGTCGGGCGGCGAGGTGGGCGCCATCAACGCCGGGCTCACCATCATGGTGGGCGGCGATGAGGCGGCCTTCGAGAAAGCGAAGCCGGTGCTGGCCTGCATGGGCAAGTCGGTCAATCTGATCGGCGGCGCCGGTGCCGGCCAGGTGACCAAGGCCTGTAACCAGATCCTCACCGGCGTGACGGTGATGGCGGTGGCCGAGGCCTTCAACTTTGCTCGCAAGAGCGGTGTGGATGCGGGCAAAGTGCGCGAGGCGCTGCTGGGCGGCTTTGCCTACAGCCGCATCCTCGAGAACCACGGCCAGCGCATGCTCGAGCGCAACTTCAAGCCTGGCTTCAAGGCCTGGATGCACCAGAAGGACATGAACATCGTGGTGCAGGAGGCGCACCGCCTGGGCCTGATGCTGCCCACCAGCGCGGCCACGGCGCAGCTCTTCAACGGGATGGTCGGCAGCGGCCTGGGCGAGGAGGATTCCATCGCCGCGCTGAAGCTGCTCGAAGGCCTGTCGGGGGGCTGAAATGCGCGTCGGTTTTGTGGGGTTGGGCGTGATGGGCCTGCCGATGGCGGGCCACCTGCTGAGGGCCGGGCACGACGTGGCGGTGTGGGCGCGACGCCCGGAAGCCACCGCTGACATCGCCGCTGCCGGTGCCGCCGTGTGCGCAACCCCGGCCCAGCTGGCCGCGCGTAGCGAGGTGGTGATCTCGATCATCACCGCCAGCGCCGACGTGGAAAACCTGGCCCTCGGCCCGGACGGGCTGATCGGCGGCTTTGCGCCGGGCGGCATCCACGTGGACATGAGCACCATTGCCCCGGCCACGGCCCGCAAGCTGGCTGCGGCCTACGCCGAGCGGGGCATCGGCTGGCTGGATGCGCCGGTTTCCGGCGGCGAGGTGGGCGCGCGGGACGCGACGCTGGCGATCATGGCGGGCGGCGAGGCGGCGGTGCTGGATAAGGTGCGTCCGCTGTTCGACTGCCTCGGCAAGACGGTGGTGCACATCGGCGAGGCCGGCGCCGGTCAGGTGGCCAAGGCGTGCAACCAGATGATCATGGTGAATGTGATCCAGGCCTCGGCCGAGGCGATGCGGCTGGCGGGCGCCCACGGGCTGGACGCGACCAAGGTGATCGCTGCGCTGGCGGGCGGGTCGGCCGGATCGCGGGTGCTGGATGTAATGGGCGGGCGCATGGCGCGGCGGGATTTCGTTGCCGGCATCCAGTCGCGCCTGCATCACAAGGATTTTGCGATCCTGATGGACGAAGCCCGTGCGCTTGGCGCGCCGCTGCCCATCGCGGTGCAGACCTGGCAGCAGCTCAACGCGCTGATGGGGCTGGGCGGGGGCAGGCTGGATACGTCCAGCCTGCTGAGGGTGCTCGAATCGCCGCTGGAAAGACTGGAGTGAGGGCTGTGATGGATCGTCGTCGTTTTGTTGTGCTGGCGCTGACCGGGGCGCTGCTGGGAGGCTGTGCCGGCTCCACCTTCCGGCCGCTCAAGCCCGAGGTTTCGGTGGCGGACATCCGCGGGGAGGGCGGCAACCTGCTGGAGCAGCGCTTCCTGCTGACCCTGCGGGTGACCAACCCCAACCGCTTCGAGATCCCCGTCGAGGGGCTGAGCTTCACGCTCGACGTGGCCGGCGAGCCCTTTGCACGCGGCGTGGGCAACAAGCCGGTGACGATCCCCGCGCTGGGCGAGGCGCTGGTGGAGGTGAAGGCCACCGCGGGCATCGCCGGGCTGGTGATGCGCCAGTTCAAGAACCTGGGCAAGGGGCTGGACAAGCTGGAATACCGGCTGAAGGGGCGGCTGGTGACGGGCAATTTTGGTGGCTATGACTTCGACCAAAAGGGCGAGCTCGACCCGGCGAAGCTTTTCCGCGACGGGCGGCCTGCCAAGGCGCCTTCCGAGCAGTTCTAGTTTCGATTCCCTGCCGCCGGCCTTTCCGTTTTGGGAGGCCGGCTGGATCTTCTGCATGTCTTCCAGATTGTCCGAATTCCTCGCGGGCTGCCGCGACGAGGCGCCGCTGCAGCTGGGCGTGGTGCCCTTCGGGATGCTCTACGGCATCGGCGCGCTGGCGGCCGGGATGCCGCCCTGGCTGGCCCAGGCGGCGTCGGCGGTGGTGTTTGCCGGGGCGGCCCAGCTGGTCATCGTGCAGATGCTGGCGGCGGGTGCCGGGGCGCTGCCGATCGGGCTCACCGCCGGCCTGCTCAATTTGCGTCACGTGCTGTACAGCGTGTCGATGGCCGAGCATGTGCGCCATCTGCCCCGGCGCTGGCGGATGCTGCTGGCCTACCTGCTGACCGACGAGGCCTACGCGGTGGCGATCCTGCGCTATCAGTCCAGGCCGCAACCCGAGGCCGGGCCGGACAACCGGCATTGGTACTTTCTGGGCTGTGGCTTCACCCTGTGGTCGACCTGGCAGCTCTCCACCGCGGCCGGGCTGCTGTTTGGCGCGACGGTGCCGGCGGAGTGGGACATCGACTTTGCGGTGCCGCTCACCTTCATCGCGCTCCTCACCCTGCTGATGCGCGAGCGGGCCGGGCAGGCGGCGGCGCTGGTGGCGGCCGTGGCCGCGCTGGCGCTGGCGGCGCTGCCCTTCCGGCTGGGGCTGGTGGTGGCGATCGTGCTTGGCTTGCTGGCCGGGGTGATGGCCGCGAAGCGGAGTCGGCCATGACGACGGGGGCACTGGTCGGCCTGCTGGTGACGGTGGGCATCGTCACCTTTCTGTACCGCTACGCGATGATCGGGCTGTTTGCCGGGCGGCGTCTGCCGGGCTGGCTGCACGCCCTGTGCAGGCACATTGCGCCGGCGAGCTTTGCGGCGCTGACCGCCGGCGAGCTGTTCATCCACGGGGGCGAGGTGGTGCTGTCACTGATGGCGCCCAAGCCCTGGGCGGCGCTGGTAGCCGCGCTGGTGGCGTGGCGCACCGGCAGCGTGCTGGCCACCATCGGGGTGGGGATGGCGGCGCTTTACTGCTTCAAGTGGCTGCTCTGAAACCCGGCGCCTGATCAGGCGACCGCGAGGGAGACCTCGCGGGTGGCGCGGCGGGTGCGCAGGAGGCGGGTCATGTCGTCGGCGCTCATGGGGCGGCTGCACAGGTAGCCCTGGTAGGCGTCGCAGCGCCAGCGGCGCAGCAGGGCGAGCTGGGCGTCGGTCTCGACGCCTTCGGCGACCACTTCCAGGCGCAGGGTGTGGGCCATCGCGACGATGGTCTGGGCGATGGCGGCGTCGTCGGCCTTGGTGACGATCTCGTCGATGAAGGAGCGGTCGATCTTCAGCCGGTCGATGGGGAAGCGCTTGAGGTAGGCGAGGCTGGAGTAGCCGGTGCCGAAGTCATCCACCGACAGCTGCAGTCCGAGCTTCTTGCATTCGGCGAGCAGGTTGCGGGTGTGCTCGGGGTTGCGCATCACGAGGCTCTCGGTGAGCTCCAGATCCAGGAAGGCGGGGGCGAGGCCGGTTTCGGCGAGGGCCTTGCGGATGGTGTCGAGGAGGCCGGCGTCGTCGAACTGGCGGGCCGAGAGGTTGACGCTGATCGGCACGTGGCTGAGGCCTTCGGACTGCCAGGCCTGGTTCTGCCGGCACGCCTGATGGAGCACCCAGGCGCCGATGGGCACGATCAGGCCGGATTCTTCGGCGATGGGGATGAACACGTCCGGCGGGATCATGCTGCCGTCGGGCTGGCGCCAGCGGATGAGGGCTTCCATGCCGATGAGTTCGCCGCTGAGGGTGTCCACCTGGGGCTGGTAGAACAGGGCCAACTGGTCTTCCTCGACGGCCTGACGCAGGCGGTTTTCCAGGTCGAGGCGTTCGCTGAAGCGTTCGGACAGGCCGTGGTCGAAGAACTGGTAGTTGTTGCGGCCGCGTTCCTTGGCCAGGTACATGGCGGCGTCGGCGTGCTTGATGAGGGCCGCGCCGTCGTGGCCGTCGTTGGGGAAGAGGGCGATGCCGATGGAGAGCGAGATGGTGAACTGGCGGCCGTGGAGCTCGAAGGGGCGGGACAGGCTGGCCAGGATGCGCTCCGCCACGTCTTCGGGCATCGAGCCCTTGTCGAGGTTGTCGAGGACCATCACGAACTCGTCGCCGCCGGTGCGGGCGACCAGATCGCCGTCGCGCACGCAGCCGCGCAGGCGCTGGGCCACGGCAAGCAGGAGCTCGTCACCGGCGTGGTGGCCGAGGGTGTCGTTCACGTATTTGAAGCGGTCGAGGTCGGTGAACAGCACCGCGGCGCCGCGGCGGCGTTCCCGGGCGGTGTTGATGACCTCGGTGAGGTGGGTGTTGAGCAGGGTGCGGTTGGGCAGGGAGGTGAGGCTGTCGTAGTGGGCCAGGTGGCGGATGCGCCGCTCGGCGTCGTGGCGCTGGGTGACATCCGCGACGATGCCCAGGTAGCCGCGCACGTGGCGGTGGGCGTCGCGCACTTCCGAGATGCTGAGGTTGGCCGGGAAGATGCTGCCGTCGCGGCGCCGCAGGCTGACTTCGTGGGTGGGCCCCATGGCGGCGGCGGAGATCGCGGCGAACCCGCCGGTCTTGTCGGTGAGCGCCCAGCGGGCGATGTCTTCGGGGGTGTGGAAGATGAGCGGGGTCTCGCTGCCGATGAGTTCGTCGGCGCGGTAGCCGAACATCCGCTCGGCCGCGGGGTTGAGGACGCGGATGATGCCGGAGGCGTCGGTATAGACGATGGCGTATTCGGCGCAGTCGAGGATGGCCCTCTGGAGCGTGGTGGTCTCGCGCAGCAGGGATTCGGAGCGGGCGTGCTTTTCGACTTCGCTCTCGAGCAGGCGGTTGGTGTCGCCAAGGGCCTTGACGTACTGTTCCAGCGAGGCGTTGGCGTCGCCCAGGGCGACGGTCTTTTCGTCGACCTGCCGGCGCACTGCGTCGGCGCGGGTCTGCAGCACATAAATCATCAGCGCCGCCAGGGTTGCCAGGGCGAGGCCCGAGAGCAGCTGGGCGCCCGCGTCCCGGCCGACGACGAGGCTGTCCATTTCATTGTCTGCGGCGGCGATCACCAGCCAGCGGCGATCGGCGAAGGAGACGCTGTCGGCGAAGGAGGTCTTGCCGATGCGGAAGGACGGACTGCGATGGACCGGCAGGTTTGCGCTGGCGTCGGCATCGACGATCTCGAGCTCGAAGGGGCGGGGGCCGTTGGTCGGATAGGTGACCGCAAAAGCTTGTTCGAGCAGGGTGCTCACCGACATCTGGATGAACAGCAGCTCCCGGCCGCCGGCGTGGGTGTGGTCGCCGGGGATCGGGCTGAGGATGAGCACCGAGGTCTGCTGGGGGCCACCGATGGCGGGCAGGGCGAAGGGGATGGTGGCGCTGATGGCCTCGGTGTGCTC
Source organism: Zoogloea sp. 1C4 (assembly GCF_009469605.1). GTDB lineage: Bacteria > Pseudomonadota > Gammaproteobacteria > Burkholderiales > Rhodocyclaceae > Zoogloea > Zoogloea oryzae. The sequence goes on along the minus strand of NZ_SSXU01000003.1, from coordinate 88,259 downwards.
GGCGGCCACGGCGGCGGCGAGGAGGGCATCGTGAATGGCGGATCTGCTCGCGGTTGCTGGCGGACTGCTGTCTGCGGCGTCGCGGGTGGTGCTGGCGGTGATCGCGGCCTTGCCGTCATCCACATGCACGATGCCGATCCGCAGGATCTCGGGGTTGTGGGTGAAGACCGGGGTGACCATGCGCCCGAGCTGGGCGCGGCTGCTATGGGGGGCGATGGCCAGCTGGCCGCTCAGGATGTCGGCCTGGCGCAGGAGGCTGTCGGTGCGCTCGCGCAGGTGGATGACCTGTTCCTGAGCGAGCAGGTGCAGACGTTCCCGGGTGGCGGTGGCCTCCTCGAGCAGCGCGGTGCGATAGTTGTCCACGGTGAGGGCCAGCACAACCGCGAAGACCAGAAGCGCCAGCCCGTAACGGCGAAGGTGGGCGGCGACCGGTCGGGGCGTCGGGCGGTGGGGCATCAGGTCTCCTGTCGGACGTAAAGCGGACTTTGCCGGCCCTCAGGCCGGCTGGTCTTTTACGGACGCCAGTGCTGAATCTTGAGTTCTGGAAGGGCGCGTCAGTCGCCAAAGACGAGCCGCAGCCGCGCTGCCTCGGCGGCTTCGTCCACGTCCACGTCGGCGAAGCGCTGGGCGATGTTCCGGAACTCGTCCTGCAGGGCCAGGAAGGCCTCGATGATGTTCGGGTCGAAGTGGGTGCCGCTGCCGGCGCGGAGTTCCTCGACCGCCTCATCGTGACTCACTGCCGCCTTGTAGACACGCTTGCTGATCAGCGCGTCGTAGACATCGGCCACCGCCATCAGGCGCGCCGAGAGGGGGATGCGTTCGCCCGAGAGGCCCAGCGGATAGCCGCTGCCGTCCCATTTCTCCTGGTGGGAGTAGGCGATCTCCTTGGCGAAGCGCAGGAAGCGGGCGGAGACGCCGAACAGGGCTTCGGCCCGGCTGATGGCTTCGCGGCCGAGGGTGGTGTGGGTCTTCATCACCTCGAACTCGGCGGGCGTGAGCTTGCCGGGCTTGAGGAGGATGCGGTCGGGAATGCCGACCTTGCCGATGTCGTGGAGCGGCGCCGACTTGTACATCAGGTCGATGTTCTCGTCGGTGAGCTCGGCGGCGTAGTGGGGGTTGGACTGCAGGTGGCGGGCCAGCACGCGCAGGTAGGACTGGGTCCGGCGGATGTGGTTGCCGGTCTCGTTGTCGCGGGTTTCGGCCAGGGAGGCCATGGCGACGATGGTGGCGTCCTGGATCAGGGAGAGCTCGCGGGTGCGGCGGGTGACTTCCTGTTCGAGGTAGCTGTTGCGGTCGCGCAGGAAATCGCTGGCGGCCTTGAGGGTGAGGTGGTTGCGGATGCGGGTGAGCACCAGCGGCGGGCTGATGGGCTTGGTGATGTAGTCCACCGCACCGGCGTCGAAGCCGAGCTGCTCGTCCATCTCTTCGTTGCGGATCGTGAGGAAGATCACCGGGATGTTGGCGGTGACCGGGTCATTCATGAGCTGGCTGCACACCTCGTAGCCGTCCATGTCCGGCATGCTCACGTCGAGGAGGATCAGATCGGGCACCGGCTTGCTGCTGGCAAGCTGAAGGGCGCGGTTGCCGCTGGTGGCGATGCGCGTACGGAAATCGGCGCGTTGCAGGCAGTCGACGATCGGCTCGATCGACTCCGGCGCGTCATCCACGACGAGGATGAGAGGGCGATGACTGTCGATGGGATGCATCAGGCGTGGTCTCCGGGCATGGCCGTCTTGTCGAGCGTCTCGCTCAGGCGGGCTAGTGCCTCATCATAATCGTAGTGCTGGATGGCGTTGGAAATTTGTGCGGTTTTTTCAATCCCGATTCGGGTAATGAGATCGGGCCGGAGGGCCCGGAAGGTGGCAGGTGCAGCGCCGTCGGCGTCGCGCAGCTGTTGGGCCAGCTGCGCGCCCGCCTCGCGGAAGGCCGCGTCGTCGAGGGTGGCGGCGCCGTCCGGGGTTTCGGGGGGGAGCCGGGTTTCGAGCAGTGTGACCAGGCTCAGCAGCTCGGCCGACAGGGCCGGAAGCTCGGCCAGCGCTTCGCCGGCCGTCGCGCCGCGGCGCAGGGTGGCTTCGAGGTTGCGGGCGGCGTCCCGCAGGGCGTTGGCGCCGAGGTTGGCGGCGGCGCCGCGCAGGGTGTGGGCGATGCGCTCGGCTTCGTGGAGCTTGCCGGCGGCGAGCGCTGCGCTGATCTGGTCGGCGCTGTCGGCGTGGCCTGTGACCAGCCGGCGGAGCAGCCGGATGTAGGCGGCGCCGTCCTGATTGACCCGGCGCAGGGCGCCGGCCACGTCGATGCCGGGCAGATCGGGCAGGTCGGGCAGCGTGCTGGCGGGGATGGGCTCGGGCTTCTGACGGTTGGCGTGGCGGAGGATCGTCTCGACCAGCCGCTCGGGGACGATGGGTTTGGCCACGTGGTCGCTCATGCCGGCGTCGATGCACTGCTGGCGCTGCTCGGCCATGGCGTGGGCGGTCATCGCGACGATGGGCAGGCCGGCGAAGCGGGCGTCTGCGCGGATCAGCCGGGTGGCCTCGAGGCCGTCCATCTCGGGCATCTGGAGATCCATCAGGACCAGATCGAAGGCCTCGGGGCCGGCGGCCTGGAGCGTCTCGACGGCGATGCGGCCGTTGTCGGCGATCTGCACGGTGGCGCCGTGTTTTTCGAGCAGCACCCGGGCAATGTGCTGGTTGATGTCGTTGTCTTCCACCACCAGCAGGCGCAGGCCCGCAAGCTGCAGCGCAGGGCTGGGGACCGGCAGGGCGGCGACGCTGTGGGCGGCGCGCATGCCGAAGGCGCCGACGATGGCGTCGAGCAGGGTCGAGGCGGTGGCGGGCTTGTGCAGGTAGCCATCGATGCCGGCATCGACGCCGCGGCTGACGACGTGGTCGTCGCCGTAGGCGGTGAGCAGGATGATGCTGGGCGGGGCGGAGAGGCTGCGATCCTCCTTGATGCGCCGGGTGGCCTCGATGCCGTCCACCTGGGGCATGCGCAGGTCCATCAGGACCAGCCCGAAGCGGTCGCCGCTGTCGGCCCGGCGCACCGCGGCGATGGCTTCGGCAGCGGACGTGACGGCTTCGCTGCGGAACGGGAAGTTGGCCAGCAGGTGCAGCAGCACGGTGCGGGCCACCGGGTGGTCATCCACCACCAGCACCCGCAGGCCATCGAGGATGCCGGGCAGCACCTTGGGGGCGCTTTCGCCGGCCAGTTCGAAGCGGGCGTTGAAGCGGAAGGCGCTGCCCTTGCCCAGGGTGCTGTCCACGTCGATCGTGCCGCCGCCCATCAGCTCGACCAGGTGGCGGGCGATGGGCAGGCCGAGGCCGGTGCCGCCAAATCGGCGCGACATGGAGGTGTCGGCCTGGGCGAAGGCTTCGAACAGGCTCTCGAGCTGGGACGGAGTCATCCCGATGCCGGTGTCGCGCACCTCGAACGCGAGGGTGGCCCGGTGGCTGTTGCGCTCGACGAGGCCGACCCGCAGGCGGATGTCGCCGGTGTCGGTGAACTTGGCGGCGTTGCCGAGGAGGTTGGTGAGCACCTGGCCCAGCCGCAGGGGGTCGCCCACCAGCTGCTGGGGCACCTCGGGGGCGACTTCGAGGATGAGCTCGAGCCCCTTCTCCTGGGCCTTCTGGGCGACGAAGGTGATGACGTGGTCGAGCACCTGGTCGAGGGTGAAGGGGGTGTGTTCGAGGTTGAGCTTGCCGGCTTCGATCTTGGAGAAGTCGAGGATGTCGTTCACCACGCCCAGCAGGGTGGTGCCGGAGGCCTGGATCTTGTCGAGATAGTCGCGCTGGCGCGGGTCGAGGCCGGTGCCCTGGCACAGGTTGGCCAGGCCGATGATGGCGTTGAGCGGGGTGCGGATCTCGTGGCTCATGTTGGCCAGGAAGCGCGCCTTGGATTCGGCGGCCTCCTCGGCCAGGCGCTTGGCTTCGCGCAGGGTGGAGAGCGCCTGGCGATGGACCGCCAGGTCTTCGAGCACCCACACGCAGTGGGTGATCTCGCCGCGGGCGTCGGCCGTCTCGGTGAGCCCGCTGACCGAGATGCCGACCCACAGGGCGTCGCCGTTCTTGCGCCGCAGCTGGCATTCGCGTCGCCACACGCTGCCGGCCTTGAGGGCGCGCCACTGTTCGGCGTGGAAGTCGAGGAACTGGCCGCCGGGGTCCAGCAGGTCGGGCACGGTGCCGGTGAGCTCGGGGGCGGCGTAGCCGGTTTCGCGGCACAGGTGGGGGTTGGCGTACTGGATGATGCCCGACGGGTCGGTGATGGCCAGCATCGTGGCGCTTTGTTCGACCGCCAGCGACAGGGTGCGCAGATCGCGCTCGGCGGCCTTGCGGCGGGTGATGTCGTAGCACCAGCTGATGAGGGCCGGGCCGCCGCGGAATTCGATCATCTCGATGGTGACCAGCACCCACAGGGGCGTGCCGTCGGCTGCGCGGAACTCGATCTCCTGGTCGCGCACCGGGTGACCGTCGCGTAGCTGCAGGAGCACCGCGTCGGCCACCGCCTGGTTGCGGAACCAGCTGACCACGGGCCGCTGCATGAAGTCTTCCCGGCTGGTGCGGGCCACTTCGGCGGCGCGGCTGTTGACGAACAGCGGGTTGCCGCCGGGGCGGTTGATGATGACCGCGATGGGGCTGGATTCGAGGATGCGCCGGCTCCATTCGTCGGCGCTGCGGGCTTCGCGCTCGGCCTCTTTCTGGGCGCTGATATCCACCAGCACGCCAAGCAGGCCGCCGAGTTCGCCATTGGCCAGGCGGAAGCTGCTGACCCAGTACAGGGTGTCGTGTGTGGCGCCGTCGGCAAAGGGCAGGCGCACCTCTTTGTGTAGGGTGCCGGCGGTGGCGATGGTCTGCAGGTCGTTGTCGTGGTGGGCGGCGCGCAGCTCGGGCGGCAGGAAGGGCAGTTCCAGCACTGTCTTGCCGACGAGGAAGGCGCGGGTGGTGCCGAAGGCTTTCTCGTAGGCCTGGTTGCAGCCCAGGTAGCGGGCATCCGGCCCCTTGTAGAAGACCGGGTTGGGCAGTGTGTTGAGGAGCACCTGGATGAACAGCAGCTGGTCGGCCAGGGCAGTGGATTTTTCGGCGAGCTGGCTGGTGCGTTCGGAGACCTTTTCTTCGAGCTCGGCGCGGCTGCGCTCCAGGGCGCTGGCGGCGGCGCTCAGGTGGGCCCGCATCCGCTCGTGGGAATCGGCCAGGTCGGCGATCTCCCGCCAGTCGGTGACGAAGGGTTCGGGCGGGGTGAGATCGAGCCGGCCGATGCGTTCGCTCTGGTCGATCAGGGCCGAAAGGCTGGTCTCGATGCGGCGGCCGAGCCGGCGGGCGATGCCGGCGGTGATGGCGATGCTGAGGAGGATCAGGCCGACGAGGGTCGGGGCCATGTCCTGCAGGCGGGTGGGGATGAAGTCGCGCTCGCGGGCGAAGCCGCCGATCCACCAGCGTTGCTGGCCGAGGCTGATGGGTACGAACTGGGCCAGCCAGGCTTCGCCTTCGTTCTCGAAACCGAGCATTTCGCCGGACGGGCGGCCATCCACCAGCCACTGGGCGTAGCCGCGGGTGAGGAAATCCACGTTCAGCTCGGCGGCAGGCCGCAGGGCGGCGTCGCGGCGGTCGGACAGGTTGGCGAAGCGGGGGTAGCGGGGCAGGCCGATGACCTCGCCCTTGTCGGAGAGCACGGCGCTGCCGCCCCGTTCGCCCACCGGCGAATCGACGGTGAGGCGGGAGAGCTCGGCCAGCTGCAGGTCGAAGGCGATGATGTAGCGCTTGCCGTCGTCGGCGGTCCAGCGGGTGAAGGCGGTGATGCCGGCGTCGCCGGTGGTGAAGAAGCGGTAGGGCGCCGTCCAGCCCACCGCGCCTTCGTCGGCCGGCAGGGCCAGCGCGGCCTCGAACCAGGGGCGGGAGCGGGGGTCGTAGCGGGGCTCCTTCCAGGTGTCGGAGATCAGCTTGCCGCTCTTCGACCAGTACTGCCAGCGGCTGCCCTTCCCAGAGATCTGCGGGTCGGTGATGCGGTTGAACCAGCCGTTGGGGTCGCGCAGCACCAGCACTTCACGCCCATCGGTGTCCGCCAGGTGGATCGACGAGATCTGGCTGTCGCCCGTGAGGAGGGGGGTCAGTATCGCGTTGAAACCCGGCACGTCGTCCAGGCGCAGGCGGCGGCTCTGGCCCCAGCTGCGGGCGGTGTGGAGCTGGGTCTCGATGCGGCGGAAGTTGCGTTCGGCTTCGGACTGAACCTGGGTGACCGCCAGGTCGAGCCGGGTGCGGGCGAGGGACTGGGTGGCCGGGGCGAAGATCAAGAACTGGATGGCGGCGCCGAACACCACGATGCTCGCCACAAAGATCAGCAGCATCCGCCACAGCAGGCTGCGCACCAGGCGCGCGGGCGGGCGTCGGGGCGTCGGGCTGTTGGTGGCGGGGCTGGACATCGGAGCGGGGCGTTCAGGCCGGGCCGGGTTCGGCCGCCAGCGGGGTCGGGGCGGTCGGGCGGGGCTGGCCGTAGGTCTTGAACAGGGTGAGGACTTCGTCCATCTCGGCGCTGCAGAGGATGTGCGGCTCGCCCAGCTGACAGGCGCGCCAGTATTGCTCGCAGAGGTTCTCGAACTCGACGGCCAGCGCCAGGGTGCCGCGCAGGTCGCCGCCCAGCACCAGCATGCCGTGATTGGCGAGCAGACAGGCGCGGCGGCCTTCGAGGGCGGCGATGGCCCCGTCGGAGAGCGCCTGGGTGCCGAAGGTGGCGTAGGGCGCGCAGCGCACGTCGGTGCCGCCGAAGCGGGCGATCATGTAATGGAAGGCCGGAATGGCGCGTCGGTGACAGGCCAGCGCGGTGGCGAAAGGCGAGTGGGCGTGGAGCACGGCGCCCACGTCGGGCCGCGCGGCGAGGATGTCCCGGTGGATGCGCCACTCGGACGACGGAGCGAAGGGCCCGTGCCAGCTGCCGTCCATCCCCATCAGGGCCATGTCGTCGGGGCTGAGTTCGTCGTAGGGGCGGCCGGTGGGCGTGATCAGGAAGCCCCTGGTGCAGCGCACGCTGGCATTGCCGGCGGTGCCAGCGTTGAGTCCGCAGTGGGCCATCTCCCGGGCCGTGTCGAGGAGGCCGGCCCGCAATACGTTCTCGTTCATGATCACTTGCTCCAGTCCGGGATCAACGGTGCTCGATGGCGGCGAGGGCGTCGGCAGCAAACACGCCGAACTCGCAGATTATGCCAGCCAGAAGCCCGGCAGGCGTGACGTCGAAGGCCGGGTTGCAGGCCGCGGTGGTGTCGCTGGCGATGCGCAGGCAGGCTGCGCCGCCCTGTTCGTCCAGCCCGTGGATGAGGCGCACCTCGTCGGCGCTGCGCTCCTCGATGGGGATCGCCCGGCCGTTCGGGCAGGCGAAGTCGATGGTCGAGCGGGGCGCAGCGATGTAGAAGGGCACGCCGTGGGCGCGGGCGGCCAGGGCCTTGAGGTAGGTGCCGACCTTGTTGGCGCTGTCGCCGTTGGCGGCGATGCGGTCGGCGCCGGTGATGACCAGATCGACCCGGCCTTCGGCCAGCAGCCAGCCGGCGGCGTTGTCGGCGATCAGGGTATGGGGCACGCCGGCGCGGGCGAGTTCCCAGGCGGTGAGGAGGCCCTGGTTGCGCGGGCGGGTTTCGCTTACATAAACGTGCAGCGGAATGCCTGCGGCGTGGGCGGCGTAGATGGGCGCCAGCGCGGTGCCGTGGCCACAGGTGGCGAGCCAGCCGGCGTTGCAGTGGGTCATCAGCTGGAGCGGCCGGCCTTTGGCCTGGGCCAGGGATTCGAGGATCGCCTTGCCGTGCTCGCCGATGGCAGCGTTGGCGGCGGCGTCGCCGGCGCGGATGGCCTCGGCGGCGGCCCAGGCGGCGGCGGGGCGCTCCAAGGCGGGCAGCGGGGCGAGGGCGTCCTGCATCCGGTCGAGGGCCCAGTGGAGGTTGACCGCAGTGGGGCGGGTGGCGCGCAGCACCGTGTCGGCGTGGGCTAGGGCGGCGTCGGAGGCCTCGGTCTTCAGGGCCAGGGCCACGCCGAAGGCGGCGGTGGCACCGATCAGCGGCGCGCCGCGCACCTGCATGTCGCGGATGGCGACGGCGGCGTCGGTGAGGGTGTCGAGGCGGACGAAGCGTTCAGTCCAGGGCAGGCAGGTCTGGTCGAGGATCACGACCTCATCGCCGTTGCGGGTGATGGTGGGGCAGGCGTCGGACACGGTGGGGTGCTTCAGGAGGATGGGCGAAGGCGCGATTGTATCGGGGCCGGCGCACCGGGTGGCTGGCCGGCGGGGGCGTCATCTGCCAGAATCGGCCCGCCTTTTTGCGTTGATCCAGCCCGGAGTGATCGTCATGCCCCGTTTTCCCGCCCCTGTGGTTTCCCGTCTGCCCGCGGTGGGCACCACGATCTTCACCGTGATGTCGCGCCTGGCCCAGGAGTGCGGGGCGATCAACCTCTCCCAGGGCTTTCCGGATTTCAGCGCGGAAGACCTGCTCTTCGAGCGCGTTTCCCACTGGATGCGCGCCGGCCACAACCAGTACGCGCCGATGTCTGGCGTGCCGGCGCTGCGCGAGGCCATCGCCGCCAAGGTCGCCGCGCTCTATGGTGCGAGCTACGACCCGGAAACCGAGATCACCGTGACCGCGGGGGCGACCCAGGCGCTGTTCACCGCGGTGGCGGCGCTGGTGCATCCGGGCGACGAGGTGATCGTCTTCGAGCCGGTGTACGACTCCTACGTGCCGTCCATCGAGCTGGCGGGCGGCGTGGTGAAGCGCGCCCGGCTGTCGGCACCGGATTACCGCCCCGACTGGGCCGCGGTGCGGGCGCTGGTGTCGCCGAAGACCCGCATGATCATGATCAACACGCCCCACAACCCGAGCGGCACCGTGTGGTCGCCGGACGACATGCGGGCCCTGTGCGATCTGGTGCGCGGCACCGGCATCATCGTGGTGGCCGATGAGGTGTACGAGCACATCGTCTTCGACGGCCGGCGCCACGAGAGCGCGGCGCTGTATCCCGATCTGGCCGAGCGCAGCGTGATCGTGTCGAGCTTCGGCAAGACCTACCACGTGACCGGCTGGAAGGTGGGCTACGTGCTGGCCCCGCAGGCGCTGATGGCCGAGTTCCGCAAGGTGCATCAGTTCAACGTGTTCACCGTGAACACCCCGGTGCAGCTGGCGCTGGCCGACTACATGATGGATGCGTCGCGCCACCTGGGGCTGGCGGCCTTCTATCAGGCCAAGCGGGATGTCTTCCGGGCCGGGCTGGCGGGCACGCGCTTCGAGCTCCTGCCGTGCACCGGCACCTACTTCCAGACCGTCCGCTACGGGGCGATCTCGGATGCGCCCGACACCGACTTCGTCCAGTGGCTGACCCGCGAGGTGGGCGTGGCGGCGATCCCCCTGTCGGCCTTCTTCGGCGACGGGCGCGACGAGCGGGTGATCCGCTTCTGCTTTGCCAAGCGCGACGAGACGCTGGAGGCGGCTTTCGAGCGGCTCCGGCGCTTCTGCTAAACTCGGCGGCTTACCGCTGGAGCCCTCGACGTGCGCAATATCCTCCTGTTCATCCTGTTCCTGATCGGCCTTTACTACGTGCGGCGCGCCCTGCGCCGGCCCGGCGCGCCCGGCCCCCAGGCCCCGCGGCAGGATGACGAGCCGGCGCCCCAGCGCGGCGCCCCGGTGGCCGAGATCGAACAGATGGTGGCCTGCGCCCACTGCGGCCTGCACGTGCCCGAGAGCGAGAGCGTGCGGGGCGGTGGCAGCTTCTACTGCTCCGAGGAGCATCGCCGTCTCGGCCCGCGCAGCTAAGCCGCGCCCGTGAAGCTCGAGCTGCCCCAGCGGGATGTCGGCCTGGCCGACGACTTCAGCCGCTCCGAGCCGCTGCGCTATCTCAACCTGTTTCGCCTGACCCTCGCCGGGCTGTTTCTGGTGGCGGGGCCGTCCCTGCATCTGGGCAGCGATTCGCCCACCATCTTTTTCGGTGTCTCGTTTGCCTACGTGGCGGCGGTGCTCAGCTTCGGCTTTCCCGATGCGGCCCGGCTGCTCGGGCACAACCGCCTGGTCACCGTCCAGGTGCTGGTGGATGTCACCTCGCTCACCCTCATCATGTGGGCGAGCGGCGGCTACCGCAGCGGCATCCCGATCCTGATCCTCATCGCGCTCGCCGGCGCCGGGCTGGTGGGGCAGGGGCGGATGGTGCTGTTCTACGCGGCCTACGCCACCGTGGCGGTGCTGCTGGAGAACATGTTCCGGCTGTTGTCGGGGCGCGAGACGGTGGATTTCTTCACCGTCGGCATCACCTGCATCGGCTTCTTCGCCATTGCCCAGGTGGCGCGCCTGCTGGCGCTGCGGGCCATCGCCAACGAGAATCTGGCCCGCCAGCGGGGCGTCGATCTGGCCAGCCAGCTGCGCCTGAACCGCCAGATCATCCAGGACATGCAGGACGGCGTGCTGGTGGTGGGCGACGGTGGCGTGGTGCGCCAGTTCAACCCCCAGGCGGTGGCGCTGCTGGGGGCCGAGCTGCGCGAGGGCGCAACCCTCGGCGAACACGCCCCGGCCCTGGAGCGCGAACTCCGGCGCCGGGCCGAGCACGGCGATTCGGCCCACAGCCTGCGGGCCGACGGCAGCGGCAAGATGCTGCTGGCGCGCTTCCTGCCCGCCGGCGAGGCCAACGAAACGCTGGTCTACCTGGAAGACTTCGACCGCATCCACCGCCAGATCCAGCAGGTCAAGCTGGCGGCGCTGGGGCGGCTCACCGCCAGCATCGCCCACGAGATCCGCAACCCGCTGGCGTCCGTCTATCAGGCGGCCGAGCTGCTGCGCGAGGAGAAGCGCGGCGACATGCAGGCCCGGCTGATCCGCATCATCGGCAACAACGCCCAGCGCATCGACCGGCTGGTGGCCGACGTGCTGGCCCTCGGCCGGCGCGACGAGGCGCTGCCCGAGGCGCTGCCGCTGGCGGAGTTTGTCGATGAGTTCATCGAGGAGTTCGACGTGGCCGAGAGCGGTGCCCGCGGAGTGGTGGTGAATCGCGTGCCGCCGGGGCTCGAGATGGCCATGGACCGGGCCCATCTGCGCCAGATTCTGTGGAATCTCGTCGGCAATGCACGACGTCATTGCAGCGGCGCGCCTGCTGCGGTAAAAATCGATGCTGCGCTGCGAGATGATGGACGCGTAGCGCTGGATGTGTCCGACGACGGCCCGGGGATTGCCGAGGCGCTGCGGGCGCAGGTTTTTGAACCCTTCTTCACCACCCACTCGAAAGGCACCGGCCTCGGGCTCTACATCTCGCGGGAACTCGCCGAAGCCAACGGCGCGGTGCTCGAACTGTGCGTGACGCCGCCGGCCGAAGCCGGCACCACCGCAGCCCTGCCGGGAGCCCATTTCCGGATCATCGGACGCGTGAAACCATGACCCAGATCGAAAGACGGGCCCGCTCCAGCGGCCCCGACGTGCTCATCGTCGATGACGAGGACGACATCCGCGAGCTGCTCGAACTGAGCCTGCTGCGCCTCGGTCTTTCCAGCGATGGCGCCGCCACCCTGGCCGAGGCCCGGGCGCTGCTCGGCCAGAAGCGCTACCGCCTGTGCCTGACCGACATGCGCCTGCCCGATGGCGACGGGCTCGAGCTGGTGCGCTACATCTCCGAAACCTGCCGCGACCTGCCGGTGGCGGTGATCACCGCCTTCGGCAGCATGGACAACGCGGTCACGGCCCTCAAGGCCGGGGCCTTCGACTACCTCTCCAAGCCGGTCTCCATCGACCAGCTGCGGGCGCTGGTCAAGTCGGTGTTCTCGGTGACGGCCAAGGATGACGACGACAGCAAGAAGGACACCTCCAGCCTCACCGGCGAGTCGCCGGCGATGGTGCAGGTGCGCTCGCTGATCGAGAAGCTCGCCCGCAGCCAGGCGCCGGTGTTCATCTCGGGTGAATCCGGCAGCGGCAAGGAGCGCGCCGCCCGGATGATCCACGACCTCGGCCCGCGTGCTGCGGCGCCCTTCGTGGCGGTCAACTGCGGGGCGATCCCCGAGAACCTGATGGAGAGCGAGTTCTTCGGGGCCAGGAAGGGCGCCTTCACCGGCGCCGACGCCGACCGGGAAGGCTTCTTCCAGGCGGCCCACGGCGGCACCCTGTTCCTCGACGAGGTGGGCGATCTGCCGCTGCCGATGCAGGTCAAGCTGCTGCGGGCGATCCAGGAGAAGAAGTTCCGCCGCCTGGGCGACACCACCGAGACCCAGGTTGACGTGCGCATCCTCAGCGCCACCCATCAAAACCTCAAGGCGATGGTCGAGGCCACCCGCTTCCGGCAGGATCTGTTCTACCGCCTCAACGTCATCGAGCTGCGCATGCCGCCGCTGCGCGAGCGCGCCGAAGACATCCCCCAGCTCGCCGGAATCCTCCTCGCCCGGCTGTCCGAATCGTCCGGCCTGCCGCCGGTGCGCCTCAGCGAGGGGGCGCTGCGGGCGCTCAAGGCCTATGCCTTCCCGGGCAACGTACGCGAGCTGGAGAACATCCTCGAGCGGGCGATGGCCCTGTCATCCGGCGAGTTCATCGAGGCCGACGACCTGCTCCTCGACCCCTCCGACATGGGCGAGGCCAGCCCTGCAGCGCCGGCCACCCCGGGCGGCGCCGACCTGCAGGAATACCTCGACCAGGTGGAGCGCCACGTGATCGAAGAGGCCCTCGAAAAATCCGGCGGCAACCGCACCGCCGCGGCCCGGGCGCTGGGCGTCACCTTCCGCTCGCTGCGCTACCGGCTCGAACGGCTGGGCATCAAGGAGTGATGGACAGCGAACCGGATGCCGTCCAGCGGGTCGTCAAGATCCGCCGCGACTACAACACCTGGGTCGCCCGCGAAACCATCGAGGACTACGCCCTGCGCTTCACCCCGCGCAGCTTCCGGCGCTGGTCCGAGCTGCGGGTGGCCAACACCGCCTTCGGGGTGGCGTCCTTTCTGGTGCTGGAGGCCGTGGGCGCCACGCTGCTGGTGGATTACGGCTTCCTCAACGCCCTGTGGGCGATCCTCGCCACCGGGCTGATCATCTTCCTGGCCGGCCTGCCCATCAGCATCTACGCCGCCCGCTACGGGGTGGACATGGATCTGCTCACCCGTGGCGCGGGCTTCGGCTACATCGGCTCGACGCTCACCTCGCTGATCTACGCCTCGTTCACCTTCATCTTCTTCGCCCTCGAGGCGGCGATCATGGCCTACGCCCTGGAGCTGGCCTTCGACATACCGCCGGCCTGGGGTTACCTGCTGTGCGCGGTGGTGGTGATCCCGCTGGTCACCCACGGGGTTACGGCCATCAGCCGGCTCCAGTCCATCACGCTGCCCCTGTGGGTGCTGATGCTGGTGGTGCCCTTCGTGTTCGTGTTCGCCGCCCGGCCCGGCATCCTCTCGGAGCTGGCCGGCTACGGCGGTGAGCACGGCGTGGGGGCGGGCTTCAACCTGCACGCATTCGGCGCGGCGCTCACGGTCGGCATCGCGCTCATCACCCAGATGGGCGAGCAGGCCGACTACCTGCGCTTCATGCCCGAAAAGACCGCCACCAACACCCGCCGCTGGTGGGCTGCGGTGCTGGTGGGTGGCCCCGGCTGGGTGCTGCTGGGCGTGGTCAAGATGCTCGGCGGGGCGCTGCTGGCCTATCTGGCAATCAGCAACGCGGTGCCCATCCAGCGGGCGGTGGACCCGAACCAGATGTACCTCGCCGCCTACGAATACGTCTTCCCCGACCTGCGCTGGGCGGTGGCGGCTACGGCGCTGTTCGTGGTGATCTCCCAGCTCAAGATCAACGTGACCAACGCCTACGCCGGCTCGCTGGCGTGGTCGAACTTCTTCGCCCGGCTCACCCACAGCCATCCCGGGCGGGTGGTGTGGGTGGTGTTCAACACCGCCATCGCGCTGATGCTGATGGAGCTGGACGTGTTCCAGGCCCTCGGCAAGGTGCTGGGCCTGTACGCCAACGTGGCCATCGCCTGGATGATGGCGGTGGTGGCCGATCTGGTCATCAACAAGCCCCTGGGCCTGTCGCCGCCGGGCATCGAGTTCAAGCGGGCGCACCTCTACGACGTGAATCCGGTGGGTGTGGGGGCGATGGGGATTGCCTCGCTGCTGTCGGTGGCGGCTTGGGCGGGCGCCTTCGGGCCGGGGCCCCAGGCGTTCTCGGCGCTCATCGCGCTGGTCACCGCCTTTGTGGCTTCGCCGCTGATCGCCTGGGCCACCGGCGGGCGTTATTACCTCGCCCGCCCGCCCCACGCGGCCACCGGCGACGGGCGCTGCGTGATCTGCGAGCGCGAATACGAAGCCGACGACCTGGCCCGCTGTCCCGCCTATCAGGGGCCGATCTGCTCCCTGTGCTGCTCGCTGGACGCCCGCTGCAACGATCTGTGCAAGCCGGACGCGCGACTCTCCGTGCAGTGGGCCGGGGCGATGCGCCGGGTGCTGCCCGAGGCCGCGTGGCCCTACGTGGAGAGCGGCCTCGGCCACTACCTGCTGCTGATGGGCGTGCTGGCGCCGGCCCTGGCGGTGCTGGTGTGGCTGCTCTACCAGCAGGGCGTCCAGCTGCTCGGCACCGACGGGGCCGAGGCCGTCGAAGCCCTGCGCCTGGCCTTCATCAAGGCCTACATGAGCCTGCTGCTGGTGAGTGGGCTGGTGGTGTGGTGGCTGGTGCTCACCCACAAGAGCCGGCAGGTGGCGCAGGAGGAATCCAACCGCCAGACCAGCCTCCTGATGCGCGAGATCGAATCCCACCGCCGCACCGACGAGCAGCTCCAGCGGGCCAAGCAGGCGGCGGAGCTGGCCAACCAGGCCAAGAGCCGCTACATCACCGCCATCAGCCACGAGCTGCGCACGCCCCTCAACAGCATCCTCGGCTACGCCCAGATCCTCGACGGCGACGACGCGATCCCGCCCCACCGGCGGCAGGCCATCAATGTCATCCGGCGCAGCGGCGACCACCTGCTGTCGGTGATCGAGGGCACCCTGGACATCGCCCGCATCGAGGGCGGCAAGCTGGCGCTGGATGTGAAGCCGATCGATTTCAAGGATTTCCTCCAGCAGATCGTCGGCATGTTCGAGGTCCAGGCCCGCAACAAGGGCCTCAGCTTCCGCTTCGAGCCCATCGGCGAGATTCCGCCGGTGGTGCGCGCCGACGGCAAGCGGGTGCGCCAGATCCTCATCAACCTGCTGGGCAACGCGGTGAAGTTCACCGCCAAGGGCTCGATCTGCCTGCGCCTCACCTACCGCATGGAGATGGCGACCTTCGAGGTGGAGGACACCGGCCCGGGCATCTCCCAGGCCGAGATCGAACGCATCTTCGATCCCTTCTCCCGCGGCACCTCGGCCCAGGGGGCGGGCGGCGCCGGGCTGGGCCTCACCATCAGCCGGATGTTCGCCGACGTGATGGGCGGCGAGCTCACCGTCAAGAGCCAGCCGGGCGCGGGCAGCACCTTCCGGGTGCGCCTGTTCCTGCCCCAGGTGCGCGGCGAGGTGGCCGTGCGCGAGCTGCCGCGCAACCGCGTCGGCTACCGGGGCGAGCGCCGGCGCATCCTGGTGGTGGATAACGAGCGGGTCGATCGGGAGTTCCTCATCACCCTGCTGGAGCCCCTGGGTTTTTCGCTGGCCCAGGCTGCCAACGGGCAGGAATGCCTGAGGGTGCTGCCGCGCTTCAAGCCCGATCTGGTGTTCATGGATCTGGCGATGCCGGGCATGGACGGCTGGGAGGTCGTGCGGCGCATCCGCGCGGGCGAGGGCGGTGCCGAGATGGCCGCGGTGCCGGTGGCGATCATCTCGGCCAACGCCTACGAGCGCGGCCTGCATTCCGACGACAACGACCTCGCCATCGGCAGCAACGATTTCTTCCTCAAGCCCGTGCAGGTGGCCGAACTGATCGACTGGATCGGCCGGCGCCTGTCGCTCGATTGGCTCGAGCCCAACCAGCCCGAGCCGCCCCCGGCGCTGCCTGTCGACATGGTCTATCCGCCGCCCGAGGTGGTCGCCGATCTGGCCGAGCAGGTCGAGATGGGCTACGTGAAGGGCATCCTGCGCCGGCTCGACGAGATCGAGGCGCTCGACGCTGCCTACGCGCCCTTTGTTGCCGAGCTCCGCGACCTCACCCGCAACTTCCGCCTCGACGCCATTCCGCCCTTGCTGGACAAAGCCCGCCATGCCTGATTTCGACCGGCTCAACTCCGATCTCGTGTTAATCGTGGACGACATCCCCGAGAACCTCTCGCTGCTCCACGACGCCCTCGACGAGGCCGGCTACACGGTGCTCGTTGCCACCAACGGCGAATCGGCGCTGCAGCGCGCCCGCCACAGCGTGCCGGACGTGATCCTCCTCGACGCGGTGATGCCGGGCATGGACGGCTTCGAGGTGGCGCGGCGGCTGAAGGCGGATTTCACCACCCAGCACATCCCCATCGTGTTCATGACCGGCCTCACCGAGACCGAGCACGTGGTGGCCGCCTTCGACGCCGGCGGCGCCGATTACGTCACCAAGCCGATCCGCCCCCAGGAGGTGCTGGCCCGCATCGCCGCCCACATGCAGAGCGCCCGCCTGATGCGCCAGGCCCGCAGCGCGCTGGATGCCTTCGGCCAGGCCACCCTGGCCGTGCAGCCCGAGACCGGCCGGCTGGTGTGGCAGACGCCGCTGGCCCGCAAGCTGCTGGGCGAATACTTCGGCATCGACGACGACAACGCCCCCCAGGCCGTGCGCGCGTGGATCGCCGAATCCGCCAAGGCCCGCCGCGACGGCCACGCCTTTCCGCCGCTCACCATCAGCAGCGGCGCCAAGCGGCTGGTGTTCACGCTCCACGAGCGGGCCGGCGAGGACGAATGGCTGCTGGCCCTGCGCGAAGAATCCGACACCGCGATGATCGAGGCCCTCCAGGCCGCCTTCCGCCTCACCACCCGCGAGGCCGAGGTGCTCTACTGGGTCATCAAGGGCAAGACCAGCCCGGACATCGGCGAGATCCTGGGCTCCAGCCCGCGCACCGTGAACAAGCACCTGGAGCACGTCTTCGCCAAGCTCGGCGTCGAAAACCGCACCGCCGCCGCGTCGGTGGCGATGGCGCGGATCCGGATGGGCGGCGGCGAAGGCTAGGCGGGGCACGATTGAACAACGGAGTGATGGCACCTTCCGGGCCTATTCCACGAGCTTGTTTGAAGACCATAAAAAGACTATATTAAGCCCATTCTTTCCCGGGGCACGATCATGCGCTATTCATCTCAAGTCAAGCCAATCAGCTATCTCAAGGCCAATGCCGCCGAGGTCTTGACACAGCTTGCCGAACAGCGGGAACCCCTGGTCATCACCCAGAATGGCGAAGCCAAGGCGGTTCTGCAGGACGTCGCTTCATTCGAAGAGACCCAGGAAACCCTGGCCCTGCTCAAGATACTGGCCCTGGGCACCCAGGAGGTGGCGGCTGGCAAGGTCAAGCCGGTGGCCGATGTCGTCGCCCGCCTGCGCGCCAAGCGGACCTCGGCCTGATGGCTGGCGCACCGGCCCGGTTCGATGTTCTGCTTACGGAAGGGGCAGAGCGCGACCTGGAGTCCATCCACGACTACATCGCCGAGTTTGACTGCGTGGCCAACGCCAATTACGTGCTGGATGCGCTGATGGACGTGGTGGAGAGTTTGGCGATATCACCCGAGCGTGGCAGTCATCCGAGGGAATTGCTTGGCCTCGGCATCAAGGAATTCCGCCAGACCTTCTTCAAGCCCTACCGCGTGATCTACCGCGTCACGGGCAGCGAGGTCATCATTCATTTGATCATCGACGGGCGCCGCGACATGCAATCGCTACTGGCCCGCCGTCTGCTGGGCGGTTGAGCCGGCGGCGAGTAGCTGCGCGATTGCTTCGGCAGGCAGCGGGCGGGCGAACAGGAAGCCCTGCATCACGCTGCACTGGCGCTCGAGGAGGAAATCCCGCTGGGCTTCGGTCTCGACGCCTTCGGCGATGACCTTGAGGCCCAGGTCGCGGGCGATGGAGAGGGTGGCGGCGGCAATGGCGGCGTCTTCGGCGTCGCCGGGGAGGTCGCGCACGAAGGAGCGGTCGATCTTGAGGTGGGTGAGGGGCAGGCGCTTGAGGTAGGCGAGGCTGGAGTAGCCCGTGCCGAAGTCGTCGAGCGCGAGGCCGATGCCCATGGCGCGCAGGGCGCCCAGCTGGGCTTCGATCTCGGGGGTCGGCTGCATCAGGGCGCTCTCGGTGAGTTCGAGCTCCAGCCGGTCGGGGGTGGCGCCGCTGTCGGCGATGATCTGGCGGACCCGGGTGAGGAAATCCGGCTTGCGGAACTGCAGCGCCGAGATGTTGATGGCGACCACCGGGCAGGTGTGGCCGGTGCGCTGGGCCAGGGTCTGCCATTCGGCCTGCTGGCGGCAGGCTTCGCGCAGCACCCAGTCGCCCAGGGGCTGGATGAGGCCGGTCTCTTCGGCGATGGGGATGAACTCGTGGGGCGAGACGCGGCCGCGCTCGGGGTGGTTCCAGCGCACCAGGGCCTCGACGCCGACGAGGGTCTGGCCGGGCATCTGCCACTGGGGCTGGTATTCGAGGATGAGTTCGTTGCGGTCGAGGGCGCGGCGCAGGGCGTTTTCGAGCTTGAGCCGGGCGTAGGCGCGGCTGTTCATGTCGGGCGTGAAGAAGCGGAAGTCGTTGCGGCCTTCGCTCTTGGCGTCGTACATGGCGGTGTCGGCGTGCTTGAGCAGGGTGTTGATGTCGGCGCCGTTGCCCGGATAGAGGGCGATGCCGACGCTGGTGGAGGTGACGAGATCCTGGTTGCCCACGTGGAAGGGGGCGTTGAGGCTGGCGATGAGCTTGCGGGCGACGGTGGCGGCGTCGTCGGGGCGGCCGAGCTGGGGCAGCAGCACGACGAATTCGTCGCCACCGATGCGGGCCAGGATGTCTTCGTCGCGCAGGCTGCCGGAGAGCCGCTTGGCCACGGCCGAGAGCAGGCGGTCGCCCACCGGGTGGCCGAGGGTGTCGTTGATGGTCTTGAAGTTGTCGAGATCGAGGAACAGTACGCCCAGGCGCAGCTGGTTGCGGCGGGCGAAGGCGAGGGCCTGTTCGGCGCGGTTGATCCAGAGGGTGCGGTTGGGCAGGCCGGTGAGGGTGTCGTAGTGGGCCAGGTAGTGGATGTGGGCTTCGGCGGCGCGACTGGCGGTGACGTCCTGCACGGTGCCCCGCAGCAGGGTGCCGCCGGCGGGGTTGGGGGTGGCCTCGATGGTGAAATGGACGGTGCGGCTCTCGCCGTTTTCGGGGGGCAGGCGCACGTCGAGGCTGGCATTGGGCTGGCCGTTGGCCACCCGGTGGAGGGCATCGCGAAGGGTGGAGCGGTCGGACGGGAGCACGGCGTCGAGCAGGGCGCCGAGCTGGCTGTCGCACTCGGCGGGGATGCCGAGCACCCGGTAGAGCTCGGCCGACCAGTGGCTGGCGCCGGTGATGGGGTCGGCCTCCCATGAGCCGAGGCGGGCGATGCGCTCGGCGTGGGTGAGGATGGCCTGCTGGGCTTGGAGGCGCCGGCTGGTGTCGGCGAGCTCGCTGGTGCGCTGGCCCACCATCTCCTCGATGCGTCGGGCACGCCCGGTGGTGGCGAGGAGGAAGGCGCCGAGGAGGCCGGTGGACACCAGGCCGATGGCGATCAGGGTCCAGGTTTCCCAGCCGCGGTTGAGGGCGGCGTAGGCCGGTGTGGGGGCAAAGCCGAGGCGCCAGGTCTGGCCGGCGAAGTCGAAGGTTTCCTGCCAGGTGTGGATGCCGCCGGGGCCGGCCTGGCCCACCGAGGGGCACTGGGCAAGGCCGGCAAGGCGCTTGCCGCGGGGCTGGGCAATGGTCACTTCTTCGAGGCAGTAGCCCACCCCGGGCACCGGTTGCTGGCTGAGGACGCTCTCGACCGCCTCTTCGAGCCGCAGGGCGACGAACACGAGGCCGGCCGGCGGGGTCTGGAGCGTGCTGCCGGGGGCGAGGGTGCGCTGGTAGATCACCACGCCGAGCTTGTGCTCGGTTTCCTGGGTGAGTTCGAAGGCGCGGGTGGCGGCGGCGGTGCCGCTGGCCACGGTGCGCTGGACGGCGTCGAAGGAGTTGGGGATCGAGCTGACGTTGACGCCCAGGGCGCGGCGGTTGCGGCTGAGCGGGGTGATGTGGCGGATGACGAAGTATTCGTCCCGCGGGGCGAGGGGGACCAGCTGGTTGTGGCCGTCCCGGTCGACAACCCGGAAATCCGCGGTGGCAGGCGAGGTGCGGGCGCTGCGTTCAAGGGCGGGAACCCCGGCAGCGGGGGTGAGGGCAATCCAGCCGATGGCCTGGAGCCCCGGGTAGCGCGACTGCCAGGTGGACGAGAGTTGTTCGAAAGTGGGCGTATCGATGGCGGGAGAGGCCACCATCACGCGCTCGCTGGCCTGGAGCACGTCCAGGTAGTCGGCAAAGCGTGTGCGGACGAGGCTGGCGAGGTGGCTGGCGTCGCGCTCGAAGCGGGATTGCAGGCGCTGTTGTTCCCACCGGGCAACCTGGATCTCGAGCCCCACCAGCAGGACGAGGGCGATGCCCAGGGGCAGGGCGATGGGCAGCCGGCTGCGGTGCCCATTCGTTGCGCGGGGTGCCGATGAAGACGAAGGTGAGCGGCGCGGCGATGAGGATTCCGATGGCGTCGCCGGCCCACCAGCTCCACCAGCTGAAGGCGGCTTCAGCCGGGGGTAATCCGCCCAGCACGACCAGCGCGGCCACGCCGATGGTGGCGCCCACGAGGCAGCTCAGCGGCGCGGCGGCAAACAGCAGGCGGACGATGGAATCCGCGGTGTCGAGGGTGATCGGAAAACGGATCCAGCGCCGGGCCATGAAGGTGCCTGCGAAGGCCTGGAGCGAGGCGCCGACGCCGACGTAAAGCGGCAGCAGCAGGCTGCGGTCGGGCAGCCCGGCATGAAAGCCCGCGTAGATGTTGGTGACGATCGAGCCGGCAAGAATTGCCGGCCAGATGCCGTAGCCGTAGATGAGCATCGCCGCGAGCGCGACCCCGGCGGCCGGGAACAGCGGCGCCACGTAGCCCGGCGGGATGGCAAGGTGAAGTGCGATGAGCCCGCAGACCGTATAGGCGAGGGCGATGCCCAGTTGCGGGCGAATGCCAGGTGCGATGCGCATCGGGTCGGTTTGAGTACGGTAGGCGGGTGTCTGGCAGCCAATCGCTGCATTGTAACTGCTCGGGTGCGTCTGGGACGTTCCGTGACCCCCGGAACCATGCAGATACCGTGCCCGAAGGAGGGCGCCCGCAAATGCTGCAATGCGGTAGTATCGCGGTCCGCGCGGAGGCGACCAGTCTCTGCTGATGGATTTGGCGCCCGTGCATGACTGGCGGGCCCGTGCAGTTTCTGGAGGTCTGGATGTCCACGGTGCTTGCTGAAGGACAAAACACCCACGCCAAGCCGGAGCGGGTGTTGCCCGTTGCGCTGGCGGCGATGGGTGTTGTATTCGGGGACATCGGCACGAGCCCCCTGTACACAATGAAGGAGGTCTTCAACGGCCCCCACGCGGTGCCGGTGACGCCGGACAACGTGATCGGGATCCTGTCGCTGGTCTTCTGGGCGCTGACCATCGTGGTGTCGCTCAAGTACGTGGTGTTCATCATGCGGGCCGACAACCGGGGCGAGGGCGGCATCATGGCGCTCACCTCGCTGGCCCTGCGCACCAACAACTCGCCCCGGCTCGGGGCGGGCATGGCGGCACTGGGCTTGTTCGGGGCGGCGCTGTTCTATGGCGACGGGGTGATCACGCCGGCCATCTCGGTGCTCTCCGCGGTCGAGGGCCTTGAAGTGGCCACGCCGGCCTTCCGGCCCTACGTGCTGCCGATCTCCCTGGCGGTGCTCACCGGGCTGTTCGTGATCCAGCGCAAGGGCACGGCCAAGGTCGGGGCGGTTTTCGGGCCGGTGATGCTGTTCTGGTTCACCACCCTCGGGGTGCTCGGGGCGGTCAACATCACCCGCCACCCGGACGTGCTGCGGGCGATCAATCCGGTCTATGCGATGGATTTCTTCGCCAACAACCAGTGGCACGGTTTTCTGGCGCTGGGGGCGGTGGTGCTGGCGATCACCGGCGGCGAGGCGCTGTATGCCGACATGGGCCACTTCGGGCGCCGGCCTATCAAGGTGGCGTGGTTCGGCTATGTGTTTCCGGCGCTGTATCTCAATTACCTGGGGCAGGGCGCGCTGATCCTCGACGACCCGACTGCGGTCAAGAACCCCTTCTACAATCTGGTGCCCGACGCGCTGATCCTGCCGATGGTGGGCCTCGCCACGCTGGCGACGATCATCGCGTCCCAGGCGGTGATCTCCGGCGCCTTCTCCCTCACCAAGCAGGCGATCCAGCTGGGCTACTCCCCGCGGATGCACGTGATCCACACCTCCGAGCGGGAGATTGGCCAGATCTACGTGCCCAACGTGAACTGGATGCTGCTGGGGGCGGTGGTGGCGCTGGTGATCAGCTTCCATTCGTCGAGCGCGCTGGCGTCGGCCTACGGCATCGCGGTGACGCTCACGATGATGATCGACACCCTGCTCGCCTTCGTGGTGGTGCGGGCCCTGTGGCGCTGGGGCTGGCTGGCGTCGGTGAGCTTCCTGATCCTGTTCTTCATCGTCGACTTTGCGTTCTTCAGCGCCAACAGCGTGAAGATCTTCGACGGTGGGTGGTTTCCGCTGGCGATGGGCCTGGGCGTGCACGGGCTGCTGATGACCTGGAAGCGCGGCCGCGAGGCGCTGGCTGAACGGATGCGCCAGGACACCATGCCGCTGGCCCTGTTCATCCAGTCGATGTTCCACGATATCCCGTTGCGCGTGCCAGGCACCGGCGTGTTCATGACCACTGCGCCGGACGGCGTGCCCCGGGCGCTCCTCCACAATCTGCTCCACAACAAGGTGCTGCACGCCCGGGTGGTGCTGGTGAATGTGGTGACCGAGGACATCCCGTGCGTGCCTGTGTGCGAGCGGGTGCGGGTGGAGGAGCTCGATTTCGGCTTCTATCGGGTGTTCGTGCGCTACGGCTTCAAGGACGACCCGGACATTCCGGCGGCGCTGGCGATGTGCGCCGATCAGGGCTTGCCCTTCGAGCTGATGGAGTCCTCGTTCTTTCTTGGACGGGAGACGCTGATTCCGCGCAAGACCTCGCCGCTCACCCTGTGGCGGGACCGGCTGTTCATCCTGATGTTCCGGAACGCCCACAGCGCCGCCGACTTCTTCAGCATCCCGCCCAACCGGGTGGTCGAGTTCGGTACGCAGGTCGAGCTTTGACAATTTTAGACAACTGGCAGAGTACCTAAAGCGGGCATTACGACGTTATAATAATTGGTGCTGACAGGCTTTAACGTCGGCCAGAAACCGGTCCGGGTCGTCGGGCGAGGAAGCGCGGGACGCTGCCTTGTCTGCCGTTGCCGGCCGGTTCATTTTGGATGTGTTTCCGACCGTAAATCGGGCGGGTGTCTCGATGGTGATATTTTGTTGTGGTAGAACGTCGGGTCGGCGAAGTCATCCCCCTTGTGACGGGCATCACAGGAGGCAGGGTACTTAAGCGCTATCGTTCGACTGCACGAATTTTCACGCATTTTGCAAGTATGCGTCGCGTGCCTGGCATGTCCGGTAGCCGTTCCTGGCCGCTCGGAAAAGCGGTTTTCGTAGGGGCTTGTGGTTGAGTTGTCCGCCACTCGGCTTGATCAAATTTGCATGGGAGGCTGTCCTTCAAGGGCGGCCGGTGCTCAGAATGCTCAAACTCTTCAATCATTACGTTCCGTCCAGCACGATCCAGCGACTGGTCTTTGACGCCTTGTTGCTCTTTGTGGCGGTGGTTGTCGTGTTCGTGCTGCAGGCCCGGGTGGATGGTGGCCTGGTGGCGACTGTGGTGCCGTCGGCCTTT
Source organism: Zoogloea sp. 1C4 (assembly GCF_009469605.1). Taxonomy (GTDB): domain Bacteria; phylum Pseudomonadota; class Gammaproteobacteria; order Burkholderiales; family Rhodocyclaceae; genus Zoogloea; species Zoogloea oryzae. The sequence goes on along the minus strand of NZ_SSXU01000003.1, from coordinate 64,418 downwards.
GCCTTCGCGGTGACCATGATGATCCTGAACGGCGCCCTTGGCCTGTATCGGGCGGGTTTCGGCTCGGATTTCCGGCAGACCCTGATGCGTGTCGGCATGTCGATCGTGCTGAGCGTTCCTGTGGCTTACGGTATATTTCAGGTCCTTCCGTGGGGCGAGTTCGCACATGAGGCGCTTGAACTCAACGTGATCGCCCTTCTTGGTTTCGTGGTCGCCGTCCGTGGTTTCACTGCCCGGCGGACGGGTGCAGGGGTTTTTGTGAAACGTATCATGGTGATCGGGACCGGGTCTGACGCCGCAGCCGTCGAGCATGCGCTGACCCATCCCGCCAACTCCAGCCTTCAGGTGGTGGGTTTCTACCCTGCCGGCGCCGGCGACGAGATTCGCATCGATCCGAAGCGGGTCATCCATTTCGATGGCAACCTGCTTGCCGCGGCCAATCACCTGCGCGTCAATGAGATCATCGTGGCGGTCAAGGAGCGTCGCGGTGGTGCCATTCCGCTGCGTGAGCTGCTCGACTGCAAGATGGCCGGCATCAAGGTGCTCGACCTCTCCAGCTTCTTCGAGCGTGTGCGTGGTCAGGTGCGCATCGATTCCCTGCGTGCCAGCTGGCTGATCTACGGCGAAGGCTTCCGTCAGGGCTGGGGCCGCACGCTGGTCAAGCGGGTGTTCGACATCTTCGTGTCGCTGCTGCTGCTGGTGCTTGCGGCGCCGGTGATGGTGCTGGCGGCGCTCCTGATCGTGATCGAGGACGGCGCGCCGGTGTTCTACCGCCAGGAGCGTGTCGGCCTGGGTGGCCGCCTGTTCAAGGTGACCAAGTTCCGCAGCATGCGCCGGGATGCCGAGCGTGATGGCAAGCCCCGCTGGGCGACCGCCAACGATGACCGCGTGACCCGCGTCGGCCGTTTCATCCGCAAGTGCCGCATTGACGAACTGCCGCAGCTGTTCAATGTGCTGAAAGGCGACATGAGTCTCGTCGGCCCGCGTCCGGAGCGTCCCTTCTTTGTCGATCAGCTCACCCGCGACATTCCCTTCTACGCCGTCCGCCACTGCGTCAAGCCGGGCGTGACCGGCTGGGCCCAGGTCCGTTACCAGTACGGTTCGTCGGTGGATGATGCGATCAACAAGCTGCAGTACGATCTGTACTACGTCAAGAATCACACTCTGTTCCTCGATACCGTGGTCCTGTTCGAGACGGTGCGGGTTGTGCTGACCGGAGACGGTGCACACTAAAACAGTCAGGCGTCGCGTTCCCCGGCAGGGGATGGTCTGAACCCAGGACGCTCCCCTTGCCGGGAGCGTCTGCTTTTATTGAGGCTCGATGGAATCAATCCTTTCGCAGGTCTCGGCGTGGAGCTACGCCTTTGCTGCGGTGCTGCACGGGCTGTTTGCGCTTTACCTCGGCGTGGCCTGGCGCAGGGGCCGGCAGGGCATCCTGCTGATCGCGGCGGTTGTGGCCAGTGCCCTGTGGGCGGTGGCGAACTGGGTGTTTTCCACCTCGGGCTGGGTCTGGATGTTCCAGCTGGCCAATCTGCTGGACGTGCTGCGCATGGCAGCGTGGTTCGGCTTCCTCCTGAGCATGCTGTCCCAGGCGTCGGGTGACGGGCCCGACTCCGGGCTACCGGCGTGGCCCAAGCCGGGCATGCTGGCCATCGTCACCCTCGGGGCGATCGGCGTGATCTGCTTCACCCTGGGTGTGCCGCTGTACGGCACGCCGCTGCGCACCTGGGCCGCCACGGCGCTGATGACCGCGGTGTTCGGCCTGGTGCTGCTGGAACTCTTCTACCGGGCGGTCATCGAGCGCTCCCGCTGGGGCGTCAAGCCGCTGGTGCTGGCGCTGGGCGGGCTGTTCGCCTTTGACGTCTACCTGTACTCTGAAATGCTGCTGTTCAGCCGCATCCACCCGGTGATCTGGGGGGTACGCGGCTTTGCCCACGCCCTGGCGCTGCCGCTGGTGGCGGTATCGGCGTCGCGCAATCCGGAATGGACCTTCCGGATCTCGGTCTCGCGGCACGTGGTGTTCCATTCCACCGCGCTGGCCGGGTCGGGCCTGTACCTGCTGATCATTGCCGGTGCCGGCTACTACATGCGCTACTTCGGCGGCGAGTGGGGCGAGGCGCTGCAGCTGGCGCTGCTGTTTGGTGGCGTGCTGTTCCTGGGGGTGGTGTTCTTCTCCGGGGCCTTCCGGGCCCGGCTGCGGGTGTTCCTCGCCAAGCATTTCTTCGCCTACCGGTACGACTACCGCACCGAGTGGCTGGGCGTGACCCAGGCCCTGTCGGTGGCGGGGGACGGGCTCAGCCTCGGCGAATCGGTGGTCAAGGCGCTGGCCGATCTGGTCGAGAGCCCGGGTGGTGGCGTGTGGCTGCGGGATGCCAACGGCTGCTTCAGCCAGCAGGCGCGGCTCAACATGCCGCACTATGGCCTGCAGGAGCGGGAGGATTCCGATTTTGCCCGCTTCATGCTGGAGCGCGAGTGGATCGTCAATCTGCAGGAGGCCCGCAGCGGTTTCTCGCCCGATGTGACGGCGCCGCTGCCCGAGTGGGCGTCCGAGCTCGCCGACATGTGGCTGATCGTGCCGCTGATCTCGTCGGGCGTGCTGGTGGGCTTTGTGGTGCTGCTTACCCCGCGCACGCCGGTGGATGTGAACTGGGAAGTCCTGGATCTGCTCAAGATGGCGGGCCGGCAGGCCGCCAGCTATTTTGCCCGGATGCAGGCCACCGAAGCCCTGCTCGAGGCCCAGAAGTTCGACGCCTTCAACCGGATGTCGGCCTTTGTGGTCCATGATCTGAAGAATCTTGTTGCACAGATGTCGCTGATGCTTCGCAATGCCGAGCGACACAAGGACAATCCGGAGTTCCAGGCCGACATGCTCGACACCGTCCGGCATGTGGAATCGCGGATGCGTGGGCTGATGGCCCAGCTGATGGAAAAGACCCCGATCAACCAGCGCAAGCCGGTCTTGCTGAAGGGGTTGCTCGAGCACATCGTCCAGTCGAAAAGGATGTTCCGTCCGTGCCCCACCTTTGAGGAAGGGGCGCCGGAGCTGGCAGTTTTTGCGCATTCCGAACGACTCGAACGTATCCTTGGGCATATCGTGCAAAATGCCCTAGACGCTACTTTGGAGCATGGTAGTGTGTCAGTACGGCTATCCCAGGAGGGTAATCAGGCGTGCATCACCGTTCGGGATACCGGGTCGGGCATGTCGACCGCATTCATCCGGGACCAGCTTTTCAAGCCATTCCAGACAACGAAGGCGAGCGGAATGGGGATTGGCGCCTACGAGGCGCACCAATATGTTCAGGAACTGGGTGGCAATCTGACCGTTCAGAGCGAGGTGGGTGTCGGAACCTGCTTCGAGATCAGGTTGCCCATTGCCGCGAACGCTCAGAATGCCGGTAACAAAGCGGTAGCAGAATAGGGATATGACTGATAAACGCAGGACTTTGCTGATCGTCGAGGATGATCCGGCGCTTCAGAAACAGATGCGCTGGGCCTTCGATCAGTACGAGACGGTGGTTGCCAACAATCGTGAAGAGGCCATTGCGCAGCTGAGGCGCTACGAACCTGCCGTCGTGACGATGGACCTGGGTCTGCCGCCCGCGCCGGACGACGTGACGGAAGGCTTCAAGCTGCTGGGCGAAATCCTCGCGCTGGCCCCCGACACCAAGGTGGTTGTCCTCACCGGGCAGCACGACCGCGAGAACGCCGTGCGTGCGGTGGGCATGGGTGCCTACGATTTCTTCGCCAAGCCCTTCGAGCCCGAGCTGCTGGCGCTCACCCTCGATCGCGCGCTGCGCCTCTACGATCTGCAGCAGGACAACCGCCGCCTGAAGATCCAGCAGGGCAGCGCCCTGTCGGGTCTCATCACCCGCGACGCGGGCATGCTCAAGGTGTGCCGCCTCATCGAGCGCGTGGCTTCCGCCAACGTCACGGCCATGCTGCTGGGAGAAAGCGGAACCGGCAAGGAAGTGCTGGCCCGCGGCCTGCATGAGCTGTCGCCCCGGCGCAACGAGCGCTTCGTGGCGATCAACTGTGCGGCGATTCCCGAAAACCTCCTCGAATCCGAACTCTTCGGCTACGAGAAGGGCGCCTTCACCGGCGCGGTCAAGCAGACCCTCGGCAAGATCGAAGTGGCCAACAAGGGCACGCTGTTCCTCGACGAAATCGGCGATCTGCCGATGCCGCTGCAGGCCAAGCTGCTGCGCTTCCTGCAGGAGCGGGTGATCGAGCGCATCGGCGGGCGCGAGGAAATCCCCGTGGATGTTCGCATCATCTGCGCCACCCACCAGGACGTGAAGGGCCTGATCCAGGCCGGCCGTTTCCGGGAAGACCTTTACTACCGCCTCGCCGAGATCGTGGTCGATATCCCGGCCCTGCGCGACCGGGACGGCGACGCGGTGTTGCTGGCCCACGCCTTCGTCCAGCGTTTCGCGGGCGATCACGGGCGTGGTGCGATGACCCTCACGGACGACGCCGTCCACAGCATCGAAACCCATCGCTGGCCGGGTAACATCCGTGAGCTCGAGAACGCGATCAAGCGCGCGGTCATCATGGCCGACGGCAACTGCATCACGGCCGAGGACATCGGCCTTGACGTCAATCCCGACGAAGAACTGGAAGCCCTCAACCTGCGTGTCGTCCGCGAGGAAGCCGAACGACGTGCGGTGGTGAGGGTGATGGCCCGGGTCAATGGCAACGTGGCCAGGGCGGCGGAGGTGCTGGGAATCAGCCGTCCGACGCTCTACGATCTGATGAACCGGTTCGGAATCAAGAAAGAGACTTCAACGTGACTCAAGGAACCATGCTAATGCGTGTTCAAAATCAACGCCGTACCGTGCGGAATGCTGCCATCAGCACCCTTTGCGCCTTCCTTCTGGCTGCATGCGGTGCAAGTACCGAGTCCATGGTCACGTCCGCCAAGGAATACATCGCCAAGAACGATCGTAACGCGGCGTCGATCCAGCTCAAGAACGCGCTCCAGAAAGATGCCAACCTCGGCGAAGCCCGTTTCCTGCTGGGCAAGATCAACTACGAGCAGGGCGACTACGCCGGTGCCGAAAAGGAACTGAGCCGCGCGCTGGATGCCGGCTATTCGCCCGATGAAGTCGTGCCGCTGCTGGCCAAGGCGCTGGTCGCCACCGGCCAGGGTGACAAAATCGCCACCGAGCTCGCCAACCGTCGGCTCGAGAAGCCCGAGAGCCGGGCTGCCATCCTCACCATGCAGGGCACCAACCTGATCGGCAAGGGCAAGATCGACGAGGCCCGCGAAGCCTTCAATTCGGCCCTGCGCGAATCGGCCAACTACCCGCTCGCCCGTGTGGGCCTGGCCCGCCTGCGGGCGATCGGCCGCGACTTCGACGGCGCGCTGGTCGATGTGGATGCGGTGCTGAAGGATGCGCCGACCCTGCCCGAAGCCCACTCCCTGCGCGGTGACCTGCTGCTGACCATGGGCCGCGTCGAAGAAGCGATCCCGGCCTTCGAGGCGGTGATTGCCGCCAAGCCCACCGATGTGGGTGCTTACCAGAACCTCATCTCGGTGCTGCTGCGCCAGAACAAGGTCGACCTGGCCCAGGCCAAGGTGACCGAGATGCGCAAGGCCCTCGGCGGTCACCCGATGGCGGTCTACCTGCAGTCCTACATCAATCTGCGCAGCGGCAAGGCGAAGGAAGCCTACGACGGCGTGCAGCAGGTGCTGCGCGTGGCCCCCGACTACATCCCGGCTCTCCTGCTGGCGACCACCCTGCAACTGCAGCGCCAGGATTTCGTCCAGGCCCAGGAAAACGCCAAGAAGGTCATCGAGCGCGCCCCCAATCTGCAGATGGCCCGCCGCCTGCTCGTGACCGCCTACATCGGCACGCGTGAGCCGTCCCGCGCCCTCGAAGCGCTCCAGCCGCTGCTGAAGGACAAGGTCGAGGACGTCGCCGTGCTCAACCTCGCCGGTCAGGTCTATGCGATGAACGGTGACTTCAACCGTTCCGAGCAATATTTCCAGCGCGCCACCCAGGCTGATCCGAAGAACGCCCAGTACCGCACCCGTCTCGGCGTCTCGCGCCTTGTCGGCGGCGAAGCCGACCAGGCCTTCCAGGATCTGGAAGCCGCGTCTGCCCTCGACCCGGACAACATCCAGGCCGACATCACCCTGATCATGGCCCACCTGCGCCGCAACGAAGTGGCCAAGGCGGTTGCCGCAGTTCAGACCCTCGAGAAGAAGAAGCCGAACGATCCCGTCACCTACAACATGAAGGGCGGCGTGCTGCTCGCCAGCAAGGATACGGCCGGTGCCCGCAAGGCCTTCGAAAAGGCGCTCGAACTGCGTCCGGACTTCCTGCCGGCGGTGAGCAACCTTGCCCGCCTCGACATGGCCGACAAGAACATCGATGCGGCCCGCAAGCGCTTCGAGACCTTCGTTGCCGCCAACCCGAAGGTGGCCCAGGGCTACATGCAGTACGCCGAACTCCAGGCCATGACCGGTGGTCAGAACAAGGACATCCAGGCGTTGCTCGAAAAGGGCCTGACCGCCGTGCCGACCTCGCTGCCGATCCGCACCGCGCTGGTGGCGATGCTGGCGCAGTCGGGTGACACCAAGCGCGCGCTGCTGCTGGCCCAGGAAGCCCAGGCAGGCTCGCCGGACGATCCGGCCCTGCTTGAACTCCTTGCCCGCGCCCAGGTGGCCGCCGGCGAGAACCAACAGGCCCTCACGACCTTCGGCAAGCTGAGCTCCCGCATGCCCAATTCGGTAGCCCCGCTGGTGGCCATGTCCGACCTGCAGGTTGCGGCCAAGGATTTCGCCAGTGCCGAGCAGAGCCTGCGCAAGGCCCTGGCGCTCAAGCCCGATGCCGTCGAAGCCCAGCAGCGCCTGATCTCGCTGCTGCTCCAGAGCAAGCGTGGCGACGCGGCGATTGCAGTGGCCAGGGACGTGCAGAAGCAGCACGGCGAATCGTCGGTCGGTTTCCTGCTCGAAGGCGAGGCCCTCTCCGCCATGGGCAAGTCTGCCGATGCCGTCGGGCCGTACTCCGAAGCCTTCAAGCGCGACAAGAGCCCGCAGTCGCTGATCCGCGTGCATTCCGCGCGGCTCGCCGCCGGCCAGGAGCAGGAAGCGGCGAAGCTGGTGTCCGATTGGGTCAAGGCCAATCCGAAGGATATGGTCATCCGCACCTACCTCGCCGAGCGCAGCCTGTCCGAGCAGAAGTACGAATCGGCCGTCCAGCAGTATCGCCAGATGCTCGAGATGGCGCCCAAGAACGCCATGCTGCTTAACAACCTGGCGTGGGCGCTGGGCAAGCTCAACGACAAGAGCGCCGTCAGCGTGGCCGAGCAGGCCGTGTCCCTGGCCCCCAACAGCCCGGTGGTGCTCGACACCCTCGGCACGCTGTTGATGGACAGCGGCAACACCGCCAAGGGCATCGAGACGCTGAAGAAGGCCGTGAGCCTCGGGCCCAAGCTGCCGCAGCTGCGCATCAACCTTGCCCGTGCCCTCATCAAGAGCGGCGACAAGGACGGTGCCCGCAAGGAGCTGGACGAAGCCCAGCGCAGCGCCCCCGAAAAATCCCCGGTTGCCGCCGAGATCGAAAAGATCCGCGCGACCCTCTGATCAAGTCTTCACATTCGTTATCAGGATCTCTGAAATGACCACCATTGCAGTTATCGGCCTCGGCTACGTTGGCCTGCCCCTCGCCGTTGAATTCGGCAAGAAAGTGAAAACCGTCGGTTTCGACCTCCACCAGGAGAAGGTCGACGCCTACGCCCGCCACGTGGACCCGACCGGCGAAGTCGCCTCCGAAGACCTCAAGGCCGCCGTGCATCTCACGTGCAGCACCGACCCGAAGGTGATCTCCGAAGCCGACTTCATCATCGTCGCCGTGCCCACCCCGGTCGATGAGGCTCACCAGCCGGACTTCACCCCGCTGGTCAAGTCGTCCGAGAGCGTCGGCAAGTACATGAAGAAGGGCGCGATCGTCGTCTACGAATCCACCGTGTATCCCGGCGCCACCGAAGAAGTGTGCATTCCCATCCTCGAGAAGTTCTCGGGCCTGAAGTGGAAGCAGGACTTCAACGTCGGCTACTCCCCCGAGCGCATCAACCCGGGCGACAAGGAACGCACCGTCACCAAGATCATGAAGGTCGTCTCCGGTGACACCCCCGAGACCCTGAAGATCGTCGCCGACACCTACGCCTCGGTGATCACCGCCGGCGTCTACCCGGCCAGCTCCATCAAGGTCGCCGAAGCCGCCAAGGTCATCGAGAACACCCAGCGCGACCTCAACATCGCCCTGATGAACGAACTCTCCGTGATCTTCCACAAGATCGGCATCGACACCCTCGAAGTGCTCAAGGCCGCCGGCACCAAGTGGAACTTCCTGCCCTTCCGTCCGGGCCTGGTCGGTGGCCACTGCATCGGCGTCGATCCGTACTACCTGACCCACAAGGCCGACATGCTGGGCTACCACCCGCAAGTCATCCTGGCTGGCCGTCGCATCAACGACAGCATGGGCAAGTACGTCGCCGAAGAAACCGTCAAGACCATGATCCAGAACGGCCTCAACATCAAGGGCGCCGACGTGATCGTGCTGGGTCTCACCTTCAAGGAAAACTGCCCCGACCTGCGCAACAGCAAGGTCATCGACGTAATCCGCGAGCTGCAGAGCTACGGCGTCAAGGTGCACGTGCACGACCCGGTGGCCGAATCTGCCGAGGCCGAGCACGAGTACGGCGTGAGCCTCACCGCCTGGGACAAGCTCCCGAAGGCCGGTGCCATCGTCGCCGCCGTGGCCCACAAGGAATACGCCGAGATGGGCGTGGCCAAGCTGTGCGACAAGCTGGTGCCGAACGGTGTGTTCACCGACGTGAAGAGCTTCTACGACCCGGCCGAGATCGCTGCGGCTGGTGCCAAGGTTTGGCGTCTCTAAGCGGGCCCCGGGACATGACGCGCGTGAAGCAGCTGCTTTCCATCGTCCTTCTGGGTGCGAGCCTGGCAGGCGGGGCGCGCGTCGTGCAGGCGGCCGAGCCGAAGTTCGAAGCACAGGCCACCGATGCCCGGCAGATCGTCGAGCAGGCGCTGGCCTTCGAGCACGGTGAAGGCGCCCCCCGTGATCCCGAAAGGGCGGCCGAGCTTTATTGCGAGGCGGTCCGTTCGGGCAGTGCCGAGGCGATGTACAGCCTGGGCTGGATGTACGCGAATGGCCGCGGCGTGCCCCGGGACGACGGGATCGCCGCGACGCTGTTCGAGATGGCGGTGTTCAAGGGGCACGAAGGCGCCGGCAAGGCTCGCCGGGTTGCCGGCGACTACACCGGCGCGGTGCCCGAATGCCTGAAGGCGCACAGCGTTGAGTGGGCGTTCTCGATTCGCGACAACTGGGATTCCCGAAAGTATCTGGCGTCGCTGCCCGAGCGCAAGAAGAAGATGGTCGAGCTGATCACCACGCTCGCCCCGCGTTTCTCGATCGAGCCGCGGCTGGCGCTGGCCATCGCGACGACCGAGTCCAATTTCGATTCCAATGCCCTGTCGCCCAAGAACGCGATGGGCGTGATGCAGCTGATCCCCGAGACGGCCAGCCGTTTCAACGTCAAGGACAGCTACGACCCGGTGGAGAACATCAAGGGCGGGCTTGCCTACCTGCGCTGGCTGCTGGCCTACTACCGGGGCAATGTGGCGCTGGCCGTGGCCGGCTATAACGCCGGTGAAGGCGCGGTGGACCGCTATCGGGGCGTGCCCCCGTACAAGGAAACCCAGGCTTACGTCCGACGCATCCTCGAATTCTTCCCGCGGACGGAACATCCCTTCGATGCGCGACTCGTAAACGCATCGCCTGCGCTCTCTGCGATCAAGGCCGTCAATTAGTGAGGTGAGCCCGATGGGTTTCCGATTTTCCCGTTCGCTGATGTCCGGGGTGATGGCGCTCGCCTGTGTCGTTGCTCCGCCGGCAAGGGCTGACTTCCCCGATACCGTGGCGTCGGTCAAGCGCTCGATAGTGGCGATCGGTACGCTGTCGCCCACGCGCAACCCTCGTTTCCGGTTTCTGGGTACAGGTTTTGTGGCTGGAAACGGTAATCAGGTGGTGACCAACGCCCACGTGGTCGGCATGCCCGATCTGGGCGATGACGAGAAGCTGGTGATGGCACTATCCGGTGCGGGACGGGTCACGGCCCGGCCGATCACCAAGGAGTCGATCGATCTCGATCACGATCTGGCGGTGTTGCGTTTCGACGGGCCGCCGATGCCGGCGTTACGGTTGGGGGATTCCAGCACCGTGCGCGACGGGCAGGACGTGGCCGTGACCGGCTTTCCCCTCGGGGGCAGCATCGGCATCGTGCCGGTGACCCACAAGGGCATCGTCTCGGCGATCACCCCGATCGGCCAGCCGGTTTCCACCGCGAAGCAGCTGGATGGCGCGGCTGTGCGTCGTCTGGCGGCGGGTGGTTACTCGGTGATCCAGCTCGATCTCATCTCTTACCCGGGCAACAGCGGCAGCCCGATGTTCGATGCCACCTCCGGCGAGGTGTTGGGCGTGCTCAGCATGGTGTTCATCAAGGGCGGCAAGGAGTCGGCCGTGACCTCGCCGTCGGGCATCTCCTACGCGATTCCCGCCGCCTTTGTGAAGACGTTGCTCACGCCCTGAGCCACTCCACGCCAAGCGTGCCGTACCGACGTAAAAAAGCCCGAGGTCCAGAAGACCCCGGGCTTTTTTATGCCTTGGCAGATCAGGCCAGTTCGTCCATCGGCACGCAGGAACAGAACAGGTTGCGGTCACCGTAGACATCGTCGATGCGGTTCACGCTCGGCCAGAACTTGTTGTCGCTCACCCACGCCAGCGGGAAGGCGGCTTCGCTGCGGGAGTAGGGGCGGTCCCAGTCGCCCAGGAAGTCGGCCTGGGTGTGGGGCGCGTTCTTGAGCGGGTTGTTGTCGGCGGGCAGGCGGCCTTCCTCGATGGCGCGGATCTCGCCGCGGATCGCCACCATCGCGGCGATGAAGCGGTCGAGTTCGCCCTTGTCCTCGGATTCGGTGGGCTCGACCATTATCGTGCCGGCCACCGGGAAGGACATGGTCGGGGCGTGGAAGCCGTAGTCCATCAGGCGCTTGGCGATGTCCACCTCGGAGATGCCGGTGGCGGCCTTGATCGGGCGGATGTCGAGGATGCACTCGTGGGCGACGCGGCCCTGGCTGCCGGTGTAGAGCACCGGGTAGTGCGCCGCCAACTGGCTGGCCACGTAGTTGGCGTTGAGGATGGCCACTTCGGTGGCGCGCTTGAGGCCGCGGCCACCCATCATGGTGATGTACATCCACGAGATCGGCAGGATGCTGGCCGAGCCGAACTGGGCGGCCGACACGGCGCCCTGGCCGGCGTTGGGGCGATCCTCGCTGCCGGTGGCGGCCACGACGTGATCCGCCATGAACGGTGCGAGGTGGGCCTTCAGGCCTATCGGGCCCATGCCCGGGCCGCCGCCGCCGTGGGGAATGCAGAAGGTCTTGTGGAGGTTCATGTGGCTCACGTCGGCGCCGATGGTGGCGGGCGAAGTGAGGCCGACCTGGGCGTTCATGTTGGCGCCGTCCATGTAAACCTGGCCGCCGTACTGGTGCACGGTGGCGCAGATCTCGCGGATGGCTTCCTCGAACACGCCGTGGGTGGACGGGTAGGTGATCATCAGCGCGGCGAGCTTGTCGGCGTGCTGCTCGGCCTTGGCCTTGAGGTCGGCCAGATCGACGTTGCCGTTGTCGTCACAGGCCACGACCACCACGTCCATGCCGCACATCTGGGCGGTGGCCGGGTTGGTGCCGTGGGCCGACTTGGGGATCAGGCACACGGTGCGGTGGTGGTCGCCGCGGGCCGTGTGGTAGCGGCGGATCGCCACGAGGCCGGCGTATTCGCCCTGGGCGCCGGAGTTGGGCTGCATGCAGATGGCGTCGAAGCCGGTGATCTCGCGCAGCTGGGCGGCGAGGCCTTCTATCATCTCGAGGTAGCCGGCGGTCTGGTCGGCTGGGGCAAACGGGTGGATGTCGGCGAACTCGGGCCAGGTGACGGGGATCATCTCGCTGGTGGCGTTGAGCTTCATGGTGCACGAGCCCAGGGAGATCATCGAGTGGTCCAGCGCCAGATCGCGGTTCTGCAGGCGCTTGAGGTAGCGCAGCATCTCGTGCTCGGTGTGGTGGGTGTTGAACACCGGGTGGGCGAGGATGGCGTCGTCGCGCAGCAGCTCGGCCGGCAGGTTGCCGCCGCGGGCGGCGACGGTGGCGTCGAGGGCGGTCACATCGGCCGTGGCGCCGAAGGCGGCCAGCAGCGCGGCGATGTCGTCGCGGGTGGTCTTCTCGTCGATGGCGATGCCGAGGGCGTGGCCGTCCACGTGGCGCAGGTTGAAGCCGGCGGCCTGGGCGGCGGCGTAGATCTCGGCGGAGCGGGCGCCGGTTTCCACCTGGATGGTGTCGAAGAAGCTGTCGGACGCGAGCGCGAAGCCGGCCTGGCCCAGGCCTTCGGCCAGGGTGGCGGCGAGGCGATGGACGCGCGCCGCGATGGTGCGCAGGCCTTCCGGGCCGTGATACACGGCGTACATGCCGGCCATGTTGGCCAGCAGCACCTGGGACGTACAGATGTTGGAGTTGGCCTTCTCGCGGCGGATGTGCTGCTCGCGGGTCTGCAGGGTCATGCGCAGGGCAGTCTTGCCGCGGGCATCCTTGGAGACGCCGATGATGCGGCCCGGCATGGAGCGGACGTGGCTTTCGCGGGTGGCGAAGAAGGCGGCGTGGGGGCCGCCGAAGCCGAGCGGCACGCCAAAGCGCTGGGCCGAGCCGAGGGCGATGTCGGCGCCGAGCGCGCCGGGCGACTTGAGGAGCACCAGCGCCAGCAGGTCGGACGCGACAGCCACCACTGCACCCTTGGCCTTGAGGCCGGCGATCGGGGCGGCGATGTCGGCCACCACGCCACGCTCGTCGGGGTATTGCATCAGGGCGCCAAACACGTCGTGATGGGCGGCCTCTGCAGACGGGCCGACGATCAGCTCGAAGCCGAAGTATTCGGCGCGGGTGCGCACCACGTCGAGGGTCTGCGGGAAGACGCCTTCATCGACGAAGAAGGCCTGGCTCTTGACCTTGGAGATGCGCCGGGCCATGGCCATGGCTTCGGCGGCGGCGGTGGCTTCGTCGAGCAGCGAGGCGTTGGCGAGCTCCAGCCCGGTGAGGTCGATGACCATCTGCTGGAAGTTCAGCAGGGCTTCGAGGCGGCCCTGGGCGATCTCGGCCTGGTAAGGCGTGTAGGCGGTGTACCAGCCCGGGTTTTCCATCACGTTGCGCAGGATGACCTTGGGCGTGATGGTGTCGTAGTAGCCCATGCCGATGAAGGACTTCTTCAGCACGTTCTTGCCGGCGATGGCCTTCAGGCGGGCCAGGGCCACGTGCTCGGGCGTCGGTTCGCCGATGGCCAGCGGCGCGGGCAGGCGGATGCCGGCCGGCACGGTCTGGTCGATCAGGGTGTCGAGGGAGTCGACCCCGACGGCGGCGAGCAGCGCCGGCAGCTCGGAGGCACAGGGGCCCAGGTGGCGGCGGATGAAGTCGTCGCCCTGTTCGAGCGTGGCGAGCGGGGCGGAGAGAAGCGTCTTCGACATGGGGAAAACTCGGGTTGGGTTACGGCAAGGGTTACAGCAATGACAAGCGGCAGCGGGTGGATCGGGGCGCGCCAGGGGCACGCTCCCGATCCGGGCTGCGACTTAGCCGATGGCGGCTTCGTAGCCGGCGGCGTCGAGCAGGGCGGACACGTCGGCGGCGTTGGCCGGCTTGATCTTGAACAGCCAGGCGGCGTAGGCGTCGGCATTGACGGATTCCGGCGCGTCGACGGCTTCCTGGTTGTTGGCGATGATCTCGCCGGCCACCGGAGCGTAGATGTCGGAGGCGGCCTTGACCGATTCGATCACCGCGATGCTCTCGCCGGCGGTGACGACGCGGCCGGCTTCGGGCAGCTCGAGGAAGACCACGTCGCCGAGGGCTTGCTGGGCGTGGTCGGTGATGCCGACGGTGACGGTGCCGTCAGCCTCAAGGCGGACCCATTCGTGGGATTCGGTGTAGCGCAGTTCGGAGGGGGTCGTCATGGTGAGATTTCCTTGGTCAGAATGGTTGAAGGCGCAGCAATGCGGGACGCATCAGATTAGGGGTTTGCCGTTACGGACGAAAGAGGCTTTAACCACCCGGGCCTTGAGGCGCTTGCCGCGGATGTCCACCTCGACGGCATCGCCGGGCGCAACGCCCAGGGGCAGGCGGGCCATGGCGATGGCCTTTTCGAGGGTCGGCGAAAAGGTGCCGCTGGTGGTCTCACCTTCGCCCTGGGCGGTGAAGACATGCTGGTGGGCGCGCAGCACGCCCTTGTCTTCGAGCACGAGGCCGAGGACCTGCTGGCTGGCCGGGTTGGCCTGCAGCGCGGCCTTGCCGATGAAGTCGCGGCTGGCGTCCTTGAAATCGATCGTCCAGGCGAGGCCGGCATTGAGCGGCGAGACGGTCTCGTCCATGTCGTTGCCGTAGAGGGCCATGCCGGCTTCGAGGCGCAGGGTATCGCGGGCACCGAGGCCGCAGGGCTTGACGCCGGCGACGACGAGGGCGTCCCAGGTGGCGGCGGCCTGATCGGCCGGCAGGGTGAGCTCGAAGCCGTCTTCGCCGGTGTAGCCGGTGCGGGCGATGAACATGTCGCCAAAGGCGGCGGCCTGGAAGATCTTGAGGCCGGCCGAGGCGGCTTCGGAGCCCGGGATGGCGGCCCAGGTCTTGGCGCGGGCGTTCGGGCCCTGGACGGCGATCATCGCCAGATCACGGCGGGGCGTGAGGGTGGCGGCGAGGCCGGTGGCGGCGAGCTGCTGCTGCATCCAGGCCACGTCCTTGTCGGCGGTGCCGGCATTGACGACCACCCGGTATTCGGTGTCGGAGAGGAAATAGACGATCAGGTCGTCGATCACGCCGCCTTCGGGGTTGAGCATGCAGCTGTAGAGCGCCTTGCCCGGCTCGGTGAGCTTGGCCACGTCGTTGGCGATCAGGCCGCGCAGGAAGGCCTTGGCGCCGCTGCCGACGAGATCCAGCGCGAGCATGTGGGAGACGTCGAACATGCCGGCGTCGCGGCGGACGGCGTGGTGTTCCTCGATCTGGGAGCCGTAGTTCACCGGCATGTCCCAGCCGGCGAAATCGACCATGCGGGCGCCTGCGGCGACGTGGGTGGCGTGAAGAAGGGTGCGCTGGGTCATCGTGTTCTCCGGTGGGCAATCGTTCCAGTGTAGAAAAGCAATGGGGCCGACGCGATTCGGAAATCGCGTCGGCCCCATCTGTCCTTTGTACCTGAGAGATTGCAGCGGCGAACGGTGCCGGCAGCGTGCCCCTTCGGTGGATGCGGCCGGCCGTGGCTGGCACGGATAACGGGCGGCATCACTCTCCAGATTGTTGATTCGTCGGCGGTCCTTTTGCCTGAGCGGTTCCGGGGGTTGCGCCTTCGGCGGTTCGCAGCAGCTGCGCGAACACTCTCCCACACGACGGCGCGCACCTTACCACCGGGCATGGCCTACGGCAAGGGTCTGCTAAACTTCTAGGGATGACCCTGATCCGACGCCCTTCCCGCAGCCGCCACCTCGACGTTCGCGGCCTGCGCTACCACCTCCGCGAATGGGGTGAGGAAGGTGCGCCCAAGGTGTTCCTGCTGCATGGCTGGATGGACGTCTCGGCGTCGTTCCAGTTTGTGGTCGATGCCCTCGAGGCAGACTGGCATGTGATCGCCCCCGACTGGCGCGGCTTTGGTCTCAGCCAGTGGAACGGCGGCGACGCCTACTGGTTTCCCGATTACGTGGCCGATCTGGACGCACTCCTGCGCACCTGTTCGCCGGTCGATCCGGTGCGGCTGGTCGGTCACAGCATGGGCGGCAACGTAGCCTGCCTGTATGCCGGCGTGCGGCCGGCGCGGGTTGGGCGGCTGGTGGCGCTGGACGCCTTTGGGCTTGCCGACAACCCGCCGGAGAACGCTCCCGGCCGGATGGAAAAGTGGCTCAATGATCTCGAACGCCCGGCGGGCTTCCGGCGCTACCCGGACCGCGCCGCGCTGGCCGCCCGTCTGCAGGCCGACAACCCCCGCCTCGATGCCGGCAAGGCCGCGTTTCTCGCCGAGCACCTGGGCGAGCCGGACGGGGAGGGCGGTATCCGCCTCGCAGGCGATCCGGCCCATCGCCGCGTGAATGCCGTGCTGTACCGGCGCGCCGAGGCCCTGGCCGCGTGGCGACGGGTGACGGCGCCGACCCTGTGGGTCGAGCCGGCCGAGCCTGACCTGCGCCGCCGGCTCGGCGTGACCGACGAAGCCCACGCCGAGGCGCGGGCCGCCTTCCGGGATTTTCGTGAAGTGGACTTGGCCGACAGCGGCCACAACCTGCATCACGACCAGCCGGGCCTGACCGCCCGGATCATCGAGGATTTTCTGCTGTCCAAGGGATCATGAACGCCGTCAACGCTGATCTTCACTGTCACTCCACCGCTTCGGACGGCACCCTGGCGCCCGCGGCCGTGGTCCGCCGTGCGCACGCCAACGGGGTCGATCTGCTCGCCCTCACCGATCATGACGAACTCCTCGGTCTGCCCGAGGCTGCCGCCACCGCGGCCGAGCTGGGGCTGCGATTCGTGCCCGGGGTCGAGGTGTCGGTGTCTTGGCTGGACCAGACGGTGCACATCGTCGGCCTGGGCGTCGATCCCTCCAACGCGGCGCTCATCGCCGGGCTTGATCGGGTGCGCAGTGGCCGTGATGGCCGGGCGGCAAAAATTGCCGCTGAGCTCGACCGCATCGGCATTCACGGCGCCCTCGAAGGCGCGCTGCGCTACGTGGGCAACCCGGCGCTCATCAGTCGGGCGCACTTTGCGCGTTTTCTGGTCGAGGCCGGTTGCGCCAAGAATGTGCATGACGTGTTCCTCCACTACCTCGCCCGGGGCAAGCCGGGCTATGTGGATCACGTGTGGGCGACGCTGGAGGATGCCGTCGGCTGGATCAAGGGTGCCGGCGGGCTGGCGGTGATCGCCCACCCGGGCCGCTACCGGTTGTCCCATGTCGAGATGGACATCCTCTTCGACAAGTTTCGCGAGCTGGGCGGCGATGCCGTCGAGGTTGCCTGCGGCGCCCACGATGGCGGGCAGGTGCTCGCCTTTGCGCGGATGGCGCGCAAGTTTGGCCTGATGGCCTCCCGCGCCTCCGATTTCCATGGCCCGGAAGACAGCCCGATCGATCTCGGTCGGGCGCCTCCGCTGCCGCCCGACCTCACGCCCGTGTGGTCGCGTCTGATCTGAAAGTCCCGTTTCTTCACCATGGCCCAGTTCTTCACGCTTCACCCCGAGCAACCCCAGCCCCGCCTCATCAAGCAGGCGGCGGAGATCATGCGCGGCGGCGGTCTCGTCGCCTTTCCCACCGATTCGGCCTACGCCCTCGGCGGCCACACCGGCGACAACGCGCTGCTGGCGCGCATCCGCCGCATCCGCGGGGTGGATGAGCGCCATCACTTCACACTGATCTGCCGCGATCTGTCGGAGATTGCCACCTACGCCCGGGTGGATAACAGCCAGTACCGGCTCCTCAAGGCCACCACGCCGGGGCCGTACACCTTCATCCTCGAAGGCACCAAGGAGCTCCCGCGCCGGCTGCTCCACCCCAAGCGCAAGACCATCGGCCTGCGGGTGCCTGATCATCCCGTGGTGTCGGCGCTCCTCGCCGAACTGGGCGAGCCGCTGCTGAGTTCCACGCTGCTCCTGCCCGACGACGAGCATCCGCTGACCGATCCGGAAGACATCCGCGACCGCCTTGAGAAGGAAGTGGATCTCATCATCGAAGCCGGCCCCTGCCGCGGCGAGGCCACCACGGTCATCGATCTGACCGGCGGAAGCCCGGTGCTGGTGCGCGAAGGGCGGGGCAGTCTCGCCCCATTCGGGTTGTAAGTTGTTGCGGGCTCTGGAGAAGTTCCGGGTTTCAGCGGGGCCGGCGGGCCGGCTCTGGTAGAATCCGTGCCCCCGCTCGGACCGATTCCATGCAAGAACTCATCGTCACGCTGACCATCTGGGCGCTGCCCGTGCTGTTCGCCATCACCTTGCACGAGGCGGCGCATGGCTATGCCGCACGGCATTTTGGCGATCGCACCGCCGAGCTCGCCGGCCGGATCAGCCTCAATCCGATCCGCCACATCGACCCGGTGGGCACGATCCTCGTGCCGGGCCTTATCCTCATCACCAGCAGCCTCGTGGGCGCCGGGGCGATGCTGTTCGGCTGGGCCAAGCCGGTGCCGGTCAATTTTGGCCGCCTCAGAAACCCCAAGGCCGACATGCTGTGGGTGGCTGCCGCCGGTCCCTTCGCCAATCTGGTGATGGCCATCGGCTGGGCGCTGCTGTTCCGCGTGGCAGTGGGCATGCCCGACAACGCCTACGCGCTGCCGATGGCCAAGATGGCCGACGCCGGCATGCAGATCAACGCCGTGCTGATGTTCCTCAATCTGGTGCCGTTGCCGCCGCTTGATGGCGGGCGGATTGCGGTGAGCCTGCTCCCGCCGGGCCCGGCCTACAAGTTTGCGCAGATCGAACCCTATGGTTTTCCGATCCTGCTGTTCCTGCTGCTAACCGGTATCCTTGGCGACATCCTCGGGCCGCTGGTGGCCATTTTCCGTTTTGCTCTCGCAACCGTTATTGGACTTTGACATCCCATGTTCGCTGAACGCGTCCTCTCCGGCATGCGCCCCACCGGGCGCCTCCACCTCGGCCACTATCACGGCGTCCTGAAAAACTGGGTCAAGCTGCAGTCCGAGTACCCCTGTCTGTTCTTCGCCGCCGACTGGCACGCCCTGACGACCGACTACGACAACCCGAGGGGCATCGAGGGCAGCGTGTGGGAGATGATCGTCGACTGGCTGGCCGCCGGCGTCGATCCGTCCCAGGCCACCATCTTCATCCAGTCCCGCGTGCCCGAGCACGCCGAGCTGCACCTGCTGATGTCGATGATGACGCCACAGGGCTGGCTCGAACGCGTGCCCACCTACAAGGATCAGCAGGAGAAGCTCTCCCACAAGGATCTGACCACCTACGGTTTCCTCGGGTACCCGCTGCTGATGAGCGCCGACATCCTGATCTACCGCGCCGACAAGGTGCCGGTGGGCGAGGACCAGCTGCCCCACGTCGAGTTCACCCGCGAACTCGCCCGCCGCTTCAACCACATGTATGGCCGCGAGCCCGGCTTCGAGGACAAGGCGAAAGAAGCCATCAAGAAGCTCGGCAGCAAGCGTGCCAAGCTGTACGAAGAGTTCCGCACCCGCTTCCAGCAGAACGGCGACGAAGAGGGCCTGGCCCTCGGCAAGGCGCTGCTCGAAGAGGCCCAGAGCCTCTCGCTGGGCGACCGCGAGCGCCTGTACGGCTACCTGGAGGGCAGCGGCAAGATGATCCTCGTCGAGCCGGGCGCGCTTCTCACCGAAGCCTCGCGCATGCCGGGCCTCGATGGCCAGAAGATGTCCAAGTCCTACGGCAACACCATCTTCCTGCGCGAAGAGGCCGACACCCTGGGCAAGAAGATCCGCACCATGCAGACCGATCCGGCCCGCGTGCGGCGCACCGATCCGGGCAATCCGGAGAAGTGCCCGGTGTGGCAGTTCCACGTCATCTACTCCGACGACAAGACCCGCGAGTGGGTGACCCAGGGCTGCACCAGCGCCGGCATCGGCTGCATCGAGTGCAAGCAGCCGGTCATCGACGCGGTGCTGAAGGAGCAGGACCTGATGCGCGAGCGCGCCCAGCCCTATCTCGACGACCCGAGCCTGGTCCGCAGCATCGTGGCCGACGGCTGCGACAAGGCCCGCAAGCTCGCCCAGGAAACCATGCGCGAAGTCCGCGACGCGATGGGCCTGAGCTACAGCTGATGTTTCAGGGATTGGCCGGACGCGGATTTATGCCTTGGAGCCCTGCGTCCGGCGTGTTAGCCTGCGCGGCGGTTGACCAGCCGTGACGGCGCCGCTCGATCTGGCGCCGCCCGCCGAGCCCATCGAAGCCGTCATCGGCCGAATGTACGGCCAGCCGATCTTCGATCTGCCGAAGGATCTGTACATCCCGCCCGATGCGCTGGAGGTGTTCCTCGATGCCTTCGAAGGCCCGCTCGACCTGCTGCTCTACCTGATCCGCAAGGCCAACATCAACGTCCTCGACATTCCGATGGCGCCGCTTACGGTGCAGTATCTGGAATACGTGGAGGCGATGCGCCAGCACAACCTCGAGCTCGCCGCCGACTATCTGCTGATGGCCGCGACGCTGCTGGAGATCAAGTCGCGCATGCTGCTGCCCCGGCCGCCGCGGGCCGAAGAAGCCGAGGAGCTAGATCCCCGTGCCGAGCTGGTGCGTCGTCTGCTCGAATACGAACAGGTCAAGCTCGCCGCCGCGCGCCTCGACGAACTGCCCCGCGTGGAGCGGGATTTCGAGTGGGTCGGGGTGTTCGTGGCCGAGAAGGTCGTCGAGCGTCTGCCGGCCGTGAGCCTGCACGACCTGCAACTGGCGTGGCTGAAGATCGCCCGCCAGAGCCGCCTCAAGCGGCACCACACGATCCAGCGGGAAGAGCTGTCGGTGCGCGAGCACATGACGCTGATCCTGCGAAAACTGCGGGACGACACCTTTGTGGTGTTCGAATCCCTGTTCGACCCCGACCTGGGCGTACCCAGCCTGGTGGTGAGCTTTCTCGCCACCCTCGAGCTGGTGAAGGAGCGCCTGGTGGTGGTCACCCAGAACGAGGCCTTTGCGCCGATTTATGTGAAACGTGCCGATGGTGCAGCCGGAATCGACTGAAGCCTTCAAGCTGGTGCTGGAAACGGCCCTGCTGGCGGCGCCTGCGCCCCTGTCGGTGAGCGAACTGCGCCGGCTCTTCGACGAAGAGCCCGGCCCCGACTTCATCCGGCGGCTGCTGGGCGAGCTGGCCGAAGACTGGCAGGGCAGGGGCGTCGAGCTGATCCAGACGGCCGGTGGCTGGCGTTTCCAGACGCGCCCCGAGTACCAGGTCTATCTCGATCGCCTGAAGGAAGAGCGGCCGCCCAAGTATTCCCGCGCGGTGCTCGAGACCCTGGCGATCATCGCCTACCGGCAGCCGGTGACGCGCGGTGACATCGAGGACATCCGTGGCGTGGTGGTCTCGACCAATGTATTGAAGACCCTCGAGTCGCGAGGGTGGGTGGATGTGGTCGGTCATCGGGATACTCCCGGTCGGCCGGGCCTGTATGCCACGACCCGAAAATTCCTGGAGGACCTCGGGCTGCGAAGCCTGACCGAGCTGCCTCCGCTGACTGAAATCGAAAGGATCATGGATCTTGTCGACCTCCCAAAAACCGAAGAACAAGCCGTTCAGGGCTAAGACCGGCAAGCCCGGTGGTCCTGCCCGCCCCGGCGGCAATGGCCCGCGCCCCCAAGGCGCCGCTGCAGGTCAGCCCCAGGGCGGACGCCGGGGCCGTGGGCGGCCCGAGGGCGAGGGCAATCGCGCACCCCGCGCCGAGCGTGACGACGGCTTCCGTCAGCCGAAGAGCAACGCCTCGGCGATCGGCTTGTCCGATCTGGGTGTGGGCCGCGGCAACTGGCGTGCCAAACGTCAGGGCAATGTGGGCTTCGGCGGTGGCGACGACAGCTATCCGCTGGTCAGCAACGAGCTGCCGCCGTCCGCCGAAGGCGAGCGCCGCAAGAAGCCCCAGGACACCACCTACACCGAGCCCCAACGCCTGCACAAGGTGCTTGCCGCAGCCGGCATCGGCTCCCGTCGGGAGATCGAGGAGTGGATCGTCGCCGGTCGCATCTCGGTCAATGGCGAACCCGCCGACGTGGGCCAGAAGGTTGGCCCCGGCGACCGGGTGCGGGTCAATGGCAAGCTGATGCCGCTGCGCTTCGCGCCGCGCATCCCGCGGGTTGTGCTGTATCACAAGCCGGAAGGCGAGATCGTCTCGCGGGACGATCCGGAGGGCCGTCCAACGGTATTCGATCGCCTGCCCAATCTGCGCAAGGGGCGCTGGATCGCGGTGGGGCGGCTGGACTTCAATACCTCGGGTCTGCTGTTGTTCGTCAATGATGGCGATCTCGCCAACAAGCTGATGCACCCGCGCTACGAACTCGACCGGGAGTACGCCGTGCGTCTGCTGGGCGAACTCGACGATGTCCAGAAGCAGGCGCTGCTGGCCGGCATCGAGCTCGAAGATGGCCCCGCCAAGTTCAACACTCTGCTCGATGCGGGCGGCGAAGGTGCCAATCACTGGTATCGAGTCACGCTGTCGGAAGGTCGCAACCGCGAAGTGCGGCGAATGTTCGAGGCGATGGGCCTCACCGTGAGCCGCCTGATGCGCGTGCGCTACGGGCCGGTGGTGCTGCCGTCGCGCCTCAAGCGTGGGATGTGGGAGGACATGGCGGTGGAGGACGTGTGTGCCCTGGCCGGCCTTCCCAAGCCTGTCGGGCAACCCGGAAAAGCCCGCAAACCGGCCCGCCCGGCGCGTCGCCCGGGCTAGTGCACGACTTGTTTTGAGGGTGGAAATTGCGCCCGCCTCGGCGGGCTGCTATACTTAGCACGTTTTATCGGTTCGAAGGGACCGAATCGGCTCGAAAGAGCCGACATCCGGTCGAATTAACAGGGATGGGCGTTTCGCCCATTTTTTATTTGTGGTTTAGGAATGTGTGGGCATGGAGCTGCTGAAACTGATCGAGCAGACCGCTGAAGGTCTTGGCTATGAGCTGGTCGATTTTGAGACCTCTCCCCGTGGCCGGCTGATGCGGGTGTTCATCGACTCGCCGAACGGTATCACGGTGGATGATTGCGCCACCGTGAGCAATCAGCTGACCCGGATCTTCGAAGTCGAGAACGTCGAATACGACCGCCTTGAGGTGTCGTCGCCCGGTCTGGATCGGGCCCTCAAGAAGCCGGCCGATTTCGAGCGCTTCGCCGGTCAGGAGGTGCAGGTTCGCCTCGCCATGCCCATTTCCAATCAGCGTAATTTTGCCGGGGTGCTGCAGGGCCTGAAAGATGGCGTCGTCACCCTGGAAACGGAAAAGGGATCGATGACGATCCCGTTTGAAGATATCGAAAAGGCCCGCCTGGTGCCCAGGTTTTAAGGAATTTGGAGGTTTGCAGGTATGAGCCGCGAAATTTTGCTGTTGGTTGATGCACTTGCCCGTGAGAAGAACGTCTCCAAGGAGATCGTCTTCTCGGCGCTCGAGTCCGCTCTCGCCCAGGCAACCAAGAAGCGCATCAACGACGGCGCCGATGTGCGCGTCTCCATCGACCGGGAAACCGGCGACTACGAATCCTTCCGTCGCTGGCAGGTGCTGCCCGACGAGGACGTGGAGAACGACGAGGCCCAGATGGGTCTGATCGACGCCCGCGAAGAATACCCGGAGATCCAGGTGGGCGACTACGTCGAGGAAGGCCTCGAGCCCATCGACTTCGGCCGCATCGGTGCCCAGGCTGCCAAGCAGGTCATCCTCCAGAAGGTCCGCGACGCCGAGCGCGAGCAGATCCTCAATGACTTCCTGGAGCGCAAGGAGTTCATCATCTCCGGCTCCATCAAGCGCATGGAGCGTGGCAACGCGATCATCGAAGTGGGTCGCCTCGAAGCCGTGCTGCCCCGCGATCAGATGATTCCGAAGGAAAACCTGCGCGTTGGCGATCGTGTCAAGGCCTACCTGCTGCGCATCGATCGCGGCGCCCGCGGCCCGCAGCTGATCCTCTCGCGCACTGCGCCGGAGTTCGTCATTCGTCTGTTCGAACTGGAAGTGCCCGAGATCGACGATGGTCTGCTGGAGATCAAGGCCTGCGCCCGCGATCCCGGCCTGCGCGCCAAGATCGGCGTGAAGTCCAACGACCCGCGCATCGACCCGATCGGTACTTGCGTCGGCCTGCGTGGCTCCCGCGTCACCGCGGTGCGCAACGAGATCGGCGGCGAGAACATCGACATCGTGCTGTGGTCGCCGGAGCCCGCCCAGTTCGTGATCGGCGCGCTGCAGCCGGCCGAAGTGTCTTCCATCGTCGTGGACGAGGAAGCCCACGCCATGGATGTGGTGGTGGACGAGAACAACCTGGCAATCGCGATCGGCCGTAACGGCCAGAACGTGAAGCTTGCCTCCGAACTCACCGGCTGGACCATCAACCTGATGACCGAAGCCGAGTCGGAGCGCAAGTCCCAGGCAGAGCACAATACGGTACGTGAATTGTTCATCTCCAGGCTGGACGTGGACGAGGAAGTGGCGGACATCCTGATCGACGAGGGTTTCTCGTCCCTCGAGGAAATCGCCTATGTGCCGCTGGCTGAAATGCTGGAAATCGAATCCTTCGACGAAGAAACGGTGAACGAGCTGCGCAATCGCGCCCGCAACGTGCTCCTCACCGAAGCCATCGTCACCGAAGAACAGCTGGAAACCGTCTCCGAGGACCTTCTGGACCTCGAGGGCATGGACAAGCCCCTGGCCGCCAAGCTGGCCCAGGGTGGCGTTCATACCCGCGACGAACTGGCCGATCTGGCGGTGGACGAACTGATGGAAATGTCGGGGCTGGACGAAGAGCGGGCCAAGAATCTGATCACCAAGGCGCGCGCGCACTGGTTCGAGTAATACCCGGAGGTTCAAGATGGGACAGACAACCGTTACACAATTTGCCGGCGAACTCAAAATGCCGGCCTCCGTGTTGCTCGAGCAGTTGCAGAAGGCCGGCGTCGACAAGGTGCGTGAATCCGACCTGCTCTCCGAGCAGGACAAGACTCGCCTCCTCGATTTTCTGCGTCGCGCTCACGGCGAGACGGCAGCCAAGTCGAAGATCACGCTGACGCGCAAGCAGACCAGCGAGATCCGCGCAACCGACTCCACCGGGCGTGCTCGCACGGTGCAGGTCGAGGTTCGCAAGAAGCGCACCTTCATCAAGCGCGACGACGCTCCGCTGACCGAAACGCCGGCTGGCGCGACTGTCGCCGAACAGCTCGAGCCGGTGGTCGAACCCATCGTTGAAAGCGTGGCCGAGCCGGTGCCGCAGCCGGAACCGGTTGTCGTGGCGCCGCCGCCGGCACCCGAGCCCGAGCCCGTGGTCGAGGTGGTTCCCGAGCCGGAACCCGAGCCGGTTGTCGTGGCGCCGCCGCCGGCACCCGAACCCGTCGTCGCCGAAGTCAAGCCCGAGGCTCCTGCCCCGGTTGCCGCTCCGTCCGAACCCGCCAAGCCGAAGGGCGAGACTCGTCCGTCGACCCCGGTTCGCCGTGTCGTGGCCGGTTCGATCCTGAGCGCCGAGGAAAAGGCTTCCCGTGAACGCGAAGCCCAGCGCCACGCCGAGCTGGTTGCCCGCCAGGCTGCCGATCTGAAGGAAAAGCAGGAGCGTGAAGCCCGTGCCCGCGCCGCGATGCTGCAGCGCGCTGAAGACGAAAAGGCTCGCGTCGCTGCCGCCGAGAAGGCGAAGATCGAAGGTGAGGCCGCGCCGAAGTCCGGCACGCTGCACAAGCCCGCCAAGACCGAAGACAAGGGCGTCCGCAAGGACGTCAAGAAGGTCGTCAGCAAGGAAGTCCCCGCCGACGCCAAGCGTCGTGGCGGCATCAAGACACGTGGCGACACCACCGGCGGTGCCGGCGGCTGGCGTGGCGGTGGCCGTAGCGGCGGTCGCGGCAACGGTCGTCATCAGGAAACGACGGCTTTCGTCGCCCCGACCGAACCGATCGTGCGTGAAGTCCACGTGCCCGAGACCATCTCGGTCGCTGATCTGGCCCACAAGATGTCCGTGAAGGCCATCGAAGTGATCAAGACCCTGATGAAGATGGGTTCCATGGTCACCATCAACCAGGTGCTGGACCAGGACACCGCGATGATCGTCGTCGAGGAAATGGGCCACAAGGCGCTCGCCGCCAAGCTGGACGATCCCGATGCCTTCCTCGAGGAAAACGTTGAGCACAAGGATGTGCCGCTGGAGCCTCGTGCGCCGGTCGTCACCGTCATGGGCCACGTCGACCACGGCAAGACCTCGCTGCTCGACTACATCCGGCGCGCCAAGGTTGCAGCCGGTGAAGCGGGCGGCATCACCCAGCACATCGGTGCCTACCACGTGGAAACCGAACGTGGCATGGTGACCTTCCTCGACACCCCGGGTCACGAAGCGTTTACCGCCATGCGTGCCCGCGGCGCCAAGGCCACCGACCTTGTCGTGCTGGTGGTTGCAGCCGACGACGGCGTGATGCCCCAGACCAAGGAAGCCATCCACCACGCCAAGGCGGCCGAAGTGCCCCTGATCGTGGCGGTCAACAAGATCGACAAGCCGGGCGCGAACCCCGAGCGTGTGCGCCAGGAACTCATCGCCGAAGGCGTGGTTCCGGAAGCCTACGGCGGCGACACGATGTTCGTCGAAGTGTCCGCCAAGACCGGCACCGGCGTCGACGACCTGCTCGAAGCCATCCTGCTCCAGGCCGAAGTGCTCGAACTCACCGCGCCGCGCGAAAGCATGGCCAAGGGTCTGATCATCGAAGCCCGCCTCGACAAGGGCCGCGGCCCGGTGGCGACCCTGCTGGTGCAATCCGGCACGCTGCGGCGTGGCGACGTGGTGCTCGCCGGCGCGACCTTCGGTCGTGTCCGTGCGATGCTCGACGAGAACGGCAAGCCCATCGATGAGGCTGGCCCGTCGATTCCGGTCGAGATCCTCGGCCTGTCCGAAGTGCCGGGTGCCGGTGACGAGGTCGTGGCCCTGGCTGACGAACGCAAGGCGCGTGAAATCGCCCTGTTCCGTCAAGGCAAGTTCCGCGACGTCAAGCTGGCCAAGCAGCAGGCCGCCAAGCTCGAAAGCATGTTCGAACAGATGGGCGAGGGCGAGGTCAAGTCGCTGCCGCTCATCATCAAGGCCGACGTGCAGGGCTCCCAGGAAGCGCTGGCCCAGTCGCTGGTCAAGCTGTCCAACGAAGAAGTCCGGGTGCAGGTCATCCACGGTGGTGTCGGCGCGATCAGCGAATCCGACGTCAACCTGGCTCAGGCTTCCGGTGCGGTCATCATCGGCTTCAACATCCGTGCCGATGCCAACGCCCGCAAGCTGGCCGAGACGTTCGGCGTCGATATCCGCTACTACAACATCATCTACGACGCCGTGGATGAGGTGAAGAGCGCGCTGTCCGGCATGCTGGCCCCCGAAAAGCGCGAGCAGGTGCTTGGTCTGGTCGAAGTCCGTCAGGTCTTCACGATCTCCAAGGTTGGCACCATCGCCGGTTGTTACGTGCTGGAAGGTCTGGTCAAGCGGAACGCCCAGGTTCGCGTGCTGCGCAACCACGTGGTCATCCACAGCGGCGAACTCGAATCGCTCAAGCGCTTCAAGGACGACGTCAAGGAAGTCAAGTTTGGCTACGAGTGCGGTCTGCAGGTTCGCAACTTCAACGATCTGGTGGAAGGTGACCAACTCGAGGTCTTCGAAATCCAGGAAGTCGCCCGGACGCTCTAAGCCATGCCCAAGGAGTTTTCCCGTGGCCAGCGCGTGGCGGAGCAAGTCCGCCGCGAACTGGCCGAACTGATCCGCCTCGAAGTGAAGGATCCCCGCGTCGGTTTCATCACCCTGACCGACGTGGAGCTCACGCCGGACTACGCCCACGCGAAGGTCTTCTTCACCTCGATGACCGGCCAGGAAGGCCTCGACGAGATCCTGCGGGGTCTGCGTCGGGCTAGTAGTTTCCTGCGCCGGGAGCTCGGCCGCCGCGTGCGCATCCACACGCTGCCCGAACTGCATTTTGTCTACGACCCGTCGGTGGAAACCGGCAACCGGATCTCGGCGCTGATCGACAAGGCTGTCGAGTCTGATCGTCACTACGCCGATGACGCGGGTGAAGGCGAGGGCGACAAGCCCGCCTCCGACGCCCCCGATCCGTCCCGTTGAGTCTCCAGGCACCGCGCCTGCGGTGCCTTTTCAGGAATTCCCCGTTTGGCCAAGCCCCCTCAGCGACGCATTCCGCGCCGTGCCGTGCATGGCGTGCTGTTCCTCGACAAGCCGACCGGCATCAGCTCCAACAATGCGCTGCAGAAGGCCCGCTGGCTGCTGAACGCGGCGAAGGGCGGCCACACCGGCACGCTCGACCCGATGGCGACCGGCCTCTTGCCGCTCACCTTCGGCGAGGCGACCAAGTTCTCCCAGACTCTGCTCGACGCCGACAAGGCTTACGAAGCGACGGTGTTGCTCGGTGTGACCACCACCACAGCCGATGCCGAAGGCGAGGTGCTGGCCCGCTGCCCGGTGGATGTCACCGATGCGGCTCTTGCCGAGGCGATCGACCGGCTGCGCGGCGACATCGAACAGGTGCCGCCGATGTACTCGGCGCTCAAGCATCACGGCAAGGCACTGTATGAATATGCCCGTGAGGGCGTCGAGATTCCCCGTGAGCCGCGACGGGTTACCATCCATCGCTTCGACCTGCTGTCGCGGGATGGTGACAGCCTGGTGGTGCGCGTGGAATGCAGTAAGGGCACCTATGTGCGCACGCTGGCTTCGGATCTGGGGGCATTTCTGGGTTGCGGGGCGCATCTCACCGCCCTGCGGCGGACGCGGATCGGGCCGTTCGATCTGAATGGCAGCATCTCGCTGGCAGAACTCGAAGCCTTGCCGGCGGAGGATAGGGAAGGGCGTCTGGCGCCGGTGGACGCGTTGCTGGGGCATCTGCCGCAGCTCGCGTTCGATGCTGTCCAGACCCGCAGTTTCACCCACGGCCAGTCGGCTGCGGGGATCGAGGGGGTGGTTGGTGCGATGTACCGGGCCTACGACGGCACGCGTTTTCTCGGTGTGGGGACGCTTTCCGAAGGCGGGCTGCTGGTGCCGACACGTTTGATGGCCACCGGAAATCAATGAAATGTCTTGAGTAATCCTGCGCGCGGTTGGTATAATCGCGCGCTTCGCAAGGCTACAACTAACCGAGTTAAACAATGGCAATCTCCACTGAACAAAAAGCGCAAATCGTTGGCGACTACCAGCGCGCCAAGGGCGATACCGGTTCTCCGGAAGTGCAAGTCGCTCTGCTTACCGCCCGCATCAACGATCTGACCGGCCACTTCAAGGCTAACGTCAAGGACCATCACTCCCGTCGTGGTCTGCTGATGATGGTGAGCCAGCGTCGCAAGCTCCTCGACTACCTGAAGCGCAAGAACGTCGACAGCTATCGCGAGCTGATCTCCCGCCTCGGCCTGCGCAAGTAAGCGGATAGAAGTAGCTTCGTTACCGAACATGACAATCCTGCCGAACGCGCAGGGCTGGTCATGGGCACAGCCGGTGTAAGTCCGTGTGGCTTCGCCGGCTTTGTCATATCTGTGCGCCAGAGAAAAACGGCGTTTTTACCTCGGCTACGCGCGCGGTTGTGGTTTGCCGCCTGCCGATTGAATGAAAGGACATCCCTTGCCTACCGCAATCAAGAAGAGTTTTACCTACGGTTCCCACACCGTCATCCTGGAAACCGGCGAAGTTGCCCGCCAGGCCCATGGTGCCGTGCTCGTCAATGTTGACGACACCGTTGTGCTGGCGACCGTGGTTGCCGCCAAGAATGCCAAGCCGGGCCAGGATTTCTTCCCGCTTACCGTTGATTACGTTGAAAAGTTCTACGCTGCCGGCCGTATCCCCGGTGGTTTCTTCAAGCGCGAAGGCCGTCCGACCGAGAAGGAGACGCTGACCTCCCGCCTGATCGACCGTCCGATCCGCCCGCTTTTCCCGGACGGCTTCTACAATGAAGTCCAGGTCATCGTCCAGGTCGTCTCCCTGAACCCGGAAGTCGACGCCGACATTCCCGCGATGATCGGCGCCTCCGCCGCCCTGGCGATCGCCGGCATCCCCTTCGCTGGCCCGATCGGCGCCTGTCGCGTGGGTTACGCCAACGGCGAGTACATCCTCAACCCGACCGCCACCCAGCTGCAGACCAGCCAGATGAACCTGGTGGTCGCCGGTACCGAAACCGCCGTGCTGATGGTCGAATCCGAAGCCCTTGAGCTGCCGGAAGACGTGATGCTGGGCGGCGTGGTGTTCGGCCACACCCAGATGCAGGCCGCCATCAACGCCATCAACGAACTCGTTGAGGTTGCTGGCAAGCCCGAGTGGGACTGGCAGCCGCCGGCCAAGGATGAGGCCCTGATCGCCCGCGTCACCGAAATCGCCGCCGCCAAGATCGAGGATGCCTTCCGCATCACCGCCAAGCAGGAGCGTTCCCAGCAGCTGAAGGCCATCGGCGACGAAGTGCATGCCGCCCTGACCGCCGAAGGCCGCGAATACGACACCAACACCGTCAACAACATCATCTTCGATCTCGAATCGAAGGTGGTGCGTGGCCGCATCCTGTCCGGCGAGCCGCGTATCGACGGCCGTGACACCCGCACCGTCCGCCCGATCGACATCCGTGTCGGCGTGCTGCCGCGTACCCACGGTTCCGCCCTGTTCACCCGCGGCGAAACCCAGGCGCTGGTGGTCACCACCCTCGGCACCGGGCGTGACGAGCAGATCATCGACGCGGTCGCCGGTGAATACCGCGAGCGCTTCATGCTGCACTACAACTTCCCCCCGTTCTCCACTGGCGAATGCGGTCGCTTCGGCTCGCCCAAGCGTCGCGAGATCGGCCACGGCCGTCTGGCCAAGCGCGCGCTGGCTGGCGTGCTGCCGGGCAAGGAAGACTTCTCCTACACCGTTCGCGTGGTGTCCGAGATCACCGAATCCAACGGCTCCAGCTCGATGGCGTCCGTCTGCGGCGGTTCGCTGGCGATGATGGATGCAGGCGTTCCGCTGTCTGCGCCGGTGGCTGGCATCGCCATGGGCCTGATCAAGGACGGTGGCCGTTTTGCCGTGCTGACCGACATTCTGGGTGACGAAGATCACCTGGGCGACATGGACTTCAAGGTGGCCGGTACCGACAAGGGCGTGACCGCCCTGCAGATGGACATCAAGATCCTCGGCATCACCAAGGAAATCATGCAGGTTGCCCTGGCTCAGGCCAAGGAAGGCCGCATGCACATCCTGGGCCTGATGAAGTCAGCTCTCGGCGAAGCCCGTGGTGAAGTGTCCACCTTCGCCCCGCGCATGATCACCCTGAAGATCAACCCGGAGAAGATCCGTGACGTGATCGGCAAGGGCGGCGCGGTGATCCGTGGCCTGCAGGAAGAAACCGGCACCATCATCGAGATCACCGACGATGGCAATGTGACGATTTCTTCCGTGAGCGCCGAAGGTGCCCAGGAAGCCAAGCGCCGCATCGAGGCGATCACCGCTGAAGTGGAAGTGGGCAAGGTCTATGAAGGCCCGGTCGTCCGCATCCTCGACTTCGGCGCGATCATCAACATCATGCCGGGCCGCGACGGCCTGCTGCACGTTTCCCAGATCGCCAACGAGCGCGTGAATGCCGTGTCCGACTACCTCAAGGAAGGTCAGGTCGTGCGCGTCAAGGTGCTCGAGACCGACGAGAAGGGCCGCGTGCGCCTGTCCATGAAGGCACTGCTGAACGAGAAGGCCGAATAAGTTTTTCGGCTTCCACGTTTGAGAATCGGGCGCTGCGGCGCCCGATTTTTTTCGTCCGTCGTCTAAGTGCGGGGCGTTACGCCTGGCGGATGCAGAGGCTGGTTGCGCACACCGGCGTTGGCAGAAGGGGGCTTGGGAAGTGGCGCGCAAAAGCAAGAAAGCCACGCGTTTGCGTGGCCTTCTTGCTGGAATCTGGTGGGCGGTACTGGGATCGAACCAGTGGCTTCCACCGTGTGAAGGTGGCACTCTACCGCTGAGTTAACCGCCCGGTGAGTTAGAGCGCGCATTATAGGCATCACCTCTACGGGCGTCAAGGCCTTTTTTGAACTTTGTTCGGTCTGCGGCGAAAATTCCGTTGGTGTGTTTTAAATAACACAAAAATAGTTTCAATTGAAACGAACGCGCGGAATCAACGGGTTCCGGTGCCCGATGCACGGATCCAGTCGTTGAAGCATTGCCTCGCGGCCGGGGCGACTTCGTCGGCGAGGAGGCCGCTGTCGAGGGCGTGCGTAATGCAGAACTGGTCTGCGGCGGCGCCGTGGAGGTGCACCGCAGCGAGCAGCGTGTCGCCGGCGGGCCAGCCGCGGGCGAGGAGGGCGGTGACGAGGCCGGTGAGCACGTCGCCCATGCCGGCGGTGGCCATGGCCGGGTTGCCGCTGGTGTTGATCCACCAGGCGCCCTGCGGGCTGGCGACGACGCTGCCGCAGCCCTTGAGCACGACCCAGGCGCCCAGCCGCCTGGCGATGTCGATGGCGGCGGCGATGCGGTCGCGCTGGACGTCCGGCGTGCTGCAGCCGAGCAGGCGGGCGGCTTCGGCGGGGTGGGGGGTGAGCAGCGTCGGCGCGCTGCGGTCGGCGAGGGCGCGCTGCAGGGCCGGATCGGCGGCGACGAGGTTGAGGGCGTCGGCGTCGAGCACCAGGGGCTTGTCGAGGCCGATGGCCGTGGCGACGAGGGCGTGGGCGGCGTCGGATTGCCCGAGGCCGGGGCCGACGGCGATGGCGCTCATGGCGGGATCGGTGAGGAGCTCGGCGGCGGCGCGGAACATCAGCTCGGGACGCAGGATGTCCACCGGTAGCGCGGCCGGGTCGAGCAGGCCCAGTAGCACCCGGCCGGCGCCCAGATGGATGGCGGCGCGGCCGGCCAGCACCGCGGCGCCGACCATGCCCGGCGCGCCGCCCACCAGCGCGGCGTCGCCGTAGCTGCCCTTGTGGCTGTTGGCGCGGCGTGGATTGAGCTGGGCGGCGAAGAGGGCTGGGGTGATCTCGCGCCCGGGCGCGGGGGCGAGGGCTTCGGCGTCCACGTCGATGGTGTCGAGGAGCACTTCGCCGCAGTGGTCGGGGCCGTCGAGGGTCAGCAGGCCGGGCTTGAGGGCGATGAAGGTGATCGTATGGCTGGCCTCGAAGCAGGGGCCCAGGCGGCGGCCGGTGTCGGCGTCGAGACCGCTGGGGATGTCGATGGCGAGGCGCGGGCAGGGCTGGGCGTTGAGGGTGTCGATCCAGGCGGCGTAGCGGCCTTCCAGCGGGCGTTGCAGGCCGATGCCGAAGAGGGCGTCCACCACCAGTGCCCAGCCTTCGTCCGGCGGTGCGGGCAGATCGGGCACGGTGAGGCCGCCGGCGGCGATCCACGCGGCGTGGGCGGCGCGGGCGTCGTCGGGCAGACGACAGGGATCACCGGCAAAGGCCACGCTCACCGCCAGACCGGCGCAGTGCAGATGCCGCGCGACCACAAAGCCGTCGCCGCCGTTGTTGCCGGGCCCGCAGGCGACGAGCACCCGGGCGGGGCCCTGGACGAGGCGCAGGGCAAGCTGGGCGGCGGCCGCGCCGGCACGTTCCATCAGCGGCGGGGTTGCGCCGGGGATGGCCAGCGCTTCGACGGCGCGGATGCCGGCGACGGGGTAGATCGGGCGGGATGCGGCAAACATGGCGGGGCGCTCAGGCTGGTGTGGGGCGGTGGCGGATCAGACGGGGCTGTCCATGTGCTCGAGGGTTTCGAAGGCCATCTCGCGCAGGTCGAAGAAATCGCTGTCGTCGATGCCCAGGTGGGCCATCACCGGCGTGCGGCCGCGCTGCCAGATGGAATCCTCGTTCATGCGCAGGAAGCTGCCGACGAAGCAGGCCGACAGGGTGGCCAGGGCGATCAGGGTGCGGGTCTTGGCGGCGGTGGCGTCGGCGCCGGGCTCGAAGACGCTCATGTCGTGGTGGAGCAGGGTGGCGGTGCTGATCTCGTCGGGCAGGCCCCAGCTGCGGCACAGCAGGTAGCCGATGGCGGCGTGGTGGGTGGCGTGGCGTTCTTCTTCGACGGCGGTGAAGGGGCGGTCGTAGGTGATGTTGGCTAGCTGGAGGGTGTCCCGGTAATCGGGGATGCGGCCCATCAGCACACCGATGCCGCAATCGTGGAACAGCCCGAAGTTGTAGGCGGTGTCGGCTGGCACGCCGCGGAATTCCTTGGTGAGGCGTCCGCACAGGTGGGCGATGCGCAGGGTGGAATCCCAGAAGCGGTCGAGGCGCTGGTGGCTGCCGAGGGCGTTGCGCAGGGCGACGCCGGCCACCAGGTTGCCAAGGGTGCGCATGCCGAGCACCGGCAGGGCCTGCTGGATGGTGGTGACCTTGCGGCTGAGGCCGAAGGCGGCAGAGTTGGCGACCTTCAGCACCGATCCGGCGAGGGCCACATCGCTGCTGATGAGGGTGCCAACGGTGGACAGGGAGGCGTTGGGAGACGCGATCTCCTTTTGCAGCCGGGTCAGGATGGCCGGGCAGGGGGGGATTTCGACACCCCGGAGCAGGCGTTCAAGTTCGGAAGGGGCGGGGCTGGACATGGCTTTCGGGGGAGGGGCCGCGGGTTTGCGGCCGTGCCGAATTCTAGCCCACCTGCCCACCTACGCAATCCTGCGTATTTCGGCAAAAGGGCGGGCTCCGTAACCTGCACTCCATTGCTGCACCGCATGAAATCCCGCCAACCACGCAAGGAGCCCAAGATGCAAAACCGCCGTAGCTTCATCAAGGCCGCTGTTCTCTCCGCCTCCATCGCCGCCATCGGCGCCATGTCTTCCACGGCCTACGCCGCCGACACCATCAAGGTGGGGATTCTCCACTCCCTGTCGGGCACGATGGCCATCTCCGAGACGGCGCTGAAGGAAACCGCGCTGATGACCATCGACGAGATCAACGCCAAGGGCGGCGTGCTCGGCAAGAAGCTCGAGCCGGTGGTGGTGGACCCGGCCTCCGACTGGCCGAAGTTTGCCGAGAAGGCCCGCCAGCTGCTTTCGCAGGACAAGGTGGCGGTGACCTTCGGCTGCTGGACCTCGGTGTCCCGCAAGTCGGTGCTGCCGGTCTACAAGGAGCTCAACGGCCTGCTGTTCTACCCGGTGCAGTACGAGGGTGAAGAGCTCGAGAAGAACGTCTTCTACACCGGCGCTGCGCCCAACCAGCAGGCGATCCCGGCGGTGGAATACCTGATGAGCAAGGAAGGCGGTTCGGCCAAGCGCTTCGTGCTGCTGGGCACCGATTATGTGTACCCGCGCACCACCAACAAGATCCTGCGCGCCTTCCTGAAGAGCAAGGGCGTGGCCGAGGCCGACATCATGGAGGAATACACCCCCTTCGGCCATTCGGATTACCAGACCATCATCGCCAAGATCAAGAAGTTCGCCGCCGAGGGCAAGAAGACGGCGGTGATCTCGACGATCAACGGCGACTCCAACGTGCCTTTCTACAAGGAACTGGGCAACGCCGGCCTGAAGGCCAAGGACGTGCCGGTGGTGGCCTTCTCGGTGGGTGAAGAAGAACTGCGCGGCGTCGATGCCAAGCCGCTGGTGGGCCACCTGGCCGCCTGGAACTACTTCATGTCGGTGAAGAACCCCGAGAACGACAAGTTCATCAAGATGTACCGCGACTGGGCCAAGAAGGCCAAGCTGCCCAAGGCCGACACCGTCGTCACCAACGACCCGATGGAAGCCACCTACGTGGGCATCCACATGTGGGCGCAGGCGGTCGAGAAGGCCAAGAGCACCGACACCGACAAGGTGATCGCCGCGATGGCCGGCCAGACCTTCAACGCGCCGTCGGGCTTCACCCTCAAGATGGACGAGACCAACCACCACCTGCACAAGCCGGTCTTCATCGGCGAGATCAAGGCGGATGGCCAGTTCAACACCGTCTGGAAGACCAAGGGCCCGATCCGCGCCCAGCCGTGGAGCCCGTTCATCCCGGGTAACGAAAGCAAGCAAAAGCTCTAAGCACGCGCGACGCACGGGCCGGTGAAGGGCTCCGCGCCCGGAGCCGGCCTTTTTTGCAGCTTCAATTTGGTCGGACCCTGTAGGTCGGGCGCACGCCCGATGCCCTTGCGCAGATCAATGTCCATCGTTGTCGGGCCCCGGCCCGACCTACAAGGAAGGTTCCCATGAGACGTTTCCTCCTTTCCCTCGGGCTGGTGCTCGGCCTGTGCGCCACCGGCGCCCGCGCCGATCTCGACCCCGCGGCGCTGAAGGGCCTGGCGTCGGATGATTTCGACGCCAAGCAGGCCGCCATCACCGGCCTTGCCGCCACCGGAGACGCGGACGCCGAGCGGGTGCTCAAGGCCCTCGCCGACGACGCCCTGGCGGTGGCCGGCGGGCGGGTGGTGATCACCGCCGGCGGGCAGGTGCTGGATGCCGCCAGCGGCGCGGCGATCAAGCCGGCCCCGGCCAACCCCGAATCCATCGGCCTCAACAACGCCCTGCGCCAGCAGGTGGATGGCGCCCTCGCGGCGCTGCGCCTGTTCTCGGCCGATCGCGCCGAACGCCTCGCCGCAGCGAAGCTGCTGCTCGCCGACATGGGCGACGGCGCCGCGCTGCTGCCCATCCTCGACAAAGCCGTGAAGGCGGAAGCTGACGGCGAGATCAAGACTATCCTCGCCCAGCTCCACGCCCAGGCCCGCCTCACCAGCCCCGACGCCGCGGTGCGTCTCGCGGCGGTGCAGACCCTGGGCGAGTCCGCCAGCCCGGCGGTGAAGGCGCTGCTTCTGCCCCTCATCGAAAAGCAGGGCGACGCCTACCTGGAGACGGACGACAAGGTGCGCTACGCCGCCCAGACGGCGATCAAGTCCATCGAAGGCCGCCTCGCCTGGAGCGAGACCGCCGGCCAGATCTTCACCGGCGTGTCGCTGGGCTCGATCCTGCTGCTGGCGGCCCTGGGCCTGGCGATCACCTACGGCGTGATGGGTGTCATCAACATGGCCCACGGCGAGCTGCTGATGATCGGCGCCTACTCGGCCTACGCCATGCAGACCCTGTTCCGCGCCAGTTTTCCGGATTTCGTCGATTACTACCTGGTGGCCGCGGTGCCGGTGGCCTTCTTCGTGGCCGCGCTGGTGGGCATGGCCATGGAGCGCACGGTGATCCGCCATCTCTACGGCCGCCCGCTGGAAACCCTGCTCGCCACCTGGGGCCTGTCGCTGGTGCTGATCCAGGCCGCGCGACTGCTCTTTGGCGCCCAGAACGTGGAAGTGGCCAACCCGGTGTGGATGTCCGGTGGCGTGCAGATCGCCGAGAACCTCTCCCTGCCGTGGAACCGGCTGGTGATCGTGGCCTTCTCGGGCTTCGTGCTGCTGCTGGTGTGGCTGATGATGAACAAGACCCGCCTGGGGATGTTCGTCCGCGCCGTGACCCAGAACCGCCCGATGGCCGGCTGCGTGGGCGTGCCCACGGCGCGCATCGACACCCTGGCCTTCGGCATCGGCTCCGGCATCGCCGGGCTGGGTGGCGTGGCCCTGTCGCAGATCGCCAACGTGGGCCCGGACATGGGTACCGGCTACATCGTCGATTCCTTCATGGTCGTCGTGCTCGGCGGCGTCGGCCAGCTGGCCGGCGCGGTGTGGGCGGCGCTGGGGCTGGGCGTGGTGAGCAAGTTCCTCGAAGGCTGGGCTGGCGCGGTGATCGCCAAGATCCTGGTGCTGGTCTTCATCATCATCTTCATCCAGAAGCGTCCGCAGGGGCTGTTTGCCCTCAAGGGCCGCTTCGTAGAAAACTGAGGAGGGCGACATGCGTACGCCTGCAAGCATCAAACTCGTCGCTGGCCTCGGCCCCAAGGGCTGGCTGGCGGTGGCGATCACCGCGCTGGTGGCCTGGGTGCTGGTGCCCCTGGCCCACCTGATGCTGCCCGAGAGCCATCCGCTGCACGTCTCCACCTTCGCCATCACCCTGATCGGCAAGATCCTGTGCTACGCCGTGGTGGCGGTGGCGATGGATCTGATCTGGGGCTACGGCGGCATCCTGAGTCTTGGCCACGGGCTGTTCTTCGCGCTCGGCGGCTACAGCTTCGGCATGTACCTGATGCGCCAGATCGGCCGCGAAGGCAGCTACCAGAGCGACCTGCCGGACTTCATGGTGTTCCTCGACTGGAAGGAGCTGCCCTGGTACTGGACGGGCTCCGACCACTTCCTGTGGGCGATCTTCCTGGCGGTGGCGGTGCCCGGCGTGATCGCCTGGATCTTCGGCTACTTCGCCTTCCGCTCGCGGATCAAGGGCGTGTATTTCTCGATCATCACCCAGGCCCTCACCTACGCCGCGATGCTGTTCTTCTTCCGCAACGAGACCGGCTTTGGCGGCAACAACGGCTTCACCGACTTCAAACGCATCCTGGGCTATTCGATCACCGCCCCCGAGACGCGGCTGGTGCTGTTCGGCCTGTCGGTGGCGCTCTTGCTGGGCACGCTGATCCTCGGTCGGGTGCTGATCGCCTCCAAGTTCGGCAAGGTGCTCACCGCCATCCGCGACGCCGAGAGCCGGGTGATGTTCATCGGCTACAACCCGCTGCACTACAAGCTGTTCATCTGGACCGTCTCGGCCATGCTGTGCGGCCTGGCCGGGGCGCTCTACGTGCCCCAGGTGGGCATCATCAACCCGTCGGAGATGTCCGTCGCCAACTCCATCGAGATCGCCATCTGGGTGGCGGTGGGTGGGCGCGGCACGCTGATCGGGCCGGTGTTCGGCGCGGCCATCGTCAATCTGTCGAAGAGCTGGTTCACCACCAGCTTCCCGGAATACTGGCTGTTCTTCCTGGGCCTGCTGTTCATCCTCGTCACCCTCTACCTGCCCCAGGGCGTGGTGGGCCTGTGGGCCAAGCTGACCCGCCGCGAGGCGAAGGCCGCCGCAGCCCAGGCCAAGGCCGAAACCCCCGCCGCGCCTGCTGCCCGTAACAGCGAATCCAACGCAGCCGAGCTGCCCGCCGGTGCCGCCAAAGGAGCTTCCGCATGAGAGTCGAATCCTCCATCTCCCGCAACGCCCCCGCCGACGGTCAGCAGGAACACTGGGACGGCGAGGCCAGCACCGGCCACGTCCTCAAGCCCGGCGAGCTGGATCTGTCGCACAACGTCATCCTGTATCTGGACGACATCACCGTGAGCTTCGACGGCTTCCGCGCCCTCAACGCGCTGTCGCTGCAGATCGACGCCGGCGAGCTGCGCTGCATCATCGGCCCCAACGGCGCCGGCAAGACCACGATGATGGACGTCATCACCGGCAAGACCCGGCCCGACAGCGGCAAGGCCTTCTTCGGCCAGACGATAGACCTGACCCGGATGACCGAGCCGCAGATCGCCCACGCCGGCATCGGCCGCAAGTTCCAGAAGCCGACGATCTTCGAGCACCACACGGTGTTCGAAAACCTCGAGCTGGCCCTGAAGACCGACAAGCGCGTCAAGAAGAGCCTCTTCGCCCGCCTGTTTGGCGACGACCTGGACAAGATCGCCGACACCCTCCGGCAGATCCGCCTGGCCGATCAGGCCGACCGGCCCGCCGGGCTGCTCTCCCACGGCCAGAAGCAGTGGCTGGAGATTGGCATGCTGCTGGTGCAGGACCCCAAGCTGCTGCTTCTGGACGAACCTGTGGCCGGCATGACCGACGACGAGACAGAGCGCACCGCCGAGCTGTTCGTCAGCCTCAAGGGCAAGCACTCGCTGATGGTCGTCGAGCACGACATGGCCTTCGTCGAGGCCCTGGGCGGCAAGGTCACGGTGCTGTGCGAAGGCTCGGTGCTCGCCGAAGGCGACCTCGCCACCGTTCAGGCCGACCCGCGGGTGATCGACGTGTATCTGGGGCGGTAATGGGGAATAGGTAGTGGGTAATGGGAAATGGGGCGTGCAGTGCCTGCCCCAGCCTGATTGCCCCACCGAGCGTCCAGCAAACACCGCCCACTCCCCACTTTCTACTTCCCACTTCCGGCCTTCCCCTGGAGACCCCCATGCTCACTGTCACCAACCTCAACCAGTACTACGGCGGTTCCCACATCCTGCGCGACCTCAGCTTCGAGGTGCCGATGGGCAAGGTGACCACGCTGCTCGGGCGCAACGGCGTGGGCAAGACGACCCTGCTCAAGACGCTGATGGGCCTTGTGCCCGCCGCCACCGGCAACATCCAGCTTGGCGGCCAGGACATCACCAAAGCCGCCAGCTACAACCGCGTGCGCGCCGGCATCGGCTACGTGCCCCAGGGGCGCGAGATCTTCCCGCGTCTCACGGTGGAGGAGAACCTCCAGATGGGCCTCGCCACCCGCCCGGCCAGCAGCCAGGTGCCCGTCCGCATCTTCGAGATGTTCCCGGTGCTCAAGCAGATGATGAAGCGCCGCGGCGGCGACCTTTCCGGTGGCCAGCAGCAACAGCTCGCCATTGGCCGCGCGCTTGCCCCGGGGCCCAAGCTGCTGATCCTCGACGAGCCCACCGAAGGCATCCAGCCGTCCATCATCAAGGACATCGAGCGCGCCATCCGCGCCCTCGCCGAAACCGGCGAGATGGCCATCCTGCTGGTGGAGCAGTACTACGACTTCGCCCGGTCCCTCGCCGACCACTACCTGCTGATGGAGCGCGGCGAGATCATCAGCCGCGGCACCGGCGCCGACATGGACGCCAACCGGGTGCGGGAGATGCTGTCGGTGTGATGGACGGGGCTGCGTTACTTGCCGCCTCGGATGATGTAGCGTTCGCTTGTCTGCCGTGCGGCGTTCAGGAAGAAGCGTTTGTCGTCATCTCCAAAGGTGGCGAGCTGGTGGAGTACGGAGTGGGTGCCGTCCTTGAAGTGGACGGTGAATCGGAACACGAAGGGTGCGAGCCCCTTTTGCTGGAGCCAGCCATTCTGCTTGCCCATCGGATCGCCATTGTTCCAGCTATTGATCCACATGCCGTCACGTAGACTGGGCGCGCTGTCGTCCACGAGTATTGCGGCAGGATCGGTCGGAAAGACGTTCTCGACAGTGATGCGGGTAATCTCATCCCTGGTCTTGGCCTGCAGGCTGAATGACCACAGCAGGGACGGGGTGTCACCGATTTCATCGGGAGGTGCGATGAGGATTGCGGCTCCGGTAATCTTGATGCGGGCGTCTTCGGCGGGCTTTGGGCCGCGCGGGCCGGCCTTGACCTTGACCGTCTCGCCGCCCGCGATCTTCATGGGGATCTCGCGAACGTCGGTTGTCTGGCAGGCGGTCAGCATGGATGAGGCAAGGAGTGCAGCTACAAGATGATAGTGGATGTTTTTCATGGTATGTAAACATATACACGTAAAATTTTTTGTCATTATATCCAAATGGGCTTGATTGGAAAGTGCCTTGGCATGTCCGGGTGGCGTCTCGTCTCCTGCCGTTTGCCGGCATGGGTCTTGCTCGCTGGTGTGCCATGCTGGAGATGATTTCTTCCCCTGCTGGGGTGCGGTCCGGAGAGACCGCTGATTTGCCAGATACTTACGCCCGAAATTGGTGCGCGCGCCTGGAGCTCGGCTTTCAGGCTCGTGGCGCTGATTGCACCGTATTGGTGCATCGCCTCCACCAAGGCCCGCTGCGCGTGCAGAAGGCCCTCTACCCGGAAGGCCCGGAGGTGTGCCACGCGCTGGTGCTGCACCCGCCCGCCGGCATCGCCGGGGGCGACGAGCTCACGCTCGCAATCGACGTGGGTGAGGGCGCCCGGGCGTTGGTCACCACGCCCGGGGCCGGCAAGTGGTATCGCAGCCGCCAGCCCGACGGC
Source organism: Zoogloea sp. 1C4 (assembly GCF_009469605.1). Taxonomy (GTDB): domain Bacteria; phylum Pseudomonadota; class Gammaproteobacteria; order Burkholderiales; family Rhodocyclaceae; genus Zoogloea; species Zoogloea oryzae. Next base: position 22,995 of record NZ_SSXU01000003.1, on the reverse strand, counting down.
ACCCAGCTCGCCCGCCAGACGCTGGATTTCAGCGTCGGCGCAGGTGGGATGCTCGAATGGCTGCCCCAGGAGGCGATCGTCTTCGACCGGGTGCGCGGGCGGGCCGACACCACCGTGCGCCTGGCCGGCAACGCCGTGTTCATGGGGCTCGATCTGTTGTGCCTGGGGCGTACCGCCTCGGGCGAACGCTTTACCGCCGGCAGCCTTGCCATCGCCTCGCGCATCGAGCGCGACGGGCGGCTGCTGTGGCACGAACAAGGCCGCATCGAAGGGGGCTCGCGCCTGCTGGATTCGCCGGTGGGCCTGCGCGGTCAGCCGGTCACCGGCACGCTGCTGGTGGCGGCCGAAGGCATTGACACCGCGCTCCTCGAAGCCTGCCGCGCCGTGCAGCCGGCGGTGGGCGAGGGCGGCGTGACGCGCCTGCCCGGTCTGCTGGTGGCCCGCTATCTCGGCCCCGCCGCCGAGCCCGCCCGGGCGTGGTTCGTCGCCCTGTGGTCGGTGCTGCGCCCGGCGCTGGCAGGCCGCGATGCGGCCGTTCCCCGAATATGGGCGACTTAGGAAGTAGGGAGTGGGTAATGGGAAGTGGGTCGTGGGTATTGGGGAGTGGGTAACAGGAAATGGGGGTGCGGTGCTTCACCACGCTCTTTTGCCTCACCAACCTCCCAAAATCCTGCCCATCACCCAACCGACCAAGCCCGGTTCACTTACCAACTCCATAGCACCTACGGCCCACTACCCACTACCCACTACCCATTACCTACTCCCCGTACGGAACCATCATGGAACTGACCCCCCGCGAGAAAGACAAGCTCCTGATCTTTACCGCCGGCCTGCTGGCCGAGCGGCGCAAGGCCCGGGGGCTCAAGCTCAACTACCCGGAGGCGGTGGCCTACATCAGCGCCGCCATCCTCGAGGGCGCCCGCGACGGCCGCACCGTGGCCGAGCTGATGAACTATGGCACCACGCTGCTCACCCGCGCCGACGTGATGGACGGCGTGGCCGAGATGATCCCCGAGATCCAGGTGGAAGCCACCTTCCCGGACGGCACCAAGCTGGTCACCGTCCATCAACCGATCGTCTGAGGAGCGACCATGATCCCCGGTGAAATCGATCCGCTGGACGGCGAGCTTGAGCTCAACGTCGGCCGCGCTACCCTGACCCTCGTGGTCGCCAACACCGGCGACCGCCCGATCCAGGTGGGCTCCCACTACCACTTTGCCGAGACCAACGCCGCGCTGTCCTTCGACCGTGCCGCGGCCCGGGGCCATCGCCTCAACATCGCCGCCGGCACCGCCGTGCGCTTCGAGCCCGGCCAGACCCGCACCGTCGAGCTGGTCGCCCTGGCCGGCGATCGCAAGGTGTTCGGCTTCAACGGCCAGGTGATGGGAGCACTCTGAACATGCGTGCTTGCACGGCTTTTGGTGCAATTGCTTCCGGGCAGCACGGGTTTTCCGCAGGTCGGCCTGTAGGTCGGCCTGTAGGTCGGACTTCAGTCCGACACTGCTTGCTCGATCACCCCCGGATTTTCCTGGGCGGTCGCGTCGGACTGAAGTCCGACCTGCAGGCCTGCGGGCTGGAACCCGCGGGTGGCCGACGCAACGCGCTTCCGGCTGCAGCCGGCATTCCCCACGGTTTTCTGGAGTCCTGATATGGCAAAGATTTCGCGCCGCGCCTACGCGGAAATGTTCGGCCCCACCGTGGGCGACCGGGTGCGCCTCGCCGACACCGAGCTGTGGATCGAGGTGGAGAAGGACTTCACCCTCTACGGTGAAGAGGTCAAGTTTGGCGGCGGCAAGGTGATCCGCGACGGCATGGGCCAGGGCCAGCGCCTGGCCGCCGAGGTGGCGGATACCGTCATCACCAACGCCCTGATCCTTGACCACTGGGGCATCGTCAAGGCCGACATCGGCCTCAAGCACGGGCGCATCAGCGCCATCGGCAAGGCCGGCAACCCGGACATCCAGCCCGGCGTCACCATCGCCATCGGCGCCGCCACCGAGGTGATCGCCGGCGAGGGGATGATCGTCACCGCCGGCGGCATCGACACCCACATCCACTTCATCTGCCCCCAGCAGATCGAAGAGGCGCTGATGAGCGGCGTCACCACCATGATCGGCGGCGGCACCGGCCCGGCCACCGGCACCTACGCCACCACCTGCACGCCGGGGCCGTGGCACATCGCCCGAATGCTGCAGGCGGCCGACGCCTTCCCGATGAACCTGGGCTTCCTGGGCAAGGGCAACGCCAGCCTGCCGGGGCCGCTCGCCGAGCAGGTCGAGGCCGGCGTGATCGGCCTCAAGCTCCACGAAGACTGGGGCACCACGCCCGCCGCCATCGACGCCTGCCTGAGTGTGGCCGAGGAGATGGACGTGCAGGTGGCGATCCACTCCGACACCCTCAACGAATCGGGTTTTGTCGAGACGACCGCCGCCGCCTTCAAGGGCCGCACCATCCACACCTTCCATACCGAAGGCGCGGGTGGCGGCCACGCGCCGGACATCGTCAAGCTGGCGGGCCTGCCCAACGTGCTGCCCAGCTCCACCAACCCGACCCGGCCCTACACCATCAACACCATCGACGAGCACCTGGACATGCTGATGGTGTGCCACCACCTCGACCCCGCCATCGCCGAGGACGTGGCCTTCGCCGAATCCCGCATCCGCCGCGAGACCATCGCCGCGGAAGACATCCTCCACGACATCGGCGCGCTGTCGATGTTCTCGTCCGATTCCCAGGCCATGGGCCGGGTGGGCGAGGTGGTCATCCGCACCTGGCAGACGGCCCACAAGATGAAGGTGCAGCGCGGCGCGCTGGGCAGCGACACCGCCCGCAGCGACAACTTCCGCGCCAAACGCTACATCGCCAAATACACCATCAACCCGGCCATCGCCCACGGCATCAGCCATGTGGTCGGCTCGGTCGAGGTGGGCAAGCTGGCCGATCTGGTGATCTGGAAACCGGCCTTCTTCGGCGTCAAGCCGAGCCTGATCCTGAAGGGCGGGATGATCGCCGCCGCCGCGATGGGCGACGCCAATGCCTCCATCCCCACGCCCCAGCCGGTGCATTACAAGCCCATGTTCGGCGCCTTCGCCGGCGGGCTGAAGACCTCGCTGACCTTCGTGTCCCAGGCGTCGCTGGCCAGTGGCGCGCTGGACGGCCTCGGCCTCGTCAAGCCGCTGGAAGCCGTGCGCGGCATCCGCAGCGTCACCAAGGCCTCGATGATCCACAACGACTGGCAGGGCGAGATCAGCGTCGACCCCGAAACCTACGAGGTCCGCGCCGACGGCCAGCTCCTCACCTGCGAACCCGCCAGCGTGCTGCCGATGGCGCAGCGGTATTTCCTTTTTTGAGCAAGTGATGCCCTGTAGGTCGGCCTGTAGGTCGGACTTCAGTCCGACAAACCATCCCCGGTGTCGGACTGAAGTCCGACCTACAGGTCCGACCGATAAGTCTGAGCTAGATGAGATTGTCTGACCGATGCTGCTGATCGAAACCCTCTACACAGGCGACGCCGCCCCGACCGCGCGCCTCACCCTCAACTTCGACGCCCGTACCAAGAGCCGGCTGCGCACCCAGCTGGCCGATGGCGAGGAGGTCGGCCTGTTCCTGCCCCGGGGCACCATCCTGCGCGGTGGTGACCGCCTGCTGGCGGCCGACGGGCGGATCGTCGAGGTGGTCGCGGCGCCCGAAGACCTGATCGAAGCCCGCTGCGCCGACGCCTTCGCGCTGGCCCGCGCCGCCTATCACCTGGGCAACCGCCACGTGGCGGTGCAGGTGGGTGCAGGCTGGCTGCGCATTCAGGCCGACCACGTGCTGGAAACCATGCTCACCGGCCTCGGCGCCGAGGTTGCCAGCCTCACCGCCCCCTTCGAGCCCGAAGCCGGCGCCTACGCCCACGGCCATCACCACGCCGAGCGCGGGGCGACCGAAGCAAAGATCCACCAGTACAAGTGACGGGCGCCGGCATGAGCCTCGCCCTGGTCCGCCTCCTGCAGCTCACCAGCCCCACCTTGCCGGTGGGCGCCTACACCTATTCCCAGGGGCTGGAGTTCGCCATCGATTCCGGTCTCGTCAAGACCGAAGCCCAGGTGGGCGAGTGGATCGACGACGCCCTCGCCGGCGCGGTGGGCGGCTTCGAGCTGCCGCTGCTGGCGCGCTTGATGGAAGCCTGGGCGGCTGGCGACGACGCCCGGGTGGCCGAGCTCAACGCCCTGTGCCTCGCCAGCCGCGAGACCGCCGAGCTGCGCGCCGAGACTGTCCAGATGGGCTACTCGCTGGTCCGCCTGCTGGTGGATCTGCCGGCCTTCGCGGGCCTGCCCGGCTGGGCGGCGCGGCTGCGGGCGTTGGAAGACCCGGCCTTTCCGGTGGCCTGGGCGGCGGCGGCGGTGGCCTGGCAGGTCGAGCCCGGGCCGGCGATCAGCGGCTACGCCTGGGCGTGGATCGAGAACATGGTGATGGCCGCGGTCAAGGCCGTGCCCCTCGGGCAGGCCGCCGGCCAGCGCCTGCTGTCCGATCTGGCCGCCCGGGTGCCGGACCGCGTGGCTGCCGCGCTGGTGCTGGCGCCAGAAGACTGGTCCAATTTCCAGCCCGGCCTCGCCATCGCCAGCAGCCGCCACGAAACCCAGTATTCGCGACTCTTCCGATCCTGAGATGCCCCCATCGACCAAGAAATCGCCCAGAACCTCCCGAAAGGCGTCCGCCGACGTGCCGCGCCTCGCCATCGCCTGCCAGGGCGGCGGCGCCCACACGGCCTTCACCGCCGGCGCGCTGGCCTACCTGTTCCTCTCCTTCGAGCACTTCCGGCGCATCGGTGAGGAAGGCCGGTGGTTCGACCTGCTGGGCCTCTCGGGTACCTCTGGCGGGGCGATCACTGCGGCGATGGCGTGGAGCGATCCAGGCGACGACAGCTGGGCCGAAGGCGCTCGCCGGGTGCTGCGCTACTGGAACCGCAACAAGGCCAGCCTCAGCATTCAGGACAAACTGCCGATCTGGTGGGGCGAGTACTTCACCAACGCCGCCACCCAGTGGGCGATGGGCCTGCAGCGCTGGCTGCCGTCAGTGAGTACGCCTCCGTCGCCCTTTGCGTCGTCGCTGGTGCAGAGCCGGATGAAGGACGACATGCGCGCCGTGGTGGGCTTGCCCGATCAGGCCGATCGCTTCTTTGGCCGCAAGGGCATCGATCTCTTCGTGGGCGCGGTGGATGTCGTCAATCCGGGCGGTGAGCCCCAGACGGCTTTCCGCACCTTTCCCGACCAGCCCGAGCTGGGCCTGCGCCTCGACGAGCTGCTGGCCAGCGCCTGCATTCCCGAACTCTTCATCGCCACCCCGCTGACCCTCGAGGAAGATCAGGGCAGCGATCTTGGGCCGCGCGTCTTCTGGGACGGCCTGTATTCCCAGAACCCGCCGATCAACGATTTCTTCGACGGCCGCAGCCGCGACTGCAAGCCCGACCTGCTGTGGGTGGTGCAGATCAACCCCAACACCTACGATGGCGGCACTGCCGGCCCGCTGACCCCGGACGAGCAGGCCGACCGGCGCAACGAGCTGGCCGGCAACCTTTCGCTGGGGCAGGAGCTCCGGGCCATCGACCGGGTGAACCGCATCGCCGAACAGCTCGGCAGCGTGCGCCGGCTGCCGGAAGGGCTTGCCGCCTACAAGCCGGTGACGGTGTGCTTCATCCGCCTTGCGACCCGCGAGGACGGCCCGCTGGCGCGCTTTCCGCTCGACTACGCCTCCAAGCTCAACCGCGATCCGGCCTTCATCGATGCGCTCATCGCGGAAGGCATCCGCGCCGCCCACGAGGCCGCCGCCGCCGGCGAACTTGTGGCGCCACACCGCAGCATGAAGCACAAGTGCGAGATCTACCCCGACCCGGACTGGCCCACGCCGGCCAGCCTTGCCGAACTGCTCGACGATGCCGGACTGGCCAGCCAGTGGCGCCGGCTGGTGAGCACCCTGCCCGAACCCTCAATCCCATCCAGATCCACCCAAGACCAGACCAAGGAAGCTCCATGAAAGGCCAACCCCTGCGCGTCGGCATCGGCGGCCCCGTCGGTTCCGGCAAGACTGCCCTGACCCTCGCCCTGTGCCGCGCCCTGCGTGAAAAATACGACCTCGCCGTGGTCACCAACGACATCTACACCGCCGAGGACGCCCAGTTTCTGGTGCGCAACGAGGCCCTGGCCCCCGAGCGCATCATCGGCGTCGAAACCGGCGGCTGCCCCCACACCGCGATCCGCGAGGACGCGTCGATCAACCTGGAGGCCGTCGATCGCCTGATCCGCCTGTTCCCCAATGTCGAGCTGATCTTCGTCGAATCCGGCGGCGACAACCTGGCGGCCACCTTCTCGCCGGAGCTGTCGGACCTCACCCTCTACGTGATCGACGTCTCCGCCGGCGACAAGATCCCGCGCAAGGGCGGGCCGGGCATCACCAAGAGCGACCTGCTGGTCATCAACAAGATCGACCTCGCGCCGATGGTCGGCGCCTCGCTGGAAGTGATGGACCGGGACGCGAAGAAGATGCGCGGCGAGCGGCCCTTCATCTTCAGCAACCTCAAGACCGGCCAGGGCCTCGCCGAGATCATCGCCTTCATCGAAAAGCAGGGCCTGCTGGCGGCGGGCTGAACGCGCGCGGCGTCAAAAACGTCGCGCTTTTTGCGGTATGCTGCCGGGGCGCCTCATGCCGGCAGCGTTCCGGCCCGGGAGTGCGATGCGTCTCAGACCACCAACATGCATAAGGGAACAGCAATGAGCGAACAGAACAACAATTTCGAAGAGTTCTACGGCTACAAGTTCGAGGAACTGTCCGTCGGCCAGAGCGCCGTCTATGCCCGCACCGTGACCGAAGCCGACATCCTGATGTTTGCCGGCGTCTCCGGTGACTACAACCCGGTGCACATCAACGAAGAACTGGCTGCCTCCACCATGTTCGGTGGCCGCATCGCCCACGGCATGCTGTCGGCCGGCTTCATCTCCACCGTGCTCGGCACCAAGCTGCCCGGCCCTGGCGCGATCTACCTGGCCCAGACCCTGAAGTTCAAGGCCCCGGTGAAGATCGGCGACACCGTCGTGACCCGCTGCACCATCAAGGAACTCGTGCCCGAGAAGCGCAAGGTCAAGTTCGACACCATCTGCACCGTCCGCGGCAAGCCCGTGGTCGAAGGCGAAGCCGACATCATGGTGCCGGCCCGCTGAGCATCAGTTTGCGGCAGGGCGCTTGAGCGCTCTGCCGGACGGTTCTGCAAGAAACGCCCCGCCTGTCTGCGGGGCGTTTTCTTTGGTGCTTTCGGGGCCAAGGCTGCTGTCGAGGAAGCGGACGACATCGGCCAGTACCCGGTCGAGATCCTGACAGTCGTCGTGACCGCCCGTCAGGATGCGCAGCTCGACGCCGTCGTGGGCACGGTTGGCGTGAATCTCGCGGGCTTCGGCCACCGGCACCGTTGCGTCGTCGCTGCCGTGGGCGATCAGCACCGGACAGCGTATCTGCCGGATGGTGTGGCAGGGGGCGATGTCGTCGAAGCGATGGCCGATCGTGCGCTGCACGTACCACAGGATCAGTTGCCCGAAGGGCCAGCGGGGAATGCCCTTGCTGTCGAGCCAGCGCTCCATCATCCGCGCCGGGTGGGCAAATGCCGCGAGGCTCACGATGGCCGAAAGCGCGGGGCGGCGTGCCGCGACGAGCAGGGCTGCCGCCGCGCCGACCGAGTGACCGATGGCGGCCAGGCGCCGGGCGTCCACCTCCGGTTGCCGGGCCAGCCAGTCGAGGGCGTGCTCCAGGTCTTCGGCAAAGCGCGGCAGGGAGGCGAAATCGTCGTCGTCGCTGCTGCCGTGACAGCGCGCGTCGAAGAGCAGCACGCCATGCCCGGCCAGATGCAGTGGGGCGGCGAGCGGCAGCATGGTCTCCGCGTTGCCGCCCCAGCCGTGCAGTACGGCGACCGCTGACGCGGGCGTGGCGCCGCGAGGGGGCATGTACCAGGCGTGGAGCGTCCTGCCCCGCACGGTTGGAATCCGGATGGTCTGCCATGGCAGATCCGTCGGCTGTCCCGATTCCCGCAGCCGGGGTGCGGCGAGCCCGCGGCGGATCAGCATCGGGAACAGGAAGACGGCGAGCGCTCCCAACGTGACGAGGAGCAGGGCGAAGGGCATTGGACGCAGGGCGGTTCGATGTAAATCAGCGGTGGCTAATGTACGGGCTTTCGACGCGAGCGCCTAGCGCGACGCATCCGCTGGTCGCACAGGGCGAGGGCTTCAGCGTCGCGTCGCGGCGGCGCGCTTGCGGTACAGCATGATCGGCGCGCAGCGGTTTTCGTCGTGGTAGATGCCCACGCAGTCGAGGCACTGGAAGCAGCGGTCGTAGCGGATGGCGCCGGATTTCTCGATGGCGTCATAGGTGCAGCGGTGGCGGCAGGTCTGGCAGGGCTGGCCGCATTCGGTGCGGCGGGGCAACCAGTCGAGGATGCGCAGCTTGCCGCCGAGGGTCATCGCCGCCCCCAGCGGGCACAGGTAGCGGCAGAAGAACTTGTAATACACGCCGCCCAGCACCAGCAGCAGCACCGCCCAGGCCACGAAGGGCCAGCTCCGGTCGAAACCCACGGTGATGGCGGTCTTGAAGGGTTCGATCTCGACGCCTTTCTCGGCCAGCTGCGGGGCAAAGGCCGCGGCGGCCACCAGGGCGGCGAGCACGGCGTAGCGGCTCTTCTCGAGCGCATCGCCCAGCCGCGGCGGAAGCCGGTGCTCGGGCAGGCGCAGCAGGCGGGCGAGGTGGGCGGCGAACTCCTGCAGCGCGCCAAAGGGGCACAGCCAGCCGCAGAAGGTGCCCCGGCCCCACACCACGAAGCTCACCAGCGTGAAGGCGATGAGGAGCAGGCTCACCGGGTCGTACAGGAAGCTCTTGAGCCCGGCACCGGCGGCCAGCGACTTGACCGCGCCGGTGATCTGCACGATCGACAGCTGCCCCTGGGCGTACCAGCCCAGATAGCCGAGGGTGAAGGCCAGAAAGCCCAGCCGGAACACCCGCAGGCGCGATGCCGACACCGACATCCAGCGCGGCCGGGCGAGCACCACCGACAGGACGAGCAGCGCCGCGCCGATCACCGCGAGCTCGGTGGCGCGATCCTTCCAGGCGATCAGCCAGTCGGGCAGCGGGGCGGGCGGACGATGGAACAGCCCGGCCGGCGGCTGGTAATCCAGGACGGCGCTGCGCTGGGTGATGATCGGCAGCATCGAGCCCTTGGCGCGGGTCAGGGTCAGCTCGAAGCGCACCGGGCTGGCCGGGTCGACGCCCGACATGGGCGGCACCCGCAGCACCAGCGCGGCGTTGAGGGGCGGGGCGCCGGCGGGAGGGGCGGGGGCGATGTCCAGGTCGCGCAGCTCCACCGGACCGCCGTCCTGGCTGAAAGCGAGGCGCGGCGGCACGGTGCCGCGGGTGAAGGCGTCGTCGACAAAGGCGTCGCGGCCGCCGGTGGCCACCCACCAGGCGTGCTGGCCGGGCTCGAGACGGCGCATCAGGTCGGCGTGGCCGGCGTCGCCGAGGATCGCCCGGCCGATGGTGGGCGCGTTGAGGTAGGCCACGTAGAGGTCGACGAAGGTGGCGTCGGGCCGGGCCAGGGCGTCCGCGTCGACGCCAGCCCCTTCGCTGCCGGCGAAGCGCTGCTCCACGTCGCCGTTGGTCAGGTGCAGCCGCCCGATGGCGCCGCCCTCCACCAGCTGAGCGAAGCTGCGTTGCTCGAAGACGTCCGGCCGCACCTCGGCGGGTTGCGCCTTGTTGGCCGGGGCGGCAAAGCCCAGCCGGGCGCGGGCTACCGCCAGGGCCGAGGTGAGCACGCTCTGATTGACGATGCGCACCGAGGCGGTGGCCTTGCTCACCCCGTCCAGCACCACCCGGTTGCCGCCCGCGCCGGCGCGGGTGTTGCCGTAGAGGCTGGAGACGGTGATCTCCTGCTTGAGGCTCTTGCCTTCGTACTGGCGCAGGAAGTCCTTCAGCGGTTCTTCGCCGAGGCCCGAGAGGAAGACCGGCTCGTGCTGGCGCAGCAGTTCGACGCCCAGGAAGTTGCCGCGCCGGTCGATGGTGACCAGCAGGTTGAGGGGCGTGCCCTCGAAGCCCGGAATGGGCGCGAGGTCGATGGATTCAAAGGCGTAGGCGACCGGGCCGGCTTCGGGCTCCAGTTCGCTGGTGATGGGCCAGGCGGGGATGTCCCGGAGCTTGTCGCCCACATGGAGGGGCGGTTGGACGCGCCGGGCCATGTCGGCCTGGGAGAGATCGCCCGCCCGCGTGGGCAGGCCCAGGCAGGCCAGGGAGAGGAGGACGAGACACTGGAGGGCGCCGATGGCGGCCCGGTGCAGGAGACTTCGGGCGGAGACCATCGGCGCGGGCGCTGCTTACTTGGCTTCGAGCTGCTGCTTGAGGGCGTCGAGGCCGCTGGTGTAGATGCCGCGCACGGCGTTCTTGGCGGTGGCGGTGTCTGCGCCCTTGGCCTTGAAGGTGGACGACCATTCGACGCGGCTGCCGCCCTTGGCCGACTTGACCTTGAGAGTGGACACGTAGCCGCTCACCGGCAGCGGCGAGTCGATGATGCGGTACTTGAGCATCCGCTCGGAATCGCGATGGTTGAGCAGCTCTTCGACCAGCTTGGCGCCGTCCTTGGTGGTGACGGTGCGCACGGCGCCGCGCTTGTCCTTTTCGCCCTTGTCGAGGGTGGTGGTGGCGACGGCCGGGTGCCAGGCGAGGCTGCCGAAGTCACGCACGGTGTCCCAGACCTTGGCGGGCGGAACGGCGATGTCCATATGCTCCTGGACCTTGAGCGTGTTGCCCGCGGCAGCCGGCAGGGCGGCGCTGAGGGCGAGGATGGCGACGAAGAGGGATGCCTTGTTTTTCATGTTGTCTCCGGGGGGTGGGGGTGCTGCGTGGTCAGACCTCGATCAGCCCGGCGCGGACGGCGGCCATCGCCAGTTCGGCCATGTTCTGGATGCCGAGCTTCTGCTTGATGCGGTAAAGGTGGGTGCCGACGGTGTTGGGGCTGAGGTGGAAGGTGTCGGCCACCTCTGCCACCGAGTGGCCCTGGGCAAGCTGCAGGAAGACGTGGAATTCCTTGTCGGTGAGAGCTTCGGCCGGGTGCTCCGGGCGGTCGGCGCGGCGCAGCACGGCGGCGATCTCCGGGTCGATGTAGGTCTGGCCGGCGGCCACCAGGCACACCGCGCGGAGGAGCTCGTCGGGTGCGCTGCGCTTGCACAGGTAGCCGGCGGCGCCGGCCTTGAGGGTGCGTTCGGCGGTGAGGGCGTCGGCGTGGGCCGAGGCGATCAGCACCCGGGCGGCGGGCTCGCGGGCGAGGATGCGCTCCAGCGCCGACAGGCCGCCGCAGCCGGGCATCGACAGGTCCATCACCAGCACGTCCGGGGTGTGCTCGGCGAACAGGCGCTGGGCGGCTTCGCCGCTGTCGGCCTCAGCCAGCACCCGGGCGCCGACGCCTTCGAGGAGCAGTCGGAAGCCCATCCGCACGATGGCGTGGTCGTCGGCGAGCACGAGGGTCAGGTGATCGAGTTTCATGACAGGGCGGGCTCCGGGGCGAGTCGGGTCGTGGCGTCGGCGGCAGCGGCCACCGGGGGCAGGGGCAGGCGGGCGCGGATGCGGGTGCCGCCGCCGTGGGGGCTGGCGATGTCGAGCTGGCCGTCCACCGCGGCGACCCGCTCGCGCATGCCGGTGAGGCCGAAGCCGGCCTGACCCGTGGCGGGCTCGATGCCGCGGCCGTCGTCAGACACCTCGACCACCAGGCCGGATTCCTCACGCAGCAGGCGCACCCGGACGCGGCGGGCCTGGGCGTGGCGGACGATGTTGGTGCACGACTCCTGCACCACCCGGAGGGCGGTGAGGGTGATGTCGTCGGGCAGCGGATAGGGGCCGGCGAAGAGCTCGGACGACAGCTCGATGTCCGGGTGGCGGCTCTGCCATGCGGCGAGGTAGCTGCCCACGGCGTCGGCCAGGGTTTCCTCGTTGCTGCCGGCGGTGGGCGGGCGCAGGCGGGTGAGCAGGGCGCGCACGTCGTCGTGCATCCGCGAGGCCACGTCGCGGATCACTTCGGCGCTCTTGCTCACGGCGGGGTTGTCGGTGCAGCGCTGGACGATGGCGCCGGCCAGGGCGGCGACGGCGGTGATGCTCTGGCCCAACTCGTCGTGGAGCTCGCGGGCGATGGCGCGGCGGTCGGCTTCCAGGCGTTCGGTGATGGCGCGGGCTACCGCCTGCTGCTGGGTGAGGCGGACGTTCTCGGAGACCGCGTGGTCGAGCTGGCCGGCCATGCCGTTGAAGGCCTGGGCGAGGCGGGCGAGCTCGGCGGGGCCGGTTTCGGGCAGGCGGGTGTCGAAACGCCCCTGCCCGGCGCGACCGAGGGCAGCCATCACGTTGTCGAGGGGGCGCAGGGCCCGGTCAAGGGCCAGCCAGCAGCCGGCGAAGAGCCCGGCCAGCGCCAGCAGGGCACGGCCGGCGGCGGCGGAGAGGTCGTCCCACAGATCCACCAGCGCCCGGGAGGCGTCGGGCTGGAGCGACAGGGTGAGCCGGCCGGCGGGAAGCTGCAGGGCCGGCATGTCCGGGCCGAGCCAATCGGCAAACCACGCGGGGGCGTCGTGGCCGGCCTTGTAGGCGGAGGGCGGCGAGCGGTACACCACGCTGCCCACCGGGTCGCGGGCTTCGAGGTGGTGGGCGCGGATGCGGCCGACGGCGGTGAGGTGGGCGATGAGGCGCTCCTCGCTCCAGGCCGGGTCGCCTTCGGCGGCGCCCCGGGCGGCGGCGCCCAGCCACTGGGCGGCCACCCGGTTGGCGGCGGTGACTTCCTCGGCGATGGCGATGCGCGCGTCGCGCACCCACATGGCCGCGCCAGCCAGCACCAGGGCGGCCGCCAGGGCGGTGAGCACCAGGCTCAGGCGCAGGCGCAGGGACATGGGGCGGGGGCCACTGCGCGACTGCCAGCCGGTGTCGTCGGGCACGGCCGTGGTGGTGGCGTTGCTCACGATGATTTCTCCAGCTTGTAGTGCACCGGGACGATCACCTGGAACTCGCGGTTCTGCAGGTTCTCGGGCGGGCGGGGAAGCGGGCCGGCAGCGGTGACCAGCTGGACGGCGTTCTGGTCGAGCACGTCGAAGCCGCTGGAGCGGACCACCTGGGTGGACACGATGGTGCCCTTGCGGGCGATGGTGATGCGCACCTGCACCTCGCCCTCCCAGCCGCGCATGGCGGCGATGCGCGGGTAGTTCTGCTGGCGGGCGAACAGGCTGGACAGGTTGCGGCCGTAGCGTTCGAGGAGGGCCGGGTCTACGGGCTCGTCGGCGGCCGGGGCGGCGTGGATGGGGGCAGCCGGCTCGGCGTGAGCGACGGTCGATGCGGCGGGGCGGGCCGGGGCCGCTTCGGCGACCACAGGGGCTGGTGCCGGGGTGGCGACCGGCGCGGGCCGCGGGGTTTCGGTGCGGATCGCCGGAACGTCGGGCGCGGCCGCGCGGGTGATCACCGGTGCCGCACGGGGGGCGGAGATGGGATCCACCTTGGCCGGGCGGGTGATCCGCGGGGCCGGGGGCTCGACGGACTCGACGCGGGCGACGGGTTCGGGCGCCGGGGCCGGCTGGACGACCGGGGCCGGGGCACGGAGCACCACGTTCAGGGTGGGCGGGGTGTCGTCTGCCTTGGGCAGGAGATCGTGCTGCCAGGCGAGCGCCAGCACATGTACGCCGATGGAGGCGGCGATGGCCAGCTTGAGGGGGCGGCTGATCCGCGGCGCGGGCACCTCGGGCCAGGGCATGGCGAAGGTGGGTGCGGCGTTCATCGGGCAGCCTTTCCGTCCCGGGCGAGGGCGCGCTGCTCATAAGCGGGGTAGAGCTGGCCGACCGAGCGGCGGTATTCGGCCTCGGAGACGGCCAGTCGGCGGAACCCGGCGGGCAGCGGCAGGGCCAGCACCTCGGTCATGTCGAGGCCTTCTTCGGCAGACTGGCGCAGGGTCTCATCGAGCCACGCTAGCCAGGCGCGGGTCTGGCGGATCGGGGCGCCGTCGGTACTCACCGGGCCGTGGCCGGGCACGAGGCGGGTGAAGGGCAGGGCTTCGAGTTTGGCGAGGGCGGCGTTCCAGGCGTCGAGGCGGGCGTGGGGCGTGGTGGGTGCGCGGTTGTTGAAGACCAGATCGCCGGCAAACAGCACGCCGGTCTGGCGGTCGAGGATGGCGAGATCGGCCTCGGTGTGGCCATCGAGGGCGAGCAGCTCGAACCGGTGGTCGCCCAGCTGCAGCGGGCCGGCGGCGAGCTGGCGGGCCGGGGCGACGGGCTCGGTGCCGGCCATCCAGTCGCCGGTGAGGCGGTACATGTTCTCGTTGAGGTTGCCGCCTTCGGTGTGAATGCCGTGGATCGTACCGGGCAGCGCGGCCAGGGTTTCCTTAGGGAAAGCCTGGTTGCCGAGGAAGTGATCCGGGTGGTGGTGTGTGTCCACCACCATCACCACCGGCTTGTCGGTGACCCGGGCGATGGCCCGGCGCAGCTGCTCGCCATAGGCCCGGCTGGGGCCGCTGTCGATCACCAGCACGCCGGCCGAGGTGACGACGAAGGCGGTGTTGACGATGTTGCCGCCGTTCTGGGTGCTGAAGTCTTCGCTGCGGCCGGTGAGCACCCAGGTGTCGGGGGCGATCTGCTCGGGGGCGAGGCCGTAGTCCATGTCGGCCGCGGCGAGCAGCAGGGCCCAGCCGAGGGTGAAGATGGCGGTGAGGGTTCGGGCGACGCGCTTCATTTTTCGATCGCTGCCGAGATGGTGTTGCCGTTGTTGTCGCGGCCGCTCACCCGGTAGCCGGCGGCGGCGCGGGCGGCGGGGATGTCTACGGTGAAGACCGGATTTTCGGACAGGGGTTCGAAACCCTCGATGTGCATCAGGGGCTGGCCGGCTTCATCGGTGAGGCGCAGGTCCTGGATGAAGAAGGCCGGCACGCCGGCGGCGAGGCCGGTGTCTTCCGGGTGGATCACCCGCAGGCGGATGCGCTCGCCGCCTTCCTTCCTGGCCCACACCCGGCTGCTCACCTCGCCGAGGCGCTTCTGCCATTCGGGCGAGGCGCTGCCGGCGGAGGGCAGGGTACAGCCGCCACCGGCGGTGTTCACCCAGGTGCCGCCCACGTGCCAGCTGCCGTCGCCGGTGCGCACCGCAGCGCGGACGGGGGACGATTGCTGGAGCTTGATCCGGAAGCCGAGCGCGGGATGGGCGCCGGTGGGCTCGAAACGTACTATTTTTACAATGGGGTTGAAGTCGGCGAAGACGACGACCTCACGCACGTCGGACAACTCGCCGGCGTCGACGCTCACGGGCACGTTGAGGGCGTTCTCGGCGGTGAGCGGTGCGGTGACCTTGACCCGGCTGTCGAAGCGGACGCGGGCCTTGGCCGGGAAGAATTCCCTGCGCATGTCGCCCCAGCGGGGCGATTCCAGGGGGTCGGCCTGGGGGGCCGGGCTGGCGGGATGGGCCAGGGTGCAGACGGCGGCGAATGCCCCGGCCGCAAGGGCGTGCAGTAGTTTCAAGCTTGGTCTCCTCGTGGCGGCCTGCTCGTGGGCGGCGCGCTCTATGATGAGATGAACGGCTGCAAGCTTCGTGCCTGAGGTTGTGGCGCGGGCCGGAGGGCCTCAAACGGCGGTGGGGGATGCCGGGCGGGGGCTTCCGCTGCCCGGTGGCCGTGTGCCGGCGTAACGTGTTCCGCGCCGGGCTGTTGCAGTTTGGAGCACTTGGTGAGGAATGAAGCAGCTGTATCGGGCGAATTGCCCATCAGGCCGGGGCTGGTGCAGATCATTAAAAGTTTCGTTGTTGCCAACAGCCCTTTTTATATCGGGAAATTTTCCCGAAATGCAGATTTCCGTGATGCGGCCGCGTTGATGGCACGGCTTTTGCGGATTGACCGTGCTGCGTACTCGGGCGTGGCCGGGAGGTGGCCCGTCCGTCGTGTGCTTCAGCACCTTCTCGAAGGAGACATTCAATGATCCAAAGGAGCAAAAATATGAAAAAGCCGTTTGCGATGTCGATCATCGCTGCAGCGCTGATGGTTGCTGGCGCCGCCCAGGCGAAGGAAGTCACCGACGCCGACATCCTCAACGATGCGAAGACCACCGGCGACGTCGTTCATTTCGGCCTTGGCCAGCAGGGTCAGCGTTTCAGCACGCTGGACAAGATCAACACCAAGACCGTCAAGAACCTGGTTCCGGTCTGGTCGTTCTCCTTTGGCGGCGAGAAGCAGCGCGGCCAGGAATCCCAGCCGCTGGTGCACGACGGCAAGATGTTCGTGACGGCCTCCTACAGCCGCATCTTCGCCCTCGACGCCAAGACCGGCAAGAAGCTGTGGAAGTACGAGCACCGTCTGCCCGAAGGCATCATGCCGTGCTGTGACGTGATCAACCGCGGCGCCGCGCTTTACGACAACCTGGTGATCTTCGCCACCCTCGACGCCCAGCTCGTGGCCCTGAACAAGGACACCGGCAAGGTTGTCTGGAAGGACAAGATCGACGACTACGCTGCCGGCTACTCTGCCACGGCGGCTCCGCTGATCGTCAAGGGCCTGGTCATCACCGGCGTGTCCGGTGGCGAGTTCGGCGTGCAGGGCCGCATGGAAGCCCGCGATGCCAAGACCGGCAAGATGGTCTGGATGCGTCCGACCGTTGAAGGCCACATGGGCTACAAGTGGGTGAATGGCGAGAAGGTCGAGAACGGCATCTCCGGCACCCTCAACGCCACCTGGACCGGCGACCTGTGGAAGACCGGCGGCGCGGCCACCTGGAACGGCGCCACCTACGATCCCGACACCAACCTGGTCTTCGCCGGCACCGGCAACCCGGCTCCGTGGAACAGCCACCTGCGCCCCGGCGACAACCTGTTCTCCTCCGCCACCGTGGCCATCGACCCGGATACCGGCAAGATCGTCTGGCACTACCAGACCACCCCGCACGACGGCTGGGACTTCGACGGTGTGAACGAATTCGTCTCCTTCGACTACAAGGACCCGAAGACCGGCAAGATCATCAAGGCGGGTGGCAAGGCTGACCGTAACGGCTTCTTCTTCGTGCTCGACCGTACCAACGGCAAGCCGCTCAACATCTTCCCCTTCGTCAAGGACATCACCTGGGCCAAGGGCTTCGACATGAACACCGGCCGTCCGATCTACGTGGACGAGAACCGCCCGGGCGATCCGTCCGGCAGCGCCGATGGCAAGAAGGGCAAGAGCGTTACGGCTGCTCCGTCCTTCCTGGGCGGCAAGAACCAGCAGCAGATCGCCTACAACCCGCAGACCGGCCTGTTCTACGTGCCGGCCAACGAGTGGGCGATGGACATCTGGAACGAGCCGGTCTCGTACAAGCGCGGCGCCGCCTACCTGGGTGCGGGCTTCACCATCAAGGCCCTGCACGACGACTACATCGGCGCGCTGCGCGCGGTCGATCCGGTCTCGGGCAAGATCGTCTGGGAAAACAAGAACTTCGCTCCCCTGTGGGGCGGCGTGCTGACCACCGCCGGCAACCTGACCTTCTACGGTACCCCCGAAGGCTACCTGAAGGCGCTGGACGCCAAGACCGGCAAGGAAGTCTGGTCCTTCCAGACCGGCTCCGGCGTGGTGGCTCCCCCGGTCACCTGGATGGAAAACGGCGAGCAGTACGTGGCCGTGGTGTCCGGCTGGGGCGGTGCGGTTCCCCTGTGGGGCGGCGATGTGGCCCGTCGCGTGAACTTCCTGGAACAGGGTGGTTCCGTGTGGGTGTTCAAGCTGCACAACGGCAAGTAATCCCGATTGGGAGTAGGTGGCCCGGAACATCGGGCCGCCTGGTTGCGGAAACGGCACGGATGCGAAAGCGTCCGTGCCGTTTTTTTTGACTGTTGGCGTCAGGCAGGGCGGCGACAGGGGTGTTCAGACGGCGAGGGTCATCAGGCTCGTGTTGCCGCCGGCAGCGGCGGTGTTGATCGACACGGCCCTTTCCACCACCAGCCGGTACAGCGGGTAGCGCCCGTCGGGCCCCGCTTCGACCAGCGGCAGGATGCGTGCCGGGTGGTCGGCCAGCCGGCGGTGCAGGTCGGCGCGGCGCTCGGGGCTGCCGGCATGGAGTACGCCATCCACGGTGAGGATCGCGTCCTCGTCGATCTGCACGACGGCTGCGGCCAGCCCGTCCGGGAGGGCGTCGAGGGCGGCGGCGGCCACGGCGCCGTGCACCACTGCCGGCGTGTTGCCGGTGGCCAGCGCGGCGGCAAGCTGGACGAGCAGGGTGTCCCGGTCGTCGGCCACGCACAGGATCGTGCCGCGGGGCGCAAACCCCAGGGTGTTGCGTTCGCCGGTGGGGCCGGGGAGCGTTGCCCGGCAGGCCAGCGGCGAGGTGGTGGCGAAATCGGCACAGGCTTCGGCCAGGCTGCGCAGACCCTCGTGGTGGGCCCAGGCGCGCAGCGTGTCGAAGCGGGCGAGGCGGCAGTCGTCGACGCCGCTGTCGTCCGGCATGAGCCCGAGGGCGGCCGGCGGCACCGACAGGTCGCCCATCAGCCGCGGCAGGTAGAACGGCCCGCCGGCCTTCGGCCCGGTGCCGGATCTGCCTTCGCCGCCAAAGGGCTGCACGCCCACCACGGCGCCGATCAGGTTGCGGTTGATGTAGAGGTTGCCGGCGCGGATGCGGCGGGTGGCGGTATCGATGCGCTCGTCGATGCGGCTGTGCATGCCGAAGGTGAGGCCGTAGCCGGTGGCGTTGATGGTGTCGATGAGTTCGTCGAGCCGGCCGGCGTGGTAGCGCAGCACATGCAGCACGGGGCCGAAGACCTCCCTTTCCAGTTCGGCGATGCTCTCGATCTCGATGAGCGTGGGCGGCACGAAGCTGCCGGTGGCGCAGGGGTCGGGCAGCGGGCACTGGATCACCCGGTGGCCGATGGTGCGCAGCCGGTCGATGTGGGCGAGGAGCGTCGCGCGGGCGGTGTCGTCGATCACCGGGCCCACGTCGGTGGACAGCCGCGCCGGGTTGCCGATGGAGAGCTCCATCATCGCCCCGGCGAGGAGCTCGATCACCCGGTCGGCGATCTCTTCCTGCAGGCACAGCACGCGCAGGGCCGAGCAGCGCTGGCCGGCGCTGTCGAAGGCGGAGGCGAGGGCGTCCTGCACTACCTGCTCGGGTAGCGCCGAGGCGTCCACGATCATCGCGTTCTGGCCGCCGGTTTCGGCGATCAGGCGAGGGGTCCGGGCCTCAGGCGGGCGCTGGGCGAGCTGACGGTGGATGAGCCCGGCAACTTCGGTCGAGCCGGTGAAGATCACGCCGCGGATGCGCGGATCGGCCACCAGCGCGGCGCCCACCCGTTCGCCCCGGCCGGGCAGCAGCTGCAGGGCCGCCCGGGGGACGCCGGCGGCGTGGAGCAGATGCACCGCCAGCGCGGCGGTGAGGGGCGTCTGCTCGGCGGGCTTGGCGAGCACCGGGCTGCCGGCGGCCAGCGCGGCCACCACCTCGCCGGCGAAGATCGCCAGCGGGAAGTTCCACGGGCTGATGCATACCACCGGCCCGGGCGCGGTGGCGCTGGGGGGCAGGTGTTCGATCTGGGTGGCGTAGTAGCGGCAGAAATCCACCGCCTCGCGCACCTCGGCGATGGCGTTGGCGCGGGTCTTGCCGGCTTCGCGGATGCACAGGCTGATGAACTCGGCGCGGTGGGCCTCGAAGGCGTCGGCGGCGGCGCGCAGCGCGGTGGCCCGGCGGGTTGGCGGCACAGCGTGCCAGTCGTCGGCGAAGGTGTCGGCGGCCTCCACCGCACGGGCCACGTCGGTGAGGGTGGCTTCGAGTACGGTGCCCACGTGGTCTTGCCGGTTGGCGGGGTTGGTCACGGGCAGGTAGGGCGTGCCGGAGGGCGGGTGGCTGGCGAGGAGCGGCTCGGCGTGCCAGGGGCGCGGGGCGAGGAGGGCGAGTTCGGCGTCGAGCCGGTTGATCTCGGCGTCGCTGGCGAGATCGAGCCCGGCGGAGTTGCGCCGGGTGGGCCCGAAGAGATCCCGCGGCAGGGGAATGGCCGGGTGGGGGCGGCCACCGTCGCGGCGCACCGCGTCGAGGGGATCGGTGAGCAGGGCGTCCACCGGCACGGCGTCGTCCACGATGCGATTGACGAAGGAGGTGTTGGCGCCGTTTTCCAGCAGGCGCCGCACCAGATAGGGCAGCAGGCTGGCGTGGTTGCCCACCGGGGCGTAGATGCGGCAGCGCCCGCCGGGCTGGCCCGGGGCGACCACGTTGTCGTAGAGGGGCTCGCCCATGCCGTGCAGGCACTGGAATTCGTACTCGGCCACGCCCCGGTCGGCGGCCATGCGGGTGACGCTGGCGAGGGTGTGGGCGTTGTGGGTGGCGAACTGGGGGTAGATCCGGTCGGCCACCGCCAGCAGGCGGGCGGCACAGGCCAGGTAAGAAAGATCGGTGTGCACCTTGCGGGTGAATACCGGGTAGCCGGCCAGGCCGTCCACCTGGGCGCGCTTGATCTCGCTATCCCAGTAGGCGCCCTTGACCAGCCGGATCATGATGCGCCGGCCGTGCTCGCGCGCCCGGTCGGCCAGATGCTCGATCACGAAGGGGCAGCGCTTCTGGTAGGCCTGGACGACCACCCCGAGGCCCGTCCAGCCGGCCAGATCCGGCTCGGCGAGCAGGCGTTCGACGAGATCGAGGGAGAGTTCGAGCCGGTCGGCCTCCTCGGCGTCGATATTCACCCCGATGTTGTAGCCGCAGGCGAGCTGCATTAGCGCCACGAGGCGCGGGTAGAGCTCGTCCATCACCCGCTGGCGCTGGGCGCGACAGTAGCGGGGGTGGAGCGCCGAGAGCTTGATGGAAATGCCCGGCCCGGCGATCACCCCGCGCCCGGCGCTGGCCTTGCCGATGGCGTGGATGGCGCGCTCGTAGGCGTTGGTGTAAGCCTCGGCATCGGCGCGGGTGGCGGCGGCCTCGCCGAGCATGTCGAAGGAGTGGGTGTAGCCCTGACGGATCTTCTCTTCGCTGCGCTTGAGGGCGGTGGCGATGGTCTCGCCCATCACGAACTGCTGGCCCAGCAGGCCCATCGCAAATTCCACCCCCCGCCGGATCAGCGGCTCGCCGCCCCGGGCGATGAGCGTGGCGAGGCTGCCGCCGAGGGTGTGCTCGTTGTGGGTGGCCACCAGCCGGCCGGTGAGCATCAGCCCCCAGGTGGCGGCATTGACGAACAGGGAGTGGCTGTGGCCCAGGCGGGCGCGCCAGTCGCCCTTGGCGATCTTGTCGCGGATCAGGCGGTCGCGGGTGGCCGTGTCGGGGATGCGCAGCAGGGCCTCGGCCAGGCACATCAGGGTGATGCCTTCCTGGGTCGAGAGCGAGAACTCGTGCATCAGGTTGTCCACCCCGCTGGCCCCTTCGCGCTGCTGGCGCACCGCCACCACCAGCGCCCGGGCGTGCTCGGCGACGGCGGCCCTGTCGAGGGGCACGGCGGCGAGTTCGGCGGCGAGGGCGGCAACCCGGGCCGCTTCGTCGCTGCGGCAGTGGGCGGAGATGGCGGCACGGTGGTCGGCGGCGCGGCGGTCGGGCGGGGCGTTCATGGCGCGGGCTCCTCGAACGACGATGGGGTGTGCTACAGGGGTTCGAGCGCGGCGGCGGGCGGGAGTTTCGCGACGGGCGGATAATGGCGGGCGGATTTTGCATCGTCCGCCCTTTCACCTTCTGCCTGGAGAGCACGCATGAACCGTCTGAACAATAAAGTGGCCCTGGTGACCGGCGCTGCCCGGGGCATCGGCGAGGCCATCGCCCGCGCCTTTGCCGCGGAGGGCGCCCGCTGCTACGTGAGCGACATCGACGACGCCCGCGGCCAGGCGGTGGCCGATTCGATCGGCGGCAACGCCGTCTATCTGCGCCTCGACGTGCGCGAGGAAGCCGACTGGGAGGCGGCGATGGCGCGCATCGTCGCCGAGGCCGGGCAGCTCGACGCGCTGGTGAACAACGCCGGCATCACCGGCTTCGAGACCGGCTCCGGCCCCCAGAGCCCGGAGCACGCCAGCCTTGACGACTGGCGCCGGGTGCATCACACCAACCTGGATGGCACCTTCCTGGGCTGCCGCTTCGCGATCCAGACCATGCGCGCCCGGGGCAACGTGGGCTCGATCATCAACATGTCGTCCCGCTCGGGCGTGGTGGGCGTGCCCGGCGCGTCGGCCTACGCGTCGTCGAAGGCCGGCATCCGCAACCACAGCAAGACGGTGGCGCTGTACTGCGCCGAGCAGGGCCTGCCGATCCGCTGCAACTCGGTGCACCCGGCGGCGATCCTCACCCCCATGTGGGAGCCGATGCTCGGTTCCGGCCCCGGGCGCGAGGCGCGCATGCAGGCCTTCGTGCGCGCCAACCCGGCCCGCCGCTTCGGCCGCCCGGAAGAGGTGGCGGCAGTGTGCGTGCTGCTGGCCTCGGACGAGGCGCCTTATGTGAACGGCTCCGAGCTGACCATCGACGGCGGCATCCTGGCCGGCTCGGCGGTGTCGCCGGGGGCGAGCGACGACTGACCGCCCGGCGTTTGCCCGAGTGCTCGCGCTTGGGGGCCTTTTGCTCCGGGGTGGGAGCAAATTTGTCCCGGTTCGGAGCTTTTTGCTCCCAACCGGGAGCTCATCCGTCCGAATCGGGAGCAAAAAGCTCCGAACCGGGAGCTCTTTCGCCCCGACCGGGAGCAAAACGTTCCCGACTCGGACGAAATCACTCCCGGTCGGGAGCGCATCGCTCCGGGCTGGAAGGAAATTGCTCCCAACCGGGAGCAAAAAAGCGCCAACCCGCGGGAGTGTCGGGAGTGTCAGTAATTTTGTGTTCGAGGCGAATTTCGATTGATCCCGGCCATGGCCGGGATCAATCGGCGGTTCTCATTTTGTGACCGCCGGAATGAAGCGCTCGCCATACAGGATGGCGAACTGGTTCATGGCGCCTTTCCAGCATGTCATCGTTCCCCGCCATCCGTCGGTGATGTTGCGCAGCGCCAGCCAGATCAGCTTGGTGGCCGCTTCATCCGTCGGGAAGTGGCCCC
>NZ_SSXU01000039.1 GCF_009469605.1 Zoogloea sp. 1C4 | reverse complement strand
GATGGCCGGTCCGCTCGAAGCGGCCAAGCTTCTTGATGTCGATGTGCAGCAGCTCGCCGGGCGTCTCGCGCTCGTAGCGCTGGACGGGTTCCTGCGGTTGCAGGTCGCCCAGCCTCGAGAGCCCGGCGCGTCGCAGCACCCGGCTGACCGTCGCTTTCGAGACGCCCATGTAGGCGGCGATGCGGGCCTGAAGGAAGAGCTGGCGGCGCAGCTCCACGATCGCCAGCGCGGTGGCCGGAGCGATGGCGCGCGGCGAGCAGGCCGGGCGCGAGGACTTGTCGCACAGGCCCACAGCGCCCGCGGCCAGATAGCGCCCGAGCCACTTGCGGGCCGTCACGGCGCTCACGCCATGCGCGGCGCCCGCCTGCGAGGCAGAAAGGCCGCGTTCGGTGATCTCCTGAACCATTTCCAGGCGACGAAGGTAGGTCAATCGGGCATTCTTATGGGTGTTCATCCGGGGCAGGCTCTCGAGGTGACTGGGGGTTTGGCGATTTCCAGTCTCTCAGAATCTCCCCGGGTGAACACCCGAAACAACCTATTGAAACTTCACAGCTAGCCGCCTGGGGCCTGCGCCCCGGCGGCCTTTCAGGCCTTCATTCGGATTCGCCGGAAACCGCACCCGCCAGCCGTTGCAGCTGGCGGCTCATCGCGCGTTTCTCGGCCTGACGCTTCCCGCCCGTTGACTTGTCATGGGGCCCGGCCTTGCGCTGCAGGGCCGGCACGACCAGCGGGTTGCGGGGCGATTTCGGCACGCCGCCCGGCCCCTTGTCGGGGCCGCGGAAGACCAGCTTCTGGCGGGTACCGAGCGTCCGGTTGGCCATGCTTCAGGCGTGGTGATGGGCGGCTTCGGCCGCCGCCACCTCGGCGAGGGTCGCCGCCTCGGTGAGGCCGGATATCTCGGCAAAGCACCCGTCCAGCGGGCAGTTACGCCCCGGCGGACATTCGTGCTCGAACGCACACTGGCGTTGGGTCTGGTCGGTCAGGACCATCTCACGAACCGCTTCGCAACGGCTGATGGGGGAATCGATGAAGCTCATGGCGTCCTCCCTTTGGTTGATTTCAGTATAGCCAAAGGGTGCAAAATTTCCTTGCTATCAGCAGGGTTTTACATCCCTGCGCACAAGGGCTTCAGCGTTGGACGACCGAGGGCTTGAGCTTGAGCGTACCGGCGATCCGCTCGGCGATGGAACGGGCCTCGATGGCCGACGGGAAAGGCCCGACCCGCAGGCGGAACTTGCCCTCGTAAGCCAGCACCGAGACCGATTCCTTCAGCCACTTGAGCTCATGCTCGACGAAGCTCTTGAAGTGCTCGGCTGTCCCGGCGGTACCGAAGGCCCCCAGCTGCAGGAAGACCTCGCTGCCGACCCGCTCGGCCGGACGGCTTGCCGGCACAGGCACGGCGGAAACCGGCGCCACTGCAGCCACGGCGAGCGGCTCGGCCGCCGGACGGGCAGTCTCCGCAGCCACCACGGGCTCGGGCACGGGGGCCGGACGCTGGGCAACCGCCACCGGCGCCTGGGGGGCCGGCGCCTTTGCGCGGCGGATCGGCGGCACCGGGCGGCCCGGCTGCACAAAAGCCACATCCTCGGGCAGCACCAGGGCGATCTCGACCTGGGCATGGCCCTGGTCGGTGTAGCCCAGCTTGTAGGCCGCAGCGTAGGAGAGATCGATGATCCGGCCCGGATGGAAGGGCCCGCGATCGTTCACCCGCACCACCGCCGAGCGGCCGTTGGCCAGGTTGGTCACCCGCACATAGCTGGGGATCGGCAGGCTCGGGTGCGCCGCGGTCATCGCGTACATGTCGTAGGTGTCGCCGCTGGACGTCTTGCGGCCGTGGAACATCTTGCCGTACCAGCTGGCGACGCCCTTTTCGAGGGTCAGGCCGGCGCCCGGCGCGATCGAGCCCTTGAGGGAGTAATCGCTTTTCTCGACGACAGGCGCCGCCACGGCTTCTTCGGACTCAGCGCCCTGGGCGTCGACGGGCAGGCCATCATTCTTGAACACGCCGTCGGCAAAATGGAAGCGGGCGCCGGGCTTGAGGCCGGTGAGGGCCGCGGCATCGCTGGTGGAGCTTGCAGACGCGACGGCAGGCGCGCCCATGGCGGGGGCGGACAACACTAGGGCGCTACAAAGAAGCACCGGCAGCAGGCCGGCGCGACGGGAGATCGCTACAGGGGGCATGACACGTATTCCTGTTCGGGCGTACGCCAGGGCGCACGCGGGTTCAGGCACCTACCCGACGCCGGTGACGCTGGATGCTCATGAGCATCCCGACACCAAGACAAAGGGTAACGAGTGCAGTGCCACCGTAACTGACAAAGGGCAACGGAACGCCCACCACGGGGAGGATTCCGCTCACCATCCCCATGTTCACAAACGCGTAGGTGAAGAAGATCAGCGTAAGCGCGCCAGCGAGAAGGCGCGAGAACAGGGTCGGGGCACCTGCGGCTATAAACAAACCGCGAAAAATCAGACAGATATAGAGTAACACCAGGATCACGGCGCCGGCAAGCCCGAATTCTTCGGTGAGCACCGCGAAGATGAAGTCGGTATGTCGCTCGGGCAGGAAGTCCAGGTGGGTCTGGGTGCCGTGGCCCCAGCCCTTGCCGAGCACCCCGCCGGAGCCGATGGCGATGGTGGACTGGATGATGTGGAAGCCCTTGCCGAGGGGATCGGAGGTCGGATCAAGCAGGGTGCACACCCGGTGCTTCTGGTATTCGCGCATCCCTGGCCATTCGACATCCGGCTGGCAGATGGTGTCGCCCATCACCACGATGGCGGCGATGCCGGCGATGCCTACGACGGCCACCGGCAGGATCAGCCGCCAGGTGAGCCCCGCAAAGAACAGCACGTAGAAGCCCGCCGCCGCCACCAGTACCGCAGTGCCCAGGTCGGGCTGCTTGGCGATCAGCCCCACTGGCACCAGCAGAAGGGCGGCGGCGATGAAAAAATCGCGTACCCGCAGCGCCCCCTCCCGCAGCTGGAAATACCAGGCGAGCATCAGCGGCATGGAGATCTTCATCAGCTCGGACGGCTGGATGCGCGCCACACCGATGTTGAGCCAGCGCCGGGCGCCCTTCGAGACGTCGCCGAACAACGCCACCCCGATGAGCAACAACACCCCCAGCACGTAGAGCGGCAGCGCGATGCTCATCATCCGCTGGGGCGGGATGCTGGCGGCGATCCACATCACCACGAAGGCCACACCGACGTTGAGCGCCAGGGTGTCAAGGCGCTCCGGCGAGGCGCTGACCATCACCACCGTCGCAAAACCCAAAATGAGCACCACGATGGTGAGGAGCGCACCATCGAGGGGTGCCATCAGATAGCCCGGCCACTTGCGGGGGTCGAAGCGGGAATCAATCACCGGCGTTGTCTCCCGTCGTTCCCTCGGCGCCCGGGTATTCCGGCGCGATGCCGGCCGGCAGCTTGCCGAGGAGGTAGTAATCGAGCACCTGACGGGCGATCGGGGCGGCGGATTCTGCACCGAAGCCGCCGTTTTCCACCAGCACCGCGAGGGCGATGGTGGGCTTGTCGGCCGGGGCGAAAGCGATGAAGAGGGCGTGGTCGCGCAGACGCTCGGCGATCCGTGCGTTGTACTTGGCACCCTTCAGGGAGAACACCTGGGCCGTGCCGGTCTTGCCGGCCGCCTGGTAGGGGGCGCCGGCGAAGGCGCGGGTGCCGGTGCCCTCGCGGTTCACCCCGACCATCGCCCGGCGGATGGTGTCCAGGTGGTCCTGGCGGATCGGGATGGTCTTGATCGGCTGGGGCTCGATCATCCGGCGCGAACCGTCCTTGGCGCTCTCGATGTACTTGACCAGGTGGGGCTTGAACATCACCCCGCCCGCCGCCACCGTGGCCGTGGCGTGGGCCAGCTGCAGCATGGTGTAGGCGTTGTAGCCCTGGCCGATGCCGATGGAGATCGTCTCGCCGCCGAACCACTTCTGCTGCTCGGGCTTCTTGAAGCGGCGCTTCTTCCACTCGGGCGAAGGCAGCACGCCGGAGCTTTCGCCTTCGATGTCGATGCCGGTGCGGCTGCCAAAGCCAAACTGGGCCATCTGCGCGGCGATCAGGTCGATCCCCATGTCGTTGGCCAGCTTGTAGTAATAGGTGTCGCAGGAGTGCACGATGGACTTGTACATGTCCACCACCCCGTGGCCGCCCGCCTTGTCATCGCGGAAATGGTGGCCGCCAAAGTCGAAGTAGCCCGGATCGGAGATCGCCTGACCAGGAGTGCGCTTGCCGCTCATCAGCGCCGCCAGCGCCATGAAGGGCTTGAAGGTGGAGCCCGGCGGGTAGGCGCCGTTGAGGGCGCGGTTCACCATCGGGTGGTCGGGCGAGTTGTTGAGCTCGTCCCAATCTTGTGGGGCGATGCCGTCCACGAACAGGTTGGGGTCGAAGGTCGGCACCGACACCAGCGCCAGCACGCCGCCGGTGCCCGGTTCGATGGCCACCAGCGCGCCGCGGCGGTTGCCGAAGGCCTTCTCGACGACTTCCTGCAGCTTGAGATCGACGGTGAGCACCAGGTTGTTGCCCGGCGTGGCCGGCGTGCGCCGCAGGGCCCGCACCGCGCGGCCGCCGGAATCCACCTCGACCTCCTCGTAGCCGGTCTGGCCGTGGAGTTCGCGCTCGTAGCTCTTCTCGAGCCCGGCCTTGCCGATGTGGTCGGTGCCGCGGTAGTTGGCGGAGTCGTCGTTTTCTTCGATGCGTTCAAGATCGCGGTCGTTGATCCGCCCGATGTAGCCGATGATGTGGGAGCCGAAGGCGCCCATCGGGTAGTCGCGGAACAGCCGTGCCTTGAGCTCGACGCCCGGGAAGCGGTAGCGCTGGGCGATGAAGCGGGCGACTTCCTCGTCGGTGAGGCGGTTGCGGATCGGCAGCGACTCGAAGCTCTTGGATTCGTCCATCAGCTTCTTGAGGCGCTTGCGGTCCTTGGGCTGGATGTCGACGAGTTTGGAGAGCGCCTCGATGGTCTGCTCCAGATCCGCCACCCGTGACGGGGTGATTTCGAGCGTGTAGGCCGAGTAGTTGCGGGCCAGCACGGTGCCGTTGCGGTCTACGATGAGGCCGCGGTTGGGCACGATGGGCACCAGCGAGATCCGGTTGTCTTCGGCGCGGGTGGAGTAGTAGTCGTAGCGCACCACCTGCAGGTAGAAGAAACGCGCGGCCAGCAGCCCGAAGCACACCAGCGCCACCGCGCCGGCCACCGCCAGGCGGGCGCGGAAACGGCCGAGTTCCTGCTCGGGCGTGCGGATCGAGGTCATCGGGCAGCCCCCACGACCACGACGCAGGCGCGCCCAGCGGCAGGCATCAGCGAATCCTTGCCCTTCACGCCCCGGCCCTCGCTAGATCGGCCGATTCTCATCCCGCTCCATCGGCTGGTACTGGGGCAGCAGCAGCACGTAGTGCAGGGGAATCCACAGCAGGGCGGCCACGAAGCAGCCGAAGAACATCCACCAGCCGGGGAACTCGGCCCCGGCCAGCAGGCGCACGACAACCATCACCACCTGCGACATGAACAGCAGCGGCAGCACGTGGAGCGCCTGCTCGACCGGCGTGAACCACAGCACCCGGCGCGACAGCTCGTTGGCCGCATAGGCCAGCAGCACGTAGGAAAACGCATGCTGCCCCATCGCCGCGCCGACGCCGATGTCGGTGAGCAGGCCAAACACGAAGCCGGCGCCGATGCCGATCTTGAGCGGCTCGCGCACGCACCAGAAGGCCAGCACCAGGGCCACAAAGTCGGGCACCGCGGGCAGATGGCCGGTGGGGATGTAGTTGAGGAACAGCGCGATGAAGAGGGTCAGATACACAAACCACATCTTCACCGGGAGCAGGATGCGGCTCGAACGGTTGGTCGGTTGCATGGCTTACTCCTTCACCGCCTTGGCCTTGCGACCCTTGCCGCCCTTGCCCTTGTTGATGACTTCGGGCTCCGGCGGGCGGGGCGGCAGGCTTTCGCGGTGCCCCAGCACCAGCACATGGCTGAACTGCTCGACACCCGCGGCGGGCAGACAGGGGATGCGGGCGAAGGTCTGGGCCTGATCGCGCTCGACCCGCGCCACCGTCGCCACCGGCAGACCCGCCAGGAAGACGCCATCGAGCCCTGAGGTGACGACCTTGTCGCCGGGCTGGATGTCGGCGTTGGCGGCCAGGTAGCGCAGCTCCATCAGACCGTTGCCCGAACCGAACAGCACCGCCCGCAAACCGCTGCGCACGATGATCACCGGAATCGCCTGATCCTTGTCGGTGAGGAGCGTGAGCTCGGACTGCATCGGAAAGACCCGGGTGATCTGGCCGATCACGCCGACATCATCCACCACTGCCTGACCCGGTTCGACACCCGCCTGGGCGCCCTTGTCGAGGATCACCTTGCGGGAGAACGGATCCTTGGCCGTGTACATGATCTCGGCCACCACGGATTTCACCGGCTGGCGCTCGCGGGCGTCGAGCAGGGCGCGCAGGTGGCGGTTCTCCTGCTCGATCTGGTCGAGGCGCAGCAGGCGCTCGGCGCCCTGGAGCTGCTTGCTCTTGAGCTCCTTGTTCTCGATCTGCAGGCGCACCAGCGAGGCGAAGTAGTTGGAGGCGTTGCGCACGAAATCCGCCGGCGTGGCGGCCGCCATCTGCAGCGGATAGGCGAGCACAGACAGGCCCTGGCGGAAGGCGTCGAGGTAGCGCAGGTTGAGGTCGGAGACCAGCAGCGCCAGCGAGACGGTCACGAAGAACACGAGCTTGGCCAGCGGCGCAGGCCCGCGTTTGAAGAAGGGAGGAGGCGAATGGCCGACCATCGAGGGATGTTCAGGTGGCGCGGTAAACGGCTGCGCCCGGGACAAGCCCGGGTCGCTGACGCACGCGGAGGAACGTGAGGTTCACCGCGGGCGCCCTGTCGCAGCCGACGCGTCTTACTCGCTGGTGAAGATGGAGCCGAGCTGGTCCATCTTTTCGAGGGCCATGCCGGAACCACGGACCACGCAGGTCAGCGGGTCGTCGGCGACGATCACCGGCAGGCCGGTTTCTTCCATCAGCAGACGGTCGAGGTCGCGCAGCAGCGCGCCGCCGCCGGTGAGCACCATGCCGCGCTCGGCGATGTCGGCGCCCAGTTCGGGCGGGGTCTGCTCAAGGGCGATCTTGACCGCGGAGACGATCTGGTTGAGGGGCTCGGTGAGGGCTTCGAGGATCTCGTTGGACGAGATGGTGAAGGCGCGGGGGATGCCTTCGGCCAGGTTGCGGCCCTTGACTTCCATCTCCTTGACCTCGGAACCCGGGAAGGCCGAGCCGATTTCCTTCTTGATGGATTCGGCGGTGGTTTCGCCGATCAGCATGCCGTAGTTGCGGCGGATGTAATTGACGATGGCTTCGTCGAACTTGTCGCCGCCGACGCGGATCGAGCCGGCATACACCATGCCGCCCAGGGAGATCACGCCCACTTCGGTGGTGCCGCCGCCGATATCGACGACCATCGAGCCGGTCGCGTCGGCCACCGGCATGCCGGCACCGATCGCCGCGGCCATCGGCTCTTCGATCAGGTAAACGTTGCTGGCACCGGCGCCGAGGGCGGATTCGCGGATCGCGCGGCGCTCGACCTGGGTCGAACCACAGGGCACGCAGATGATGATGCGCGGGCTGGGCGAGAACAGGCGGGTGTCGTGAACCTTCTTGATGAACTGCTTGAGCATCTGCTCGGTCACGGTGAAGTCGGCGATCACGCCGTCCTTCATCGGACGGATGGCAGTGATGTTGCCCGGCGTCTTGCCCAGCATCTGCTTGGCGGACATCCCCACGGCGAGGATGGTTTTCTTGGCGTTCGGGCCGCCTTCGGTGCGGATCGCCACCACGGACGGTTCATCGAGAACGATGCCCTTGCCGCGCACGTAGATCAGGGTGTTGGCGGTGCCAAGGTCGATGGCGAGATCGTTCGAAAAGTAAGAGCGCAGAGAACCAAACATCGGAGAAAAATCCCGGAAAAAGCCGTTGGAGGGGTTGGGAATTGGGGCAACAGAATCGCTTATGATAACCTACAAACCTTTGTCGTTTAAGCAACTTTGTAAATTGCCATGACACTTTCCGCCGACGAAGTCCGCCACATCGCCAAGCTCGCCCGCCTTGAACTCGCCGATGGCGATCTTGCCGCCACCCAGGCCAAACTCAACGGTATCTTCGGCCTGATCGAGGAAATGCAGGCGGTGAACACCGACGGGGTCGAGCCCATGAGCCATCCCCAGGAGCTCGCCCAGCGCCTGCGCGCTGACGCCGTCAGCGAGACCGACCGCCGCGACACCTACCAGGCCATCGCGCCCCAGACCGAAGCCGGGCTGTACCTGGTGCCCAAGGTCATCGAGTAAGCCGCCACCCATCCCGATTCCCGCGGCCAGCCCCGGCTGCCGCCTCACTTCGCACCCCGCACCATGATCGACTCCAGCCTCAAGGACATCGCCGCCGCCCTTCGCGCGAAGCGCGTCTCCGCCGTCGAACTCGCCACCGAAAGCCTCGCCCGCATCGAGGCCGGCAACGGGCGCATCAACGCCTTCGTCACCACCTGCCGCGACAGCGCCCTGCAGGCCGCTGCCGAAGCCGACGCGCGCATCGCCGCCGGCACCGCCGGCCCGCTCACCGGCATTCCCCTCGCCCACAAGGACGTCTTCTGCACCGAAGGCGTGCTCACCACCTGCGGCTCGAAGATGCTCTCCAACTTCGTGAGCCCCTACGACGCCCACGTGGTCACCCTGCTCAAGCAGGCCGGCGCGGTGATGGTCGGCAAGACCAACATGGACGAGTTCGCGATGGGCTCCTCCAACGAGAACTCCCACTTCGGCCCCACCCGCAACCCCTGGAACCTCGATTGCGTGCCCGGCGGCTCGTCCGGCGGCTCGGCGGCGGCGATCGCGGCGCGCATGGTGCCCATCGCCACCGGCACCGACACCGGCGGCTCGGTGCGCCAGCCGGCCTCGTTCTGCGGCGTCACCGGCATCAAGCCCACCTACGGCACCGTGTCGCGCTACGGCATGATCGCCTACGCCTCGTCGCTGGATCAGGGCGGCGCCTTTGCCCGCTCGGCCGAGGATTGCGCGCTGCTGCTCTCCGCGATGACCGGCCACGACCCGAGGGATTCCACCAGCCTCGAACGCGAGGCCGAAGACTACAGCCGCGATCTGGCCAAGCCCCTCGCCGGCCTGCGCATCGGCCTGCCCAAGGAGTTCTTCGCCGACGGCATGGACGACGACGTGCGCGCCTCGGTCGAAGCGGCGCTGGCCGAATACCGCAAGCTCGGCGCCACCACCGTCGAGGTGAGCCTGCCCAACGCCCGGCTGGCGATCCCCGCCTACTACGTGATCGCCCCGGCCGAGGCCAGCTCCAAC
Source organism: Zoogloea sp. 1C4 (assembly GCF_009469605.1). GTDB lineage: Bacteria > Pseudomonadota > Gammaproteobacteria > Burkholderiales > Rhodocyclaceae > Zoogloea > Zoogloea oryzae. The sequence goes on along the minus strand of NZ_SSXU01000039.1, from coordinate 3,425 downwards.
CTCAGCCGCTTCGACGGCGTGCGCTACGGCCACCGCGCCGCCGAGTACACCGACCTCAACGACATGTATTGCAAGAGCCGCGCCCAGGGCTTCGGCGCCGAGGTCAAGCGGCGCATCCTGGTGGGCACCTACGTGCTCTCCCACGGCTACTACGACGCCTACTACATCAAGGCCCAAAAGCTCCGCCGCCTGATCGCCAACGACTTCGCCGCCGCCTTCCAGCAGTGCGACGTGATCGCCGGCCCCACCGCGCCGACCACCGCCTTCGGCATCGGCGCCAAGACCGACGATCCGGTGCAGATGTACCTCGGCGACATCTACACCGTGGCCGTCAACCTCGCCGGCCTGCCCGGCCTGTCGCACCCGGCCGGCTTCGGCAAGGGCGGCCTGCCGGTGGGCCTGCAGCTGATCGGCAACTACTTCGGCGAAGCCCGCCTGCTGGGCGTCGCCCACCAGTTCCAGCAAGCCACCGACTGGCACGCCCGGGCACCGCAGGCCTGAAACCCGCGATGAAGCTGATCCAGCGCACGCTCCTCGCCGTGGTGCTCGCCGCCCTCGCCGGCTGCGGCACCCTCGACCTGCCGTCCGTCGGCCGCCCCGCCGACAGCGGCGGCGCCGGGGGCGGCATCGTCGAGCGGCCCGCCACGGGCGCGAGCGGCAAGCTCAAGCCCATGCCCCTGCGCACCTTCTCGGTGAGCACCCAGTGCAAGTTCAAGGACGAGACCGGCAACTTCGGCAGCGCCACCGTCGAGGTGGTCAACTCCAAGGTCAATGCCTTCAAGGCCGAAGTGACGATGCCCAAGCGCGGCACCTGCCGCTACGACCTCGCCCAGTTCCGCCAGACCCAGGCCCTGCCCTCCGTCGAACTCGCCGGCGCACGGGACTGCCGAATCCACATGTGGGAACAGGGCGAGCAGATCACCGTCGCCTTTGCCAACTGCCACACCCTTTGCAGCCCGGCCAGCGCCCACGATTACGTGTGGCCGCTCCTGATCGACAAGAGCACCGGCCACTGCGACTGACCGAACGACACCAAATCTAGAGAGCCACCATGAGCAGAACCGACTGGGAAGTCGTCATCGGGCTGGAAGTTCACTCCCAGCTCAACACCCAATCCAAGATCTTCTCCGGCGCCAGCATCGCCTTCGGCGCCGAACCCAACGTGCAGGCCTGCGCGGTGGATATCGCCCTGCCCGGCGTGCTGCCGGTGCTCAACAAGGGCGCCGTCGAGCGGGCGATCCGCTTCGGCCTCGCGGTGGGCGCCACCGTGTCGCCCAAGAGCATCTTCGCCCGCAAGAACTACTTCTACCCGGATCTCCCCAAGGGCTACCAGATCAGCCAGTACGAGCTCCCGGTCGTCCAGGGCGGCCACCTCGACCTGCTGGTGCCGGATGGCAAGGGCGGCCACTACGAGAAGCGCGTCAACCTCACCCGCGCCCACCTTGAAGAAGACGCCGGCAAGAGCCTCCACGAAGACTTCCACGGCATGACCGGCATCGACCTCAACCGCGCCGGCACGCCGCTGCTCGAGATCGTCTCCGAGCCCGACATGCGCTCGTCCGCCGAAGCCGTGGCCTACGCCAAGGCGCTCCACGCCCTGGTGCGCTGGATCGACATCTGCGACGGCAACATGCAGGAAGGCTCCTTCCGCTGCGACGCCAACGTCTCGGTGCGCCCCCGCGGCCAGGCCGAGTTCGGCACCCGCCGCGAGATCAAGAACCTCAACAGCTTCCGCTTCCTGCAGCAGGCCATCGACTACGAGATCCAGTGGCAGATCGACCTGATCGAGGACGGCGGCAAGGTCCAGCAGGCCACCGTGCTGTTCGACCCGGACACCGGCGAAACCCGCGCCATGCGCAGCAAGGAAGACGCCCACGACTACCGCTACTTCCCCGATCCCGACCTGCTGCCGCTGGTCATCGGCGCCGACTGGATCGACCGCGTGAAGGGCGAGATGCCCGAGCTGCCCGCCGCCCTGTCGGCCCGCTTCCAGGGCGAATACGGCCTCTCCGCCTACGACGCCACCACCCTCACCGCCAGCCGCGAGACCGCCCAGTTCTACGTGGACGCCGTCGCCTCCGCCGGCGCTGCCAGCGCCAAAACCTGCGCCAACTGGGTGATGGGCGACCTCGCCGCGCGCCTCAACAAGGCCGAGCTCGACATCACCGCCAGCCCGGTGAGTGCCACGCAACTCGCCGGCCTCGTCGCCCGCATCGCCGACAACACCATCTCCAACGCCATCGCCAAGAGGGTCTTCGAGGCGCTGTGGAACAAGGAAGGCGAATCCGCCGACGCGATCATCGAAGCGCAAGGCCTCAAGCAGGTCACCGACACCGGCGCCATCGAGGCGATCATCGACGAGGTGCTGGCCGCCAACCAGAAATCCGTCGAGGAATTCCGCGCCGGCAAGGAAAAGGCGTTCAACGCACTGGTCGGCCAGTGCATGAAGGCCAGCAAGGGCAAGGCCAACCCGGCGCAGGTGAATGAGCTGTTGAAGAAGAAGCTGGGGTAATTCCCTCTTGGCCCGGCGGCTGCCTGCCGGGCCTTGACTCCCCTCGACCCCGGCCTCGGCCGGGGTTTGTTTTTGGTGCCTTCGATTGGCAAGGGAAGTTCGCTCCACAACCGTAAGCCCCCGGCAAACCCGTCTTCCCCCGACCTCTTAGCTCGGTAACCATAGTGTCCACTACGCACTAGAAGTGGACACTTTCATGACCGTCATCCAGCCGCGTCGAACCCGTCGCACCCACTCCGAAGCATTCAAGCAGTCCCTGATCGAAGCCTGCGGCGAGCCCGGCGCGTCGATCGCCGGGGTGGCCCTGGCCAACGGGATCAACGCCAACCAGCTGCGGCGCTGGATGCGCGAGCGAGGCATTGAGCCGCCCGAGTTATCCTGTCTGCCCTTACGGGTGGCGGCCTCCGAGCCGATGGGCGACTTTGTCCCGGTGCAGCTTTCCCCAAGCGTTGATGCCCCCATCCGCCTGGAACTGCGCAGGGGCACCGCGACGGTCACGGTGAATTGGCCCATCGCCTCGGCCGCAGCCTGTGGCGCCTGGCTGCGCGAGTGGCTCGGGTGATCCGGGTCGATGCCCTGTGGCTGTCGATCGCTCCGCTCGACATGCGCGCCGGCATGGATACGCTCCTCGCCCAGGTGGTGCGAGTCTTCGGCGAGGCGCGCCCGCATCAGGCCTACCTCTTCGCCAATCGGCGCGGTACCCGGATGAAGGTACTGATCCATGACGGCCAGGGGATCTGGCTCGCCTGCCGGCGGCTCAATCAGGGGAGATTTCGCTGGGCCGAAGGGAACGGCTCGCTGACGCTCTCCCAAGCCCAGTTCGACGCGCTGGTGCTGGGGCTGCCCTGGCAGCAATTGAGCGGCGACGGAGCGATCCGGATGATCTGACGGTGCACCATCCGGAGTTGCCCCG
>NZ_SSXU01000038.1 GCF_009469605.1 Zoogloea sp. 1C4 | reverse complement strand
GGTCGATCATCGCGTCCAGCCGGGCGCGGAAAAAATCCGGGGTGGTCATCGCAAACCTGCGCTCCAAATCTTCCAGAAAGTGAATGCGATTGCACTGGAAACTGGAGGATTCGGCAAGCGCTCAACCGCGCGCAGGCCGCGTGAGGAAAGGCTCCGAGGAGTTCTTCAGGACCGACGATTTAGTCAAAGTCCGAATCTCCGGGAAAGCAAGGGGTGTCGGAAAGCGACTGTTGATGCCTTCCGCCTGGTGCAGCAGTGCTCTGAACCAGAGGTCCTGAGACGCATTGGCGCGCTTGTATATAAGCACCATGCCGTAGGCCCAGTTTCGGAGAGTGTCGAAAAGAGTGACGTTGCGCCCGAGTCCGACATCCTCCACGATTGCGCGGGAGCGTTTTGCAAGCGATACCCACTCAGAGAGCTCGTCCAGCGAATAGGCGTGGTCGTGAACAAACCAAGTTCGCCAGCGCTCATGGAGAGGATTCTTGCAGATTAGGCCGTTGTAGCTGGGGTCGGCACGCAGCTTAAGGCGGTAGGCGTTCTCGATGGCCGCAGCATAGCGCAACGGTTTCTCGCGGCCTCCTTTGCTGGTGATAATCGGTACTTCGAGTAGGTAACCGCAATGCGCGTGGGAGTTCTCCGGATTGACGGCAAGCCAGTTGGGCGGAGGTAGATTGACGCGCTCCCAAGTCAGGGCAGCGAGGGGCGCATCAATGTCGAACAGGAGCCAGTGGCGAAGCGCCGCGGGGTTAAGTTGCAGGTGGCTCTTTGTGGTGGCCACATCCGAGCCGCGGATGATGAGGCCTTGGCTAGGATTGTCGGTGCAGTAGGGGCGCCGGGGGAGTCGTGGAAGAATCAGGTTGGTCAGGGTGTTCACGGGCCATCTCGGATGGCCCCTGTTGCGTCATGTGCTTATAGCCTCAGGTCGTGCTCTGGTGTTCTGTCCTCATCGCAAAGGGGGAGCGTTGAAGGGGATGATGCTATGTATAGCGTCTACGGTCTCCTGTGCTTCGACATTGAGTGAATGGGATGGCCCTCGCGAGGCTTTGTAGCAGCTCGGTTCACACTGTTGCGTGTTCGAATGATTCTTACCGGCGAGTTAAGCAGCATGGTTGCCCTAAAGAATGTTCGCCTGTCATACGTCAGGCTCATCGTAGGCATCAACTGGCTATTACATTTCGAGCAAACCGCCGTTCGCGAGGAAGTGCTGCTCTGGAGGTGGCATCCTCAGAGCGTCAGCAACTCGGCCTGAGCCGAGGTCCAAGAAGTCAAGCATCAACAGTCGCTCTTCGTCCGAACCGGTCGTCCATTACAATGGGGTTATTGTCTGAATGAGCGCTTGCGTCTGCGCGAAAGATCAGAAGATGCTGAGTGTTTCCTACGTCAATCTGCGGTCCTAGACTACTTCTGACCATTGCCAACAATGAGATTTGATGGAGATGCCGAGGCGATGACATGACGACAGCGGCAAAGATCTACTTCACCGACTTCTTTGAAGTCGTGCCCGAGGTGTTGGAGGACTATGGCGCGCTCAATATATCCTTGATCAACGACCTCCCGCTGTTCGTCGATCCGTTCTTGCTCTTTGACAGCGAAGAGATCGAACACCAGCGCCTCCACGACGAAATCATCTGCTACGTGAAGTTTCTGCGCGATGTATCGTCCGATGCTAGCATCAGCAAGGGACTGCTTGATAGCTGGTTCCGCTTTCCTGAGGTCAGCCAGAACTGGCTCGGATTCAGCAAGACAGGTAACAATGGAAGCGGCCTCGGCAAGCAGTTTGCCGGAGCGCTTCATCGCAATCTCCATCAGGTATTCAAGGATTTCGGAAGCGAAACGATTAGTCGTGGAAGCCACCTCGAAAAGCTGTGTCTGCTGGCGGATGGTGTAGGTCGCGACCATTTAAGTGACTTTACAACCAATCTGATCAAGCAATACCTGCTTGACTATACACAGACCTTTGCGAAAATGCATATTGCGTCGAGCCTCCGACGGAATTTCGCCATCGAGAAGGTCGCCTTCGATTACAGGGCAAGGCGGTGGAAGGGTGGGCGATATAACCTGCCGGCTTTCGGCAACGACTATGTCCTGCTGACCCCGAAGGTGATTCTGACTAAAGACGAGGCATGGATTAATCGCAACGACCTACTTGACAACTTTCAGGGCGTCTACAACTCGATCCCGGATCAGCAATTAAGGGCGCAGGTCAATGAATATTTCCTGCGCCGCTTGTCGGAGGACGCCAAGGAAGAAGAAATTCGAGAGGCTGCTGCGACCACCATCGAGCAGTTCCCGCAAGTGCTGGACTATTACATCCGACACAAGGAGGAGACGGGAGACGAGGCCCACAAGGTCAGCAACTCCAAGGTCCGCGACACAGAGCAGCAATTCATTCATCAGATCCGTGCGCTGGTCGATCAGAAGCTGATCGGTACAGAATTCTATCAAGAGGCGGATGACAGCTTCGAAGAGTCCATGCGGCGCCTGCATTACCTGAAATCGGTCATCGAGGACCAAGATGGCTATCGCATGTTCTACCACAATGGCAAGCCGATTCATCGAGAGGCGGACCTGCAACTCATGTATAAGCTTACGTGGTGTGCCTCCGTTTACGACGTGAATCGCGAGGTCAATAACGGCAGAGGTCCTGTCGATTTCAAGGTTTCCAAGGGCAGCCGGGACAAGACTCTGATCGAATTTAAGTTAGCATCGAATTCGAAACTGAAACAGAACATGAAGCATCAGGTTGGCGTGTATGAGGCGGCGAACGACACGGCGAAGTCCATCAAAGCGATTCTTTACTTTTCGGAAAGCGAGTTCCGTAAGGTTCAAACCATTCTCGCCGAGCTAGGATTGTCCGGGCGCCGAGATGTTGTCCTGATTGACGCATGCGCGACCAACAAACCATCAGCTTCGAATGTGCGCGATCCGCAGCAGGGTAGGCTGCCATGGATCGAATGAATCGCCCCTTGAGATCTTTACGCAGACCGTCAGGTCCCGCCTGAAATCTTTCAGCCGAAGTAGATCGAGTGGCGGCAGTGGTGCCAACAGCAGCCAGACGGCGTTTGGCACCGTCGCGATCTACACGTTACTCGAAGCGGTGAATGATTCGGCGGTCCGCAAGTTCTGACCCGTCCGGGCTGTCGTGCATGACGCCCTTGTACCAGATGTACTCCGGCGGCCAGTAGCAGTGTTCGGTGGCGAGCTTCACCGCTTCCTCGACGCTCGCGGGCAACTCGGGATTCGTATAGCGGAAGAAGACGTAATTCATTAGCCCATCGAACATCCACTCTTTGAGGTCTTCATTGTAGGTCGGGTCATTCGGGTCGATGTCATCGTCCCCATCCGCCTCGCGCACGAGTGCGTAGATGTCGCCGGCGCACAGGGAGAAGGCAAGATCGTCCTCGACGAACTGTCCTGATGGGTCGTGAAAGTCCTGAGCGTCCTTGATGTCGAGAGCGATGATCACGCCGAAGTGGTGAGCGTGCTCGGTCGGTGCGAACGTCTTAGCTGATTCTGCAACGTGGTGCCAGTGGTCGAAGCCGACAGCCTTTGCAGCCTCGTCCAGTGCCTCGTTGTGAGTGATTCCGTTCGCTCTCTTGAGCTTGCGGGCGCGCTGCTTGAGCTTTTCGACTTCGGCGGCGGTAATAAGGATTGTGCGGCGCATTTGTGAAACTCCTATCCAATCGCGAACCTTCGGTGCCCACTGCCGAAATCCGAGGGATTAGGGATTTCTCAAATGCGAAACAGGTGATGATCGTCCCGTCCGGGTGCGCCGAGGTGGGCAGCAGGCTTCGATCCAGCCGGCGTGCAGAATAGCAGCAAGTAGGACAGGCGGAAAGAGGGTATGGCGTGCCGGCGCGAGGGCACTCTGGAAGTTGTCTAGGGCGTATGGGCGCGCCTCGGCCGGAGAAGCCGTTCGGCTCCCGCGGACGGAAGGGCTGTTGTCGGCTCGACTGCTGCCGTTCAGTTCGCTCAAAGGTTTAGCGGCAGCTTCCACCGCGATCGACCGGCAGTCAGCGACCCAGAGCAGCCGTAGAGCTTTTGGGAAAGCTGTCATTCAACGCCGTGCTCAACGGCAGTTTGTAAGTCGTGGTTTTGTGGATTACTTTTGCGCAGCAAAACCACAAAGCCGCGACTTACAAACTGTCCAGCGCACGTAGTGCGCGGGTTGCAGCACCTTGTTATGTTTTAGCTAGCCATTTGAACATTACCAAAGCATCTACGTAGCCTTTTGTTGGATGATTAAATGCACTAGGCAAGCGCCCCACAGTTTCAAAACCAAGTTTATTCCACAACCGAACAGCGCCTTCATTGCTTGAAGCAACAAAATTAAACTGCATTGCTTTATAACCCAACTTTAAAGCCATTTCTTGTGAGTGCTCACACATGGTTGTAGCCAAACCCCGACCTCGGGCAATTGAGGAAACCATATAGCCACAATTGCACACATGATTACCGGGGCCAGCCTGGTTTGTTTTTATGTAATAAGTTCCATAAATTTTTCCATTTTCTTCGGCCACAAATGTTTTTCTGGGAGCGTCTAGCCAAATTTTTTCCGCTTGGTCTTTGGTTGTTTCAGTTTCGTATGCGTAGGTTTCTCCGGCTTTTACAACCTCATTAAAGATTGGCCAAATTAAGTCCCAATCTTTTCTTTCAGCCTCTCTAATGTTCATTCAGAAATCTCCAGAAACATAACGCCCGGCACAGCGGCAGCCGTAACGGAGCGGTTTTGTGTTAATGTTTGAGCGCAGCGAGTAACACAAAACCGCGTAGTGTAGGCTGTCCGCCTGCTGCCGATTGTTAGATGCCAGTGCCACTTAATGAACGCTTGCTTTAGAAAGCAAATTTAAAACCAATACACCGCAAACTATTAAACTAATACCCACGAAACCCCATGCATCAATCTTTTGCCCGTAAAGCCCCCATGCAACAGCAGTGACTAATACTACGCCAAGGCCAGACCAAACTGCATAGGCCACCCCTATAGGAATAGACTTCAAGACCAATGAAAGGAAATAAAATGCAATTCCATAGCCAACAATTACGATGAAAGATGGTACGAGCTTCGTAAAACCTTCACTGGACTTTAATGCAGATGTTGCAACTACCTCTCCAAGAATTGCAACAGTAAGAAATAACCAGCTTTTCATGATCCGCCTCCAATATGATTCGAAGGGATTATGTGTTCTTTTCTCTTAAAGTTGCAGTCTTGAAGAAAAAAATTATTCGTGCGCAACTTTCCGGTTAATTACATCTAACTTTGTTTTAGGGCGACAGCCCTGCTGCGTAACATCGTTGCTGCTCCATAACATCAAACATCGACCCACGGCGTAACGCGCTTGCTGCTTGGATGCCCGAGGCATAAACTGTACAAAACAACAGTCATAACAAGCCATGAAAACCAGCACTGCACCGTTACCACCGCTGCGTTCGGTTAAGGTTCTGGACCAGTTGCGTGAGCGCATACGCTACTTGCATTACAGCTTACGAACCGAACAGGCGTATGTCCACTGGGTTCGTGCCTTCATCCGTTTCCACGGTGTGCGTCACCCGGCAACCTTGGGCAGCAGCGAAGTCGAGGCATTCCTGTCTTGGCTGGCGAACGAGCGTAAGGTTTCGGCATCCACACATCGGCAGGCATTGGCGGCCTTGCTGTTCTTCTACGGCAAGGTGCTGTGCGCGGATCTGCCTTGGCTTCAGGAGATCGGAAGACCTCGGCCGTCGCGGCGCTTGCCGGTCGTGCTGACCCCAGATGAGGTGGTTCGCATCCTCGGTTTTCTGGAAGGGGAGCATCGTTTGTTCGCCCAGCTTCTGTATGGAACGGGCATGCGGATCAGCGAGGGTTTGCAACTGCGGGTCAAGGATCTGGATTTCGATCACGGCACGATCATCGTGCGGGAGGGCAAGGGCTCCAATATCGGGCATTGATGTTGCCCGAGAGCTTGGCGCTCGGCCTGCGCGAGCAGCTGGCGCGTGCCCGGGCATGGTGGCTGAAGGACCAGGCCGAGGGCCGCAGCGGCGTTGCGCTTCCTGACGCCCTTGAGCGGAAGTATCCGCGCGCCGGGCATTCTTGGCCGTGGTTCTGGGTCTTTGCGCAGCACACGCATTCGACCGACCCACGGAGCGGTGTCGTGCGTCGCCATCATATGTATGACCAGACCTTTCAGCGCGCCTTCAAACGTGCCGTGGAAGAAGCAGGTGTCGCGAAGCCTGCTACACCGCATACCCTGCGCCACTCGTTCGCGACGGCTTTGCTCCGTAGCGGTTACGACATTCGAACCGTGCAGGATCTGCTCGGCCATTCCGACGTCTCCACGACGATGATTTAGGGGTCATCTCAGAAAACGGAAAATAAAGCACGCTAAGCCGGTTGTAGCGGTCGTAGCGGCCTGAACTTGCCCTCTCCGATCTTGGCGCTGCTGCGCCACAGGTAATCACCGGTCAGGTTGATGTGCTCCCAGCCCAGCGGTGACAGGTACTGCAACAGCGCGTCATCGACGGCATGACCGTTGCCACGTAGCGCATGCGCCGCCCGTTCCAGATAGACCGTGTTCCACAGCACGACAGCCGCTGTCACCAGGTTGAGGCCGCTGGCCCGGTAGCGCTGCTGCTCGAAACTGCGGTCGCGGATTTCACCCAGCCGGTTGAAAAACACGGCGCGGGCCAGCGCATTGCGCGCTTCGCCCTTATTGAGTCCGGCGTGGACACGTCGGCGCAGTTCCACGCTTTGCAGCCAGTCCAGAATGAACAGCGTGCGCTCGATGCGGCCCAACTCGCGCAGGGCCACGGCCAGGCCGTTCTGACGTGGGTAACTGCCGAGCTTCCTGAGCATCAGCGAGGCTGTCACCGTACCCTGCTTGATTGAGGTGGCCAGCGGCAGGATTTCGTCCCAGTGGGCACGAATCGCCTTGATGTTCAGCTTGTCGCTGCTAATCATCGGTTTGAGCGCGTCGTAACTGGCTTCACCCTTTGGGACGAACAGCTTGGTATCACCCAGGTCGCGGATGCGCGGCGCAAAGCGGAAGCCCAGCAGGTGCATTAAGGCGAAGACATGATCGGTGAAGCCTGCCGTGTCGGTGTAGTGCTCCTCGATGCGCAGGTCGGACTCGTGGTACAGCAGGCCATCGAGCACGTAGGTCGAGTCGCGCACGCCGACGTTCACGACCTTAGTGTGGAACGGCGCGTACTGGTCGGAGATGTGGGTGTAGAACGTCCGCCCTGGGCTGCTGCCGTATTTCGGGTTGATGTGGCCCGTACTCTCGGCCTTGCTGCCAGTGCGGAAGTTCTGGCCGTCCGACGATGACGTGGTGCCATCGCCCCAGTGCTCGGCGAACGGGTGCCGAAACTGTGCATTGACCAGCTCGGCCAGCGCCGTCGAGTAGGTTTCGTCGCGGATATGCCAGGCTTGTAGCCAAGCCAGCTTGGCGTAGGTCGTGCCGGGGCAGGATTCGGCCATCTTGGTCAGGCCGAGGTTAATCGCGTCGGCCAGGATCGTCGTCAGCAGCAGGTTCTTATCCTTGGCCAGATCGCCCGATTTCAGGTGCGCGAAGTGACGAGTGAAGCCCGTCCATTCATCTACCTCCAGCAGCAGTTCGGTGATCTTGACGTGTGGCAGGATCATCGCGGTCTGGTCGATCAGCGCCTGCGCAGTCTCGGGCACGGCTGCATCCAGCGGCATAATCTTCAGGCCCGACTCGGTGATGATCGCATCCGGCAGGTCGTTCGCCGCTGCCATGCGATTGACCGTGGCAAGTTGCGCCTCCAGCAGCGTTAGCCGGTCGTCTAGGTACTGGTCACAGTCGGTGGCCACGGCCAGCGGCAGTTCGCTGGACTGCTTGAGGCTGGCGAACTTCGCGGGCGGCACCAGGTAGTCCTCGAAGTCCTTGAACTGGCGTGATCCCTGCACCCAGATGTCGCCCGAGCGCAGCGAGTTCTTGAGTTCCGACAGTGCGCACAGCTCGTAGTAGCGCCGGTCGATGCCGGCGTCGGTCATCACCAACTTCTGCCAGCGCGGCTTGATGAAATCGGTCGGAGCATCAGCGGGCACCTTGCGGGCGTTGTCGGTGTTCATGCCGCGCAGCACCTCGATGGCATCGAGCACGTCCTTGGCGGCGGGCGCTGCCCGCAGCTTGAGCACATCCAAAAATTCCGGCGCGTAGCGGCGCAAGGTGGCGTAGCTCTCGCCGATACGGTGCAGGAAATCGAAGTCATCGGGCTGCGCGAGCTTTTGCGCCTCGGTGACGCTTTCGGCGAAGGCGTCCCAGGACATGACGGCCTCGATGGCGGCGAACGGGTCGCCGCCCGATTGCTTGGCGTCGATCAGCACCTGGCCGATGCGGCCGTACAGGCGCACCTTGGCGTTGATGGCTTTGCCGGACGCCTGGAACTGCTGCTGATGCTTGTTTTTGGCTGCGTTGAACAGCTTCCCGAGGATACGGTCGTGCAGGTCGATGATTTCGTCAGTGACGGTGGCCATGCCTTCGATGGCCAGCGCCACCAGGGTGGCGTAGCGCCGTTGCGGCTCGAACTTGGCCAGGTCGGCGGGCGTCATCTGGCCGCCCTCGCGGGCGATCTTGAGCAACCGATTCTGGTGAACCAGCCGCTCGATGCCGGGCGGCTGGTCGAGCGCCTGCCAGGCTTTGAGACGCTCGATGTGTTCGAGCATGTGCCGAGAATTGGGCTTGGCGGGCGACTGCCGCAGCCAGGCCAGCCAAGTCGTCTTGCTGTTGTCGCGGCGTTTTAGAAGATCGTCGAGGCCATGCCGGTGCCCGTTCGACAACGGCTCGGACAGGGCTTCGTAGATTCGTCGGTTGGCGCGGGTGATGGCCTCGGAGCTGGCGCGCTCGATGGCATTGAGCGCGGGCAGAATGATGGACTGTCGCCGCAAATGTTCGATCAAGGCATCGGCCAGCACGATGCCCTTGTCGGTCTGCATGGCTCGCTCAGTCAGCGTATGCACAGCCTGCCGATAGTGGCTCATCGTGAAGGGCTGGAAGCCGAACGCGTTTTGCAGCTCGACCAGGTGCTCGCGCCGGGTCTGCTCTCGCTGCCCGTAGTCGTCCCAGCTTTCGATGCCGACCTTGAGTTGGTTGGCGACCAGTTTCAGTAAGGGCGGGAACGGCGGCTGATCGACGCCAAGGATAATGCCGGGAAAGCGCAGGTAGCAAAGCTGCACGGCGAAGCCCAGCCGGTTGGCAGGCCCGCGCCGCTGCCGGATGATGGCAAGGTCAGTATCGCTGAACGTGTAATGTCGAATCAGGTCGTCCTTGGTGTCCGGCAACGCCAGCAGGCTTTCCCGCTCGGCGGCGGACAGTATGGAACGACGAGGCATCGCTATTGATCCAATCTCAAGTATTGATACAGGGTCTCCCGGCTGACACCGAATTCACGTGCCAGCTTCGCTTTCTGTTCGCCGGCTGCGGCACGCTGCCGCAGTTCGGCGACCTGTTCGGGCGACAGTGCTTTCTTACGGCCCCGGTAGACTCCGCGCTGCTTGGCGAGCGCGATGCCTTCGCGCTGCCGCTCGCGGATCAAGGCCCGCTCGAATTCGGCGAACGCACCCATCACCGACAGCATCAGGTTCGCCATCGGCGAATCCTCGCCGGTGAAGGTCAAACTCTCCTTGACGAACTCGATGCGCACGCCGCGTTTGGTCAGCTTTTGTACCAGGCGGCGCAAATCATCGAGGTTGCGCGCCAGGCGATCCATGGTGTGCACCACCACCGTGTCGCCTTCGCGCACGAAGGCCAGCAACGAATCGAGTTCAGGCCGCTGGGTGTCTTTTCCCGACGCCTTGTCGGTGAATACCCTGCCGACTTCGACATGCTCCAGTTGCCGTTCCGGGTTCTGGTCGAAGCTGCTGACCCGGACATAGCCGATGCGTTGACCCTGCATGGTGCCTCTAAACACGAAAGTGTCAGGAAGAAATTTATGACCTTTCGCCGCAGGTGTCAAGAAATACAAAAATTGGCTCTATTCTGACGTTGCTGGGTGGCTTCTCCTGACATCAGGATAGGGTATGCTTCAACCTGACGGCGTTGGGCCGCCAGCGGCAGGTGTAGTAACTGGTTCGGCTACGGCTTTAGCTCGGGCCTGAAAACGTTCATAACAATCGAGTCCACAAAAGTGTTCGACGTATTCCGAGCCTTCCGGGGTGAAGGCAGCATCGAGCGGAATTTCCTTGCAGCACACGCAACAACTGGTGGTCGGTTCGTTGACGTTCATGGTGACACCCCTCCATCGCTTAACGAAGGCGGCGAATGCCGCCGCCGGCATCGGCTTGGCGAACAGGAAGCCCTGCACTGCGTCGCAATCCGCTAGCCGCAACTGCGTGAGACTGGCCGGCGTTTCCACTCCCTCGGCTACCACTTCCATGCCAAGGCCGTGCGCGAGTTGGATCACCGCCCGGACGATGGTCTGGTCGCGTGTGTCATCCACGATTCCCGCGACGAACGATTGGTCGATCTTGAGCGTGGTGATCGGGCAGCATTTCAGGTGTTGCAGGCAGGAATAGCCCGTCCCGAAATCGTCGGCAGCGAAGCGCACGCCGATGGCGCGCAACGCATCCAGGAGAGGAAAAATTGCCGGATCGCCGAAGGCGGCCGATTCGGTCAGCTCGATTTCCAGATACTCGGCGAGCAAGCCTGCCGCCGCCAATGCCTGTTGCACCTGGTCATCGAAACCTGGCCCGACCTGGCGTGCGGATACATTGACGGCCAGGCGGAACGGCCGCCATTGCACCGGTAGCCACTCGTGCATCTGCTGGCAGGCTTCGCGCAGCACCCATGCACCGATCTCCGGCATCAGGCCGGACGATTCCGCCACGGGTAGGAACTGGCCCGGCGGTAACAAGCCGAGACTCGGGTGCCGCCAGCGTAACAGTGCTTCCGCGCCGGCAATCTGGTCACTGCGCAGATCGACAATCGGCTGGTAATGCAGCTCAAGCTGTCCGAGCACAACCGCCTGCGCCAATTGTGTCGCCGTCCATACAACCGGTCGGGAAGCGGTCATGATCTTCCCTTGAACGCTCGAAGCAGCCGCGCCACGGACAGGACAAATAACCCGGTCAGCGCGAGGGCAGCAACACCCCAATGCTCCCCAATGAAAGCGCCGGCGGTCGTACCGGCCAGCACAGCGGCGAGAATCGGCAGATGGCAGGGGCAGGTCAGCACGGCCAGCGCGCCCCACAGGTAGCCGGTGACCGGCTTGCGCGTCTCGGCTGGCAAGCGCTCGGGGCTGTTCATGGCAAACTCTCCGTTTGCCGTGCCGACTCGATTGGCATGGCGGCCAACTGCATTTCGAGGCTGGCCAGGGCCTCGCGCCGCCGTTCTACGAGTTGATGCAGCACGGCAAGCTGCGCAGCCGCGCCGTCGCCGTCCGCAGCATCCAGTGCCCGACACAGCCGCGCCAGCGCGCCCAGGCCGATGCCCGCGTCAAAGGCGGCCCGCACGAAGCACAGGCGTTGCAAGGCTGCCGCGTCGAACAGGCCGTAGCCGCCCGTGGTGCATGCGACCGGCCGCAACAATCCACGCACGATGTAGTCGCGCACGACATGCACACTCACGCCGGCATCGTCAGCCAGTCGGGACACCGTGTAGGCGTTCATCGAACACCTCCTTTTCCTCACCCGGCGCAGCAGGAAAGCTGCTTCACATCCTTGTTGAAGGTCTGCGCCGCGAGCTTCAACCCCTCGACCATCGTCAGGTAGGGGAACAACTGATCCGCCAGTTCCTGCGCCGTCATGCGGTTGCGAATTGCCAGGGCTGCCGTCTGGATCAGTTCGCCCGCTTCCGGGGCCACCGCCTGCACGCCAATGAGCCGCCCGCTACCTTCCTCGATGACCAGCTTGATAAAGCCGCGTGTGTCGAAGTTGGCCAGCGCACGCGGCACGTTGTCCAAGGTTAAGGTGCGACTGTCGGTCTCGATCCCGTCGTGATGCGCTTCCGCTTCGCTGTAGCCCACGGTGGCGACCTGCGGGTCGGTAAACACCACTGCTGGCATCGCGGTCAGGTCCAGGGTAGCGTCGCCGCCCGTCATGTTGATCGCGGCACGGGTGCCGGCGGCCGCTGCCACATAGACGAATTGCGGTTGGTCAGTGCAATCGCCGGCGGCATAGATGTGTGGCGCGCTGGTGCGCATGCCTTTGTCGATGACGATAGCCCCCTGCGCATTGACGGCGACACCCGCCGCTTCCAGCGCCAGGCTGCGCGTGTTCGGTGTCCGGCCGGTAGCGACCAGCAGCTTGTCGGCGTGTATTTCACCGCGCGCCGTGGTCAGCACGAATTCGCCGTCCACGTGGGCGACCTGGCTGGCTTGCGTGTGTTCCAGCACCTTGATCCCTTCAGCACGGAACGCCGCCGTGATTGCCTCGCCGATGGCCGGGTCTTCGCGGAAGAAGAGCGTGCTGCGCGCCAGGATCGTGACCTGGCTGCCCAGTCGGGCGAAGGCTTGCGCCAGTTCCAGCGCCACCACCGACGATCCGATCACGGCCAGGCGTTCGGGAATGATGTCGCTGACCAGGGCCTCGGTCGAAGTCCAGTAGGGCGACTCTTTCAAGCCCGGAATCGGCGGCACGGCCGGGCTGGCACCCGTGGCGACTAGGCAGCGGTCGAACACCACGACGCGCTCGCCGCCAGCGTTCAAACGGACGACAAGGCTCTGGTCGTCCTTGAAACGCGCTTCGCCATGCAACACGGTGATGGCCGGGTTGCCGTCCAGGATGCCTTCGTACTTGGCGTGGCGCAGCTCATCGACGCGTGCTTGCTGCTGGGCCAGCAGCTTGCTGCGATCAATTGCAGGTGCAGTCGCCGGGATGCCGCCGTCGAACGGGCTTTCGCGGCGCAGATGGGCGATATGGGCAGCGCGGATCATGATCTTGGACGGTACGCAGCCCACATTGACGCAAGTGCCGCCGATGGTGCCGCGTTCGATCAGCGTGACCTTCGCGCCTTGCTCGACGGCCTTCAGCGCCGCCGCCATCGCGGCCCCGCCGCTGCCGATCACGGCGACCTGCAACGGGTGCTCGCCGTCGCTGCCCTTGTCGGCGGCTCCCATCCAGTCGCGCACCTTGTCGAGCAGCCCGGTGCGGTTGTCCGTCGGCGGGGCATCGGCGAGCGTTGCCTTGTAGCCGAGTCCGGCCACAGCGGCGGTCAGCGCGTCCGGTGCGGTGCCGGGGTCAAGGTCGAGCTGGGCCGCACCCTTGGCGTAGGACACAACGGCAGACTGCACGCCGGGCACTTTCTCCAATGCTTGCTTGACGTGCGTAGCGCACGAGTCGCAAGTCATTCCGGTGATCTTCAACGTGGTCATACTGCATTCCTTTTTCGTTTTGTGAGCGGCCAATGCCGTCAGCCGCGTTTAGCGGGCAGTTCGCAACCGTCCGGCCCGCAACGGCGGTTGGCTGGCGAGACGAAATCCCAGACCGACACCCCGACCATCAAGGCCAAGCCGACATACATCAGGTTCGCCGTCCACCAGTTGCCGAGTAACCAGACCGTGGCTGCGAACACGATGGCCGGGCCGATCATGCCGAGCACGCTGCGGTGCCATTGCCGGTGGCTCAGCCAACCCAGCGCGTTCGCGATGAAGGCGACTGCGGCAAACAGCGGCAGTAGCCGGCTGATAAACAGGCCCTCGTATTGGCTTAGAAAGCCCAGCCCGATGGCCGCGCCCAAGCTGGCGAGGGCGGGAAAACAGGCGGCGCAGCCCATCGCGGAAACGACGCTGCCGAGCGCCCCGGTTTTATCGGCAATGCGTGTGACGAGTCCCATGTGTCGCTCCCGAGTTAGGTTCAGCGGATCAGCGTTTGACGCTGGACGGATAGCCCGCGCCCTCGGTCGCCTTGGTCAACTTCTGGACGTTGGTCTTGGTGTCGTCGAAGGTGACGACGGCCTCGCGCTTGTCGAAGCTCACGTCGGTCTTGCTTACACCCTCGACTTTCGAGATGGCTTTTTTGACCGTGATCGGACAGGCAGCGCAGGTCATGCCAGGCACGGACAGCGTGACCGTTTGGGTGGCGGCCCACACGGGGGCAACGACGGCGACGAGAGCGAGGGAGGCAAACAGTTTTTTCATGGTGAACTCCTGATTAGTAGAAAAATGGCATGACGTAGGGAAAACCAAGCGCAACCAGGACCAGCACGGCCACGATCCAGAAAATGAGCTTGTAGGTGGTATGCACGTGTGGAATCGCGCACACCTCGCCCGGCTTGCAGGCTTCTGCCGGGCGGTAGATGCGCCGCCAGGCAAAGAACAGCGCAACCAACGCCGCGCCGATGAAGATCGGCCGATACGGCTCCAATATCGTCAGGTTGCCGATCCACGCGCCACTGAATCCCAGAGCGACCAGGACTAGCGGCCCAAGGCAACAGGTAGAGGCGAGGATGGCGGCCAGCCCGCCGGCGAAGAGCGCGCCGCGCCCGTTTTGTGGTTCCGACATGCTTTTGTCCTTTTGAATTTGGAATGGATAGCGTAACCTTACTTCCGTAGTCATGTACGGAGTCAAGCGATATGCAAACTATTTTGGAGAATCTGACCATTGGCGCTTTTGCCAGGGCGGCAGGGGTCAATGTAGAGACCATCCGGTTTTATCAGCGCAAGGGATTGCTGCCTGAGCCGGACAAGCCCTATGGCAGCATTCGCCGGTATGGCGAGGCGGATGTGACGCGGGTACGGTTTGTGAAATCGGCCCAGCGGCTGGGATTTAGTTTGGACGAGATCGCAGAGCTGCTGCGGCTGGACGATGGCACTCACTGCGAAGAAGCAAGCAGCCTGGCGGAACACAAGCTCAAGGACGTGCGCGAGAAGATGGCCGACTTGGCACGTATGGAGTCGGTGCTGTCCGAACTTGTGTCCGCCTGCCATCTACGGCAGGGAAATGTTTCCTGCCCGTTGATCGCGTCGCTACAGGGTGACGCAAGCCCGGCTATGCCTTAGCGTGCTTTATTTTCCGTTTTCTGAGACGACCCCATTTACACGCATGTGCTGAAAGTTGGCGGTGCCGGAGTGCGCTCACCGCTTGATGCGCTGCCGCCCCTCTCTAGTGAGAGGTAGGCCTGGCCAGCGCAAGTCAATCCTGGCGGATTCACTACCCCTGCGCGAAGGCCATCGGTGCCGCATCGAACGGCCGGTTGCGGAAAGTCCTCCCTGCGTCCGCTGATGGCCGGAGTGAGACCTTCATATCACGGGAGATACCGATGCCGCTGACGACCCAGATCTAGCGCGTCTTGCAGTCGTGCCGGCCACTGTGGTGTTCTACCTACTTGGTGCGCTTGACTTCGACCCTGAGGACTTGGCCAGTGATTGGATCCACATCGAGTTCGACGCGCTGCCCTTGCGGATCGACCGCCTTGACCTCGTAGAGGTTGTCGTCGCGATCCACTTCGCGGAAGTCGCGGTAGCCAACAGCTTCGAGCTTGTTCAGCACGTCCTTGATACTCATCCAGTTCGACGTGGCAGTGGCGGGAGCGGCTGAGGTGATGGCCGGGGCCGTGCTCTGGGCAAAGGCGGGGGTGAGGGTGGCACCCGCGCCGATGAGTCCGCTGGTGAGGGCCAGGGTAGCGATGAGAGTGGTTGCACGCATGATGGGATTTCCTTGTTTGGGTGGGTGGTCCTGTTGTGACCGTGGTGCCATGATGCCTCCTGCTAGCTGAATCGATGCTGAATAGCTTGTTCACATTCCGTTAATGTAGTGAGCGCGAAATGTGCGCGGTTGCCCGCGTCCCTCGTGCTCTCAGCCGGTTACCCATGTGCTCAATCGTGGCGGGCGCGGTGTCATGCGTCGAGTAGATTGTCGTCGGCCGACCGCTTCTGGCCGAGAGCATGAGTTCAGATCCCGTCGCCATGAGCTGCCGGTCACGATCTCGAGCCCGCGCCTGGGAGCGCTTTGTGGCGACATGCCCAAGGAGTGCAGCCGGCCACGACACGACGGTCGCCAAGGTGGCACGCGGACGCCCGAACGCTACCTTCGTAAGTCAAGGCGGCCGATCACTGGAAGCCGTCAGGCCGCGACATCTCGATGTACGACTTCACACGCCAATCGAGTAGCATTGGTTTGATTCTTGTCTTGCATACCCAGTCGCCTCATCATTTCGCGTTCGCCAGCCGAGCCGATATCATCCATCCAATCTTCGAAGAATAATGTCCCTCTCCGGTATCCTTAGTTCGCCGTCGCAGCGACGAAGCTTCTTGCTCTTATCGGTACTGCTTCTGGGATGTGGCTTAGTTGGCATCCTCGCGATTGCCTTTCATGCGCCAAACACTCCCGTCTGGAATGCCGTGAACAGTTTCTTCATTTCGGTCGTCGCAGGCGGGGTCTTTGCGCTCGCCTCTGGCCTGTATCTTCTCTGTTTCTTTGAGGATCCGAACGACATAGCCGCCTCTTCCGTTTTACTGCCGAAAGACATTGGTCAGACGTTGGAGGACATTGCAAAGAAGGCGCCTGACTACAAGATTTTCGTGCGGACAGGTAGGCATTTCCGAGCAGAAATCCTTCCGATCCTAGTGAAGCAAGCTCGCCAGAACCGGCGCCGGATTCGCATAGAAGTCATCCTCCTCGATTTTCGCCACGAAGCTATCTGCGACAAATATGCAACCTATCGCAAAGTATCCTCGTTTGACGGTAAGTCTTGGTGCGCGCGGTACGTCGGGAGTGTCAGTAATTTTGTGTTCGAGGCGAATTTCGATTGATCCCGGCCATGGCCGGGATCAATCGACGGTTCTCATTTTGTGACCGCCGGAATGAAGCGCTCGCCGTACAGGATGGCGAACTGG
>NZ_SSXU01000037.1 GCF_009469605.1 Zoogloea sp. 1C4 | reverse complement strand
CCAGCAGCGATTGGGGATCGAGTGTTTGAGTTCATACTGTCTATTTATCAATGACTTAACGGTATGAATTTTACCGAGAGTGGCGCGGGTTCACAAGGGGGTTGGCGTTAAGTTGGGAGCATTGCCTGCGCGACAACCTGACCTTGGACGCCCTACGAGCAGGCATTGATAACTCTGGCCTGTCCGATCACCTGAAAGAGCTAGCCCAGACGCGCCTGCTGTTCGCCAGTGAATACATCGACGATAACCAACGGCTTCAAGACCTGATTCGTCCGGGCCGCTTGATCATCGTGGATCTGCGTGACGAGTACATTGAAAAGGATGAGGCGCTCGGTCTGTTCGTGGTGATGTTGCAGATTTTCTCGGAAGCGACTTACCAAGGAGGCGCCTTTAACAAGCTCGTGGTATTTGACGAAGCCCACAAGTACATAGAGAACGATGATCTAGTTTCCGGGTTGGTTGAAGTGGTTCGGGAAATGCGACACAAAGGCACCAGCATCATGGTCGCGTCCCAAGACCCGCCATCGGTTCCCGTTTCTCTGATTGAGCTGTCCTCACAGATCATCATGCACAAGTTCAACTCGCCAGCCTGGCTTAAGCATATCCAGAAGGCCAATGCCGCCCTCGGAGAGTTGACTTCCGAGAAAATGAGTCACCTCGGTGCAGGCGAAGCCTATGTTTGGTCAAGCAAGGCCTCAGATGACTCGTTCACCCGCGGCGCGGTGAGAATCAAATGCCGTCCACGCATCACCCAGCACGGTGGCAGCACAAAGACGGCAGTTGCTGACCAGCAATAGCAATGCGAGTAGGCCTCACCAATCTGAACGAAACGAAGGCGACCTCCTCCAAATGAGAACTCCCCTCCTGTGGGAGTGAGTTAGGCACTTCAGCCCCCTCCTGGAACCCATTTGCGGACGGGGTGCGGCTCTCCTGCTCCCGCACCCCAACCGCGCCACGCCAACCACGAACGTAAATCCGGCACCCTGCCGATTCCGATTGTTTGCGGCGGGTTCCAGCCGACCACCGCAGCATTCCGCCATCCAGACGACTGCGGAATGGTGTGATGACGACCACAGGCAAACCAACGACCGACTGCCGCCGCGCGCCGGCATTGGCCCTGGTCCTAGCCGTCGCGCTGGCCAATGCCTCGCCCGCGTCAGCCGGCGATGCCTCCCCAGAGCATGCACAGTTGGCGGCCCTCGCGCGCCAGCTCGACCTGATCGACCGCCTCGCCGAGCACGCCGCCAATACCGCTCCGCAGGAACGCGCCCGCTATCACTTCGACTACGCCCGACTGCGCGCAGACCTGAAGCGCGTTCGCGCCGGCCTGCAGGACTACCTCGTGCCCCAGCGCGCCCAGCCGCGCGATCCCGTCCCGCTGGCCGGCGACTACGTCCGCCGCGACCGCGCCGACGACGAGGAGCCGTCGCCATGACGCCATCTGCCGATCAGGTCGCCGCCTTCCAGGCCAACGGCGGCTTTGCGCCTTCGGCCGTCTCTGCCGTGGTGCTCGCTTTCGTGTTCGCCGTGTTGCTGCTGTGGGGCGTGTGGGCCATGCGCACCGCCTACGTCGGCTGGGCCGAGCACCGCATCACTGAACGTCAGTTCCTCGCCGTCGTCGTGCGCTTCGTGGCGATGTACCTGGTGCTGACCTTCTTCCTCCTCTCCTGACCGTCACGAAAGGCCATACGCCATGAACACGCCACCGACACCCCATCGCATTCCGTCCCGCATCGCCGCACCGCTGCTGCCGCTGGCGCTCGCGGGCCTGCCGCTGTCGGCCTTCGCGCAGGGCCTGCCGACCATGGAAGACCCATCGCGCGGCCAGGGCAGCGGCATCCTGCAGACCTTGCAGAACTACGGCTACGACATCGTGCTGCTGATCGCGCTGCTCGTGGTCGCCTCGATGTTCGTCGGTGTCTGCTATCACGCCTACACACGCTACTCGGAGATCCACACCGGCCGCGCCACCTGGGGCCAGTTCGGCCTGACGGTCGCCGTGGGCGCGATCCTCCTGGTGGTCGGCATCTGGCTGCTCACCAAGGCCACCGGCGTGCTGTAAGGGCGGCAAGCGATGGCCGTCCCTTCGGAGACCCTGCGCGACACGCTGGTGACCTTCCTGCCGCACCGGCTGAACCGCCAGCCGGTGGTCGTGCGCGGGCTGACCGCCGACGAGTTGTGGATCTGCGCCGGCCTGTCTGCCACAGCCGGGTTCGCGCTCGGCCTGCCGCTGGCCTGGCTCACGCACAGCATCGCCATGGTGCCCACGCTGATCGTCGCTGGCATCGCGCTGGGCGTCTTTGTCGGCGGCGGCTTCCTGCGCGCGCAGAAGCGCGGCCGGCCCGACACCTGGCTGTACCGGCAGCTCCAGTGGTGGCTGGCGCTGCGGCATCCGGCGCTGGCAGCGCTCCTGGGCGGCCAGCGCCTCATCACCCGCTCGGGCTACTGGACTACCCGGCGCAACGCCGATCGAGGTGCGCCATGAGCGCGCCCGAACGGCCGCCCGAAGGGCGCGCGAACCTCCCTCGGGGAGGATGTCGCGTCAGCGACAGGAGGGTAGTTCAGTGAGCCGTTTCAAGAACGAGGTTGCGCACCTGCAGGCGCACGTGAAGACGTTGCGCCTGGGGGCCGGCGCGCTGGTCGTGGTGGCGTTGCTGCTCGGCTTCGGTTGGTGGAGTGCGCCGAAGAGTCTGACCATCCATGTGCCGCCGGACCTGCGCTCGGGCAGCACGCGCAAGTGGTGGGACGTGCCGCCCGAGAGCGTGTATGCCTTCTCGTTCTACATCTGGCAGCAGGTACAGCGCTGGCCCACGAACGGCGAAGAAGACTACCCGCGCAACCTGCGCGCGCTGTCGGCCTACCTGACGCCGAGCTGCCGCGCCTTCCTGCAACAGGACTACGAGTACCGGCGCGCCAGTGGCGAGCTGCGTCAGCGCGTGCGCGGCATCTACGAGATTCCCGGCCGCGGCTACGGCGATGATCCGGCCGCGCGCGTCAAGATGGTCTCCGACCGCGACTGGATCGTCACGCTCGACGTGAGCGCGGACGAATACTACGGCTCCGAGCAGGTCAAGCGCGCCCTGGTGCGCTACCCCATCAAGGTCGTCCGGCTGGACATCGACCCCGAGCACAACCCCTTTGGCCTGGCGCTGGACTGCTACGCCAGCGCACCCCAGCGCATCGAAACGCCGCCGACGCCGACCCAGGCCGGCGCGCCCGCCAACGCCTCCGGCCACCTGCAGGGAGACTCCCCATGAAGCCCGTTGCCTTGTCGGCCCTGGCCGGCGTCCTGCTGACCCTCGGTTTCGTGCCGGGCGGCCAGGCCGTGGAAATCCTGCGCTGGGAGCGCCTGCCCCTGCCGGTGCCGCTGGTGGTCGGCCAGGAGCGCGTGGTCTTCATCGACCGCAATGTGCGTGTCGGCGTGCCGGCCAGCGTCGGCGACCACCTGCGTGTGCAGAGTGCGGGCGGCGCGATCTACTTGCGGGCGAGCGAGCCGATTCCGCCCACGCGGCTGCAACTACAGGACGTGGAATCCGGCGCGCTGATCCTGCTCGACATCGCCGCCGAGCCGGCGAAGGACGGCCAGGCGCCGCTGGAGCCGGTGCGCATCGTGAAAGCGGAAGCCCCCGCGAAGCGCTACGGCGGCGGTGCAGCAAGCGGCGCGGACGAGCAGGCCGATGCGCCCGCAGACAAATCCGTACCCCGGCGCGAAACGCCGGTACCGGTCGTGCTGACGCGCCATGCCGCACAGAACCTGTACGCGCCGCTGCGCACCGTCGAGCCGGTCGCCGGCATCGGGCGCGTGAACCTGCGCCGCGACCTCGCGCTGGACACTTTGCTGCCGACGCTGTCGGTACGCGCGCGGGCATTGGCCGCGTGGCGCCTGGAAAACCAGTGGGTGACGGCCGTGCGGCTCACCAACACCGCCGCGCGCTGGCTCGACCTCGACCCGCGCGCCCTGCAGGGGAACTTCGTGGCGGCGACCTTCCAGCATCCGAACCTGGGGCCGGCCGGCACCCCGTCCGACACCACGGTGCTCTACCTGGTCACGCGCGGCCACGGCCTGGCCGAGTCGCTGCTGCCGGCGCTGAGCCCGATCGACGCCAGCGTGAACCTGCCGCCGGCCGCCGCGGCCGGCTCGACCGGAGGAGCGCGCGATGAAGAGTAATCCGCTGCTCAAGTGGCTGCTGATCCCGATGGCGCTGCTGCTGGTGTTCGTCGGCATCAAACTGTTCTCCGGCGCCCCCGGCGGCCAGCCCGCCCCCAAGGGCGCGGCCAGTACGCTCACGCCCGAGGAGATGAAAGCCCTGGGCATCGCAGGCGATACCCCGCGCGATACCGTCGCCACGCTGGTCGCCCAGGTGAAGCAGTTGCGCACCGAGCTGCAGAGCGCGCTCGGCGACAACAAGCAGCACAAGGCCGAGAACGAGCGCCTGCGTGCGCGGGAAAGCGCGATCGATCAGCGCATCCAGAGCGCGCTGGAAGGCGAACGCAACCGCCTGGAGCAGGAGCGCACCCAGGTGGCCAGTGACAGGCAGCAGACCCAGGGGCTGCTGCAGGATCTGCAGCGGCAACTGGACGGCCTTTCCGGCAAGGGTGGCCCGTCCGACCTGCCCGTCGGGCTGGGCCTGGAAGAGGGTGACGGCAAGCGCTTCAACCGCGGCACCAGTGGCACGCAGTGGGTCGAGCCCGACGATGCCAAGGTCGACGCCAGGAACGGCAGCAAGGAGCCGAGCTTTCCCCTGAGCTTCGGGCCGGCCCAGAAAAGCCTGTCGGCCGCAGTGGAATCCGTCGCCGACGTCGGCAGCCGCGCGGTGGGCGCATCCACGAAGGCGGTCTACACCGTGCCGTCGAACTCGACGCTCATGGGCTCGATTGCCATGACGGCGCTGATCGGGCGCGTGCCGATCGATGGAACCGTCAACGACCCGTACCCGTTCAAGGTGCTGATCGGCCCGGACAACCTCACGGCCAACGGCATCGACATCCCCGACGTTGCCGGCGCCGTGGTCAGCGGCACGGCCTCGGGCGACTGGACGCTCTCGTGCGTGCGCGGGCAAATCCGCTCGGTCACGTTCGTGTTCCAGGACGGCACCATCCGCACGGTGCCGGAGGACAACAGCAAGGGCGGCAGCAGCGGCGGCAACTCGGGTCACAACGGCGCCAGCATCCAGGGCGGCCTGGGCTGGATCAGCGACCCCTACGGCATCCCCTGCGTCAGCGGCGAGCGGCGCAGCAACGCCCAGCAGTACCTGGGCAGCCAGGCGCTCATCACCGCGGCCGGCGCCGGCGCGGCCTCGCTCATCAAGTCCGACAACGGCAGCGTGGCCGTGGTCGCCAACAGCAACGGCTCGCTGGGCACCGTCGGCATCAGTGGCAACGAAGCGATGGGCCGCATCCTCGCGGGCGGCGTGCGCGACATGGCCGATTGGGTCAACAAGCTCTACGGCCAGGCCTTTGCGGCGGTCTACGTGCAGCCCGGCGCCAGGGTGGCCGTGCATCTGGAGCAGCCGCTCGACATCGACTACGACGCCAAGGGGCGTCGGGTCCACCACCGCACCGGAGAAGCCCATGCCTCGGATCTGGATTGACGCGGCCGCCGTGCTGCTGGCGGCCACCCTGCTCGGCGGCTGCGCCACCAGCAAGGAGAAGCTGCTGCCGCACGGCGACAGCACCATGCTCGACATCTGGCATCAGGAGACCGGCGGCAGCGCGGGCGGCGGCCAGGCCGCGCGGCAACTGTTCGATGCGCGCCAGGGCCTGCGCCGGCCGCCGGTCGAGGCCGATGTGCAGGCGGCGCCCGGCGCGCAGGCGCGCTACACCCGCACCGCGCAGAACGAGATTTACCGCCAGTTCCACCGCCTGCCGAACCCCGACCTGGTGATGTACGTGTTCCCGCACCTGGCGGGCACCGACCCGGTGCCGGTGCCCGGCTACAGCACGGTGTTCCCGCTCTACCAGCGCGTGCAGTACGCGATGCCGGGCGAGCGCGTGGAGGACTACTGATGGCCTGGTCGCTGTCGTGGTCACGCAAGGGCGACGCATCGCCTGCTGACGCCGTGGATGCGACCGATGATGCCTGGGCACGGCACGTGGCGGCCTTGGTGGCACAGGGTGTCGCCGAGCCGGGCAGCGCGCTCGGCCGGGGCCGGCGCAGGCCGGCCACCCAGGCCGACCACGATGCGCTCTATGGCGTCGCGCCGTCGTTCGCGGACTTGCTGCCCTGGGTCGAGTACCTGCCCGACACGAAGTGCATGTTGCTGGAAGACGGCCAGTCGGTGGCGGCCTTCTTCGAGCTGGCGCCGGTCGGTACCGAGGGCCGCGAGATGGCCTGGCTATGGCAGGCGCGCGATGCGCTGGAGAACGCCCTGCAGGACTCCTTCGACGAGTTGGACGACAACCCCTGGGTGGTGCAGCTCTATGCCCAGGACGAGGCCGACTGGGACAACTATCTGCGCTCCCTGGCGAACTATCTGCAGCCGCGTGCGCAGGGCAGCGCGTTCAGCGACTTCTACCTGCGCTTCTTTGCCCATCACCTGCGCGCCATCGCCAAGCCGGGGGGCTTCTTCGACGACACCACGGTGACGCGCCTGCCGTGGCGCGGCCAGGTCCGGCGCGTGCGCATGGTCGTCTACCGCCGCACGCCCGCGACCCCGACCCTGCGGCGCGGCCAGTCGCCCGAGCAGGCGCTGACCACGATCTGTGACCGCCTCGCCGGCGGGCTGGGAAATGCGGGCGTGAAAGCGCGGCGTCTCGGCGCGGCGGACATCCACGCCTGGCTGCTGCGCTGGTTCAACCCGAATCCGACTTTGCTCGGCGCCACGGCCGAAGATCGGGAACGCTTCTACGCGCTGACCCGCTACCCGGAAGAGCGGGAGGAGGGCGAGATCGAGCTCGCCAGCGGCACCGACTTCGCGCAGCGCCTGTTCTTCGGCCAGCCACGTTCGGACGTGCCCAACGGCCTGTGGTTCTTCGACGGCATGCCGCATCGGGTGATCGTGATGGATCGCCTGCGCACGCCACCCGTGACGGGTCATCTGACGGGCGAGACGCGCAAAGGCGGCGATGCCATGAACGCGCTGTTCGATCAGATGCCCGAAGACACGGTGATGTGCCTGACGCTGGTCGCCACACCCCAGGACGTACTGGAGGCGCACCTCAACCACCTCGCCAGGAAGGCCGTCGGCGAGACCCTGGCCTCGGAGCAGACCCGCCAGGACGTGCAGCAGGCGCGCGGCCTGATCGGCAGCGCGCACAAGCTCTACCGCGGCACGCTGGCGTTCTACCTGCGCGGCCGCGACCTGGCCCAGCTCGATGCGCGCGGCCTGCAGCTCGTCAACGTGATGCTCAACGCCGGTCTGCAACCGGTACGCGAAGAGGACGAGGTGGCGCCGCTGAACAGCTATCTGCGCTGGCTGCCGTGCGTGTTCGATCCGGCGGCCGACAAGCGCCAGTGGTACACCCAGCTCATGTTCGCGCAACACGCGGCGAACCTGGCGCCGGTCTGGGGCCGCAGCCAGGGCACGGGGCATCCGGGCATCACGTTCTTCAACCGCGGCGGGGGCCCGATCACCTTCGATCCGTTGAACCGCCTCGACCGGCAGATGAACGCGCACCTGTTCCTGTTCGGCCCCACGGGTTCGGGCAAGAGCGCGACGCTCAACAACATCCTGAATCAGGTGACGGCGATCTATCGGCCGCGCTTGTTCATCGTCGAGGCTGGCAACAGCTTCGGCCTGTTCGGCGACTTCGC
The DNA here is from genome assembly GCF_009469605.1 of Zoogloea sp. 1C4. Lineage (GTDB taxonomy): Bacteria > Pseudomonadota > Gammaproteobacteria > Burkholderiales > Rhodocyclaceae > Zoogloea > Zoogloea oryzae. Next base: position 9,681 of record NZ_SSXU01000037.1, on the reverse strand, counting down.
GGCACGGCTGGGCCTCACCGTGCATCGCGTGAAGCTCGCGCCCGGCGCGGGCGTCAGTCTGGCTCCGTTCGCCGACGCCTGGCGCCTGGTCGATACGCCGAGCCAGGTACAGACGCTGGACGCCGATGCGCTCGACGAAGACCAGACCGATGCCGGCATGGCCGTGGAAGGCGACGAGCAGCGCGACGTGCTCGGCGAGCTGGAGATCACTGCACGACTGATGATCACCGGCGGCGAGGACAAGGAAGAAGCCCGCATGACGCGCGCCGACCGCAGCCTGGTCCGCCAGTGCATTCTTGATGCGGCCCAGCATTGCGTGGCGGATAGACGCACGGTGCTCACGCGCGATGTGCGCGACGCGCTGCGCGAGCGCGCTCGCGACGCCACGCTGCCGGAGATGCGGCGCGCACGGCTGCTAGAGATGGCCGACGCCATGGATATGTTCTGCCAGGGCGTGGACGGCGAGATGTTCGACCGGTCCGGCACGCCGTGGCCCGAGGCGGACATCACCATCGTGGACCTGGCCACCTTCGCGCGCGAGGGCTACAACGCCCAACTCTCGATTGCCTACATCTCGCTCATCAACACCGTCAACAACATCGCCGAGCGCGACCAGTTCCTGGGCCGCCCGATCATCAACGTGACGGACGAAGGCCACATCATCACGAAGAACCCACTGCTCGCGCCCTACGTGGTCAAGATCACCAAGATGTGGCGCAAGCTCGGCGCCTGGTTCTGGCTCGCCACGCAGAACCTGGACGACCTGCCGAAAGCGGCCGAGCCCATGCTCAACATGATCGAGTGGTGGATCTGCCTGTCGATGCCGCCCGATGAAGTCGAGAAGACCGCGCGCTTCCGCGAACTCAACGCTTCGCAGAAGGCGCTGATGCTTTCGGCCCGCAAGGAGGCCGGCAAGTTCAGCGAGGGCGTCATCCTGTCCAAGTCGATGGAAGTGCTGTTCCGCGCTGTGCCACCCAGCCTCTACCTGGCGATGGCGATGACCGAGCCCGAGGAGAAGGCCGAACGCTTCCAGTTGATGCAGCAGCACGGCATCAGCGAGCTGGATGCCGCCTTCCGCGTGGCCGAGAAGATCGACCGTGCGCGGGGCATCGAACCTCTGGCGCTGGACACGTTGGCCTGACGGGAGCGACACGATGCGCATGCCTTCCTTCGCCCGCCGTCATCCCCGGATCGGTCTGCTGATCGTGGCAACGATTGCGGTGGCCTCGTGGATGCTGCTGCGCGCGCCGCATCCGGCAACCGAGTCCATGTCCCTGGTCGCCGCCGGGTCCGAAGCGCCGAAACCGGCCGGCCCGCCCTGGCTGTATGGCCGTGCCGATGCGCGCTTCACGGTGGTCGGGTACGCCGACCTGGAGTGTCCGTACTGCCGGGCCTACTTCCCCGCGCTCAAGCGCTGGATCGACGCCCATCCCGAGGTGAACTGGCAGTGGCACCACCTGCCGCTGTCCATGCACGAGCCGGCCGCGACTGCCGGGGCGCGCTTGGCCGAGTGCGCGGGCGAGACGGGCGGACACGCCGCGTTTTGGCAGGCCGTGGCCTGGCTCTACGCGAACACCCGTGGCGACGGCCAGGGCCTGCCGGAAGGCCTGCGCTATCCCGACCTCACACCAGCCATGCAGGGTTGTCTCGACAGCGATCGCCCCGATGCCGTCATCCGTGCCCAGGCGGCGGAAGCGGCACAGCAGGGCATCGGGGCCACGCCGGCCCTGCAACTGCGCGACCGCGAGTCCGGCAAGACCCTCCTGCTGCACGGCCCCGTCGAAGGCGACGCCTTGCTGTCGGCCATCGACCTGCTTGCCGCCGGCAGCACGACCGCAGCCGAACCCGCCCATTCCCCAGACATGCCCGCCGGCGTCGCCGGTGACATGCCCAGGTAGCCATCGATCTTCAAGGCTGCGGCGCGGCTCGTCCGCGTTGATCGAAACCCGTTCGCATCGCATCCCTTGACGCGAACAGCCACCGCATCCGCGGTGGTGGATGCCCGCTCGTCACCTGTTCCATCCCCATCGTCCCCAGGAGGGTTTGCCCTCCAGGGGCAGGCGCCCTCCGATCTCATCCATTGGAGGTTCGCCATGTCGCTCGTCATCGCCGACTCCCGCCCGGAGTCGCTCACCCTGATCGCCGCCCAGCACGAAGACTGGATCATCCGGCAGGCCATCACCTTGCTGGAGAACCGCGTGTTCAAGGCCGGTCCGGCGCTGGGCAGTCCCGCCGCCGTGCGCGACTACCTGCGCCTGAAACTGGTCGCGGAGCCGAACGAAATCTTCGCCGTCGTGTTTCTCGACAACCAGCACCAGGTGCTCGCCTTCGAGCCGCTGTTCAAGGGCACGGTCGACCAGACTTCGGTGTATCCGAGGGTGGTGGTCCAGCGTGCGCTGGCGCTCAACGCTTCGGCGCTGATCCTGGCGCATCAGCACCCCTCGGGGAACACCGAGCCCTCGGCCGCTGATCGTGCGATCACCGAGCGGCTGAAGAGTGCCCTGGCCACCGTCGATGTCCGGGTGCTGGATCACTTCATCGTCGGCAAGGGCAGCCCGTACTCGTTCGCCGAAGCCGGCTTGCTGTAGCAGCACCAGCGGACGCGCATTCATGTCATCACCACGGGAGCCATTGGCTCCCGTTTCCTTTCGCCGACCCGCCGAGAAATCGGGACTGACCGGTTTCGGTTTCTTTGTCGTCCCCTGATCTGCGTTGCGCTCGACTACGAGTCTGCATCGACTCCGCGGAGGCGCGACATGCCGGCTCATTCCCTCAACCTTCCTGCCGCTTCGCGGCGCCCCCTGGCCACGAGGCTGGCCGCTGGACTGTGCGCCGCGCTGCTCGGTCCCATCGCGGCGGCCGCCGATGTGCTCATCGTCACCGACAGCCGTCATCCGGTGCAGGCCCCGGCCGGCGTGCGGATCATCGAGCTGGACCAGGCCACGCGCATCGAGGTCGAACTCGCCGCGCACCTGCCGGCCGACCCGCAACAGGCCGCGGCCCTGGTGCGGCAGCGGTTGCATGACGGCGGCGAGGCGCTCCAACGCCGCATCGGCCATGCCTACCAAGGTGTCGCGGATGCCTGGGGGCTGGGCATCGCCAAGATTCCCGCCGTGGTGGTCGATCGACGCTACGTTGTCTACGGCGAGCCCGACGTGCCCCGCGCCGTCGCGCGCATCAACGCCTACCGGAGCACGCAGCCATGAGCCTCCTGCTGGCTTCCCGGCGCCTGCGCGCCACCGTCGCCTCGCTGCTGCTGAGTGCGGCCACGTCGACGTTCGCCCTGGACACCGCCACCATCGTCTCGTCGGCGCTGTCCCCCGACTGCCTCGAATACCGCGTGGTCGGTATCTGCTACTGGCTGTACTGCACGCCCTTCGGCTGCTCGGTTCGCACTTCCGTCAAGGTGCGCCACTACGTCCCCGATGCGGTGGTGTCGAGCTACTCGAACACTGGCGAAAACCCGTGGCTGGAGGTCAGGGCGATGAGCATGCCCAACCCGACCGCCAAGGCTGGCGGTGACGGCACGACCAATCACGACAACGAGAACAACCTCGCCAAGTTCAAGAACGCCGATGTCATCGGCCATCCGGCCGGGCTGGTGTTCAGCCAGTTCGCCAGCGCCTCCGGCTACACCTGCGAAGGCGCTGGCACGGCCTTCATGCCGTATCTGCTGAGCACGCTCGACACGATCGCCTGGCGCTACAACATCCCGGAAGCGTTCTACCCCGAAGCGCTCATCCCCGGCCGGCGCGAAATCGGTACGCGCACCGGCCTGAACCTCTGGGGCAACGTGTATCCCCGCGGTGGCTTCCTGCACCAGACCGACGACCACAAGAGCGGCGCCGTGGTCGCGCAGCGCGCGGGCGACATCGTGACGCGCCGCAACCAGATTCACGTGTACCAGCCTCTGCTGGCCAACGCCCGCGACGGCTACTGGCCGGCCGGCGCGCTGATGGAGACCGACGCCTCGACGGGCAAGTGGCAGGAGCTGACGCCCACGCTCTCGAACAGTTGCGTGGTCTTCCCGCACAGCCGCTCCCGCGTGCAGGCCCAGCAAGGCGACTACGCCTGGGCCTTGTGGCGGCCGTACTCCTGCTGCCGGCGCCGTGGCCAGGTCTTCCTCGGCAGCGTCGATTTCATGTGAGGAACCCACGATGAACGCCTCCCTCCCTGACTTCCTGCGCCGCGCGAAATCGCCCCTGGGGGCCACGCTGCTCGTGGCGGCCATCACGCTGGTCGTCGGCGTCGCCTGGGGGCAGACGCGCATCGATCCCAATGGCGTTAACGTCAGCGGCAGCGTGATCGGCGACGACGTGCTCTACAGCATCGGCGGCGGCCGGGCCGTGTCGATGGGTGGTGCCGGCAACATGCAGAGCATCGGCGTGGGGATCGGCTGGAACAGCAACCTGATCTGCGGCGACATGAGCATCACCACGACGCTGCAGAACCAGCTCAACGGCATCACCAACGGCTTCCAGACGATCATGAGCAACGTGATCCAGAGTGCCACCAGCGCCGTGGCCTCGCTGCCGGCCCTGATCATCCAGCGCGCCGACCCGGGTCTCTACAACCTGCTGACCAACGGCATCCTCCAGGCGCGCCTGGACTTCGACCGCTCGAAGATGACCTGCCGGGCCATCGCCAATCGGATGGCGGACATGGCCGGCGGCCAAGCCGGCTGGGACCAGCTCGCCGAGGGGATGGCGCTGCGGGATGCGGTCAGCAGCACCGATGCCGTCTCCGCCATCGAGCAGGCCGAGTCCAACAAAGGGAACAACGGCGTGCCCTGGGTCGGCGGCGGCAACGCGGGCGGCTCCGGCCAGAGTTCGATCAAGGTGGTCGGCGACGTGACGCGCGCGGGCTACAACCTGCTCAACGGGCGCAACGCCACCGATACCTCGTCGATCGCGCGCAGCGCCTGCGGCAACCGCCTGACCTGCCAAACCTGGTCCTCGCCCCAGGCGGCCGCCGACTGGGCGACCCGCGTGTTGGGCGAACGCGAGCAACGCACCTGCGAAAACTGCACGAAGACCCAGACCACGCCTGGCGTCGGGCTCACGCCAATGATCCAGGAAGAGTACGAGACCAAGCTGCAGGTGTTGCAGGAACTGGTGACGGGCGCCCGGCCGACGACGCTGGCCAATCTCGACGCGGCCGGCAGCAGTTCGCTGCCGATCACCCGCGGCGTGATCGAGGCCCTGCGTGACGAGCCCGACCAGGACGTGCTGGGCCGGCGCCTCGCGTCCGAGGCGGCGCTGTCCAGCGTGCTGGAGAAGGCCCTGCTGCTGCAACGCACGTTGCTGACCGGCAAGAAGGAGCCGAACGTCGCCGCCAACGAGCTGGCCGTGCAGGCGGTCGACCAGGAGAACAGCGCACTGGAGCAGGAGATGAACAACCTCAAGACCGAGCTGGAGCTGCGGCGCACGCTGGCCGGTAACTCGGCGATGGCGATCATCCAGCGCCACAGCACCCGCGCTGCCGGCTCGCGCGGCGTCTTCGAGGGCGACACCACACGTGACCGTCTGCGGGAAGTCCAGAAGCCGCGGAGCGGTACGCCATGAGCCGGCTTGCCTGGCTGCGGCTGCCATGGCTGTTCAACCGCCGCGTCGGCGTGGCGCTGTTGTGGACCTTGCTGGTGGTGGCCGCCGCGGTGGCGGTGAACATCGCCGGCATCCACGTCGTCGGCGGCGTCGAGGGCTGGCAGCACTGGCTGCAGGCGCATGCCGGCCATTTCTTCGTGTGGCGGCTGTGCCTCTACGGAGCGACGGCTTACGGCTGGTGGTGGATGCGTCGGCGCCTGTTGCGGCGGGAGCCGTCACGCGAGACGCATCAGCGCCTGCTGCGCACGGAGATCGCGGCCGTGATCGCCGTGGTCGCGCTGGAAGCCAGCCAACTGTTGCGGCACGGATGAGACCGGGAGGCAGGCATGACGCTCTACACCACGGACTACCTGGAGTATTACCTGACCCTGGTGGCTTGGGTGGTCAACAACGGCATCTGGAACATCCTCGTGGCCAGTGGCGTGTTCGCGCTGCCGTTCGTGGCCATCGTGATCCAGGAATGGCTCAAGGCCCGCAGCGAAGGTGCGGACGAGGGCAACAAGGGCGTGCTGTCGTCGATGCGCATCGAGAACCGGGTGTGGGTGGCGATCGTGGTCATCATGTTCGCCGGCATCCCGTTCATCCCGGTGGATCTCGCCACGATCAGGTTCGACACCACGCGCTCCGCGCAATGCCAGGTCAACGTCCCACTGCCCAACGACACGGGCTGGGCCAACGTCTACACCACGCTCGACAACCAAAGCGCGCTGGTGCCGGTGTGGTGGTTCTTCATGCACGCCATCTCGAAGGCGGTCACCGGCGCCGCGGTGGCGGCGATTCCCTGTGGCACGGACCTGCGTCAGATTCGCATGGAAGTCGATGCCACGCGCATCGACGATCCGGTGCTGGCACAGGAGGTCGCCGACTTCACGCACGACTGCTACGGGCCGTCGCGCGCCAAGCTGTTCATGAACCGGCCGACGCTCTCCGACGAGCAGGTGAACGACGTGAATTGGATTGGGTCGAGCTACTTCCTCGACACGGCCGGCTTCTACGACACCTACCACTCCCGCACGCCGCGCACGGCCTGGCCCTACGACGCGACCCGCGATGCAGGGTTGGCACAGGTGGACAGCGGCGGCGGCTATCCGTCCTGCCGGCAGTGGTGGGCCGATGGCGGCCAGGGGCTGCGCAGCCGGCTGCTGGCACAGGTCGCCCCGGACCTGCTGACCCGCATCGGGCGCTGGGCAGGGTTCCTGTCGCAGAGCGAGGTCAATGACTCGGTGATCCGCGCCGTCGTCTCACCGCGGCAGCAGAAGATGAACCAGGGCGCCGTCTACACCGACTACGGCGGCCAGATCGACAAGACGCTGCCGAACATCGTCACGCGCGGCGCGGGCGACCTGGGGCTGACCGTCGGCTCGCTGGCCTTCTTTCCCGCGATGGACGTGGTGCGCCAGGCGCTGCCGATGGTGCTGACGATGCTCAAGATGGCGCTCGTCATCTGCATCCCGCTGGTGCTGCTGATCGGCACCTACGACCTGAAGACGGTGATGACGGTGAGCTGCGTCCAGTTCGCGCTGTTCTTCGTGGACTTCTGGTTCCAACTCGCGCGCTGGATCGACAGCACGATCCTGGATGCGCTCTACGGCTGGGGGTTTGGCGCGGACAGGCCGCACGCCAACTTCGACCCATTGATCGGCCTGAACAATGCGTTCGGTGACATGCTGCTGAACTTCGTCATGGCAACGATGTTCATCGTGTTGCCGACGTTCTGGGTCATGGCACTCGGATGGGCAGGCGTTCGCGCCGGAAACTTCCTGGGCGGTCTTATCACTGGCACGTCCGATGCGAAGTCGGCTGGGGGTAGTGGCTCTCGCCTTGCGATGACGGCTGTATCGAAAGGTGCTGCGAAGTAAGGAGCACTCTCTCGCGTTGATGCGGCAGCTACGGCTCGTCGGGATCGCCCATGTCGATCCGCCAGTCATCTTTGTCGTACAGGCCGACGCCCGAGTGTCCGTCTCTAAGTTCCGGCTGCTTCTCGTCGTCCTCGTCGGCGTTCCGCGCGAGCCATGCGGCGACCACCGCAAAGGCCAGCAGCAGGACGAGCCAGGATACGGTGTATAGCAGCATGCCAAGTACGGCCAGCTTGACGATCCAGAGCACCGCCGTCGCCGCGCCCGCAGGCACCCCGCGCGTCACCAGCCAGCCGGCGACACGCTGCTCGCGGCGCAGGTATCCACGCCAGGCACGGCCAGCCCCCCGGCCCAGCCGGTGGCTCCAGCGCCCGTTGTGCGTGTTGGCGGTCATGCTCATATGCCTCGGCTTCAGTGGTGCCTCACCTCGCGGAGCGGCCGGTCGTGGCCTGCCCTCCAGCATAGACCGCGATCAGGAGGGCGGGTTGCGCCCGGCAGAGCCGGGTTGGCTCGGGTCGTAGGTCGATTAGATTATGCACAACAAATCAAACCTTATGCTACTTTCCATGCACGTTCTTGCAATGGCTCTAGGGGTCGATTGGATTCTGTGTTATTTTTATAACATGGATCGAAATTCTCGGCGCCAGGTAATCAAGCGACTGCAGGCGGGACTCTCCCGTGGGGCGCCGTTCGACCTTGCCACCCTGAGCCAGTTCGGGGTGTCGCCCCAGCTCGCCGCCCACTATGCCGACGGCGGGTGGCTCGTGCGCCTGGCCCATGGCGTCTATGCCTTCCCGAACGATGAGTTCGGGGTCTACGGCGCGCTGAAGTTCCTGCAACAGCGCGTGCCCGACCTGCACGTCGGCGGCAAGAGCGCCCTGGCCCTGCAGGGTGTGCGGCACAACCTGGGTAGCCGGGAGACGCTGGTGCTGTGGGGCGACGGTCGCTTCGCGTTGCCGGCCTGGTTCACTTCGCGCTTTCCGGCCCGCTATGTCCACGCCCGCCTGTTCGACTGGCCGGACACGGCGCTGGCCGGCAAGACCCTGACCACGCCGCCTGGCCTGCCCGAGGATCTGCGGGTGGCAGCCCCCGAGCGTGCCGTGCTGGAGCTGCTGTACGAAGCCGGCGTCAAGCAGAGCCTCGAAGAGGCCCGCAACCTCTTCGATGGACTGCGTTCCCCCCGCAAGGACTTGCTCGGGCAACTGCTGTCCTGCTGCGCCAGCGTGAAGGCCGTGCGCCTGTTCCTGACCTGGGCGCGCGAGACCAGCCTCGTGGATGTCGATGCCCTGCTGGAACAGTACCCGGTTCGCACCGGCAGCAACACGCGCTGGATGAGCCGGCTCGATGACGGCACCTTGCTGAGCCTGAGACCTCATGGATAAGACCTACGCGGACACCGTTCGCCTGCTGCTGGCCGTCGCGCCCGACGTGTTCGCCAACGACATCTTCGCCATGAAGGGCGGCACGGCCATCAACCTCTTCGTGCGGGACATGCCGCGCCTGTCGGTGGACATCGACGTGGTGTACCTCCCGTGGCAGACGCCGCGCGACGAAGCGCTGCAAGCCATCAACCAGGAGCTGGCCGCCATCGCCACGCGTGTTGTACCGCTGGGCGTGCAGACACGCCTGGTTCGCGCCAAGGACCTGGGGGACACCAAGCTGATCGTCGAGAACGACGCCCACCAGGTGAAGATCGAGGTCAACGTCGTGTTCCGAGGCAGCGTGCTGCCCGTCGAGCGGCGGCCGCTGAGCGCCAGGACCAGCGATCTGTTCGGCGTCGAGTTCGAGCTGCCGGTTCTGGCACCGGACGAGCTGTACGCCAGCAAGCTGGTGGCCGCGCTGGATCGGCAGCACCCCCGCGACCTGTTCGACGTGTGGCAGCTCTTTGAGTCGGGCGGCATCAGCGACGGCATGGTCGAGTGCTTCGTGATCTATCTGGCGGGCCACAACCGGCCGCCCCACGAAGTGCTGTTCGGCAACGACAAGGACATCGCCGGCGAGTACGAGCGGGCCTTTGTCGGCATGACCGAAGTGGACTGCTCCCTGGAGACACTGCTCGACGCTCGCGCCAGGATGCGGCGCGAGCTGCCACAGCGACTGAGTAACCGTCTTCGAAGTCAAGCGCAATGAAGCGACTTGTCCCAAGGTTTTGCAGTGCGCACCATGGCGTTGAGCGTGGTGAGCAACTTGCGCATGCAAGCGACCAGGGCGACCTTGGGCAA
>NZ_SSXU01000036.1 GCF_009469605.1 Zoogloea sp. 1C4 | reverse complement strand
GATGGCCGGTCCGCTCGAAGCGGCCAAGCTTCTTGATGTCGATGTGCAGCAGCTCGCCGGGCGTCTCGCGCTCGTAGCGCTGGACGGGTTCCTGCGGTTGCAGGTCGCCCAGCCTCGAGAGCCCGGCCCGTCGCAGCACCCGGCTGACCGTGGCCTTCGAGACGCCCATGTAGGCGGCGATGCGGGCCTGAAGGAAGAGCTGGCGGCGCAGCTCCACGATCGCCAGCGCGGTGGCCGGAGCGATGGCGCGCGGCGAGCAAGCCGGGCGCGAGGACTTGTCGCACAGGCCCACAGCGCCCGCGGCCAGATAGCGCCCGAGCCACTTGCGGGCCGTCACGGCACTCACGCCATGCGCGGCGCCCGCCTGCGAGGCAGAAAGGCCGCGTTCGGTGATCTCCTGAACCATTTCCAGGCGACGAAGGTAGGTCAATCGGGCATTCTTATGGGTGTTCATCCGGCGCAGGCTCTCGAGGTGACTGGGGGTTTGGCGATTTCCAGTCTCTCAGAATCTCCCCGGGTGAACACCCGAAACAACCTATTGAAACTTCACATCTAGCGCGCTGCCCACAACAAGCATCGGCGCCCTGGCACCCCTGCGCCGCCTCACCCTGGCGCCGAAGATCTCCTGCCGGCGCCCATTTCGGGCAAAAACCCGCCCGCCGTTGCCTGAAAGCACAAGAAACCCCCGGAATTTGTAAGCAATCATTTCATCAAATGAGTTTCTGATGTTTTTGACATCTGTAAATCGAATTTGGCGAGATACTCGTTTCACAGGGAATAGCCCTGACGCCCGCCGAAGCCTCCCAGGAGTTCAGGCCGACGGGCCTGCAAAACGCAAGGGGATTTCACCATGGAAAGACGCCGTACGTTCCTCAAGGCGGGTGGGGCGGGCTTGCTCGCGTCGCTCGTCTCGCCGTTCAGCTTTGCCCAGACCGCGGCGACGCTGCTGTCGTCCCTCCGCAGCAAGCAGTTCACCGCGGCGATGCCCAACCCGCTCGACCCGGCCAACCAGTTCGCGCCGGATGTCGCCGGGGGCACCAGCTACACCCTCAAGATCAAGGAATTCCAGGCCAACCTGGGCCTCGTCAATCCGTCCACGGGCAAGGCCGTCACCACCACCCTGTGGGGCTACGGCTCCACCACCCAGGCACCGAGCTACCCCGGCCGCACCTTCAACCTGCGCCAGAACGTGCCGGTCACCGTGCGCTACGTGAACGAGCTGATGAACAGCGCCGGCCCGCTGCCTCACCGCCTGCCGGTGGACACCACCATCGACTGGGCCAACCCCGGCAACCTGGGCGGACGCGCCCCGGTGCCCCTGGTCGCCCACCGCCACGGCGGTGACCAGGGCACGCTCTCCGATGGCCTGCCCGACGCCTGGTCCACCCCCGACGTGAACAAGGACGGCATGCCCGACTACCGGGGCCGCCTGTTCAGCGCCAGCTACACCTTCGACAACAGCCAGGAAGCCGGCCACCTCTGGTACCACGACCACGCGCTGGGCGTGACCCGTCTCAACGTGTACATGGGCCTCGCCGGCAACTACTTCATCCGCGACAAGAACGAGGACTACCTCGTCCAGTGCGGCCAGCTGCCGGCCTACCCCTACGAGCTGCCGATCTGCATCCAGGACCGCCAGTTCAAGAACACCGGCGCACTCAACTACCCGGCCACCGACCCGGCCAACCCCTCGGCGCCCAATCCCACCCACCTGCCGGAGTTCTTCGGCGACGTGGTGGTCGCCAACGGCGTGCCCTGGCCGCGCTTCGACTGCGAACCGCGCCTCTATCGCCTGCGCCTGCTCAACGGCTCCGATTCCCGCGTGTTCACCCTCAGCTTCGTGCTCGAGAACTTTGCCAACACCCGGCTCACCTTCTGGCAGATCGGCACCGACCTGGGCCTGATGAACGCCCCGGTGCCCCTCACCAGCCTCACCCTCGCCCCGGGCGAACGGGCCGACGTGCTGGTGGATTTCTCGCGGGTCATCTGGTGGTGGCACGGCAAGGTCATCGTCAAGAACAGCGCCAACACGCCCTTCCCCAACGGCCTTCCGCCGGTGGCCGGCACCACCGACCGGGTGATGGCCTTCAGCGTCACCAAGCCGCTGGGCTTCTTCGGGTGGAGCCTCTCGCTGCTCACCGGCGCCTCGATCCCCTCCAACCTGCGCCCGGTGCACGGCCCGCTGCCCGCGCCCGTCACCACCGGCGTCAAGGTGCGCAAGCTGATGCTCTTTGAAGGTACCGACGCCTACGGCCGCCTGCAGACCATGCTCGGCACCGTCAATCCGGCTGCCGGCAACCCGGCCGGCACCGGCTTCGGCACCTTCCTGTACACCGATCCGGTCACCGAGACCATCGCGGTGGGCAGCACCGAGATCTGGGAGATCTACAACACCACGGTGGACGCCCACCCGATCCACCTGCACCTCACCAACTTCCGCGTCCTCGACCGGCAGGGCTTCACCGGCACCCTGGTGCCCAAGCCCATGGGTTTCGGGGCCACCGGCGGCTATCTCACCCGGATCGCCCTCTCCGGCGCTCGCGCCCCGGCGCTGCCCAACGAGCAGGGCCGCAAGGACACCGTGCTGGCCTACCCGGGCCAGGTGACGCGCATCGTCGCCACCTTTACCCGACCGGGCGAGTACGTGTGGCACTGCCACATCCTGTCCCACGAAGACCACGAGATGATGCGGCGCTTCGTCGTCGCCTGAGCGACCGGACCGGCCGGAGCAGCCCCGCTCCGGCGAGGGTGCGGAAGCGTTGGAAAAAATCGGGCAGAATCCGCCCACCGACGCCGCGCCCGGTCCGCCGCCCGTCGCCGTCCGCCCCTAGGGCCGGGCGGCTTTTTTTCGTGGCGATCCGCCGGCCCGTCGCCCCCATGCAAAGAGAGACAGCGATGACCCACTTCCTGGCCGACGACGGCGAAAAGATCCACGTGAAGATTTCCGGCGAAGGCCCGCCGATGGTGCTGCTCCACGGCTGGACGTCATCCCACCGGGACTGGAACCCCTTCCTCGCCGCCTTCGAGCCCGCCCACCGGGTGTTCCGCTGGGACGCCCGCGGCCACGGCGGCCACCACCTGGAAACCGCCAACGTGCCCACTGTAGCGCGCATGGCGCGGGATCTGCAGAACCTCCTCGACCACCACCAGCTCGATCAGGTGGTCGTCGCCGGGCATTCGATGGGCGCGCTCACCCTGTGGCAATACCTGCGGGATTTCGGCGACAGCCGGCTGGCGAAGCTGATCTTCATCGACCAGTCACCCAAGCTCGTCACCGACGCCGACTGGCCCAACGGCATCTGCGGGGATTTCGACGCGGCGCGCAACGCCGCCTTCATCGACGACCTGGAAACCGACTTCGCCGAAGCCGTGCTGCGCCTCGTCGCCTACGGCCACAACGCCCGGGCGCGCCAGCTCTACGAAGAGAACGGCCCCGGCATCCAGTCGGCCCGCCAGCGCCTGGCGAGCTTCGACGCCCGCGCGCTGATCGACTGCTGGAAGAGCCTCACCGCCGCCGATTACCGGGACGTGCTGCCCGCCATCAGCGTGCCGGCGCTGCTGGTGTATGGCGGCGCGAGCAACTTCTACTCGGCCGCCACCGCCGCCTACGTGCGCGATCACATTCCCGACGCGCGCCTGCACATCTACCCGGACGTGGACCACGCCCCGCACCTGTGGGAGAAGGAACGCTTCGTCCGCGACGTGCTGGATTTCGTCGCGGGCTGAGGTTCAGGGCACCATCCAGTCCCCGTCCGGCACCAGCTTGCCGTCGGTGCCCACCTTCATCAGGTAGCCGCCCTTCGAGCCGTAGTGCTGGCCCGGGCCGAGGGTGAAGCGCGGGAAGGCGGTGCTCACCGCGCCGGCGTAGGCGTCCTCCACCCGCTCGATCAGCGCCGCGCGGGAAGCCGGATTGGGCAGGGTGTACAGCGCCCGGGCGGTGACGAGGCAGGCCGACCAGGTGTTGCCCTGGGTGCGCTCGGTCTCCCGGGCGAGGGCCAGCCCCTGGCCGCTCATCCATCCGCCCAGGTTGAAGACCATCCGCGCCAGGCGCTGATTCGGTTCATCAAACGGATAAATCACCCGCAGATTGTTGCTGAAAATGGTACGAATCGCGCCGGGGTCGGACACCCTGTCCAGCTCGCCGATGGTCGCCGACACCAGCACGGGGATGCCCGCCGGCAGCTTCGGCGGATGCCCGGCGAAGACCTTGAGCTGGGCCGGTGTCAGCCACAGCAGCAGCGCGTCGTCCCGGGTGAGCGCAGGCAGCGGCGCGCCGGGCGCCACGTCGAGCCGGCGCGCGCCTTTGCGCTCGGCGGCAAAGGCGCCGAACGCCGCGTCGGCGGCCTGCCGGCCAATGTCGCCCGGGGCGAACACCTGCACCAGCCGCCTGGGCGGCGCGGGCTGGTCGAGCAGATGGCGGGCCGCCAGCCGGCCTTCCAGCGCCACGCCCGGCCACAGGTAGATCGACGACGCCGGCGCAGCGCCCGGCGCGTCGGTGTTGGGGAATAGGCAGGGCATGCCCTCGGCTTCGCAGAAGTCATGCACCGGCGCCCAGTCGCGGCCAATCCCGCCGACCATCGCAAAGGCCGGCGTGCGGCGCTGGTGCTCGGCGAGCTGCCGGCGCCAGCCGCTGGCCGGCCCGCTGAGGCGCCAGGTCTGCAGCTTCCAGGCGCGACGGCCGCTGCCTTCGGCCGGGCTGTGGCTGGCGATGCAGCGCCCCAGCACGTCGAGCATCGCCTGCTGCTGGCGCTCGGGTACGTCGGGCGCGACGACGGTGGCGAGGTGCACCACGCCCGGCTCCAGCCCCGGCGGCGGGGTGGCGCCGAGCTGGCGCAGGTAGGCGGCCAGCGCGGCGATCTCCCGGTCGGAAAGCCGGTAGCGCGGCATCGGCAGGTCGAAGGTGGCGCCGCCGGCGCCCACGCCGTCGCGCATCGCCCGCGCCAGGCTGGCCATGTCGTAGGCCGGACGGGTGCGGAAGGCGTGATCCTCCAGCGCCATGCCCGGCGCCCGGCGCGGCTGGTGGCCGGCGGGCGGGCGTCCCGGGGTGAACAGGATGTCGCCGGCCAGCGGCGGCACCAGCGTCACGCCCTCCACCGTGCCCATCCCGCTCGGGCGGTGACACTGCACGCAGGCCAGGTCGCGCCCGGCGAGCAGCGGCCCGCCGGGGCGACGGCCCTCGATCGGCGTGCCGTCGGCGCGCTGGCCGTCGAGATACAGCCGACGGCCCTCGGCAACCAGGTTGGTATCGGCGAGCGCGCTGCCCGCGGCGAGCGCAGCGGCGGCGACGGCCAGGGCCCGCAAGGCGGAGGCGCTCACTTCGCGAGCATCGGGCGCAGTTCGGCCAGGATCCGGTCGGCCTGGGCCATGCCGTCGAGGCGCACCCACGGCTGGCCCGGCGCGCGGCGCAGGAAGCTCACCGGCGTGTGGCCCATCTTGTCGGGCCGATAGGCGTTGAAGGCCTTCTGCACGGCGCTGCTGGCGGCGTCGCTGCCGGTGAGGAACAGCCAGTCGGTGCCCACCCCGGCGCCGTACTGGCGGGCGTAGGCCTTGAGGCGGGCCGGCGTGTCCTGCTCGGGGTCGATGGACACCGACACCATGCGCACCCGGGCGCGGTCGGCGCCGAGGCCTTCGCGCACCTCGGCAAAGATCCGCGTCATCGGCGGGCAGATCGCCGTGCAGCTGGTGTAGATGAAGTTGAGCAGCACCGGCCGGCCGTCATCCACCAGCGCCGGAAAGGCCGCGCTCACCCCGTCCTGGTTGCGCAGGCTGACCGCCGGCATGGTGTAGCTGGCCTCGCTGCGGCTCACCGACGAGACCGCGTGCAGGCTGTGCATGTGGTGGGAATGATCGTCGGCCGCCCACAGGCCGCTGGGCACCGCCAGCAGGATGAGCAGGATCGCGGCCGTCACGCGCACGGTAAAGAAAGGCTTGGAGGTCATGTCGGGGCTCCGCATGCAATGCAGAAAGTGGGCACCCGTCCATTTTCTGGCCGGATGCCCCGTTGCTGGCGTGATGCGCGCCACACCTTGCCCCGACGAAACTCTAAATCACGTAAAAACGGTAAAAACACGTGACGCGACAGCAGGATAGGCTCGACCCGGTGATACGGTACGGCCATGCAAAAACAACTCATGCGGCTTAGCGTGTCTCGGTGGGTCCGTCAGGAAACGGGCACGGGCGTGCCTTGCCCGGATGGAGAGATCGGAATGAAGTGGTTCGATTACGACCACATCCAGCGCATTGTGGTGTTCGCAGGGCTGGCGGTGGTGCTGGGCCTGTGGGCCGCCGAGGATGCCGGGCTGCTGCCGGTGGCATCCCACAACCTGCCCCCGGCCTCGGCCTCGCTGCCCCAGCTGCCCGGCGCGGCCCCGACGATGCCCCACCTGACCCTGCAGGGCGTGATCGCCGGCAGCGGCTCGGCGCCGCCGGTGGCGCTGCTGGCCGAGGCCGGCAAGCGGCCGGTGCTGGTGGCCGAAGGTTCGTCCTTCGGCGAGGACATCCGCGTCGAGCGGGTGCTGCCCGACCGGGCCGTGCTGCGCTGGCGGGGCAGCAACGCGCCGATCGTGGTGCGGCTGTCGCCGGCGGGTGGCAGCGACGGGCCCGCCACCAACCAGACATCCAGCAGCGCACCGGACAACCTGCCCCAGCCGCCGGCGGATGCGGTCGCCCCGCGCCGGGACGACGCCCTGCCCGCCGAGCGGGTGCCGGCGCCGTCCGACGCCTCCGGCCTGCCGCCGGGACCGAGCCTGACCGGCCCGGCCCTCAGCGGCCCGGCGCCGGGATCCACCAACTAGCCTGCCCTGCAGGGGCTTGCCCCCGGGCGCAGCGTCAGGGTCGGCCATGCCGGCCCTTTTCGTTTTTCGGCCAAGCTCTTGCCTAGCGGGGTGGCGCACCGCACAATTGGTCGTCATTTTGTCCGGCCCCGCCCCGCCATGCCTGCGCCCGACGCTCACCTGTCGCTCCCGGCCACGCTGATCGCCTGCCACGAATGCGATCTGCTGCAGACCGAGCCCCGCCTCGCCCCGGGCGAGACGGCCCGCTGCGCCCGCTGCGGGGCCTTCCTGGCGCGCAACCCGCCGGACAGCCTCGACCGCACCCTGGCCCTGACCTGCACCGCCGCGGTGCTCTACGTCCTCGCCAACATCTACCCGCTGGTGGGCCTCGAGATGCAGGGCCGCCAGGTGCAAGTCACCCTCGCCAGCGCGCTGCACATCCTGTGGCAGGACGGCATGGCGCCGGTGGCGGCGCTGGTGGGCGTCACCACGCTGCTGTTTCCGCTCCTCGAGCTGGCGATGATCCTGATCGTGCTGGTGCCCCTGCGCCTCGGGCGGGTGTCGCCGCGGCTGGCGCCCTTCTTCCGGCTGGTGCGCTCGGTCAAGCCGTGGGGGATGGTCGAGGTCTTCCTGCTCGGCATGCTGGTGTCGCTGGTCAAGCTGTCGCACCTGGCCACGGTGATCCTCGGCACCGCCTTCTGGGCGATGGCGGCGCTGATCGTCGTCCTCACCTTCGCCGCCCGGGCCTTCGATACGCGCCTGGTGTGGCAGACGCCTGTGGCGGAGCCCGCCCCGTGACGCGCCAGCTCACCGCCCGCGAGGCCGGCCTCCTCAACTGCCACGTGTGTGGCCAGCTGTCCCGCGCCGGCGCCGGCCACGGGCTGGTGCGCTGCCCGCGCTGCCGGGCGCCGCTGCACATGCGCAAGCCCGCCAGCCTCGCCACCACCTGGGCGCTCACCCTCGCCGCGGCGATCCTCTACGTGCCGGCCAACCTGCTGCCGATGATGACCACCGCCTCGCTGCTCGGCAGCCAGGAAGACACCATCATGAGCGGGGTGATCTTTCTCTGGCAGTCCGGCTCGTGGCCGCTGGCGGCGGTGGTGTTCTTCGCCAGCGTGATGGTGCCGCTGCTCAAGATCATCGCCCTGATCTACCTCGCCGCCAGCGTGCAGCGCCACTCGCGCCTGCGCCTGATCCAGCGCACCCGGCTGTACCGGATGGTCGAGTTCGTCGGCCGCTGGTCGATGCTGGACATCTACGTCATCACCCTGCTCGTCGCCCTGGTGCAGTTCCAGGGGCTCGCCACCATCCAGGCCGGCCCGGCCGCCGTCGCCTTCGGCGCGGTGGTGGTGCTGACCATGTTCGCAGCAATGAGCTTCGACCCCCGCCTGATCTGGGACCCGATCGCCGGGCCCGCCCCTTCCGACGACCACCGCCATGACTGATCCCGCCGCGCTCCCCCAGGCCACCGTCGACACGCCGCGCCGCTTCCGCATCCCGCTGGTGTGGATCATCCCGCTGGTGGCGCTCGCGATCGGGCTGTTCCTGGCGGCCCGCAGCTACTACGAGCAGGGCCCGCAGATCACCATCACCTTCAAGACCGGCGCCGGCCTCGAACCCGGCAAGACGCGCATCAAGTACAAGGATGTGGACGTCGGCCAGATCACCGGGGTGGCCCTCGCCGAAGACGGTGCCGGCGTGGTCGCCACCGCCCGCCTGGCCCGCGAGGCCGCCCGCCTGCTGGTGGACGACACGCGCTTCTGGGTGGTCAGCGCCCAGGTGTCGGGCAGCTCGGTGTCGGGCCTCGGCACCCTGCTGTCGGGCGCCTACGTGGGCCTCGACGTGGGCAAATCCACCGAAGACCGGCGCCACTTCCAGGGTCTCGACACCCCGCCGGCGGTCAATTTCGACGTGCCCGGCAAATCCTTCGTGCTGCAGGCCGAAACCCTCGGCTCCCTCAGCGCCGGCACGCCGATCTACTTCCGGCGCATCGAGGCCGGCCAGGTCACCGGCTTCAAGCTCGACGAAGCCGGCAAGCGGCTGGACGTGCAGATCTTCATCAAGGCCCCCTACGACCGCTTTGTGACCACCAACAGCCGCTTCTGGAACGCCGGCGGGGTGGACGTGAAGATCGGCGCCGACGGCATCCAGGTGAACACCGAATCCATGGGCGCCATCCTCGCCGGCGGCGTGGCCTTCCAGACCCCGGAAGACGGCAGCGCCGAGCCCGCCCCCGCCAACCACGCCTTCACCCTGTTCGCCAGCCGGGCCGAGGCCCTCAAGCAGGCCAACGCCGTGGTGCTCAACTACACCCTGCGCTTCGACGAATCCGTGCGCGGCCTGTCGGTGGGCGCGCCGGTGGATTTCCGCGGCATCCAGGTGGGCGAGGTGACCGCCATCAGCCCCGACTTCCACCCCCGCACCGCCGACCTGGGCCTGCTGGTGGATGTGAAGATCTACCCCGGCCGCATGCGCGCCCGCCACAAGGACGCCAAGATCACCTTCTTCGGCAAGGATTACCATGACAAGGATTTCCGCGCCTTCGTCGACCAGCTCGTCGTCAAGGGCCTGCGCGGCCAGCTGCGCAACGGCAACCTGGTCACCGGCCAGCTTTACGTGGCGCTGGATTTCTTCCCCACCGCACAGCCGGTCAAGGTGGACTGGAACCGCGACCCGCCGCTGATCCCCACCCAGCGCGGCAGCCTCGACGAGCTCCAGAGCACCCTGCTGCGCATCGTCGCGCGGATCGACAAGCTGCCCCTCGACACGATCGGCCGCGACACCAGCAAGGCCATCGCCGGCCTCGGCCGCACCATCGACGAGGCCGAACAGCTGGTCAGGCGCCTCGACGGGCTGACCAGCGGCGACGTGCGCGAGACCGTCGTCGAAGCCCGCAGCGCGATCACCGAGACCCGCGCCGCCATCGCCGACGCCCGCAAGCTGCTGGCCACCGACGCCCCGCTGCAGCAGGACATGCGCGCCAGCCTGCAGGAGCTCGCCCGCGCCGCCCAGGCCCTGCGCCACCTGGCCGACACCCTGGACCGCCACCCCGAAGCCCTGCTGCGCGGCAAACCCGAGGAAAAACCATGACCCGCCTTCGCCTTGCCCTGATCCTGCTTGCCGCCGCCGGAAGCGCCCAGGCCGCGGACATCCGCCCGGGCCTGTGGGAATTCCGCTCCACGCGGGTCAGCCTCGGCGGCGCGCCGGATCTGTCCGAGAAGCTCCGTCAGCAGCTCGCCAACCTGCCGCCCGACGTCCAGCGCCAACTGCGCCAGCAGCTCGCCGCCCAGGGCGTGCAGCTGGGCAGCGACGGCGCGGTGCGCAGCTGCATCACGCCCGAGCAGGCCCGCCAGGACAGCGTCTATGCCGGCCGCACCGACGGCAACTGCACCCTCGCCAGCATCACCAAAAGCGGCAACCAGGTGCGCGGCCGCCTCAACTGCAGCCAGCCCAAGGGCAGCGCCGACTTCGAAACCACCCTCGACGGCCCCGAGCGCATGAGCACCCGCGTGAACATGCACTCGGCCCAGGGCGACATCCAGATGGACACCGACGCCCGCTGGATCGCCGCCTGCGGCACCGCCACCCGCCAGGAATGACCGCCACGATGAACCGCCTCCTCGCCATCGCCCTGCTGTGCGCCGGGCTCGCCGCCTGCAGCAGCACCCCGCCGATCCGCCACTACACCCTCGGCCCCCTGCCGCCGGCCCCGGCCATCGCGCCGTCGGCCACCGGCGCCAGCCTGGTGGTGGGCCCGGTGGGCGTGCCCGCTGCCATCGACCGCCTGCACATCGTCCGCCAGCAGGGCGGCGCCCGCGCCGAGGTGTCGGACGAGCACCGCTGGGCCGCGCCCCTCAAGACCGAGATCGCCCGCCGGGTGGCCGTCGAGGTGGCCCGCCACAGCGCCTACGTACGCGCCGTGGCGTGGCCCCAGGCGAGCATCGCCGACCCCGACCTGACCCTGCCCATCGACGTGCTGCGCTTTGACGCCGACGGCTTCGAGCGGGTCACGCTAGAGGCCGTGTGGACGCTGCGCAAGGGCGGGCGCGACGTGGCGAGCCGGCGCTTCGCGGCCACCGAAACCGTCCGCGAGCCCAGCTGGGACGGCCTCGCCGCGGCCCACGGACGGCTGGTGGATGCCCTCGCCGCCGACATCGTGTCGGCGCTGCCAATCCGCCCCTAATCGACCGGATCGGCCTTCTTGCGCGCCGCCGGTTTGCGGGGCGTGGCCCGGGGCTTGTTGGCCTTGATGCGCCCCAGCCGGCGGCGGATCTCGTCGGAATCCATCCACAGATCGCTGCCCTGCAGGATGTGGGCGATGTCGGTCGCACTCAGGAAGGGCGTGCACAGCCGGGTAGTGACCTTCTCGAACCAGCTCCCCAGCGCATGCACCTCGGCCGCCTGCTCGCTGCCCTTTCCGGCGAAGCTGCTCGAATAGGTGTGGAACATCAGCTGGCAGTTGTCGTGGACGATCAGCTCGTCGCCCGACAGGAAGATGAAGGCCGCCATCGAATAGGCCCGCGCCTCCAGCACCGTGATCACGTGGGCCTCGGAGGCCAGCATGTTGTTGATGATCTGCAGGCCGGTGTTGAAATCGCCGCCGGGCGAGTTGATGTGCAGGTAGATCAGATCGGTCTGGGCCGCCGTGCGCAGGGTGTAGAACAGCTCGGTGTAGTGCTGCGGCTCATGGATCTCGCCGCACAGGTAGTAGGAAACCTGATGAATCGGCACGTGGCGCTCGTAGCGCACCAGGCCTTCGAAGGGCGGGATGTCCTCGACTTCGTCGTCTTCCGGCCGCCGGCCGGGGCTGCGCTGAACCATGGCTGCATCCTCCGCAAGTGCTCACCCGGCCAGTATGCAACTGGCGCGGGGCGGGTTCAACGCGGAAAGCCCCGCCGGGGCTAGATGTCGCTCTCGTTGAAGACCGGCTTGGTGGAGGGCGGCGCGGTGTCGCCGGGCAGCACCGGCAGCTCGATCTTGAAGATGCCGTGGTTGGCCACCTCGCCCCACAGGCGGCCGCCGTGGGTGGCGACGATGGCCCGGCTGATGGCGAGCCCGAAGCCGCGGCCCACGCTGCTTCCACCGTCCAGCGGGTCGAACAGGTTGGTGGCGCGCTCGGAGGTGAGGCCGGAGCCGGAATCCTCCACCCTCAGGCAGATCTGCTCGCTGCCATCCTTCCAGGCGGCGATCCAGATCCGCCGCGGCTGGCGCGGGCTGTCGGCCACCGAATCGAAGGCGTTGGCGAGCAGGCTGCGCAGCACCACTTCCATCTGCAGGCGATCGACCATCAGGCTCACGTCGGGCATCGGCGCCACCCGCAGGCGGATGCCGGCCTGCTCGGCACGCAGCCGGTAGGGGGCAACGGCGGCCTCGACCAGCGACGCCAGGCCCAGCACTTCCGGCTGGGGATCGCCGGTGCGGAAGAAATCCTGCAGCCGGCGCACCACGTCGCCAGCCTTGGCCGATTCGCGCTGCACGCAACGCACGGCCGCGTGCAACTGCTCGCCGGTCTCGCCCCGTTCGATCAGCTGTTCGCAGGCCCCAGCGTAAGCGGAGAGGGCGGTGAGGGGGTGATGCAGTTCGTGGGCCAGGGCGCCGGCCATCTCGCCCGCCGCGGCCAGGCGCAGGCTGTGGCGCAGATCCTGGGTGGTGCGGCGCTGCTCATTGACCACCGCCCCCACGAAGAAGCCGACCACCGCCATCGCCATCGCGAGGATCTGCAGCTCGGCCACCGTGACGGCGCTGTACTGAAGCACCCGCATCGCCACGATCACCCCGATCTGCAGCACCGCCGCGCACACGATGGCACCGGCCATGCCCTGCCGGCCCGCCGCCCACACGATGGGCAGGAAGAGCAGGTAGAACAGCTTGAAGCCGCTGTGCCCGCCCACCCCGAAGGCCAGCCACAGGGTGGCCACGCCGAGCAGCACGTAGCCGATGCTTTCGCGGTTGAGCACCGTGCGCTGCAGGCGCCGACGGCCGCGCTTGCTGGTGAGCCACAGCAGCAGCGGCATCATCACCGCGATGCCCACTCCATCACCCACCCAGAAATGCTTGAGCCCCGGCCACCAGCCGGCGGGGGCGAGCAGCCCGGCCGCCCGCAGCGAGAGCAGATAGGCCAGGCTGATGAGCAGCGAACCGATGCCCACCCGCAGCAGCCACGCCACCAGGGTGCGGCGGTCGTCCAGCAGCGCATCGCGGGGGAGCCGACGGGCCAGCACCTCGCCCAGCAGGGCGTAGCCCGTCGCCAGCACCAGTCCCGGCACCACGTGAACCCAGATCGACACGAGCTGGCCGTGCACGCCGATCTCGGCCAGCAGCACGGCGATCGCCAGCGGCGCCCAGGCCATCCGGCCGAAGCGCATCACCATCACCAGCCCAAGGGCCGGCGCCGGGTTCCACGGTGTGATGCTCGGCCCGAACAACGGATGGCCGAAGCTCACCTTGTCGAGGACGTAGTAGAGGCCGATGAATCCCAGGAACAGGGGCAGGAAACGCAGCCCGTCTAGGGCCGCGGCCTTCAAGTCACGAATCATGCCGAAATGGGTCGGGGCGGATCGGAGGCAGGGCCTGGCAAGAAACTGTTAAATTTTCCACAGGCGGAAGGCTCGCATTAAACGGGCCAGACCGCCAAGGGTATGCGCGCCCTTGGAATACCAAATGCGTCACGCTCGGACGTTAAAAAACCGGCCGGGCATACGCCGGGCCGGTTTTACACGAAAAGTGCCGGAAATGCTTATCGGGATGCTGCAACCGCCGGCGCAACCATCACCGGCTCGGCATGGGTTTCCGGCAGGCCGCCGTTGAGGGTGCGGTGCATCGTGTCCATGTCCAGCTCGTTCTCGGAGCGCGACACCACCACGGTGGCCACCGCGTTGCCGATGAAGTTGGTCAGGGCACGGGCTTCGCTCATGAAACGGTCGATGCCGAGGATCAGCGCCATGCCGGCCACCGGGATGGTCGGGACCACCGCCAGGGTCGAGGCCAGGGTGATGAAGCCGGCGCCGGTGATGCCGCTGGCACCTTTCGAGGTCAGCATCGCCACCACCAAGATGGTGAGCTCCTGGGTCAGGGTCAGCTCGGTGTTGGTGGCCTGGGCGATGAACAGGGCGGCCATCGTCATGTAGATGTTGGTGCCGTCCAGGTTGAAGGAATAACCGGTGGGCACCACCAGGCCCACCACCGAGCGGGCGCAGCCCAGCTTCTCGAGCTTGTGCATCAGGCGCGGCAGGGCGGATTCGGAGGACGAGGTGCCCAGCACGATCAGCAGCTCTTCACGGATGTAGCGGATGAACTTGAAGATCGAGAAGCCGGTGTAGCGGGCGATGGCGCCCAGCACCAGCACCACGAACAGGCCGCAGGTGAGGTAGAACGCGCCCATCAGCTTGGCCATCGGCACCAGCGAGGCCACGCCGTACTTGCCGATGGTGAAGGCCATCGCGCCGAAGGCGCCCACCGGAGCGAGCTTCATCACGGTGTTCACGATGCCGAACATCACGTGGGAGATCTGCTCCACGAAGTCGAACACCGGCTTGCCCTTGTCGCCCATCGCGGCCAGCGAGAAGCCGAACAGGATGGCCAGCAGCAGCACCTGCAGGATGTCGCCCTTGGCGAAGGCATCCACGAAGGTGGCCGGGATGATGTTGAGGATGAACTCGGTGGTGGTCTGCGCCTTGGCCTTGGCGGTGAAGTCGCCGATGGCCTTGGTGTCGAGGGTGGTCACGTCGGCGTTGAAGCCCGCGCCCGGCTGGGCCACGTTGGCCACCACCAGGCCGATCGCCAGGGCCAGGGTCGAGACGACTTCGAAGTACAGCAGCGCCTTGCCGCCCACGCGGCCGACCTTCTTCATGTCCTGCATGCCGGCGATGCCGTGCACCACGGTGCAGAAGATCACCGGCGCGATGATCATCTTGACCAGCTTGATGAAGCCGTCACCCAGGGGCTTCAGATCCACCCCCAGCTTGGGCTCGAAATAACCCAGCATCACGCCACACACGATGGCGAACAGCACCTGTACGTACAGGATCTTGTAGAACGGCTGCTTTTTCTGTTGTTCCATGACGACCTCTCCTCCGGCGATTGATTCCATGCCGGCATCTTCGCCGCACGGGGAGAAGCGGAAAATTGTGAACGTCCACATTGGGGGCGGCCCTATTGTGGAAAACCGAGGGACTGCACTTCCAGCACCTCACGAAAGTCTGTCTATAGGCAGGTCACGTCGTATCCGATCATGAAGAGCGCCGCTTCGAGGGCGCGCATCCTGTCAGACAAGGCTCCAACAGAGGCATACACGGCAGATTGCTTGCAAAGCAAGGCTTCCATCAACCAACCGAGCCGAATCTTCGCGCACGACCATGCCCGAGCAGTCGAGGTCGTATAGCCTTGAAGATGCTTTGGCAGCACTGCATCGTGGAACTTGATCGCCACAGTCCGACGCCGCTTACCACGACTGCTGAGGGACGGAAAGTTCAGCGCCACCGGAATAGGCGTCGCAGGCAGCGTGTGTGACGGAAGCGTTGCACGGCGCCACATTTCCACCAGCGTCGCGATCGCGGCCGCCACACGGGAGTCGTAGATCGGCAGCCCGTCGGTCGCAAGGAAAGCATGCACCTTTGTCAGCATGGCGTTCATTTGTTCTACCGGTGGCACGAGCATGCCCGTATCCGCTGTTGCCAACCTGAACACGCTTTCGGTCGTACGAAGATACGGAACCACGCGGGCCTGCATTCGATCCAGAAAAACAAAAGCACCCGTGCTCTGGTTTCCGCCACCCCACTCGATGATTTTCCAGGCGGACTGCAACGTCGCAACGGGATCGCCATTGACCACGGCGGTTCGGATCATCTGGGCCAGCGCTGAACAGTGAGTCTGCGTTGTGGGCCAGTCGCCGTTGGTCATGCCTGTCGCACGCCACATGTATGCCGCAGTCACGGCATCAACACCAATCAGATTGGCACTGACCCCACCCTTTACGGGAACGTAGCGCGGGTGAAACGGGACCGAAAGTCTGACGGGGAGGGTAGGTAAGCGAAGAGCAAGCCAGTTAATGAAAGCGATCACATCCGGATCAGCGAGAAACTGGGAACGATTCATGAGCGAGTGCTCCACAGAAGAAGGAGAGCCCGACTATTGCACAGCCCACCTGAGCAATCCAGGGCGGCGAAGAGGACTGAACGCCCAGCCTATGCCTAATGGCATATATCACCATCGCATTCTTTCGCCTAGAATCCCGTCCTGCGCCCGGCATGGGTGCGACTCTCCGATCAATGCAGGAAGCACAGCTCATGAGCCAGAACCTCATCTCCCTCGATCTCTCCGCCAGCGACGTGACCGCCATGGACGCGGCCCTCGACACCCTCGAAAAGCTCTTCGCCAACTTCATCGAGCTCACCCCCGACGAGCGCCAGAAGCTGCCCAAGATGGGGGACAAATCCGAAGCCTTCTGCCGCCAGACGCTCATCGTGCTGGATCAGAGCAAGGCCATGCTCCCCTCCACCTTCGACCTTGCCGAAGCCCAGGGCGACATGATTGCCTTCGATGCCCTGCGCCCGCGCATCCAGCGCCTGCGTGCCCTGCTCTCCAAGGGTGAAGACACCCAGATGGCCCTCGGCAGCGATGTCCTCAGCGCCTCCTACGACGGCTACGCCCTGGCCAAGGTGTCCGGCAAAGGTGCCGCCCTCGAAGCCCTCAAGGAAGCGATCTCGGTGCGCACCCGCAAGCCCAGGGCCAAGCCCACCACGCCGGACGCCTGAACCCCACCGGGCCTCGGCCCGGCAGGCCCGCCCCCGTTGACCCGGAAAGGGCCCCTCCAGCCCTTTCCCTTTACCGCGTGCCCCGGGCACGCGTTTTTTTTTGCCCTTGCCGCGCCCCGGACGGGCACCCGACCACATCACTGCATCGATGCAGTTCCGAACTTCGCGGATGCTGCTTTTAGCTGCGGCAACGCAGTTATCAGCTGCACCGATGCACTTGATAGCAGCACCGATGCAGCTTTCAAGTGCATCGGCGCAGTTCCGAACTGGACCATTGATGCTTTTTGCAGCAATGCCGGAGCTCGGAACTGCATCGATGCTGCAAAAAGCATCAATGGTTCAGTTAAGGGCTGGATCGGGGGTGCGGGCAACGCCCGCGACGCCGCCTCAGGCCGGGAAAGCCTGGGCCAGCAGGGCGTCGAAGCTGGCCTGGGCCTTGGCGGTGGCGGCGGCTTGCTGGGTCTGGAGGGCGCGGATGGCTTCGACGCGCTGGGCAAACTGGCGCTGGAGGTCGAGAGGCGGGCAGATCAATGGCAATTTTGCAAATCGCGACGCTCCGAGATGCGCGACGTTGGAAGTCTTGCTGCTGATTCGGGAAAGCACTCCATACCTGAAGTAAAACAACAGGACGGAAAGCACGAACTCGGGATCAAGCAGATTTCGATTTGCTTTGAAGCGCACGAGCGTATTTTGGAAGCAGCAGTTTTCTACCTCATTCCTCCATATGGCCGGCCGACCAACCAACTCAATGCTCTGCCCCTCATTAAGCAGAATATCCCCGTACTCAAGCCCATCCCATTACACACATCTCACGCCTCCCCGAACTGCCGTGCATAGCGGGCGCCTTCTACAAAGACGGCGATCTCCTGGAGACCCAGCCAGATGGTTTTGGCGCCTGGCTCGCCGTCGTGCCGGCGG
>NZ_SSXU01000035.1 GCF_009469605.1 Zoogloea sp. 1C4 | reverse complement strand
GCTTCGCACCATCGGCCAGGCGCGGGCGAACTTTGCGCTGACGATGATGGCGGCCTGCTACAACCTGAAGCGGCTGGTTTACTTCCAGAAGGCCGGAATCAGGGCCTTCTGACGCCCGAAATGGGCCGAATCGCCGCTGCCCGAGGCGATTCGAGGAAAAAACGGGGCGGCACCGCTGGAGAAGGCGATGATTTGCCGAAGGAATTGAACCAGATTCGGTCTCGATCATCGTTGCGCAGTGGGATTTACTGAAAACCTCGGGTTATTCGAGGTGCCCAACTGTTGAGGTACAGATGGCGATGCTAGAGTGCGGTTATCATTCCATTTACTGGAATGCCTCGATGAGTGTTGTCGAGGTAATAGAGTCAAATAGATGCATGGAAGGAATAGGATTCGAAAAAAAAAGCGGGAAATTCATTTAGTTGCAAGACTGCTGCATTATCCCAACATCCCGCGTGCACGTCGGATTCTGTGCGCTCACTGCGCAGTGTCGACCGCCGCCTCAACAGCCCCTTCTGCAAGGAATACCCCAAGGCTTACGCCTGCCAGCCCCCTGGATCTCCCATCCCCACTGACGCCGAGTTGGAGATGCTGGCGCGGCAGCGGAGGATCGAGTCATCTCGGTCCCCGGATCCCGGCACGCCGGAGCGCAAGCTGACCGAGCAAATCCAGAAGCAGAACAATCGGGGCATGGATCAGCTTCAGCGATTCACAAAGTAGTCCGTAGCACGCCTCGAGACCGCGATCTTCGAGGCCGACGGAGCCGACTCCGTCGTGACTCGATGACGCCGATACCCCACCCCCCGAGTTGCTGGTATCGTTCCACTGTTTGCTCCCAGAGCGCTTCTGACGGATGACAGATGTCGTCCGACTTTTCTGATTGATGCCCAATCCATCGTCTTCGCCAGTTCCCGCCTACCTCCGCGACACCTACACCTGGGCCTATCTCGATCGACGATCGGTTCGATGGCTGGATCAGCCGGTGGTGGTGTCCACCATTCTCTGGGGTAATGCCGGGCGCCTGATGGATGCGGCTGTCGCCGAGTTTTCGCCGGGTCAGCGGGTGCTGCAGGCGGCGGCGGTGTATGGTGATTTTTCGGTGAGGATGGCCCGTCGGCTCGGGTCGGATGGCCAACTCAACGTGGTCGACGTCGCGCCGATCCAGGTGGCCAACACCCGGCGCAAGCTGCTGGGCTGGCCCAACGCGCGGGCTCAGGTGGCCGATCTGACCGAGCCGCTGGGTGTTGGCTTCGACGCGGTGTGCTGTTTCTTCCTGCTCCACGAGGTGCCTGCACCGGTGCGACGGGCGATCGTCTCCAACCTGCTTGAGGCCGTGGAGCCGGGCGGCAAGATCGTTTTCGTGGATTATCACCAGCCGCGCTGGTGGCATCCGCTGCGGCCGGTGATGGCGATGGTGTTCCGCTATCTGGAGCCGTTCGCCAATTCGCTGCTGGCGGAATCCATCGAAACCCTGGTGCCCGAGACGGCTGGGTTCGAATGGCGCAAGGAAACGCTCTTCGGCGGGCTGTACCAGAAGGTCGTGGGCGTGCGGCGCCGCTAGACTGCGGCTTTACAGCAGGCTGTCCAGGCAGCGCCCGATGGCCGGCAGGCCTTCGCGGATGGCTGCGACGCCCGGCGCCAGCAGGGTGGCGGACTTGATCTCGAAGACACGTTCGTCGCGCACTGCGGGGATGGTGTCCCAGCCGGGCCGGCTGGTCACGTGGGTGGGCTGGAAGTGCTTGCCGCACCACGATCCGATGATGATGTCCGGCGCCCGGGGGATGACCACCGCCGGGTCGGCGAGGATGCGTTCCTTCGCCGAGTGGTGGATCGACAGCTCGCCAAAACAGTCTTCTCCGCCAGCGATGCCGATCAGCTCCGACACCCAGCGGATGCCCGTGATCAGCGGTTCGTTCCATTCTTCAAAGTAGACCCGCGGCCGACGTCCAAGCCGCGCCGCGCGGGCCTCGCCTTCCGCCCGGGCGGTGGCGATGGTGCGTTCGAGATCGGCCACCAGATCCAGCGCGGCGGCCTCCCGCCCGACCAGCCGGCCCAGCGTCTCGACCATCGCCAGGATGCCCTCCACGCTGCGGTGGTTGAAGACATACACGGCCACGCCGGCCTTGATCAGGTCGCGGGCGATGTCGCCCTGCAGATCCGAGAACGCCAGCACCAGATCCGGCTCGACGGCCAGGATGCGTTCCACCTTGGCGCTGCTGAAGCCGCTCACCTTGGGCTTTTCCTTGCGCGCCCGCGGCGGGTGGGTGGTGAAGCCGGAGATGCCGACGATGCGGTCTTCGGCGCCCAGCAGGTAGAGCGCTTCGACGGTTTCGGTGGACAGGCAGACGATGCGTTCGGGGAGGCGGGCCATGGTTACGACAGTCGGGTTCAGCGGGGGAAGGGCGCCGGGCAGGCGCGGGTGTCGGCGGCGGGGTTGCACAGCTGCACCTTGTCGATGAAGGCGTCGGCGGTGGCCTGGGCCTCGCGGCTGTCGGCGCGCACCTTGTCGGCATCGCCGGCGGGCAGGCGCCAGGCGCGCTGGATCACGTAGATCAGGTCGGGCCCTTCGATGGCCTTGATGACGGCCATCTCGGCGAAGTTGGTGCCCGGCACCTGGGGGCAGACGAGCACGGTCTTGAGGGTTTCGCCCTCGGTCCTGTCGCCGGGCTGCAGGGTGACGACCGGGCCGGCCGGCACGTCGCAGGCCCGCGCGCGGGCGGCCTGCATGCCTTCGAGCAGCGCCCGGGCCTGACCGCTCCCGGCGATGCGCGGCAGGCCCTGCACCGACACCAGTTGGGTCCATTCGCGGATCGATTCGCCAAGCGGCACGAAATCGGCGCTCCACGGGCCGGGCTTGCCGGCAGGGGCGGCTTGCGTGGTGGCCGGCATGGAGTCGGGCGGCAGCGGCAGGTTGAGCCAGCGCACCCCGCCGGCGGCCTCGTCGGCACGGCGTTGGGCGGCCAGTTCGCGCAAGCGGCGAAGCGGTGGATCGAGTTCGGCCTGGAAATCGTCGATGGCGCTCTCGGTCACCACCAGCCGCGACGCTTTCGGCTCGTAGCGGTACCACACGTCGTAGTCGCGGGGCGTTCCGCAGGCGTCGACTGTCCAGCGTTCCAGCGCGTGATGCACCCGCGTTGGGCGGGTTTCGATGAGATCCGGCGCAGCCTGGCGGGTGGCGGTCACGTGGATGTCACGACACGTGGGCGTGGCCCGGGCGGCGAGGGCGGCGATGCGTTCGACGACCTTGTCCTGGGCCGCGGCGGGCCGCCAGGCGCCGGCAAAACCCGGCACCTTGCGCTGGTCGGCGGGGATGGCGGCAATCTGGCCGATGCGGGTGACGGTCTCGCCCGGCAGCGGCCCGCTGTCGGCAGCGCTTGCGCCGAGGCTGGTGCCTGCCAGCGCGAGCGCCAGAATGGCGGGGCGGACGCTGCTCATCGCCGGGCGCGGGCTTCTTCGAGCTGCCCGCATAGCCGTTCGGCGCCGTCGAGGATGCGCGGCGTGTGGCGCTGGATGCGGTCGGGCGGGATGTAGAACAGGTTGCCCCTGGCCACGGCCGGCAGTTTGGTCCATTGGCGCCAGTCGTCCAGCCACTCCGGGCGGGCTTCGCCCATGCCGCTGGCGACGATGGCCTCGGGCGAGGCGGCCAGCACGGCCTCCACGTCGATGGTCGGGGCCAGCATCGGCAGTTTGGCAAAGACGTTGTCGCCGCCGCACAGGCGGATCACGTCAGCGATCAGGTGTTCGCCGTTCACGGTCATCAGCGGGCGGTTCCAGGCTTCGTAAAAGACGCGCACCGGCGGCCGCGACGAATAGCGGGCAGCGAGGGCCGCGTGGCGCTTGCGGAAGGCCTGGGCGGCGGCGTCGCCGGCGGCCTCGGTGCCAGCGATTTTGCCGATCTGGGCGAGGCTCTTCGCCACATCGTCGATCTTGCGCGGCTCGTTGATGAACACCGGAATGCCCAGCGCGCGCAGCTTGCCCAGGTGGGCGTCACGGTTGCCGCTCTTCCAGGCGATCACCAGATCGGGCTTGAGGGCCGCGACCTTCTCCATGTCGATGGAGGTGTAGCCGCCCACGCGGGGGATCTTCTTCGCGGCTTCCGGGTAGTCGCTGTACTGCACCGCGCCGACCACCTTGTCGCCCGCGCCGGCGGCAAAGAGCAGCTCGGTGATGTGGGGCGCGAGGCTGACGATGCGGGCGGCGGGTTTGTCCAGATGTACGGGCGTGCCTTGGTCGTCGGTGATGTCGATGGCGGCGCGGGCCGGTACGGCGGCGCAGGCGAGGGCGATGAGCGGGGCGAGGATCAGGCGGCGCATGGGTGCGGGTCAGGTCAGATTCAGTCGGTCGAGGGCGGCATCGAGGCGCGTCCACTCGGCTTCGGCCCCGGGCAGGCCGAAGCGCAGGCCGGCGGGGGCGTCGAACAGGCGGGTCAGGATGCCCTGCTCGGCCAGCCGGGTGTGGATCGCTTCGGCTTTAGCGTGCGGCCGCCACTGGAACAGCGCGGTGCCGCTGCCGCCGGCAAGGCCGTGGCGGGCCAGCAGGGCGGACAGCCGCTGGCTGGCGACGTTGAGCTGCTGCCGGGCTACATCCTGCCAGGCCAGATCCGACAACGCGGCGGTGGTCACCACCCGGGCCGGGGCTGAGACTGCCCACGGGCCAAGGCGTTCCGCGAGGGCGTCGAGCAGCGCCGCCTCGGCAAACACGAAACCCACCCGCGCCCCCGCCAGCCCGAAGAACTTGCCCACCGAGCGCAGCACGATCAGCCCAGGCTGGCTCGCCAGCGGCACCAGACTGTCGCCCGGTTCGGCGTCGAGGAAGGCTTCGTCCACAATCAGCCGGCCGCCGCGTGAGGCGAGCCGTGCATGCCAGCCGAGCAGCTGGTCGCGGCCAAAGCGCTGGCCGTCCGGGTTGTTGGGCTGGACGAGGAGCACGGTGTCGGCGTCATCCACGGCCGCGTCGACGGCGTCGGCGGGCAGGGCGCGCACAGCGTGCCCGCGCCAGGCGTAGGGGTGCTCGGCGTAGGTGGGCGCCAGCGTCACTACCCGGCCCGGGGGAAAGCACGCCGGCAGGGCCTGGATCGCCGCCTGGGAGCCCGCTACCGGCAGCAGCAGCGGATTGCCGTAGTAGCGGGCGGCGGCGGCCTCGAGGCCGTCGTCAGTCTCGGGCAGGCGCTGCCAGACTTCCGGCGCGAGGGGCGGGACCGGGTAGGGCTGCGGGTTGATGCCGGTGGACAGATCGACCCAGTCGGACAGCGGAATCCCGAAGCGGCGCGCGGCAACGCGCAGGCGGCCGCCGTGCTCAAGCATGGATCAGCACATTGATCGCGGCGATCGCCATCAGCCACAGCCACACGCTGTTGTGGACCAGCGCCACTGCCTTGTCGATGTCGGCGGCCCGGGCCGGGGCGCCTGTGCCGAGGGTCGGGCGGGTTTCCAGGTGGCCGTGATAGACCGCCGGGCCGCCCAGACTGACGTGCAGCGCACCGGCGCCGGACGCCATCACCGGGCCGGCGTTGGGGCTGTCCCAGCTGGGCGCCTGGGTGCGCCAGCAGCGCAGGGCTGCGGCGGTGTGGCCGAGCAGCGCGTAGCTGAGGGCGGTGAGGCGCGCCGGGATGAAGTTGAGCACGTCGTCGATGCGTGCGGCGGCCCAGCCGAAGCGCAGGTAGCGTTCGTTACGGTAGCCCCACATGGCGTCCAGCGTGTTGGCGAGGCGGAACATCAGCGCCCCCGGTCCGCCCAGCAGGGCAAACCAGAACAGCGCGCCGAAGATCGCGTCGTTGCCGTTTTCGAGTACGGATTCGACGGTGGCCTTGGCGACGCCGGCTTCGTCCAGCTCGGCGGTGTCCCGCGACACGATCCACGACAGGCGCTGGCGGGCGCCGGCCAGATCGCCTGCCGCCAGCGGCGTGCCCACCGCCCGGGCGTGCTCGGCGAGGCTGCGGCCGCCCACCGCAAAGTAAAGCAGGCCCACGTCGATCGCGAGGCCGAGCCAGGCGTCGGCCTCCTTCAGCGAGCCAGCCAGCGCGACCCACGGCAGTACCGCCACACTCCACGCCAGCAGGCCGGCGCCGCGCCCGTCGGCAACGCGCCGGATCAGCCGTTCGACGGCCGCTGCATAGCGCCCGAAGCCGACCAGCGGGTGGTGATGGGAAGGCTCGCCGAAGATGCGGTCGAGAAGCAGGCCGAGGCCCATCGGGACGGCAACGGAGAACAGGACGGTGAGGTGCAGGGCGGACATGGGATAATCGGCGGCTTTTGTGCCATCCCATTGTAAAACATGCGTCAAGCCCGCACCCTGATGGTTCAAGGCACCACGTCCGATGCCGGCAAGAGCACCCTCGTCGCCGGGCTGGCCCGCCTGCTGGCGCGCCGGGGCGTGTCGGTGGTGCCCTTCAAGCCCCAGAACATGGCGCTCAACTCGGCGGTCACCGTCGATGGCGGCGAGATCGGCCGGGCCCAGGCGCTGCAGGCGATCGCCGCGGGCCTCGAGCCCCACACCGACATGAACCCGGTGCTGCTCAAGCCCTCCACCGACATCGGCGCCCAGGTCATCATCCACGGCCGCGCCGTGGCCAACCTGTCGGCGCGGGATTACCACGACTACAAGCCCCGGGCGATGGCCGCCGTGCTCGAGAGCCACGACCGCCTGTGCGCTCAGTACGACACCGTGCTCGTCGAAGGCGCCGGCAGCCCGGCCGAGATCAACCTGCGCGACCGGGACATCGCCAACATGGGCTTCGCCGAGGTGGTCGATTGCCCGGTGATCCTCGTCGCCGACATCGATCGCGGCGGCGTCTTCGCCCATCTGGTGGGCACGCTGGAGCTGCTCTCGCCCACCGAGCAGGCGCGGGTCAAGGGCTTTGTGATCAACCGCTTCCGCGGCGATATCGGCCTGCTGCAATCCGGCCTCGACTGGCTGGAGGCGCGCACCGGCCGCCCGGTGCTGGGCGTGTTGCCCTACCTGCACGGGCTCTTCCTGGATGCCGAAGACGCGCTGGCCGACGCCCGCGCCGAAAAGGGCGAGGCCGGGCTGCGCGTTGTCGCGCCGGTGTATCCGCGCATCTCCAACCACACCGACCTCGACGCCCTGCGCCTGCATCCGCAGGTGGATTTCAGCTGGGTCGGGCCCGGCCAGGCCATCCCGCCGGCCGACCTGATCGTGCTGCCCGGCTCCAAGGCCGTCCAGGCCGATCTGGCGTGGCTGCGTGCCCAGGGCTGGGAGCCCGCGATCAGGCGACATCTGCGCTACGGCGGCAAGCTGGTGGCGATCTGCGGCGGCTACCAGATGCTCGGCCGCCAGCTGCACGACCCGCTCGGCCTTGAAGGCGCGCCGGGCAGCGTCGCTGGGCTCGGCCTGCTGGACGTGGAAACCACCCTCGAAGCCGAAAAGCAGCTCGGCAACATCACCGGCACCCTCGCGTTGCCCGGCAGCCCGCCGGTGGCCGGCTACGAGATCCACATGGGCGTCACCCAAGGCCTTGGGCTGGCGTCGCCGTCCGTGCTGCTGGCCGATGGCCGTGCCGACGGCGTGCGCTCCGACGACGGGCAGATCATCGGCAGCTACCTCCACGGTCTCTTCGATCACCCGGACGCCCTGGCCGCCCTGCTCGCCTGGGCCGGCGTGACGGACGCCGTGCGGGTTGATCTTGCCGCCCGCCGCCAGGCCGATCTCGACCGCCTCGCCGACAGCATCGAGCAGAGCATGGACCTGGCCCGGCTGGCTGATTGTTTCGGCCCGGGCAGCGCCGCCGACGCCCTTCGCTGCGCGCCCGCGTCTGGCTTGCTTGACCGCTCCCCCGCCCCTCTCTAACATTCGCCGGATGGATGCAGAACTCGCCTCGCTCGAACAAAAACTCGAACAGCTGCTCACCCGCCATGCCGAAGAGCAGGCGCGTCTGCGCAGCCAGCATGCCGCCGCCCTGGCTGACGCCCGCAGCCTCCAGGAACGCGTCGACGCCCTCGAGACCGCCAACCGCGAACTCAACGACAAGCTCGGCCTCGTCGGCAGCCGCCTCGAAGCGCTGCTCGCCCGAATCCCCGAAGCCTGAGCTCAAACCCCGCACCCGTTGCCGGTCCGCCTGTTGGCCGGTCCGGCTGGAGGCCTGAATGGAACAACTCGACATCAAGCTGCTCGGCCGCGAATACCGGGTCGGCTGCAAGCCCGAAGAGAAGGACGGCCTGCTTGCCGCGGTGGCCTATCTCGACGAAAAGATGCGTGATCTCGCCGTCAAGACCAACTCGGCCGGCGAGCGGCTGGCCGTCATGACGGCGCTCAACATCACGCACGAATTTCTTCAGTTTCAGCGTGCCGGCGGGTTTGACATCCCGACGCTCAAGCGTAGAATCGAACGCATGAACAGTCGCCTCGACGGGGTTCTGGCAGAGCAGGAAAAGCTCTTCTGAACGCCCTTTCAGGGTACGGTTTCAAAAGGTTTGATTAATCCCCTGCGGTGTTGGTTAAGGCTTTAAACTCCTTGAACCAATGTCTACGTGACATGGGTCGCGGCCCAAAGAAACCGCCGGTGTGCGCGCTCCTAGTCGAGTGTGCCTGAGGCGGAAGGAAAGCGACCCCCCTGAACTCCGGTTCAGGATGCAAGCCTGACGGCATTCGCGGGGGACCCAACAAAAAAGCGCAGATTTCGGTCTGCGCTTTTTTCATTTCGGCGGCGCATCCGGCGCGATGCCGGGTGCGCCGTGGACCAGATCAGTCCGGCGCCTTGAAACCGGCACCCGCCTTGTTGGCCAGGAAGGCCACTGCGCGCTTGAGTTCGTTGTCGGTCAGATCGGCAGCGCCACCCTTGGGCGGCATGGCGCCCTTGCCGGCAGCGGCAGACTTGACCAGGCCATCGAAGCCCATGCCCAGACGCGGCGCCCAGGCGGCCTTGTCGCCAGCCTTCGGGGCACCGGCAGCGCCGGATTCGTGACAGGCGCCGCACACGGAGGCGTAGATGTCCTCACCCTTGCGGCTACCCGGGGCAGCGGCGGGCGCGGCCTGGAGTTCGACTTGAGCAACCGGTTGGGTCAGCTTGGCGGCGAGTTCATCGTCGACAGCCGCTTTCTTGCCACAGCCCACGAGCTGGGTAGCCAGGGCGGCGACACCGATGGAAAGCGCGATCCGCGCGTAGGAATGGACGGGGGCAGAACGACGAAAATCCGACATGCTGAATTCCTCGAGAACGGGCTCAATGATTTAAAGCGTTGATTATAGCGAGGGTATTCCCCTTCTGTCAGGCTAAGCATGGACTCGGGGGCGGATTCGCGTTATCCTGCGCGCCGCGCAACGTCAAGTTGCCGCCATTTACCGCGCGCCCGTAGCTCAGCTGGATAGAGTACTGCCCTCCGAAGGCAGGGGTCACTGGTTCGACTCCAGTCGGGCGCGCCAAACAAATCAATGGGTTAGATCGAAAGATCTGGCCCATTTTTGTTTCTGGCCCAGCCTTGGCCCAAATTTGGCCCACCGCTGGCCCACCCGTTTTTCACCCCGCTCGGCAAACAGGCAGTTTGCCCCGTGCTTCCCTGGCCCACACTTCAGCAGCACACGGGGCGCCCTCCTCACTTTACTGCTCCTTCTCCCCTGCAGGCTTGCCTTCGTCCGGAAGGTGCTCGGCGAGTTGCTCGAGTCGACACCCGAAGTAGTCACATAGACGATCAAGATTGTCCGTCACGGTGCTGTAACCGGGGTGGTTGGCAATCTTGGATAGCGTCATCCGATTGATCCCGGTCTGAGCGGCGACCTCGGTCATCGTGATCACTCGTCGTTCGCGGAACTCCTTCTCTGCAATAAGCTCCTTGAGCCTGAACCTGATCATGACTTGCACCTGAGTCTGTTTAGTGGCGGGTGATAAAAAATATTATCGCCTGCCGTTGACATTGCGCATAGAGGTGATTAAATTTGTTATCAGGTGATCGTTAATGAAGACCACCGATCCGATTAATCATCAAGGAGCAAGTCATGGAACTGACCTACCTCACCACCGACGAGTTGTCGGCTCGCATCAAGTACGACCCACGGACGATTCGGGAACGTCTGAAAGACAGCGTGTTGATCGAAGGGACGCACTACATCCGCCCGTTTGGTGGCCGGAAGATTCTGTACATCTGGGAGCACATCAAGCGCGACATGGGCCTGAAGTCGGTTGAAAGCCACTTTGCTATCCCCATGGCAAATGGAGGTGTCTGCCATGGGTAGCATTCGCAAGCACGGCCAGACTGGTGCGCTGTTCTTCGACTTTCGTTATGAAGGCGCTCGCTGCCGGGAGTACACGACACTTCCGGACACGGCCGCCAACAAGAAGAAGATGGAGAAGGTCTTGAAGATGCTTGAAGCCGACATCGCCGCCGGCACCTTCGACTACCGTCGCTACTTCCCGGCCAGCAAGAACGCCGCGCGCTTCGACGCCGCCCCCGCGGTCAGCGTCGCCGTGACGGTGACTGCACCGAGCACACCCACGGTCGCCCCGACGCCCCTCTTCAAGGACTTCGCGGAGACCTGGTATCTGGAGAAGGAGGTGGAGTGGCGCAAGTCCCACCGGATCACGATCCGCCGGGAGCTTGACAGCCTGATTTCCCGCTTCGGGGAGAAGGCGGTCGGCCAGATCACCAAGGCTGACGTACTTGCCTACCGCGCCGAACTCGGCAAAGTGACTGCGCGGGGCAAGGAAACAAAGTTGTCTGCTGCACGGATCAACAAGATGCTGAACCCGCTCAGGCAAATCCTCAACGAAGCGGCCGACCGCTTTAATTTTCCCACGCCTTGCCAGAACATCAAACAGCTGCGCATCAAGCGCACCGACGTGGATCCCTTCTCCCTCGAGGACGTGCGCGCCATCCTCGCCACGGTGCGGGAGGATTTCCGCGACTACTTCACCGTGCGCTTCTTCACCGGGATGCGCACCGGCGAGGTGGATGGGCTGAAGTGGAAGTACGTGGATTTCGAGCGCCGGTTGATCCTGGTGCGGGAGACGGTGGTCCTCGGCGACGAGGAGTACACGAAGACCGACGGCTCCCAGCGGGACATCCAGATGAGCCAGCTCGTCTTCGAGGCTCTGAAGCGCCAGCAGGCGGCGACCGGCAAGGTTTCGACGTTCGTGTTCTGCAATCGGCTCGGCAAGCCCCTCGACCACAAGAACGTGACCAATCGGGTCTGGTATCCGCTCCTTCGTCACCTGGGGCTGAAGAAGCGGCGGCCCTACCAGTGCCGGCACACGGCGGCCACCCTGTGGCTCGCCGCCGGCGAGGCGCCGGAGTGGATCGCGCGGCAACTCGGCCACACGACCACCGAGATGCTGTTCCGGGTCTATTCCCGCTACGTCCCCAACCTGACCCGCCGGGATGGTTCGGCCTTTGAGCGCCTGATCACCCAGTCGATTGCCGACACCCCCTTGCCCGTGAGTCCCACCCAGGAGAGCCGCCATGTCTGATGTTCGTCAAACCGTGTTTTCACTGGGCCATCTGTCCCAGCTTCCCCGACCGGATCACCTCATCGACCGCCTGCCGCCGGTCTTCCGGGTCCAGTCGATCGATCGCCTGCCCTTCGACGCGCGCAACCTGATTAACGTGGCGGTCGTCTTCCACGAGCGGGCGGTGCTGCGGGTGGAATGGCTGTGCCGCCATCCGGACAGCCGCCTGACCGCGGGCAGCCTGGTGTCGATCCGCTGGCTCGGCCGGCCGACCAGCACCCTGGGGGCGATCCGGATCGCGCGGCTGGTGAAACTCGAACGGCCCGAGGCGAGCTTGAATCCTTTCGATACGGTGCCCCACGCCTGGGTCCGGGACCGGAAGCTCGTCGCGCGGGCGGGGCGTTTCTGGGAGGGCCTGGGGCGGCCGCTGCAGCATCTCTTCAACGCGGTGTTCTGGGATCCGAAGCGCTTCCAGCGTTATCTCGAGGGGCCGAGTTCGCTGCAGGGGCATCACAACGGCCGGAACGGCAACTTCCGCCATGCGCTGGAAGTCGCCGAACGGGCACGCACCCTCGGCTGCCATCATGCGGAGGTGCATCTGCCGGTGTTGATCGCGGCGAGCCTGCTGCACGACGCGGGCAAGGCGGAGGAGTATCAGTTCAATCCGATGCGCGGACGCTACGAGATGACGGAGCGCGGGGCGCTGCTCGGCCACAAGCACACGGTGCTCGAGTGGATCGCCGCGGCCCGGGCCCAGCACCGGGTGATCATCCCCGAGGCCCATTACCTGGCGCTCCTCCATGCGATCACCGCCGCCAAGGGGGCGCCTGACTGGCTGGGGCTGCGGGAGCCCCTGAGCCTGGATGCCCACATCCTGTCGACGGTGGACCGCCTCTCGGGCCAGGCCGATCTCGTCAGCCGCCACGCGGCGCGGGACGGGGGCTTCGGTGCCTATCACCGCCACCTGGGCGGACGGCCTTACGTCGTGCGGGAGTGAGCTCGGCAGGGCCGCCGCGATCCCCCGCGGCGGCGGCGGTCGCTCGCTTTGAAAGTCGGGACGTTTCGGTATGCTGTTTCTGACAGCGGACGTCCCGTCATTCCCATCCTCGAAATTGCTTGGAGATTCTCATGGATCAACATGATGGCTTCGCTCGTCTTCAAACTCGGACTCTGCGTGGCACCTGCATCACCCGAACCGTCGATCTGGCCAATCCGCGCCTGATCGGCGTCTGGAAGTGGAACTTTGAAGAGGCCAGTCGCCGCCTCTACGCGGTGTGCGTCTTTGCGCCCAATGTCCTGCGGGATGCCTACCCCCTGGAGGAACTGCAAGGTCTGAAGGACTGCGTCGCGCAGCAGGCGCGCAAGGTCGAGAAGATGATCGACTGGACGCGGGCCCAGCTAGCCGCCGCCGGCCTCAATTCGGGCGAACCGGGCCGGGTCGAGGCCTTGAGCGCGGATATCCGCACGCCGCTGGCGAGCGCGTATGTGGACCTCTTCGTTCGCGCCGATCTCGCCATCCAGTTGCTGGACGCCCTGTGGTTGCAGGGTGAGTTGACCGACGCCGGCCACGCGGAGCGGACAGGGGCGATGCGCCGGGCGCCGCTCAGTGTGCTGGGCGGGATTCAGCGGGCGCATGCGCGGTGCCGGGAGCGTATCGAGGCGCTGTATCGACAGCGTGATGCGGGGCTGCTTTAGGCGGGGTGTCGCCAGGCTCAGGCGCTTGGGAGGGTCTGGAGCTGGGTGATCAACTGGTGGCGCTGGTCCCGGGAGCACGCGCCCAGGAGCCGGATCAGCTCCGCCAGGTCGTCATCCGGCTCATACAGGTAGGAGACCGGGACATTCAGTTCCGTAGCCAGCCGCTGTGCGGTCTGCAGGTCCGGCACATGCTTGCCCCGCTCGTACTGGTTGATCCGCGCACTGGCGACGAACTGGTCGATCCCGGCCAGGATGCCGAGCTGCTTTTGCGATACGCCTCTCGCCTCCCGGGCCGCCCGTAGCCGCCTGGCAAACACCGACTTCTCTTCCATCCCCGTCCTCCGTGCTGAGGACTAAGAGATTCTTAGGAAGGACAGCTATGGCATACTAAGGAATCCTTAGCTTTACGGTCGCAAGACCCACCGAACCCGGGCCGCCGCGGTGTTTTAGCTGCGGCAAACATGGCCCAACCATCGAATACGAATAAGGAACAAACCATGTACAAGATGACGACCGCACTGGTGCTCGGCATCGCGCTGACCGGCTGTGCGTCGATGAAACCCTCGGTTCACACCGAGTCGACCTTCGTGATTTACGACGTCAAACCCGCCACGCTCGACCGGAACCTGTTTCTGAAGGCGGTGCTCGACGCCGTGCAGACGAGTGCCAGCAAGCTGCGGGTGAATCGGGAGATTCCCCCGGCGGAACTGCCGGCCACCCCGGGGCGCTTTGAACTCCAGGATCCGTTTGCGAATTCGAAGATGGGGGCGCTGCTGGCGTCCCAGGCCCAGAGCATCCGCGTCCCGGTCTGCAAGAACGCGCTGATGACGGTTTCCACCGAAAACACCAGCATGGCGCAGTACGGTGAGCAGACGACCTTCTTCCTGTGCGTGCTGCCCTACAAGGATGGCTACCACATCGATATCCACGCGACCTTCGTGCGGGCGAACAGCGGCTTGACTCCGCAGGGGATCAGCGCTGCGGTCGGGCGCTCGCTGATCGGCGACTCGAGCCAGTTCATCCCGCGCACGATGAACAACGTCCGAGCCGCCGCCGAGGTGGTCGGGGGGAAGGTGACGGTGGTCGACAGCTACATCCCGGAGGATTTCAAAGGGGCGTTTGTGAACCAGGCCGAGCGTGCCGGCAAGTAAGGCCAGAAAGGAGGCCGATCAAATGGACAAACGTGTCGTTGGAACACTGCTGGGGATCGCCGGCGTGCTGTTGTGGTTCATGCCCTGGATGGCGTTCTCGATGGGAGAGATGGACTTCCACCAGACCGGTAGCCACATTGGCGGGATCGCTTACGTCCTGCTGATGAGCTCGCTGGCCTCTGCGATCCTGTCCTGGGTACCCCAGCCGGTGCCGCGGATCATCGTGGCGGCGCTGTCGACGCTGCTCAGCGGGTTCTTCTGGCTGAACGCGGGGGAGGAGGCTGCGTGGGGCCTGGTCTGGCTGTGCACAGTGAGCGGCTTCAGTCTGCTGCAGGCGATCGAGAGGAATAGCGCGGAACGGAAGTCCGAGCCGCGGGTTGAGTAGTTCTTCATCGGGACGGGACGAGGGGCGTGGAGACCCTCGTCCCGCTGTCTGCATCTTCTTCCCTGTAAAGCGAGTTTTGGGGGTCGCCATCACGTGAGGTAAGCCCAAAATAGAAGGGGCGCTTTGACCACTGCAGCTCCGCTCGGTGTGCGTGAACGCGGGATGCACTGAGACAACATTCGGGAGCCCCGCGCGCGCAACGCGCCGTCCTGCAAACAACTCATGCGCCGTAAAATCCCGGCGGCGCCGCGATCCTGCGCGCCCTTCCCTGCACGGCCCGCCCGTATCATGAACCACCCAGCCCTCTCGTCCTTCATCTGGTCCATCGCCGACCTCCTCCGAGGCGACTACAAACAATCCGAGTACGGCAAGGTCGTCCTGCCCTTCACGGTGCTGCGTCGCCTCGACTGCGTGCTGGCCGGCACCAAGGCGGCGGTGCTCGCCGAGTTCGATACCAAGCCCCAGGCCGGCATCAGCCCCGACGCCTTCCTGCTGCGCAAGGCCGGGCAGAGCTTCTACAACACCTCGCCGCTGGACCTTGCCAAACTGCTCGGCGACCAG
The DNA here is from genome assembly GCF_009469605.1 of Zoogloea sp. 1C4. GTDB lineage: Bacteria > Pseudomonadota > Gammaproteobacteria > Burkholderiales > Rhodocyclaceae > Zoogloea > Zoogloea oryzae. Next base: position 3,371 of record NZ_SSXU01000035.1, on the reverse strand, counting down.
GACCACCTGCGCGAGAGCCTCTACGCCTACATCCAGGGCTTCTCGCCGGCCGCGCTTGTTCTGAATGAAGTCAATCGAGTTTAGTTTGTAGAAAAAATTCAATGGGTTACGAACATCCAAATGAATACAAAGCTCGACAACTCAAAAGGTAGAAGAGACTTTAAATCAGGAGCTTGGCGGATTTTTTGTCATAGTTCAGAACAAGCTCTAGTGGTGTGAGTTAGAAGTTCGTTGGGCAAAGGCTGCGACGGAAGCGAGGATTTCGTCGGCCGTCTTGGTCCAGACGAAGGGTCGGGGGTGGGCATTATTCTCGGCGATGTAGTTGCGAATGGCGGCTTCCAGCGCACAGGTGGAGCGAAAGCGCCCGCGCTTGAGCCGGCGAGTGGTGAGGATCGAAAACCAGGCTTCGACCAGATTCAGCCAGGAGCCTGAAGTCGGCGTGAAGTGCAGATGAACGCGCGGATGGCGCAACAGCCAGCGACGGATCAGCGGCATCTTATGGGTGCTCGCATTATCCAAAATCAGATGCAGATCGAATTCGGGCGGCGTCGCATGCTCGACGGTGGCGAGGAAATGCCGGAAATCGAGGCTGCGATGACGGCGATGCACCTCCCCGATCACGGTACCCGCCTTGATATCGAGCGCGGCAAACAGGTCCGTTGTACCGTGACGGAGGTAGTCGTGTGTATGTCGCTCCACTTGCCCCAGGCCCATCGGCCAGACCGGGGCCGTGTCCTCGATGGCCTGGATCGAGGGCTTCTCATCCACGCACAGCACCAACGCTCGGTCAGGCGGGTTCAGGTACAGCCCAACGATGTCACGCACCTTCTCAATGAAATGCACGTCGGTCGAGAGCTTGAAGGTTTCACTGCGATACGGCGCCAGGGCAAAGGCACGCCAGATGCGCGAGATCGCCGACTGGCTCATGCCCATCTCCCGCGCCAGTGTTCGGGTGCTCCAGTGCGTGGCATTCTTGGGCACGGATTCGAGCGTCGTGACGATCACGCGCTCGACCTGATCGTCGAGGATTGTGCGCGGGGCGCCCGACCGGGGCGCGTCCACAAGGCCGTCCACGCCGAGCGCAGCGAAACGGCGTCGCCATTTGCTCACCGTCATCTCGCAGACCTCGAGACGGGCGCCTACCTCCCGGTTCGTGATGCCGGGCTCGGCGCAAGCGAGCACGATGCGCGCACGCAACGCCAGCGCTTGAGCAGTGGAACGCCGTCGCGTCCAGTTCTGCAACATCGTCCGATCGGCTTCGGACAGAGTGATCGATACCGCATGCGAGGCAGCCATGGTTGTCTCCTTCCAAGGCTTGGACTCCAGGATCAACTCACCAGATCTGCTGTGACGAATTTATAACTCACACCACTAGCAACTCCAGTGCCGTCGTGCTGGGCCGGTAGGGTAGTTTGACGCTTAGGCTCTTTTGGCGGCGGCAGACGGTGCTGAAGTCTGGCACCTTCCAAACCAGACCGGCCAGGCGCAACAGGCTTTCGACCATTCCCAGGCTTTGGCGCAAAGCCAGCCCAAACAGGCAATTGATGCTCAGGCAGAACGGGATGGCCGCATCGGAGAACGTCGATTGGCGGCCACGCTTGCCGGTGGCTGAGGCGTACCACTGCATGTCAGTGTCCAGCCAGACCGTCAGCGAACCTCGGGCCTTGAGTGCCGCGTTGTAGTCGGCCCAGTTTGTCGTCTTGTATCTGCCCCGCGGGCGCTTGCCTTCACTCATGCCCAGAGCCTACACGTTGGGACGGGGGGGGTGCAACAAAGCCCATCGGCGGTAGTAGCAGGCCTATACTGTTCATACGTAAGGGGTATCCACTTAGCTCCACCGGCTGGATTTCTGTACATTTATATACATGACAATCCCAGTAGCCGGCGTAGACTGTCCGCAAACGTGGAACGAGTTTTTGGACTGGTTCCTGAGTGAAAATGCTTGCTTGGCCTTTATCGAGCGATTACGCATGGCCGCATGGTTTTGTCTGTCCGGCCTGCGGTGCCAATGAGCAGCCCTATCGCGCTACCCGACTGAGGTTGATGTGTCGCCGCAGTAGGCATCAAACTTCAGTGACGGCGGGTACCATTTTTGAGAAAACCCGCACACCCTTGCGAGTGTGGTTAGCTGCTGCCTGATATGCCACCAATCAGAAACTGGAGGGCAGTGCGCTCGGCTTGCAGCGCGTGCTTGGTCTTGGCAGCTACCAAACCGCTTGGACGATGCTCCATCGGTTTCGTCGCACTCCACCGCATCCCGTGCGACGCCGATAGCCGGGGAACGCCGCCAACCAACCGGATCATTCATTCCTGATGGCCATCTCACTTGGTTTCATTAATCTTTTCTTCCCGATAAAAATCATCGAGGGGAAATACCCTGGAGGCTGGGCGCAATTTAAAACGGATTACGCAGACAGGGTCGCGTTCGATGAACATCTCGTCCGCTATTGCTCCGGCAGCCCGAACGATATCGAGGCCATCGTAGAGAAACTGCACGCGCTCGGATTTGAAACCATTGTTGAGTCCGATGGGCATGCTTATTGGAAGGACTGCTGCGTTGTCGAGCACTTTGGCAAGATCACTCTCCCTTGCGACTGGTTGCAGCTTGCCAAGGACTATCGCAGCGCTTACCTCAGGGGTACGGAGCCTGGCGAGGTGGTTGATCAACCGTCCTGATCGCCGGATTCCATGGCGGCGAGCAATGCTCCCAACTTAACGCCAACCCCCTTGTGAACCCGCGCCACTCTCGGTAAAATTCATACCGTTAAGTCATTGATAAATAGTCGGCCCTGAAATATTCAATTCGTCGCTTGCAGCCGCCAGCCTGACGGCCAGGCTGCGTTGCCACTGAGCAGCCGCCCAAGCATCCCGACCAGCACGCCGAGCGCAAAAAGGGCCGTCAGCCCCAAACGAGCCACCGCCCGCAGTAGCCAGCGCAAGTTGTAGCCCGCGGCACAGAGCACCGGGTGCAGCACATCCCCTTCAGATCCTTTCAGCCAGTTCCGCCGTAGCCCACAGTCGTCCTTCAGGTGTCCGATCACCGGTTCCACCGCCTGACGGCGTTTGAGCAGACGACGCGCCTTGGCACTCAGGTTCTTGATTCGGCCCCGGTGGATGATCTCGACCCCGGGCACCTCCACACCCCGATAGCCGAGATCAACGATGGCGGTGTGGGGCTTCGGGGCGCCTTTGACGTCCTGCATCAGGATCGTCGCCTGCTCGATCTGCTCGGCAAGGGTGTGAGCGTCGTAGGGATTGCCCGGAAAGGCCCGGGCGCCGACGATCAGGTTGCCTTTCTCGGTGGTGGCAATGCCCACCTTGACCCCGAATTCATAGGGCTGGCGCGCCTTGCCCTTGCCGATGCACTCGAC
>NZ_SSXU01000034.1 GCF_009469605.1 Zoogloea sp. 1C4 | reverse complement strand
TAATGCGTTAAGCTAACCAGTACTAATTGCCCGTGAGGCTTGATCCTATAACCTTGCAATACAAGGCAAACTCGAAAAACGTGCGCAATCGCACCACCCAACACCACACTTCTTCTCTTTGACGTTCAGCGCAAATACGCGATGAACGGTACAAGTTACAGTCTGACGACCATAGCGTCTTGGAACCACCCCTTCCCATCCCGAACAGGACCGTGAAACGAGACCGCGCCAATGATAGTGCACATCCGTGCGTGAAAGTAGGTCATCGTCAGACTAACCATTCAACACCCCCTCAGGCAAAATGCCTCAGGGGGTGTTACGCTTTGGAATACCCAAATCACTACGGGTCGGAACGAGCCTTGCGAGAAAGTCGCAACAGAACGCCGGCACGGCAGCCGACGGATTTCTGGCTCTGATGGGCGTTAGCCGTCCGGTACTCGCTATCCAGTCAAGCGCTCTCCTATTGTCAGCCTCCTCGGCGGATGCGGCTCGGCGTTGTTATATAGTGTTCGCGATGGTTGCCGCGAGCTTAGTGGCGACCATATTGCCGTTCTCCTTGTGTGCATTGAAGCTGGATAGCCTGGACGAGAAATGAGTTTGCGGATTGCGATCAATGGATATGGACGCATCGGGCGTTGCTTTCTGAGAGCGTTGATGGTGTCGCCGCTGCGTGAACACTTTTCGGTGGTGGCGATCAATGAGCCGGCCGACCTGGAAAGCATGGCGTATCTCACGCGTTTCGATTCCACCCACGGGTGTTTCCCCGGGGAGGTTGAGGTGGCCGGGGAGGCGCTGCGCATCAATGGCATCGATATCCCGGTCTTCCACGCCAGCACGCCGGACGGTGTGGATTGGCGCTCGCTTGGCGTGGATCTGCTGGTGGAGGCTTCCGGGCGCTACGCGCACCGCCACGAGCTCGAGGCATTCCTTGAGGCCGGTTGCCGGCACCTGCTGTTGTCCCACCCCGGGCACAGCGCGACCGATGTGGACAAGACCATCGTCTTTGGTCACAACGAAGGACTGATCGTCGGGGATGAGCGGATCGTGTCGGCGGCGTCCTGCACCACCAATGCCATCGTGCCGGTGCTGGCGTTGCTGGACGAAGCCTACGGGATTGACCACGCGCTGATGACGACGCTGCATTCGGTGATGAACGATCAGCCGCTCATCGACGGCTATCATCACGCCGACCTGCATCGCACGCGGTCCGCGATGCAGTCGATGATTCCGGTCTCCACGGGCCTCGCGCGTGGTGTGGTGCGACTGCTGCCCGATCTGGCCGGGCGCGTCGAGACGAAGGCGATCCGGGTGCCGGTGGTCAATGTGTCGGCGATCGATCTGGTGGTGACGCTGCAGCGTCCCGCCTGCATTGGGGACGTGAATGCGCTGCTGCGTTCAGCCGCTGCCGGGAAGGAGTCCGGCCGGATGGCTTATACCGCTGAGCCTCATGCGTCGATCGATTTCAACCACAGCCCCCACTCGGCCATCATCGACGGAGGTCAGACCCAGATGAGCGGCGCCCATCTGCTCAACCTGCTGGTGTGGTTCGACAACGAGTGGGGCTTTGCCAACCGCATGCTGGATGTGGCGGCGTGCTGGGCCGGGAGGATGTCGGCCCGGCGGACCGGCGGCTAGACTCGCCGCCGGAGTGGGCCGAACAGGGTTCGGCGCTTACAGGGCGTAAGGCCGGTGCAGCCAGTTGCGGACGATTTCCACATCCCGCTGGGGCAGGTAGGCGAAGCCGGCCATGGTGTCTTCGATTACCACCTGTGCGACCCAGTGGGGAACCGCCTTGGTGCCCAGCATGTTGAAGAACCAGGCCATCGGGTAGCCGATTTCCCGGTCGAAGTGCGTCAGCGCCTCGTTCAGGGCCAGGCCGCTGGTGCCGGTCGCCGCGTCAAACTCCGGCGGCGTGCCGGCCAGGGTCGCGATGGGCTGGGCGCGGAACACCGGCTGGTGATAGCGGTCCAGGTGCTCGCGGGTGGCGACAACCCAGTGGTTCGAGAAGGTGCTGTTGGCGCCGGCGCTGCTCGCGCCCCAGTCATCGACCATCCGGTGGATGGGTGCCGGTTCTGGCCGTTGGGCGCGCATGCGCTGAAGAAAACTCTCGATGTGCTGGACGCGCCGGAAGGCGTAGTGGGGCAGACTCACCGGCAGGGGCTGCTCGTTGCCGGTACGCGGGTCGATCAGATCCTCGATGGTCGACGGGTCGTTGGCGAAGAGCTGGTGGGCGCGGATTTCCTGCAGGTCTTCAATCTCCAGCTGAAGAAAATCGGCGTGCCCTTCGCCGCAGTGGGACACCAGATAGTGGGTCTGGCCGACGAGGCGGGTGGCGTAGAGCGTCTGCCCGGCAAAGTCGTCGATCAGGTGCGCCATGTCGCCGTCACGCTCGTCCAGATTGCTCTCGACCCATCGCTCCAGGTTATCGCTGATCCGTTTTCCATCGGCTGAGACGATACCTCCCAGCCGATACCATCCGCCGCGGCTCATGGCGTGGCGGAACTTCCAGTCGGGCAGCGCCTGGCCGAGGGCCTTGATGAGCGCGCCGGGTCCGCCGCTGACCGGCACCTTGGCCGAGGCTTCGACGATGGCCGGGGCGAGAGACTTGCAGTATTCCGACCAGGCTTGGTTCTCTTTCATCGTTGTGTCCTTGGGATCAGGCTGCATTGGCCTCGGCCAGTCGGGCCTTGGCGGCGTCACGGATTTCCGCTTCCGGGTCGGAGAGCAGGGGGTCGAGGAACTCCAGCGGGGCGTTGCTCACCGCGGCGAGGCGAACCCACCACTCGGGATCTTGCAGCAGGGCCGCGGCGAGGCCGGGCAGGGCACGTTCGGCCACGACGGCGCGGACTTCGGGCTCGGGGTCGTTGGCGAGCATGTGCAGGGCGAAGGGCGGCAGGCGGGTGGCGACCACCTTGCGTACTTCCCGCTCCGGGTCCTTGGCGAGCCGGGCGAGCTGGCCGTGGGGCAGGCGTCGGGCGACGGTGGCGCGGATCATGTAGTCCGGGTCGCTGATCAGCGTCGCAAGCTGGGCTTCGGGCAGGCGCGAGGCCACCGACAGGCGCACCTCGCGGTCCGGGTCGCGGCTCATGGTGGCGAGCTGGTCGAGGGGAATCCGCGAGGCGACCACCCGGCGGACGACTTCGTCGTTGTCGCGCTGCAGCGGCGTGATCAGTTCTTCCGGCGCGTAGCGGGCCGCGATGGCCCGGCGTTCCCAGAAGATGTCGGCCAGATAGAGGTGGGCTTCGTCCGGGTTGGTGCGCAGGAAGCGGTCGATCTGCCGACCGCTGTGGGCGCGGATGCAGGCGTCGCCGGGCGTGCAGCGGTGGCTGTTCAGGTAGTCGGGAAAATACCCGCAGCCCGAGCACAGGCCCAGCTTGCCGTAGCCGGCGTCGGCCTTGGTCTTGTCACTCATCGGCCACCTGTTCGGCGATCACGATGCCGGTGGCGCTGTCCAGGTCGCTGGTGAATTCGAGGCAGTGACCCGAGGCGCCGCTCACCAGGTACAGGTCGTAGCCGGTCACGCTGAGGGCGACCTTGTAGCGGGGCGAGACGTCGTCGGCGCTGCATTCGGTGAAATGCACGCCGGGAAACGCCTTGCGCAGGGCGTCGGCGGAGCCGGAAGTGGTCACGGCAGCCCCGATGGCGGTGAGTTGTTCCGGGGTGATCACAGGGTCTCTCCGGTCTCGATGTCCTCCTCGAAGCGGGCGAGGGAGGCGGCCGGGACGCCCATGATCTGGGCCAGCCACGGCGGCGGGCTGGCGAGCCGGCCCTGGAGTTCGATGAGCGCCTCGCGGGCCGGGCCGCCGGTGGGTTTCTTGACCGGATGCACGCCGGCGCGCACGACCTTGGCCGCGGCCGGTCCGCCGATCGACTGCACGTACACCAGCTGGCAGTCGTTGATGAGGGCCGAGCGGGAGGCGTTCTTGTCCTCGGCGCCGTCGGCCTCGGCGGTGCTACGCACGTCGATGAGGCGGATCGCTTCCTGGCCGACCTGGTAGATCAGGAAGCGGTCGCAGGAGCCGAAGTGGCCGTCCAGGTTCTCGCCCCGGTTGGCGGCGACGGCCACGCGGATCGAGCCGGGCATGTCGCCATCGGTGTAGGCCTCGACCACCGGGAAGTCGGCGTGCTCGACGCCCTGGCCCCACAGCAGGCGGATCGCGTCCTTGAGGGTCTCGTTGTCGACGCCCACGTGGCAGCCCTGCTCGGCAAAGTCGCCGGCCAGGATGGCACGCAGATCCTCGACGGTGAGCTTGGCGAGCTTGGCTTCGGTGAGCGGGGGCTCGAGCTTTTCCAGCAAGGCGCCGACGAGGGCCTTGACGTCGAGGCCGTCAAGGGCGCGGGCAGCCAGCGCGATGCGCAGGGCGGCTTCCCGGGATGCAATAGGCGAGGCGGACATGATGGGCTCCAGGATCCAGGACGGGTCTTCAGTGGAGCGCCGGGCATCCCGCGAAGGGGGCGACCGGCGCTCGGCTCAAGGCTCGTGCTTTGGGGCGCGTGCCTCAGGCCGGGCTGATGCAGCCGGACGGGCAGACATCGACGCACAGGGGCGAGTCGTTGTGGCCGTCACATTCGGTGCAGGTGGCGGCGTCGATCTTGTAGAAGACCTTGCCGGAACTGATCGACTTGGTGGGGCACACCGGCTTGCAGTCGCCGCAGGCGGTGCACATGTCGGGATCGATCTTCATTGCCATGATGATTCTCCTTCAGTCTTCAGCCGCGCCAAGGCGCTTGGCGCGCAGGGAAATGGGCAGACGGGGGGGGCTTCGCGATCGGGTCGATGTAGTAGGAGCCGCCGTTGTCCAGTTTCAGTTCGCCGCCCCATTTTTCCGGGGTGTCGAATTCGATGGACTCGATTGAGGCTTCCAGATCGCGCTTCGGAAGGTAGAAGGTCAAGCCACCGCTTTCGGCCTGCCGGATCATGATGTTGGCCATGTAACTCTCCTGCGGACCGGCGGGCGCGGTGATCTGCCCCCGCCGGTAGTCCGGATCAGCGCACCAGGTCGAAGTTGTAGTCGGTGGTGCCCATGCCGATGGTTTCCTTGTCGAGCTGCTCAAGGACCGCGTTCGTCAGTTGGGTGACCACAGACATCATCCCTTCGTAGCCGAGGGTGGTGGCGCGGTGCATGTGGTGACGGTCGAAGATCGGGAAGCCGATGCGGATCAGCGGAACTTCGAACTCTTCACCCTTGTAGCGGGTGTCGCGCTGGATGTACTTGCCGTAGGAGTTGCCGATCAGGAAGTCCGGCTTGTCGGTGAAGCACAGGCTGCGCATGTGCCACAGGTCGTTGCCGACATACACCTTGCCATTCACGCCGAAGGGGCTGGAGGCCAGCAGCTTCTCGACCTGCTTGCCCCAGCGCTTGTTGGCGTTGTGGGACAGGATGTGGGTCGGTTCGGCGCCCACTTCCAGCAGGATCTTGACCATGCCCATCACGAAGTCCGGGTCACCGTAGAGGGCGAACTTCTTGCCGTGCAGCCAGGCGTGGCTGTCGGAGACCAAGTCCATGCAGCGGCCGCGCTCGAGTTCCAGGGAGGCGGGGATCGGCTTGCCGGTGACTTCCGAGACCTTCATCAGGAACTCGTCGGTCCATTCCACGCCCATCGGGATGTTGAGCTTCGGAATGTCGTGCTTCCAGGTGTTTTCGACGAACTTCTTGGTCTTTTCCAGCTGGGCCGGCTGCAGCAGCAGGGTGGTGATGCCGTTCGGGGCGTCGCGGACTTCGTCCATCGTGGTGCCGCCGGAGTACATGCGGAATTCGCCGTCGGCCGGGGTATCGAAGACTTCGCTCGGGTCGGAGAGCATCGTGTAGCTGACGCCCATCTCGGTGAGCATGCGCTTCACCACGCGGTAGTTGCCCAGGTAGGTTTCGAAGCCCGGCACGATGTTGACCTTGCCGTTGCTGCCGACGACCTTCCCTTCCATGCTGTTGAGCGTGAAGTAGCGCAGGATGCCTTCTTCCATGTTGTCCCAGCCGGTGGTGTGCGAGCCGACGAAGGACGGGGTGTGGGCGAAGGGAACCGGGTAGTCCTGGGGAATGTGGCCGGCCTTCTTCGAGTTGTTGATGAAGGCGTTCAGGTCGTCACCGATGACTTCGGCCATGCAGGTGGTGGAGACGGCGATCATGTCCGGCTTGTAGATGGCCTTGGCGTTTTCCAGGCCGTCGAACATGTTCTTCTGGCCGCCGAACACGGCTGCGTCTTCGGTCATCGAATCCGACACGCAGGAGCACGGTTCCTTGAAGTGGCGGTTGAAGTAGGTGCGGAAGTAGGCGACGCAGCCTTGCGAGCCATGCACGTAGGGCAGGGTCTTGTGGAAGCCGGAGGCACACAGCACGGCGCCCAGGGGCTGGCAGGCCTTGGCCGGATCGACGGTCAGGGCTTCGCGCTTGAAGTTGAGGTCCTGGTACTCCTGGGTGGTCGTCCACATGAAGGTTTCGAGCACCTTGTCGGGGGCGTGGCCTTCCTCGAAGAGGTCGCGCTTCTCGGCGAGGTTCTTCTTGTAGTCATCGTCCCGGAAGAGGGGGTAGCAGGGCTTGATGTTGTCTGCGGTTTGCATTTGCATTCTCCTTGCCTGGCCCGCACATCCGCGGGTCCCGGCGCAAGCTTGAGAGGGGGTTGGGGCCGGCCGTCCGGGGTCGGGTGAAGGACGTCTTGTCCGCAATCACCCGCCGCCGGGCGGCCTTTCCCGGGTTCCTGGAAACTCAGGCAGCCTTCTTGGCTTCGTCCTCGACGACCTTCTTCCACGGGGGCGTCAGGTTCTTGAACGTCGGGTTGGACAGGGCGATGTCCATGTCGCGAGCGAAGATCGCGAAACCGTCGTAGCCGTGGTAGGGGCCGGAGTAGTCCCAGGAGTGCATCTGACGCAGCGGGATGCCCATCTTCTGGAAGATGTACTTTTCCTTGATGCCGGAGCCGACCATGTCGGGCTTCAGGCGCTTGACGAACTCTTCGAGCTCGAAGCCGGTGACGTCGTCGTAGAGCAGGGTGGCGTCGCCCATCTCCTTGATCGTGCGGTCGTAGTCGTCGTTGTGGGCGAATTCGTAGCCGGTGCCGATGACTTCCATGCCGAGGTCTTCGTAGGCGCCGATCACGTGGCGCGGACGCAGGCCGCCGACGTAGAGCATCACCTTCTTGCCCTGCAGGCGCGGTTTGTACTTGGCGATGATCTCGTCCATCATCGGCTGGTAGCGGGCGATGACGGCTTCGGTCTTTTCCTTGATGGAATCGTCGAAGAAGGCCGCAATCTTGCGCAGGGATTCGATGATCTTGGTCGGGCCGAAGAAGTTGTATTCCAGGTAAGGAATGCCGTACTTCTCTTCCATGTGCCGGCTGATGTAGTTCATCGAGCGGTAGCAGTGGAGCAGGTTCAGCTTGACCTTCGGGGTGTTCATCATCTCGGCCAGGGTGCCGTCGCCGGACCACTGGGCCACGACGCGCAGGCCCATTTCCTCGAGGAGGATGCGGGTCGCCCAGGCATCACCGCCGATGTTGTAGTCGCCGATGATCGCCACGTCGTAGGGCGTGCCTTCGTACGCAGCGCCGTCACGCTTGTCGAGCACCCAGTCACGGATCGCGTCGTTGGCGATGTGGTGGCCGAGGGATTGCGAGACGCCGCGGAAGCCTTCGCAGCGCACCGGCACGACGGGCTTCTCGATGACGGCGGCCGCCTTCTTGGAGACCGACTCGATGTCGTCGCCGATCAGGCCGATCGGGCATTCGGACTGAACCGAGATGCCGCGGTGCAGCGGGAAGAGCTGTTCGATCTCTTCGATCAGCTTGGCGAGCTTCTTGTCGCCGCCGAAGACGATGTCCTTCTCCTGGAAGTCGGAGGTGAAGTTCATCGTGCCGAAGGAATCAACACCGGTGGTGCCGACGTAGTAGTTGCGGCGACCGGCGCGGGAGTACTGGCCGCAGCCGACGGGGCCGTGGGAGATGTGGATCATGTCCTTGATCGGACCCCACACCACACCCTTGGAACCGGCGTAAGCACAGCCGCGGATGGTCATCACGCCGGGCAGCGACTTGCGGTTCGAGGTGATGCACTTCTTGGACTGCTCGATGGTCTGGTCGTTGACCGCCAGGTGCTTCTTGCGGTCCTTCTGGGCTTTTTCCGGATAAACCTCAAGCACCTCGGCGATGAGGGCATCGGTTTCTTCGCGAGACAGAGTCGTCATTTTTTCCTCCTGACGCCGCCACCAATCTGTAGCCGACGTACTGGTTGAAGTGGGCGGGCGCCGGAGCCCCCGCCGGTCTTGCGATGCTTAGGCGGCGGCAGCGGCGTCGGCGGCCAGCTCGGCAGCGGTCTTGCCGACGATCGACTCGTCTTCCGCTTCCATGATGCCGAACTCCATCAGCAGGTCTTCCAGCTCTTCCATCTCGATCGGGGTCGGGATGACGAAGTTGGTGTTGTTGTTGATCTTCATCGCCAGCTGACGGTATTCGTCGGCCTGCTTGTGCTTCGGGTCGTATTCGATGACGGTCATACGACGGATCTCGGCGTGCTGCACGGCGTTGTCACGGGGCACGAAGTGGATCATGGTGGTGCCGAGGCGGGCGGCCAGGGCCATGATCAGTTCGTCTTCGCGGTCGGTGTTGCGGCTGTTGCAGATCAGGCCGGCCAGACGCACGCCACCGGAGTTGGCGTACTTCACGATGCCCTTGGAGATGTTGTTGGCCGCGTACATGGCCATCATTTCGCCGGAGCAGACGATGTAGATTTCCTGAGCCTTGTTCTCGCGGATCGGCATGGCGAAGCCACCGCAGACCACGTCGCCCAGCACGTCGTAGAACACGAAGTCGAGGTCTTCGTCGTAGGCGCCTTCTTCTTCAAGGAAGTTGATGGCGGTGATGACGCCGCGGCCAGCGCAGCCGACGCCGGGTTCCGGGCCACCGGACTCAACGCACTTGACGCCGCCAAAACCGACGGACAGGACGTCTTCGAGCTCGAGATCCTCGACGGAGCCGGCTTCGGCAGCCAGGTGCATCACGGTGGTCTGGGCCTTGCTGTGCAGGATCAGACGGGTGGAGTCAGCCTTCGGGTCGCAGCCGACGATCATCACCTTCTTGCCGGATTCGGCCAGCGCGGCGACGAGGTTCTGGGTGGTGGTGGACTTGCCGATCCCGCCCTTGCCGTAGATGGCGCATTGACGCAGTTTTGCCATGGTGTAATCTCCTTGATCTGTCAGTCGATTTGAAAATGAAGCAGTGAGAGTCGCACCTCCACTTCAGCATGTTGCGTGCCAGGTCGGCTGACAGAACTCAAGTGTTTGATACTTCAAGAAAAAGCAAAATCAGCCCAGCGGCGGGTGGCATGTACGGATGCGACAAAACCCCCACGCCTTGTAGGGGTGATGACAAGGCGACACTCCCCCGCGACGCCCGCCTGCCGATCAACCGCTGCAACCTCCCGGCGGTCATCCTCGGCAGCCTCGCCTACCAGCGCCATCCGGCGCCGCTGCTCCTCGATGGCGTGGCCGAATTCCACCGTGATCTCTTCCGGCGCCTCGAAGCCGCGTCGGACGCCGATCGTCCGGACGTCTTCCGCGACTACATGACTGTGCGCTTCCGGCTCGAATGGCCGGAGGAGGTGGGCCTCACCGGCCGCAACCAGGCGCGGGCCAAGGCCAACTACATCAAGGTGATCCGGGGCTGGAGCTTCGATTCGGACAGCGGGGAAGGGGCCGTGCTGAAGGGTTGGGTCGAATCGCGCTTCGGGCTCACCCCGCGCTACCACCGGGAAGCCCTGCGCGACCCGGCGGGCGAGGCCTACCGGCGCTATCAGGAGATGCGTGCCCAGGGCCTGTATGGCACCAACGCCCTCGAGGCCCAGCTCGACCTGCTGTACACGTATTGCCAGTTCGAGCTGGCGCGGCGCCACGGCACCAGCCGCCACGTCACCCTGTACCGGGGCGTCAATCGGCTGGCCGACCACGAAGTGCTGGAGAAAGGTGCCGGCGGCGAGCACGTGGTGCTGCTCAACAACCTCAACTCCTTCACCTGCAGCCGCGACCGGGCGTGCGAGTTCGGCGACTACATCCTGGCGGTGGAGGTGCCGCTCACCAAGGTGCTCTTCTACTGCGGGCTGCTGCCCGGCGCCCTGCAGGGGGAAGACGAGTTTCTGGTGATCGGCGGCGTGTCGTCGGTGGTGCTGTCCACCTTCTAGCTGTCGGCTCGCGGCTGCCGTTCACTCAGCAGCACCAGCTCGCCGATGCCGTATAGAAAGGGAAACGGAAACGCCGGCAGCGAATAGCCGATGCAGGTGTCGCCGCTGCAGTTGCCCAGCACGTTCACATTGAGGAAGGCCCACAGCAGGCCCAGCCAGAACGGAAAGGCCCAGTAGAAGAAGCGCGCCGCCCTGCGCCGGCCGGCATCCGACACCCCCAGCCGGCTGCCCAGCGAACCCCGCAATGCCTGCACCACCCGGATCGGCTCGGCCACGCTGCCCACGAAGAGGGCGAGGGTGATAACGAGCCCGATGGCATGGATGTCGGGAGTGAAGGGCATGACGAGCGGGCTGGGTGGTGGGCGGTGGCGCGATGATCCCCGGCCGGGCGGCCCCTGTCAAAGCGTGCTCGCGCTGGGGACAGATCCGACAGGGCAGCCGACAAAGCCGCCTGTCGCAAAGTCGACAATGGCGTTTTTCGTCGGATCAGGGGCCCCGCCGTTGCTGGGTGCGCAAGCGGGCGTGGAAATTGCAGTAAGGGCTGCATACCCCACTTGCGAGCCCAACCATGACACCCGAACTTCGCGCCAAACTGATCGCCGGCATCACCGACGGCAGCATCGTTCCCTATATCGGCCCCGGCGTGCTGGCCGACGTGAAGAACGCCGCCACCGGCGCCCCCATCCCCGCCGACAGCGATTCGCTGATCTACGCCATGAACGACGGCAAGCCCATGGCGCCCAAGCTCATGTACGAGTTCCCCCGCGCGGCGATGAACGTGGAGCTCAAGCGCGGCCGCACGGCCGTCACCAAGTTCCTCACCCGCACCTACGGCGAGACCGCCTGGACCCGCGGCGCCTTCCACGACTGGCTGAAGGACATCGCCCCGCCCTACGTCATCGACATCAACCGCGACACCCAGCTGCAGGATTCCTACGCCGACGCGCCCCACACCCTGATCGTCGGCATCGCCCGCATCGGCGGCACCGACTACCGCTACAAGCTCTACCGCTGGGACGGCCAGGCCTACAGCCGCGTCGAATCCATCGACACCAGCCTGCCGGTGCTCTTCAAGCCCATGGGCACGCCGCGCCCGGAGCCGGTGTACATCGCCTCCGACGCCGACTACGTGGATTTCATCACCGAGCTGATGGGCGGCTTCTCGATTCCGCCCGAGATCAAGCTGCTGCGCCAGGGCAAGCAATACCTGCTGATGGGCATGCGCCTCAACCGCGACACCGAGCGCATGGTGATGGCCGACATGATCTTCTCGGCCGCCAAGCCGGCCGGCTGGGTGTTCATTGCCGAACCCACCGCCAAGGAGCGCCGCTTCTGCGCCCGCATCGGCCTCGAGATCATCGAATCCGACGTCTTTGAATTCATCGGCGCGGCCCAGCCCGCCTGACCTGTTTCTTTTGCATCCATCCGGAGAAAACCACCATGCTGCTCGACCGTTACGAACCCTACTTCTTCAATTCCAATTTCCGCGAAGCGGCCAGCGAAGCCGGCTGGGAAGCCTATCGGGGCGAGCTCATCGTGATCGAAGGTGAAGTGGCCGACGAACAAGGGCGCCGCAAGCCGCCGGTCGCGCTGTTCAAGCAGGCCATCGTGCTGGGCCAGGGGGATGAACTGAAGCTGCTGTCCGGCTCGCTGGAAGAACTCCAGCACTGGCCGTCGCTGATGGAGAAGTTCGGCAGCGGCCTGAACCCGAGCACGGTGGCGGTGATGTTCACCGTCAACATTCCCAAGCCCTTCGTCTCGGTGATCAATGGCGCCACCGTGGCCTTCATCCCGCTCACCGAAGGCCTGTGCTGGAACGAACTGATCGACCTGGTGGCGCTCGAGAAGGGCGACTTCAAGGGCCAGGGCGCCGCCGACAAGGTGCTCACGGTGTTCAACGCCTTCAAGGGCCACAAGTTCAAGTACCCCGAGCTGAGCGTCGACGAGGCCCTCAAGACCACCAACAACGCCAAGCGCGAGACCCACGGGGCGGTCTGATGCCCTGGGCCGAAGGGCATGTCCTGGGGGTGGCCGAGATGGACGCCACCCACCGGGAATTCATCGAGATGGCCGACGCGCTGCTGGCGGCATCGGACGCTGATTTCCCGGCGCTCTTCGCCCGCCTGCAGGTGCACACCCGGCAGCACTTCGAGAACGAGGAGCGGCTGATGAAGGCCAGCCGCTTCCCGGCCATCGGCGAGCACAACAGCGAACACCTGCGCGTGCTGGGCGAACTCGCCCACTTCGCCCGCGGCGTGGCCGCCGGCCGGCTCGGGCTGGCCCGGCAGTACGTGCAGGGCCTGCCCGCGTGGTTCGACACCCATCTGGCCACGATGGATGCCGCGCTGGCAGGGTGCATCAAGCGCGCTCAGGGTTGATGCGGTCTTGGTGTGGTGGGGGCGAGGGCCGGGTGTCGGGTTACGCTGCGCTAACCCGACCTACGCGCTTTGGTGGCACCAAACGTCGAGTGCTCCGGGCCAGACGGCCTTTGGGCGTCGCAAACAGCGTCTTGACCGCGGCGAACGGACTTCTGTGCTGCCAAACGCTGTTTGCTGACGGCGAACGACGTTCGCCGAGCCCAGGATTGAGTTTGGTGGCGGCGAACGACGTTTGGCGCCGCCAAACAGACTTCGGCGGCTCAGAACTGACTTCTGCGACGCCAAACAGACTTCCGGGGCAAATAAGGGGATAGATCCGCTTGGCGCAGCAGCACCCGACGCGCCATACCCACCGCGCCTTCGCCCAACATCACCCGGCCCCAGCGGGGGGCGTTCGTGCGGCATGGGTCGACATGGGCCCGCCTGATTCGATCGTCAGCCCTGTTTCATCAGCGCCAGGGCCTGCAGCTCGACGCGTTGCCGGATCTCGGCGTCGACCGCCTTGCGCCAGCGGGCAGGGATCGCCGCCGGGCCGTAGCAGGCGCCGGCGAGCATGCCGGCGATGGCGCCGGTGGTGTCGGCGTCGCCGCCGCGATTGACCACGTCCACCAGGCAGGCCTCGAAGCCATCGGTGGCAAACAGCGCCTGGAACACCGCCTGCAGCGTTTCCGCCACATAACCGCTGGGGTTGTCGCGGCGCTTGCCGTGCCATGAGAACACCGGATGCAGGACGGCGAGGGCATTGGCGTGCTGGCGCGCGGCATCGAGCCCGTTGCCGGCGAGAAAGTCGTGAGTCATCGCCACCAGGGTGTCGCAGGCGGCATCGGACAGCAGGTTGTGGTGAGTCACGTGGCCCTGGGCCCGGCAGGCGGCGGCGATCCGATCGGGCGGCTGGCCGAAGGTGGCCAGCGCCACCGGCAGCACGCGCATCGCCGCGCCGTTGCCGGCGTCGTGCTCGGAAGGCGGTGCCTCGGGGTTGCCGGTCTTGCGGTAGGTGATGAGGTTGCGCCGCACGGTGTTGCCGATATCCACCGGCTTGCCGCGCATCCAGGCGTCGAAGGCGTCGGCGGCGGCGCGGGCATCCACCCGGCCGGCGGCCAGGATAGCCTCGCCCAGGGCCAGGGACATCGTGGTGTCGTCGGTGACCTGCCCGGGCTTGAGGCGCAGCCAGCCACCGCCGCTGATGTCCTGATGGACGCCGTGCTGGTGCTGGATCTCGCGGGGGGTGAGGAACTCGACGGTGGCACCCAGGGCATCGCCGATGGCGAGCCCCACGTAAGCCGCGACGGCCCGGTCTTCAGGCGTGAGGGCGGGCGCCGGCGGCGGGCTTACTGCTCGGGTCCAAAGCACTTGGCGTAGTCCTTGCACACGCCGCACGACGGGGCGGGGCACACGTAGATGCCTTCGGCGGCGCAGAACTGCCGGTAGAGGAACTTCTTCCACTTCATGTCGCCGGTGTTGGCGGCGGCGAGGCTCGGGAAGTTCACCACCATCAGGCGGCTGAGCTCGTCCCGGCTGGCGAGGCCCAGGTCCTGCCACAGGTGGTCGGCGCCGGTGCAGGCGGTGGCGATGATGTCGGCCACCCACAGCTCGGAGGCGTGCTGCCCGGCCCGGTGGTCGAGGAGGAGCTTCTGCACGTCGCTCCATTCCGGCACCTTGTCGGTGCTGCGCGGAAAGGCGGGCATGAGCAGCCCGGTGAAGTATTCGTTGATCAGCTGGCGGCAGGTGCGCTCATCCAGGCCGAGATCCGGGGGCAGGCAGCCTTCGCCGAGGCGCTGGCCGGCCAGCAGACTGGCCAGCAGCGGACGGTTCGGATCGAAGCGTGCGTGGTCGTGGCAGGGCATGGCCAGCAGGCCGGCGACGGCCAGGGCGTGATGCGCGTTGCGATCCAGAACGTTCATGGCAGCCTCCCCCGGGGTGGGACTTACTTGCTCGGATACTCGACCAGGATGTCCTCGTCGCGGATGATCATCTGGCAGGCCAGACGCCATTGGGTCGGAGGAATGTCATCCACGTACATCTGCTCGACCTGGGCCTTGGTGATGTGGCCCAGCTCGGTGAGGGCGGCCACTTCGCGCACGTTGAGCGGGCCGCCCATCGGACGGCGCTTGCCATCGACGGACGAGACCTTGACGAGACACGTGCCGCAGTTGCCTTCCTGGCAGCCGAAGTCGATGGGGATGTGGTGTTCCTTGGCAAGGGCGAGAATGGTCTGGGTGTGGCTACCGGCCACGGCATAGACCGTCTTGTCCTTGTGCATGGGGCTGCTGAAGGTGATCAGGGCCATTTGAAGTTCTCCTGGAATGACGGGTTCACGAATTTCTCTGTGGTTGCGGGACGTGCTTTTAGTCTTATGCGGGCTTGACGACGATTTCGCCGCCGATGATCTGGGCCTGGCAGGCCAGGCGATGGCCCCGGGGGGCGAGGTTGTCCTTGAGCACCTGGTCCTCGAGCATGCTGGGCGGGGCGAGGTTGTCGGCGCCCGAGACGATCTTGGTGAGGCAGGTGCAGCACTCGCCTTCGCGGCAGCCGTAGGTGATGCCGGCGCCGACCTTCTCCGACACCTCGATGAGGCGGGTGCCGGCCGGGACGGTGACGGAGACGCCGATGTCTTCGAAGGTGACTTTGGCTTTGGGCATAGTGGGTTTTCCTGGTTGTCCTGAATGGGTTAGGCGAGGGTGACCTGCAGCGTGCTGAACTCGATCTCCCGGTGCTCGACCTGGCCGGTGAGGTGGCGGGCGAGGGTTTCGCCGAGGGCGTGGCACTGCTCCAGCTCGCCGGCGTCCGGCACGAGCTTGATGCGCAGGCCTTCCACCGGCACCCGCAGCTTCAGGCCGCGCAGACGGTCCTCGATCAGCCGTACCGCCTCGCCGCTCCAGCCGTAGCTGCCGAAGGCGGCGCCGAGCTTGCCCTTGACGTTGACGGTGGTGAGGGACGAGAGCACGTCCCAGATGGGCTTGACCGCGTCGGCGTTGATGGTCGGGCTGCCGAAGGCGAGACCGTCGGCTTCCTCGATGAGGTCGGTGAAGATGCCGGACTCGCCGCCCTCCAGGTCGTACAGCGAGACCCGCACGCCGCCGATGGCCTCGGCGCCGGCGGCGAGGGATTCGGCCATCCGCCGGGTGTTGCCGTAGGCCGAGATGTAGAAGATCACCAGGGTCTTCTCGCTGCGGGCCTCGTTGAACAGGCGCGGCATGGCCAGCTCGCGGTAGCGCTGCACGTAGTCCCGCGGCATGTGGCGCAGGATGGGGCCGTGGGCCGGGGCGATCAGGCGCAGGTTGAGGGGCTCGATGAGGGCCAGCGCGTCCAGCACGTTCTCGCGGAACGGCCGCATGATGTGGGCGTAGTAGTACTCGAACGAGAAGCGGAAATCGCCCACCGCGTCGTTGTAGAGCCGGGCGTCGCAGAAGTGGCAGCCGAACACGTCGCCCGAGAACAGCATGCCCTCCTCGACGAGGTAGGTGCATTGGGTGTCGGGCCAGTGCAGGTAGGGCGTGTGCAGGAAGTGCAGGGTGCGCCCGCCCAGGTCGATGGTGTCGCCGGTGGTCACCGGGATGTATTCGGGCGGGGCTTCGCCGCTGGGCTTGAGCAGCGCCTTCAGCATCATCTGGGCGCGGCGGGAGAGGTACACCTTGGCCTGGGGCGCGCGCTTCAGCAGCTCCGGCAGCGCGCCACTGTGGTCCGGCTCCAGGTGGTTGAGGACGATGGTGGTGATCTCGTCGTAGCGGGCGACGGATTCGAGCCGCCGGAAGAAATCGTCGGCGAAGCTCTCCTTCACCGTGTCGATCACCGCCACGCCGGTCTCGCCGCGCACCACGTAGGCGTTGTAGGTGGTGCCGTTGGCGGTGCGCAGGATGATGTCGAAGTTGCGCAGATGCGGGTCGAGGGCGCCCACCCAATGGACGCCCGGGGCCAGTTCGACCGCGTTTTCAGTGATTCCCGACGCGCGCATGGTCTTCTCCGTGACCTGCGGAACCACAGTTGCCGTGCCCGGCGGGGCCATGCACGCAGGCTTCGATGTTCCCGGCGGGAATCTCTACGCCACGCAGGCCGATCCAGGCGTCCACGGCGGCAGCATCAAAGCCCACCATGCGCTCCTCGCCCACCTGCATCAGCGGGCGGCGGATCAGCAGCGGGTTCTCCAGCAGCAGCGTCAGGGCCTGGCGCACGTCCAGCGCGTCCGGGTCGATGTGGCCGAGCTTGATCGCCGGCGCGCTGCGGTTGAACCACTCGGGCACCGGCAGCCGGCCGAGGAAGGCGAGCAGCCCTTCGGCCGTCCACACCTCGGTTTTCAGGCTGCGGGCGTGCACGGTGTGGCCCGCCGCGGCAAGCAGCGTCTTCTGGCGCTGGTTGCCCTGGCAGCCAGGCTTCTCGAAGAAGGTGACATCGGCCATCAGGCCACCTCCCGGTACAGGCCGAACTCCTTGAGCTTCTCGATCGGGATGCCGGTCAGCGATCCGGGCGGGTTGAGGAATTCGCCCAGCTCGTCGACGATGGCCATCTCGATGGGGCAGATCGCGGCGCACTGGGGCGTGGCGTGATCGCCGAGGCATTCGGTGCACTTCATGTCGTCGATGAGGAAGTGGGGCTTGTCGGCGTAGATGGCGTCGTTGGGGCAGACGTCCACGCAGGCCCAGCAATTGACGCAGGATTGAGTGATCTGAAGTGCCATGTCAGGGCTCCCGAAAGGCCCGCCGGAGGTATCCCCGGCGGGCGTGACGAAGGATGTGGATGAAGTGGGCGTTCAGGCGACCTTGAGGCTGTCGGTGCTCGGGAGCAGCCGGCCGGTGGCGGCGATCTCCTTGTACACCGTCATCACCGCCTCTTCGATCGGCTCCATCGCGTGCTCGCCGTTGGGGGCGATGCCGGCCGCCTCGAGCTTGCCCCACGGTTCAAAACCGATCTTGGAGCACAGCACGACCTCGCAGCCTTCGAGCACCTTGATGTTGCGGTCGAGGAGGGAATCCGGTTCCTCGTCGCCCTCGCCGCAGCTGTCCATCCCGCCGCAGTAGAGCTCGGTCTTGCGGTGGCTGATGAAGCGCACGCCGTCGGGCGAAGCCTCGTAGATCAGGAACTCCTTGGCGTGGCCGAAGTGCTCGGCGACGAGGCCGTTCTTGCCGGCCACCGCCATCAGCACCGGGCGCGAGCCTTCGGGAATCCCCTGGGGCTTGGGCTTGGTGTGGCCGCGCTGGGCTTCGAGCTTCTCGATGATCGAGTCGTGGACTTCCTTGCGGCGCACCATCGCGGCCTCGTAATCCACGTCCATCACGTCGATCTTGTCCATCGTGAACTCGTCGCCGCGATCCTCGCCCACCAGGCCCACCGCGTCGGCGCGGCACTGGCGGCAGTGGCGCATCATCGCCATGTCGCCGGCACAGGCGTCCTGCAGGTCCTGCAGCTGCTCGGGGGTCGGCTCCGGCTGCTCCATGATCCCGTAGTAGGTGCCGTGCTCGGGCTCGGCGATCAGCGGCATCACGTTGTGCAGGAAGGCGCCCTTGGCCTTGACGATCTTCGAGACCTCCTTGAGGTGCTCGTCATTCACGCCGGGGATCAGCACCGAGTTCACCTTCACGAGGATGCCCCGCGAGGTGAGCATCTCGAGGCCCTTCTGCTGCTGCTCGATGAGGATCTTGGCGCCCTCGATGCCGAAGATGCGCTTGTTGTTCCAGTAGATCCACGGATAGATCTTGGCGCCCACTTCCGGATCGACACAGTTGATGGTGATCGTCACGTGGTCGATGTTGTGCTTGGCGATCTCGTCCACGTATTGCGGGAGCGAGAGTCCATTGGTGGACACGCACAGCTTGATGTCCGGCGCCTTCTCCGAGAGCTGCTCGAAGGTCTCGAAGGTGCGGGCCGGGTTGGCAAGGGGGTCTCCCGGCCCCGCGATGCCGAGTACGGTCATCTGCGGGATCTCGGCGGCCACCGCGAGCACCTTCTTGATCGCCTGATCCGGCGTCAGCAGCTCCGAGACGACGCCCGGGCGGGACTCGTTGGAACAGTCGTACTTGCGGTTGCAGTAGTTGCACTGGATGTTGCAGGCCGGGGCGACGGCCACGTGCATGCGCGCAAAGTAGTGGTGGGCCTCTTCCGAATAACAGGGATGGTCCTGCACCTTGGCGCGGATGTGGTCGGGCAGATGAGACAGGGCGTCGGGCGCTGTGCCGCAGCCACTTGAAGAACAACCGCCGCCGGATGCTTCTTTGGGCGCGGCATTGCTGATGACGGGCAGTTCCACGTTGGGCTCCTCTGGATCTGGGGTTACGCCGGGTATTCAGCAATCGCTGTGCCAGAGGAGAAAACAGCAGAAAAACAGGGGTTTATTGTTTTGGCGCGGGGGCGCGTGTCAGCCCTTTGTCGCAAAGGTGACAGTCAGCTTTGTGCGTAAACGCCTGATTTGAGGCGCTTTAGGATTGGCACCGGTCTTGCGTGGCAGATGGGCATGAAAACCTATCTCGACTGGTCGGCCTACGACACCTACGGCGTGGGCGACGCCTACGCGGGCATTCCCGCCACCGGGGGCAACTACGCCAAGGCGGTGGCCGTGTGCATGAACAACCACCAGTGCCAGCGCGACGGCAAGGGGGTGATGTGCCCGAGCTACCGGATCACCCACGACCTGTAGTGGTCAAGTAATACCGGACACCTCGATAGGGTGCTGTAGTGCGGTTTTCCGTTCATAGGCCGTGGGCGGCAGGTAGCCCAGCGTCGAGTGCAGACGGACGTTGTTGTAGAACCCGACGATGTAATCAGTAATGTCGCGACGCGCCTCGGCGTGGTTGGCGTAGTCGTTCTGCCAGACCCGCTCCCTCTTCAGATTGAGGAAGAAGCGCTCCATGACGGCGTTGTCCCAACAGTTGCCTTTGCGACTCATGCTGCCCGTCAAGCCATGACGGCTCAGCAAGGCACGGTGGGCTTCGCTGGCGTACTGACTGCCACGGTCGGAATGCACGATCAGGCCCGCCGGCGGTTGGCGCTGCGTAATGGCCATCTGCAAGGCCGAGCACACCAGTTCGGCAGGCATGTTTGGCGCCA
>NZ_SSXU01000033.1 GCF_009469605.1 Zoogloea sp. 1C4 | reverse complement strand
CATCAACCTGACCGGCGATTACCTGTGGCGCTGCAGTACCAAGGTCGGCGCAGGAAAATTCAGGCCGCTACGGCCACTTCACCCGGCTTAACGTGCTTTATTTTCCGTTTTCTGAGACGACCCCTTCATCCCGATCCGCTGCAGTCCGCCGAGGTTTCGCCCATGAGCACATCCCCCGTCCTGTCCGCCCTTTACCGCTATCCCGTCAAGTCGATGCGGGGGCAACGGCTTGATGCCAGCCCTGTCGGCCCGCAGGGGCTGCCCTTTGATCGCAGCTGGATGGTTGCCGATCCGAACGGAAAATTCGTGACCGGCCGTACCTATCCCGAGCTGGTGCTGGTCGGCGCCGAGCCGTCGATTGAAGGGGTGACGCTATCGGCGCCGGGGCGGGCCAATCTGTTCGTGCCCAACAGCGCATTTGAGGTGGCGATCGAGAGCACCGTGTGGGGCGACCGGTTTCCGGGCTGGCAGGGTTCGGGCGAAGCGGACGCGTGGCTGTCGGCGTTTCTCGGCTCGCCGGTGCGGTTCTTGTGGACCGGCGCCGAGACGGCTCGCCGCGTGAAGGTGGACCCGGCCGTGCCCCTGTCGTTTGCAGATGGCTATCCGCTTCTGCTGATCGGCCAGTCGTCCCTCGACGATCTGTCGGCGCGCATCGGAAAGCCGGTGTCCATGTCGCGCTTCCGGCCTAACCTGGTGGTGTCAGGTGCCGAGCCATTTGCCGAGGACGGGTGGAAGCGCATCCGCATCGGCGAAGTGGTGTTCCGGATCGAGAAGCCCTGCGAGCGTTGTGTGTTCACCACGGTGGACCCGGAGACCGGCAGCAAGAGCCTGAATCAGGAGCCGCTGCGCACCCTGGCCACCTACCGCAGAACGCCGGCGGGGGTGATTTTCGGCCAGAACGTGATCGCCGAAAATAGCGGCGAATTGGTGCCCGGAATGTCTATAAGCATTCTCGAATAAAGCACAAAATACCGTTGCGGCAGTGCAACAAATTGCTCAAAAGTGGCGCTGATACTTGATCTTCGTCAATAGACCGTGAGTTTTGGGTTTTGAAAGTTATTGCCTAAAAAATGTAAGCAGATAATTCGCCGGGTTCGTTGCTTAAGGAGTCGACGTGTTCGGCAAGCTCAAGAAAAAACTATGGAGTGCGGCGGTGTTGCTGGCTTTTCTCGCAGCACCGGCCGCCTTCGCCGAAGATTCCCCCCCGACACCCGAAGAACTGGTCAAGATCCGTGCGGCCAATGACGCATGTCTGACCTGTCACTCCGAAGCGGGGCTCAAGAAGCCGCCCAAGGAAGGGCTGGATCTCAAGAAGCTCCGCAACCATCTGGTCGACCTGGGTACCTACACCACATCCGACCACGGCCAGATGGCCTGTTCCAAGTGCCACGGCGACGGTTACGACGACCACCCCCACGCCCCCAAGGCGAGGGAAGATCTGGCCGAGTGCCAGGACTGCCATGCCCGCAAGGCCATGCGCATCGAACGCCAGTTCGACAAGTCGGTGCACGCCGAGAACCTCAGCGACAAATTCACCTGCGCCACCTGTCACGACCCTCACGTGATGACCCTGGCGGCCAACCTGCGTGATCCCCACAAGATCGTGGCCCAGGACAACAAGATCTGCCTCGACTGCCACGATTCCGACATCGCCTTCGCCAAGATGGCGCCCGAGAAGAAGAAGCGTCCGGCCATCGACGACATCCACAGCTGGCTGCCCAACACGCGCCTGCACTGGAAGGCCGTGCGCTGCATCGAATGCCACTCGCCCACCGAGGACAAGCTGTCCCTGTCCCACGAGATCCAGAACAAGGAGAAGGCGGAGAAGAAGTGCGCCACCTGCCACAGCGCCAACAGCTCGCTGAATGCGCGCCTCTACCGGCACCTGGCGAAGGAAGAGCAGCACAAGTACGGCTTCCTCAATAGCGTGATCCTGAGCAATTCCTACGTGGTGGGTGCGACGCGCAATCCCACCCTTGACATGATCCTGATCGGCCTCTTCGCAGCCACGGTGGTGGGCGTGATCGGTCACGGCATCGTGCGCGCCCTGATGAACAGCCTGCGCCGGAGGAAGAACCATGACTAATCGCGTTTTCATGCTGCCCTTGTGGATCCGGTTGTGGCACTGGAGCAACGCGCTGGCGATCATCGTGCTGTCGATCACCGGCATCAGCCTGCACTTCTCCGATCCCAACCTGCCGCTGGTGGAGTTCTCGCTGGCCGCGCGCATCCACAACGTGGCCGGCGTGTGCCTGGCGGTGCTGTGGGTGGTGTTCGTGATCGGCAACATCGTCACCGGCAACTGGTGGCAGTACGTGCCCAAGCCCCCCGGCATCATCGGGCGCTGCATCAGCCAGATGAAGTATTACGGCGGCGGCATCTTCAAGGGCGAGCCGGAGCCTTTCCCGCCCACGCCGGAGGTCAATTTCAACGCGCTTCAGGCGATCACCTATTGGTCGATCATGTATCTGGTGCTGCCGATGGTGATCGCGACGGGGTTGGTGTTCCTGTATCCCCAGTTTGCGCCCGACACCCTCTTCGGTCTCGATGGCCTGCTCCCCATTGCCTTGCTGCATTACCTCGGGGCGGCGGTCATCCTGCTTTTCATGGTGAGCCACATCTACCTGGGCACCATGGGGCCGAAGGTGTCCAGCCTGTTCAAGATGATGATCACGGGCTGGTACGAGCATTGAGCTTCCCGAACAAACCAACAAGTCATCCCCAAGGAGAAACCAAGATGAAGTTCCGCACCTTTGCCGCCTCGCTCTCCGGCCTCTGCGCGGCAGGCCTGTTCCTGTCCGCCGATGCCCTCGCATTCGATGCCGATACCGCCCAGGCGCTGGCCAAGAAAGAAGGCTGTACCAAGTGCCACGCCGTCGACAAGAAGAAGGAAGCCAAGTCCCTCACCGAGATTTCCAAGTCGCTTAAGGGCAAGTCCGACGCCGAAGCCAAGCTGCTCCATCACCTCACCTCGGCTGAGATGGTCAAGTTCGAGGACGGCAAGGAGGAAGAGCACAAGGTCCTCAAGACCAAGGACAAGGCCGAAATCAAGAATCTGACCGACTGGATCCTGTCCCTCGGCAAGTAGGTGTTAGGGAAGGGCGTGCTTGCTCGCGCCCTTTCACGCAACAGCAGTATCAGGGAGATCAAAAATGAAGTTCTTGCGACAGTTGTTTGCCTCGTGCGTGCTGCTCGGGGCGCTGGCCGGAGCCACGGGTGCCGTGGCCGCCGATGCTGCACCGGCAGCGACCAAGGCTCCGGCCAAGGATCTGGTTCTGAAGGGCGACGCCAAGTGCACGTCGTGCCATGATGAATCGGACGAACCGAAGCTCCTGCATATCGGCAAGACCAAGCACGGCACCGTTGCCGACGGGCGCGCGCCGAGCTGCACCAACTGTCACGGCGAGAGCGATCTCCACACCAACAATCCGGCCAAGCTGAAGGAGCGTCCGCCCACCGACCGCAGCTTTGCCAAGAGCAGCAAGACGCCGGTGGCGGCCCGCAACGAATCCTGCATCTCCTGTCACCGCAAGGATTCGAAGCGCTCCCACTGGGAAGGCAGCGCCCACGAGCGCGCCGACGTGGCCTGTACCTCCTGCCACCAGCTTCACACCGCCAAGGACAAGGTGGCCGACAAGCGCACCCAGCCTGAGGTGTGCTTCACCTGCCACAAGGAACAGCGGGTCCAGGTCAGCAAGCCGTCGCACCACCCGGTGCTCGAAGGCAAGGTGGCGTGTTCCGACTGCCACAATGCCCACGGCTCCATCGGGCCCAAGCTCGTCAAGCGCGATAGCGTCGTCGACACCTGCTACACCTGCCACATGGAAAAGCGCGGCCCCTTCGTGCATAGCCACGAGCCCGTGAATGAGGATTGCGGCAACTGCCACAACCCCCACGGCACCGTCGCCGAGAGCATGCTGAAGTCGCGCCCGCCTTTCCTGTGTCACCAGTGCCATACCCCGCACGGTGGCCAGCTTGCCCAGTTGCGCGGCCAGCTGCCGCTCCAGCCGACCGCCACTTCCAGCGGCAAGTCCGGCATCAACTACACGCAGGCGCGCGGTTGCCTGAACTGCCACACCCAGATTCATGGCAGCAACAACCCCAGCGCAACCAATCCGACTCCGCAGTTCAACTTGCGCTGAGATCACGTTGGAGAACATCATGAGAACCGCGAATACACATCCGGGTTTCAGCCTCAAGATCGTTGCGCTGGCCCTGCTTGCCGCCTTTGGCAGCGCCGTCCATGCCGCGGACGACGAGATCGCCGCCCTGATCCGGCCCGACAGCAGCGTCTCGGTCGGCGCGGCCGGCCTGACCGGCACCAACAGCGAACGCAGCTGGTTCGGCCAGTACTCCGGCCTGCGCCGTGACGACACCTACCTCCTGCTCGATATCGACGTCATCAAACGCGACGCGGCCACCGGCACCTGGACCACCTTCCAGGGCCGTGACCTGGGCCTCGACACCCGCGAGATCCGCTTTGGCCAGCAGAAGCAGGGCGACTGGAAGTACAGCTTCGACTACAACGAGATGGTCCGCCACGACCCGCGCACCATCAATACCGGTGTGACCGGCACCGGCAGCAATGCGCTGTCGGTGACCCGGCTGGCCACGCCGGGCTCGGGCGACGACCTCAACCTCGACCTGAAGCGCAAGATCTTCACGGTAGGCGTCGAGAAGTGGCTCAGCAATTCGTTGCAGTTCGAGGCCAGCTTCCGCAACGAGGACAAGAACGGCGCTCGCCTGTTCGGCAACGGTTTCCAGTGCACCTCGGGCGCGGCGCCGTCGCCCACCTGCCCGGCGTCCGGCACCCAGTGGGCGCTGCTGATGCTGCCCGAGCCGATCAACTCGACCACGCAGCAGTTCGAGGCACGCCTCAACTTCTCCACCGAGAAACTGTTCCTGTCGGGCGGCTACTACGGCTCGTTCTACAACAACCAGTTCACCTCGATGGGGGCCACCGTCAATGGCAACCTGGGCAACCCGGTGGGTGATCCCATGTCGCCGGCGCTCACGCCGCAACTGCGCAGCATCCTGCAGCTGCCGATGGCACTGCCGCCCGACAACCAGGCGCACCAGATCTACCTGAGTGGCAACTACGCCTTCACGCCGACGACCAAGGCCAACTTCAAGTACGCCTTCACCCACGCGACCCAGACCGACAGCTTTGGCGCCTTCACCGGCGCGCCCGCCGGTCGCAGCAACCTGGGCGGCGAGGTGGACAGCGCGCTGTATCAGGCCGGCATCACGTCGCGGCCGATCCCCAAGCTGTCGCTGCTGGCCAACGTGCGCTACGAAGACCGCAACGACAAGACGCCCATCGAGTACTACAACCTCGAAGGCACCAAGGCCTTCACCAACGGCAACTACTCGCCGAAGCGCCTGGTGGGCAAGGCCGAGGCCAGCTACCAGCTGCCGGCGGGCTTCCGTGGCACCGTGGGCGCCGATTACGAGTCTGTCGATCGGGGCATGTTCGTGCCGACGAATTCGGTCGGCGGCATCAGCGGCCTGCGCCAGAAGACCGAAGAAGCCGGTTATCGCCTCGAGCTGCGTCGCGCGATGACCGAGACCCTCAGCGGTGCCGTGGCCTACCAGAACAGCGACCGCTCCGGCGGGACCTGGCTCAAGCCCAATACCGGCCTGGGCGTCACGCCCACCAGCGACGGGGCGATCTACAACCGCACGGCGATCTTCCCGATGACGATGGTCGATCGCAACCGCGAGAAGGTCAAGGCGTCGGCCGACTGGTCGGCCACCGAGCGGCTCACGCTGCAGTTCATGGCCGAATGGGGTGAGGACAAGTTCTCGGCGCCGACGACCAAGGGCCTGCGCGCGAGCTACATGGGCTTCTACGGCATCGACGCCGTGTATGCGCTCAGCGACGACTGGCGGCTCACCGGCTTCTGGTCTCGCGGCGACCAGACCACGCACATCGACCACTCCACCGGCTATATGGCGGCGCTGCGCAACCGCACCGAGACCTTCGGCCTCGGCATCAACGGCAAGCCCAGCGGACGTCTGACCGTAGGCGGCGATCTGCTCCTGAGTGCCGACAAGGACAAGTACCAGCAGGATCTCGACGCCAGCGCCTCGGCCGCCAGCAAAACGCTGCTCGCCACCTCCGGCGGCTTGCCCGACGTGACCTTCCGTCAATTCACGGCGCGGATGTTCGGCAAGTATGCGATCGAGAAAAACTCGGCCGTGCGTGTGGATTTCATCCACCAGCGCACCAAGCTCAACGAGTGGACCTGGGGCTACAACGGCACGCCCTTCGTGTATTCCGACAACACGACCGTCTATCTCAATCCGAAGCAGAGCGTGAGCTACCTCGGCGCGACCTACATCGTCGCCTTGCCGTAACTGCTCAGGCTGTCCCAGACGAAGAAACGCCCCCGAAAGGGGGCGTTTCTTCTTTGAGGTGGATGGCGGCGCGGGGCAGCCACCGTAAAGCCGCCGCCGCTCAGCGGGCGATCGGCTTGTAGCGGATACGCTTGGGCTTGGCGCCTTCTTCGCCCAGACGCTTGCGCTTGTCTTCTTCGTATTCCTGGTAGTTGCCGGCGAAGAAGGTCCACTGGGAATCGCCTTCGGCGGCCAGGATGTGGGTGCAGATCCGGTCGAGGAACCAGCGGTCGTGGGAGATGATCAGCGCGCAGCCGGCGAATTCCAGCAGCGCATCTTCCAGGGCGCGGAGGGTTTCCACGTCCAAGTCGTTCGACGGTTCATCAAGGAGCAGCACGTTGCCGCCGGCCATCAGGGTCTTGGCCAGGTGCAGTCGGCCGCGCTCGCCACCCGAGAGGTTGCCCACGAGCTTCTGCTGGTCGCCGCCCTTGAAGTTGAAGCGGCCAATGTAGGCCCGGCTGGGCATTTCGAACTTGCCGATGGTGAGGATGTCGGCGCCGCCGGCGAGCTCGTCGAACACCGTCTTGGTGCCGTCGAGGCAGTCGCGGGATTGATCGACGTAGGCGATCTTGACCGTGGGGCCGATCACCACTTCGCCGGTGTCGGGTTTGTCCTGGCCGGTGATCATCTTGAACAGGGTCGATTTACCGGCGCCGTTGGGGCCGATGATGCCGACGATGGCGCCCGGCGGAATGCTGAAGTTCACCTTGTCCATCAGCAGCTTGTCGCCAAAGCCTTTGGACACGTCGGTGAATTCGATGACCTTGTCGCCCAGACGCTCGCCCACCGGAATGAAGATTTCCTGGGTTTCGTTGCGCTTCTGGTATTCGACGCTGGACATTTCCTCGTAGCGCGCGAGACGGGCCTTGCTCTTGGCCTGGCGCGCCTTGGGGTTGGAACGCACCCATTCGAGCTCCTGCTTCATCGCCTTCATGCGGGCGCCTTCCTGCTTGGACTCCGTCTCCAGGCGCTGCTCTTTTTGCTCGAGCCAGCTGGAGTAGTTGCCCTTCCAGGGGATGCCGTGGCCGCGGTCGAGTTCGAGAATCCACTCGGCGGCGTTGTCGAGGAAGTAGCGGTCGTGGGTGACGGCCACCACGGTGCCCGGGAAGCGGCACAGGAACTGTTCGAGCCACTCGACGGATTCGGCGTCGAGGTGGTTGGTGGGTTCGTCGAGCAGCAGCATGTCGGGGCGCGACAGCAGCAGCTTGCACAGGGCCACGCGGCGCTTCTCACCGCCGGAGAGCGGGCCAATCCTGGCGTCCCAGGGCGGCAGGCGCAGGGCGTCGGCGGCGATCTCGAGCTGGGTTTCCACGTCGGCACCGCTGGTGGCGATGATGTTCTCGTACTTGGCCTGGAGCTCGGCCAGCTTGTCGAAATCGGCGTCGGGCTCGGCGTAGGCGGCGTAGACCTCTTCGAGCTTCTGCTTGGCTTCCATCACCTCGCCGAGGCCGGATTCGACCTCTTCGCGGACGGTCTTGTCCGGATCGAGCTGGGGCTCCTGGGGCAGGTAGCCGATGGACATGTTGGGCTGCCACTGGACTTCGCCGTCGTATTCCTTCTCGACACCGGCCATGATCTTGAGCACGGTGGATTTGCCCGCGCCGTTCAGGCCGAGCAGGCCGATCTTGGCGCCGGGGAAGAACGACAGGGAAATGTCCTTGATGATCTGCCGCTTGGGCGGGACGATCTTGCTGACGCGCAGCATGGACATGACGTATTGAGCCAAGGTGTGTGCCTTTCTGATTGATTGGGGTGGATTCGGGGAAGGCCCGCCGTCGTTTCGCTCAAGGCGGAAGCACGGGGCGATCCGGTGAAAATCTCGCGGTGGCGGCATTATCCCAACACTTGCGCCGCGCGTCATCGAAGGCGATCAACACGGAGCCGGTTGATCCGCTGATCGGGGCTGGTGCGGGGAGGGTGTCGCGCGGCAGGGCAACGGCCTTGGGGCATGCCAGCGGGCGGCGACATTAGCACATCGGGCGATGGCGTGCGTGCTGCGGACTCGTTGGATGGGAATCGAGCCCCAACCGCCAGGCATCGTCGTCACTGACCGCGATGCCTGGCGGGAGGAGGCTCAGCGCCGGATGATCCGGCCGTCGTGCACGCTGACCTTGTCGCCCGGGCCGTAGTTGGGTCGGTCCTTGACACGCACTTCGCGGTCGACACCATCTGCGAAGCGGACGGAGACATCCCAGTAATGATCGGCAAGGGCCCGGGAGCCAAGGGCGCTGCCGGCCATCGAGCCGCCGATGCTGGCCGCCAGGGACGCGGCCGTGCGGCCCGAGCCAGCGCCAATCTTGCTGCCGAGCATGGAGCCGATCACCGCGCCGCCAATGGCGCCAACGACGCGGCCGGTGGTGCTGCCCACCTCGGATTCGGCAATGCTCATCACCACGCCGTTGCCGGACGGGGCCGGCGCAGTGGCGGCCTGCTCCCCGGTGGTGGCGCAGGCAGTGAGCGAAAGGGCAAGGAAGGCCGCCGAGACGCGTGCGCCAAGGCGGCGCGAAAGCTTGGACGAGATCGGCATGACTTATTCCGGCGTGGCGTTGAGGTAGTACATGGCCGCCAGCAGCGGGCCGGGCTGGCCGAAGCCGCCAAACCAGCGGTCGTAGATCTCGCCGATGCCAGGGGAGCGGTAGAGCGCCGAAAGCGAGCGGTTGACGGCGAGGCGGAAGCTCGGGTCGTGGCGCATCATCAGCGCGTAGGGTTCCATGGAGGCGTCTTCGTCCACCAGCGACAGGGCGTTGAGATCCCTGGCCTTGCGGGCGACGCCGATGAGGATCAGGCGGTCGTTGGCGTAGGCGTCGAAATGGCCGGCCTCGACAGCGGCCAGACCTTCGAGTTCGTTCTTGACGGTGACCACGGTGGCGGTGATGGCGCGCTGGGCGAAGGCCTGGCGGAGGGCGGCCTCGGTGGTGGTGCCCGCGGTGACGGCCACCGTGCCGTTGGCCAGGTCGGCGATGCGGCGTACGTTGCGGTCGTTGCGGACCAGCAGGCCGGTGCCATCCACGAAGATCAGGTTGGAGAAATCAACGGATGCCTGGCGGGACAGGGTGGCGCTGGTGGTGCCGCACTCGAGATCGACCTTGCCGCTGGTTACCTGATCGATGCGGTCGGCGGAGGTGACGGGCACCCACTTCACCTGCAGCCTGGGCAGCTGGAGGGTTTCCTTGATGCTGTCGGCGACGCGCAGGCACAGGTCGACCGAGTAGCCGTCGGGCCGGCCTTCCGCATTGATGAAGGAGAAGGGGGCGGATTCGGCACGGTGCCCGAGGGCGATCACGCCGGTGTCGCGG
Organism: Zoogloea sp. 1C4; assembly: GCF_009469605.1. Taxonomy (GTDB): domain Bacteria; phylum Pseudomonadota; class Gammaproteobacteria; order Burkholderiales; family Rhodocyclaceae; genus Zoogloea; species Zoogloea oryzae. The sequence goes on along the minus strand of NZ_SSXU01000033.1, from coordinate 16,346 downwards.
ATCTTCTTGAGGGTGCCGGTGAGTTCGGGGCTTTGCGCCGAGGCGCCGGGCGCGATGCCGGAGAGGAACAGGCCGCCGATTAGGGCAAGGGTGGGAGCAAGACGGAAACAGGAGGCAGCGCGACGCATGGGGGAAGTCTCCACAGGACGAGTAGGGGCACTGGCATTCTATCGTCAAATGGGACTGTCATAGTCGTCCGGGCTGGACGTCTGGCGGGGGCGTGCCGCTGATTAGTGGGCCGAACTGAGGCTGAGGAAGATGCGGTCCTGCTCTTCCGGCGAGAGGAAGTAGGGGTAGAGCGTGCGCACACCGGGGTCGCCGGTGCCGCCGTACAGGGCGATCTGCTCGTCCATGTGGGCGAGCTCCAGGTGGAGCAGGACCGCCGGGGCGTTGACCCGTGGGCAGATGCGTTCTTCACCGATGTAGCTGAAGCCGATCATGCGCTGGTAGAACCCGGCGTGGCGGGGATGGACTTCGATGACCACGTCGGTGACCCCGTGGATCAGGCGGCCGTGGATGTAGACCAGATGGAGCAGGGCGCCCAGCACTTCCTTGGCGTTGTGGTGGGTGTCCATCGCCAGCCGGGTGAGCTCGCACAGGCGGGCGCCGCGGCTGCGCAGGTGATCGAGTTCTTCGGGGTAGAGCGCGTCGGCGAGGATGCCGTCGCGGCCATCCAGGCCCAGGGTGACGGTGCCGAAGATCTCGTGTTCGTCGGATGCCACCAGGGTGATGCGGTCGGGGCGGGTGGCGTGGAGGTCGGTGTCGACGGGCGCGAGGCCGCGCCACTCATACATGCGTTCGATCAGCAGCCGTACCGCGTGATCGTGCCGATGCGGGTCCGCGCACTCGACCGTGTAGGTGGTCGTCCGGTTGGTGCCGAACTCGGGAAATTCGACTTCGTCTGGACGAAAAGGGGACGCGCGGACGCTGGTGTTCATCGGATGCATGATGCCTTCCACATCCGTGAAGCCATGTGCGAAATATCTCACACGAATTTTAAAGTATGACGACTACCCCGCTGAATGTGCGCGCACTGAGGAACTAGTTCTCGGCGCAGTCATGCGACGAACTGCAGCTGGGCGAGTCGTGCGTAAAGCCCATCCTGGGCAACAAGCTCGGCGTGGCTGCCTTGCTGGACGATGCGCCCTCCGTCGAGCACGATGATCCGGTCGGCCTTCTGGACGGTGGCCAGCCGGTGGGCGATGACGAGCGTGGTGCGGCGGCGCATCAGGCCGTCGAGGGCGGTCTGGACCACCCGCTCGCTCTCGGCGTCGAGGGCCGAGGTGGCTTCGTCGAGGAGCAGCACCGGTCGGTCGGCGAGGATCGCCCGGGCGATCGCGATGCGCTGGCGCTGGCCGCCAGAAAGGCGCACGCCGCGTTCTCCCAGATCGGTGTCGTAGCCTTCGGGCAGGCGGGTGATGAACTCGTCGGCGAAGGCCGCGGCGCAGGCGGCGCGCACCTCGTCGAGGCTGGCGTCGGGGCGCGCGTAGCGCACGTTGTCGGCCACGCTGGTGGCGAAGATCACCGCATCCTGGGGCACCAGCGCGATGCGTTGGCGGATGGCGAGTGGGTCGGCGGCGGTGAGATCGACGCCGTCCAGGACCACCCGGCCGGCCTGGGGATCGTAGAAGCGCAGCAGCAGCTGAAAGACGGTGCTCTTGCCGGAGCCGGACGGGCCGACCAGGGCGACCGTCTCGCCCGGTGCGATGGTGAGGGTGAAGTCGTCCAGCGCCGGGGTGTCGGGCCGGCTGGGGTAGAAGAAGCGGACGCGCTCGAAGGCCAGATCCCCCCGGGATGGCTCGGGCAGGGGCTGGGGCCGGACCGGGGCGAGGATCGCGGGCGTGGCGCCCAGAATGTCCATCAGCCGCTCGGTGGCGCCGGAGGCTCGCTGCAGGTCGCCCCATACCTCTGACAGCGCGCCGACGCTGCCGGCCACCAGCGCCGCATAGAACACGAAGGCCGACAGCTCGCCCGCCGAGAGCCGGCCCGCCAGCACGTCGTGGCCGCCTACCCACAGGATGAAGGCCACCGCGCCGAACACCAGCAGCATCACCGCGGCCACCAGCCGGGCCCGGTTGGCGACGCGGTCGCGGGCGGTGTCGAAGCTGGATTCCACCAGCCGGCCAAAGTCGCGGCGGTCGGCGTCCTCGTGGCCATAGGCCTGGACGATGCGGATCTCGTGGATGGTTTCGTCGATGCGGTTGCCCAGCTCGGCCACGCGATCCTGGCTCTCGCGGGCCAGGCTGCGCACCCGCCGGCCGTACAGGATGATCGGCACCACCACCAGCGGCACTCCGCCCACGGTGAGCAAACTGAGTTTGAGGCTGGTGGTGAACAGCATCACCAGCCCGCCGATGAGCAGCAGCGCGTTGCGTAGCGCAATGGAGAGGCTGGAGCCGATGACGTTTTCGAGCTGGGTAGTGTCGGCGGTGAGACGCGAGATCACCTCGCCGGTGCGCCCGGCCTCGAACCACGCCGGTGGCAGGGTGAGCAGATGATCGAAGATCCGCCGGCGGATGTCGGCCGTGACCCGCTCGCCCAGCCACGACACGTTGTAGAAGCGCAGATAGGTGGCGCCAGCGAGGAGCACGATCAGTCCACCCATGGTGGCGAGGGTGCGGTCGAGCCAGGCTGGGTCGCCCGCCGAGAAGCCCTTGTCGATCACCGCCCGCAGGCCCTGGCCGACGGCCAGCATGGTGCCGGCGGCGATCACCAGGGCGATGGCGGCGATGAAGACACGACGACGATAAGGGGAAAGCAGCTGGACGAGAATGCGGAACATGAAAGCGCGGCGGAACAAACAGTAATGCGCAGTATGACGGAGGGACGGTAAGCTATGGCGCTCGTCTTCCGGAATCCTGAATCTATGCTGTCTTCTTCACCGCTTACCGCCGGGGTCACGCTGTTGATCGCCTTGCTGATGTTCGGCACCTGCTTTGCCGTGGGCAAGGGGCGCCACCGTTATGGCGTGGCCGCGCCGGCCGTCACCGGGCATCCGGTTTTCGAGCGGCTCTACCGCGTGCAGATGAACACCCTCGAATGGGCGGCGATGACCTTGCCGTGCCTGTGGATCTGCGCCGCCTACGTGAGCGACGCTACCGCTGCAGCGCTGGGTGGCGTGTGGCTCGTGGGCCGCGTGTGGTACGCCGTGGGCTACGCGAAGGCGCCCGGGCTGCGGGCGAAGGGCTTTACCGTGGCGGCGCTGGCCTTCGGGGGGCTGGGGCTTCTCGCCGCTGGCGGGGTGATCGCGCAACTGGCGGGGGTGAAATGATGAAGCGGATGTCTGTGATGCTGGCCGCTGCGCTGGCTGCCTCCGGCGCGCTGGCCGCGCCACCCTTGCCGGCACTGCGGGCGGACGGATCGGCGGTGACCGTCTCGGGGATCTCGTCCGGCGGCTACATGGCGGGGCAGTTTCAGGTGGCGTACTCGAAGCTCGTGCGGGGGGTCGGCATCCTCGCCGCCGGGCCGTACGACTGCGCCGACGGCAGTGTCATCCGGGCCATGACCGCGTGCATGGCGCCCAACCGCTGGATGCCGCCGCCCAAGCCCGCCGACATCAAGCCGCGGATCGAATCCCGCGCCCGGCTCGATCTCATCGACCCGCCCTCGGCGCTGGCCGACGACAAGGTGTGGGTGCTCACCGGCAGCGCCGACCACACCGTCGAACGCCCGGTGGTCGATGCGCTGATGGGCTTCTACCAGCAGTGGGTGCCGGCCGCCTCCACGCGGCTGGTGACGCTGCCCGGTGCGGGGCACGCGATGATCTCGGTGGCCGATGGCAAGGCCAACGCCTGCGATACCTCCGAACCACCCTTCATCAACCGCTGTGGCGATTTTGATGCGCCCGGCGAGCTCCTTGGTTTCCTGCTCGGCGGGCTCAACCCGAAGGTGGTGCCGGAGCCCGGCAACCTCGTCAGCTTTGACCAGCGGCCCTTCATCGGCGGCGCACCCATCGATATCAGCATGGCGGACGAGGGCTTCGCGTATGTGCCGGCCGCCTGCCGCGCGGGCGGCTGCCGGGTGCATGTGGCGTTTCATGGCTGCCGGCAGGGCGTGGATGCGCTGGGCCGGCGCTTTGCCGAAGGGGCCGGCTACAACGCCTGGGCCGAATCGAACCGGCTGGTGATCCTCTATCCGCAGGTGGTGGCCCGGAGCGGCTGGGCGTCGGGATCAATGCGCTGGGTGTACAACCCGAAGGGCTGCTGGGACTGGTGGGGCTACAGCGCGGTGGATTACGCCACCCGCAACGGGCCGCAGATGGTGGCGGTGCGCAAGATGATTTCCAGGCTGGCCGACGCGCCAGCACGGTGAACGAAAAAATCCGGCCGAGGCCGGATTTTTTGTGGGCGGGCCGGAAGGCTCACTTCTCGACGAAGGCCCGTTCGATGACGTAGTCGGCCGGCGCGCCGATGTGCGGCGAGATCTTGAAGCCGCGGGCGTCTAGCATCTTGCAGCAATCGTCGAGCATGGCCGGGCTGCCGCAGATCATGGCGCGGTCGAGGGCCGGATCGATGGGGGGAAGGCCGGTGTCTTCGAACAGCTTGCCGGTTTCGATGACCTCGGTGACACGGCCCTGGTTGCGGAATTCCTCGCGGGTCACGGTGGGGTAATACACCAGCTTCTGGCGCACTTCCTCGCCAAAGAATTCGTTCTGGGGCAGTTCCTGCTCGATGAACTCGCTGTAGGCCAGCTCGGAGACGTAGCGTACGCCGTGGAGCAGCACGACCTTCTCGAAGCGCTCGTAGGTTTCCGGGTCCTGGATCACGCTCATGAACGGGGCGAGGCCGGTGCCGGTCGAGAACAGGTACAGGTTCCGGCCGGGCAGCAGATCGTGGAGCACCAGGGTGCCGGTGGGCTTCTTGCTCACCACGATCGGATCGCCCGGCTGCAGGTGCTGCAGGCGCGAGGTGAGCGGGCCGTTGGGCACCTTGATGCTGAAGAACTCCAGGTGCTCTTCGTAGTTGGGGCTTGCGATGCTGTAGGCGCGGGTGAGGGGGCGGCCGTCCACCTCCAGGCCGATCATCACGAACTGGCCGTTCTCGAAGCGCAGGCCAGTGTCGCGGGTGACCTTGAAGCTGAACAGGGATTCGTTCCAGTGACGGACTTCGAGGACGGTTTGGGTGCTCAGCTTGCTCATGATTGCGTCTGAAACGGATGTTGTGATGCAGCAATTCTAGTTGTTGGCGTAAATCTGTAAAATGGTTTGTATTGATATATTTATTCGATTTTATAGATATATGAAGTACACCCTACGCCAGCTGGAAATATTCGTGGCCGTCGCCCGGCACCAGAGCGTCTCTCGCGCCGCGGACGAGCTCGCCCTGTCCCAGTCGGCCACCAGCACGGCGCTGGGCGAGCTGGAGCGCCAGTTCGACACCCAGCTCTTTGACCGCATCGGCAAGGCCCTGCGCCTCAACGAGCTGGGCAAGACGCTGCTGCCCCACGCGGCGCAGCTCATCGGCCACGCCGCCGAGATCGAAACCCTGCTGGCCCGCAAGATGGATTTCGGGCCGATCCAGATCGGCGCCACGCTCACCATCGGCAATTACCTCGCCACGCTGATCGCCGCGGACTTCCTGCGCCGGCACCCGAGCGCGCGGGTGAAGCTGTCGGTGCATAACTCGGCGACGATCATCCATCAGGTTGCCCACTACGAGCTCGACCTGGGGCTGATCGAAGGCAGCTGCCGGCATCCCGACCTGATCGTCGAGCCCTGGGTGGATGACGAGCTGGTGGTGTTCTGCGCGCCGGGGCATCCGCTCGCCCGGCCCGGGAAGGTGGGCGTGGATGAGTTGCTGACCCAGGATCTGATTCTGCGCGAAGTGGGCTCGGGCACCCGCGAGACCTTCGACCAGGCCCTGCGTCACGTGGGCGGCCCGCTCAAGGTGCGGCTCGAACTGGAACACACCGAGGCCATCAAACGGGCGGTGGAGAGCGGGCTGGGGATCGGCTGCATCTCGCGGCTGGCGCTGCGGGAGGCCTTCCGCCGGGGCAGCCTGGTGCCCCTGGATACGCCGGAGCTGGATCTGCGCCGGCAGTTCCAGTTCGTCATCCATCAGCGCAAGTATGTGACAGCCGGAATGAGCGAGTTCATCGCCCTGTGCCGGCAGATGACCGCCGGCGTCACCCGCAGTGACCTGATCCAGCTCCCTTTCATCCCCTGAATAACCCACAACAGGCGTGGGCAAGGCTGTGGACAAACTGTGGGGGCCGCTGTCATCTGCCGGACACAAAAGGGTTTTTTACGCTTGCTTAAAAATAGGTCAATTCTGTTCAAACCGGATTTTGGATAGTTTCAATCTATTCACAAAAATCCGGGGACAAGCTGTGGATAAGCTGTGCGGCAGTGCAGCAAGTTAATGATCGAAAAGGATAAAGGGTCACTGCCTCAATTTGGTGCAGGGTGTTTTGAGGTCGATTTAGTGGGTAGTTTTCCCCAGCGGACGTGGGCAAGGGTGTGGACAAACTGTGGGGGCGGGCGGCAACACCTTCTGCCGAAAGGGAATTGTTCCATTGCCTAAATTTTAGGCAGCCATCGTCGGGCCGGGTGTGGCGGTGGCGGGTAGAATCTGCGCCTTCCGACAAATCTGCATGAAGCGCCCCGATGAATTCCGCCGTCCGCTACACGATCCAGGCTGTCCAGCCGGCCGCCCATCTGTTTGAAGTCACGCTGCACCTCGACGCGCCAGACCCTGCCGGGCAGGTGTTCAGCCTGCCGGCGTGGATTCCCGGCAGCTACATGATCCGGGAGTTCGCGAAGAACATCGTCAGCCTGACTGCCCAGCGCGGCGACACGCCGCTCGTGGTGACGCGGCCCGACAAGCACACCTGGCGCCTGCCCGCCGGCGTGACGGGCCCGGTGACGCTGCGTTACACCGTGTATGCGTGGGATCTGTCGGTGCGCACGGCGCATCTGGATCAGACCCACGGCTTCTTCAACGGCACCAGCGTGTTCTTGTGCGCCCATGGTTTCGAGAATGCGGCCCATCAGGTGGATATCCTGCCGCCTGTCGGCCTTGAAAATGCCGGCTGGCGCGTTGCCACCAGCCTGCCCGAGGCCGGCGCCGAGCGCTATGGCTTTGGCCGCTATCAGGCCGAAAGCTACGACGCGCTGATCGACCATCCGGTGGAGATGGGCACCTTCTCGCTGGCGGAGTTCAACGCCTGCGGTGTGCCTCACGCGGTGGCGATCACCGGCCGCCACGATTGCGACCTCACGCGCCTGGTGGACGACCTGAAGCCGGTGTGCGAGGCCCAGATCCGGCTGTTTGGCGAGCCGGCGCCGATGGACCGTTACGTCTTTCTGGTGATGGCGGTGGGGGACGGCTATGGCGGCCTCGAGCACCGGGCGTCCACCGCGCTGCTGTGCAGCCGGGCCGATCTGCCCCACGCGGGCATGGAAGCGCCGACGGAAGGCTATCGCCAGTTCCTCGGCTTGTGCAGCCACGAGTATTTCCACACCTGGAACGTGAAGCGCATCAAACCCGCGGCCTTCGTGCCCTACGATCTTTCGCGTGAGAACTACACGCGGCTGCTGTGGGCCTTCGAGGGTTTCACGTCTTACTACGACGACCTGATGCTGGTGCGCACCGGACGCATCACTCGGGCGGATTACCTCACCCTGCTGGGCAAGACCATCAGCCAGGTGCACAAGGGTAGCGGCCGGCGCAAGCAGAGCGTGGCCGAGTCGTCCTTCGAGGCGTGGACCAAGTATTACCGCCAGGACGAGAACAGCCCGAACGCCATCGTGAGCTATTACACCAAGGGCGCGCTGGTGGGCCTGCTGCTGGATCTCAACCTGAGGACCGACAGCCAGGGCCGCACGAGCCTCGACGACCTGATGCGGGCCCTGTGGCAGCGCCACGGCCAGACGGGCGTGGGTGTGGCCGAAGACGGGCTGTGCGCCCTGGCCGCCGAGCTGGGCGGTGCGGCGTTGGGCGACTGGCTGCGGGAGATCGTCGACGGCACCGGCGAGCTGCCGCTGGAGGCGTGGCTCAAGCGCGTTGGTGTTGATCTGGCCTGGGAGGCGCCCAGCGAGGCGCCGGGCATCGGTGTGCGTACCACCGCGGATGGCGACGCGCTGAAGATCGCCAACGTGTTCGACGGTGGTCCGGCCCAAGGCGCGGGGCTGTCGGCGGGCGACGTGCTGGTGGCGCTGGATGGGCTGAAGGTGACGTCTGGTAATTTCGACAAGCTGCTGGCCCGGCGCATGGCCGGCGAGCGGGTGGAGATCCACGTCTTCCGCCGGGACGAGCTGATGCGCTTTGATGTGGAATTGCGCGCCGCACCGGCCGATGTGGCGAAGCTGGTTCTGGCCGACGACGCGCCGGCATCGGTGATGGCCCTGCGGGAAGGGTGGCTCGCAGGCTAATCTTGCGTTGCGCCCTGCGACGCGTAGTGCAGGTAGAACCCGAACAGCACCGACGCCGCCACGGTGCTGAGCACCGCCGCTTGCCAGAAGCCCGCCACGCCCTGGGGCGGCAAAAGGCTGCCCAGCCCGTGGAAGCTCAGCCAGTTGCCACCGGCGAGGCCGATGCCCCAGAAACACAGGGTGTGGATCAGCATCGGCCCGAAGGTGATCTTGTAGCCGCGCAGGGCGTGGGCCGCGACGGTCTGGATGGCGTCGAAGAACTGGTAGAGGCAGATGTAGATCACCAGCGAGGCGGCGAGGTCACGCACCGCCGGATCGGTGGTGTAGGCGGCCATGACGGGCTCGCGGACGAACCACACGCCAATGCTCACCAGCGTCGATAGCCCGGTGGCGAACACGATGCCGGCCCGGGCGGCGCGCCGTGCGCCGGTGCCGTCGTGCCCGCCCAGCGCCTGGCCGACCAGCACCAGGGTGGCGATGGCGATGGCCAGGGGCAGCATGTAGATCAGCGCCGACAGGTTGCCGACGATCCGGTGACCGGCCACCACCGTGGCGCCCAGCCGGGCTACCAGAAGAGCAATGAGCGTGAACGAGGTGATCTCGACAAAGCTCGAGAAGCCCATTGGCAGGCCCAGCCGCAGAAGCTCGCCAAGCTGGGCGGCCCGGGGCGGTTGCCAGCGGGAGAACAGGTGGTAGGGCTGATAGGCGGGCGTGCGCTGGACGTGGATCAGCGCTGAGACCACGGCCAGCCAGCAGATGCAGGCGCTCGACACCGCGCAGCCGACACCACCCATTGCTGGCAGGCCCAGGTGGCCGTTGATGAGTGCCCACGACAGGGGAATGTGCACCGCCGTGGTGGTGAGGCTGATGAACATCAGCACCCGGGTGCGCCCGAGGGCGTTGGTGAAGGCGTAAAAGGTGCGGTACAGGAAAGCCGCCGGCAATCCCCAGGCAATGGTGGCGAGGTAATCCCGGGCGCGGGTGTCCACCTCCGGGCTCACGTCGGCGAGCTGCATCAGCCAGTCCGGGTGGCGCAGGAAGAGCATCGCCGGCACCGACAGGGCCAGGGCCAGCCAGAAGCCTTGCTGCACGGCGGGCCCGATCTCGTCGTTGCGACCGGCGCCCACATGGTGGGCCACGGTGGGCGCCACCGCCTGCAGAATGCCCACCATCAGCATCACCACCGAAATGTAGATGCCGCTGCCCACCGCCACGGCGGCGAGGTCGGTGGTGCCGTAGCGGCCCGTGAGTACGGTGTCGCTGACCATCTGGGTCATCGACGAGAGCTGGGCGATCAACACCGGCCAGGCGAGGGCGGCGATGCGCTGGAAGAGGGCGACGGGGGATTTCATGGGCGGCGTAGTGTAGCGCGGTGGGGCGGGGTGTTTCAGGCGAAGTAGCCGTGCAGGAACCACCCGTGGGGCGGCCGCCGATCCCGGAAGACCCACACCAGGCTGCGGTCGCGGCGGCGGGCTACGTAATAGTCGCGGGCGATCTCGGCGTCGTCGCCATCCCACCAGCCGGATTCGATGCGTTCGGGGCCGGCGAGAAGGTTCTCGGCCGCTGGCTGTTGGATGGGGCGCGGCTCGGCCAGCAGCCACAGGGGGCGCGGTGCGGCAGGCAGGGCGTCGGGAGCCGCGGTTGCGCGTGGCCGGGCGAGGGGATCGACCCGTCGCCAGGCGAGTTCCGGCCGGTGGTCGGGGTGGGTGGCGAGGCAGCGCACGGCGTCGTTGCCGAGGCGCGCGCGCAGGGTCGCGACGAGGAGGTCGGGGTCGCCGTCTTCGCCGGCTTTGGCATCGAACAGATCGCTGCGGGGTGGGGCGATGGGGCGCGGTGCGTCGGCCTCGATGCGCAGGGTGTCTACCGGTGCGGGCAGGGCCTGGCGGCTCAGGTGCTCCCGGGCCAGCAGCTGGCAGCGGGCCATGTCGCGGGTGAGGGTGCCGAGCACGATGTCGAGCCGGGCTTCCCGCGCAAGGCCCCGATGGGCGCTGGTGAGGGCTTCGAATTCCAGCACCAGGGAGAAACGCTCCAGCCCGGCCTGACGTCCGTCCAGCCATCCGCCCAGCCCGCCGAGCAGACGGCGCACGGCGAAAAGCAGGGTATCCACCTGATCGCTGGGCGCCGGCAGGGGCAGGCTGGCGGTGTAGTGTTCCGGTGCGACATACCACCGGCGCGGGTCGGGGGTGGCGCCGTAGGCGCGATCGAGCAGATCGGTGATCGCCTGGGCCTGACGCCGGGCGAGTCCGCTGCGGGGCAGTCGGCGGACATCACCCAGGCAGCGGGCGCCGATGCCGGCGAGGAGTTCGTGGGTGTCCGCGCCGAGGCCGGGCTCGTCGGCCAGGATGCCGAGGGGCAGGGCGTCGAGGGCTTCCGGCAACTTTGCGGGGTCGGTGATCTGGCTGCCTGGGGCGCAGCGGGCCAGCCAGCGGGCAGCCAGCGGGGTTGGTGCTACGGCGAGCCGGGCGGTGAAGCCCAGCTCGGTCAGACCGTCGGTGATGGCTGCGCAGGCAGGGTCGAGCCCGCCGAAGAGACGCAGACTGGCGCGGATCTCGAGTTGCAGGGTGGCGGGCGGATCAAGGCTGACTGACGAGGTGAAGCGCCCGGCCCAGCCTGCGATCTCTGCAAGGGCGGCGGTTTCCCGGGCGATATCCCGATCAATCAGTGTCAGGCTGGGCAGGAGCGCCAGGGCGCTGGCGCGCTTGAGCCCGGCTTCGATTCCGGAGGCCTGGGCGGCAGGCGTTGCTGCCAGTACGCGCTGGCGCGGACGGGGGCTGAGAACCGCCAGCGGGCCAGCTTCAGCCTGCCCCCGTGCGAAGACCTGCAGGGGCAGATCGGGCAGGTAGAGGGCGCACCAGAGCATGGATGACGGCATGACCGGAAGGCTGGGTGGATTGGGGCGATGGCGCCGGCGTGACGGGCAGTCGGGGCAGATCAATGGCGACCGGGCCGGCCAGTTGTGGGCCGCGGCGCTTGAGCACGCGCACGTCCACCCCGCCATCCCGTGCCGTAAGCGCAAGACGCAGCACTGCTGGCGATGGCTGGCCCGCCACTGTGGCAGGCCGTATCAGGATGAGTGTCGTGGCGCTTTCTTCAGCAGCCAGCTGAAGTCGGCGAAGGGCGCCGTTGTCGGCCTCGGCCAGCCACATCACGACGGCTGCGCAGCTATGGGAGTTGAGCGACTGGCGGGCCGCCCAGCGAGCATGGGCGGGGCTTTCGGCATCAACGAGGAGCAGCCGCTCGAGGGGAATGCCCGCGCCAGAGAGGGCCGGCGCATAAAGCTGGCCTGGCGGCGCAATGCAGACGGCCCAGCGCCTTTCGGGCACCCGCTGGAGCAGGGGCAGGATCAGTCCGAGCTCACCGACACCGGTATGGGGGACGAGGATCTCGGTGAGCGCGCCGACCGGCCAGCCCTTGCCGGGCAGTACGGCATCCAGGGCGGCATGGCCGGTGGCAATGCCGGGCGCTGCCGAGGCAACTTGATCGCCACGCCACACAAGATGCTGCAGCGCGTCTGGGGAACGAAGGACAGAAACAGCCGGAGGCGCCATGGCAATAAATGAACTAGGCTGTGATTGAACGCTTCATGCCTTGCTCGCCAGGTGCCGCAGCGCGGTTGCCTGCCGATTGCAGGGCAGGGCGACCGTTTGTGCTGACGAGGATCAGAGGCTGTCGTTGCGGATCAGACCGACCGCGAGGCCTTCGATTTCCAGCGGCTCGTTGCGGGTGTCGACAATGATGGGTTCAAAGTCGGGGTTGGCCGGCAGGAGTTCGACGATCGGCCCCTTGCGGGACAGGCGTTTCACGGTGACGTCGTCTTCCATGCGGGCCACGATGATCTGGCCGTCCCGGGCTTCGGTGGTGCGATGGACGGCGAGCAGATCGCCGTCGAGGATGCCGGCGTCGCGCATGCTCTGGCCGCGAACCTGGAGCAGGTAATCGGCCCGGGGCGAGAACATGTTGGGGTCAACATGGAAGCGGCGCTGGATGTGCTCGGCGGCAAGAATGGGGCTGCCTGCAGCCACCCGCCCGACGAGGGGCAGGCCGAGGGATTCGACGAGACGGATGCCCCGGGCACGGCCTTCTTCCAGCGAGATGACGCCCTTGCTGGCGAGGGCGCGCAGATGGGTTTCGGCGGCGTTAGGGGATTTGAAGCCAAACGCAGTACAGATTTCCGCCCGCGTGGGGGGGCGACCTTCGTGCTCGACGGTATCGCGGATGAGTTGAAGGATTTCCTGCTGACGGGCGGTGAGTTGTTCTGACACGGCATACTCCTGAAGTCTTATGTAATTATATACAGCGTTTTGCGCATGACAAGCTGTAGATGGGCTTTCCGGGGGGCTCTGCTCGTGATAAACATCAAAATCTGAAGACAAAGCGCTTGAGGCCGGGGCGCCAATGGACTATTCATTCAAGGGTGCCCGTCGCGCGCCAATAGCCTGACGAGGCATCATAAGCAAAGACAAGAAGAACAGAGAACAGCACGTGTCCGAATCGCCTAATCAGCAGGGCTCCGCTTGCCGGGCCCTCAGCCCCCAGAGGAGATTTTCATGCTTGTCAGCCCTCAACACGCTTCGGGTAGAGTTCTCAAGGCGGCTCGGTTAGAATCCCCCGCCGAAGCGGGAGGCCTGACCGAAGGCCAGCCCGCACCGCTCTTTTCCCTGCCCGATGCCGACATGGAAATGTTCGATCTGGCGTCGGTGCTGGGCACCCACCACGTTGTGCTGTATTTCTATCCCCGTGACAACACGCCCGGCTGCACCCGTCAGGCGATCGATTTCAGTGATCACGATGCCGATTTCGCGAAGGAAAAATGTATCGTGATCGGCATCAGCCCCGATGACTGCCTCACCCACGCTGATTTTCGCGACCAGCACGGCCTGTCGGTCGAGCTTTTGTCCGACGAAGATGGCGACGTGTGCAGGCTTTACGGTGTGTGGCAGTCGGCGGTGGTGGATGGCGTCATGAAACGCAGCGTGCGTCGTTCGACCTTCATCATTTCCAGCGATGGCGTGCTCCGCCATGTGCTGCACGATGTGAATCCCCGTGGCCACGCGGCCGAAGTCTTTCAGCTGGTAAAGCAACTCAACTCAAGGAATGTAAATGGAAATCGCCAAGAACACGGTCGTCACGCTTGATTACTCGGTCAAGGACCCGGATGGCAACATGATCGACGACGGTCACCACCCGCTGGTGTACCTCCATGGCGGTTACGACGGCATCTTCGCCGTGATCGAGGAAGCGCTCCACGGCAAGCAGGTCGGCGAGAAGCTGACCATCAAGCTGGCCCCGGAAGATGCCTTTGGCGAGTTCGACGAAGAGCTGGTGCTGGTGGAAGACGCCTCCCTGTTCCCGGACAACATCGAAGTGGGCATGTCTTTCGAGCGCGTTGGCGACAACGACGACGAGGAAATGGTCTACCGCATCACCGACATCGCCGACGGCAAGGTGGTTGTCGATGGCAACCATCCTCTTGCCGGTACCGCGCTGATCTTCGACATCACCGTGAAGAGCGTGCGCGCCGCCAGCGCCGAAGAAATCGGCCACGGCCATGTGCATGGCGAAGGTGGTCATCACCACTGATCTCATGTCGGCTGAGGGGCGCGAAGGTGCCCGGGTTCTCAGCCGGTTCATGGATTCGAGCGGACCGCCTGGCGGTCCGTTTTCTTTGGGATGTGCAGACTCCAAATGGAAGCTCAAAGCTTGCTGAAGGTCGAGCAGTTACGGGTTGAACTCGGGCCGAGGGACAAACCTCTGCGTCCGGTGGATGGCATCAGCTTCGAGGTGTCGGCGGGACGCACGCTGGCGCTGGTGGGCGAATCGGGCTGCGGCAAGTCGATGACGGCGCTTGCCTGCATGGGGCTGTTGCCCGCCGGCGGACGGATCACCGCCGGGTCGATCGTGCTGGGCGACGAGGCCCTGCACACCATGCCCGAGACGCAGATGCGCGATGTGCGCGGCAACCGGCTGGCCATGATCTTCCAGGAGCCGGCTACCAGCCTCAATCCGGTGATGACCGTCGGCGACCAGATCGGCGAGGTGCTCGTCCGCCATCGGGGGCTGCATGGCCGTCCGGCCTGGGATGAAGCCGAACGGCTGCTCACGGCCGTCGGCATCCCCGATCCCGCGCGTCGTCTGGGGGAGTACCCGTTCCAGCTCTCTGGCGGCATGAAGCAGCGGGTGATGATCGCCATCGCCCTGGCCGGCGATCCAAAGGTGCTGATCGCCGACGAGCCGACCACCGCGCTCGACGTGACGATCCAGGCCCAGGTGCTCGATCTGCTGGCAGAGCTGCAGGCAAGCCGCGGCATGGGCATGCTGCTGATCACCCACGATCTGGGCGTGGTCTCGCGGATGGCCCATCGGGTTGGCGTGATGTACGCTGGCGAGCTCGTCGAGACGGGTCCGCGCGAAGTCTTCTTCAGCGAACCGCTGCACCCCTATTCACGCAAGCTGTTCGCCGCGCTCCCCACGTCGGAGCAGCGGGGCAGGGCGCTGGAGACGCTGGTCGGGCAGGTTCCCCGACTGGGCGAGCGTCACCCGGGTTGCCGCTTTGCCGATCGTTGCCCGCAGGTCCACGAACGTTGTCGCCGCGTGGCGCCCGCCATGCATGGCGTGGGTGAGCAGGCTGTGCGCTGCCATCTATATGATCCGGTCGAAAAGATGGGCTGGGTGGAATCGCCCCGTCAGCCCGATGCGGTGCTCACCCGTCACGCGAGTGAGGGCAAGGCGCTCGAGGTGGATGCGCTACAGGTTCACTTCCCGGTGCGGAAGGGGTTGTTCCGGCGCGTGGTGGGTTACGTCAAGGCGGTGGACGGCGTTTCGCTCGATGTGCCCGCCGGAGAGACGCTGGCGCTGGTCGGTGAATCCGGTTGCGGCAAGACCACTGCCGGCAAGGCGCTGCTCAAGCTGGTGCCTTCAAGCGGCGGCAGCGCCCATTATGGCGAGCACGATCTTCTGGCCTTGTCGCCGCGCCAGTGGCAGCCACTGCGGCGCGATCTGCAGATGATCTTCCAGGATCCTTTTGCGTCGCTCAATCCGCGAATGCGCGTGGGCGAGATTCTCGAAGAAGGGATGCTGGCGCTTGGCGTCGAACCTGATATGTCGGCCCGGTCTGCTCGTATCGACGGGCTGTTGCGTCGGGTCGGGCTCGATTCGGCCATGCGCCATCGTTTTCCCCACGAGTTCTCCGGCGGCCAGCGTCAGCGCATCGCCATCGCCCGGGCGCTGGCGGTGTCGCCGAAGCTGATCGTCTGCGACGAACCGACGAGCGCCCTGGATGTGTCGGTGCAGGCGCAGATCCTCAACCTGCTGCGTGAACTGCAGGCCGAGTATGGGCTGTCGTATCTGTTCATCACCCACAACCTGGCTGTCGTGGATTACCTCGCCCACCATGTGGCGGTGATGTACCTGGGCAGGATTGTCGAGCGAGGGCGTGTCGAGGAGGTGCTGCGCGATCCGCGTCATCCTTACACCCGGATGCTCCTTGATGCCGTGCCCAGGATTGAGACTGCCGGGCTTTCCAAGCGGGCGGGCGCCAAGGGGGACATGCCATCACCGCTCAATCCGCCAAAGGGTTGCCACTTTCATCCCCGGTGCGCTGTTGCGAACGACGCATGTCGAACGAGCTACCCGGACGAAGTTTCGGTTTCGGCGACCCGCGTGGTGCGTTGTCACTTGGTATCCAGAGATGGGTGATGCCAAGGTGCAGACATCAACGCAAGTTTGCGCGTGTGTCGTTGGTTTGAATTAATTTCGCCAAACCTCTTGACGAGTTCTGATAGTTCTTTATAATTCGGCCCTCTTCGCAGCGCAGTTGTTCAGCGCGGTGTTGAGGGGAATGGCCCGGAAGTGTTGGGTTGTTCTGGCGCAGTCAGGTGTTTGCAGCGAAGTTTAAAAAGATTTCGCGAAATGCTTGACGGAGCTGAAAGGCTCTGTATAATGCGCACCTCTTCGCTGCAGCGCGCAGCGGTTCTTT
>NZ_SSXU01000032.1 GCF_009469605.1 Zoogloea sp. 1C4 | reverse complement strand
CAGACCGTGCTTGACGCCATCGCGTGTGCCCGCTGCCACATCCAACCTGATCGAAGTTACCCCAGGCCACGACGCGTCAAGCCGCACCAGCATTTGGCATATAAGGGGGCTTAAGTTGGGAGCATTGCCCCCGCTCCGCGCACAAGCTCACGGATCCGGTTTGCGAGTGTCGACCGTTTCACCCGGCCGACGGAGCGCCCCGAAGGGGGAAGTGAACCGTAGACTTCGCGTACTTCGGTAAGCAGTTTCCGGCCTGCAGCCTGGCTAACGTCAGCAGGGGCACGCTCCTTTGCGGGAGGCAGCAGCTCACCATCAAATTCGGCGACCTCGGCAGCGCAACTCTCCGCCTGAGCCCCATATGCGCTGAAGTCCCTAGAAAATCCCTCGTGCAACCTGGCGAAGTCGTACCAGGTCATCGAATATGATTCGACCCGACCTGAGAGGTATCCTGCAACGATTCCTGGCAGAGTGATCACATTGACCTGATCGACCAACATTGCCAACCTTTCGATCAACTGGGCAACCGCTACGAGGGATTTTTCGAAATTTAAATGTCGGCACAGCTCAGCGGCAATTGGCTGCAGCGCAGGATCGACAAGTCGATTGCCTGCATTGATCGCTTGGTCGGAGCTCACAGTTGCACCAAGTAGGCGTGCGGTGGCGTAATCGATCTCAATGCGCCTGCACAGCGCGTCAGCCCCCGCCTCCCGAATGTCACTTTCCGTTTCGGCTCCGATTTCTAGGTAATGACGCTTTCCGAAGCCGATGACACGATAATTGCGCCCAGTCAGAAGCCCCTTAAGCGTCTTAAGGTCACAGAATCGGCTCTTTACGACGAGGCGAATTACACCAAGCGTGAGCGACCGTCTGATGGCTCGTCGGGGATCATTTGGCTCGACGACAGAATTGAGTACATCACAAAGATGGCCGAAGGTTTCGAGGGCGCCGGCTGCTTCTTGGGTAAACTGTGACGGCTCGCTCTCAAGCGTTAGGTATATACGTTTCAGCCGAACCGTACGTGGATGTCTGAGTTGGGCTCGGTCGAGCCCACGCATCAGGACGCTATAGCGAAGTGGACCGAGCGGATGAGGTAAGCCTTTCCCAGTAAACAAAAGGGTCTGAGCCAGGCTATCGAGTTCATCGGCATTCAGCTCTCCCAGATCCCGCGCACCGCAAATTTGCTTGATTATCCCCCGGGCGCTTTCGACAGCGACACGCATGCGCTCGAGCCGGTTGGCCTGTCGCTCCGCACGACCAAAGAGCTTCTGCCGATCAGTGCTCGTGCCAGCCGGACGTAGACCGTTCAATGCTGACAGATCAGATGACGGCACTGGTGCGACCGGGGAAAAACCGAGATCAGCAAATGTCTGATCGAGGATTCCCCGGATGTTCGTCAGGTCCTCCAACCACACTCGTGGTGACCGATCGCTGTAAGAGGCACTCCCACGTTCGGCATGCCCGAGGAGTCCGTCGATGATTTCAGGATCGACCCCGTGGCGACGCAGCCGGGTTGCCAGACGATGCCGAAAATGCCGCAAAGGCAACGGCCACCGAAATAGACCTTGCTGCTCGATGAAATGCTCATTGACCGACGACCAAGCCAAAACATCCCCATCCCGACGTAGCGAGAAAAACAGTGGGATTGAGGCGGTAGCGTCCCGACCAGCAAGTGCGCTGACTCGTTCGCCGAAGGCAAAGTCCCCAGCCGCCGATATCCATCGCCCTAGCTCCTGAATGTAGGGAAGGTAAGCGGTGGCTATGTAGTCACACAGAGCCATTGGTACCGGCACCAGTCGACCGTCGCGGGCCTTACCACTTTGCTTGTCCGAAACGAACACGAAGTGGTGTTTGAAGTCGAAATCACGCTGCGACTCAAATGCAGCACGTACGGGGCGAACCCCTGTAGCAGCGTGCAATGCCACCACAATGTAGGCAGTCAGCGCATTATGAAATGCGATAACTCCACCTCTCCGAGCATCTTGAAGCCTTAACCCAGCGTCACGGATCTCAAGACGAAGCTTGGACTCAATGGGGTCGAGCCTGCTTCCCAGTGCATTGCCGTCCGGCGGCTCTATACTCGCCAGAGGTACACCGACGGAGTTCAGGATCTTGAATAGCTCACCACCGCTCCAGCTTGGGTATGCAGCTGCGCCAGGCAAACCCGAATTAGGGTGCCTGCAGAACAGTCTGGAAAAAATGGCATCATTGGACACGGCATAAAGCGCTTGTGGAAGCGCCTGCGCAAGCATTCCCCCAGTTAGCCGACGCGCAATCGGCTTCGTCGCGGGGCCGAAACTGCTCAGGACAGACTGCCTATCCAGCAACTCCCCAAGCGTGTTTGCTCCTGGCCTTTCAGCCCTCCATCGGTTCAGTGCGGTCGAAATCGAGGATGGGAAAGTGATCGCATGCTTAAGCGCCAGCGCGCGAATCCAAGGTGTGGCAGAAGCCTCCGGCCTCCATCCGCTATCGCGGCGAGCAGGCAGTCGAGTCAGCCCCGCGGGCGAGACCGACCACTCCTCCCCGCAATCCGGCCCTACTACCATATCGAGGGTTCGTCGAAGCGACCGACCTGTCCGTAGAGCAATCCAGGCAGTGGCTGCCAGTCGCTGCGCACCATCATCGTTTCCAAGTAAGGTTTCGCTGATCCACAGTTCCAGTGCCCTCACTTCACTAGGCCTTGGTCGATTCACACTCCAGGGGAGGAAGTGGTTGTCCTCCACGCTGGCCAGGATCACCGAGGAAGCGTGGCGTCGCTGCTGCGCAAGTGTCGCGTCCTGCGGAACGTCCGAAGAAAATATCGGGTCTCCGTCCCCCTCTCCTACAACTGCAGCCGGGCTGGGGCCATCGAGGTCATCCATGCCCTCAAGCAGAATGGGGGTAGAGCTTCGGCTCCACGGACGTCCGGCCGGAGGTAGGTGGGACGACAGTCCTGTAACCGACACGGCATCCGGCGGAAACTCCCGCCTCGCCACGTGGGAAAGACTTTGCAGAAACGGGCGAGCACCCTTGTCCAACCAAAGGTTACTGAGATGATATTGCGCCTTGTTATCAATATGAAGTTCAAACGCGCTGTAACCTTGAGCACCACTTAACAGCTGTTCCGCCAAGCGCAACCATTCGTTCACTCCGTCGCCCGCAAGACGGAGCCTGTCAGCTACATACCGAAGGTAGCGGTCGTACAGCAGATTTTGTGTGGCACGCTCAAGCGCATGGATCAGCGCCCAGAGGCGAAACCGTTCAAAATATTGGTAGAGACGTTGGTCGGTGCGAGCGTATGGATTTCGCGTGGCCAATAAAGCGAAGATGTAGAGTCTCTCCAGCGAGAAACCCGAAAAGCGAGTCCGGGCTGTCTTTGCTTCCGGCAGGGGCTGATACTTAGACAAAATCGCGTCCGCCGTCGACAGGCGTACCGCGAGTTCGTAGAGTTGCATAGCGGTACTGTTTTCGGCAGACCACAGGCTCAAGATATCCAGTACATCAGGCCGAACCAGATAGTGGAGCACTGTGCCGATCGCGCCCGGACGTTCCAGCGCCATCGTTGCATCAACAATGAGTATCAGGCTACCGAGGATGTGGTTCTCTTCGGCCCAGGTTGCGAGCTCATCCCATGCTCTAGGAAGGAGGGCAAGAGTCGGATTACTCGCACATTCGTCGTTCGGCAGGAGCGGTTCCGTGGTGCTCTGGATCGGGTTAGAAGGGGGCACAGCGGAGTCTCGGTAGGCAAGGAGCTGCGCGAGACTGTAGCACACAGACCATGCCAGACACCACTTTCAGCCAGATGTGGTCAAGTCTGTACTTAAAACATGCACAGAGCTAGCCTTTCCTCCGAAGGGCCTCGGGCGCGCCATAAAATCAAGGACTCAGGCCACTTTTCAGGTGGCCTTTTTCTTTGGTACGGAAGATTGCATTCCGTACGGTAGCCCGTGCCGCACCCGCTACCTGAGGCGCGCTTGGGGCTTTGGGCACAGAACGCTCGTTCGGAATCGGCGACGCTGATTTGAGTGATCCGCCGTCGTTCTGACTGCTGCGGGTGACCAGAAGACGACTTCATCGCATCGACTGCCGCTCCGGGCCGCCTGCGCGGGTCGCCCCTGCAGCGATAAGCAATCCACTTTTTATTGGTTCGTTTTGCGGTCGGCTTTGGCAACACTGGCAGCCTCTCAAGCCCGGATGTGCCCCCATGAACGCCGAAACCGATCGTCTTGCTCACTGGCTCGTCAGCGGGCTGGAGCTGGACACCACGGTCTTTCACGTGGGCCAGTATTGCGGCCCGTGGCGGGCGTCCACCGCCGGGCGCGACCGGGCGAGCTTCCATCTGGTGCTGCGCGGCCATTCGTGGCTGCACCTGGAGGGGCAGGCCCCGATCCGGCTGGGTGAAGGGGAGGGCGTCTTCCTGTTGCGCGACATCCCCCACTGCCTCACCCCCGAGGCCGAAGGTGCCGACTTTCGCCCGTGCCCGATGCAGCCGATGAGCCCGGCGCTGGACGGTGCCTGCGGGCTGGCCTGCGGCTTCTTCACCTTTCGCGGACTGCTCGGCGAGCTGTTCCGCGGGGCGTTCCCCGACTATGTGCTGATCCGCGCCGATTCGCCGTCCCGCGACGCGATCGGGCCGCTTTTTACGCTGATCCTGGCCGAGGCCGAGCGCAGCGGCGAGGCCGGCTCGCCCCTCATCGAGCGGCTCACCGAGCTGCTGTTCTTCTACGTGATCCGCGATGTGGCCCGGCGCGACGAGGTGGCCGGCGGTCTGCTCGCCGTGGCCCGCCGGCCGGAGTTCGCGCCGCTGCTGGACGACCTGCTGCGCGAGCCCGGCAAAGATTGGTCGGTGGACGACATGGCGAAGGCTGCGTGCATGTCCCGGGCCAGCTTCTGCCGGCATTTCATCGAGGCCAGCGGCCAGCCGCCGGCGCAGTTTCTGTTGCAGGTGCGGATGAAGATCGCCGCGCGGCGCCTGCAGGGTGGCGACAGCGTGCTGCGGGCCGCCGAGCACGTGGGCTACGCCTCCCAGGCGGCCTTCACCCGGGCCTTCAAGAAGGTGATCGGCGAGCAGCCCGGCGCCTTCCAGCGTGCCCGCCGGATGCACCTGCCCCACACCCACCGCTGATTGGACGATTGAGCAAAAACCCGCGACGCCCGTGCATAGAGCGCGGCCCGCCCGGTGCGGACAATCTGCTTCATCGAGAACCCCTGCGGAGATTTCCATGACCCGACTGACCGTCCACACCCCCGTCACTGCCCCCGAAGGCAGCCGCGGCTTCATCGACACCGTGATCACCAACAACGGCTTCCTGCCCAACCTGATCGGCGTGCTCGCCAACGCGCCGGTGGCGCTGGAAACCTACCTCACCGTCTCCGGCATCAACGCCCGGGCGAGCCTCAGCCTCGCCGAGCGCGAGGTGGTCCAGATCACCGCCGCCAGCGTGCATGGCTGCGACTTCTGCGTGGCCGGCCACACCGCCATCGCCCTCAAGAAGGCCGGGCTCGAGAAGGATCTGGTGCGCGCCCTGCAGGAACGCGCCACCACCGGCAACGCCCGCATCGACGCGCTGGTGGCCTTCACCCGCGCGGTGATCCTCACCCGCGGCAACGTGGCCAAGGGCGAGCTGGCGGATTTCCTTGCTGCCGGCTTCACCGAACAGCAGGTGCTGGAAGTGCTGCTGGGCGTGAGTCTCGCCACCCTGTGCAACTTCGCCAACAACCTGGCCGGCACCGGGATCAACCCCGAGCTGCAGGCCTACCGGCCCGGAGCCCTCGCGCAATGACATCCCCGATCCGCAGCCAGGACGACGCCCTGGCCTGGGTGAGCGCCCACGCCGACTCCCTCAACAACGGCGTACCTCACGCCGACGCGGCAATCCCCGTGCTCGGCGCGGCGGGCTTCTTCCGCATCGGCGTGCCCGAAGCCGTGGGTGGCAGCGGCGGCACCACGGCCGACGCCATCGAGGCCATCGCCCGGGTGGCCGAGCGCTCGCTCACCGCCGCCTTCGTGTTCTGGGGCCAGCGCACCTTCATCGAATACCTGCTGCAAAGCCCCAACGCCGCGCTGCGCGAGCGCCGGCTGCCGGCGCTGCTGGCGGGCGAGCTGGCCGGGGCGACCGGACTCTCCAACGCCATGAAGTTCCTGTCGGGCATCGAGAACCTGTCCATCGCCGCCACGCCGGCGGGTGAGGGCTGGCGGCTCGACGGCCACCTGCCGTGGGTCACAAACCTGCGCCGGCCCGGTTTTGGCGTGGCGGCTGCGGTGCAGCCCACCGATGGGCAGCCGCCGGCCATCGTCGCCTTCTTCCACGACACGCCGGGCATCACCCGCAGCGACGATCTGGAACTGCTGGCGCTGCGCGGAAGCAACACGGCCGCCATCGACATCCGTGGCGTCGAATCGGGGCCGGAGCAGCTGATCCACGCCGACGCGCGCAGCTTCATCCCCACCGTGCGCCCGAGCTTCCTCGGCCTGCAGTGCGGCATGGCGATCGGCCTTGCGCGGGCCAGCCTCGCCGCGTCGCGGGCATCGGGCAGCGCGGCGCGCTCGGGCCTCGTGCCGCGCATCGAGCGGATCGAGGCCGATCTGGCCGACGCTGTGGCCGAGCTCAAGGCCGGCGTGCTCGACGGGCGTTTTGCGCCCCAGGCCGCGCCGCTGTTCCGCATCCGCATCCGGCTCGCCGCGCTGGTGCGCGAGGCGGTGGATCTGGAGCTGGACGCCACCGGCGGCCGGGCCTACCTCGTCGCCACCACCGGCGACTTTGCCCGGCGCTGGCTGGAGGCCGCCTTCGTGCCCGTCGTCACACCCAGCCTCACCCAGCTCCACGGCGAACTGGCGCGCCAGGCCGCGCTGAGGGCCGCATGAACGCGCCACTGGTCGATGCCGCGCTGACGGGCGCCGATACCGCCACGCCGGTGCTGGGCGCCCATGGGCTGTCCTTCGCCCACGCGGGTGTCGGCACGGTGTTCGACGGTATCTCGCTGGCGATCCGCCGGCGCGAGATCGTCGCCCTGCTGGGCAGCAGCGGCTGCGGTAAATCCACGTTGCTGCGCGTGCTGGCCGGGCTCGAGAAGCCCGCCACCGGCGAAGTGCGCTTTCTCGGCCAGCCCCAGGCTGCGCCCCACCCGCGCAGCGCGCTGGTGTTTCAGCAGCCCAGCCTGCTGCCGTGGCTGCGGCTCGCCGACAACGTGGGCTTCGGCCTCGATTTTGCCCACCAGCCCCGGGCCGGCAAGGACGCCCTGAAAGCCCGGATCGCCGCTGCCATCGAGGCGGTGGGCCTTGCCGGGCGCGAGGCGGCTTATCCGGCCCAGCTTTCCGGCGGCATGGCCCAGCGGGCGGCGCTGGCCCGGGCGCTGGCCCGCGAGCCCGAGCTGTTGTTCGCCGACGAACCCTTCTCGGCCCTCGACGCCATCACCCGCGCCGAGATGCAGGCGCTGCTGGTGGACGTGGTGCACCGCTGGCATTCGGCGGTGCTGCTGGTCACCCACGACATCGACGAAGCCATCCTGGTGGCCGACCGCATCCTGCTGATGGGCGGCCGCCCCGGCCATCTGGTGCAGGAATGGACCGTCGACATCCCCCGCAACCGGGAGGACCACCCGGACGGCGTCGCCGGGCTGCGCCTCGCCATCCTCGCCGCCCTGCGCCACGCGAGCCCCTGATTTCCGGAGATTTACGCCATGGACTACACCAAGCCCTCCCGCGCCATCCACATCTGCCAGTCGCCCGATTGCGGCTGCGGCATCACCCGGCGGGATTTCCTGCGCCTGTCGGCGCTCACTGCGGCCAGCGTGGCCGCGCCGCTGCTGTCGGCGGGCGACGCGCTGGCCCAGGCGGCTGGCACCGACCAGCCGGTGAAGATCGGCTACCTGCCCATCACCGACGCCACGCCGCTGCTCGTCGCCCACGCCCGCAAGCTCTTCGAGGCGGAAGGCCTGCGCACCGAGAAGCCGCGCCTCTTCCGCACCTGGGCGCAGATCGTGGAGGCCTTCGTGGCCGGGCAGGTGAATGTGATCCACCTGCTGTCGCCGGCCACGCTTTGGGTGCGCTACGGCACCCGCTTCCCGGCCAAGGTGGTGGCGTGGAACCACGTCAATGGCTCGGCACTCACCGTGGCGCCGGGCATCAACAGCGTGGCCGAGTTGGGTGGCAGGACGGTGGCGATCCCCTTCTGGTATTCGATCCACAACGTGCTGCTCCAGCAGGTGCTCGCCGCCAACGGTCTGACGCCGGTGACCCGCGCGCGGGATGCCAGCCTCGCCCGCAACGAGGTGAATCTGGTGGTGCTGCCGCCGGCCGAGATGGTGTCGGCGCTGGCGGGCAAGGCGATCGCCGGCTTCATCGTCGCCGAGCCCTTCAACGCGGCTGCCGAGACGGCCGGCGTGGGCAAGGTGCTGCGCCTGTCGGGCGACGTGTGGAAGAACCACGCCTGCTGCGTGACCTTCCTGGCGGAGCGGGACATCGCCGAGCGCCCGGAATGGGCCCAGCGCGTCACCAACGCCATCGTCAAGGCCCAGCTGTGGACCCGCGGCAACCAGCTGGATGCCGCCAAGCTGCTCTCCAGCGCCGACGACAACAAGTACACGCCCCACAGCCCGCAGGTGCTCGCCAAGGTGCTGGCGACCACCGATTACGCCAGCTACGAGGCCAGCGGCGCCGCCCGCAACAAGGGCTGGTACCAGCGTCGGATCGACTTCCAGCCCTATCCCTTCCAGTCCTACACCGAGGAGCTGGTGCGCCTGCTGCAGAAGACGAAGGTGGAGGGCGACACCGGCTTCCTGCAGAAGCTCGACCCGCGCTTCGCTGCGAAGGATCTGGTGGATGACCGCTTCGTGCGGAAGGCCATCGCCAGCGTGGGCGGGCCGTCGGCCTTCGGCTTGCCGGCCGACCTGCTGCGCAAGGAAGTGCTGGCCGTATGAGGGGCGCGGGCCTGCTGCTTCCCTTCGCCGGCCTGCTGGCCGCGGCCCTGGCCTGGGCCGCCGGGGCCGGTTGGCTGGTGTCGGTCACGCCGGTGGCGACGGCGTTCGCGCCGCTCGCCACCTTCGAGGCGCTCCAGCAGCTGGTGCAGGGCAGCGACCTGTGGGTGCATGTGGCGGTGAGCCTGCAGCGGGTGGCCATCGGCCTGGTGTTCGCGCTGGTGCTGGGGATTCCGCTGGGCGTGCTCACCGGCCTGTCGCCGCTGTTCTCGAAGACGACCACGCCGCTGTTCCAGTTTGCGCGGATGATCTCGCCCCTGTCATGGATGCCCATCGCGGTGATGGTGCTGGGTGTGGGCGACGCGCCGGTGTATTTCCTGCTGGCCTTTGCGGCGGTGTGGCCGATCCTCCTCAACACCGCCTCCGGCGTGGCCCAGCTCGATCCGAACTGGCTGCTGCTGGCCCGCAGCCTGTCGGCTACCCGCCGCGAGACCCTGCTGCGGGTGATCCTGCCGGGCATCACGGCGCACATCCTCACCGGCGTGCGGCTGGCCATCGGGATCATCTGGATCGTGCTGGTGCCGGCCGAGATGCTCGGGGTGTCGGCGGGGCTGGGTTACTTCATCCTCGATTCCCGCGACCGGCTGGCGTATTCCGACCTGATGGCGGCGATCCTCGTCATCGGCTTTCTCGGCTACCTGCTGGACCACGGGGCGCGTTCCCTGCACCGGCGCTGGCTGCATGCTTGAGATCGGCGCGGCGCAAGCAGAAGGGCGACATCCGGAGATGTCGCCCTTTTCGTTTTCGGGGGGCGGTCAGGCCGCGCTGTCGGCAGGCGCGGGGGCCGGATGCCCGAAGGCGTAGCCCTGCAGCAGGATGTGCTCACCGAGGCTGGTGTCGGCAGCGTCTTCCACGTGGGTGACGATCAGGTTCGAATCATCGCGCAGGGCGTTGAGCCACTCGATATGCTCCCGGGCCTCTTCCGGCGTGCCGAGCTTGCGCCGGTCGATCTTCACGTACTGAGGCCAGGCGTTGCTGGCGATGCGCTGCCACTGGGCGGGGGATTCCACGTTCACCGCCACCCGGAAGCCGTTGTTGCGGTAGTTGCGCAGCACGAAAGCGAGGAGATCCGGCTGATCGCTGGCCTCCACCGGGGTTTCGATGACGATGCGCTCCGGCGCCACGCCCAGCGCGCCCACCACGCGCCGGAAGGCGCGGCCGTGGTCGTCGGCCACCGCGGCCAGCAGCCGGCCATGCACGTTGAGGAACAGCGGCCGCTTGCTGCCGGCCACCAGTGCGTTGAGCAGATGCACGGTGCGCGCGAGGCGGTCGAGGGCGATCAGGCGGGCGTCGGCGGCGGCGGTCGAGAACAGCGTCCATGGCGACAGGCCCTGGTCGTCGGGTGCGGCGCTGCGCAGGAAGGCCTCGTGGCCTGCCACCCGGCCGGTGCGCCCGTCCACGATCGGCTGGAAGGCCGACGACAGCGCCAGCCCGAACCAGTCGCCCACCACCCGGCCGTCCGGCGCCCGGTGCAGCTGTTTGCCCGGCCGATGGCTGGCGGGCAGGCGGGCGAGGAAATCCCGGGTGAGGGGATGGAGGTGGTCGGCGATGGTCGTCATGGGCGCTCCTCGGGTCGGTGGCAGAACCGCCCGGAGCGAAATGCCGGGCCGGTCGTGTCAATCTAGGGGGCACGAACGGCGGGGAGAACCAAGAATTTCTGCTGTGCTTATGCCGGCTGCGGAATAGGCCCCCCAGGGCAGGCTTCAGTCGGCGTACTTCACCGAGCAGCCAAAGGGGCGCGTGCTGCCCGGTGCCAGCTCACGTTGTCGTCGGCGCGGGTGATGTCCGCCTTGGGGGCGGATGGGATACTGTCGATGCCGCCAGATCGCCGAGGCGTTCCATCACCGGCGCGCGTTTCCGTGCAGGAACGTGCTTGGCATGAGAATGCGTCGTATTAACGATCTTGAGTATTAGTGGATACTAAATCTTGAAATGTGCATCTTGCACATTTAGAATGGGATTCAGTCATGTTGTTCAAAGTTCAACGATGAGCACGCCACCGCAGACTTTCTCGGCGGGTGAATTGCCGATGGATCCAGCCCTCGCTGATGCACTGCGAGCCTTGCTGGCGCCGATCGCGCAGCTCGCGTTGGCGCGCGGCCTGCCGTGTGGCGCATTGGAAGAGATGTTGAAGGAGGCGTTTGTGGATGAAGCATTGCGTGCCCAGCCAAACCTTTCGCCTGCGCGAGCGGTGAGTCGCATCAGTGTGGCCACGGGGCTGAACCGGCGTGAGGTGACGCGGCTCACCCGGCGCGAAACCGCCGCCCGTCAGGTGCGTCCGTCCCTGGCCAGCGAAGTGTTTGCCCGCTGGATGACGGACCCCTCGTTCTGCGACGAGTCCGGCTCGCCGCGCATTCTTCCGCGCGTGAGCTCGACGCCCGGTGCGCTCAGCTTCGAGGCGCTTGCGCAGGCGGTCACGCGGGATGTCCATCCGCGCAGCTTTCTTGAAGAGATGTGCCGCCTGGGGGTTGCCGAGTTCGATGCAGAGGCAGACACCGTCCGCCTCGTGCGCAACGCTTTCGTACCGAGCGGCGAGCAGGCACCGATGCTGGGCTTCCTTGGCGATAACGTTGGCGACCATCTCTCCGCGTCCGTCGCCAACGTGCTGGCGGAAGGCGAGCCACCGCATTTCGAGCAGGCGGTGTTTGCCGACGAGCTCTCGGCCCAGTCCGAGCAGGCGGTACGCCAGTTCGTGCTTGCCCAATGGAAACAACTCATGCGCGAAGCGGTGCCCTTGCTCGAAGGTTTGATCGAGGCAGATGCCGAGGCGGGTCGCGCCCAGGACAGAAGGGTCCGGATCGGGCTCTACAGCTACGCCGCAGACATGCGGCCGCCCCAGAAACAGGAGGAGTCGGAGAAATGAGAACACTGTTGCATCGACTGGCCGCGGGCTTGCCGCTTGCTGCCGCCCTGTCAGTGCTCCTTTCCGCATGCGGCGGCGGGGGTGGAGGCGACATCGCCGGCGTGGGAACGGGCGGGACCGGTACGATCTCAAGCACCGTCAGCGTCGGCCCGATCTCGGGCTTCGGTTCGATCATCGTCGCGGGCGTGCGCTTCGACGACACGACGGCCACCGTCACCGACGAGGACGGCACCGTGCGCAGCCGGGATGACCTCAAGCTGGGCATGGTCACCGCGATCTCCGGCACGGCCGATTTCACCGCGCTGACGGGTGTTGCGACAGGCATCCGCTTTGGCAGCGACGTGCTCGGGCCCGTCACCAGCATCGACGTGACCAACGCGCGGCTGGTGGTGCTGGGTGCGACGGTTAGCGTCAAGGCCACCACGGTGTTCGCCGATGGCCTGGGTGGGCTCGCGGCCCTGCGCCCGGGTGATCTGGTCGAGGTGTATGGCTTCTACAACGCGGCCAGCGGCAGCTATACCGCGACGCGCATCGAGCGCAAGACCAGCGCGACCCGCTACACCCTGCGCGGGCCGGTCGAGTTGCTCGACAGCGCGAACCAGCGCTTCACCCTGGCCGGCGTGACCATCGACTACGCGAGCGTTCCGCTGGCGGCGCGGCCGAGCCTGGCCAACGGCGTCATCGTGCGGGCTTCGGCCAGCGGCGGGTTGTCGGGTGGCGTCTGGCGGGTTGAATCCCTGGGCAGTGCGCCGCGGGCGTCGCTTGCCGACGGCGAGGCCAAGATCGAGGGTGATATCGGGACGATGCTCTCGGCGACGCGCTTCGTGGTGGATGGCGTGACCGTGGATGCCGCCAGCGCCTCGATCAGCGGCACCCTGGCTGTTGGTCGGCGGGTGGAGGCGGAAGGCCGGGCCAGCGGCGGGGTGCTCGTCGCCAAGGAGGTCGAGGTGAGCGACGAGGACGCGACGAGCGATGAGGCCTTCGAGATCACCGCGCTCATCACCGACTTTGATCCGCCAAGCTTGCGCTTCCGGTTGCGAGGCCAGTTGGTCGATGCCAGTCGCGCCGGCGTGGTCTACGAGGGTGGCTCCGCGGCCAATCTCGCCAATGGTCGAAAGATCGAACTCAAGGGCTACTTCGACGCGCCAAGCGGTGCGGTGATCGCCCGGAAGATCCACTTCGAGGACTAGCGCCTCATCCCCACGCCGCTGCGCCCGGTGCGCGGCGCAGCGGCGCCCCCTGACATTTCCACAGCCCATCCGGGCATGACTGGACCGGACACCCCACGCGGAGTCAGGCGACTGGTCACGTCCATTTCACGAGGAAGAAAGGAGTCACCATGAACCCAGCTCTCCCTGCCCGCCGGCCCACACGGTCGCGAATCCTGAGTTGCAGCCTTGCCCTTGCCCTCGCCGCCTGCGGTGGAGGCGGTGGCGGTGGCAGCAGCACCACGTCCGCCAACCCGGCGTCGACCAGCCTGTCCGGCACGGCGGTCGACGGTTACCTCAAGGGGGCCACCGTCTTCCTGGACGTGAACGGCAACGGCAGCATCGACACCGGCGAGCCCAGCGCCCTGACCGACGATGCCGGCCGCTACGTGCTCGATACCTCCGGCGTCGGCGCGTCGATCAGCGGTCTGCGGGTCATCGCCACGGGCGGCATCGACACGGACACCGGCTACGCCTTCACCGGCAAGCTCGCGGCCCGCGCCGACAGCGCGACGACCGGCCAGCTGATCTCGCCGCTCACCAGCCTCGTCGATGCGCTCGTCGCGCAGGGCATGACGGCCGATGCGGCGCGGGCCAGGGTCGCCGAGGTGCTCGGGCTGAGCGTCGCGGATCTCGCCAGCGATCCGGTCGCCGCCATCGCCAGCCAGCCGGTGATCTACACCCGCCAGGTGGCGCTGCAACGGGCCGTCCAGCTCGTCGCCTCGGCGGATGTGCAGGGGAGCGAATCGGCCCACGACGCCCAGGAGCGCATCTACCGCG
Organism: Zoogloea sp. 1C4; assembly: GCF_009469605.1. GTDB lineage: Bacteria > Pseudomonadota > Gammaproteobacteria > Burkholderiales > Rhodocyclaceae > Zoogloea > Zoogloea oryzae. The sequence continues at coordinate 13,292 of NZ_SSXU01000032.1, read as the reverse complement.
CCCTGGCCCAGGTCGTCGCTGCCCAGAACGCCCCCACCACGGTCGGCGAGCTCGTCGCCAAGGTGAGCGCCAGCCAGAGCGCAGCCGGCCGGGAGCTGGCCGACGCCATCGAGAGCGCGGTGGATGTGGCGCTGCGCAGCCCCGGCGGCCACACCAGCGCCAAGGCGACGCTGCAGGCGATGGATCAGGTGCGCAACGAGATGGAGAACGGGCAGGACTACAACCTCGCCCAGGCCGCCAGCCGGCTGGATTCGCTCAAGCAGGTGGCTGCCTACCGCAAGCTCACCGACAAATCCAACAAGGCGGGTCAGTCGGAAGCGGTCAATACCGTCACGCGTACCAGCGGCAGCACGACCGCCCTCACCCAGCCCGCCAACACCAAGGGCCGGCTGCTCGCGTCGAACTGCTTCCAGTGCCACGGCACGGGGGGCGTCGGCGGCTTCGACAAGATCCGCGGCGGAGAGGCCGGCGAGGTGAAGGAGTTCCTCGGCAAGTCCGCCCGCGGCGGGATCATGGCCGCCCACGCCCAGGGCTACACCAGCGCCCAGCTCGATCTGATCATCGCCTACCTCAAGCAGTAAGGACCGGAGACCGACATGCCCAACGATTTCATCCCTTCCCGCCGCCGCCTGGTGATGCTGGCCAGTGCCGCACTGGGTACGAGCCTGCTCGGCGGCATCGGCCGCCTCGCCCTTGCCGACGCCGATGACGACGACAGCGACAACCACTTCGAGGACAGCGCCAACACCAGCTTCACCCTCGCCAACACCGGCCTCAAGGCTCGCGTGGTGGTGGTTGGCGGTGGCATGGCCGGCGCCACCGTCGCCAAGTACCTGCGCCTGTGGGGCGGCAGCGGCGTGCAGGTCACGCTGGTCGAGCCCAACCCGCGCTACACCTCCAACATCATGAGCAACCTGGTGCTGAGCGGCTCCCGCAACATCTCGACCCTGGGCTACACCTACGCCAGCCTGTCGGCCAAGTACGGCGTGACCGTCAAGCAGGCCCGGGTCAGCGCCATCAACGCCGCGACAAAATCGGTGACGCTGTCGGACGGCTCCAGCCTCGCCTACGACCGCCTCGTGCTCGCGCCTGGCGTCGAGTTCATGGACGCCTACGGCCTCACCCAGAACGACTACGCCACCGCCACGCCCCACGCCTGGCAGGCCGGCCCGCAGACCACCCTGCTCGCCACCCAGCTGGCCGGCATGAGCAATGGCACCCTCGTGATGACGATCCCCAAGGCGCCCTACCGCTGCCCGCCGGGGCCGTACGAGCGCGCGTGCCTGATCGCCGACTACCTGAAGACCTACCGCGGCAGCGCATCCCGCGTGATCGTGCTGGACGAGAACACCACGATCCAGGCCGAAAAGGAGACCTTCAACCACGCCTTCACCTCGACCCACGCCGGTGTGATCACCTACGTGCCGGGCGCGACGGACATCCGCATCGACCCCGCCACCCGGCAGGTCCGCTATCTGGATGTGGTCGGCGCGCCGCAGACGATCAACGCGCAGGTCGTCGCGCCGATCCCGCCCCATCGCGCCACGGGCTCCGCGCCCGGCGGCTGGCTCGCGGTTGCCGGCCTCAACAACAGCGCCGACGGACGCTGGTGCGTGGTGGACGTGCTGAGCTACGAGTCGACGGCGGTCGCCGGCATCCACGTCATCGGTGACGCAGCCAGCTGTGGCATGCCCAAGGCGGGGCACGTCGCCAACCAGGAAGCCAAGATCTGCGCCGACGCCATCGTCCGCCTGCTCGGCGGCCAGCAGCCGGACCCGGCACCGGTGGCCAACTCCGCCTGCTACTCGCCGATCACTGGCAACACCGCGTCGTGGCTGACGGCGGTCTACCAGTACGACAGCGCTAGCCGCAAGATGGTGGTGGCCGCCAACGGTGGCAACACGGTCGGTGCCTCGGCAATCGAATCGGCAACCATCAGCAACGACAACTTCCGCCAGATGACCACCTGGTTCAACACCCTGATGGGCGACAGCTTCGGCTGATCCGGCGCCCTCGCTGGCCGCAAATCAATGGGCTGGATCGAAAGGTCCGGCCCATTCTTGTTTGTGTCGACGCAGCACCCCGCCCGTGGGCGGCTTCTCCCCCGGCGTCCGGGTTTGAGTGCTGCGCGAAGCCAGTGCGACGGCCCTGCTCGAAAAGGCGGTTGACGCGACGAATGCGGTGCTTCGTAATGCCTACTTCGACAAAACCATCGGGCGGCTGGCGGTCGTCGTGTCCGGCCTGGCAGACTTGTGCGTCGCCGGCACCGACACAGGTCACCGGTCCGCTACTGCCAAGCTGTGCCACATCTCTGCCAACAGGCTGCCATAATCCCCTGCCTGGCGGAGCCTGGTCGTGACTGCCACGAGCAAGTGACTGATCCAGAAAGAAATCCGGCTCTGCCGTTGCCTGGCACGAATGTTGATTCAGGGTTGTTGATCATCCGCCACGAACGGGATCGCCGCTTGTGCATCAAACCCTGATGCCAGCCCGTCCGGACCGTGGCGAACCCGATGTTGTGCCGTTGCGTATGGCGACTGGAGTCGTGAAGTTGAACAAAGCCCGGTGCGTGATTCCCGGGGCGGGTTCAGGGCGTTTTCGAGTCAGACATTCAAACACTTTTGCATTGCCATCATGAATCAGCCAGAAAACCTAGCTCAAAAGAAGTCCGACGCGTCGGCCAAGGCCGCTAGCGAGGCGGAGGACACCCTGTATGCGGTAAGGCAGAAGGTCTATCCCCGGGCGGTGACCGGCCGCTTTGCAACCTGGCGGTGGATTCTCGTGTGGGCCACCCAGCTGATCTTCTATGGCCTGTGCTGGCTGCCGTGGAACGGCCGGCAGGCCGTGCTGCTCGACGTGGTCGAGCGCAAGTTCTACATCTTCGGTTGGGTGTTCTGGCCCCAGGACGTGTTCTTCTTGGCGATCCTGCTCATCATCAGCGCGTATTCGTTGTTCTTCTTCACCGCGGTGGCGGGGCGGCTGTGGTGCGGCTACGCCTGTCCGCAAACGGTGTACACCGAGATCTTCATGTGGATCGAGGAGAAGATCGAAGGCAACCGCAGCCAGCGCATGAAGCTCGACCAGGCGCCCATGAGCGCCCGCAAGCTGGGCATCAAGGCCGCCAAGTTTGGCGCCTGGGGCGCGCTGTCCCTCTGGACGGGCTTCACCCTGGTGGGCTATTTCACCCCGATCAAGGAACTCGTCAATGAGGCGATGACCTTCAGCTTCGGCCCGTGGGAGCTCTTCTGGATCTTCTTCTACGGTGGCTTCACCTACCTGTTCGCCGGCGTGATGCGCGAGCAGGTGTGCAAGTACATGTGCCCGTATGCCCGCTTCCAGGGCGTGATGTTCGACCCTGACACCCTGGTCATCACCTACGACCCGGAACGCGGCGAACCCCGCGGTGCGCGCAAGAAGGGCGCCGACCCCAAGACCCTGAACAAGGGCGACTGCGTCGATTGCGGGATCTGCGTGCAGGTTTGTCCGACCGGCATCGACATCCGCAACGGCATGCAGTACGAGTGCATCGGCTGCGCCGCCTGTATCGATGCCTGCGACCAGGTGATGGAAAAGATGGATTACCCGAAGGGGCTGATCCGCTACACCACCGAAAACGCCATGAAGCGCCACTGGGGCAGCAAGGAGATCCTCGGCCACGTGATGCGCCCGCGGATCATGATCTACGCCGGGGTGCTGGTGGCGATCTGCGTTGCCTTCGCCTACGGCCTCGCCACGCGCTCTACGCTGCGGGTGGATGTGATCAAGGACCGCTCGACCCTCAGCCGCGAGGTGGACGACGGCATGATCGCCAACGTCTACAACCTGCACGTGATGAACATGACCGAGAAATCCCGCAGCTTCGCCCTGTCGGTGAGCGGCCTGGACGGCGTCCGGATCAGCCCCGACAAGCCCTTCGAGGTGGATGCGGCCGGGCTCAAGTCGGTCACCGTCGAGGTGGCGGTGCCGCCCGAGTCGGGCAAGCCGGGTTCCAACACGGTTTATATTGAAGTGAAGGCGGTGGACGATCCGACGGTGTCGGTCCGCGAGAAGACGGCCTTCCTGCTTCCCCGCTAAGTAGTTGATTCAAAACGGGGGGCTGCCCGGCCCCCCGAACAATAAGCCCCGGTCCCGGGCATCCTCTACGCGCATCGGGCTGCGCACCACGAAGAGGCGCCTGGCAGTCAGCGACCACAGGGGCAGTGCACTCCCCCACAGAGACGGTGATTCGGACAGCTTTTGCGAATCCACACTTCAACGATTGAAAGGGAGAGCACCATGGCCTGGAAAGAATTGTTCAGCACCGATATCGGCCTGCTGAGTTTGTTCACGATCGGCTTCATCCTCGTGATGGGCGGCTATCTGTATAACTACGCCAAGCGTCACATGGCCGAGGACGAGCGGCGTTCTCACGGCTAGGATGGCGCCATCCGACAGCAGGGGCGCGGCTTTCCCAGGGCCGCGCGCATCACCCTGGCATCGCGCTGCCTCAGTGGGCCACCTTTCCGGTGGCCCTTTTCATTTGGGCGGTCAGCGCCGGCGCAGGCAGCGCAGGATGTGCGGGCCGAAGGTGTCGGGAGTGACCGGCTTGGCCACCGGGCCGGAGAGGCCGGCATCGTGGCAGCGGAGTTGCTCGTTGGCGGTCGGGCCGCTGCTCATGGCGAGGATCGGCACGTCGGCCATGCCCGGCAGGCGGCGAAGGGCCTGGGCGATGCCCACGCCGTCCTCGGTGCGGAGATCCAGCGCCAGCAGCACCAGCCCGCAGGGCCGGGCGCGGGCCAGCGCCAGGGCTTCGTCGGCGCTGCCGGCCAGGTCGTGGCTCATGCCTGCATCCTCGAGGGCGAAGCACGCGAAATCCCGGTTGACCGGGTCCTGATCGACCACCAGCACGTGCAGGCCACCGAAGTGCTGCTGAAGCACAGCCAGCGGGTCACCGTCGTCGTCGGGGATGGCCGCCACGGGCGAGGGCGCCGGGGCTGCCGGCTCGTCGGCGCGGTCGGTGCGTTTGAGCCTGGCGGTCAGCCAGAAGGTGCTGCCGCTGCCGGGCTCGCTGTGCATGCCGGCGTCGCCGCCCATCAGCCGGGCGAGGCGTTTGACCATGATGAGCCCGAGCCCGGTGCCGCCGAACTTGCGGGTGATCGAGCCGTCGGCCTGCACGAAAGGCTGGAACAGCCGGGCCTGCTGCTCGGGCTCCACGCCGATGCCCTGGTCGCTCACCTCGATGCGCAGCAGCAGGCTGAAGCCGTCTTCCTCGGCGAGCCCGGCCTGCACGCTGACGGTGCCGCGTTCGGAGAACTTGATCGCGTTATCCACCAGGTTGCGCAGGATCTGGCCGAGGCGCCGGGCGTCGCCCAGCAGCGCGTCGGGCAGGCCCGGCGGCAGCTGGTGTTCCAGCGCCAGCCCCTTGCGGCGGGCTTCGGCCTCGAAGCCGCCGAGGGTTTCGCCGAGCACGCCGCGCAGGGAGAACGGCGCTTCTTCGAGGGTGAGGGTGTCGGCTTCGATGCGGGCAATGTCCAGCACGTCGTCGATGATCCCCAGCAGCTGCCGGGCCGACTGGAGGTTCTTGCCGAGCTGGCTGGCGAGGGTCGGGTCGGTGGTGCGGCGCAGGGCGACGTTGGTCATGCCCATGATGCCGTTGAGGGGCGTGCGTAGTTCGTGGCTCATGTTGGCCAGGAACATGCTCTTGGCGCGGCTGGCGGCCTCGGCGGCGTCGCGGGCGGCGGCCAGCTCGGTGGTGCGGTTGAACACCAGCGCCTCCAGGTGATGGCGGTGGCCTTCGAGCTCGTCGAGCATGGCCTTGCGCTCGGTCACGTCGAAGAAGGCCCAGATGGATTCGTCGCTGCCCGGGTAGAGCAACTCGCCGTCCAGCCGGTACCAGCCGACGCTGCCGTCCTTGCGCATCAGCTGCACCTCGGTGCGGAAGGTCTGGCCGGCCCGCATGGTGCCGTAGGCTTCCTGGGCGAGGTTTTCGTAGGCTTTCTGGTCCGGGTAGATGAGGCGGGTCGAGCGGCCGAGGAGTTCGGCCTCGGTGTAGCCGAGCATCCGCCGGAAGGCTTCGTTGGCCCACACGAAGCGGCGCGCCTTGAGCTTCACGAAGCCGACGATGTTGCTGTTCAGGATGGCCTGCTGCTCGCGCATCAGCTGCTTGATCCGCCGGCTGTCGCGCACCCGGTCGCTCACGTCCTGGACGAGGCCGATCAGCGAGCGGTGCGAGCCGGTGGTCATCACGCTGCCGAGCACCTCGATGTAGATCACGCTGCCGTCCTTGCGCAGGCCGCGGGCAAGCTGGCCAACGCCGGCGCTGTCGCTGTTCAGCTGGCGCGCCATGGCTTCGGCCACCTGGGCCCGGTCCTCGGCGATGACGAGCGCTGCGGGCGAGCGACCGACCAGCTCGCCGGCGGCGTAGCCGAACACCGCATCGAAGCGCTCGTTGGTGTAGGTGATGCGGCCGTCCTCGACGGTGACGATGCCGATCATCGACTGGTTGGCGAGGCTGCGGAAGCGCTCTTCGGACGTGCGTAGGGCGTGGGTCATGCGCTCGTTGTCGCGCAGGGCGGCCTGCAGTTCGGCGGTGCGCAGATTGACCTGGTCCTCCAGCATGATCGCGGTCTGGAACAGGCTGAAATCGGAATGCTGGAGGCCGCTGCTGCGTTCGGCGTTCTCCATCAGCGCGTCGATGATCTTCTGGAGGCGGACGTTCTCGGCCTTCAGGGCGGCGATTTCAGCGGTCTGGTCGCGGTCAGCCACGTTTCACCTCCGGGCCCGCGGCGCCGATGGCGATCGCCGCCAGGGTCTGGTTGAGATGCACGCCGCGGAACTGCTCGCCGTAGGTGTTGAAGCCGATGATGTTGCTGTCCTGCAGCGCCGCGGTGATCGCGTCCCGGTCGGCGCTTTGCAGGATCTCCACCCGGCGCAGCACGCAGTCGCAGCCGAGCACGAGCTGCGGCGGGCCGATCTCGCCACGCACCCGCGCCAGGGCGCCCTGCAGGTTGGCGTGGAGGTCGAGGCTGCGCCCGACCCGCAGGATCAGGCCGTTCTCGATGGCGCAGAAGAAGGTCAGGCTGCCGTCGGGGTTGGCTTTCCGGATGGAGCGGATGTAGCTGGCGCCGCCGATGATGACCATCACCGGCGAGCCGGCGAAATGTTCGGAGGTGAGCGCGGCCTGCGCAACGCCGAGGATGCGGGCAAATTCCTGGGCCGCCGGGAGCCCGTTGATCTCGCGCACGACGCGCCGGGCGGGGTCAGCCGAGGTCACCACCAGGCGCTCGTCGGTGGGTTCGAAGTGATGGGTGTCGAACAGCCGGAAGGGCAGCGACGTGGCCACCAGGGTGAGCACCGCGGCATCGTTGTGGAACTGTCCATCGGCATAGACCAGCGTCCGGCCGAGATCCGAGCCGTCGGCCGCCGAGCCGCCCACCAGCGGTGTCACGCCCAGGGCGCTCTGGATGGCGCGGGTGACCGCCTCTTCGCGGACCGACAGCCCGTCGATCAGCAGCAGCGCGAAGCGGTTTGCCGCCGACTTGCTGCCGGTGGCCGCGTCGAGCTGGCCCTGCAGATGGCGGGCGAGCGCCTGGCCGGCGGCGGCGTCGAAATCCTGCAGCCGGGTGATGCAGCCCGATGCGGCGGTGAAATCGCGGGCCCCGAAGCTCACCCCGGCGAGGCTGTGCTCGAGATAGCCGCCGGGGCCGATCTCGCCCGCCGACGTGCAGCCGACCACCTGCACGCCGGCAAAGCAGCGGCGCATCTCGTCGGCGATCGCGTCCAGGTCGTAGCTGCTGGCGCAGAAGAACACCACCAGCGCCATGTCGTCCTGGACCACGCCCGCGTGAAACGCGCGCACCGCCTCGCGGGCATCTTCCACCCGGGTCTGGGCCCGGCGGATGCGGCTTGCTTCGTCCATCCTGATTCCTTGAAGGGTGACTTCCCTCCCCTGGGAAGCCGGTCCCTCCATCTACGGCGCTGGCCACTCAAAAGTGAATGCCGGCGACGCATATTGGATGAACTATTTTGTGGCGGCCGCCGGCTTCACCCGATGCAGCACGAAATACGCCGCGATGCCGATCACCACGCCCCAGAAGGCCGAGCCGAGCCCCAGGAAACTCATGCCCGAGGCGGTGGCGAGAAAGGTGATGACCGAGGCTTCCCGGTGGTCTTCCTGGGTGATGGTGCCCATCAGGTTCGCGGTGATCGCGCCGATCAGCGCGAGGCCCGCCAGCACCGCCACGAACTCCTTCGGCAGCAGGGTGAATAGCGACACGATGGTGGCGCCGCAGAAGCCGCCGATCAGGTAGAACGCCCCGTTGGCGATGCCCGCCACGTAGCGCTTCGAGGGGTCTTCGTGGGCGTCCTTGCCGGTGCACAGGGCGGCGGTGATCGCCGCGATCACGATGGTGATGCCGCCGAAGAAGGCCACGATCACCGAGGCGATGCTGGTGGCGGCGAGGATCGGCCGGGCCGGCGTCGGGTAGCCCGAGCCATGCAAAATCGCCATTCCCGGCAGGAACTGGCCGGTGAGGCTCACCAGGATCAGCGGCAGCGCAAAGCTGAGGGTGGCGCTCCAGGTGAATGTTGGCGCGATGAACTGGGGCGTGGCGAGCGACAGCTTCACGCCCGACAGATCGGCGCCGCCGATGCCCACCGCCAGCCCGATGCCCACCAGCAGCACCAGCACCATGCAGTAGCGCGGCACGAAGCGCTTGAGCAGCAGGTAGGCCGCCACCATCCCGAAGGTGAGCAGCGGCATCGATCCCGCCGCCTTGAAGGCGTTGGCGCCGAACTGGAACAGGATGCCGGCCATCATCCCCGCCGCCACGCCCTTGGGCACGTGGCGCAGCAGGCGGTCGAAGGTGCCGGTGATGCCGATCACGAACAGCACCGCCGCGGTGACGAGGTAAGCCCCCACCGCCTCGTTCAGCGACAGTCCCGGAAACAGCGTGACCAGCAGCGCAGTGCCCGGCGCCGACCACGCCGTGACCACCGGCACCTTCAGCACCCACGACAGGAAGATCCCGGAGATCGCCGCGCCGATGGAGATGCCCCACACCCACGACGAGATCATCTCCGGCGCCACGCCGGCCGACTGGGCCGCCTGGAAGAAGATGATCAGCGGGCCCGAATACGAGATCAGCACCGCCAGAAAGCCGGCGGCCACCGCCGGGATCGACAGGTCGCGGATCAGCCCGGCCGGCGCGGAAGGCGAAGAGACGGCGCTGTTCATTCGTGGCCTGCGACGGGGCGGGGGCGGTAGGGCGCCTCGAGCAGCGCAACTTCATCCGCGCTGAGTTCAAGCTGGATGCCGGCGACGGCGTCCGGCAGGTGATGGGCCTTGGAGGCGCCGATCAGCGGGGCAGTGATGCCCGGCCGGCTGGCGGCCCAGGCAATCGCCACCTGCGCGGCCGGCACGCCGCGGGCCTCGGCCACCTGCTGCACGGCGGTCACGATAGCGTCTTCCATCGCCTGCTGGTTGTACCAGCCGTGGGCCAGGTTGTCGGTCTCGTCGCGCCTGGTGCCGCTGCCGCGGGCGCCAGCCAGCAGCCCGCGGGCCAGGGGCGACCACGGGGTGACGGCGATGCCCTGGTCGCGGCACAGGGGCAGCATCTCGCGCTCTTCCTCGCGGTAGGCCAGGTTGTAGTGGTTCTGCATCGACACGAAGCGGGCGAGGCCGTGGGCCCGCTGGTGGGCCAGCAGCTGCATGAACTGCCACGCAAACATCGACGAGGCGCCGATGTAGCGGGCGCGGCCCGAGCGCACGACCACGTCCAGCGCCTCCAGCGTCTCGGCGATGGGCGTGTGGGGGTCGAAGCGGTGGATGATGTAGAGATCCAGGTAATCCGTGCCCAGGCGCCGCAGCGACGCGTCGATGCTCGCCAGGATGTGTTTGCGCGACAGGCCGCGGTCGTTGGGCTTGTCGCTCATCGGGTAGAACACCTTGGTGGCCAGCACCACGTCGTCGCGGCGGGCGTATTCGCGGATCGCCCGGCCGAGGATCGCCTCGCTCTCGCCCCGCGAATACATGTCGGCGGTGTCGAAGAAGTTGATGCCCAGGTCGAGCGCCTGACGGATGAAGGGCCGGCTGGCCGCCTCGTCGAGCACCCACGGGCGCCAGTCGGGCGTGCCGTAGGTCATGCAGCCCAGGCACAGGCGGGAGACCTTCAGGCCGGTCGAGCCGAAACGCACGTATTCCATGGTGTATGGCCTTGTCTCGCAGAATGTCGGCTGGATTATGGGCGGCCAGCCGGCATTGATAAATGCGCCGTAAACAGCAACACTGTTTTTGTTTCGCAAACAATCGGAGCCCCGATGGACCGCTTCCAGGCCATGCAGCTGTTCACCCGCATCGTCGAGCTGGGCAGCTTCAGCCGCGCCGCCGAAAAGCTCGACCTGCCCCGCGCCTCGGCCACCCAGATCATCAAGCAGCTCGAAGCCCACCTGGGCGTGCGCCTGCTCCAGCGCACCACCCGCCAGGTGCGCACCACGCTGGATGGCGACGCCTACTACGCCCGCTGCCTCGCCATCCTGGCCGACGTGGAGGACGTGGAAGCCGCCTTCTCCCAGGCCGCCCTGCATCCCCAGGGGCGGCTCCGGGTGGATGCCTCCACCTCTTTCGGGCGGTTGGTGCTGATCCCCGCGCTGCCCGATTTTTGCGCCCGCTACCCCGAGGTGTCGGTGGAGCTCTCCCTCACCGACCGCCAGATCGACCTGATCGGCGAAGGCGTCGATTGCGTACTGCGCATCGGCGAGCTGCGCGACTCGTCGCTGGTAGCCCGGCGCCTCACCGCGCTGCCCCAGGTGTGCTGTGCCAGCGCCGCCTACATCGCCCGCCACGGCCAGCCGGCCCGCCCGGCCGATCTCGAGCGCTTCGAGGCGGTGGATTACCTGTCGGCTTCCACCGGCAAGTCGGTACCCTTCGAGTTCCTGATCGACGGCCGGCTTGAGAGCCGCAGCCTGCGCTCGCGGCTGGCGGTCAATAACGGCGACGCCTACGTGGCCGCCTGCGAGGCCGGCTTCGGGCTGATCCAGGTGCCGCGCTACCACGTGGTGCGGCAGCTCGCCGCCGGCGCGATGGTCGAGGTGCTGCAGGCCTACCAGCCGCCGCCGCTGCCCCTGTCGGCGGTGTATCCGCAAAACCGCCACCTCTCGCCGCGGCTGCGGGTGTTCGTCGACTGGCTGGCCGAGATGTGCGCCGCGCTGCCCTGAACCCCCGCTCAGCCCGCTACTGTTGGGCGCCGCTGAACAGTGATGTTCGGCAGCCCGATTTATCCCTCGGGGGCGAACACCTACAATCCTGCCCTGCGCCCCCTCCGTCGAGACCACCTTGCTGACCATCCTGGGCATCACCGGCCCGATCTTCCTCATCATCGGCGTGGGCTTCGCGGCCGTGCGCTTCGGCCTGCTCACCCGGGCCGAGATGCGCCCGCTGGGCGTCTTCGTCATCAACGTGGCCCTGCCGGCGCTGCTCTTCAAGGCCATGTCGGCCCGCGCCCTGGGCGATCTGGTCGATGGCCACCTGCTCCTCATCTACACCCTCGGCTCGCTGCTGGCGGCGGGCATTGCGCTGGCGGCGGCCTGCCTCGTGCGCGGGCGCAGCCTGCAGACCGGCGCGGTGCAGGCGCTGGGGGCTTCCATGTCCAACAGCGCCTTCATCGGCTACCCCATCGCCCAGCAGGTGATGGGCCCGCTGGCCGGCAGCGCGCTGGCGGTGTATGCGCTGGTCGAAGGGCTGGTGATGATGCCGCTGCTCCTCACCCTGGCCGAGGTGGCCGGCAGCGGCAAGCAGCGCTGGACGGCGGTGCTCCGCGAGATCCTGCGCCGCCTCACCCGCAACCCCTTCATCCTGGCGATGGGCGCCGGCGTGCTGTGGACGCTGGTCGGCGTGCCCCTGCCGGTGCCGGTGGCCAAGGCGGTGGACATGCTCTCCACGGCCTCGGCCCCGGTGGCGCTGTTCTGCATCGGCGGCACCCTGGCCGGGCTCAACGTGCGCGGCATGCTCGGCGACATCTCGCTGATCGTCACCGGCAAGCTGCTGATCCACCCCCTGTGCCTGTTCGCGCTGCTCAGCCTCTCACCCGGCGACAAACCCCAGCTCGCCACCGCCGCCATCCTCAACGCCGGCATGCCGATGCTGTCGATCTACCCGCTCCTCAGCCAGAAGTTCGGCCAGGAAGGCGTCAGCGCCGCCGCGCTGGTGGCCGCCACCACGGTGTCGTTCTTCACGGTGAGCGGGCTGCTGTGGATGCTGGGGTAGGGAGTGGGAAGTGGGAAGTGGGAAGTGGGAAGTGGGGCCGGGCTGATACCCTGTGCGCTGCCGGTCGCCAGCGCAAGAGCGTCGATACCGGCCCCACTCCCTACTCCCCATTACCCACTTCCCACACCCCCATGCTTTTCCGCACTCCTCTGCTCGAAGGCCGCCTCGTCCGGCGTTACCAGCGTTTTCTCGCCGATGTGGAGACGGCCGACGGTCTCGTCACTGCCCACTGCTCCAACACCGGCTCCATGCAGGGCTGCAAGGACGCCGGGATGCGGGTGTGGCTGTCGCCGGCCGACAACCCGGCGCGCAAGCTCGCCTGGACGTGGGAGCTGGTTGAGACGGCCCCGGGCGTGATCGTCGGCGTGCACACCGGCCGCAGCAACGGCCTGGTGCGCGAGGCCATCGAGGCCGGCACGGTGCCCGAGCTGGCCGGCTACCCCACCATCCGCCCCGAGCAGAAGTACGGCGAAGGCAGCCGCATCGACCTGCTCCTGCAGGCCCCCGGCCGGCCCGACTGCTATGTGGAGGTCAAGAACGTCACCGCCGCCGTCGAGGGCGGCGTGGGTTACTTCCCGGATGCCGTCACCACCCGCGGCGCCAAACACCTGCGCGAGATGTCCGCAATGGTCGCCGCCGGCCACCGGGCGGTGCTGGTGTTCTGCGTGCAGCGGAGCGACGTCACCGAAGTCCGCCCCGCCGACCACATCGACCCCGCCTACGGCCAGGCCCTGCGCGACGCGCTGGCCGCCGGCGTCGAGGTCATCGCCCTGGGCGCAACCGTCACGCCCGAAGGCATCACGCTGGAGCGTCGGCTGGCGGTGGTGGTGCCGTAGGGCACGCACCCGTCGTTCGGATTGCCGTGATGTCGGACTGAAGTCCGACCTACAGGATGGGATTGGTGGTTGGCGGGGGGTACGAACCTGTAGGTCAATGAGATGGACTCCTCCCTCCTGAAACGGCTTCGATGAGCCAGACTGGGAAGTGTCACCCCCGGTCAATCAGAAAGAAGGAGTCCGCCATGAAGATTACGCGTATCGGCCTTGATCTG
>NZ_SSXU01000031.1 GCF_009469605.1 Zoogloea sp. 1C4 | reverse complement strand
GGGGCCACTTCCCGACGGATGAAGCGGCCACCAAGCTGATCTGGCTGGCGCTGCGCAACATCACCGACGGATGGCGGGGAACGATGACATGCTGGAAAGGCGCCATGAACCAGTTCGCCATCCTGTACGGCGAGCGCTTCATTCCGGCGGTCACAAAATGAGAACCGTCGATTGATCCCGGCCATGGCCGGGATCAATCGAAATTCGCCTCGAACACAAAATTACTGACACTCCCGCGCTTGCCCTGGCCTGCAAAACGCACGGCCGCCTGCTCTGAAAGCTCATCCAGCGCAGCCCCCTTGCCCGCCGCCTTGGCAAACCGGTAAGCATCCAGCGTCGCCTTGTAGATGTCGCTCCCAAGCGCCATCTCCGTATCCTCCGCCCGCCGCGCCAGCGCCGTGATCCGCAGGAACAAGGGCCGCAATTGATCCAGCGCCAGCAGGTCCTCGGTAAACGCTTCGATGTCGAAGGAGCGGGGCATGCTGTCCGGGTTCTGCAGCACCACCTCGTGCGCCTTGCGCGCAAACATCTCGGATTTCGGCCCCATCTTGCGCAGCTCCTGACGCTGCTCGACGGACAGGGAAATCAGATCCACCAGACTCTGCTCCAGCATCCCCAAGGCCTTGCGCGCCTGATCCAGCTGCTCGGCCGACAAAACCAGCGAAACCACGTTCTGATTCATTTTCCGCTCCTCAATGATGTTATGTGTATATGTCGTTTGCACACTTTGTGCGGGGCGCAGTTTGGATGCATGGACGGGTAATGTCAAATGGTTGGTGATTGAGGAGGATGACCAGGGCCTGGGAAGGTACCCCGGAGCGTGAGGTTCGGGGTAGCCGTGGAAGGCCATTGCTGGGTGACGACGGGCGGGGGAAGGACGGAGAACCGGGAGATGTTGGAGAGCGGGATCAGGACGTCGGGATGGAGATGACGATCATTCTATTGCGCTAGAAGGACGGTAATATGACGGTAATCGGCCAGAAATCGTCCTCTACGATACTGCACTGAGTGACAGCTCTAGACTCGTTGCAGTCCCTTACGGGCAAACTTGGACCGGCCTCTGAGCTAGAAAGTCATAAAGCGCTAGCGTCACCAAGAGTCTCCAATATTGAGCCTGTTTTGACGCCAGAGCTCATATGCGACAAAGGGAGAATCCTTCTTCAAGACCTTCAATGAATAGTCGCCAGCCCAGTAACGCTCGGCGTCTTCAGCGCGTTCGCGACAAAAGTCATTGAGGCCAAGCCGCTCAATAGTGTCATTAACCTGCTGTTCGATCGGGGTGGCTTTCACCAAGTTACCGGGAATGACCTGGAAGCCCACAAGCTCTAGCTCGAACCACCCTTTACCCACCTTAAATGGGTCGAGTACCTCGCCAAAATCGTTCTTCCGGGAATTCATGCGGCTGCAGCAAAGCCGGTAGTTCGACCATTCATACACGGCGCGCCAGTGCTGCGATTTGGGGGCAAAGTGGTCGGCAGAACGGGCGCCAGTGACAGGATGGATTCTGAAGCATGAATACGAACATATCTCGCCATATGCGGACATTAGGTCGTCGAGAGCCTCGGTCCAGTATGTAGGAAACGCCGATGCCGGAATATCCGCTTTACGTTGAACGATCTGCTTGTAGGGCTTCCCTGCCGTTCGAGGAAAAGGGGACGGCTTGCCTGCCATTTCCGAGATCGCACGCAGGCCGGGTTTGCGGACCTTCTCGTCGAACGCTTTGGGTTTCCTTGCCCGGGCAACAGGTATCATTTCTTTGTGCCAGCGCGCTCGTTGTGGGTGTCCCGGAAAGAGGTCCAACGTACCCAGAACCTATCGGTATCGCCGAGTACCGACTGCAGCAGTCTATTGACGCGGTCGATATCTGCCTTGTCTGGCGCCCCCTGGCGAACGAGGGCCAATGCCGCCTGAATAGCCTCCTCGGCCTCGACCGAACCGCGAGGCTCTTTCAGATCAAAGGCCGGGCTCGTCAGCCAGTTATCGATCTCGCCACGGCGGCAATACTCCCGCTTACGAAGAATCACATTCCTCTGTTCCAGATCGAGGTCGAACCACGAGTCCTGTTTGGCATCGAATAGAGGCTCGACTGACGCGAGCACGAGTGGGGAGTGCGTTGCGGCGATGAGTTGAGTCTTCGTTCTATGTTTGCCGGTGAGTACGTCCATGACCCGCAGCAGAGAGGGTACGACGCGACGCTGCCATTGAGGATGGAGATGGCCTTCGATCTCATCAATTAGGAAGACGATCTCACGGGCAGGCTCCTCCCTACGCAGCTTTGCCGCCTCTTCGTGTCGATGCCATGCCCACGTCAATAGGTAGGCTAGGGCAATAATCCGGCGCATCCCGGAGGACGCGTGGTTGAGCGGCACGTCTTCGCCATACGGCATTCTCAGAGTGGGCGTTGGCCCTTTATCCTTAATCGTGATCTCGCGTGGTTCCCCCGGCACTATTTTTTCGTTCGCCGAAGGCGATAGAGTGTCGAGCACCTGCGTTAACAGCTTGAATTTGCGATCGTTCCCAGCTTGCCAAAGCAGCCAATCTTCAATAACACCTTTACAATGCTCGTTCCCCTTCCAGACTTGATCCGGTGTGAAAAGGAAGGCGTTGGGGCGGTCTGGCGCGTCTTCGGTCCAGTAATTCCGCATCGGATCCCATACTGAGAAGCCGCCATCGACCTGGGCATAAAGGATCAGCCCCGGAATTGGAGGACGGCTTGCCTTCACGGTCCACCGGACGCGATCCGCCTCGTACTTGCTCGTGAAACTGTATGAAGGTTTGGTCTTCTTGGTGTACTTATAGGTGATCTCTGCGACTAGGCCGGGCCTGGGTACCACCATTTCCCGAGCCCACGTGCGCGTAAGTGCCCACCAAGCTACGTCAAGCAGAAAGCTTTTTCCGAGACCATTGTTCCCAGTGATAAGGTTCAACCGAGCCGAGAGATCCATCTTCATCTCCGGCGCTGCCCCCACGTTCTTGAAGTGAATAGACTCAAGCATTGGTTTCCCTTTTTGTTCTTGCCCACGCTGTCCAAGCTGAAACCTCAACCGTAGGCTTTAAGGCAGGCGTGGTTTGCAGTCTGACCAACGTGTGGAGCGCGAGCGTCAGAGTATATCCGAGGCAGATTTCTGCTGGGGAGCGTCCACTCAGACTGCCAATGCGATTAACCGCTGTGGGTCGAAAGCTGAATATCGAGCCTGTGTGAGGTAGCGCCTGCTTAATGATCGCCACGGCTGGCGACACCCCAGCCACACGACCACGCCCCCATGAAAAAAGCTCCCATCGGGAGCTTTTTTCATCATTGCCGTTGCCTGTCTACTGTCGCTGCGTTCAGGCACAACCAGTCTCACACATCCAGATTCCGCGCATACAGCGCGTTTTCTTCGATGAACGCCCGGCGAGGTTCGACGTTGTCGCCCATGAGGGTGGCGAAGATTTCGTCGGCGGCGATGGCGTCGTCGATCTGGACGCGCAGCAGGCGGCGGACGGCCGGGTCCATGGTGGTTTCCCAGAGCTGCTCGGGGTTCATTTCGCCGAGACCTTTGTAGCGCTGCTTGGAGATGCCGCGTTCGACTTCGGAGAGCATCCAGCTGATGGCGTCGGCGAAGCTGGTGACGACTTGCTGCTTTTCGCCGCGGCGCATGATGGCGCCGGGTTGGACGAGACCGGAGATGGATTCGGTGGCCTGGCGGATGGTGCGGTAGTCGCCGGAGCGCAGGAAGTCGCCGTCGATCTGGCTGACCTTGCGGTTGCCGTGGTGCATGCGGGCCAGATCGAGCGTCCAGGCTTCGGTGGCTTCGTTGTAGTTGGCCTCGATGGTGATGTCGGTGCCGACGGCGGCCTGCAGGCGGGCGGCGGAGTCGCGGGTGGCGGCTTCGTCGTCGACCGACAGGGGCAGGTCGGTGGCGAGCAGGGCGTGGAGGACGTCGGAGTCGATCCAGTCGGCGAGGCGGCGGATCACGCCTTCGGCCAGCAGGTAGGTGCGGGCGAGGCCGGCGAGGGCTTCGTCGCGGATGGCCTCAGCGCCTTCGCGCGGGGTGAGGGCGGCGCCTTCAAGGCCGAGCTTGAGCAGGTGGGCGTTGAGCTCGTTGTCGTCCTTGATGTACATCTCGTTCTTGCCGTGCTTGATCTTGTAGAGCGGCGGCTGGGCGATGTAGATGTGGCCGCGCTCGACGAGCTCGCGCATCTGGCGGTAGAAGAAGGTGAGCAGCAGGGTGCGGATGTGCGCGCCGTCCACGTCCGCGTCGGTCATCAGGATGATGCGGTGGTAGCGGAGCTTTTCGGGCTTGAAGTCGTCGGCGCCGATGCTGGTGCCGAGCGCGGTAATGAGGGTGGTGATCTGCTCGGAGCTGATGAGCTTGTCGAAGCGGGCGCGCTCGACGTTGAGCACCTTGCCGCGCAGCGGGAGGATCGCCTGGAACTTGCGGTCGCGGCCCTGCTTGGCGGAGCCGCCTGCGGAGTCACCCTCGACGATATAGATCTCGCACAGGGCGGGGTCTTTTTCCTGGCAGTCGGCGAGCTTGCCGGGCAGGCCGACGCCGTCGAGCACGCCCTTGCGGCGGGTCATCTCGCGGGCGCGGCGGGCGGCTTCGCGGGCGCGGGAGGCTTCGACGATCTTGCCGCAGATGGTCTTGGCGTCGATGGGGCGCTCGAGGAGGAAGTCAGCGAGCTTTTGCGCGACGACTTCTTCAACCGCCGGGCGGGCTTCGCCGGAGACCAGCTTCATCTTGGTCTGGGAGGCGAACTTGGGGTCGGGCATCTTGACGGAGAGCACGCAGGCGAGGCCTTCGCGCATGTCGTCGCCGGAGATATCGACCTTGGCCTTCTTGGCGATCTCGTTTTCTTCGATGTACTTGTTGATGACGCGGGTCATCGCGGCGCGCAGGCCGGTGAGGTGGGTGCCGCCATCCGCCTGGGGGATGTTGTTGGTGAAGCACAGCACCTGTTCGGCGTAGCTGTCGTTCCACTGCATGGCCACTTCGACGGTGATGGGCACGCCGTTCTGGATGGATTCGCCGCTGGAGTGGAAGACGGTGGGGTGGAGCACCGACTTGGCGCGGTTGATGTAATCCACAAAGCCGGAAACGCCGCCGGCGAAGGCGAAGTCTTCTTCCTTGCCGTTGCGCTGGTCCACCAGGCGGATCTTGACGCCGTTGTTGAGGAAGGACAGCTCGCGCAGGCGCTTGGCGAGGATTTCGTAGTGGTATTCGACGGTGCCGAAGATCTCTTCGTCGGCGAGGTAGTGCACCTTGGTGCCGCGCTTGCTGGTTTCTCCGATGACCTTGAGGGGGCTGGTCTCGATGCCGTCAACGACCTCGATGACGCGATCCACCGCGTGGCCGCGGTTGAACTCCATGAAGTGCTTGTGGCCGTCGCGGGAGACGGTGAGGCGCAGCCACTTGGACAGCGCGTTGACGCACGAGACGCCCACGCCGTGCAGGCCGCCGGAGACCTTGTAGCTGTTCTGGTTGAACTTGCCACCGGCGTGGAGCACGCACATCACGATCTCGGCGGCGGAGCGCTTGGGTTCGTGCTTGTCGTCCATCTTGACGCCCACCGGGATGCCGCGGCCGTTGTCGGCCACCGAGATGGAGTTGTCGGCGTGGATGGTGATCACGATGTCGTCGCAGTGGCCGGCGAGGGCTTCGTCGATGGCGTTATCCACCACTTCGAAGACCATGTGGTGCAGGCCGGTGCCGTCGGACGTATCGCCGATGTACATCCCGGGCCGCTTGCGTACGGCCTCCAGCCCTTCGAGCTGCTGGATGCTGGATTCGTCGTAGTTGTCGGCGGCGGCGGGTTGTTGCGTATCGGACATGGTGTTCTCGGTTCTTCAGGTACAGCTTGGACGGCCCCTCGCGGGGCCTGGCAGACAGACAGCAGGCGGCAGATCAGATCCGCATCGGCATCACGACGTATTTGAAGTCGGCGTTGTCGGCGAGGCCAAAGAGGGCGCTGGCGTTGCCATCGTTGAAGCGGATCTCGATCTCGTTGGCGGAAACGTTGGTGAGCACGTCGAGGAGATAGGTGACGTTGAAGCCGATGTCCAGCGAATCGCCGCTGTAATCGACTTCGAGTTCTTCCTGGGCTTCTTCCTGCTCGGCGTTGGTGGACACCAGCTTGAGGCTGCCTTCGGAGAGCATCAGGCGCACGCCGCGGAACTTCTCGTTGGTGAGGATCGCCGCGCGTTGCAGGGCCTGCAGCAGGGCCAGGCGGCTGGCCTTGACCAGCTTGGGATGGCCTTGGGGGATCACGCGCTCGTAGTCGGGGAACTTGCCGTCGATGAGCTTGGAGATGAGCTCGATGTTGCCGAAGCGGAAGACGATCTGGTTGCCCACCAGGGTGACTTCGAGGGGATCGTCGGAATCGGCCAGCTGACGGGCCAGTTCGACGACGGTTTTACGGGGCAGGATCACGTCGGTGCGGGCGTAATCGCCCACCAGCGGGGACGCAGCGTAGGCGAGGCGGTGACCATCGGTGGCAACCATCCGCAGCAGGTTGCCGGCGACCACCAGCAACAGGCCGTTGAGGTAGTAGCGGATGTCCTGCTGGGCCATGGCGTACTGCACCAGCGCGAGCTGCTTCTTGAAGGCTTTTTGCGTGGTGGTGAAGCTGATGCCTTCGCCTTCGGGCGGGGACAGGCGCGGGTAGTCGGCGGCGGGCAGGGTCTGGAGCTGGAAGCGGCTCTTGCCGGCCTTGAGGGTGATGCGCTTGTCGTCGAGGGTAAGGCTGACGTCGGCGGTGTCGGGCAGCGCGCGCAGGATGTCCTGCAGCTTGCGGGCGCCGACGGTGATGGCCACGTCGTCGGTGCCGAGGGCGGCGGTGGTGCTGTTGCGGATCTGGATTTCGATGTCGGTGACCAGCAGGGTCAGCGCGTCGCCCTTCTTCTCGATGAGGACGTTCGAGAGGATGGGCAGGGTGTGGCGTTTTTCGACGATGCCGGACACCGATTGCAGCGGGACGAGGAGGGCATCGCGGGGCGCGGTGAAGAGCAGCATGTGGTCAGGTCTCCGTATCGTTGTTCAGGGCCGGGCGGCGACGCGCAGACGCGCCGGCATGTCAATCATGGCGAAGTCAGGTTTCAGCCACGCAGCACCTGGGTGAGCACGTGCAGGTCGTGGTTGAGCTGGGTATCGGACAGGCGCAGTTCGGCGATGGTTCGGCAGGCGTGCAGCACCGTGGTGTGGTCGCGGCCGCCGAAGGCTTCGCCGATGGCGGGCAGACTCATGGGCGTCAGATCCTTGGCGAGGAACATCGCCACCTGGCGCGGCCGGGCGATCACGCGCGTGCGCTTCTTCGAGTGCATGTCGGCGACCTTGATCTTGTAGTAGTCGGCAACAGTCTTCTGGATGAACTCGGCGGTGAGCTGGCGGTTGTGGGCGTTGAGGAGATCCTTCAGGGCCTCCTTGGCCACCTCGAGCGTCACCTCGCGGCCGTGGAAACGGGCGAAGGCGAGCACCTTTTTAAGGGCGCCTTCGAGCTCGCGCACGTTGGAGCGCAGGTTCTTGGCGATCAGGAAGGCCACGTCGTCGTCGAGCTGGATGCGCTCGACCTCGGCCTTCTTTTTAAGGATGGCGACCCGCATCTCGAGCTCGGGCGGCTCGATCTGCACCGTCAGGCCCCAGTCGAAGCGGGAGATCAGGCGATCCTCGAGGCCCTGGACGTCCTTCGGGTAGGTGTCGCTGGTGATGATGATCTGCTTCTTGGCCTCGGTGAGGGCGTTGAAGGCGTGGAAGAACTCTTCCTGCGTCCGGTTCTTGTTATTGAAGAACTGGATGTCGTCGATGATCAGCACGTCGAGCGAGCGGTAGTAGCGCTTGAAGACGTCGAAGGATTTTTGCTGGTAGGCGCGCACCACGTCGGCGTAGTAATCCTCGGCGTGCACGTAGCGGATCACCTTGCGCGGGTCGTGCTTGAAGACGTAGTTGCCCAGGGCGTGGATCAAGTGGGTCTTGCCGAGGCCGACGCCGCCATAGATGAAAAGCGGGTTGTACGACACGCCCGGGTTCTGGGCGACCTGCAGCGCGGCGGCACGGGCCAGATCGTTGGCGCGGCCGGTGACGAGGGTGTCGAAGGTGAAATCGGGGTTGAGGCGGGACTTGTCGTAGTTGGCGGCCTCAATGCTCACCGGCGCTTCGGGCATCACCGGGCGGGCGACCGGCGCAGGCGCGGCGGGGGCAGCAGCAGCCATCGGCGCCGCGGCGGGTGCGGACGGCGCTGCGCTCGACGCCATCGACGGAGGAGGCGGTGCTGCACGACGCGGCCCGCCGGCCGGCGCCAGGCCGACCTCGATCGTCGGGATACCGCCGAAGTATTCTTCGCCCAGTTCCTCGATGCGCCGCAGGTAGCGATCACGCAGCCACTGGCGATGGAAGTTGGACGGGGCGACCAGACGCACGCCGGCCAGGTCCTCGCCTTGCAGTTCTTCAACGCGCAGGGGAAGTATCCAGGTCTTGAACTGCTGGGCAGGCAACTCCTGCTCCAGGCAGCTCAGGCAATGCGTCCAGAACGCGGCGCACTGGGACTGTGATGAGGCTTCTGACACGATGTACGGGTGGACTGGTTCGACGGCAGGATGCGCGCCGTTTCTCGTTCTTGGTGGAACCCCGGGTGGTTTCCGGAGCCGGCCACAGCAGCGCGCAAAGTCGCCGGGCCAAACGCGTATTGTACCTGTGGACAGAAAAGTTATCCACAGCTTGCAGGCCCGCAAAACCACCCTCCGCAGCCCACCCCAGACAAGGCCCTGCAAAACCTACTTGACAAACAGAGGGTTAACGTATGAAATTACGCGTTTGACTCAACTTTCCGGGCACGCAAAATGAAACGCACCTACCAACCGTCCGTCGTCCGTCGCAAGCGCACCCACGGCTTCCTGGTCCGCATGGCCACCCGTGGCGGTCGCAAGGTCATCGCCGCTCGTCGCGCCAAGGGCCGTCATCGTCTCGCCGTCTAAGGCCGCCGAGGCAAGCCTGGCCGCCGCGGCAGCTTCCACCGCCTGCAACCATGCGGCAGCGGAAGATTCAAACCCGGCAGGATTCGGCTTCGACACGTCATTGCGACTGCACAAAACGGATGAATTTTCATCCGTTTTTGCTTTTCGGCGGGTGCTTCGCGGTTCCCACTTCGCGCTGCACTACTGTCCAAACCCGGACGGGACGCCGCGCCTTGGCCTGGTTGTCGCAAAGAAGCTTGCCAAACGGGCGGTCCAGCGCAATCTCGTCAAGCGCATCGGGCGCGACGTGTTCCGTCACGCCCGTGCAAGCTTGCCGCCCTACGATCTGGTGTTACGATTGTCGGCCAAGCTCGACAACGTAACGAGGCGTGCGATGCGCGACGAGATGATCGGTCTGCTGGGGCGCCTGCCCCGCAAATGAAGGCAGCGCCGTGAAAGCCGTCCTCCTCGCCCTGCTGCGCTGCTATCGTTACGCCGTCAGCCCGATGCTCGGACGCAACTGCCGCTTCGTGCCGTCCTGCTCCGAATACGCCCTCGAGGCCGTCGAACGCCACGGCGCGCTCAAGGGCGGCTGGCTTGCGACACGACGTGTGTGCCGCTGCCATCCGTTCAGTGGCGGCGGCTACGATCCCGTACCCTGAGCCCCGCCACCGCTCCCCGCCCAACCCTTCCTGACTCATACTCCGATGGATAACCGTCGCCTGATCCTCCTTCTCGTCTTCTCCTTCTCCCTGGTCATGCTGTGGGACGGCTGGCAGAAGCACAACCATCCCAAGGTGGAAGCCCCCGCCGCCAGCCAGACGGCCGGCGTGCCGACTCCGACGCCATCGGCCACCGCCGGCGCAGCCGCCGCGGTGCCGGGTCAGCCTGCCGCGACGCCCGCCGCCGCGGCAGCACCGAAGGCCGTCGTCCGCACCGACATCCTGGTGGCCGAGATCTCGGCCCAGGGCGGCGACATCGTCCGGCTCGAGCTCACCCAGCACAAGGCCACCGAAGACCGCAGCCGCAACTACGTGCTCTTCGACAACGGCGAGAAACACAACTACGCCGCCCAGACCGGCCTGATCGGCAACGGCCTGCCCACCCACAAGACCCTCTTCAGCCTCGGTGCCCAGAACCTCGAGCTGAAGGACGGCCAGGATGCGGTCACCCTGCGCCTCGACGCCCCGGCCACCGCCGACGGCATCAAGGTTGCCAAGCTGATCACCTTCCACCGGGGCAGCTACCAGGCCGAGGTGAGCTACGAGATCACCAACGGCAGCGGCGCGCCCATCGCGCCCCACGCCTACTTCCAGTTCACCCGTGACGGCAAGCCGGCCGAGCAGCCCGGCGGCTTCGGCGTCCAGACCTTCACCGGCCCGGCGTTCTACACCGAAGCCGAGAAGTACCAGAAGGTCAGCTTCGAGGACGTCGCCGCCAAGAAGGCCAAGTTCGTCACCAAGTCTGCCGATGGCTGGGCCGCAATGGTTCAGCACTACTTCGTCGCCGGCTGGGCGCCCGCTTCGGGCGAGCGCGAGTTCTTCGCCAATCAGGTCAGTTCCGATCTGTACTCCGCCGGCGTGATCCTGCCGGTGGCCGCCATCGCCCCGGGCCAGACCGCCAAGCTCGAAGTGCCGCTGTACGCCGGCCCGCAGGAGCAGTCCCGCCTCGAGCAGTTCGCCAAGGGCTTCGACCTGGTGGTGGACTACGGCTGGCTCACCATCATCGCCGCGCCGCTGTTCTGGGTGCTCGAGTGGTTCCACAAGCTCACCGGCAACTGGGGCTGGGCCATCATCCTCGTCACCATCGCCCTGAAGGCCGTGTTCTTCCCGCTGTCCGCCGCCAGCTACAAGTCGATGGCCAAGATGAAGACCCTCGGCCCGCGCCTGCAGCGCATGAAGGAGCAGTACGGCGACGACAAGATGAAGCTGCAGCAGGCGATGATGGACCTCTACAAGCGCGAGAAGGTCAATCCGCTGGGTGGCTGTCTGCCGATCCTGATCCAGATTCCGGTGTTCATCGCCCTCTACTGGGTGCTGCTGGGCGTCGTCGAGATGCGCGGCGCGCCGTGGCTCGGCTGGATCCAGGATCTGTCGGTGCAGGACCCGTACTACATCCTGCCGCTCATCATGGGCGCCACCAGCCTCATCCAGACCCGCCTGAACCCGGCTCCGCCCGATCCGATCCAGGCCAAGGTGATGATGATGATGCCGATCCTGTTCACCTTCATGTTCCTGTGGTTCCCTGCCGGTCTGGTTCTGTACTGGGTGGTCAACAACACCCTGTCGATCCTCCAGCAATGGCAGATCAACCGGATGATCGAAGCCGGTGGCAAGACCGCCGAGTGACGTCATCGCCGCGATTGCCACCGCCCCCGGGCGCGGTGGCATCGGGGTGGTCCGGATTTCCGGGCCGAATCTCTCCGCCCTTGCCGCCACCCTCGGCGGCAAGGTGCCCGAGGCCCGCATGGCCTGTTTCACCCGCTTCCGCAGCGCGGATGACGGGCTGATCGACGAAGGCCTCCTCCTCTACTTCCCGGCGCCCAATTCCTTCACCGGCGAAGACGTCATCGAACTCCAGGGCCACGGCGGCCCGGTGGTCATGCAGCTGCTGCTGGCCCGTTGCCTCGAACTCGGCGCCCGCCTGGCCGAGCCCGGCGAGTTCACCCGCCGCGCCTTCCTCAACGGCAAGCTCGATCTGGCCCAGGCCGAAAGCGTCGCCGACCTCATCGAAGCCTCCACCGCTGCCGCCGCCCGCTCGGCCGTGCGCTCCCTCACCGGCAGCTTCTCCAAGGAAGTCCACGGCATAGTCGAGCGTTTGATCGACCTGCGCATGCTCGTCGAAGCCACGCTGGATTTCCCCGATGAAGACGTGGACTTCCTCGCCGAGGCCCGAGCGCTCGAACGCATCCAGGCCATCGCCAGCGAACTCGAAGCCCTCCTCGACCGCGCCCGCCAGGGCAGCCTGCTGCGCAGCGGCCTGCACGTGGTGCTCGTCGGCCAGCCCAATGTCGGCAAGTCCAGCCTGCTCAATCGCCTCGCCGGCGAAGAGCGCGCCATCGTCACCGACATCGCCGGAACCACCCGCGACGCCCTGCGCGAAACCATCCAGATCGAAGGCATCCCGCTCCACATCACCGACACCGCCGGCCTGCGCGACACCACCGACGAAGTGGAGAAGATCGGCATCGCCCGCACCTGGCAGGAAATCGAACGCGCCGACGTGATCGTGCGGCTGGTGGACGTGCGCGCCGGCCTCACCGAAGCCGACGCCGCCATCGACGCCCGCCTCCCCGCCGGGGTCGAACGCATCACCGTCTTCAACAAGGTGGACCTCGCCGGCCGCGATGCCCAGCGGGTGGACACCGACGGCGCCGTGAGCCTGTATCTCTCCGCCAAGGCCGGCCAGGGCATCGAGCTGCTGCGCGCCGAGCTCCTCCGCGTGGCCGGCTGGCATCGCCACGGCGAAGACATCATCCTCGCCCGCGAACGCCACCTCATCGCCCTGCGCGAAGCCCTCGCCCGCATCCACCGCGCCCTCGACAACCACCACGCCCTCGAACTGATGGCCGAGGAGCTCCGCCTCGCCCAGGAAGCGGTAAACGAGATCACCGGCGAATTCACTCCCGACGATCTGCTGGGGGTGATCTTCTCGCGGTTCTGCATCGGCAAGTAAGCCGGCCCCAGCCGCGCAGCCCCAGCTCCAAGCCCGCCACAGCGCGGGCTTTTTGTTGCCCAGCCGAATCGTCGCTGCACCTCGCGGCACTGCTTACAAAACCACACGACTCGTTACAGCCCGGAGGCGTGATCCCGGATACAGTGACTTTCACTTGCACACGGGCACCGCGCCCCCCGGCTGTCAGCCGATTCCCACGAAAGCATCCGCCCTGCCCTACAGCAGTCGGAGCCCACGACAGCCAGACTTAGATCACATCCCACCACGCGTGGGCGTAGCGTGAAGGAGCACATCATGAAAAGAATCACCGCAGGTCTCGCTGCCATTGTCGCCGCACTCACTTTTTCCGGCTGCGCCAACATGTCGCCCCAACAACGCAACACAGCCATCGGCGCAGCAGTCGGCGGCGTCGCCGGCTCCGTCCTGACAGGTGGCAGCTCGGTGGGCACCGTCGGTGGCGCTGCTGTCGGCGGGGTCATCGGCAACCAGATCAAGAAGTAGGCCGCCGCTCTTCCCGAACTCCCTACTCCCTGTTTGGCCCGGCTGATGCCGGGCCTTCTTTTTTCGCAGGCGTTCCGGCTTGGTTCACAATAGGACCTTCTCGAATGGAGGATCTGCGATGACCTGGAACCCTGACCGCTACCTGCAGTTCTCCGACGAACGCCTGCGTCCGGCGGTCGACCTGCTTGCCCGAATCCCCCTCGCCCAGCCCGTCCAGGTCGTCGACCTCGGTTGCGGAGCCGGCAACGTCACGCGCCTCCTCGCCAGCCGCTGGCCAGGCGCCCAGATCACCGGGCTGGACAGTTCGCCGGAGATGCTCGAGCGCGCCCGCGTCGCCCTGCCCGAAGCCCGCTTCGAACTGGCCGGAGTGGAGAGCTGGGCGCAGGAAGAACCCCTCGATCTGCTGTTTTCCAACGCCGCCCTGCACTGGGTTGGCGACCATGCGACGCTGTTCCCCCGCCTCCTCGACCAGCTCGCGCCCGGTGGCGTGCTGGCCGTGCAGATGCCCGGCAATTTCGAGGCGCCGTCCCACCGGTTGATCCGCGAACAGGCTGCCGCGCCTGCGTGGGCCGATCGCCTGGTCGATGCGCGCATGGGCGCGGTGCTCCCCATGGCGGACTACCACCGAATTCTCTCTCCCCGCTGCAGCCGCCTCTTCCTGTGGGAAACCATCTACTGGCAGGCCATGCAGGGCGAGCACCCTGTACTCGACTGGCTCAGGGGCACGACCCTCGTGCCTTACCTCTCGCGCCTCGACGAAGCCAGTCAGGCCACCTTTCTCGCCGAGCTCGGCCCACGCCTCGCTGCGGCCTATCCGGCCGACGCGGACGGCACCGCGCTGTTTCCATTCCGCCGCATCTTCATCATCGCCCAGGCATGACCGACCCCCTGTTCACCGAAGCCGCCCGCCTCATCTCCGGGGCGGACGCCCTCATCATCTCCGCTGGTGCCGGCATGGGCGTGGATTCCGGGCTGCCCGACTTCCGCGGCAACACTGGTTTCTGGCGCGCCTATCCTGCCCTCGCCGAGGCCCGCATCGCCTTCGAAGAGATCGCCAGCCCCGACGCCTTCTCGCGCACCCCGACCCTGGCCTGGGGCTTCTACGGCCACCGCCTCAACCTCTACCGGCGCACCCGCCCCCACCCTGGCTTCGCCATGCTCCGGCAGATCAGCGCGGCCTTGCCCGGCGGCAGCTTCGTGTTCACCTCCAACGTGGATGGGCAGTTCCAGCGCGCAGGCTTCGAGGAGGATCGCATCTGCGAAGTCCATGGATCCATCCATCACCTCCAGTGCATGAACGGCTGCGGCGAAGCCATCGTCCCTGCCGACGACTTCTCGCCGGATGTGGACGACAGCGCCTGCCTGCTCCGCTCTCCCCTGCCCCGCTGCCCCACCTGCGGTGGATTGATGCGGCCCAACGTGCTGATGTTCGGCGACTGGGGATGGCTCGGGCGCCGCACTACCGGCCAGCGCCAGCGCCTGGAAACCTGGCTCCACACCACGGCCCGTCCGGTGGTGATCGAGATCGGTGCCGGCAGCCACGTGCCGACGGTTCGCTGGTTCAGCGAGACCCTTGGCGTGCCGCTGATCCGCATCAACCCGACCGAGCCCGACATCCCGGGCCGTGGTGTGAGCCTGGCCTGCGGCGGACTCGAAGCACTGTCGGGAATCCACGCGGCGCTACTTGCCCAAGGCTCTTCCTTCCCCTGAGCTTGTTTCACGTGAAACAGCAGTGATCGAACTCCCGTTCCTGCTCCTCGGTGTCGGCGCGTTCTGCGCCGGGCTGGTGGATACCGTCGGCGGCGGCGGCGGTCTGATCCAGATCCCCCTGCTCTTCTCCACCTTTCCCCAAGCCGGCGCGGCGACGCTGTTTGGCACCAACAAGCTGGCCAGCGTGGTGGGCACGGCCAGCTCCGCACTCCAGTACAGCCGCAGGGTCGTGATTCCCTGGCAGATTGCCGCTCCTGCGGCTATCGCGGCCGCCATCGGATCATGGTTTGGCGCCCGGGCAGTGGTGCTCTTTCCGCCTGAGGCCCTGCGTCCGCTCATCCTCGTGCTGCTGATCGCAGTCGCGATCTACACCTTCATGCGCAAGGATTTCGGCGTCCAGGGGCGCGTGCTGGCGCATGATGCCCAACCCACGATCCGCGCCCTCGCGATCGGCAGCACAGTCGGTTTCTACGACGGATTCTTCGGCCCAGGCACCGGCAGCTTTCTGATCTTTCTTTTCATTCGTCTGCTGGGAATGGACTTCCTGCTCGCCTCGGTATCGGCGAAGATCGTCAACGTCACCACCAACCTCGCCGCAATCGCCTTCTTTGTAGCGACCGGCGCGGTATTCTGGAAAGCCGCGGCGGTGATGGCCGTTTGCAATCTGCTCGGCTCCCGGGTTGGCACCGCCCTCGTGCTCCGCCACGGTGTGGCGTTCATCCGCAAGGCGTTTCTGGTCGTCGTGGTGATACTGATCCTGCGCTTTAGCGCCGATACATTCCTGGGCTGAACACCCCTGCAGAGGAGGTTGTTTCACGTGAAACACTTGCCGACGATCGCCCTCCCCCTGTCCGACGACGCCGCGCTCCATGTCGTGCGCACCGCGCCAGTGGTCGAACATACCAGCCCGCTCCAGCACATCTCGGTGGAATCGACCACCAGCTTCGGCAAGCTCTACACGCTGGATGGCGACGCCATGGCCTCCCAGGCCGACGAGTTCATCATCCACGAGAGCCTTGCTCACTTGGCAGCCCTCAGCCATCCGGCACCCCAGCGGGCCATCGTGCTGGGCGGCGGCGATGGCGGCAGCACGCGGGAGCTGCTCAAGCACCCCTCGATCACCCACGTCACCATCGCCGAGCTCGATCGCGCGGTGGTCGATACCATCGACGCGCAGCTGCCGTCGCTACCCGCCGGCGCCTTCAACGATGCTCGTGTGCGCGTCCTGTTCGGCGACGCGGCGGCAACCCTCACCGCCTGCCACGCCGCGGGCGAGCGTTTCGACCTGATCCTGTTCGACCTCACCCAGTCCGACCACCCCGCCTGCGCCCACCTGCACAGCGACAATTTTCTGCGAATCTGTGCCGCAAGCCTGACCGGGCAAGGTATCGTCCACGTCCAGCTCGGATCGCCCTTCCACCAACGCCAGCAGGTCACGACGGTGTTCCAGCGGCTCAAGGACGTGTTTGCCACCCCGACCCCGGCCCTGATCGACGTCCCCCTTTACGGCGGCCCCTGGCTCCTCGCCCGGGCGAGCAATGCCCGCCCCCCGGAACCCGATCTCGCCACGCTCACCCAGCGCCTTGCGGCCCGGCGCATCACCGGCCTGCGCTACTACAATCCCGCCCTGCACCTCGCCTGCAGCGCCCTGCCCAATTACGTGCTCGACTGCCTCACCTGACACCATGACCGACCACCCCCGCAGCCGCCGTCTCGTCGCGGCCCCGTCCCGCCTGCCCGAGGACAGTCTGGCCTACGCCCTCGTCACCGCCGCCGGCCTCATCGCCGATGTGGTGGGCGGGCTCACCCTCACCGACGCCCTGGCCACCCTGTGGGCACGCCGGCCCGACACCCCGCCCGCCGTCCGCGGCGCCATCCTCGATCTCGCCTACGGCACCCTGCGCGACTACGGCCGGCAGGATTTCATCCTCGGCCAGCTCATGCAGAAGCCCCTGCCCGAGCCCGTCCAGTCGCTGCTGCGGATCGCCCTGCACCGCCTCGACACCCGTCCGGAAACCGCCCACACCACCGTCGACCAAGCCGTCGAAGGTGTCGCCACCCTGCTCGACGGCAAGTTCAAGGGCGTCGCCAACGGCGTGCTGCGCAACGCCCTGCGCCAGGCCACCGAGCTGCGCGCCGCGGCCGACGCCGACATGGTCGCCGAGCACCGCCACCCGCCCTGGTGGATCCGCCGCCTGAAAACCCAGTACCCCAAGGACTGGCGCTCGATCCTCGTCGCAGGCAACACCCACCCGCCCATGGCCCTGCGCATCAACTCCCTGCGCAGCTCCCGCCAGGAGGTGCTCGACAGCTTCGCCGAAGCCGACCTGCCGGTGCGGGTGCTCGCCAACGGCGCCCTGCTCCTCGAAAAGCCGGTGCCCGTCAGCCGCCTGCCCGGCTTTGCCGAAGGCTGCATCAGCGTGCAGGACGCCGGCGCCCAGTTCGCCGCCCAGCACCTTGACGTGGACGACGGCCAGCGGGTGCTCGACGCCTGCGCCGCGCCCGGCAGCAAGACCTGCCACATCCTTGAACTCGCCGACGTGGAGCTCACCGCCCTGGATACCGACGCCAGCCGCACCCGGCGCATCAGCGAGAACCTCACTCGCCTGGGCCTCGCCGCCACCGTCAAGGCCGCCGACTGCCGCAACCTCGACGCCTGGTGGGACGGCCGCCCCTTCGACCGCATCCTCGCCGACGTGCCCTGCTCCGCCTCCGGCGTGGTGCGCCGCAACCCGGACATCAAGTGGCTGCGCCGCGGCGGCGACATCGCCCGCTTTGCATCCCAGCAGGCCGAGATCCTCGAAGCCCTGTGGCGAGTCCTCGCGCCGGGTGGCAAAATGCTCTATGCCACCTGCTCGGTGTTTGCCGAAGAAAACGGGGAGCAGATCGCCGCCTTCGCCGCCCGCCATCCCGATTGCCGCCGCCTGCCCATTGGCGGACAGCTCGACTGCCAGTACCTGCCTTGCACCGACCATGACGGATTCTTCTACGCGCTCCTCGAGAAAGCCGCCTGACCGCCTCCGCCGGCGCTGGCTGAGGGGCCTGCTTGCGGCTGGCCTCGTCGCCGGGCTGGGCACCGGTGCCGGGCCGGCGCAAGCCGCCGAGGCCGAGATCCGCAACATCGTCCTGCAGCCCAGCGACGACCAGTACATCCTCAACGCCGATGTCGTCGCCGAGCTCACCCCGCTCCTGGCCGACGTGGTCGGCCGGGGTGTGTCGCTGTATTTCATCACCGAATTCGAACTCACCGCCCCCCGCTGGTACTGGCTGGACGAGGAGATCATCACCCGCTCCCTCACCTACCGCCTCTCCTACCAGTCGCTCACCCGCCAGTACCGCCTCACCACCGGCGCGCTCCACCAGAACTTCACCAGCCTCGAAGAAGCCATGCGCACCATGCTGCGCATCCGCAACTGGGGCATCGCCGACAAGGGCGCCCTGAAGATCGGGCGCAGCTACAACGCCGCCCTGCGTTTCCGGCTGGACGTGGGTGAGCTGCCCAAGCCGCTGCAGGTCAGCGCCCTCGGCCGCAAGGACTGGAACCTCGCCTCCGACTGGTATCGGTGGACCTTCATGCCCCCCACCCGCGACAGCAAATGAGACCTACCGTCCTCATCGTCTGCGCGGCGATCTCCGGCATCCTGCTGTTCCTGCTCGCCACGGCCAGCGCCAACACGCCCCTCTTCGCCCGCAACTACACCCTGCTCATCGGCCTCAACGGCATCATCGCGCTGGTGCTCGCCGGGCTGGTCTTCGTCCAGCTGCGCAGCCTGTGGCTGGAGTACAAGGCCCGCCGCTTCGGCTCCCGGCTCAAGCTGCGCCTGATGGCGATCTTCGCCGCGATGGCGGTGGTGCCCGGTGCGCTGGTGTACGCGGTGTCGCTGCAGTTTGCGGTCAAGAGCATCGAGTCGTGGTTCAACGTGCGGGTGGATGCCGCCCTCGAAAGCGGCCTGCAGCTCGGCCGGGCGACCCTCGACATCCTCCTCGACCAGCTCGCCACCAAGGCCGACCAGATGGCCATCGAGCTCGAGCTGGCGCCCCAGGTCCGCTCCCCGCTCCTCAACCGCCTGCGCGAACAGGCCAACGTCGAATCGGCCACGGTGTTCTCGCCAACAGGCAAGATCGTCGCCACCGCCGAGACCGAACTCGGCACCCTGATCCCCGAGCAGCCCACCATCACCCAGCTCCGTCAGGGTCGGCAGACATCCGGCTACCGAGCCGCCGAAGGCCACGGCGCCGAGGGGCTGATCCTGCGGGTGATCGTGCCGATCCCGTCGCGGCGCCTGATCGAGCCGCAGCTCCTGCAGGTCACCCAGCAAGTGCCCAAATCCTTCGCGATGCACGCCGACAGCGTCGAGACGGTGCACCGGGATTACCAGGAGCTCTCCGTCGCCCGCAACGGCCTCAAGCGCATCTACACCCTCACCCTGACGCTCACCCTGCTGCTGGCCCTGTTTGCCGCGGTAGCCGTCGCCTTCGTGCTCACCCGGCGCCTCGCCGCGCCGCTGTTCATCCTCGCGGAGGGCACCCAGGCCGTCGCGGCTGGTGACTTCTCGCCCCGTCAGGCCCTGCCCGCCCGGGACGAACTCGGCGTGCTCACCCAGTCCTTCAACCAGATGACCCGCCAGCTGCAGGACGCCCGCGCCCAGGCCGAAGCCAACCGCGCCGCCGTCGAGCGCAACCGGGCCTATCTCGAGAGCGTGCTCGCCAACCTCTCGGCCGGCGTGCTGGCCTTCTCGCCGGACGGCCACCTGCGCGCCGCCAACCACGGGGCGATGACCATCCTCAACGACGAGCTGCAGGACTACGAGCGCCTGCGCGTCCACGACTGGAACACCCACGCCGCCTTCCGCGACGCCCTGGTGGCCGGCTTCGAGGGCCCCGAGGACGACTGGAACCGCCAGATCGAATTCTCCAACCCCGACGGCAGCACCCAGACGCTCCTCCTCCACGGCACCCGCCTGCCCGAGAGCACCGGCGGCGGCTTCGTGGTGGTCTTCGACGACATCACCCAACTCATCGCCGCCCAGCGCAACGCAGCCTGGGCCGAGGTCGCCCGCCGCCTCGCCCACGAGATCAAGAACCCGCTCACCCCGATCCAGCTCTCCGCCGAGCGCCTCCAGTTCAAGCTGGCCGAGCGCCTCGACGAAGAAGGCCGGAGCATGCTCGAACGCTCCACCACCACCATCGTCAATCAGGTCGAGGCGATGAAGAACCTGGTCAACGCCTTCCGCGACTACGCCCGCCTGCCCAGCCCGGTGATGGCCCCGGTGGATCTCAACGCCCTGGTGCGCGACGTGCTGGCCCTCTACGATGGCTCGCGGGTGATGATCCACGCCGAGCTCGCCGCCGAAACCCCGCCGGTGATGGGCGACGCCAGCCAGCTGCGGCAGGTCATCCACAACCTGCTGCAGAACGCCGAAGACGCCCTCTCCGACACGGACGCCCCCGAAATCTGGCTGTTGACGCGAGCCGATGCCAGGCGGGTAGACTTGATCCTGCGCGACAACGGCCAGGGCTTCCCGCCCGAGATCCTGTCCCGGGCCTTCGAACCCTACGTCACCACCAAGGCCCGCGGCACCGGCCTTGGCCTGGCCATCGTCAAAAAAATAATCGACGAACACGACGGCGAGATTCGTCTCGCCAATCGAGAAACCGGTGGAGCGGAAATCCGCATCCGCCTGCGCAGCGCCCCTCAAACAGAGTCACCAGCCCATGGCTAAAATTCTCATCGTTGACGACGAAGTCGGCATCCGCGAACTCCTGTCGGAAATCCTGCGCGACGAAGGCCACGACATCGTGCTGGCCGAAAACGCCGCCGCCGCCCGGGCCGCCCGCAACGCCGCCCGGCCGGATCTCGTCCTGCTCGACATCTGGATGCCCGACACCGACGGTGTGAGCCTCCTCAAGGAGTGGTCGGCCAACGGCCAGCTCACCATGCCCGTGGTGATGATGTCGGGCCACGGCACCATCGACACGGCCGTCGAGGCCACCCGCATCGGCGCGATGGAGTTCCTCGAAAAGCCCATCGCCCTGCAGAAGCTCCTCGCCGCGGTGAAGCGCGGCCTCGCCCGCATCAAGCCCGCCAACGCCCCCAGCCCGCTGGGGCTCGGCGCCTTCTCCCGCTCGGTGCCCCTGCGCGACCTGAAGAAGCGCCTCGAACAGATGGCCGACAAGTCGCGGGTGATCCTGCTGCGGGTCGGCCCCGGCAGCCTCGCCGAGCTCTGTGCGCGCTCGCTCCAGCGGGTCGGCACGCCCTGGCTCGATCTCTCCCTGTCGTCCCAGCCCCTCGAGCTCGCCACCCTCGAAGGCGCCCGCAACGGCCTGCTCTACGTGCCCGAGCTGATCTACCTGTCGCGCCCCCAGCAGAAGAACCTGGTCTTCGCCATGGACCGCCTGGAGCGCCACGGCCAGAGTCTCGTGGTCGCCACCGAGCACCGCCCCGAGGAGCTCGTCGAGCACGGCTGGGACGAGCGCGTGCTGGCCCGGCTGTTCGAGGTCTCGCTGGCCCCGCCGTCCCTGGGCGAGATCCGCGACGAGATCCCCGAGATCGCCAGCCAGATCCTGCTCCATTACGTCGAGGCCGGCGAAGTGCCCGCCCGCCGCCTGTCCTCCGCCGCCCTCAACGCCCTGCGCAACCGCGCCTGGCCCGGCGGCTACGGCGAACTCAAGGCCGCGGTCAAATCCCTGGCACTGGGCACCCTCGAAGAGGAGATCGGGATGGACGACGTCGCCCACCTGCTCGGCAAGACGCCCTCCTCCGCCCTCGGCCTGCCCCTCGACCTGCCCCTGCGCGAAGCCCGCGAGATCTTCGAGCGCCTGTACTTCGAGCACCACCTGCAGCTCGACGGCGGCAACATGACCCGCCTCGCCGAGAAGACCGGCCTCGAACGCACCCACCTGTACCGCAAGCTCAAGCAACTGGGCATCAGCGTCGGCAAGCGTCACGACGAGCACGGCAGCTGAGCCGCCGCCACCCGATCAATACAAGCATTCTCGGGGGCCAACCGGGAGGAGACAACGATGAAGATCATCATCCTGGGCGCCGGCCAGGTCGGCACCTCCGTGGCCGAAAGCCTGGTCTCCGAGGCCAACGACATCACCGTCGTCGACAGCAACATCGAGCACCTCAACGCCCTGCAGGAGCGCCTCGACCTGCGCGTGGTGCCAGGCAACGGGGCGTCGCCCTCCATCCTCGACGCCGCCGGCGCCGATGACGCCGACCTGCTGATCGCCGTCACCCAGTCGGACCAGACCAACCTGTGCGCCTGCCGGGTCGCCAAAAGCCTCTTCAACGTGCCCACCCGCATCGCCCGGCTGCGCGCCGCCGACTACGAAGACCACCCGGAGCTCCTCGACGACAGCAACTTCGCGGTGGACCACTCCATCTGCCCCGAGCAGATCGTCACCGACTACATCCGCAAGCTGATCGAGTTCCCCGAAGCCCTGCAGGTGCTGGAGTTCGCCGACGGCATGGTGACGATGATCGCCGTGCGCGCCTTCGAGGGCGGCCTGCTGGTCGGCAAGCCCCTCAAGACCATCCCCCTGCGCCTGCCCACCATCGACGCCCGGGTGGCCGCCATCTTCCGCCGCGAGCAGCCCATCGCGCCCCATGGCGACACCGTCATCGAAAGCGGCGACGAAGTCTTCATCCTGGCCGCCACCTCCCACATCCGCAAGGTGATGTCCGAGCTGCGCCGGATGGACACCCCGATCCGCCGGGTCATCATCGCCGGCGGTGGCAACATCGGCATGCGCCTCGCCAAGGCCATCGAGAAGACGGTTCACGTGAAGCTCATCGAGCACGACCGGCGCCGCGCCGAGGTCCTCGCCACCGGGCTCGAACGCACCCTGGTGCTGCGCGGCGACGCCACCGACGAAGCCCTCCTCGACGCCGAGAGCATCGAGGAGACCGACATGTTCCTCGCCCTCACCAACGACGAGGAAGACAACATCATGTCCGCGTCGCTGGCCAAGCAAATGGGCGCGCGGCGCACCCTGGCCCTCATCAACCGCAAGTCGTACGTGGATCTGGTGCAGGGAGGACGCATCGACATCGCCATCTCGCCGGCCCAGACCTCCATCGGTCAGCTCCTCGCCCGGGTCCGCCGGGGCGACGTGGCCGCGGTACACAGCCTGCGCCGGGGCGCCGCCGAGGCACTGGAGATCGTCGCCCACGGCGACGCCAAGCACTGCAAGGTGATCGGCCGGCGGGTCGACGAACTCGACCTGCCCGACGGCGCCACCATCGCCGCCATCGTCCGCAACACCGGCCAGAGCCGCACCGAATACAAGGAGCTGGTGCCCTACGAGGTGCCCATCTTCGAGGTCATCATCGCCCACCACGACACGGTGATCCGCGCCGAAGACCACGTCATCATCTTCTGCACCAGCAAGAAGCTCGTCGCCAAGGTCGAGAAGCTGTTCCAGGTCGGCTGGGGGTTCTTCTGATGGACGCCCTGCTGCCCGTCGCCAACGTCCTCGGTCGCCTGCTGTCGATCTTCAGCTTCGCCTACCTGATGCCCATCGCCGCGGCGATCTACTTCGACGACGGCACCACCGCCGACTTCGTCTCCGCGATGGTGATCTCCCTCGGCAGCGGCCTCATCCTCTACGCCGTCACCCGCGCCCACTACCGCGAGCTCAAGCCCCGCGACGGCTTCCTGCTGGTGTCCACCGTGTGGGCGCTGATGGCGGCGATCGCCACCATCCCGCTGCTCCTGGTGTACGACACCATGAGCTTCACCGACGCCTTCTTCGAAACCATGTCGGGCCTCACCACCACGGGCTCGACGATCATGACCGATCTCGACCACGCGCCGCCCGCCATCAACCTGTGGCGGCACGAGCTCAACTGGCTGGGCGGGATGGGCATCATCGTGCTGGCGGTGGCGGTGCTGCCCCTGCTGGGCGTGGGCGGCATGCAGCTCTACAAGGCCGAAACCCCCGGCCCGATGAAGGATTCCAAGCTCACCGCGCGCATCGCCGACACCGCCAAGGCCCTGTGGCTGGTGTATTTCCTCATCACCGTCGCCTGCATCCTGCTGCTGTGGTGGGCCGGCCTGTCGTGGCTTGATGCCATCTGCCACGCCTTCGCGGCGCTGGGCCTGGGCGGCTTCTCGACCCGCGACGCCAGCGTCGGCGCCTTCGACAACCCGATGGTCGAGTTCATCCTGATCGTCTTCATGGTGATCGCCGCGATGAACTTCGCCACCCACTTCATCGCCCTGCGCGGCCGCGACCTGCGCGTCTACTGGCAGGACGTGGAAGCCCGCGGCGTGGTCGGCGTGATCGTCGCCTCGTGCTTCGGCGTGGCGCTCTACGTGTGGCTCGAAGGCACCTACGAGGATTACCCCACCGCGCTCCGCCACGTCAGCTTCAACCTCGTGTCGATGGCCACCGACTGCGGCTTCGCCAGCCAGGATTTCGACAAGTGGCCGGTCTTCGCGCCCCTGTGGATGCTGTTCCTGTCGTGCATCACCGCCAGCTCCGGCTCCACCGGCGGCGGCATCAAGATGATCCGAACCCTGATCCTCGCCAAGCAGGCCAACCGCGAACTCACCCGCCTGATCCACCCGGCCATCGTCAATCCGGTCAAGGTCGGCGGCGGCACCATCCCCAACAACGTGGTGATCGCCGTCCTCGGCTTCATCTTCCTGTACTTCATGAGCGTGGTGATGCTGGTCTTCGTGATGATTCTCTCCGGCCTGGATTTCATGACCTCCCTGGGCGCCATCGTCGCCAGCATCAACAACGCCGGCCCCGGCCTCAACAAGGTCGGCCCCGCCACCAACTACGCCGTGCTCACCGACTTCCAGACCTGGGTGTGCAGCTTCACGATGCTCCTCGGCCGCCTCGAGGTGCTCTCCCTCGCCGTGGTGTTCACCCCGCAGTTCTGGCGCAAATAGGGAATGGGTATTGGGGAGTGGGCAGCGGCTTCAGCCCCCCGCCCACTTCCAACTCCCCACTCCCTACTCCCCATTACCCACTCCCCAAAAAAGCGGATAATCCCGCCTTTGCCGCCTAGCGCGGCCCCTGCCTGTCGAGGATTTCAAGTGAGCCGTCCGAAGAACGATACCTTCCTGCGCGCCCTGCTGCGCCAGCCCACCGACTACACCCCCCTGTGGCTGATGCGCCAGGCCGGGCGCTACCTGCCCGAGTACCGCGAAACCCGCAAGCGCGCCGGCAGCTTCCTCGACCTGTGCAAGAACCCCGGCCTCGCCTGCGAAGTCACCCTGCAGCCGCTGGCCCGCTACAACCTCGACGCCGCGATCCTGTTCTCCGACATCCTGACCGTGCCCGACGCCATGGGCCTGGGCCTGTACTTCGCCGAAGGCGAAGGCCCCAAGTTCGAGCGTCCGCTGAAGGAAGAATGGGAGATCCGCAACCTCGCCGTGCCCGATCCCAACCTCGAACTCGGCTACGTGATGGACGCCGTCGCCGAAATCCGCCGCGCGCTGGATAACTCCGTTCCGCTGATCGGCTTCTCCGGCAGCCCCTGGACGCTCGCCTGCTACATGGTCGAAGGCGGCGGTTCCGACGACTACCGCAAGGTCAAGGCGCTGCTCTACAGCCGCCCGGATCTCATGCACCACATCCTGGGCGTCACTGCCAAGGCCGTCACCGCCTACCTCAACGCCCAGATCGAAGCCGGCGCCCAGGCCGTGATGATCTTCGACTCGTGGGGTGGCGTGCTGGCCCACGACGCCTACAAGGAATTCTCCCTCGCCTACACCCGCCAGATCGTCGCCGGCCTCACCCGCGAGAAGGACGGCGAGAAGATCCCGTGCATCGTGTTCACCAAGGGCGGCGGCCTGTGGCTGGCCGACATCGCCGACAGCGGCGCCGACGCGGTCGGCCTCGACTGGACGGTGGACATCGGCGCCGCCCGCCGGCTGGTGGGCGACAAGGTCGCGCTGCAGGGCAACCTCGACCCGGCCGTGCTCTTCGGCACCCCGGAAGCCGTCGCCGCCGAGACGAAGAAGGTGCTCGACGCCTTCGGCCCCCACAACGGCCACGTCTTCAACCTGGGTCACGGCATCTCCCAGTTCACCCCGCCCGAGAACGTCACCGTGCTGGTGAACACCGTCCACGAACACAGCCGCAAGCTGCGCGGGCAAGGCGCGTGAAACGACTGTGACGCTCCACCGGAATGGCCGGCACACGCCGGCCATTTTGTTTCCGCCCCCCGCATGCGGGGGGCGCTGGAAACCGGCCCGTCAAGCACTAAATTTGCAATTCAGGGCTTGACTTGTGCACAGCGCCACCTTTTGTTTCATAAAGGTTGCAGCCCGCGCGTACGCACCTGGCTTAAAATTTAAGTCATTGTTTTAAAACGTTTTATTATTTGACCCGGATTTAGGCAAAGTAGGGCCAGGGCTTGCCGGCAGCGGGTTTTGCGAGGCTTTACCCAAATTTCCCACAAAGTTATCCACAGATTTTGTGGACAACGGAAAATACCCCCGCGACCCCAAGGGTTTCAAAAATGTTTCCGATCTTCGGTCTTATCAAAACTTTGTAAGTCACTGATTTAATTAAAATCGTAAAAGTTCACCGAAATCCCAGGCCATGAGCACCGCCATCGTCCGCGTCGCGCTTCCCGTCCCGCTGCCCCAATGCTTTGATTACACAGCAGAAAACGTCACGGCCGGGGATCTGGGGCGCTGCGTGCGGGTGCCTTTCGGGCGGGGCGAGAAGACCGGGCTGATCGTCGATCTGCCCGACGCCGCCGATCTGCCCGTCGAACGCCTCAAGCCGGTGATCGCCGTCCAGCGCGAAGCGCCCGCCCTGCCCGCCGACTGGCTGGCCCTGGTCGAGTTCGCCGCCCGCTACTACCAGCATCCGCTCGGCGAGGTTGTGGCGATGGCCCTGCCGCCGCGGCTGCGCAAGGCGGATGCCGTTGCCGGCGCCGAGGCCGACCCGCTCCTCGATCTCACCGATCTCGGCCGCGAGGCCCTCGCCAGCACCAAGCGCGAGAGCCGCGCCCTCGCCCTGCTGCGCGACATCGCCACCCACGGCCCGCGCCGGCGCAGCCTGCTGCGCGAAGGCGACGGCGGCACGCCGGTGGTGGCCGACGCCCTCAAGCGCGGCTGGATCGCCCCCGGCGTCGCCGCCGACCCGGCCGCCATGGCCGGCGCCCCCACCCTCACCGACGAACAGCAGGCCGCCGTGGAGGCCATGTCGGCCAGCTTCGGCCAGTTCCAGCCCTTCCTGCTCGCCGGCGTCACCGGCAGCGGCAAGACCGAGGTTTATCTGCGCCTCGTCCAGCAGATCATCGCCCGGGGCGAGCAGGCACTGATCCTGGTGCCCGAAATCGCCCTCACGCCCCAGCTCGAAGGCCGCGTGGCGGGTCGATTCCCCGCCGCCCGGGTGGTCAGCCTGCACTCGGCGCTGGCCGAGGGCGCGCGCTCCCAGGGCTTTGTGCAGGCCATGGAAGGCCGCGCCGAGATCGTGCTGGGCACCCGGCTATCGGTGTTCACGCCGCTGCCGCGGCTGGGGCTCATCGTGGTGGACGAAGAACACGACGCCAGCTACAAGCAGCACGAAGGCGTGCGCTATTCGGCCCGCGATCTCGCCATCTGGCGCGCCCGCCAACGCAGCGTGCCCATCGTGCTGGGCTCCGCCACGCCGTCGCTGGAGAGCTGGCACGCCGCCGACACCGGCCGCTACCGGCGCATCGAACTCACCAACCGCGCCGTGGCCGCCACCATGCCCAGCGTGCGGCCGGTGGACGTGCGCCGCGAGACGCTGCAGAACGGCGTCTCCGAGCACCTGCTGCGGGCCATCGACGCGCGCCTCCAGCGGGGCGAGCAGAGCCTCATCTTCCTCAACCGGCGGGGTTACGCGCCGGTGCTGTCGTGCCCGTCCTGCGGCTGGGTGAGCCGCTGCCCCCACTGCACCGCCAACCTGGTGCTGCACCTGGCCGACAAGCGCCTGCGCTGCCACCACTGCAGCTGCGAGACCCACATCCCGGTCTCCTGCCCCGACTGCGGCAACCAGGACATCCAGCCCTTCGGCCGCGGCACCCAGCGCCTCGAGGAAACCCTCGCCGAACGCTTCCCCACCGCCCGCGTGCTGCGGGTCGACCGCGACGCCGCCCGCACCCGTGCCCAGTGGGACGCGCTGCTGGCGCAGATCGGCAACGGCGAGGCCGACATCCTGGTCGGCACCCAGATGATGGCCAAGGGCCACGACTTCCCCAAGCTCACCTTCGTTGGTGTGCTCAACGCCGATTCGTCCCTCTTCGCCGCGGATTTTCGCGCCCCGGAGCGCCTTTTCCAGCAGCTCATGCAGGTGGGCGGCCGGGCCGGGCGGGGCGAGCTGCCCGGCCAGGTGATGATCCAGACCCAATACCCCGATCACCCTCTCTACCAGTGCCTCGCCAAGCATGATTTCGCCCGCTACGCCGCAATGCAGTTAGCGGAGCGCAAACAGGCCCGCTTCCCGCCCTTCGCTGCCAACGCCCTGCTGTGCGCCACCGCCGATGAGGTGGCCACCGCCCTCGACTGGCTGAAGGCCGCCTGCGAAGCCGCCCTGCCCTTCGCCCAGGCCTTCGGCGTGCAGGTGTTTGACGCTGTGCCGATGCGCATGGTCCGACTCGCCCGCCGGGAGCGCGCCCAGCTCCTCGTCGAAGCCCCCGGCCGCCCCGCCCTGCAGGCCTTCCTGTCAGCCTGGAGCCGCCACCTGTGGGCCCTCAAGCCCGCCCGCGGCCTGCGCTGGCATCTGGACGTGGACCCGGCCGAGGTCTGAACCACTCCACCCCAGCAACGCAGGGCCCCATCACGAGCCGGCTGCTGATCACCCCCGGCGCCGACGCGCCAGCAATCCACACCCCGACGCCAGCCCCAGGAGGCCCAGCATCGCCGGCTCCGACACGTCGCGGGTCAGGAAGCCGCGGATCTCGCCGCCGGGGAACACGTTGGTGTGGATGTTCAGATAAGCCTTGTCGGCGTCCAGCCCGGTCAGGAAGGCATCCGCCGCCAGCGCCACCGTTCCGCCGTTGTTGGTGACGTAGATACTGTTATCCCAGTCAAGCCCCGTGGAGCGCCGGCTGGAATGTCTGGCCCGACTTGAGCACGCCGTAGCTGACGTGGAGGAGCTTGCGCATCATGGCGCCGATGATGAGCATCGGGGGTTTGCCCTTGGCGGCGAGGCGTTCGCGGAAGAGCTTGCCCCAGTCGGTTCGGTAGAGGGCGACCATGG
>NZ_SSXU01000030.1 GCF_009469605.1 Zoogloea sp. 1C4 | reverse complement strand
GCGGCCATGCGTTCTGTACTCAGTCACGGGCTCTATCACCCCAGCGCCTACCAAACTGCACGGGCCGGTCTGGCCGCCTCAACGGCGTTCAGACTCTACCGCGCTGGTCTGGTTTAAAGATACAAGCGGGTCGATGCTATCCAGTCATTCCAAGCTTTATCGTCGTGTCTCGCCCGACGTGCAGGAACACCTGCTGGCGGTGACCACCCGCCTGCGCGGCCTGGTGACCGACCAGCGCGAACTGCGCCGGATCACCGCGCGCATCGAGGCCAGCCAGTGGCTGTCCCGCGCCGAGTGGGAGGCCCTCCAGCTCGAGACCATGCGCGCCCTGGCGCTCGACGCCCGGCGCCGGGTGCCGTATTACCGCGAGCAGTTCGGCCGGCTGGGGATCGACCCGACGCGCTGGCAGTGCCTTGCCGATCTGGCCGAGATCCCCGTGCTCACCAAGCACGAGGTGATTGCCGAGGGCGAGCGCATGGTGGCCGAAGGCGGGCCGTGGCTGCGCTTCAAAGGCTCGACCAGTGGCACCACCGGCCAGGCCATGGCCGGCTGGCGTGACCGGGCGTCGATCGCCTTCGAGCAGGCCTTCATCGATCGCCAGGCCCGCTGGGCCGGCTTTCACAAGGGCGAGCGGCGGGCCTGGCTGCGCGGCGATCCGGTGGTGCCGCCCAATCAGTCCGGCGGCAAGCTGTGGCGGATGAACCGGGCCGACAACACCCTGATGCTGTCCTCCTACCACCTCACGCCGAGCAAC
Source organism: Zoogloea sp. 1C4 (assembly GCF_009469605.1). Lineage (GTDB taxonomy): Bacteria > Pseudomonadota > Gammaproteobacteria > Burkholderiales > Rhodocyclaceae > Zoogloea > Zoogloea oryzae. Next base: position 30,085 of record NZ_SSXU01000030.1, on the reverse strand, counting down.
GGCGCGGGCTACATCGAGGCGCTGGAGCAGTTCGACCCGGTGATGATCCAGGCCTATCCTTCATCGGTGGGCTACCTGGCCCGCTGGCTGGAGGAGCACGACCGCAACTACCGTGGCAAGTCGCTGCGCGGCATCGTCACCTCGTCCGAAACACTGCGCGCCGAGGAGCGGCGCATCATCGTCGAGCGCTTCGGCTGTCAGGTCTTCGACTGGTATGGCGCCTTCGAGCGGGTCGCGGCCATTGGCACCTGCGAGCACGGCCACCATCACGTGATGGAGGACTACGGCTGCGTGGAGTTCGAGCCCAATGGCGACGGCACCTCCAACCTCATCGCCACCGGCTTCGGCAATCGCCTGATGCCCTTCCTGCGGTATCGCGCGGACGACCGGGTGGTGCTCGCCGATCCGGATTTCGCCTGCCCCTGCGGGCGCAGCTTCCGGGTGGTGGAGCGGGTGCTGGGCCGGGTGGACGACGCCATCCGCACGCCCGACGGACGCCACGTGGTGATGCTGGACTGGATCTTCTCCGGGCTCTTCGGGCTCGTCGAGGCCCAGGTGGTGCAGGAGCGCCTGGACGAAGTGGTGATCCGCATCGTTGCCGGTACCGAATTCAGCCAGCGGGACGAGCACGCGCTGCTGCTGCGTGCCCGTGAGCGGCTTGGCCAGCAGGTCATCATCAGAATCGAGCGCGTGGCCGAGATCCCGCGCACGCGCAACGGAAAGTTCCGGCAGATCGTCAGCCGGCTGAGTGGAAGTGAGGAAGTCAATGTCTAGTCTTAACCAGGTCGGGTGGTACTGGAACCGCCTGCGCTGCATGTCCATCGCCGAGATCATGGGCCGCGCCAGCACCAGCGCCACCCTGGCGATGGAGCGCCGCAAGGCCCCCACCGAAGTGCCGGTGGCCCGGCTCGACCGCCTGGGCGCCCGCTGGCTGCCGCGGGAGCTCCCCGAACCCGCCGGCGCCATCCTGCAGCGGGCCAACGAGGTGCTCGCCGGCCACTGGCGGATCTTCGCCAACGAAGCCATGAACCTCGGTTTTCCGCCGGAGTGGAACCGCAACCCTGCCAACGGCGCGCTGCTGCCGCTCACCTACGGCAAGACCATGTCCTTCCGCGATCCCGCGGTGACCGGCGACATCAAGTACCTGTGGGAGCCCAACCGGCACCTGGAACTGGTGTGCCTGGCCCAGGCCTGGCAGCTCACCAGCGACATGCGCTACCTGGAAGGGATCGGCACGCTGCTGGAGAGCTGGTTCGTCCAGTGCCCGTATGGCCTGGGGCCGAACTGGTCGAGCGCGCTGGAGGCCGGCATCCGGCTGATCAACTGGTCGATCGCCTGGCAGCTGATCGGCGGGCTGTCGTCGCCGCTGTTCCAGCATCCGGTGGGCAAGGTGCTGCGGGCCGACTGGTTGAGCAGCATCTGGCGCCACGCGGAGTTCATCCGCGGGCATCTGTCGCGGCACTCGTCGGCCAACAACCACCTGATCGGCGAGCTGACCGGGCTGTTCGTGGCCGGCTCCACCTGGCCGTACTGGGAAGAGGCCAAGCAGTGGCGGCGCGTCTCCCGCGATGGCCTGGAGCGCGAGGCGCTCATCCAGAATGCCCCGGACGGTGTCAATCGCGAACAGACCACCGCCTACCAGCAGTTCGTGTGGGATTTTCTGCTGATCGCCGGGCTCGCCGCGCGGGCCACCGGCAAGCCCTTCTCAGACGCCTACTGGTCGCGCATGGAGGCGATGCTGGTGTATGTGGCGGCGGTGATGGACAGCGGTGGCAACGTGCCGATGTTCGGCGATGCGGACGACGGTCGGGTCACTGGCCTTTCCCTCAGCGCCGGCGGCTGCGCCTTCCAGAGCCAGCTTGCCACCGGTGCATTGCTGTTCGAAAACGCCTCCCTGGCGCGCAAGGCCGGTTTTGTAGATCTTCGCACCCGCTGGCTGCTCGGCCGCGAGGCCTGCGTGCCCTTCGATGATCTGCTGCTCAAGGCGGCGCCGGCCACCACCCGGGTGGATTTTCCGGATGGCGGCGTGTTCGTGTTAGGCGCCCATCTGGATACCCTGGACGAGATTCGCCTGGTGGCCGATGCCGGCCCCCTGGGCCTTGGCGGCATCGCGGCCCACGGTCATGCGGATGCGCTGTCCTTCACCCTGTCGGTGGCCGGGCGGGAGTTTCTCGTCGATCCGGGCACCGGCACCTACCACGGGCCGCGGGCCTGGCGGGATGGCTTCCGCGGCACGGCGATGCACAACACCTTGTCCATCGCCGGCGAGGATCAGGCGGTGTCGGGCGGCAAGTTCATGTGGGTGCGGAAGTACCGGACGACGGTGCTCGAACGGGAATCCACCCGTATCGTCGATCGTCTGGTGGCCGAGCACGATGGCTACCGGCGCCTGCCGGGGCGGCCGGTGCATCGCCGCAGCTGGGAAGTGGATCGCCTGGCCGACAGGGTGACGATCCGCGACGAGGTGCAGGCTGCCGGCCCGCAGTCCGTCACGCTGCACTGGCATTTCAGCGAGGCCTGCAACGTCACCTGCACGCCGGATGGTCTGTCGGTATCCAATGGTCCGGTGTGCTTGTCGATGGTGCTGCCGCCCGATGGCGAGGTGAGCATCCTGCGCGGCGCAGATGTGCCGCTGGCAGGCTGGGTTTCCCGGGGGTACGACCAGCGCTCGCCGAGCACCACCGTCGAGTGGCGCGGCACCCTTGAGCCCGGGATGTACGTCGAGACGATCCTGCGCCGGATCTGATCCGCGCTCAGGCCTGGGGAAAGAACAGGGCGATCACCGCCGGCATCTCGGTCTGCACGGCGGCGCGGATCGAGCCGATCCGTTCGACGCTCATCTCGAGGGTGGCGACGGTCATCGGGTCCATCCCGGCGAGGGCCGCTTCGTCGGCGTTTTCAAGCCCATCGGTGGCGACGATCTGGTTGGCCAGATGGATGAGGGCGGCCTCGGTCATGTGGTGGCCGCCCATGGCCGGCATCAGCTGGGCGCCGATGGCGGTGGCAAAGCCGTTGGGCAGGTGCCACGCCGACGCCAGCGCCGCGCCTACTTCGGCGTGGGTGCAGCCCAGGTGGCTGATCTCGGCCTCGGGGAGCGGGATGTGCCGGGTGCGGGCGGTTTCGAGGGCCGCCGAGGCGCCTTCGGGGTTGGCCTGGTACATCACCAGATGACCGATGTCGGCGAGCAGGCCTTCGACGAACATCCGCTCCGGATCGCCCGTACCCATCAGCTTGGCACTGGCGCGGGCCGCCAGACCCCGGTAGATGCAGTCCTGCCAGTAGCGGGTCATGTGCATCCGCGCCGGGCGGATGCCCGAGAACGCGCCGATGATCGCGGTGCTCAGCACCAGATCATGTACCTGCTGCATCCCCATCAGATTGACCGCCCGGGCAACCGTTTCAATCTTCCCCGGAAAGCCGTACAGCACGCTATTGACGACACGGAGCACGCGGGCGGTGATGCCCGGGTCGCTGGCCACCGCATCGGCCACCTGATAAACCGAGCTGTCCGGATCGTCGAGCAGTTCGCGGATGCGGTGGTATGCGGCGGGAAGGCTGGCGAGCTTCTCGATGCAGGCGACAAGTTCCTGGGGCGTAGACATGATCGTGGGCGGCTCTTGAGAACGGGAGACGAAGTGATTTACGGCGGCGTGACAAGCTGCTTTAGCGATGACACCCTGGATGCGCCCCAAATTGGGGGAGATAATCCACAGCACGCCTGCCGCCAAGGCGCGACGACCGGCAATTGCGCACAGCGGTGCATGGATTGAGGGCGAGCGGGGGACACGGGCTTGCTATGCTTTTCGGCGGTGGTCGGCGCGCTGGCGTCGGCCCGGTTTGTCGAGCAAGAAAATAAGGTTTTCCTGATGAAGCTACTGAGCTGGAACATTCAGTGGGGGCGCGGTGCGGATGGTGAAGTGAATCTCCCGCGCACGATTTCGGCCATCCGGACGCTGGGTGATTTTGATGTGATCTGCCTGCAGGAAGTCGCGGTGGGTTTTGCCGGGCTGCAGGGCGGCGTGGCCACCGACAGCGTTGCCCGTCTGGCCGAGGCCTTCCCGGGCTATGGCGCGCACTTTGCGCCGGCGGTGGATCTGCCGGATGCGACCGGCGGTCGCAGCCAGTTTGGCAACCTCACCCTCAGCCGCCTGCCGGTGGGGCAGGTGTTCCGCCACAGTCTGCCGCGCCCGCCCGAAGACGGCGTGCCAAGCATGCCGCGGGTGTGCCTCGAGGTGGTGGTGGAAGGTCCGCGTGGCCCGGTGCGGGTGCTCAACACCCATCTGGAGTACTACTCGCGCGTCCAGCGCATGACCCAGATCGCGGCGCTCCACGCGCTGCAGTGCGATGCCGTGCGGCTCGCCGCCAGCGCGCCGCCGGTGCTTGACGAGCGCAAGCAGGATTCGCCCTTTGCGGTGTGGCCAAGGCCCGTGTCGGCGATTGTCTGCGGGGATTTCAACTGCGAACCGGGCAGCCCCGAGTATTACCGGATGACCGCGCCGATCAGCGCCGACGTGTCGGGCTGGGAAGACGCCTGGCGTGCCTGCTACGGCGACATTCCGCACCTGAACACGGTGGGCCTGAATGGCGCCGAATGGCCGGACCGGCCGTATTGCTGCGATTATTTCTTCGTGAGCGCCGATCTGGTTGATCGGGTAGATGCGGTGGCGGTGGATCAGGCCACGGCGGCCTCGGATCACCAGCCGATCCGGCTGAACCTGGACTGAGCAGTCCAGATTTCGGGTACATCACATCCGGCCGGAGTTGGCGGGATGCTGCGGCCCTGCAGGCGGCACACGCCGCGGCAGGGCCGTTGTGCGTTTACAGCTCGGAGAGCTGCTCCTGGTAGCGCAGGGCGTTGTTCACGTAGCCATCGGCGCTGGCCTGGAGCTTGGCGATCTCGTGGTCGGTGAGCTCGCGGATGATCCGGCCCGGGGAGCCGCACACCAGCGAGCGGTCGGGAATCACCTTGCCTTCGGGAATCAGCGAGTTGGCGCCGATCAGGCAGTGCTTGCCGATCACCGCGCGGTTGAGCACCACCGCGTTGATGCCGATCAGGGAGCCATCGCCCACCGCACAGCCGTGCAGCATCACCTTGTGGCCGACGGTGACGTTGCTGCCGATGGTGAGGGGGACGCCGTCATCCGTGTGGAGCACCGAGCCGTCCTGGATGTTGGTGTTCTCACCGATGGTGATCGGGTCGTTGTCGCCCCGCAGGATCGCCCCGAACCACACATTGACGTTGCGACCAAGATGCACGTCGCCGATCAGGGTGGCAGTGTCGGCAATCCAGACGCCCTCCTGCAGTTGCGGGGTATGCTCTCCGAGGCGATAAATCGGCATGTTATTTTCCTGTTATGGTTTGAATTTCACCCGTACCGCCGAATGGCCGGGTGAAGAGCGCGCCATAATAACAGGGTGACGCTCGAGTGCAAGGGGATTGGCGCCCTTTTTGCCACACTTTCGGTAAGCGAAATAAGGGCTTAGCGGCGGTGGCCGACGCCCGTGAGCGCGTCTTCAATGCCGCGGACGGCGACAAGGAGTCTGGATGTTTGTGAACGCTTCAGGTGGTCTCGGAACGGGGCAGGGCGATGGCCGGTGATCTCGACAGCCTTGCAGGGCTGGTGACGGCCTTTCGGGACGCGCGGGACTGGTCGCAGTTCCATTCCCTGCGCAACCTCATCGTGTCGCTCAACCTCGAGGCCGGCGAGCTGCTGGAGCTGACCCAGTGGAAGACCGACGACGAGATTGCGGCGATCCCTGCCGATCTCCACGCCCGCGAGGCCCTGGAGGACGAATGCGCCGACGTGCTGCTCTACCTGCTGCTCATTGCCGACCGGGCCGGGATCGACCTGGATGCGGCCACCCGGGCCAAGCTCGCCAAGAACGAAGCCAAGTATCCGGTCGAGCGCTTCCGGGGGTCGCGCCGGAAGTACGACGCGCCCGATTGAACGCCGGGGAGGCGTGCCACCGGCCGAGGTGTTAGCATCGCGCCCCTGATCTATCGACCCTTGCCGCCCGCTTGCCCGGGTGCAACCGCCATGCTGAGTTACCGCCACGCCTTCCACGCCGGCAACCACGCCGATGTGCTCAAGCACTTCGTCCTCGTCCAGGTGCTGGAATACTTCAACCAGAAGGACAAGCCTTACTTTTACATCGACACCCACGCCGGCGCCGGCTGCTATGCGCTGGACGAGGCCTTTGCCCGCAAGAACGCCGAATACGAAGAGGGCGTAGGCCGCCTGCTCGGCCGCAAGGACGTGCCGTCCGAGCTGAAGGAATACCTGCGCGTGGTGCGCGACCTCAACCCTGGCGGCAAGCTCCGCCTGTATCCGGGCTCGCCCTGCTGCGCGGCGCCGCTGATGCGCCCGGACGACAAGATGCGCCTGTTCGAACTGCATCCGGCCGACAGCCGTCTGCTCGCCAAGACCTTCGAGAACGCGGGCAATCAGACGATGGTGCTGGAGCAGGATGGCTTCACCGGCATCAACGCCTTCCTGCCGCCGCCGTCGCGCCGCGGGCTGGTGCTGATCGACCCGCCGTACGAGGTGAAGACCGACTATCGCACCGTGCTGACGATGATGAAGGAGAGCCTGCGCCGCTTCCCGACCGGCACCTACATCATCTGGTATCCCAAGCTCCACAGCATGGCCTCGCGGGAGCTCCCCGAGAAGCTCAAGCGCCTGCCGATCACCAGCTGGCTGCACGTGAGCCTGGACGTTCAGAAGCCCGCCGAAGATGGTTTCGGGATGCACGGCAGCGGCCTCTTCATCGTCAATCCGCCGTGGACCCTGCCGCCGGTGCTGAAGAAGGTGATGCCTTATCTGGTGAAGGTGCTGGGCATCGACGACGGTGCCGGCTTCCAGCTGGAATCCGAGATTCCCTGAACGCGCCGGCCTTCCCGACGCAATATGCAAAAAGCCCCGGGTGACCGGGGCTTTTTGTTGAAGCGTGCAATCGGCAGCGCCGGGCTGCCGGCTGCGGCTTACAGCAGATGCATCTTCTTGGCGGCTTCGGTCAGCTGCCCGCGGAAATCCGGGTGGGCGATGCTGATGAGCTCCTTGGTGCGCTGCTTGGCGGTCTTGCCGCGCAGCTGGGCCACGCCGTACTCGGTCACCACGTAGTTGATGTCGTTCTTGCTGGTCGACACGTGGGTGCCCGGGGTGAGGGTCGGGACGATGCGCGAGATCGTGCCATCCTTGGCGGTGGACGGCAGCACGATGAAGGCCTTGCCGCCCTTGGAGCGGTTGGCCGAACGCACGAAGTCCGACTGACCACCGGTGCCGGAGTAGGGCAGCGGGCCCAGGCTCTCGGAGCCGCACTGGCCGAGGAAATCGATCTCCAGGGTGGCGTTGATGCACATCAGGTTGTCGTTCTGACCAGCGATGTACGGGTCGTTGGTGAAGTCCACCGGGTGCATCTCGACCATCGGGTTGCGGTCGAGGAACTTGTAGAGCTTCTTGGAGCCGAGGGCGAAGGTCGCGACCATCTTGCCCGGCATGAAGTTCTTGCGGCGGTTGGTGACCGCGCCGGCTTCGAGCAGCGTGAGGATGCCGTCGCCGACCATCTCGGTGTGGATGCCCAGATCGTGCTTGTGGGTGAGCTGCATCACCACGGCGTCGGGAATGCCGCCGTAGCCGATCTGCAGGGTCGAGCCGTCCTCGATCATGTCGGCGACGTACTTGCCGATGGCTTCCTGGACGGGCCCGATGGTGGGCAGGCCCACTTCGAGCACCGGCTCATCGTTCTCGACCAGGGCGGTGACCTGGGAGATGTGGATGTGGCAGTTGCCGAAGGCGAACGGAACGTTCGGGTTGACTTCGACGATGACGGCGCGGGCCTTGCGGATGGCGGCCATCGTGTAGTCGGGGGCCAGGCCCAGGGAGAAATAACCGTGCTCGTCCATCGGGGACACCTGGGTGAACACCACCTCGGCAGGCATCAGGCCACGATCGATGAGCTGCGGCATCTCGGAGAAGTAGCTCGGGTAGAAATCACCCACGCCTTCCTTGAAACCGGGGCGGGTCGCGCCACTGAAGAAGTACGCCACGTGGCGCACGTTTTCGGCGGTGGTCGGATCCAGGTAGCCGAACTTGCGCACGGCGAGGATCTGCGACACCTTCACGTCGCGGAAGTCGCGGCGGTGTTCGGAAAGGGCGGTAAGGAGCGCGGGGGGTTCGGCTACCGCAGTCGGCACGACGATGGTGTCGCCGTTATGAACATTGCGGATGGCTTCGGCCGGAGTTACGCGCTTGGCGGCGTATTGCGCCTGGACGGTCATCTGTTTATCTCCCATGGTCATCGTTATAGCGCAGCATTAAACCACGGCTTGAAGCCGCGATTTGTACTCGATTGTATAGCGTGGGAGTGGCCCGGAATCTGGCCTGGATCAAGGAAATTCGCGGGGCTGCCGGCCTAGGGCAGGGCCGAGCGGTCGCGTCCGAGACAGGTTCGGTGACGGCCGTCCACGCGCTCGGCGAACCAGGCGGTGGTGAGCTTGCGCTGGATCTTGGGGCTCTTCAGGTCGATCTGCGGCATGGCCTCGCGGGGCATGGGCGCACCGGCCGCCGCATCGGCGAGGGCGAAGACCCTGGCATAGAGCGCGGTCTGGGCGAAAGCGGGGGTTTTTTCGAGGCGCAGGTCGCGGATCAGTGCATCCCGGGACAGGCCCAGGCGCCCGTTGATGGTGGCGAGGGCCGAAAGCGTCGCGCTGGGTTCGGCAGCGGGCGCGCCGTCCTTGTAGCGCAGCAGGTCGCCATCGAGGGCCAGCGCCTGGCCGGACAGGCGGGCGACCGCCGACTGGAAGGCCGCGTTGCGACTGCTGAAGCGACCGGCGTTGAAGTCAGCAAAGCGGTAGAGGATCTTGCTGTAGGGCGCCGGGTAGTCGAGCAGGATCGCGATGCCGAAGTACACGCCGCCACGGCGGGTGAAGACTTCGGTGCGCACGGAGTCACGGCGCGGATAGGGGTAGGCCTTCTCGCGCACCTGCTCCTCGGCAAACGCGATGCTGACCTGCATCGGGCCGCCGGTACGCACCGGGTTGTAGCCGCCCAGCAGGGATCTGCCATTGGGCAGCTCCGAGATCATGTCCTCGAACAGCGCATTCATCTGCTTCTCGGTGCGCAGGCTGTCGATGCGCGCCTTGTAGCTGCGGCCGTCGGGACTGCTCTTGAGGAGGGCGGCGTCCACCAGCAGGCGGGGAAGATGGATCTTTTCGCGCCGGGTGTCGATTTCCTTCCAGACGATCTGGGACAGGCCGGGTACCACCGGGTCTGCCTGGAAGGTGGATTCCTGCTCGATGACGGCAACCGCGGCGCAGATGTTGTCCGGCGTGAGCGGCAGGCGCAGGCTGCTGAAGGCGGTGTGGATGTCGGTGGCCCAGCCGTCCCGGTCCTTGACGTAGGGCGGCAGGAAGCCGGCGACGAGGGCGCGGCCTTCCCGCTCACCGAGCACGACCGGCGCGGCAGGACGCGGTGCGGGCTGAATGGTGGGGGGGAGTCCCGGAGCTGGCTGCGTGAGAATCGGTTTCGGCGCTTCGGGCTGAGGGGCCGGAATCGTCTGGGGCAGGGGAGGCGTGCTGCCGCTTGCCGGAGGAAGCTTCGGGGACGGTCGGGATTCCACCGGCCCAGTGCTCGCGCAGCCGCCGAGCAGCAGCGCGCCAACCGCCAGGGCGCTGGCCGCCAGGCTGGAGGCGCTGCGGATCAAGATCCGCCGGCGGTTTTTTCCGCCTCGGCGATGCGGCTCAGGCTGCGGGTGTAGAAGGCCGAGTAGCCCAGGCCGACGAGGGCCATGATGCCGGTCAGCAGCACCGCGCCTTCCATTGGCTGGCCGGCGATCACGTTGGCGATGAAGGAGTAGCCGAGCACCATCGCCGCGGCGAAGCCGCCGATGATGCGGACGAGGGCAAAGGTTTTCTGTTGCTTGAGGGTGGGGGTGGCCATGGGGCGTTGTTCAATGAAAAACCGGCTTGATGCGAGAGGATCGGGTTTCCGATCCGGCGCGTCAAGCCGGTTGTCAGGTCAGAACAGGGTGCGACCGATCCAGTAGCCGCCAGCGGCGATCAGGGCCGAGCAGGGGATGGTGAGGACCCACGCCCAGACGATGCTGCCGGCGACACCCCAGCGGACGGCGGCCGTCCGGCGCACCGAACCGACACCGACGATGGCGCCGGTGATGGTGTGGGTGGTGGACACCGGGATGCCCAGCGCGGTGGCCAGGAACAGCGTGATCGCACCGCCGGTTTCGGCGCAGAAGCCGCCGACCGGCTTGAGCTTGGTGATGCGCTGGCCCATCGTCTTGACGATCCGCCAGCCGCCGAACAGGGTGCCGAGGCCGATGGCCATGTAGCACAGCACGACGACCCACGACGGAACCGGGTCACCTTGGGCGGTGACGCCCGCGGCAAGCAGCAGCATCCAGATGATCCCGACCGTCTTCTGGGCATCGTTGCCGCCGTGGCCGAGGCTGTACAGCGCAGCCGAGACGAGCTGGAGCCGACGGAACCACTTGTCGACCCGTCGCTGGGTTTTATTCCGGCAGATCCAGGCGACGATCACGAGGATGAGCGAGCCGAGGATGTAGCCGAGCAGCGGCGAAATGATGATGAAGGAGACTGTCTTGGCGATGCCGGCGCCGATCAGCGGTTCGGTGCCGGCCTTGGCGATGGCCGCGCCGACGATGCCGCCGATGAGGGCGTGGGACGAACTGGACGGGATGCCGTAGTACCAGGTGACGACGTTCCAGGCGATGGCGCCGAGGAGCGCGCCAAAGATGAGGTGGTGGTCGACGATGGTGGGGTCGATGATGCCCTTGCCGACGGTGCTGGCCACCTTCAGCTGGAAGATGAACAGGGCAATGAAGTTGAAGAAGGCGGCCCAGGCAACAGCCTGGTGGGGCTTGAGCACCCCGGTGGACACGACGGTGGCGATGGCATTCGCCGCGTCGTGAAAGCCGTTCATGAAGTCAAAGACGAGCGCAACGACGACCAGGCCGGCAATGACCCAGAAACCGATCTGTACGGGTTCCATGGCGATGCTCAGGCGTTTTCCAGCACGATGCCTTCGACGATCTTGGCGACGTCCTCGCAGCGATCGGTGATCGATTCGAGTTGTTCGTAGATGGCTTTGAGTTTCATGACCTGCAGCGCGTCGCGCTCGTCACGGAAGAGCTTGGACATGGCGCCGCGCATGATGCGGTCGGCGTCGGTCTCGAGGCGGTCGATCTCCTGGCACGTCTGCAGCACGGCGCTGGCGTTGTCCATGTTGGAGATGAGGCCGACCACGATCTTGACGCGGGTGCAACAGGACAGGCTGACGTTGGCCAGCTGCTGCGCTTCCGGGGTGATGCGCTGGATGTGGTAGAGCGTGGTGCACTCGGCGACGTCCTGGACCGTGTCGAGGATGTCGTCCATGGCGTTGATGAGGCTGTGGATCTCGTCGCGGTCGAGGGGGGTGATGAAGCTCTTGTGAGCCTGGGCGACGGTCTCGTGGGTGATCTTGTCGGCGATCTGTTCGATTTCTTCGATGGCTGCGATGTGCTTTTCGGCACCACCGAGATCGTCCATCAGGGCGACCAGCGCCTGGGCGCCAAGAACGATCTGCTCGGCGTGGCTGTTGAAAAGTTCAAAAAAACGGCCCTCTTGGGGCAGCAGGCGTCCGAACATAGTTTGATTGTTGCAGGAGTATGACTGTAACCGGATTTTAACAGAGCCCCGCCTCATCTACGCACCGTATTGAGGCGGAGCTTCTGATCCTTGTCAGAACTTGGGCTTTTTGGGGCCCTTGAAACCGCCACTGAAGCCGCCCGGAGGGCCGTCCTTGCGGAACGGCTTCTTCGGCGGAGCGCCGCGGCCGGCGGGGCGGCCGCGTTCACGGCTGGCCTCTTCGGGGCTGGCGAGGCGCAGGTTGAGCGGCTGCTGGCGCACGCGGGCGCGACGCAGGATCTGGACGACGTCGTTGGACAGATCGGCGGGCAGCTCGACGGTGCTGTAGTCCTCGAACAGGTTGATCTGGCCGATGAAGCGGCTTTCGATGCCGGCCTCGTTGGCGATCGCGCCGACGATATCCTTGGGGCTGGCCATGTGCTCGCGACCCACGTCGATGCGGTAGCGGGCGAGGCGGCCTTCGGCGTAGTCGCGGCGGCGCTCGAGGATCTCGCCGCGGTTCTCGCGCGGCTCGCGGACCGGGCGGTCGGTCTTGCCGGCGGCGATCTGGGCGATGTCGGGCTTGCCGGTGTCCTGCATCTGCAGCGGGCGATCCTTCTGGGCGAGGAAGGCCAGCGCTGCGGCGATTTCGTGAACGTCCACGTCCTGTTTTTCTTCGATGCCGGCGATGACGTCGAGGAAGAAGCTCAGGTCTTCGGATTCGAGGACTTCGCTCACCTGCTGGCGGAAGGCGGCGACGCGCTTGTCGGCGACGGCTTCGCGGCTGGGCAGCTTGAGGAGCTCGATCGGCTGCTTGGTGGCGCGTTCGATCTGGCGCAGCAGGTGGTTCTCGCGCGGGGCGACGAACAGGATCGCGTTGCCGGAGCGCCCGGCGCGGCCGGTGCGGCCGATGCGGTGGACGTAGGCTTCGGTGTCGTAGGGGATGTCGTAGTTGATGACGTGGCTGACGCGGGGCACGTCGATGCCGCGGGCGGCCACGTCGGTGGCGACGACGATGTCGAGGGTTTCGTTCTTGAGCTGTTCGATGACCCGCTCACGCAGCTGCTGGGTCATGTCGCCGTTGAGGCAGGCGGCCGCGTAGCCGCGGGCTTCGAGCTTCTCGGCCAGTTCGACGGTGGCGGTCTTGGTGCGCACGAAGACGATGGCGGCGTCGAAGTCGTCCTCGACCTCGAGGATGCGGGTGAGCGCGTCGAGCTTGTGCGGGCCGGCGATCTGCAGGAAGCGCTGGCGGATGGTGGAGACGGTGGCCGTGGCGGCCTTGATCTTGATTTCCTTCGGGTCGCGCAGGTAGCGGTGGGCGACGCGGCGGATGGCGTCCGGCATGGTGGCCGAGAACAGGGCCGTCTGGCGGGCGGTGGGGGTGTGCTCGAGAATCCATTCCACGTCGTCGATGAAGCCCATGCGCAGCATTTCGTCGGCTTCGTCGAGGACCAGGGTGGTCAGGTTGTCGAGGTTGAGGCTCTTGCGCTCGAGGTGGTCCATGACCCGACCAGGCGTGCCGACGATCACGTGGGCGCCGCGCTGGAGCTGGCGCAGCTGGACGACCATGCTCTGGCCGCCGTAGATCGGCAGCACGTGGAAGCCGGGCATCTTGCTGGCGTAGCGCTGGAAGGCTTCGGCGACCTGGATGGCGAGCTCGCGGGTGGGGGCGAGGACGAGCACCTGCGGATTGCGCTGGGCAAGGTCGACGCGATCAAGCGCCGGGAGGGCGAAGGCGGCGGTCTTGCCGGTGCCGGTCTGGGCTTCGCCGAGGATGTCGTGGCCGGCGAGGAGGTGCGGAATACAGGCGGCCTGGATGGGCGAGGGGGTTTCGTAGCCGATCTCGGCGAGGGCGGCCAGAATCGGCGCCTGGAGGTCGAGCTGATCGAAGCGTTCGATGGGAGCAATCATGGGAGCGGGGGGCGCGGGCCGGGTGGAGGGTGAAGCGGTCTTGGGCCCGGGGCGTTAAGGCGGCTTCAGCAAAACACTCAATTTTACCGTAAGCGCGCCCCGCCGTCCTGTTGCTTGAGGAAAGTCAGCGCCCGGAGACGGTGCTGGCGTCCTGTCCGAACAACACTTTCTTCGCTTCGTCGCTCATGGGCGGCTGGCTGGGGTTGATGCGCTCTGCGATTTCATAGGCACGCACGGTGGCCGGCCGCTGCTGGATTGCGTTGAACCAGCGCCCGATGTTGGGGAAGTCGTCGAGGTTCTGGCGCTGGCGTTCGTGGGGCACGATCCACGGATAGCAGGCCATGTCGGCGATGGTGTAGTCGTCGCCGGTGATGAAGGCGCGGTCGGCGAGGCGGCGGTCGAGCACGGCGTAGAGGCGGGCGGTCTCCTTCACGTAGCGGTCGATGGCGTAGGGCACCTGCTCGGGGGCGTACTGGGTGAAGTGGTGGTTCTGCCCGGCCATGGGGCCAAGGCCGGCCATCTGCCAGAACAGCCACTGAAGGGTGTCGACGCGCTGGCGCAGATCGGTGGAGAGAAACTGGCCGGTCTTTTCCGCAAGGTAGAGCAGGATCGCGCCGGATTCGAAGATCGAGACGGGCTCGCCGCCGTCGGCCGGGGCGTTGTCGACGATGGCGGGGATGCGGTTGTTGGGGGCGAGCCGCAGGAAATCCGGCTGGAACTGCTCACCCTTGCCGATGTTGATGGGGTGGAGCGTGTAGGGCAGGCCGGTCTCTTCGAGGAAGAGGGTGATCTTGTGGCCGTTGGGGGTGGTCCAGTAGTACAGGTCGATCATTGGGGGGGGCCTTCAGGCGGAGGGGCGGCGTTCGGCGGCCAGGACCCAGGCGGGGTCGAGGTCGCGGATCGGCACGCGGGGGTCGGCGGGGATGCGGCCGGCCAGTTGCAACTGCAGGTAGCGCAGGCAGGAGACACGCAGGAAGGACGTGAAGTTCGTGCTTTCGTCGTGCCGGCCGCTGATGGTGAGCTCGTCGTAGAGCCGCCCGAGGAGCTGGGGCACGCTGAGGCCGTCGCGCTCGCCGATTTCGCCGAGCACCTGCCAGAACAGGTTCTCGAGGCGCAGACTGGTGGCGACGCCATGCAGGCGGATCGAGCGGCTGCGGGTGGCGTAGAGCTCAGGGTCGGCGTTGATGAAGATCTGGCACATCGTTCGGGCTCAGGAAAGCGGGAAAACCCCGTCAGCTTATTGTAAGAGCTGGCGGGGATTTTTGTGCCGATGGGCAGATATCAGCTGATGCGGGTGCCGAGCACTGCCAGGAACTGGGCGATCCACGCCGGATGGGCAGGCCATGCCGGGGCGGTGACAAGGTTGCCATCGGTGACGGCTTGATCCACCGGGATGTTGGCGTAGGTGCCGCCGGCAAGCTCGACCTCGGCCCGGCAGGCCGGGTAGGCGGAACAGGTGCGGCCCTCGAGCACGCGGGCGCCAGCGAGGAGCTGGGCACCGTGGCAGATGGCGGCCACCGGTTTGTCGGCGGTGAAGAAGTGGCGCACCGCGGCGATCACTTCCGGGTACATGCGCAGGTATTCGGGGCCGCGGCCGCCGGGGATCACCAGGGCGTCGTAGTCTGCCGGGTCGATGTCGGCGAAGGTGGCGTTGAGGGTGAAGTTGTGGCCGCGCTTTTCGGTGTAGGTCTGGTCGCCCTCGAAATCGTGGATGGCGGTGGCGATGGTGTCGCCGGCCTTCTTGTCGGGGCAGACGGCATCGACCGTGTGGCCGACGGCCTGGAGCGCCTGGAAGGGCACCATGGTTTCGTAGTCTTCGCAGAAGTCGCCGCAGATCATCAGGATTTTCTTGGCCATGTCTTGCTCCGTTCGGGTGGATGGGGAACCGCGGAGAAAGTGTGGCCGGCCGCCGGCCGGGGCGGGTGGTAGCCGGTTACCGCGCCGGGGTTTGCCAGCCGGGCGGCGGGTGCGCA
Organism: Zoogloea sp. 1C4; assembly: GCF_009469605.1. Lineage (GTDB taxonomy): Bacteria > Pseudomonadota > Gammaproteobacteria > Burkholderiales > Rhodocyclaceae > Zoogloea > Zoogloea oryzae. The sequence goes on along the minus strand of NZ_SSXU01000030.1, from coordinate 14,563 downwards.
TGATGCGGGTTTTGGAGATTTTGACGATGACGGATTTCGTGATTGCACCGCCCGCGCAGGCATCGGTGCCGGTGGCGGGCAGCGATGCGGCCTTTCCTGTTCGGCGGATCTACTGCGTGGGGCGCAACTATTCCGCCCACGCCCGCGAGATGGGCGCCGACCCGACCCGCGAGGCGCCGTTCTTCTTCTGCAAGCCGGCCGATGCGGTGGTGCCGGTGCCGCCGGGCGAGCCGGTGGTGCTGCCGTATCCGGCCGTTACGAAGGATTTCCACTACGAGGTGGAGCTGGTGGTGGCCATCGGCCAGGGCGGTGCCGACATCCCGGTGGAGGTGGCGCTGGCGCACATCTGGGGTTATACGATGGGGCTCGACATGACCCGCCGCGACCTGCAGACGGCGCTCAAGTAGAAGGGCCATCCTTGGGAGGCCGCCAAGGCCTTCGACCGCTCGGCACCCATCGCGCCGCTGGTGCCGGTGGCGGATTGCGGCCATCCGCAGGCCGGGGCGATCTGGCTGACGGTGAACGGCCAGCCCCGCCAGCGGGGTGATCTGGCGGACATGATCTGGTCTGTGGCGGAGATCGTCGCGCGGCTTTCCACGCTCTTCCGGCTGGAGCCGGGTGATCTGATCTTTACCGGCACGCCCGAAGGCGTCGGCCCGGTGGTGTCGGGCGATGCGATCGAGGCGGGCGTGGAATGCGTGGGGAAGCTGGCCCTGAAGATCGCCTGAGCGTCAGCCCAGGTCGCTGCGGTGGGCGTCGGCCCAGCAGTTGGGTGTTTCGTAGATGCGGACCTGCTCGAGGCGGACGTGGTTCTGGTACACGCCGGTGTAGAGCGGGTCGAGGATGCGGAAGGCGGCGACGGCGAGGTTCTCGGCGGTGGGCACCACGTCGAGGAGCACGGTTTTATGGCCGGGGATGGCCTGGAGGAAGTTCACCACCGCGGTGTCGCCCCGGTAGGCGAGGAAGGCGTGATCCCACACGTCCACCACGTGCTGTTTGGCGATGGCCTTCACGTCGCCGAAATCCACCACCATGCCGTTGGCCGGCAGGCCGTCGGCGCGGATGATGTCACCGGACAGGGTGATCTCCAGCGCGTAGCGGTGCCCGTGGAGGTGGCGGCACTGGCTGGCGTGATCGGGAATCCGGTGGCCGGCGTCGAATTCAAGGCGGCGCGTGATCTGCATGGATGCTCCGGGCGCAAGGCTCCGGGTAGGAAAAAAGGTCCCGTATTATACGCACCTCGTTTTTACAGCTGGACAGCACCATGAAAACCCCCGGGCAGATGCTCACGGTCACCGATCACAACCGCAGTTTCAGCAGTCTGACCTACGTGTATCCGGTGGTGTCGCGCCGGGCGGGCGGCGTGTCGGTGGGCATCAACCTCAATCCCAACAATGCCTGCAACTGGCACTGCGCCTACTGTCAGGTGCCCGGGCTGGTCCGCGGTGCGGCGCCCGAGATCGACGTGGCGCTGCTGGAGGCAGAACTGCGCGGGTTTCTGGCGGAGCTGTGCAGCGGGCGTTTCATGGAAGAGCACGTGCCGCCAGATGCGCGGGTGATCCGTGACATCGCCTTCTCGGGCAACGGCGAGCCCACCAGCAGCAAGGCGTTCGACGAAATCGTCGAACGGGTGATCGCGGCTCGGGACGAGGCCGGCCTCGCGGCGGTGCCGGTGCGGCTCATCTCCAATGGAAGCCTGATTGACCGGCCCTATGTGCAGGCGGCGCTGAAGCGGCTGGCGTTGGCGGGGGGCGAGGTGTGGTTCAAGTTCGATGCCGGGACGGCGGACGACATCCAGCGCATCAACGGGATTGATGTGGACCCGCGGACCCATGCCCGGCGGCTGGCGCTGTGCATGTCGTTGTGCCCGACATGGGTACAGACGTGCGTGTTCGCCTGGGATGGCGCTCGGCCATCGCAGGATCAGATCGGAAACTACCTGGCGATGCTGGAATACGCCCTGCAGCAGGCGCGCAAAAACGACCCGTCAGCGGGGCTGAAGGGCGTGCTGCTGTACGGCGTCGCGCGACCGTCGTATCAGCCGGAGGCCGTGCATCTGCAGCGCCTCACGCCGGAGGAGCTTGATGCGATCGCCAGCCAGATACGTGACAGGCTGCGAGGGGAAGGGCTGACCGTGACGGTCAGCCCTTGAGTACTGCTACGCCGGCTGCTCAGTGCGAAACGCGTTCCTTGCGCTTGGCACGGGCTTCCTTCTTCAGGGTCTTGAAGAGCTCGGGGTTGGTGGCCTTCAGGTACTCGACCACTTCGACGTCGTCCTTCTTGATCTTGGTGATATCGACCTGTTCGATGTGCACCAGACGGAGCAGCGCCTGAACCGGACGGGGGATGTTGCGGCCGCTTTCATAGCGCGAACCGCCACTCTGGGTCACGCCGATCTTGGACCAGAACTGGGACTGGTTCATGCCCAGCTTGCGGCGGATTTCACGGACATCAACTTTTTCGGTGGTTTTCATCTCTTTGTTCCTCAAGGGTTTGACTCTGTTCGTTATTAACAACGGTTTTGCTGTTGTCTGCTATAACTTTCGTTATATGTCGGAAAGTATAGATCACTACTCGCAACACATACAACGGTATATTTGGATGGGTTAGGGTTTACCACACGAATTCTTTGTGACGAGATGCACACCCGCCCCCGGGTAGTAGCCGGCACTGCGTCAAAGCTGCAAGAGTTCGCGTTATCCGCTAAGATCACGCGCTTTCCACATCCTCATCTTCTTAGAAGTCAAGATGGCGCTCATAGTTCAGAAATATGGCGGCACTTCCGTCGGCAACCCCGAACGGATCAAGAACGTGGCCAAGCGGGTCGCGAAGTTCCATGCCCAGGGGCACAAGATGGTGATCGTCCTGTCCGCGATGAGCGGCGAGACCAACCGTCTGATCGCACTGGCCAAGGAAGTCAGCGCTAACCCCAGCCCCCGTGAACTCGACGTGGTGATCTCCACCGGCGAGCAGGTCACGATTGGTCTGCTGTGCATGGCCCTCGAAGAAATCGGCATCAAGGCCCGCAGTTACACCGGCGGCCAGGTGCGTATCCTAACCGATAGTTCGTTCACCAAGGCACGCATTCTGGATATCGACGGCGACAACATCCGCTGCGATCTCGATGCGGGCGCCGTGGTGGTCGTGGCCGGATTCCAGGGTGTCGATGAGGTCGGGAACATCACCACGCTTGGTCGTGGCGGTTCCGACACCACCGGTGTGGCGCTTGCCGCCGCGATCCAGGCCGACGAGTGCCAGATCTACACCGACGTGGATGGTGTCTACACCACCGATCCCCGCGTCGTGCCGGAAGCACGCAAGCTGGACACCATCACCTTCGAAGAGATGCTGGAAATGGCCAGCCTCGGTTCCAAGGTGCTGCAGATCCGCTCGGTGGAATTTGCCGGCAAGTACAAAGTCAAGCTGCGGGTTCTCTCCTCGTTCCAGGAGGAAGGCGAGGGCACCCTGATTACCGTTGAGGAAGACAAGAACATGGAACAGCCGATCATCTCCGGCATTGCTTTCAACCGTGACGAAGCCAAGATCACCGTGCTGGGCGTTCCCGACAAGCCGGGTATCGCCTATCAGATCCTCGGCCCGGTGGCGGATGCCAACGTCGATGTGGACATGATCATCCAGAACGTCGGCCACGATGGCACCACCGACTTCTCCTTCACGGTGAATCGCCCCGACTACGACAAGGCGATGAAGATCCTCGAAGGCGTGCAGACCCACATCGGCGCCCGCGAGATCAAGGGCGACCGCACGATGGCCAAGGTGTCCATCGTCGGCGTCGGCATGCGCTCCCACCCGGGCGTTGCATCGCGCATGTTCCGTACCCTGGCGGAAGAGGGCATCAATCTTCAGATGATCTCCACCTCCGAAATCAAGATTTCCGTCGCCATCGACGAGAAGTACCTCGAGCTGGCCGTTCGCGTGCTGCATCGCGCATTCGGCCTCGATCAGGCCACTTCTTGATTTGACAGGCAGTCCGCTCTTACCTATAATGGCGGGCTGTTGCGGAGAGTTGGCCGAGAGGTCGAAGGCACTCCCCTGCTAAGGGAGCATGCGAGCTAAAACTTGCATCGAGGGTTCGAATCCCTCACTCTCCGCCACAAACTACGAAGAAGCCCTTGAGCAATCAAGGGCTTTTTTGTTGTCCACTTGGGTACGAACAGGTCGTTGCTGATGGGAGCATTGTTGGCCTGCAGTATCTGATTGCAGGAGTCAAAAAAATCGCCAGTCTCATTGACTGGCGATTTTTCGTTCACCGTGGCCTTGGTTCGCCGACCGGGGCGTCCCGATCCAGGTCAACTCCGGCGTTTCCAGATGTGTCGGGCAAGGCGCTCTGGGAGGGTCGGATGTGCCTGTTTTCATCCAGTCGGGAAGCGCGCTCAGGAAGGGCCGGAGGGCTGCATCCTCGACGAGGATGTGATGGATCAGGCGGTCTTCGAGGAGGACGCACAGCTCGCTGCACGTTACGGACTGGGTGTCGATCCGGGCGATGCACGAAATGAGGTTGTCAGTGAATTTCGCGTGGTTGCGGGCGTGGTTTTCCAGTGCCGGATAGTTCAGTCGGGCCAGGAGGCGCTCTTCGCAGGAGAAGTGGTGGGCGACGAACGCGGCAAAATCAAGGAGCAGGTGCTTGATGTCGGCGTCGGCCAGCCGGGTGTCGGAGTCGATCTTCAGGCAGGCTCTGGTGGCGAGAAGGATCAGTTGCCTGTGTTGGGAGTCGAGTGCGGGATAGCCAATGCCTAAGTCGTCTTCCCAGGTGGTCATGTGCGTACCCCGGTTACCCGAGCCCGTCTGCTTGAGCCGGTGGGGATTCGTGTCTCATGGATGTAGGCTTTTATCCTACGCGGCTCGCATGGTTATTCCTGTCAAAACCTTGCGGGCTGCCTTGAGGCGCGGAGGGCGGTGGTCGCGGGCGCTTGAGCCCCGGGTGATCAGTGGATCTCGAGGGGAATGAGGAGCTGGTAGCCTTTTCCGCGGATGGCCCGGATCAGCGGGAAGTCGAGATCGGGCTGGAGGGGCGCCAGTTTGCGTCGCAGACGGCTGATGGCGACTTCGAGGTAATTTTTTTCGAGTTCGGCGGCCTTGTCGTTGCACAGCAGCATGAGCTGGCTGGAGTCGACGGTCCGGGCGATGCTGGCGGCCAGGGCGCAGAGGATGGCGCTTTCAAGGGGCAAGAGGATGCTGCATGTGCCGCGGGGGCTGGTGATCGTGCAGGATTGCCTGGCGAGGCGCCAGACCAGCTTGGGCTCGGGATGCAGCCGGCGCTGGAGGCTGCGGAGCGCGGCGACCAGTTCTTCGCCGGAGATGGGTTTGCTGAGGTAGATGTCGGCACCGGAGTCGTAGCCGCTGATCCGGTCGGCGGGCAGTTTTCGTCCGGTGAGGATGATCAGCCCCATGCGCGGATAGGCCTGCCGGAGCCGGCGCGAGATGGATAGGCCGTCCTCGCCGGGTAGGTTGAGGTCGATGATGGCGATGTCGGGTGGCCGGCCGCGATCCATCAGCCAGTCGTCCAGGGCGAGCCCGCAATTCACGCCGCTGGTCTGGTAGCCGTGAAGGTTGAGGAAGTAGGTGAGCTCTTCCCGCAGGATGCCGTAGTCCTCGACGATGATGATTTCGTGAGTCATGGCGTGGCGGGAAGGCGGAGGCTGAATTCGACGGTGGCGTCCCCGACGACCCGGTAGCCGACGTCGCCATCCTGGACGCGGGCGAGGGTGCGGACGAGATACAGGCCGAGGCCGGTGCCCGTGTGCATGTGGGCTTCGGGGCCGCGATAGTAGCGAAGGAACACCTGTTCGGGGTCGGGCAGGCCGGCGGTGTTGGCGAGGTTGCGGATTTGGAGGGTGGTCTGGGGATGGCCGGCGTCGTCGGCGGTGGTCTGGGCTTCAACCTGGATGCGGGAACCCGGCAGTGAATACTTCAGGGCGTTGTCGAGCAGGTTTTCGAGCATGATCGTGACCAGTTGACGGTCGGCCCACATCCGGCTCTCGGCGGGAATCGCGATGTCGAGGCGGTCTGCGCCGCTCTTGAGGCGTGGCCTGATCGCGTCGATCACCTCGGAGAGTGTGCAGTCTTCGCAAAGGACGGGTTGGTCGTCCCGGTCCAGGCGAGCAAGCTGGATGCAGCGTTCGATCACCCCGCGCATCGCATCGCTCGCCATCTGGATGGAGTCGAGGCGCCGGAGCACTTCGGGCGGCTGGCTGGTCAGCTGATGGCGGAGGGAGCTGCCGGACATGCTGACGACGGAGAGCGCGGCGCGAAGTTCGTGGGTCAGCATGTCCATGAACTGGCTCTGGAGCAGCAGGCGTTCGCGTTCGCGTGCCTCGCTCTTGTTCAGCAGCTGGTCGTCGGCTTCCTTCATCAGGAGCAGGAAGGCGAGTGTGCCGATCAGCAGAAAGCTGAACTGGACGACGAAGGTGATCGACTGGACATGAGTCGTGTTGAGTAGCCCGGCACCGGTGCTTGCCGAATGGGCAACCCGCAGCAGCATGACGGGGACAAAGATCAGAAACAGGATGCCGGTGAGTTTCTGGACCCGCGAGGTGCTCCGGTCGCGGAGCAGCGTGATCCCGCCGGTTGCGTAGATGGTGGCGACGACCGAGCCCGAGATGGTCACCAGGGCGCCGGGGGTTGTGCCGAGCGCCCATAGCAGAAGGCAGCCCGCCAGCACCTGAATGGCAAGCAGCGCATTGACCGGCGTGCGGATTCGCCAAGGGATCACCAGCACCCCGACTTCCAGTGCGAAGCCGGCGATGATCAGCGGGTTGCCGACGTGGGCGGAAAGCACGAGCGGGATGGTTCCGCGCAGGCAGATCAGGGTCCAGCCTGTGGCCTGCAGCAGCTTGCTCAGGATGAACAGCCTTACCGGCCCCCGGCTGCTTGCCCGTTTTTCGTAGGCGAGCACCATCGCCATCGCCAGCAGGTTGCCGATGATGAGCAGTTGAAGGACGGTCAGGAGGTGCAGCGGGGTCACGGACGGGAGTTTAGAGCAGGGATGGCGCCGGCATGAACAAACTTTACGTTTCCTGCACGCGGCCTCCAGTGCCCGGATGGGAATGATCAGCGGGCTGCCGGATCACGGAAGCGATGCATGAAGATGCCTGTTCTTCTGCGGAATGGATCAGATTGTCCGCCGCAGGTAGGGCAGGCGGCTGATCGCGACGGAGGTGGCAAGGGCGGCGAGGAAGGCCAAAGCCGCCACCGCAGGGATGGCCACCGCCGGGTTGTAATCCAGCGGGCCGAAACCGATGCGCTGCAGCACTTCAATCGCGAGGGGGTGAATCAGATAGACGCCCATCGTCAGGCCGGATAGCTGGCGCGTGTGCCTGCCGGCGAGGGGCCGGCTGCGGGACTTGAGCAGATAGAGGCAGCTTGCCGCCATCGGAATGACGGTGAGGCTGAGGTAGTCGTAGAAGTACAGCCCGGTCTGGAGGCCGGCGCGGGTGGCGAGCGCGTGGCAGCCGACGGCGGTGAGGAGACCCGAGGCCACTAGGGTGCTCCACAGCAGGGCCGGGGACGGGGTTCGCGTGTCGGTGGCGATCAGGTGACCGAGGAGGAAGTACGGCACGTACGACAGGAACCACGCGGGAAAGAAGGTGCTGCTCCGGGGCGAGAGGCGGGCGTCGATGGCATTGAGGGCCGCGAGGACGAAGGCCAGCGCGACAAGCCACGTCAGCTGCTTCCGCGTTGTCCGGGCAACGATCTGGCAGAGGAGGGGCGTTACGAGATACAGCGGCACCAGCATGTAGAGGAACCACAGGTGGTAGTAGGGCTCGCCGATGGCGATGCGGTGAAGCAGGGCGGCTGCGCCCGGCGGATTGCCCTTCAGGCTGCCCTTGATGAACACCCACAGCAGATAGAAAGCCGACCAGAACAGCAGGGGCACAAGGACGCGGGCGGCGCGCTTGCGGTAAAAAGTGCCGGCGCCCTCGGTCTTGCCGGGCGCAAGGAGCAGGGCGCCGCTGATCATCACGAAGACCGGTACGCACCAGCGGCTGAAGGCGTTGATCAGGTTGCCGGCCCACCAGTCGGTTGAGCCGAAGGGGGTGTCCACCACCGGACTGACGGCTGCGTGCAGGACGACCACCGCGAAGATGGCGATGATCCGCGAATTGTCGAGCCAGACCATGCTGGTATCCGGGTTGGTGGTAACGCTTCAGCCTGGCGGTGCATGGGCGTGGCGGCTGAAGTGTGAATTCGGGTGAATCCGGGCAGGCGTGATTGTAGGCATCACGCATGGTAGTGGGCAGGCTTATGTTGTGTGAATTGTGACGTGTGTCGCTTAATGAAAGTCGCGGCTGCGGGTGGTGAGGCGGCCGAGCATGGGTGAGCGGTCGACAACCCGCTTGGCGTGGAGGTGTACGACGCTGCCCTGGCGGGCGATCTGGCCGTAGATGCCGATCAGGCTGGCGCCCAGCAGGATGCGACGCTCTGCTTCGAGGAGCTCGGGACGGACGATCACATTGACCCAGCCGGTTTCGTCTTCGAGGGTGACGAACATCGTGCCCTTGGCCGTGCCTGGACGCTGGCGGCAGGTGACGATGCCGGCGCAGCGGGCGAGCTTGCGGTCGGGGCAGTCGGCGATCTCGGCGGCGCTGAGGAAGCGCTCGGCGCTGAGCATGCCGCGCAGGAAGGACAGAGGATGGCGACCCAGGCTGAAGCCGAGCCGGGCGTAATCGGCAACGATGTCGTGGGTTTCGGCGGGTGGTGGCAGGGCGGGCGGGGCGTCGGGAATCGGGGCTTCGTGGAGTACGCCGGGAGCGGTCTGGCTGCCTGCGGCGGCCCACCAGGCCTGGCGGCGGTGACCGGCCAGGCTTGCCAGTGCGCCGGCGGAGGCGAGGGTGCGCAGGTCGGCCGTGGCGAGCCGGGCCCGGCGGGCGAGTTCGTCCACCGAGGCAAAAGGCCTGCCCGCCCTGGCGGTGACGATGCGTCTGGCTGCGTCCGGCCCGAAGCCTTTGACCAGCCTCAGCCCGAGCCGGGCGGCGGGCTGGGCGGCGTCGGTGGCGGAGGGTTCGAGGGTGCATTCCCAGTGGCTGGCCTGCACATCGACGGGACGGATCTCCACCCCATGCCGGCGGGCGTCCTGGATGAGTTGCGAAGGGCCGTAGAAGCCCATTGGCTGACTGTTGAGCAGGCCGCACAGGAAGGCGGCGGGATGAAAACGCTTGATCCAGGCCGACACATAAACCAGCAGCGCAAAGCTGGCGGCGTGGGATTCCGGAAAGCCGTAGCTGCCGAAACCCTGGATCTGGCGGCACAGGGCGTCGGCAAAATCCCGGCTGTAGCCGCGGGCCAGCATGCCGGCGGTGAGCTTGTCCTGGTAGATCAGCAGATCGCCCTTGCGGCCCCAGGCGCCCATGGCCCGTCGGAGCTGGTCGGCTTCGCCGGCAGTGAAGCCGGCGGCCACCATGGCCAGTTGCATCACCTGCTCCTGAAAGATCGGCACACCGTGGGTGCGTTCGAGCACGGGCTTGATCTCGGGCCGTGGGTAGTCGATTTCCTCCTGGCGGGCGATCTTGTCGCGGGCTGCAAGGTAGGGGTGAACCATGCCGCCTTGGATGGGGCCGGGGCGCACGATGGCAACTTCCACCACCAGATCGTAATAACGGCGAGGCCGCAGGCGGGGCAGCATGCTCATCTGGGCGCGGGATTCCACCTGGAACACGCCCATCGCGTCGGCTTCGCACAGCATGTCGTAGACGGCGGGTACTTCGCGGGGGATGTCGGGTACGCCGAAGGGCCGGCCCAGCCACTGGCCGATGAGCGCCAGGCTGCGGCGAATGGCCGACAGCATGCCGAGGGCGAGCACGTCCACCTTGAGCAAGCCGAGGGCTTCCAGGTCGTCCTTGTCCCACTGGATGACTGTGCGATCTGCCATCGCGGCGTTTTCGACCGGCACGAGTTCGGCCAGCGGCCCGCGGGAAATCACGAAACCACCCACATGCTGGGAGAGATGCCGGGGAAAGCCGACGAGCTGGTTGGCGAGATCGAGGAGCAGCTGTACCCGCGGGCTGGCGGGGTCGAGCCCGGCTTCGAGGATGCGCTCGGGGGCCACCTGACGGCCGTCCCACCAGGCGAGGCGCCGGGAGAGCTGATCGAGCTGGCCCAGGTCGAAGCCCAGTACCCGCCCCACGTCACGCAGGGCGCTCTTGGGGCGGTAGCGGATCACCGTGGCGGCGAGGGCGGCCCGGTCGCGGCCGTATTTGCGGTAGATGTACTGGATGACCTCCTCGCGCCGATCGTGCTCGAAATCCACGTCGATGTCGGGGGGCTCGTTGCGTTCCCGGGAGATGAAGCGCTCGAAGAGCAACGTTGCCTGGGCAGGATTGACCTCGGTGACGCCGAGGGCGTAGCACACCACCGAGTTGGCCGCCGAGCCGCGGCCCTGGCAAAGGATGCCCTGGCTGCGGGCGAAGCGGACGATGTCTTCGACGGTGAGGAAGAAGGCTTCGTAGCGGAGTTCGGCGATCAGGGCGAGTTCGGCTTCGGCCTGGGCGCGGACCTTGGGCGGAACTTGATCGGCACAGTTGGGCCCCGCCGGGTAGCGACGCGCCAGCCCCTGGCGGACCAGTTCGCGCAGATGGGCGATGGGGGTGGCGCCGGGCGGGACGATCTCCTCGGGGTATTCGTAGCACAGGGAAGACGGGGAAAAGCTGCACCGGCCGGCAATGGCGATGGTTTCTGCCAGCCATTCGGGGGGATGGCGAGGGGCAAGGGTGGTTATGGGCTGGAGCCGCCGCTCGGCGTTGGCGGCGAGGCGGTAGCCGGCTTCCTCGAGGGTGACCCGGTGGCGCAGGGCGGTGAGCACGTCGGCCAGGCGCCGGCGGCTGGCGTCGTGCATCAGCGGGGCGCCGGTGGCGGCGACCGGGATGCCGGCGGTGGCTGCGGCATCGGCGATCCACGCCCTGCGCGCGCGATCATCCGGCCCGAGCAGGAGTGGCGCGGCGAGCCAGGCATCGCCGGGAAAGCACGCCGCCAGCCAGCGGGCGTCGTCGGCGAGGGCCGGGCCGGGCGACGTGTCGTCCGGCGGTACCAGCAGGGCGAGGCAGCCGGGGAGGCCGCTGTTCAGATCGGCACGGGTGAGGTGGTAGCTGCCCTTGTCGGCCGCACGACGGCCGCGGGTGATGAGGCTGGAGAGCCGCCCGTAGGCGGCCCGGTCGGTGGCGAGGAGGACGAGTTCAGGCCCGTCGGCAAGGTGGAGGCTGGTGCCGATGATGAGGTGTAGGGTGCCTTCGGGCAGCGTCTTCCATGCAGACCAGGCGCGCACGATGCCGGCCATGGAGCATTCGTCGGTGATCGCCAGAGCCGCGTAGCCGTGGGCGACAGCCTGCTCGACCAGCTCTTCCGGGTGGGATGCGCCCGTGAGGAAGCTGAAGCACGACCGGGCGTAGAGTTCGGCGAAGGCGATAGGCTGGACGGCTTGCATGGGTTGACTGTATAAATAAACAGTCTTTCATGCAAGCCCTTTCGGGGTGGGGCGCGAGGCGGGGCCGCTTAGTCGGCGGTGTCGAGATAACTGGCGGGGAGGGTGGCTTCGGCGGTGACGAAGAGCTGCCGTTCCTCGAAGCGGACATGATCGTGAAGGGCGACGCCGAAGGGCTTGAGGCTGGCGGTGTCGCCGCTGGCGATGCGGGCGGCGAGATCGCGCAGCAGGCGATGTTCGGCGAGGGTCTGCTCGACGACCGCTGTTTCGCCGGCAGCGACCAGGCGGGGCAGGAGATCGGTCTCTTCGGCCTGGAAGTGGGGCTCCAACTCGCGGGCGAAGAGGTCGGCAGTGCTGCGCATCTGCGTGGCGACGGCGTCGGCGCTGTCGGCTGACGCGATGCGCTTGGCGAGCACCAGGGCGGCGTGGTGTTCGCGGGAGAGCTGGAGGAGGGCGGGGCGTCGCTTCATGGCTGGGCCGGGTGGGCATGCTGCCGGCGGCGGTGGGCCAGCAGGGCCAGCGTGGCAAGGCCAGCGAGGCTGGTGAGGTCAGGGGCGCCGCCTCCACCGCCACCGCTGGATCTGGGCGCGGCATCGAGCACGCTGAGGGTGACGTCCTGGACGCCGGTGCGCCCGGCGCTGTCGGTGATTGCCAGGCGCAGGATGTAGTCGCCGGCAACGGGGGCGGTGAAGGTGGTGCTGGGGGTGTCGGCGCCGAAGCTGCCGGTAGCCGGCCCGGCGAGCTGGACCCAGTGCCAGCTCACCAGGCTTGCGCCCGCCGCGGCGCTGCTGCTGCCGGAGCTCAGGCTGAGGCTGGTGTTCTTGACCGGCGAATCGGGCAGGCTGATGACCACGGTGGGATTGAGCGCGTTGCCGTCGAGGGCGGCGGCGACGGCCGCGGCGGTATTCAACATGCCGGTGCCGCAGGTGGCGGTGGTGCAGTTGCACTGGCCGTCGGTGGTGACGGTGGGGCAGGCGGGGAGGCTGCTGTCGGTCGGGAAGGGATTGGACGTGAGTTTGATGCGGCGGGCCAGTTCGGCTTCGCCGAGGGCCGGGTTGGCGGCCAGCATCAGAGCGGCGGAGCCGGACACCAGCGGCACGGCAAAGCTGGTACCGATGGTCACGGCATTGATCCCGGTGTAGCCGTTGCTGGTGGGAACGGTGGTGCCGAGGTTGATGGTGTTGATGAAGGGATACAGGCACGGCTGGCCGGTGCCCACGTTCACGCAGTTGCCGGCCGGAGCGCTGATGCCGACCTGGCTGCCGTAGCTGGAGTAGCCGACCTTGGTGCCGGCATGGCGGATGCCGGCAACGGCGAGCACGCCGGCGCAGTTGGCGGGTTCTTCGACGGCGCCGGTCTCGTTGCCCGCCGCGGCGACGATCAGCACGCCGGCGGCGCGGATCTCGGCGATGGCGTCGGCGTAAGCTGCGCTGCAACTGCCGCTGCCGGCGAGGCTCAGGTTGATGACCTTGGCGGGGTTGGGATTGGCGGGCGCGCCGGAAACCGACAGGCCGGCGGCCCAGCGCATGCCGGCGATGATGTCCGAGTCGTAGCCGCCGCACTTGCCCAGGGCCCGCACCGGCAGGATGCGGGTGGCGCCGCCGATGCCGGCGATGCCGCGGCTGTTGTTGGTTTCGGCGCCGACGATGCCGGCCACCTGGGTGCCGTGCCACGAGCTGCCGTGGGTGCTGGCGGGGTTGCTGCACAGGGTGCGCAGCGCGGTGTTGGCCAGATCGGCCGATGAGAGGTAATCGCCGGGATCGTTGGCGTCGGCGTCGCGGCCGGTGTCGCTGTCGCCGGAGAGCAGATCGTTGGCGATGAAGTCGTAGCCGGGCAGGAGCTTGGCGACGAGGTCTTCGTGGTCGAAGCGCACGCCGGTATCCACCACGGCCACCACCACGCTGGCCGAGCCCGGGGTCAGGTTCCAGGCGTTCTGGGCACCGGTGGCGGCGGGCTGGGTGCTGCTGGCGGCCTGCAGATACCACTGGTGGCTGAGCAGGGGGTCGTTGGGGAGGGCGCGGATGGTCTTGATGCGGTCGGGCACCGCGTAGGCCACGTCGGATTCCTGGGCCAGCCGGGCGGCGAGGGCTTCGGAGCTGATGCCGCTGGCGCGCATCACCTGGGTGTCGGGCGTGGGCTGGTTGATCAGCTGGGCGGCGATGCCGATGCGCTGGCCGAGGGTCTGGACGCGTCCGGCGGCCTGGATCTGCTTGAGGGGCGAGGCGCTCTTCAGCTTGACGATCACGCGGGCTTCGGGCGTTTCGGCTGCCTTGGCCGGCACGGCGTTCAGGGCGGCGAGGGCGAGGAGGGCTGCGCCCAGGGGGAGCGTGGCTTTCATCGGGAATCCTTTATCCGGTCGGGTTCCAGGTAGCGGACGCCGGGGTGCGCCCGAAGGGCCGCGATGGCCTTTTCGCAGGCAGGGTCGGCGGGCGGGCAGTCAAGCCGGTAGGCCGCGCTGCGGGGCGAGATCGCGGCCACGAAGCTCACCGCCACCTGGCTGGTGTGCGCGAGGCTCGTCAGGGTGGCGGGGGCGGCGGAGTCGGTGGTTTCAGCGAAACCGATGATCACCTGACGCGGGCCGGCGGTGCCTGGAATCGGCCCGGCGCAGGCCGCGGTGGCAGCGCACAGGGCCATCCACAGAAGGCGTCTCACGACTGGCCTCACCGGCTTGGCCCCCGGGCGGGATCAGCGACGGGGCGGGCCGGGGCGGCGCTTGGCCGGTTCGGCGGCGGCGACGGGCTTGCTGTATTGCTTGAACACGCGCTTGGCGTCCTGCTCGGCGCGCAGCTGGGTGCAGATGGAGGGATCGTCGTCATGCCCGCTGAAATAGCCGTCGGCCTGGGCGCGCATGACCAGCTTGATGGCTGCGTCTTCGCTGAGGCCGAAGCGTTCAAAGATGAGGGTGGTGACTTCGTCCAGGTGTTGTTCGTACGTCATGGGTGATCCAGGGGCAATTTGCGCCGTGCGCGAAGTCGCAAGGATAATGGCTTTTCCGTCCTTCATGGGGTCGTCTCAGAAAACGGAAAATAAAGCACGCTAAGAAAGTTACGCGTTTCAGTACAGCATTTGCAGATCCAAGTACCGCTGACAAAAGAAGAGAGAGACCGAAAAGCAATTGTTTTTCGGTCT
>NZ_SSXU01000002.1:114806-424050 GCF_009469605.1 Zoogloea sp. 1C4 | reverse complement strand
CGTTCAATCTGAGCCAGGATCAAACTCTTAAGTTCAATCCAAAAACTCCAGAAACCTGACGTTTCTGCAGATACTTCAATTTCTTGTGGCACCCTGGTATAAACCAGAACACCGCCTCGAAACCGAGCACCCACACCTATCGGTTGTTCGAATTTTTAAAGAACCGCTGCGCGCTGCAGCGAAGAGGTGCGCATTATACAGAGCCTTTCAGCTCCGTCAAGCATTTCGCGAAATCTTTTTAAACTTCGCTGCAAACACCTGACTGCGCCAGAACAACCCAACACCACCGGGCCACCCCCCTCAACACCGCGCTGAACAACTGCGCTGCGAAGAGGGCCGAATTATAAAGAACTATCAGAAGACGTCAAGAGGTTTGGGGAAATTAATTCAAACCAACGACACACGCGCAAACTTGCGCTTGCCGACCTGCAGCACGACGACCACCCCCGCCGCCAGCACCAGACCGCGATCCGACACCTTCTCGCCATCGAGACGAACCCCACCCTGATCGATCATCCGCAGGGATTCGGAGGTGCTCGCGGTCAGCCCTGCCTGCTTGAGCACCGCAGCGATGGTCAGACCATCCGCTCCCGCCTCAACAGAAACCTCAGGAATCTCGTCGGGAATCGCATTCCGCTGGAAGCGCGCTTCGAAATCCTCGAGCGCCGCAACCGCCGCCGCCGCACCGTGGAATCGAGCCACCAGTTCCTGGGCGAGCTTGACCTTGATATCCCGCGGATTCCGCCCCTCGGTGATCGAGTGGCGCAGCGCCTGGATCTCGGTCGCCGGCAAGAAGGACAGCAGATCGTAGTAACGCCACATGAGGTCATCGGAAACCGACATGACCTTACCGAAGATCTCGTTGGGCGGCTCGTAGATACCGATGTAGTTGCCAAGCGACTTGGACATCTTGCTAACGCCGTCCAGACCTTCCAGCAGCGGCATCGTCAGCACGCACTGGGGCGCCTGGCCGTAGTGCTTCTGCAGTTCGCGGCCAACCAGCAGGTTGAAGCGCTGATCCGTGCCACCGAGTTCGACATCCGCTTTCATCGCCACGGAGTCATACCCCTGACAGAGCGGATACAGGAATTCATGAATCGCGATCGGCTGCTGCCCGGCGTAACGTTTGGCAAAGTCATCCCGCTCAAGCATCCGCGCGACCGTGTGCTGGGCGGCCAGACGGATCATCCCGGACGCGCCGAGCGCCTCCATCCAGCTGGAGTTGAAGCACACCTCAGTCTTGGCCGGATCTAGTATCTTGAAGACCTGCTCCTGATACGTCTTAGCGTTCTCGAGCACCTGCTCGCGAGTGAGCGGCGGGCGAGTCGTGTTCTTGCCCGACGGATCACCGATCATCCCGGTGAAGTCGCCAATCAGGAACATCACCTGATGACCAAGCTCCTGAAAGTGGCGAAGCTTGTTGATCAGAACGGTATGTCCCAGGTGCAGATCCGGCGCCGTTGGGTCGAAACCGGCCTTGACCCGCAGCGGGCGGCCCGTCTTGAGCTTCTCGACGAGCTCCGCTTCGATCAGGAGCTCGTCGGCTCCGCGCGTGATGAGCTCCAGCGCTGCAGTGATTTCAGTCATATTTGTCCTCGAGCAAGTCCAAGTCGCGAACTATTTGGTAGACTTCGCGGCTTGTTTTTGCTTGGAAAGCCCGATGCTTGGAGAAAAGTCGGTAATTTTAGCGCATCTCAAAAAGCTTCGTGCAGACGACCCGGCCAAGGCCTGGCGCCTGCTGAGCGCGGGCATCGGCTCCGCGATCGGCATGGCAGCCGCCATCGCAGTAGCGCCGGGCGCCACGTCCGCTCCTACGACAACAGAAACCGTCGTCGAACAACTCACCGCTGTTCCTGCCGTCGTGCGCCGGGACGATACGCGCCCCTTCATCCGCGAAGACCGCATCAAGAATGGCGAGAGCTTTGCCAGCGCACTGCGCCGCCTGGGCGTTTCATCCAGCGCCATCACCGCACAGGCTAACAACCCCAAACTGACGCGTGAGCTAGCCGGCACTTTCCGGCCGGGCGCCACGCTCATCGTCGCCACCACCGCCGAAGGCGGCCTGCAATCCGCCTCTATCTGCCCGCCCGGCGCCGACACCAGCCTGACCGTCGAAGTGGTCGACGGAAAACTCCAGGCCAGCCAGCGCGCCCTGCCGCTGGAAACGCGTGTACACATGCAGAGTGGCGTAGTCCAGTCCTCGCTGTTTGCCGCAATGGATACCGCCGGCCTGCCCGACAGCGTGGCCGAGGAGCTATCCCGCATCTTTGGCGACGACATCGACTTCCACTCCGACCTGCGCCGGGGCGACCGCTTCAGCGTGATCTACGAAGTCGCCTACCACCAGGGGCGCGCCATCCGCACCGGCCGAATCCTCGCGGCGGAGTTCATCAACCAGGGCACCCGCCACTCGGCCTACCTATTCACCCATCCGAACGGCACCCAGGAGTACTACAACCAGGACGGCAAAAGCCACAAGGAAGGCTTCCTGCGCTCACCGCTCGAGTTCTCGCGGGTCAGCTCCGGTTTTTCGATGCGGCTTCACCCGGTTTTCGGCACCTGGCGTGAACACAAGGGCGTGGATTACGCGGCCCCTCACGGCACCGCCGTCAAGGCCACAGCCGATGGCGTGGTCGAGTTCGTCGGACAGCAGAACGGCTACGGCAACTTCATCGTCCTGCGCCATCGGGACAAATACACCACCGCCTACGGCCACCTGAGCGGCTTCGCCCGCGAAATCAAGACCGGCGCACGGATCAGCCAGGGCGCCACCATCGGCTACGTTGGCAGCACCGGCTGGGCCACCGGACCGCACCTGCACTACGAATTCCGCATCAACAACGTGCACCAGGATCCGCTCACCGTCACCCTGCCCAACTCTGCTGCGCTCACCGGCAACACGCTCAGCGCCTTCCGCCACCAGACCGACGCCCTCGCCACCCAGATCGCCCACCTCCAGCAGAGCAAGTTCGTTCAGCTCGACTGAGCGCAGCGACTGCCGCTCCAAAAAACAAGGCCCGCCATCGCAAGATGACGGGCCTTGTTCTTGTGGTGCTGCCAGCTAACGCCAGCGCACCCGCACAACCAGATCAGGCAGAGAAGGACGAACCGCAGCCGCAGGTGCTGGTGGCGTTCGGATTGCGGATCACGAACTGGGAGCCCTCCAGACCTTCGGTGTAATCGATCTCGGCGCCCACAAGGTACTGGTAGCTCATCGGGTCGATCAGCAGCATGACGCCATCTTTCTCCATCACGGTGTCGTCGTCGTTGCGGATCTCGTCGAAGGTGAAACCGTACTGGAAGCCGGAACAGCCACCGCCGGTCACGAACACCCGCAGCTTGAGGTCGGGATTGCCTTCTTCAATGATCAGATCCTTGACCTTGTTGGCGGCGCTATCGGTGAAAACCAGGGGAACGGGGGTCTCGGTTACGGCATTCATGAAACAACTCCTTCAAATTTATCGTCTGATTATGGTCAGCCTCCAGGCCTCGGTCAAGGCATGGGCATCAAATAGTCGACAAAATTACTCGTATTTAGTTCAGGGCATCAGCGGGATCTGACCCAGCCCGGCGGTTTCGTCCAGACCGAACAGGATGTTCATGTTCTGAACCGCCTGACCTGCAGCCCCCTTCACCAGATTGTCGATGACCGACAGCACGACGACCACATCACCGCCCTGAGGACGATGAACCGCGATCCGGCACATATTGGCCGAACGCACCGAGCGCGTGGACGGATGCGAGCCCTTCGGCATCACATCGACGAATGCCTCGCCGGCAAAGCGCTCTTCGAACAAGGCCTGCAGATCGACGTCCTTCTTGATGCGGCCGTACAGCGTGGCATGGATGCCGCGGATCATCGGTGTCAGGTGCGGCACGAAGGTCAGACCAACGGGCGCATTGGCGAAGCGGGACAGCCCCTGGCGGATTTCGGGCAGGTGACGATGGCCGGCAACACCATAGGCCTGGAAGTTGTCGGCAGATTCGGAGAACAGGATGTGGGTTTCGGCCTTGCGCCCGGCGCCGGAAACACCCGACTTGGCGTCCGCCACCAGATTGTCGAGCTCGATCACGCCCGCCTCGACCAGCGGCAGGAAGCCAAGCTGCACCGCCGTCGGGTAGCACCCCGGATTGGCGATCACGCGCGCCTTCTTGATGGCTTCGCGATTCACTTCGGGCAGGCCATACACTGCCTCCGCCACCAGCTCGGGGCAGGCGTGCTTCATGCCGTACCACTTCTCCCACTCGGCGATGTCCGAGATGCGGAAGTCAGCCGCGAGGTCGATCACCTTCACGCCGGCCGCCACCAGCTCGGCCGCCTGCTGCATCGCGATCCCGTTCGGGGTGGCGAAGAACACGACATCGCACGAACCGAGATCGGCCGCCTGGGGATCGACGAAACACAGATCAACCCGGCGACGCAGGCTCGGGAACATGTTTGCAACCGGAACGCCGGCATCCCCCCGGGAGGTGATCGCCTTCAGTTCGACATCCGGATGCTGCGCCAGCAAACGCAGCAACTCGACCCCGGTATAACCGGTTCCACCCACCACACCAACCTTGATCATGCTCGCCCCCAAATCAGGAAATGAACAGCCGGCACACGCCGGCCAGATGCCTTTGCTGCCGAAAGATACTACGTCCAGATGACAAAAAGCCGCCCGAAGGCGGCCTTTTGATGATGCTTGAAGCGATTAACGCTTCGAGAACTGCTTGCGACGACGCGCCTTGCGGAAGCCGACCTTCTTACGTTCGACTTCACGGGCATCGCGGGTCACGAGACCGGCCTTCTTCAGCGGGGACTTGAGTTCCGCATCGTAGTCGATCAGGGCACGGGTGATGCCGTGACGAACGGCACCAGCCTGGCCGGATTCGCCACCACCGGTCACGTTGACCAGGATGTCGAAGTGATCGGCGAAGTTGGTCAGGACCAGCGGCTGACGCACGATCATGCGGCCGGTTTCACGGGAGAAGAACTGATCAACCGGCTTGCCGTTCACGACGATGTTGCCGGTGCCCTTCTTCATGAAGACGCGGGCAACAGCCGACTTGCGACGACCGGTACCGTAGTTGTAAGTCACAGCCATTATCGGCTCCTGTTAAATCGCGAGTACTTGGGGCTGCTGGGCGGCGTGCGGATGCTCGGCGCCTGCGTAGCACTTGAGCTTCTTCAGCATGGCGTAGCCGAGCGGGCCCTTGGGCAGCATGCCCTTGACAGCCTTTTCCAGCACGCGAGCAGGGAAGCGCTGCTGCAGCTTGGTGAAGTTGGTTTCGTAGATACCGCCCGGGTAACCGGAGTGACGGTAGTACTTCTTGTCCTGGGCCTTGGTGCCGGTCACACGCAGCTTGTCGACGTTGACGACGACAATGAAGTCACCGGTATCGACGTGCGGGGTGTAAATGGCTTTATGTTTGCCGCGCAAGCGAAGCGCAACTTGGGAAGCAAGCCGACCAAGGACCAAGTCCGTCGCATCAACAACGAACCAGTCGCGCTTGACCTCATGCGGCTTGGCAGAAAACGTTTTCATGGAGATTCCTCAGACTTTTCCCGACACCGGGACCGACTATAATTCGGAAAGCCGCGGATTGTATCGCACGACTTTGACTGATGTCAAACCCCACCTGAAGATAAAAAAAAGCGCAGATCGGGGAGATCTGCGCTAAATCCACACCAAAGGAGGAGGGTGGAGGAGACACCTTTCAGCCGCTTCAAGCTACAAAAGCAACTGGACTGATTGCATTATGGCCACGCCAACCCCTGCGAGCAAGCGTTTTTTGTGCATTGCAGTATAATTTTTTTGATCTAAAAATAAATTTTACTTATTCAATAAAACCCCGGTAAGACACGGGTTTTTAGCGAAAACCAGGCACGACAAGTGCATTCAGATGGCCTGCTGCTACAAACTGGAGCAACCTTTATGTTGCAGCGCACAAATACTGCAGCGCACCACGCCGCGGCGAGCCGGCTACAATCCCGGCGTTGCGGGCGTCAGGCGATCCCGCTCTTACAAGAACAAGCTTAGGATCTAGATATGGAATGCGTAGTGAAATGGGCCGGTGGCGACAGCATGACCTTCCTGGCCGAAACGGGCTCCGGCCACCTGGTCGGGATGGATGGCGCCCCCGAGGCTGGCGGCCGCAACCTTGCGCCGCGCCCGATGGAGCTGATGCTGGCCGGTGCCGGCGGCTGCACGGCGTTTGACGTGGTGCTGATCCTCAAGCGCAGCCGGCAGGATGTGGTCGACTGCGTCGTAAGCCTCAAGGCCGACCGGGCCGAGACCGACCCGAAGGTGTTCACCCGCATCGCCTTCCACTACACAGTAAAGGGGCGCAACCTCAAGCCCGACTCGGTGGAGCGCGCGATCAAGCTGTCTTACGAGAAGTACTGCTCCGCGACGATCATGCTCGGCAAGACGGCCGAGATCACCCACACCTGGGAGATCGTCGAGATCTGATCCGGCAGTTTCATGCAGCCCCGGGCCCTGCCACACTCGCGACAGGCCCCGTGGCGGGCGCCCGATCAGACCCAGTAAGCGATCCCGGTCATGACCTTCGAGGTCGCCTTCATGGCGCTCTTGACCGGCATCGGCAGTTCGATCGCGCCAAGGCGCACCGCCGTTTCGGCGTGAGCCACCTCGTCGGTCTTCATCTGCTCGACGATCTCCCGCGAGCGCTGGTCCTGCGGCGGCAGCCGGTCCAGATGGCTCTTCAGGTGCGACTCGACCTGACGCTCGGTTTCCGCCAGGAACCCCAGATTCACCCCGTCGCCAAACCGCGCTGCCAGCATCCCGATGGCCAGCGAACCCGTGTACCACACCGGATTGAGCAGACTCTTGCGCCCACCCAGCTCGGCGATCCGCCGTTCGGTCCAGGCCAGGTGCTCGGTTTCTTCGTGGGCGGCGGATTCGAGGGCCCGCTTGATGCCCTCATCCTTCGACATCAGCGCCTGCCCCTGATAGAGCGCCTGAGCACAGATCTCGCCGCAATGATTGACGCGCATCAGCGCCGCCGCATGACGCTTTTCCTCGTCAGACAACTCCGCCTCGGGCAACTGCTCGCCCGGCGTGGGACGAACCGTGTGCGCATTGGCAAACACCGTGCGGAGCGCCTTGTCGAAGCCGATGATCAACTGGTCAAGCATGTCCTGCCACCTATCTTTTTTGTGATGTTCAACGCACGCCGCCGTCGCGGCGCAAGGAGTCGATGATCTGCCCAAGGCCCGGAGGGACGACGCCCGGCGGACAGAAATAGTCCTTGGCCAGCGCCGCATGGACGCGGTTGGCCGTCTTCTCCTCGATCTGACGCCACTCGACATTGCGCGACGCGACCCAGTCGCCGGGCTTGCGACCGATCGCATACAGCTTGCGCTCGACCGTCTCACAG
This sequence comes from Zoogloea sp. 1C4, assembly GCF_009469605.1. Lineage (GTDB taxonomy): Bacteria > Pseudomonadota > Gammaproteobacteria > Burkholderiales > Rhodocyclaceae > Zoogloea > Zoogloea oryzae. The sequence goes on along the minus strand of NZ_SSXU01000002.1, from coordinate 416,667 downwards.
CGGATGCCTTCATAGGTCACGTTCTCGGCACCGCCCTGGGTGCGCACCACGAGCGTGAAGCGCAGGACGCCATCGGCGGCCAGGCTGAGGGATTTTTCGTCGATGAAGAAGCGCGCGGTGGCGGTCGGGCCGACCTGGAGCGGAATCAGGCTGGCGTCGGTCGGATACGCCGGGAAAGGCATCTCGACCTCCTGCCACGGGGACTTGGGCTCGTTCTCAAAGAGTGCGGTTCTCTGGGCCGAAGCCGGCGCTGCAATCAGCAGCCCGGCGAGCACCGCCGGCACAAGACCGGCGGGCAGGCGAAACGGGACGGAAATCATGAAAACCCTCGGGGGAGCAGAAACGCGATTCTACAACTCCCCCGCCAGCCGGGCCAAAACCCGGCAGACAGGCTGTATTTCAGTTGGCGATGGCCGCTTCAATCTCGGCGAATGTGCGCGCGACTTCGGTGGTCTGGAGCGGGATGCCCATCTGGCGGGCGATCTGCGACGCGGAGAAGATGCCGCGCACCGCCCGGCTGCCGTCCGGCCCGTCCTCGACCACCAGCGTGTGCTGCCGGCCACAGGACTTGAGGGTCGCAACCACATGGCCAACCTCGAAGCGCAGCACATCGGACAGGGACACTGCATCGAGGTCATCCGTGGGAACCATGATGTCCCGGGCGGTGAGTTCCTCGTGGCGCATCATGCGCTCGCGGGCGACGCGGGTCGGCTTTTCGCCGAGCAGGTCGCTGGCCGTCACGATGCCGGCGACGCGCCGGTTGGCATCGGTCACGAAGAGCAGGCGCACACCGCGCAGGATCATGCTGTGATTGGTTTCGGCCAGACTGGTGTCCTGGTCGATGGTGGCGGCGGGAATCCGCCTCAGGTCGGTCATCACCTCGATGGCCGGCGACGAGAGGGTGACCCTCGCCATGCTCCAGGCGTCGGTGATGTCGCAACTGCCGCCGCTGACCCGGAACTGTTTGATCGGTTGATAGTGCAAGCGCTCCATGGTGTCTCCTCCCACATTGCCCTACGCGAAAACCGGCGCCGTCTGGCGGCTCCGGACCAAACCGGATTTTTTTGTATGGTAGCTGAGACAGGTCACCGCCCGCGGAGTTTCCGCCCAACAAAAAACCGGCCTGCAAAAGCAGGCCGGTTTTTTGTTCAGGACGACGAGCGCGGCACGTCGGAGATCGCCTGTGCCACCGCCGCCGCAGCGAGGCGGTAGCTTTCAGGGATGTCGAACAGCCTGTCGCGGAACAGCAGGCGGGACAACTCCAGCAGCGCAGACTGATACACCCCGCGCTTGAACTCGATCACCGCTTCGAGCGGCACCCAGTAATAGCTCCAGCGCCAGGCATCAAACTCCGGATGATTGCTGGCACGCAGGCAAACGTCAGAATCGCGCCCCACCAGCCGCAGCAGAAACCAGATCTGTTTCTGACCACGATAGGTGTTACGCCATTCACGCTTGATCCAATGCTTGGGCACCTCGTAGCGCAACCAGCCGCGGGTGCGGCCGATGATGCGGACGTGCTCAGGCTTCAAGCCGACTTCTTCGAAGAGCTCACGGTACATGGCCTGTTCCGGCGATTCGCCGTGCTTGATTCCGCCTTGCGGAAACTGCCAGGAATGTTCTCGTATCCGTTTGCCCCAGAAAACCTCGTTGCGCGCATTCACCAGAATGATGCCGACGTTAGGCCGATAGCCTTCACGATCGAGCATGGTGCAACCTTTAATTCATGAACTGTCTTGGATTCTTCCACATTTCCCCACGCCGTGAAAGAAGCAACCCCAAATCGGTGCATCGCAAACTGGACGCAGCCAATCCCTTAGAAGCACGCTAAAATCATGAGTTCTCTTTAGTAACGGACATCCGCCCATGCGTGCCTCCCAGTTCTTCCTCTCCACGCTCAAGGAAGCCCCGTCCGACGCCGAAGTCATCAGTCACAAGCTGATGATGCGTGCGGGGCTGATCAAACGCCTCGCCGGCGGCATCTACACATGGATGCCCCTGGGCCTGCGCGCCCTGCGCAAGGTGGAGAACATCGTGCGGGAAGAGATGAACCGTGCCGGCGCCATCGAGGTGCTGATGCCTGCCGTGCAGCCGGCCGAGCTATGGCAGGAATCCGGCCGCTGGGATTTCTACGGCCCCGAGCTGCTGCGCTTCAAGGATCGCCACGACCGCGACTTCGTGATCGGGCCAACCCACGAGGAAGTCATCACCGACGTGGTGCGCAAGGATCTGCGCAGCTATCGCCAGCTGCCCAAGCACTTCTACCAGATCCAGACCAAGTTCCGCGACGAGATCCGCCCGCGCTTCGGCGTGATGCGCGGCCGCGAATTCACGATGAAGGACGGCTACTCCTTCCACAGCTCCTTCGAGGATCTGCAGCGTGAATACCGCAACATGTACGACACCTACCACCGCATCTTCAACCGCCTGGGCCTGAAGTTCCGCGCGGTGGCGGCTGACACCGGCTCGATCGGCGGCACCGGCTCCCACGAATTCCACGTGATCGCCGAGACCGGCGAGGACGACATCGCCTACTGCCCGGATTCCGACTACGCCGCCAACGTCGAACTGGCCGAAGCCCTGGCGCCCACCACGCCGCGCCCCGCCGCTGCGGTCGCCCTCACCAAGGTGCACACCCCGGGCGTCAAGACCATCGACGAACTCGCCGCCTTCCTCAAGGTGCCGGCCACGTCCATGGTCAAGGCCATCGTCGTCGATGGCGACGAGTCCACCGGCAACCAGCCCTTGCTGCTCCTGCTGCGCGGCGACCACGAACTCAACGAGGTCAAGGCCCAGAAGATCGCCGGCGTCAAGAACCCGCTGACCTTCGCCTCCCCCGCCTCCATCCTCGCCGCCTTCGGCGCCAACGCCGGATCCCTGGGCCCGGTGGGCTTTGCCGGCCGCGTGGTGATGGATCGCAGCGTCGCGGTGATGGCCGATTTCGTCACCGGCGCCAACGAAGACGACCACCACTTCACCGGCGTCAACATCGGCCGCGACTTCCCCGAAGCCGAAGTGGCCGACCTGCGCAACGTGGTCGCCGGCGACCCGTCGCCCGACGGCAAGGGCACCCTCGAGATCTGCCGCGGCATCGAAGTCGGCCACATCTTCCAGCTGCGCACCAAGTATTCCGAAGCCCTCAACTGCAAGTTCCTCAACGAGCAGGGCAAGGAGCAGATCATGGAGATGGGCTGCTACGGCATCGGCGTGTCGCGCATCCTCGGCGCCGCCATCGAGCAGAACAACGACGCCCGCGGCATCATCTGGCCGGACGCCATCGCGCCCTTCCAGGTCGCCATCGTGCCGATGGGCTACGCCAAGTCCGAAGCCGTCCGCGAAGCCGCCGACGCGCTGTATGCCCAGCTCACCGCCGCCGGCATCGACGCCTTCCTCGACGACCGGGACGAACGTCCGGGCTCGCTCCTGGCCGACAACGAGCTGATCGGCACCCCGCACCGGGTGGTGATCGGCGACCGTGGCCTGAAGGAAGGCGTGGTCGAGTATCAAGGCCGTCGCGACGCCGAAGCCACCAAGCTGCCGGTGGCCGATGTCGGCACCACTGTCATCGCCAAGCTGAAGGGCTGATGATGCGCCGCCTGCGTTCCGTCGTCCGCACCTGCCTCGCAGCCCTGCTGCTGGGCGGCGGCGCCGCGTCGGTGCAGGCCGGCAACCAGCAGTACGAGCCCCTCGCCGCCAGCGTGCAGGCCGCCCTGCACGCCGCGGTGGCGGATCAGGCGCCCCTCGACCCGAGCTTCCAGCGCTCGCCCGAACGGGCCCGCTGGCTGGCCGAGATGTCCCAGCGCCTCGCCAAGCGCATCCCGGACGAAACCGCCCGCTCTGAGCTCCTGCGCGCGGTGCACTACGAAGCCACCCGCGCCGGGCTCGACCCGCAGCTGGTGCTGGGCCTCATCCAGGTGGAAAGCGGCTTCAAGAAGTACGCCCTGTCGCCGGTGGGCGCCCGCGGCTACATGCAGGTGATGCCCTTCTGGGCGCGCCTCATCGGCAACCAGGAAACCAACCTCTTCCACATGCGCACCAACCTGCGCTTTGGCTGCACGATCCTGCGCCACTACCTCGACATCGAGAAGGGCGATCTCTTCCGCGCCCTGGGCCGCTACAACGGCAGCCTCGGCCGTGCCGAGTACCCCAACATGGTGCGCGCCGCGTGGGAGCGCAACTGGGCCTACCCGCCCCTGCGGCTGGCCTCGAATCCCTGAGATTGCTGGCCGATCAAACAAAACGGGCGCCGCAAGGCGCCCGTTTCACATCCAGCTACAGCCGGATCACTCCATGATGATCCCGCCGCCCAGGCACACCCGGCTCTCGTAAACCACCACGCTCTGCCCCGGCGTCACCGCCCACTGGGGCTGGGCAAAGACGATCTCGGCGCGACCGCCCGACAGCACGTCGATCTCGCACGGCGCATCCGGCGTGCGGTAGCGCGGCTTGGCGGTATAGACCCAGTTGGTGCGCGGCTCACGCCCCGACACCCACGACAGCTCGCCGGCGACCAGCCGATCCTTCAGCAGCGCCGGATGGTCGTGGCCCTGCACCACGTACAGCACGTTCTTCGCCACGTCCTTCTTCGCCGCGTACCACGCGTCGTGCTCGCCGGCGTCGTCCTGGTTGCCCTTGATGCCGCCGATCTGGAGGCCCTTGCGCTGGCCCACGGTGTGGTACATCAGGCCCTGGTGCTGACCGATCACCTTGTCACCTTCCAGCGTACGGATCTCTCCCGGCTTCGCCGGCAGGTAGCGCGCGAGAAACTCGCGGAAAGGCCGCTCGCCGATAAAGCAGATGCCCGTCGAATCCTTCTTGGCGTAGACGTGCAGCCCGGCCGCCTCGGCCATCTTGCGCACGTCACGCTTGTAGAGGTGGCCGATGGGAAACAGGGTCTTGGACAGCTGGGCTTGATTGAGCCGGTACAGGAAGTAGCTCTGGTCCTTGGTGCCGTCCTCGGCTTTCATCAACTGGAATTCGGTGCGCCCGTCGTTGGTCCATTCGCGCACCTGGGCGTAGTGGCCGGTGGCGATGCGGTCGGCGCCCAGCGCCATCGCGTGGTCGAGGAAGGCGCGGAACTTGATCTCGGAGTTGCACAGGATGTCCGGGTTCGGCGTACGGCCGGCTTCGTACTCGCGCAGGAAATCGGCGAACACCCGCTCCTTGTATTCCTTCGAGAAGTTCACGACCTCCAGGTCGATCCCCAGCACGTCGGCCACCGACACCACATCCACCAGATCCTGGCGGGTGGAACAGTATTCGTCGTCATCGTCGTCCTCCCAGTTCTTCATGAACAGGCCGACCACGTCGTAGCCCTGCTGCTTGAGGAGCAGCGCGGCAACCGACGAATCCACGCCGCCGGACATGCCGACGACGACTTTTTCCTTACGAGACATCTGGTCCCTCTCCATCCAGCCAGTCTTCCAGGGGCAACACCACGGCTGGATCGCCATGTTCCCCGAACCAAGTATCCACTGCGAAACGCGCCCCTTCACCGGGCGCATCATCGGTGCCGCGCTCGCGCAGCACCGCCGAAAAATGCTGGGCCACCAGCCAGCGCACCCGCCGGCGGACGGGATCGACCGCATGGAAGCGCAGCAGGCCGCGCTCCTCGAGCATCAGCAGCAGCCGAGTCGTCGAGGTGGCGTGGTCGATGCAGTCCATCATGCCGTTCTCGCCGAAATCCAGGTAATCCCCGGGACGGTCGGCGCTGATCGGCAACTGCTCGCCGGCCCAGCGATAAAGCTGCCCGAGCACCTGCGCGACGATCGCCCGCTCGGCCACCGCCGAATCGGCCCGCAACAACCGCGCAGCCACTTCGGCAAGCTGCGCTTCGGAAAACCGCGCTTCGGCCTCGACGAGACAGCCGTAGTTGTAGCAGATCAGCACCTGCTCGTCCGCCTGCACCGGCCCCGGGGCCAGCGCGGCAATCAGCGCCAGCCCGGCGACGGCCGGGCGGAGGCGCTGGATCACGCGTCGTAGTGCCGGATCAGATCCAGCGGATAACGCCGCCCGGCCATGTAATCCTCGCAGCACTGCAGGATCAGCGGGCTGCGATGGCGCTCGCGGGTCGCCCGCAGCTCGTCCAGCGTCAGCCACACCGCGCGCACGATGCCGGTGTCGAGCTTGCGCTCCGGATCGAAGCCGGTGATCGAACCGCCAAAGGCAAAGCGCAGGTAGGTGATGTCGCCCGCCGGCCGCGGCCACTGGTAGATGCCGACCAGGAACTCCGGCTGGAACCCATGGGCGGTCTCCTCCAGCGCCTCGCGGGCGACGGCATTGACCAGCGATTCACCCCGATCGAGATGCCCGGCCGGCTGATTGAAGCGCAGCCCGTCCTCGGTCTCCTCCTCCACCACCAGAAAACGCCCGTCGCGCTCGACCACCGCTGCAACCGTGACATTTGGCTTCCAGATCCTCATGGACATCTCGTGCACGCAAAATTGTTATTTTACCCCCTTCGGGGTGGCGGTCCGCAGACCTGCGGAATGCGCTAGAATCGAAGGCTTAAATTTTCTGTATTCAGCTGGAGATCCCCACAATGTCGATGGCAGACCGCGACGGTTTCATCTGGTACGACGGCAAGCTCGTGCCGTGGCGTGAAGCGACCACCCACGTGCTCACCCACTCCCTCCACTATGGCCTGTCGGTCTTCGAGGGCGTTCGTGCCTACAACACCGTAAGCGGCACCGCGATCTTCCGCCTCGCCGAGCACACCCAGCGCCTGCTCAACTCCGGCAAGATCTACATGATGAACATTCCTTACTCCAAGGAAGAACTCATGGAAGCCCAGCTGGAAGTCGTGCGCGCCAACAAGCTCGAATCCTGCTATCTGCGCCCGATCGCCTTCTACGGCTCCGAAAAGATGGGCATCTCCACCAAGGGTGCCACGGTGCATGTCGCCATCGCCGCCTGGCCGTGGGGCGCCTACCTCGGCGAAGACGGCCTCGAGAAGGGCATCCGCGTGAAGACCTCGTCCTTCGCCCGTCACCACGTCAACGTGACCATGCCCCGCGCCAAGCTGGCCTCCACCTACGCCAACTCCATCCTGGCCAACCTGGAAGCCACCGAAGCCGGCTACGACGAAGCCCTGCTCCTCGACACCAACGGCTTCGTGGCCGAAGGCGCCGGCGAGAACCTCTTCGTGATCAAGGACGGCGCCATCTACGAACCCGAGATCGCCTCCGCGCTCACCGGCATCACCCGCTCCTCGGTGATCCAGGTTGCCAAGGAATTCGGCCTCGAAGTGATCTCCAAGCGCATCACCCGCGACGACATCTACATCGCCGACGAAGCCTTCTTCACCGGCACCGCCGCTGAAGTCACCCCGATCCGCGAGCTCGACGGCCGCGTCATCGGCGAAGGCAAGCGCGGCCCGATCACCCAGAAGCTGCAGGCCCGCTTCTTCGACATCGTGAACGGCAAGGCCCCCGAATACCAACACTGGCTTGCCTACATTTAAGCAAGGGAGATTTCCATGCCTGAAAACCAGGACAAAACCAAGCCGATCGAAGTCACCGCCAAGCAGCTTCCGCTGCACTGCCCGATGCCCGACGCCCCGTTGTGGGCTCGCCACCCGCGTGTCTTCCTCGACGTGACCTCGGAAGGCGAGGCCACCTGCCCGTATTGCGGCGCCCAGTACAAGTTCGCTGGCGAGCTGCCCAAAGGCCACCACTGACCCGGTCTGCGGTGCTGATATCAACGGGGGCGGCAACGCCCCCGTGTCACGTCCAACCCACCTGACTGCCCATGACGAGTCCGATCTTCACCTCACCCGAAGAGGCCGAAACCGCCTTCTACGCCGCCCTGTCCCGCGCCGATCTCGACGGCATGATGGCAGTGTGGTCCGAAGACGAGGAAGTCGTCTGCATCCACCCGGGCAGCATCCGCCTCGTGGGCCTCGCGGCGATCCGTGAATCCTGGCGCCAGCTCTTCGCCGCCGGCACCCGGATCATCGTGCATCCCACCCAGCCGGTGCAGTGGCTCAACGTGATGACCGCGGTGCACACCGTGCATCAGCGGGTGCACCTCGAAGGCGACCACCGCCTGCACCCGCCGATCATCGCCACCAACGTCTTCACCCGTGGCGCCATCGGCTGGCGCATGGTGCTGCACCACGCCTCGCCGGCCCCCGACATGGACAACCTGCGCGGCAGCGACAGCCCCCACGTCGTCCATTGAGCCCGTCGCCCACCGACTCCACCTACCGGGCGCCCCGCTGGCTGCCCGGCGGCCACGCCCAGACGATCTGGCCGCTGCTGCGCAAGGGCCCGATGCCCGCCTTCCAGCGCGAACGCTGGACCACCCCCGACGGCGATTTCATCGATCTCGACTGGCTGCCCCGCCGCCCCGGCGCGCCGCTGGTGGTGCTCTTCCACGGGCTGGAAGGCTCCAGCCGCTCGCCCTACGCCCGCAGCCTGATGCGCCACCTCGCAGATCTCGGCTGGAACGGCGTCGTCCCGCACTTTCGCGGCTGCTCAGGCGAGCCCAACCTCAAACCCCGCGCTTACCATTCGGGCGACGCCGACGAGATCGGCTGGATCCTCGAACGGATCGCCGCGGCCTTTCCCGACGTCCCGCGCTTTGCCGTCGGCGTGTCCCTGGGCGGCAACGCCCTGCTGCTGTGGCTCGGCACCCGGGGCGATGACGCCAGGAAACTGATCGACGGCGCGGCAGCGGTCTGCCCGCCGCTGGATCTCGCCGCCGCCGGACACAACCTCGGGCGCGGCTTCAACCGCGTCTATACCCGTCACTTCCTGGCCACCCTCAAGGAGAGCGCGCTGGCCAAGCTGGCCCGCCACCCCGGCCTGTTCGACGCCGACGCGGTGCGCGCGGCCGCCAACCTCTACCAGTTCGACAACCTCGTCACCGCCCCACTGCACGGCTACCGGGACACCGACGACTACTGGCTGCGCGCCTCCAGCAAGCCCCACCTGCAGGACATCCGGCTGCCGACGCTGGTCATCAACCCGAAAAACGACCCCTTCCTGCCCGCCCGCCACCTGCCCGGCCCGGCGGACGTCTCGACCCACGTGCGCCTGGAGCAACCCGCCGAGGGCGGCCACGTGGGTTTCGTCAGCGGATCGTGGCCCGGCCGGCTCGACTGGCTGCCCCGGCGCCTCGTGCGCTTTTTCACGGAATTCACCTGATCCACGGCGCGCCGCCAAACCCGTCTCACGGGGCTGACATCCAGCCCGCGTATAATCCACTTTTCATCATTTCCGCACCGGAGCCCTCCGCATGTTCGTCCCCGCCCCCGAGATCTTCAAGGCCTATGACATCCGCGGCATCGTCGACAAGACGCTGACCGCCGAAGCCGTGCGCGCCATCGGCCACGCCCTCGGTTCCGAAGCCGTCGCCCGTGGCCAGCAGGCCATCGCGGTGGGCCGTGACGGCCGCCTGTCGGGGCCCGAGCTCGCCGGTGCGCTCGCCGATGGCATCCGCGCCGCCGGCGTCGACGTGGTGGACGTGGGCTGCGTGCCCACCCCGCTCACCTACTTCGCCGCGTATGAACTCGGCACGAACTCCTGCGTGTCCGTCACCGGCAGCCACAACCCGCCGGACTACAACGGCCTGAAGATGGTGCTCGGCGGCCAGACCCTGTTCGGCGAACTGATCCAGGCTCTGCGCCAGCGCATCATCGACGGTGACCTGGTCACCGCCGCCGTGCCGGGCAAGCTCACCCACGCCAACGTGGTGCCGGCGTACGTCGAGAAGATCGTGGGCGACGTGAAGCTTTCCCGCCCCATGAAGGTGGTGATAGACTGCGGCAACGGCGTGGCTGGCGCGGTGGCGCCCGAGCTCTTCAAGCGCCTGGGCTGCGAGCTGGTGGAGCTGTTCTGCGAGGTGGATGGCAATTTCCCCAACCACCATCCGGACCCGTCCAAGCCCGAGAACCTCGCCGACGTGATCCGTGCGCTACGTGAAACCGACGCCGAGATCGGCCTCGCCTTCGACGGCGATGGCGACCGGCTGGGTGTGGTGACCAAGGACGGCGAGATCATCTTCCCGGATCGCCAACTGATGCTGTTTGCCGAGGATGTGCTGTCCCGCGTGCCGGGCGGCGAGATCATCTACGACGTGAAGTGCACCCGCAACCTCGCCGGCTGGATCAGGGATCGCGGCGGCAAGCCGACCATGTGGAACACCGGTCACGCGCTGGTGAAGGCCAAGCTGAAGGAAACCGGCGCCCCGCTGGCCGGCGAGATGAGCGGCCACGTGTTCTTCAAGGAGCGCTGGTACGGCTTTGACGACGGCCTCTACACCGGCGCCCGCCTGCTGGAGATCGTCTCCCGCCAGCCGGATGCAAACCCGGTGCTCAAGGGCCTGCCCAACGCCACCAGCACGCCGGAGCTCAACATCAAGATGAACGAAGGAGAGCCCTTTGCGCTGGTGGACAAGCTCAAGGCCGAGGCCAAGTTTGAAGGCGCCGAGAGCATCCTCACCATCGACGGCGTGCGCGTCGAATACGCCGACGGCTTCGGCCTCGCCCGCCCGTCCAACACCACCCCGGTGGTGGTGCTGCGCTTCGAGGCCGACAACCAGGCCGCCATCGAGCGCATCCAGGCCGACTTCCGCCGCGCCATTGAAGGCGTGTGGCCGGGGGTGAAGCTGCCGTTCTGAGCGGAATCGCAGCGCAAAAAAAACGGCGACCGGAGCAATCCTGTCGCCGTTTTTGTTTTGGGCAGCGCCGGGGCTGCCGGCAGACTGCTCAACCCATCCCGGCCCCCGCCAGCCGCAGGCCGAAACCGATGAACAACCCGCCCACGCCGCCCGTTGCCCCCGCCGACAGGCGCCGCCGACGCCGGAAGACCTCCGCCAGCCGGGTGCCGCCAAAGATCAGCGCCGACAGGTAGAGCGCGCTGAAGAACTGCACGATCACCCCGAGGATGAGGAAGGACAGCTCTGGATGGTCGTAGCCCGGTGACACGAACTGGATGAAGAAGGACACGAAGAACAGGATCGCCTTGGGGTTCATCAGGCTGATGAGCAGCGCCACCCGAAAGGGATGGGATGCATCCCGCGGCGGCTCCACGGGCGCCGCCGTGTCGGCCTCGCCCCGCCAGGTGCGCAGCCCGGCCCGCAGCAGCCCGATCCCCAGCCACACCAGATACGCCGCACCGGCGTAGCGCAGCCCCATGAACAGCGCCGGCGTGGCCTGCAGCAGCGAGGCTGCGCCGGTGGCCGACAGGATCATCAGGATCAGGTCGCCCAGGAAGATCCCGCAGGCGCCGCGATACCCCGCCGCCACGCCCCAGCGGGACGCGACGGTCATCACGTAGAGGGAATTGGGGCCTGGCAGGAGCACGATGAAGATCGTCCCCAGCACGAAGGTTGTCAGGTCGGTGATGCCGTAGAACATGGGCGAGCCCGCAAGGCAAAGCGTGGATTATCGCAGCCCGCGGCCGGTGGGCGGGCTTGCCGCACGATCAACAGCAGGCGCTCAGCCGCCGGTAACCAGCGCGTCGGGAATCTCGAAGCGGTCGCCGCTACCCAGGGTGATCACCGACGTGTCGCCGGCACGCTCCACCTCAAGGCCGGCCGGGCCGTCGGATGACACGGCCTTGCCGCCGGCAAAGGCCACGTGGCGCACGGCCCCGCCGGGCAGGGTGATCCGCACCGTGCCGGCACCCGCCTCGCGGCGCATCACGCCCGCCTCGCAGGTGGTCGGCTGGCCGCCGGCCAGCATGCAGCGGATCGACGCGGTGGCGTGGAAGGGCGTGCCCGCCACTCGCGCGTCGCTCGCCGCGGCCTTGCCCGGATGGGCGCCAGCCCGCACCGACAGGGTGTAGCGCGCCAGCTCGTTGCGGCGGGCGGCACTACGCATCAGATAGACGCGGACGAGATAGTCACCGCTCACCGGGGCAACGGTCTCGAAACGGTTGCCCGAGGTGCTGCCGATGAACATCGCGCCATCGGTGGCGCCCGGGGCATCCACATTGAAGTAGCCGCTCGGGTTGCTCGTCCTGAGCTGCATCACCACCGACTGGCCGGCCTCGAGCGGGATCAGGTAATCGGCCAGCTGGTAGCCCTTGAGCTTGCCCGACAGCGCCTGGGTGGCCCCGGCCGCCACGGCCACCTTCCGGGCGGGCGGCAGATCCGGCTGGACCGGGGCGGCCAGCGCCAGCACGGCCCAGGCCATGACGACCGCCCCCAGCAATGCACGACGGGCCATCTCAGCCCCGCTGAGCTAGGTAGTCGGGCTGAAAGGCCGCCATCCGATAGGCGTCCCGATAGACACCATCGACGAAGAATTCATGGCGCAGGATCCCCTCTTCCGTGAAACCGAGTTTTCTGTAAACCGACACCGCCCGGGTGTTCTCCACATCCACCACCAGGAACAGCTTGTAGAGATTGAGCACCGTAAAGGCGTAGCCCATGGCCAGGTGGGTCGCCTGGGTGGCATAGCCGCGGCCTTGGTGATCAGGCGAGATGATGATCTGAAACTCGGCCCGGCGGTGGATGTGGTTGATCTCCACCAGCTCCACCAGGCCCACCCGAAGGCCTTCGCGCTCGACGATGAAGCGCCGCTCGCTCTGGTCGTGGATGTGCTTGTCGTAGAGGTCGCAGAGTTCGACAAAAGCCTCGTAGGGCTCCTCGAACCAGTAGTGCATCACCGTCTCGTTGTTGTCCAGCTCGTGGACGAAGCGCAGGTCTTCCCGCTCCAGGGGTCTCAGTTTGAGTTGATCGTTCATACCGGCATCACACCGTGTTGTGCAAGGTTGGCGGCCCCGCGGGGCCCGGATTGTTCTGACCCCGCGCCCGGCCGACAGTTCGCCCGGATGGTCATGCCGGACGGGTGATCCGTCAAGCATCGCGGCCCGAACGAAGAAAAGGGCTGTCGCACCTGCGGCAGCCCTTTCCGGGGTGATGCGGCCCTGCGCGGGGCCGCGGCAAGGTCGGTCAGCCGGCGCTCACCGTCAGCCTGGGCTTGCGACCTTCGGCCACCCAGGCCAGCACCGTGCCGTACATGTCGGCCAGCGCCGGGCGGGTGGCGCGCTCCTTCTCGGCGCGGTCGGTGTAGAAAGCGAGGGATTTCTCGCGGTTGCCCGACCACTGGTAGGCCACCCACAGCGCAGCCTGGCTCTCGTCCTTGCGGCCGGAGAGGGCCAGCGCTTCGGCCAGCGGCGTCCAGGTGGAGCTGCGACGCGGGTCGAGCTGCAGGGCGGCGGTCAGCACTTCGGCGGCCTCCTGGGGCTTGCCGGCCTTGACGAGGGCGTAGCCCAGGTTGCCGGCCAGCTCCACGTCGCGGGGGTTCTCGGCGAGGCCCTTGCGGAACAGCTCGGCAGCGCGCGCCGGGTCTTCCGCCTTCAGGGCTTCCAGGCCTTCGGTGTTGAGCTTGCGCGAGACGGCCCGGTTGCCCAGCGCCGGCTTGCCCAGCTCCTCGATGCGGGCCGCCACGGCGAACACGGTAGCGGTGTCTTCCCGGGCGGCGGCGCCGAGGGTCTGGACCAGGCACTGGCGGGCCGAGGCACAGCCTGCCGCGGCCACGCCCGGCTGGGCGGGCGGCGCGAGGGGCACCGGCGGAACCGGCAGCACCGCCGGCTGGGCCGCCGGGGCGGCCACGGGCGCAGGCGCGGCGGGCGCCGCGGGCTGGGCCTCCGCCACTTCGGGCTCCTCGTCGGCGATGATCGGCGCAGGCGCCTGCAGGGAGGGGGCCGGCGCGGCGTTACGGGCCAGCTTCGGCTTGTCGAGGAAGGCGTTGAGCACCTGATCGGCGCCACCCAGGCTGGCCTGCATGGCGCTGCCATCGAAGATCCGGCCGTTGGTGCGCAGCACGCCCTCGGCGTACTCGAAGCTGCCCTTCAGGCTGCCGTCCGGGCCCTGGGTGAAACCCATGGCCTGCATCGTCTGCAGCTTGCCGGCATCCAGCACCTTGCCCTTCAGCACCATCTCGCCGGAGGCCTTGAGCATGTTCGCCAGGGAGATCGGCGCCGACGCCGACATGGACTTGCGGGCCTCGACCATCAGCTTGCCGTCCAGGCTGCCCTGGCCCACCGTGCCGGCGAGCTTGGGGATGCCGAAGGAGAAGCCCTGGGTCATCAGGGTGCGCAGGGCCTTGCGGAAGGTCTCGTCCTCGTCCGCGGTCATGTTCTGCAGGCCGCAGGTGTCGCCAAACAGGCGGCTGATGGTTTCGATGCTGCGCTTGTCGAGATCGCGGATCGCCATCTCGAGGGTCAGATCCTTCACCGTCTCGCCGCCGAAGGACGCGGCACGCAGGCTCTCGGTGACCTGGGCGTTGAGGCGCTCGCCGTCTTCGGTCACCAGCGTGGCGTGGCGGAAGCCTTCGGCCGAGCCGTGGCTGGTGGCGATGCGCTCGATGGAGAGCGACGATGAGCCGGTACCCAGATAGCGGTTCTTCAGATCCACGTCGAGGGCGATCTTGCCCAGTTCGACGGCTTCGCCGTTGCCACGGGTGAGCAGCTTGTCGATGCCCCAATTGACCGCCAGCGCAGTCTTGCCAACCGCGAGGCTGCCGCTGGAAGGCGCAATGGTGAGCTTCTGGCCACCCTGGTCGAGGGCGAGTTCGGGCAGTGACATGGCCGAGCGGAAATCGCCGCCGTAGCTCACGTCGCCGTTGCCCTGCAGCTTGAGGCTGGGGCCGAAGAGTTCAGCCAGCGCGGCGGCGAGTTCGCCGGTGGGCTTGGCGCTCCAGGTCACGCGCAGGGGCGCGGAGGGCAGCACCAGATTGGCGAGGGAATACTCCACCTCCAGCGCCGGGCTCTGGCCGCCCTCGCCGCTGGAACACTGGTCCACCACCTCCAGCCCGAAGGAGCCCGTGGCGGAGAACAGCCCGCTGCTGTGCTGAAGGTTGCGGACGCGCACCCCGGTCTCGGACGAGGGTTTGGCGGCGAAAGCCCGTATCTCCCGTTCGGCCACGCTGCCCACATAAACGCTGGCGCCCAGCCAGCCCGCCACAACGAAGCCGAGGCCGCCTGCGGCGATGAGAATTTTCTTGTTGTCCTTGCTCATGTCGTTCTCCCGCCGAGGGTCGGCGTAAATGGAAAGATCGCGTACGAAAACGCACGAGAGAAGGCGCACGGGCGGCAGACGCGCGCGGACGGCCGGATCGACAAAACACGAGGAGGAAGGTGCGGACAGCACGGAAAACCGACGCGGGTGCGAACACACCCACGCTGAGGGAACCCGGCCATCCTTCCTGCGTGCAGGTTAGGATCCGAAGCTTTGCGTCCGGGGTTCTCACCCCGTTTGCCTTTTTCTCGTAACTTGATCTTACAACTTGTGGCGCAGCCGCGGGCTGACTTTTGTCACGAACAGCCCGGCGGCGCCATGCAATCAGCCTGCGGCCAGCCCATCCAGATGATGGACGATCTCGTCGAAACCCGGCCGCAGCGCCGGCACCGCCCCGAGGCAACGGGCCGCGAGGTCCGCCAGCCCGTCGCGCAGCACACCGGGCGCCGTACGCTCGGCCAGCTCTTCGAGCAGACAGCCGCAGGCACGCACCTCCACCTGCTCAAGCCGTCGGGCCCGGGCAGGGTCGGTCGGTAGAACGAAGGATGCCGCGCCGAAATCACCGAGAAAAACCCGCCCCTCACCGTCGTGCAGGATGTTGTGGGCGTACAGATCGCCATGCACGATGCCCCGCTGATGCAAATGCGCAGCGGCGGCGGCGATGCCCCGGGCGATGGCGAGGGCCGTGGCCGGCTTGAAGCGGGCATCTGCCGGGTACACGTCGCGAGTGCAGGTGTCGAGGCTTGGCGGGCCGGCGAGGCTGCGGAAGGCGGGGTCGATCAGCGCCATCACCAGCCCGGCGGTATCGGCCGGATGGCCGGTCACCTCGCCGAGCACCGGGATCAGCTGCGGGTGGCCGCCCGCCCCCACGCAGGCGGCCCCCACGCAGGCGGCCCGCTCGCTGGCCGGCAGGCCGTCGCTGGTCACTTCGCCCTTGAAGAGCTTCACCGCCACCGACCGCGCGCCTTCCGGCGCCGACCACGCCGCCCGGTGGATCACCCCGGACGCGCCTTCGCCGAGAATGCCGTCCGTCGCCAGCGCCGCCCACGGCACCGGCCGGGTGTGGGCCTCGGCCTGCCAGGCGGCGTCGAGCGTTGCGCAAAAGGGATTGCCGGCGTAGGCCAGCCACGCCAGCCGGGGCAGATCGAGTAGCCAGTCGGGGAACGTGGCGATGCGGTTGGCGGCGATGCGCAGCAGCTCCAGCGACGTGCACGCTGCCATCTCCGGTGGCAGCGCGGTGAGCCGGTTGCCCGCCAGCGCCAGCTTGCGCAGCCCGGTGCACCGGCCGATGCCGGCGGGCAGGGTTTCGATGCGGTTGTCGGTGAGGATCAGCCAGCGCAGGGTGGGCGGCAGGGCGGCGTCCGGCACGGTGTGCAGCCGGCACGACTTGAAGCCGATCATCTGCAGCGCGGGGCAGCGGCCCAGCACCTCGGGCAGGACCTCGAAGGGGTTGCCCGAGCAGAACAGCACCCGCAGCCGGGTGAGCCGCGGCAGGTCGTCCGGCAGGGTGGTGAGTTCATTGCCCGCCAGGTCGAGGATCTCCAGCGTATCGGCGAGCTCGAAGATCTCCCGCGGGAATTCGCGCAGCCCGCAGGCGAGCTTGAGGTGACGGGCGCCGGCGAGCGTGCCTGCGCGCAGCTGTTCGAGGGTGTGCATCAGGGGAGAGGATGACGGCGTAGTGGGCGAGGGGCGATTCTAGCGGTCAGTCGGTTACCAGACGCTCGACAATTGCCCACATCCGGCGCCTTGGGCGCTCCGTTCAGGCCCCCTGGCCGACCAGCTTGCGCGTCACCCGGGCGCGGCTCTCGCGCTCTTCATGCTGGGCGCGGGCCAGCATGCTCTCCTCGACGAAGGTCATGTGGCAGCGCACCGCCGCCTGGGCGGCCACCGGGTCGCGGCGCTTCACGGCGTCCCAGATGGCCGCGTGCTGGCCGCGCAGCTCCTGCCAGTCGTCCTCCAGCCGGCGCAGGTGGCGCAGGTTGCGGTCGATGTGGTCGTGAGTCACACGGAACAGGCTGGCCGTGAGGTGGCCGATCATCACGTTGTGGGCGGCTTCGGCGATGGCCTGGTGGAAGGCCAGATCGGCCCGCACCTGTTCATCGAAGACCTCGGCCGACGGCCCCTGGGCGAACAGCCCCTCGACCCGCGCGTAGGCCTCGCCGATGCGCTGGATGTCGGCGTCAGTGGCGCGGCGGGCGGCCAACGCGGCGGCTTCGGATTCGAGCATGCCGCGAAACTCCAGCAGGTCCGCCTGGATGTTGGGATGCTGGCGGAGCATCTCGCCCCACGGGTCGGTGAAGCCGGCGTCGAGCCGGTCGGTCACATACGTGCCGCCACCCTGGCGGCTGTGGAGCAGGCCCTTGGACACCAGCTTCTGGATCGCCTCGCGGAGCGACGGGCGCGACACGCCCAGTTCGGCCGCCAGCTCGCGCTCGGGCTGAAGGCGATCGCCGGGCTTCAGGGCGCCTTCGAGGATGCGCCGTTCGAGTTCGTGGGCAATGGTGTCGGAGAGCCGCTGGACGGCAATTTTTCCGATGGTCATGTCTACCTCGACAATTGGTCTGACCAAAATACTAACCCCAAGTCTTGATGAACCTCAAGCCAGCAGGGCGGAAAACCTAGTCGTTTACCCCTAGATCACCCAAAAATCAGTGGTTTGACTTATGTAGAGGATTGACTTCGACGGGGCGCGCGGGTAAATTTTTCCTCAGCGGTTTAATTGGTCTTACCAATTTACCGACACCATCCAGAATCATCTGGCCAATAGCCGCAGCGACGGAACAGAATTCCGTTTCCAAGCGGCAAGGACTGGAGGAGACCCATGAGCAGACCGACCCACGGCGCCGGACACTCCGCGCGCACTTACCCCCCGCGCCCGCAGGCGGTGTATTTCTACGCCACCTGTCTGGTGGATCTTTTCGTGCCCGAGGCGGGCATGGACGCCATCACCCTGCTCGAGCGGGAAGGCATCCGGGTGATCTTCCCCGACAACCAGACCTGCTGCGGCCAGCCGGCCTTCACCAGCGGCTTTCCGGCCGAGGCGCGCGAAGTCGTCGCCGCCCAGCTCGATCTCTTCCCCGAGGACTACCCCATCGTGGTGCCCTCCGGCTCCTGCGCCGGGATGATCCGCTGGCACTGGGAGAAGGTCATCGGCGACGACGCCGGCCTTGCCGCCCGCGCCGCCGCCATCTCGGCCCGCACCTTCGAACTCGCCGAGTTCCTGGTGCATGTGCTGGACTTCAAGCGCCCCGACCAGGGCGAGCCGACCACCGTCGCGCTGCACACCTCCTGCTCGGCCCGCCGCGAGATGGGCACCCTGCTGGTGGGTCGCGAGCTGCTGTCGCGCCTGGGCAACGTCAGTCTGGCGATCCACGATCACGAATCCGAATGCTGCGGCTTCGGCGGCAGCTTCTCCCTCAAGCACCCCGACATCTCCACCGCGATGGTCACCGACAAGGTCGCCTCGCTGAAGGCCACCGGCGCCCGCCAGATGGTGACGGCCGACTGTGGCTGCATGCTCAACATCACCAAGCGCGCCGCCCTCGAAGACCAGAACGCCGGCCGCGCCGCGCCGTCGCTGCCGGGCGAGCACCTTGCCACCTTCCTGCTGCGCCGCACTGGAGGAAAGCAATCATGACCGCCCGCGACCGCATCCTCGCCAAGCTGCGCGGCGCCCAGCCGGCCACGCCGAACCCGCTGCCCAGCCTCGACGAACACTACGCGCCCCGCGCCCGCGGCGAATCCGTCGCCGAGCGCGCCGCCCGCTTCAAGGCCGGTATCGAGGCCTTCCACGCCGACGTCCACTTTTCCACCGACGCCGACTGGCCCGCGCTGCTGGCCCGGCTGTGCGTCGAGAAGGCCGTCGGCACCCTGCTCTACGGCGGTGACACCCCCGCCGGCCGCCGCCTGGACGCCGCCACCTTCGCCGGCACTACGCTGCGCCCGTGGGCTGGCCAGGTCGAGGAGATCAAGGCCGATCTGTTCCACCGCGTCGGCGCAGGCTTCACCCAGGCCCGCGGCGCCATCGCCGAAACCGGCAGCCTGATCCTGTGGCCGTCCGACGCCGAGCCGCGCACCCTGTCGCTGGTGCCGCCGGTGCACTTCGCGCTGCTCGACGCCCGCACCATCCAGCCCACCTTCTTTGACGCGATCCGTGCCGAAGGCTGGTCGGCCGGCATGCCCACCAACGCGCTGCTGATCTCCGGCCCGTCCAAGACCGCCGACATCCAGCAGACCCTCGCCTACGGCGCCCACGGCCCGAAGGAACTCATCGTGATCGTCACCCACGCCGAAGGAGAGCCCCAATGAGCGCCCCCAACGCCAGTGCCGACACCGGCAAGCCGATCGCCTTCGTCTCCGCCAAGCAGCTTCGGGAGCGGATGCACGATGCGGTGAACGACCCCCACCTGCGCAGCAGCTTCCGCGGCGCGATGGACTTCCTGATGGCCAAGCGCGCCGCCCAGTTCCCCGACGCGGACGAGCTGGATTCCCTGCGCAGCCTCTCCGAGGGCATCCGCCAGTACAGCCTCACCCGCCTGCCGGATCTGCTCGAACAGCTCGAAGCCAACCTCACCCGTAACGGCGTGAAGGTGCACTGGGCCGAGACGCCCGAAGAAGCCAACGCCATCATGCTCGGCATCGCCCAGCGCCATCAGGCCAGACTGATCGTCAAGGGCAAGTCGATGGTGAGCGAGGAGATCGAGTTCAACCACGCCATGGAAGCCGCCGGCGTGGGCGCCCTCGAATCCGACATGGGCGAATACATCGTCCAGCTGGCCGGCGAGAAGCCCTCGCACATCATCATGCCGGCGATCCACCAGACCAAGCAGCAGATCGCCAAGCTGTTCGCCGAGCACATCCCCGGCGTGAGCTACACCGACAACGTGGACGCGCTGATCCAGATCGGCCGCCGCGTGCTGCGCGAGAAGTTCGAGATCGCTGACATCGGCCTCTCCGGCGTCAATTTCGCGGTGGCCGAAACCGGCACCCTGTGCCTCGTCGAGAACGAAGGCAACGGCCGCATGTGCACCACGGTGCCCAAGGTGCACATCGCCATCACCGGCATCGAGAAGGTCGTCGAGAAGCTGGAGCACGTCGCGCCGCTGTTCTCCATCCTCACCCGCTCGGCCACCGGCCAGGCGGTGTCCACCTACTTCAACATGATCTCCGGCCCGCGCAAGGCCAATGAGAAGGACGGCCCCGAAGAGGTGCACCTTGTGCTCCTCGACAACGGCCGCTCCCAGGCCTACGCCGACGAACAGCTGCGCAAGACGCTGCAGTGCATTCGCTGCGGCGCCTGCATGAACCACTGCCCGGTCTACACCCGGATCGGCGGTCACGCCTATGGCACCACCTACCCCGGTCCCATCGGCAAGATCGTCTCGCCCCACATGATGGGGCTGGAGCAGACCCACCTGCTGCCCACCGCCTCCACCCTGTGCGGTGCCTGCGGCGAGGTCTGCCCGGTGAAGATCCCCATCCCCGAGCTGCTCATCCGCCTGCGGGGCGAAGCCCAGTCCGAACCCCACGCCAACCCGGCGATGGTCGGCCAGGGCGCGGGCTACAGCGGGCTGACCACCTTCGTCTGGCGGATGTGGGCCCGCGTGTACAGCCGCCCCGGCAGCTACCGGGCCTTCAGCTGGCTGGCGAGCCGCTTCCGCGCCCTTGCGCCGAAGAATCAGGCCGGCTGGACCGCCGCCCGCACGCCCCTGACACCCGCTCCGCGGCGCCTGAGGGACATGGTCCGCGACCGACGCTAGCGGCCTGATCCGCCCCGGGGCGACACCCGTCGCCCCGCCCCCAACCACGTACCGAATCAAACCTCATCCCTGACGGGAGGACCCGCCATGTCCGCTCTCATCGACGTCCTGCGCCAACGGCTGCCCGCCCACCGCGTGATTACCGACGAACTGCGCCGCCTTGCCTACGGCACCGACGGCAGCTTCTACCGCCTGATCCCCGAGGTCGTGGCGGTGGTGGAAGATGAAGACGAAGTCCGCGACGTGGTGGATCTGGCCCGCAACCACAACCGGCCCGTCACCTTCCGCGCCGCCGGCACCAGCCTGTGCGGGCAAGCCGTCACCGACGGTGTGCTGGTGCTGCTGGGCGAAGGCCTCGCCACCTGCCGCATCGCCCCGGACGGCGCCACCGTCAAGGTCGGCCCGGCGATTGTCGGCGCCGAAGTGAATCGCCGCCTGGCCCCGCTGGGCCGCAAGATCGGTCCCGACCCCGCGTCGATCAACGCCGCCAAGATCGGCGGGATCGCCGCCAACAACAGCTCCGGCATGTGCTGCGGCACCGCCCAGAACAGCTACCGCACGCTCGCCTCGATCCGCGTGCTGCTGGCCGACGGCACCGTGCTCGACACCGGCGACGCTGCCAGCCGCGCGGCCTTCCACGCCAGCCACGGCATGCTACTCGACAGCCTCGCCCGGCTCTCCGACGAAGTGCGCGCCAACCACGCCCTCGCCGAGCGCATCCGCACCAAATACAAGATCAAGAACACCACCGGCTACAGCCTCAACGCCCTGGTGGATTACTCCGACCCGATCGACATCCTGTCGCACCTGATGATCGGCTCGGAAGGCACCCTCGGCTTCATCTCCGAAGTCACCTACCAGACCGTGCCCGAATACGCCCACAAGGCCAGCGCCCTGGTGTTCTTCGCCGACATGGAAACCGCCTGCCGCGCGGTGGTCGGCCTCAAGCAGCAGCCGGTGGATGCGGTCGAGCTGCTCGACCGCGCCTCGCTGCGCGCCGTGGCCGACAAGCCCGGCATGCCCCCGCTCCTCAAGACCCTGGCCGACGGCGCCACCGCGCTGCTGATCGAAACCCGCGCGCCGGACGCCGCCGATCTCCAGCGCCGCATCGACGCGGTGCTGGCCGAGCTCGCCCAGTATCCGCTGATCGAGGCCCCCTCCTTCACCACCAACCCGGCCGAGATCGACCGCCTGTGGAACGTGCGCAAGGGCACCTTCCCGGCCGTGGGCGCGGTGCGCAAGCCCGGCACCACCGTCATCATCGAGGACGTGGCCGTGGCGGTGCCCGATCTCGCCGCCGCCTGCCTGGATCTGCAGGCGCTCTTTGCCAGGCACGGCTATACCGAGGCGATCATCTTCGGCCACGCGCTGGAGGGGAACGTCCACTTCGTATTCACCCAGGATTTCGGCATCGAGTCCGAAGTCGCCCGCTACGCCGCCTTCATGGACGACGTGTGCGCGATGCTGGTCGAGAAGTACGACGGCTCGCTGAAGGCCGAGCACGGCACCGGCCGCAACATGGCGCCCTTCGTCGAGCTGGAATGGGGCACCCAGGCCTACGGCCTGATGAAGGAGATCAAGGCCCTGTTCGACCCGGAAGGCCTGCTCAACCCCGGCGTGATCATCAACGACGATCCCCAGGCCCACCTCAAGCACCTCAAGCCCATGCCCGCCGCCGGCCAGCTCTACTCGCCGGTGGATCGCTGCATCGAATGCGGCTTCTGCGAGCCCCAGTGCCCGTCCCACGGCCTCACCCTGTCGCCGCGCCAGCGCATCGTCGGCTGGCGTGAGCTGTCGCGCCGACAGGCCGCCGGCGAGGCGCCGGGCCAGCTGGGCGAGGACTACCTCTACATGGGCCTCGACACCTGCGCCACCTGCGGGCTGTGCTCCACCGCCTGCCCGGTGGGCATCGAGACCGGCGCCCTGACCCGCGCCGTGCGCGGCGAGAACCTCTCCGGCGTGGCCCGCCAGCTGGGCAAGCTCGCTGCCGACCACTTCGGCGCCACCCAGGCACTGGCCCGCACCGCGCTCAAGGCCGGGCATCTGGCCGAAGCCATCATCGGGCCCAAGGCCCTGGGCCGGATCACCGGCGGCAAGTGGAAGGAAGGCATGCCCACGCCGCAGCCCCTCACCGCCCGCGCCACCCGCAGCGACGGCGACAAGGTGGTGTACTTCCCCACCTGCGCCGGCCGGATGTTTGGCGCCGACACGCCCGAGCACGCCCTCTCGGCCACCGTCATCCGCGTGCTGGAACGCGCCGGCTACGCCCCGATCATCCCCGAGGGCGTCAATGAGCTGTGCTGCGGCCAGTCCTTCGCCAGCAAGGGCATGGCCGATGACGCCGACCGCAAGTCGGCCGAACTCGAAGCCGCGCTGCGCAAAGCCAGCGACAACGGCAAGTACCCCATCGTGCTCGACGCCAGCGCCTGCAGCCTGCGCATGAAGACCTTCCTCGCCGAGCGCCTGCCGGTGTTCGACCTGGTGGAGTTTGCCCACGACGCGCTGCTGCCGCGCCTGATGCTGCAGAAGAAGTCCGACCCGGTGCTGATCCACCTCAACTGCTCGGCCCGCCGCATGGGCTTCGAGGGCAAGTTGAAGCAGCTCGCCGCCGCCTGCGCCGTGCAACCCGTGATGCCGCCCGAGGTGAAGTGCTGCGGCTTCGGCGGCGACCGGGGCTTCGTGGTGCCCGAACTCAACGCCTACGCCCTGCGCAAGCTCGAGGTGCCCGCCGGCTGCTGCGGCGGCTATTCGAGCAACCAGACCTGCGAGATCGGCCTCACCAACGCCACCGGCCTGCCCTACCGCTCCATCGTCCATCTGCTCGACGAATGCAGCGAGGAGGCCGCGCGCCTCGCCACCTGCTGATCCCCGACCACCGAAACCAACCGCCTCACCCCAAACAGAAACACCCCCGCATTCACCAAAGGAGGAATTACCGAATGCAAACCTGGATGCAGATTTACGACCCCGCGGGCAACCTATGGTTGTCCTCGCTGGTCGCCGCGCTGCCGATCATCTTCTTCTTCGTGGCCCTCGCGGTGCTGCGGATGAAGGGGCACATCGCCGGCACCATCACCGTCGCCATCGCCCTGGCGGTGGCCATCTTCTTCTACAAGATGCCGGTGGAAATGGCATTGGCGTCGGCCGGCTACGGCTTCCTGTACGGCCTGTGGCCAATCGCGTGGATCATCATCGCGGCGGTGTTCCTCTACAAGATCACCGTCAAGACCGGGCAGTTCGACATCATCCGGGCCTCGGTGGTGTCGATCACCGATGACCAGCGCCTGCAGATGCTGCTCGTCGGCTTCTCCTTCGGTGCCTTCCTGGAAGGCGCGGCCGGCTTCGGCGCCCCGGTGGCGATCACCGCTGCGCTGCTGGTGGGCCTGGGCTTCAACCCCCTGTACGCCGCGGGCCTGTGCCTCATCGCCAACACCGCGCCGGTGGCCTTCGGCGCCATGGGCATCCCCATCATCGTCGGTGGTCAGGTGACCGGCATCGACCCGTTCAAGATCGGCCAGATGGCCGGCCGTCAGCTGCCGCTGCTGTCGGTGATCGTCCCGTTCTGGCTCGTCGCCATGATGGACGGCTGGCGCGGCATCAAGGAAACCTGGCCGGCGATCATCGTGGCCGGCCTGAGCTTCGCCGTCACCCAGTTCTTCACCGCCAACTACATCGGACCGGAGCTGCCGGACATCACCTCCGCGCTGGTCAGCCTGATCTGCCTCACCGTGTTCCTGAAGAACTGGAAGCCGAAGCGCATCTTCCGCTTCGACAAGCAGGCCCACGCCGATCGCCCCGCCGAGAAGCACTATGAGTTCGGCCAGATCGCCAAGGCCTGGTCGCCCTTCCTGATCCTGACCGTCATGGTCACCATCTGGAGCCTCAAGCCCTTCAAGGCCCTGTTCGCCAAGGACGGCCCGCTGTATTCGCTGGTGTTCCAGTTCCCGGTGCCGATGCTCGACAAGCTGGTCATCAAGATGGAACCCATCGTCGCCAAGGCCACGCCTTACGCCGCGGTGTACAAGCTCGACATCCTCTCCGCCACCGGCACCGCGATCTTCCTGGCCGCGCTGATCACCATGGTCGTGCTCGGCATGCGCACCAGCGAAGCCGCCAAGACCCTGAAGGAAACCGTGATCGAGCTGAAGCGCCCGATCTACTCCATCGGGATGGTGCTGGCCTTCGCCTTCGTGGCCAACTACTCCGGACTCTCCGCCACCCTGGCGCTGCTGCTTGCCGGCACCGGCGTGCTGTTCCCGTTCTTCTCGCCGTTCCTGGGCTGGCTTGGCGTGTTCCTGACCGGTTCCGATACGTCGTCCAACGCGCTGTTCTGCTCGCTGCAGGCCACCACCGCGCACCAGGTCGGCGTCTCCGACACCCTGCTGGTGGCAGCCAACACCACCGGCGGCGTCACCGGCAAGATGATCTCTCCGCAGTCCATCGCCGTCGCCTGCGCGGCCGTCGGCCTGGTGGGCAAGGAATCGGATCTGTTCCGCTTCACCCTCAAGCACAGCCTGATGTTTGCCGCCATGGTGGGCATCATCACCACGCTGCAGGCCTACGTGTTCACCTGGATGATCCCGTAAGCACAGCACCACAAGTTTCAGGATGGGGATTGCGTTCCCCTGGGAGCCTCGACGGCGGCCGGAGAAATCCGGTCGCCGTTTTTTTAATGAAGCGCGCCCGGATCGCATGGTCCCCCGGTCGCCCGGCGCGACGTGTCGCCGCCTAGCCTTCACCCGCGGGCGGTTCGTCGTAGTACGCCCGGCTGAAGAACACACCGAGCATTGCGCTCACCACGCCCTGTAGCAGGACCAGCCACGGCCGGGATTCTGTCAGCATCACCCAGGCATCGCGTTGCGCGTCGAACGCGCTGCCCAACCCAGGCGCGAACACGGTCATCACGAGCGCAAGAATGTAGGCCAGGCAGCAGAATCGGGTGAGCCTGAACAGCGCCCCATCCACCACGCGCCGGTCGGCACGGACACCTGCGTTGGCGACGATGGCGCCAACAATGAGGGTGGAAATCGGCCACACGAGCGTGCCGTACCATTCCATCACCTCGTTCTTGTGGCCATCGTAGACCGTGGAAAAAAGCGTCTGCGCCATCAGCACGAAAAAGATGAAGAGCGCGGGAGAGAACCACAGCACCGCAAGCCCGTACTGGGCACGACGAAGCGGTATGGGGGCGGGATCCAGGCTCAATTCGGCACCTCAAGGTCACGGTTCATCGCGATTGGGGGATGGGTCGGGATGTCACCGGCCAGCCTGGACAATCCAGACCACAGGCCGGCCTTCTCGAGGTGGGTCTCACAGGCGAGCTTGCCCGGCAGCAAGGCCTTCACGTTACGGCTTCCGTAGGTCTTGAACTCATAGACCAGAACGCTCATCCGGTGCCGGGCGGTCACCCGTCTGACAGCCTGCGCATCCGTGAGCCCGGCAGCCCCCCGCACGAACCACCCCTTGGCATCACCGTAGGACGGCTCATTCCCCGTCGGCGAATGCTCGTCGGTGGTCACCACGAAGATGAACATCCGGTAAAGCCCCGAGGGTGCGCCTGTCATGCCTTTGAGCACCTTCGTGAAAAACGAATCGCCCGCTCCGGGCGACTCCACATTCCAGCGCACCGACGCAGCCTTGGGGGCACCGTCGGCTTCGATCTGCTCGACGCGCGTCACCAGGGCGAAGCCTTCCGGGACCGGGAAATAGCTCCGCTCGAGATATCCCGCGGCGGTCATCGCGGCCTGGACTTGACCGGCCACATCGCCCAGCGTGAGGCCGCGCCGCTGGGCCCAGGCCCCCGTCCGGTTCGGCAGCACGAGGCGGCCGGACGGCGCAGGAAGCGGCCAGCTCAGGCCGGGCACGTCCTGAACCCAGCGCTGCAGCGCGGCGGGCGTCTTGCCAGGTTCATCGGACTCGGGCAGCGTATTCATCCTGCCTTTGCCGGACAGCGCGAACCGGCTGCCCAGCAGGCCGCCCAATGCAGAACCCGGATCTTCAATCCGGAAAACGATTCCATCGGACTCCAGACTCACCCCTGTGACCGTGGGTGCAAGCGGCACGGCCATCGGGACCGCGCCGCGCACCGCCGCCGATCGAGGCTTGACATCCGTGCCGGGCGACTCGGGAACAGCCTGCGTCTGGCCACCGTCACCAACCACGCTGGGCGCGCGACCGGCTTCCGCGGCGACCGGCGGGCGTGTCGGCGTTTCTGCGCACCCGGCGAGGACCGCAACCACGGATGCCAGCGCAGCCCACCTCATCACGATAACAATCGACGGCTCACGACACATGATGCACTTTCGCTCGATGACAAGGCTGGGCCCCCACAGGGCAAACCACCCGAAGATGCCGGAATTCAATTTATCGTCCAAGTCTAGCAGGGCTATGTAAAAGCAAGAATCCGGCCCCAAGAAATATGACGGCCTCCCGGAGTGGCCTGAATGCGAATTCCTGGGGCGGCAGGGCCAACGGTGGCAGCACCTTTCTTCATCCCGCTACGGCAAGGCGGCGCCCCGCCGGTCGTCGCCCCATCCGGCCACTTCGCCGGGCTAAACCTTGCTGGATAGCCCGCCGATACAGCAAGATGTTGAGACTCGTCCCCCCGGCGCGGCGGTCCGCCAAACCGCGATCCGGTTCAGCCCTGGGAGATTTCATGATTCTGTTCCGCCCTCCCCGCAACGCGGCTGCTTGCCCGCGACGGGCATCTACCTGAACCCGACATGCAATCCATCGATATCTTTCCGTGGAACGATAGTTTCGAGACGGGGCTGACCGACATCGATCAGCAGCACCGTCAACTCGTCGCGCTCCTCAATCTGCTGGCCAGTCAGGTCGCCTACAAAAGCGACGGCGTCCAGCTCAGGCACATCCTCGACGAGCTGATGCGCTACACCGTGTATCACTTCCAGGCCGAAGAGCACATCTGGCACAGCCATGTGGCCGGAACCGAGGAGGAGATCCGTCACCGGCAGGTGCATGCCGGCTTCATCGACACCATCCGCGGCCTCATCGATCAACAGTCGGTCAGGCCCCTCGACGAGCTGGTGCAGGAAACCCTCGCGTTTCTCGCCAGCTGGCTCGCATCGCACATCCTCGAATCCGACAAGCGCATGGCCTTCACCGTCGAGGCGATCCAAGCCGGCCTGCCGCCCGATCAGGCCCGACGTCAGGCCGCCGAGCGGATGAGCGGTGAAACGCAGACGTGGATCAACCTGATCCTGACCATCTACCGCACCCTGGCGACCAACACCGTCAACCTGATGCGCGAGATCGCCCGACACAAGGTGGTCAACGACGCCCTGAGCGCCAGCGAAGTGCGCTATCACGCCACCATCGACGCGGCGCCGGTGCCGATGGCGCTGAACGACGACAGCGGGAACATCACCTACCTCAATGCGGCCTTCACCCACGCCTTCGGCTACACACACGACGACATCCCGACGCTCCAGGCGTGGTGGAACCACGCCTACCCCGATCCGGACTATTGCCGGCACGTCATCACAGCCTGGACGGAGCGGCTGGAAAAATCGAGACGTGACGGTACGGCGTTTGTGCCCCTGGAGGTCCGGCTGCTGACCAAGGATGGCCGCCAGCGCACCGTGATGGCCTCGGCGTCGTCGCTCAATGCCGTGGCGGACAGCCTCCACCTCGTCACGCTGTACGACATCACTGAACGGGAGCAGGCCGAACAGCAGCTGCGCGAATCCCATCTCCTCCTGCAGACCGTCATCAACAACGTGCCGATGCGGGTGTTCTGGAAGGACCGGGACCTGCGCTACCTGGGCTGCAATCCGCCGTTTGCCCGCGACGCCGGCAAGTCATCGCCCGAAGAGCTCCTCGGCAAGGACGACTACCAGATGGGCTGGTCAGCGCAGGCCGGCCTGTACCAGGCCGACGACCGCTCGGTCATGGATTCGGGCCACGCCAAGCTGTCCTACGAAGAACCCCAGACCACCCCGGACGGCGCCACGATCTGGCTGCAGACCGCCAAGGTGCCGCTGCGCAACGTGGCCAACGAGATCATCGGGATCGTCGGGGTCTACGACGACATCACCGAACGCAAGCTCGCGCAGGATTCCCTCCGGCAGAGTCAGGAGCGCCTGCGCCTCGCCCTCAGCGCGGCCCGCCAGGAATGGTTCGATGTCACCGTGGAGACCGGCGAGGTCAATGTCGGCCCGACCTACGCCCAGCTGCTGGGTTACGAGCCAGACGAGTTCGAGACCAATCTGGACAACTGGCTGGCCCACGTCCACCCGGACGACCGGCCCGGCCTGCTGGCGCTGTTCGCCGATGGACACCCCACCGACCAGACCGTCGAAGTGGAATATCGGCGCATGACGAAATCCGGCGACTGGATCTGGTTCCACGCGGTGGGCAAGGTGATCGAGCGCGACGCCCGCGGCTATCCCAACCGGATCGCCGGCATCAACATGGACGTGACCGAACGCAAGCGCGCCGAGGAAGAACTGGCCCGCCATCGCCAGAACCTCGAAAACCTCGTCGAGGAACGCACCCAGCAGCTCATGGAGGCCAAGTCCGCGGCCGAAGCGGCCAACGTCGCCAAGAGCGCCTTCCTCGCCAACATGTCCCACGAGATCCGCACCCCCCTCAACGCGATCACCGGCCTCGCCCACCTCATCCGCAAGGGCGGCCTGGCGCCGGATCAGATCGAACACATGAACAAGCTGGAGGGCGCGGGCGAACACCTCCTGAGCGTGCTCAACGCCATTCTCGACCTCTCCAAGATCGAGGCCGGCAAGTTCTCGCTCGAAGAGCGCGACGTATGGATCGAAGGCCTCGTCGGCAACGTGAGCTCGATCGTCCGGGAGCGCGCCAACGGCAAGGGCCTGACGTTCACCACCGAGGTGGACCGTTTTCCCGATGGCCTGCTCGGCGATCCGACCCGCATTCAGCAGGCCCTGCTCAACTACGCGATCAACGCCATCAAATTCACCGACCACGGCCATGTCACCCTGCGCGCGAAGCGGATCGGCGACGACGCCCTCGGCACGCTCGTCCGCTTCGAGGTCGAGGACACCGGGATCGGCGTCGCACCAGACACCCTCGCCCGCCTCTTCGCCGCGTTCGAGCAGGCCGACTCCACCACCACCCGCCAGTACGGCGGAACAGGCCTCGGCCTCGCCATCACGAAGCGGCTCGCCGCGCTGATGGGCGGCGAGGTAGGCGCATCGAGCACCCCCGGCGCAGGCAGCACCTTCTGGTTCACCGTCAGGCTCAAGCAGGGGACGCCCGAAGTCCGTCGTGCCACCACCGCCTCCCCGCAGGACGCCGAGACGATCCTGAAGCAGCGGTTTGCCGGCACCCGCATCCTCCTTGCCGAGGACGAGCCGATCAATCAGGAGATCACCCAGGCGCTGCTCGAAGACGTGGGCCTGTCGGTCGACTTCGCCGACGACGGCCTCGAAGCGATTCAGCGTGTCGAAACCCAGGCTTACGCATTGATCCTCATGGACATGCAGATGCCAAAGATGGATGGCCTCGACGCAACGCGGCGCATTCGTCAGATGCCCGGAAACCAGCGCACCCCCATTCTGGCCATGACCGCCAACGCCTTTGCCGAAGACAAGGCCCGCTGCCTGGAAGCCGGCATGGACGACTTCATCACCAAGCCGGTCGTCCCGGAACGGCTCTACGCCGCGCTGGCAGAGTGGCTCATGAAGACCTGAAGGACGGCGGAGACGACGACGGGCGCATCCCGCCCCTGCTAAGCGCAGCTGGAAAGGCCGCCGGCCCCCTTCTCGCCGTGATGCTGCCGCTTGACCCGGTACATCCGGCGGTCGGCGGTCTCGAGCAGATGATCCACGTCCAGCCCATCCGCCGGCAGCGTGGCCATGCCGACGCTCGCGCTCAGGGCGTACGAATGGCCTTCGAACTGCAGTGGCCGCGCGATCTCATCCTCGATCCGGTGCATCAGCATCTCTCCCCCGTCGGGCAGATCGACCGGCGAGAAGATCATCCCGAACTCGTCGCCCCCGAGGCGGGCAACAGTGTCGGATTCCCGCGCACAGGCGGTGAGGCGACGGGCGACCTCCATGATCGCGGCGTCCCCCACCCGATGCCCGTAGGAATCGTTGAGGTGTTTCAGCCCGTCCATGTCGATCATCAGCACGCTGGCCGGGCGCTTGTCCCGCCGGTGCAGCGCCAGCGTATTGCGCAGCCGCTCGATGTAGAACGCCCGGTTGGCCAGCCCCGTCATGGCGTCGTGGGTGGCCTTGTAGAACAGCTCATCGACGTTGTACTTCGCTGCGAAATACATCACTGCGCCCACCACCTCCGACAGCAGACGCAGCGCCCGCACGTCCACATCGCGGAACTTGTCCGGCTGCCGCGACATCGCCTTCAGCACGCCGACGGTCTCGCCTTCATGCCGGAGCGGCACCACGATCATCGACCGCAGGCCCACCGCACGGCACGCGTCCCGGTCGACCCGCGGATCGCTCTCCGAATCCCGGCAATGCAGGATCTCGCCGGATCGCACGCACAGGCCGGACAAGCTCTCCCCTGCCTTCAAGCGCAAACCCAACTGGCTGGCGGCGATGCCCGCGCCGGCCCGATAGACCATCTCGTCGCCATCGGCGAGCTCGATGGCCGCACCATCCGCCTCGATCAACCCCAGCGTACGCTCGACCACCAGGGCCATCGTTGCGGTCAGATCCAGCCCAAGCCGGGCGATCTCGGCCTGGATGGCAATGATGTCCAGCAGCTGCTCTTTTGAAGGCATGCGCAATCTCTCGACGGCAAGGCTTTTCGTATGAAAACTATACACCTTTAGTCATAGAGGGTACTTGATAAGTCTCTAATGTGTCAGGGATTCACGACAGATCCCGTATCTGCGCCGCAGGCCTCGGCGGCGCGCCCTGAAGGGCGATCGCGTCCGAAAGATCCGGCGCGAAACACATTCCATCTTGCTATCCCGATGGTCTGCTCCTATACCTGATCCAGCGGACAGACCGCCGCAATCCGAACTCCCCACCCGGCGATCGCGCCGCGCCCAGCGTCATCCAACCCCAGCCAAGGAAGACCGCCATGAGCATTTACTGGAGCACAGCCGAACTCGACCGTGACCACAAGACGCCGACCATCCTCGCCATCGGCGATTCGTGGTTCTGGTACCCCTTTCCGGGCGGCAGCCTCACCAGCTACCTGGGCCCCATCGTCGACAGCAAGGAGCACGTCATCCTTGCCAAGGGAATGAACGGCGCCGAAGCCTTCGACTACGTGGATGGCAAGTACCGCAAGGACGTGATCCACGCGCTCCATTTCTACGGATCGGGCCTGTCCGCGGTGTTCATCAGCGGCGGGGGCAACGACTTCGCAGGCTTCAACGATATGCGCCCCCTGCTGAGGTTGGACTGCACCGATGCCACCACCGCAGCAGACTGCTTCAAGTCAGGCGACGGCGGTCTGTCGGACTTTCTGGAGCGCATGGAGCTCTACTACCGAACCCTTATCGGTCGCATCTACACCTACACCTCCCTCGACTGCCACATCATCACCCACAGCTACGACTACGCGATTCCCGACGGACGTGGGGTGCTCGGAAAAGCCGGTTGGCTCAAGCAGGCGCTGGTAGATGCGGGCGTCCCCGTGCATCTGCAGCAGGATTGCGTGCATTACCTGATCGATGAATTCCACAAGATGCTCGAACGCGTCTGCGCCATGGACAAGGCGCACCTGCTCATCGTCGACAGCCGCGGCACCCTCGGCCCCGACGACTGGGCCAACGAACTTCACCCCAAGGGCGAGGGCTTCAGGAAGATCGCAGAGGAACGCTGGACGCCCGTACTGCAGGCAGCAAACCTGGCCTGAGAAGACCGGGCGGGATGAACGACAACGGCGACCGAGGGTGATCCGGTCGCCGTTCTTCATCGCGGGGCACGCCGTGGCCCTGCGCTTGCAGCCCCGCCGGGCTTATCGCACCAGCCGGCAGGCCTCAGCGCCCCGGCTGCACCACGATCACCCCCATCCCCACCAGCGCGATCACCGCGCCCGCGACATCCCAGCGCGTCAGCGCGACGCCATCCACAAAGCGCAGCCACAGCAGCGCAACGCCGATGTACATGCCGCCATAGGCGGCGTAGGTGCGGCCGGCGGCGGTGGGGTGGAGGGTGAGCAGCCATGCAAACAGGCCAAGGGAAAGCGCCGCGGGCAGGAGCAGGAATGCGCTCCTGCCCTGCCGCAGCACAAGCCACGGCAGGTAGCAGCCGACGATCTCGGCAAGGGCGGTGATGGCGAAGAGAGCGCTTGCGCGTAGCAGGTCCATGGTGATCTCCGGTTGGTTGCCGGAGGCATTCTGGCATGACGAGGTGGGACGCCCCGCCTTGCGCTGGATGCGCGCCGGCCCAGGTGAAGGCCCGGGCAGCGCGCGAGCGCTTATTTGGTCGCGTCGGGCTTGCTGCGGCGCACCGGCTTGCGGTCGGATTTCTTCTTGAGGCCCACGGCGACGACTTCATCGGCATCTTCGCCGTAGATGGCAACCACCTGCTTGCGGGAGCCGACCACGGAACTGTGGAACTTGTGCTGGAAGCGGATGGTGGTATCACGGGCGGCTTCGAGGGCCTTCTCGATGCCGGATTCGACCTCCTGAGCGGCTTTGTATTCCTTGAAGTTGGCCTCGACGATTTCGAGGGTGTATTCCTTGTTGGGCGGGTTGTAGCCTTCGATGGTTCGCAGCCCATAGAGTGCGTCTTCATCTTCGAGGAGCACGGTGGTGGAGATGCGTTTGAGTGCAGAGCTGGACATGAGCGTTTCCTGACGAAAGGATTGATCGGATGGATGTGACGCCACGTGTTCAATCATACAGGCCTGCGATTCAACAATAAATATGCCATTCGATATAGAAGACGCCTGCCAGCCATGGGGCGCGGCGCCTCCCGCGGTGCGCGGCTGGCAGTTGCGTGACGGGCGGCGGGCAGGGGGCATGGCGAAGGATCGCGTCTCGGCGCTGGCGGGGTTTGCCCATCGTCTCCGGCGGGCTGCCGATCCCCACTGCCCACCATGGATTGGCACCATGTGGCGCGCGAACCCCGGTTTTCGGGGCGAGATTGGCAATCTGCGGCGTGAAAATGCCAATCTGCGCCGTGCGATTGCCAATCTCACCGTGAGATTTGAGTTCTTCGGTCGGCGATTGCCAATTGACGGGCTGCGATTGCCAATCGCGGCGCCCGATTGGCAATCGCAGCCCGTAAACTGACAATATGTCATGCCGATTCCGATTGTCAGCTGGCGCGATCCCGGTGCGCCGGCCCAAGCGCAATCCGCCAGCACCCCATGGCCTCCGCCGCGCAGCGCACGGCGCTGACCCGGCAGCACGCGTCAATCCGCCGGCCCACATTCAGCCTGTGGAACAATCGCGTCCTTTCTTTCGCCTCGCGCTTCCGGCCTTCGATCCGCAATGGTGGCTCCCTACGTGATTCCTCCCGCCTCCACCCAGCTCCTGCTGTGCATCGCCGCCGACTGGGATTCGCCCGCTGGCGAGCTGCAGTGCTTCACCCGCAGCGCTGACGGCAACTGGCAGCCGGCCTCTGCTCCGCGGCCGGTGATGCTGGGGCGCAGCGGCCTGGCGTGGGGGCGCGGGCTGCATCCGCTGATGGCCGGCACGGCCAAGCAGGAAGGCGACGGACGGGCGCCGGCGGGGGTGTTTGCGATCACCGCGCTGTTTGGCTACGCGCCCGCCGACGCCCCCCTGCCCCGCGCCGCCCGCCTGCCCTATCACCCGGCCCGGCCGGGGCTGAAGTGCGTGGATGATCCGGCGTCCGGCCACTACAACTGCATCGTGGATGCCGCACGCGTGCCCGGCGACTGGGCGAGCTGCGAAGACATGCTGCGGGACGATCTGCGCTATGAACTGGGCGCGGTGGTGGCCCACAACATGGACCCGCCGGCGCCGGGGGCAGGCTCGTGCATCTTCCTGCATGTGTGGGAGACGCCGGAGACGCCTACCTCGGGCTGCACCGCCATGGCGCTGGCCCCCATGCAGGAGATCGCCCGGTGGCTGGACGCTGCCCGGGCGCCGGTGCTGGTGCAACTGCCCGAATCCGAATACGCCCGCCACCAGCAGGCGTGGGGGCTGCCCCGGCGGTGACACCGGCCGGCTGCGCCGATAGACTCACCGCCTTTCCATCCTTCATCGGCCCCGCCATCCAATGGGCGCGGCCGGCCCTGCCATCGTGCTCAACCGCGTCTGGGTTGCCTTCGTGCTGGTCGGATTCCTCGCGACGCTGGCGCAGACCGTGCAGGGCGATCTGCAGCTGTTCTCCCGCGTGCTCACCGGGCTGTTCGACACCGCTAAAACAGGCTTCGACATCGCCATCGGGCTGGTGGGGGTGATGAGCCTGTGGCTGGGGGTGATGAAGATTGGCGAGAAGGGCGGGCTGATCCAGCTCTTCGGGCGGCTGGTGGCGCCCTTCTTCCGGCGCGTGTTTCCGGATATTCCCGCCGGTCACCCGGCGAGCGGCAGCATCGTGATGAACGTGAGCGCCAACATGCTGGGGTTGGATAACGCCGCCACGCCCCTGGGTTTGAAGGCGATGCGCGAGCTGCAGGAGATCAACCCGCACAAGGACACCGCCAGCAACCCGATGATCATGTTCCTGGTGCTCAACACGGCGGGCATCACGCTGATCCCCACCTCGGTGATCGCGATCCGCCAGAGCATGGCGGTGCAGCAGGGGCTGGTGGGCTTCAACGCGGCGGACATCTTCCTGCCCACGCTGCTGTCCACCTTCATCTCATTCTGCGCGGGGCTGATTGCGGTGGCCGCGTGGCAGCGCATCAACCTGCTGTCGGGCCCGGTGCTGGCGTTCTTTGCCGGCTTTGCGGCGCTCATGGGCGGGCTCTACGCGTGGCTCGCGCCCATGCCGCCGGAGACCATGGCGCAGATGATCGGCTTGCTGGGCAGCGGCATCATCGTGTCGATCATCGTGCTCTTCGTGGGCGTGGCGGCGCTGCGCGGCGTGGATGTGTACGAGAGCTTCGTGGAGGGCGCGAAGGAAGGTTTCGGGGTGGCGGTGCAGATCATCCCCTACCTGATCGCCATGCTGGTGGCGATCTCGATCTTTCGCACCAGCGGCTGCATGGGCTATCTGGTGGACGGCATCCGCAGCGCGGTGATCGCCCTCGGGCTCAACGCCGACTTTGTTCCGGCGCTGCCGGTGGGGCTGATGAAGACCCTATCGGGCAGCGGCGCCCGCGGATTGATGGTGGACGTGATGACCACCTATGGCGTGGATTCCTTCCAGGGCAAGCTCGCGGCGATCATCCAGGGCTCCACCGAGACCACCTTCTACGTGCTGGCGGTTTATTTTGGCAGCGTGAACATCACCAAGACCCGCTACGCGGTGGCCTGCGGGCTGATCGCCGACTTCGTGGGGCTGATCGGGGCAATTCTGGTGGGCTATCTGTTCTACCACGGGGGCTGAGATTCGTGCCGGCGGCGTGAGCTGATACACGCTCGTCGCCCCATCCACCCCACCCTGCCCCCCGGCTGGCACACGGTCTGCTTTTCTCTTGATGAATCACATATCAGGAGAAACATCATGGACAGCGGATTGGCCGAGATCATTGCGATGGCGACAGTCGGCGCCTATTCACCCCTCGCCCTGGCGATGGCATGGCGCGCCATCCGATGCACCAGGACGGGACGGAACTGAGCACCTCACGACTCATTCTTGTGCATCGCACAAACCGTCGCTCACTGACGCATCGGACCATGGCGCCGTCCGCACGAGCCGGGTGATCCGCACATCCACGGTGATGTCCAGCCGGGTGAGCGCCGCCGCTCGCGCCCGCCCCTCCGCCGTCGCCCGGTAGAGATGGGGCGTCATCACCAGCAGATCGCCGATCAGGCCGGCGCCCTCTAGCGCCGCCGGATAACGCAGGGTTTCCACGTCCAGCAACTCGAACCCCGCCGGCGCCACGAAGGCCGGCTTGGCATCTTCCTTGAGGCGCGGGTAGATGATCTCGCGCAGCTCCCGCAGGTGATCCGGCCCCGCATCCACCTGCACGATGCGCCCGCCGGGCCTGAGCACCCGGGCGAATTCCGGATACACCGGAAAACCGAACATGCACAGCAGCCGGTCGACGCTGGCCGGGAGCACTGGCAGCCGGGCGTTGGTGCCCACCACCCACGCCGGCCGCTTGTCCTGTTTGGCCGCCGCCAGCACGGCCCACTTCGAGATGTCGAGACCCAGCACCTCCAGCTGCAGATCGGGCCCGGCCGCAGCGGCCAGCTCGCGCAGGTAATAGCCTTCGCCACAGCCCGCGTCGAGGCAGCTCGCCACGCGCTCCGGCGCCAACTCCGCCAGCGCCGCCCGGGCGGTGGCCGCCGCGATGGGCTGGTAGACGCCGCTCTCCAGGTAGCGCCGCCGGGCCGCGACCATCTCCTTGCTGTCGCCCGGATCTTTCGAGCGCTTGTGCTGCACTGGCAGCAGATTGGCGTAGCCCTGGCTGGCGATGTCGAAGCTGTGGCCGGCGGCGCAGCGCCAGCTGGCGCCCTGGCGCGTGAGCGCGGCGCCGTCGAGGGGGCAGGCAAGGGCCTGGAAGGGCAGGATCATGACCAGGGGGCCCGCAACGCGCCGGGGTGGCTGCATGTCGGGCGGGATGGGAAACGGGGCAGCCGGATTGTGCCCGGAGTGGCGACCGGCGTCATCCTGCCGCCACTGGCGGGGCCGCTCAGGCGCTGGCGGCGTGCCGGGCAGGCCCGACCCCGCGCATGCCGAGCTTGGCCCGGCAGCGGGGATAGGTGGAGCAGCCCCAGAAAGGGCCATGCTTGCCCTGGCGCGGCGTCATGCTGGCGCCGCAGCTCGGGCAGGTGGGCGTGGTCCAGTCGCCCTCGGTGGCGAGCTCGAGCAGACGGCGGCTGGCGTCGTCGGGCAGGCGCTGGATCATGGCGAGGATCAGCCGGCCGTCGAGCAGGGTGATGCGGTTGATCGCGGCGAACTCCCGGGCGTTGTCGGTGAAGCCGTTGGGCGCCATGAAGAAGGCCCGCTCGATGGCTTCGTGGGCCATCACGCCGCGCAGCTCGCGCATGGTCTTGACGCCCACCGGCTGACCCCAGGCCTTGCACTGGACGATGGCGGTGCAGCAGTCGGCGTCGTCCGGATCCTGGTACAGGCGGATATCCACGCCGCCGTCGGCGCCCATCCGGGTGGTGGCGGCCTTGATGCCCTTCTCGTTGTAGAAGGCGCAGCACACGTCCTCGAAACGCTTCCATTCCATGCGGTCGATCACGTCGAGGGACCACCGGGAGGGTCGATCCGCGATGTCCCGGTGGGCGACGGGGAAAGGCACCACCCGGCCAGGGGGCTCCCGGCGCTCGCTGACGAATTCGGACAAGGGCATCACGAACTCGGACAGCGGCGCCATGAACGGCGGCTGCGGTGCGGCGCCATGATGGGCCTGGGTGGTGTAGCGGATGAAGGCCAGCACCCCGAAGACGAAGGTGCCGAACAGGAACATGCCCTGGACCACGGGCAACATGCCCTTGAGGTGGCCGTGGCCGCCCAGCACCAGCGGGGCGATGCCGACGACGATCAGCAGGCAGGCCAGGGCAAAAAGGGCGGCGGGTTTCCAGCTGGGAGGGGCCGGGCTGTCGGACGCGACCGCACCGGCAGCCCCGCCACGACGGCTGTAATCGGGCATCTTATTTCTTGAATGACAACAGAAGCCGCGATTTTAAGCGGTATTAATGCACAAGTCATTGCAAAAACATCACCCCCTCAAGGCTTCAGCCGTAGCGGGTGCGCCGGCTGCGCTCGAGACGCTGGGCGAACCTGGGGTAATCCAGCCCGGTGCGGGTACGCAGGGCCTTGGCGAGGTTGCCGATCTCGCGCCAGCGGGGGGTGAAGCCGGGCTGGCGGAAGGCGAAGACGATGTCGTTGCCGTCGGGCAGGCGGATCGACAGCAGGCGGTCGTCGAAGACCTGGGCGATCATCGCCAGGTGGTCTTCGCGACAGCCCTTGTCGCCCGCCAGGTTGGCCACCATGATGCCGCGCCCCGAGAGCGCCTCGTGCACGTCCCGATAGAAGCCGATGGAGCTCACCGAGCCGGACAGGCCGTGGCGGTCGAAGGCATCCATCATGATGATGTCCGGTCGGTCCTCCCACCCGCGGCTCCTCACCACCCAGTCGGCGCCGTCGCCTTCGATCACGGCGAGGCGGGCGTCGTCCGGCGGCAGCTCGAACTCATCCCGGAAGGCGATCACGTTGGGGTCGATCTCGACCACGGTGATCTTCGCCGAACCCACGTGGCGGTAGCAGAACTTGGCCAGCGACCCGCCCCCCAGGCCCAGCATCAGGATCTGCCGCGGGCGCTGGCAGAACAGCAGGAAGCCCATCATCGCCTGGGTGTAATCCAGCGCCAGGGCGTACGGGTCCTTCAGGTTCATGGTGCTCTGGATCAGCGACAGGGAGAAATGCAGGCTGCGGGTGGTGCCGTCGTCGATCACAAAGGGCTTGTCGTATTCGCCCGAGCGCACCTGGCGCAGCAGCCACTGGCTGTCGCAGTCGGCGGGCTCGATGAGGCGGATGGTGTCGGTGTCCGACAGGAAAGGGCTGGGCAGGACGAGGATGGAAGGCGACGAAGCGGGCACGGCGGAACTTGCGTGGGCGTGACGGGCGCCCATTGTAAGGCCACGCACCCCGGATGCGGCGTGGCGACGGATGGCAGCTTCATAGCCACCGCCCCGTCGCAGCCGAACCGGGGGAAGCGCCGGACAGTCACCACTAAAGTTGTAACACCCGGCGTCGTTACCGCCTATTAGCGCGACCTGTTGGAGGTGCTACAGGCCGCCGGAAGACTGCCCAAACACCTCTCGGGGAAAAACATGACCATCGCCAAACGCCTCATGCTGCTCGTCGGCGCCACCCTTGTCAGCCTGCTGACGCTGACCTTCATCAATTACCAGCAAATGAACAAGGTATTCGATGCTGCCAACCACGCCACCATCAACGTAGTGCCAAGCCTCGACCTCCTTATCAAGGCATCCTCGGACTACGGCCGGCTACGGGTGCGTGTCTTCCGCCATGTGCTGGCCACCGATCCCGCCGAGATGGCCGAGATCGAGAAGACGCTGGCCGAGGCCCATACATGGATCGGCCAGTCCCTGAAGAAATACGAGGAGTACATCGCCGACGCTGAGGACAAGCGCCTTCTGGAGGTCGAAAAGCAGTCGCTCGCCGAATACAACAAGGCCATCGAGGGCGTGGTGTTGCTCTCCCGAGAGAACAAGGTCGAAGAAGCGCGGGCTCTGCTGAAGCGGATTCAGAACAAGGAGGTGAAGGTTATCGACGACCTGAGAGCCCATGTGAAATACAACGAGCAAATCGCCCAACGGGCCGCGGCGGAAGCCATCGACGCCAAGCACACCGCCACCTGGATCGCCTTCGGGATCCTCGGCGTCTCCGCGATGGTGATGATCGTCATCAGCCTGCTGACGATCCGCAGCATCACCCGCCGCATCGCCGAAGCCACCGAGATGACCGCCCGCATCGCCGAAGGCGACCTGCGCCAGACCCCGCCCACCTCCGGCACCGCCGACGACGAGATCGGCCAAATCCTGACCGCCCTCGAAAAGATGCGTGCCGAGCTCGCCCAGACGATCAGTGGCGTTATCGCCAATTCCAACCAGGTGGCCAGTTCGGCCTCCGAGCTGTCGGCCACCGCGCACCAGGTTTCGGTGAGCAGCGAACAGCAGTCTTCGTCCACGGCGTCGGCTGCCGCCGCGGTGGAAGAGCTGACGGTGAGCATCGACCACGTGGGCTCCAGCGCCGACGAAGCCAACGAACGCGCCATCGAGGCCGGTCGCCAGGCGGCCAACAGCGGCGCCGAAGTGACCGCCGCCGCCGACAAGATCGGCAAGGTGGCCGATCAGGTGGAGAACACCTCCAGCCAGATCCAGCAGCTCTCCGAGCAGGTCCAGCAGATCGACAAGATCACCGTGGTGATCCGCGAGGTGGCCGACCAGACCAACCTGCTGGCCCTCAACGCCGCCATCGAAGCCGCCCGCGCCGGCGAGCAGGGCCGTGGCTTTGCGGTGGTGGCCGACGAGGTGCGCAAGCTCGCCGAACGCACCACCAGCTCGGTGCGCGAGATCAGCAACGTCATCAGTGCCATCCAGCAGGGCGCCATCGGTGCGGCGACCAGCATGCAGTCGAGCCGCACCCTGGTGGGCGAGGTGGTGTCTTCGGCCACCGCCGCCAGCAATTCGATGGGCAACATCCGTAATGGCGCCCACACGATGCAGGGCGCGATCGAGAGCATCAGCGATGCCCTGCGCGAACAGCGCGGCGCCTCCACCGAGCTGGCCCGCAACGTCGAGGCCATCGCCCAGATGTCGGAGGAAAACTCGGCTGCTGTAACGTCGGTGGCCGATACGGCTCATCGCCTGGTTGGCGTCTCGGATCAGCTCAAATCTAGCGTGGCGCGCTTCCGGGTGTAAGTCGGCCGAACTTCCAGATCGGCGGCCTCCCTTGGTGGCCGCCCGGCAGGGACAAAGCGAACTGCAGCAGCAGAAATCAATAGAAACGAAACGGACCGGCCATCGAACCCTATTGAAGCTATTTCCAGGTCATCCCTTCAAGTTCTGGCGCGGAATGCCGTTGCTGGCGACACAGCCCGCCAACAACGACACGCATTGTCGTCCGACGCAGAGAGACCTGTTATGACCATTTCCCGACGCCTGCAGCTCCTTGTTGCCATCGCCATCGCGAGCCTGCTCATCCTTGCCGGCATCAACGTTTACCAGATGAACCGCGTCTTCGATGCGGCCAGCTTTGGCAATGAGAACGTAGTCCCCAGCATCCGGCTGCTCAACACCGTGACCTCTGAAATGGGGCGTGCGCGGGTGCGCGCCTACCGCTACACCATCCAGACCGACCCCGCCGACCGGGCCAAGCTCGATACGATGCTCCAGGAAGCCCGGACCATGATGGACAAAGCGCTCAAGGATTACGAGCCTCTCGTCGCCAACGAAGAGGATCGCAAGATGCTGGAAGCGGAGCGTGCCAGCCTCGCTGAATACAACGCCCACATCGACGAAGCCCTAGCCCTCGCCCGCGCCGGCAAGAACGCAGAAGCGCAGGGGATCCTGATCAATAACGTCGGTCTGGCCCTGCGCTTTGACGAACAACTTACCGCCCACCGACACCTCAACGAGAAACTCGCCCAGGAAGCGACCGCCAACGGCCTCGCCACCAAATCGAGCGCCACCTGGATTGCTGGCGCCTTGCCCGTTTTCGCGGGGGTTCTCTTCTTGCTGTTCGGGCGGAGCATCGGCCTGAGCATCACCAATCGCCTCGACGACGCCAACCGGATGGCCGAACGGATCGCCAACGGCGACCTGACGTCCGCGGGCCCGCTCAACCACAACCGTGACGAGATCGGCCGGCTGCTGGGCGCCCTCGAAAAGATGCGTACCGAACTGTCCAGCACCATCCAGCAGGTCATCAGCAGCTCCACCGAGGTAGCCGGCTCGGCGACACAGCTGTCCACCGCAGCCCAGCAGGTCTCGGTGAGCAGCGAGCAGCAGTCGGCCGCCACCGCCTCGGCCGCCGCCGCGGTTGAAGAACTGACCGTGAGCATCGACCACGTGGGCAACAGCGCCGAGGACGCCAACCACCGCGCGGCGGAAGCCGGCAGCCGGGCCGCCGAAAGCGGCCGTGGCGTCGACGCGGCCGCCGTCAAGATCAACCAGATCGCCTCTCAGGTGGAGAGCACCGCCGAGCAGATCCAGACCCTGTCGGAGCAGGTCCGCCAGATCGACTCGATCACCGTGGTAATCCGCGAAGTGGCCGACCAGACCAACCTGCTGGCCCTCAACGCCGCCATCGAAGCCGCCCGCGCCGGCGAGCAGGGCCGTGGCTTTGCGGTGGTGGCCGACGAGGTGCGCAAGCTGGCCGAACGCACCACCAGCTCGGTGCGGGAGATCAGCAACGTCATCAGCACCATCCAGCAGGGCGCGGTGGGCGCGGTGACGAGCATGCAGTCCAACCGCGCGCTGGTCACCGAGGTGGTCGCCTCGGCCGGCGCGGCCAGCGATTCGATGGGCAGCATCCGCGACTCGGCCAGCACCATGCAGGGCGCGATCGAGAGCATCAGCGACGCCCTGCGCGAGCAGCGCGGCGCCTCCACCGAGCTGGCCCGCAACGTGGAAGCCATCGCTCAGATGTCGGAGGAGAACTCTGCCGCGGTGGCCTCGGTGGCCGGCACGGCCCACCGGCTGGTGACTGTTTCGGACAGCCTCAAGTCCAGCGTGGCACGTTTCCGCGTCTGAGCGACAGGCCTGCCAGATCAGGCTGCGACACTATGACGCACCGTTTTGGTGCATGATTTTGCGATCCATCAACCATTTCCGGTAGGCCGGGATTTAAGGTGCGCGCTCTTGCCAAATAACAGGGAGCGTCACCATGATCCGCCGTGTTCCGCACCGGCCCGCCGTCCTTCCGCTAGCCCTCGCCAGCGCCTTCGCCTGCAGCCTGCCGGCCCTCGCCGCCCAGCCCGAAACCCTCGGCCAGGTGGTCGTCACCGCCCCGGCGATGGAAGCGCCGCTCACCGTCACCACCGACCCCCGCGCGCCGCGCCAGCCGGTGCCCGCCCATGACGGCGCCGACTACCTCAAGACCATCCCTGGCTTCTCGGTGATCCGCAAGGGCGGCACCGACGGCGATCCGGTATTCCGCGGCATGGCCGCCTCGCGGCTCGGCATCCTGCTCGACGGCGAGATGATCCTCGGCGGCTGCGGCATGCGCATGGACCCGCCCACCGCCTACGTCTTCCCCGAAGCCTACGACCGCATCACCGTGCTGAAGGGCCCGCAGACCGTGAAGTACGGCCCCGGCAACAGCGCCGGCGTGGTGCGCTTCGAGCGCAGCCCCAAGGTGCGCAGCGGCTACTCGGCCTACGCCGATGCCAGCCTGCTGGTGGGCAACTTCGGGCGCAACGATCAGATGTTCGAGGCCGGCGTGGGCAACGAGCGCTTCTACGGCGAACTCACCGGCACCCACTCCCACGCCCAGGACTACCGCGACGGCAAGGGCCGCAGCGTGCATTCGGCCTACGACCGCTGGAGCACCAGCGGCGCCCTGGGCTGGACGCCGGACGCCGACACCCGCCTGGAGCTCACCTTCGCGCGCA
Organism: Zoogloea sp. 1C4; assembly: GCF_009469605.1. Taxonomy (GTDB): domain Bacteria; phylum Pseudomonadota; class Gammaproteobacteria; order Burkholderiales; family Rhodocyclaceae; genus Zoogloea; species Zoogloea oryzae. The sequence goes on along the minus strand of NZ_SSXU01000002.1, from coordinate 372,781 downwards.
GCGACGGCCAGGCCGCCTACGCCGACCGCTCGATGGACGGCGTCAAGTTCGACCGCAGCAACATCGGCCTCAAGCTCGAGAAGCAGCGCATCAGCCCGCTGCTCGCCAGGCTGGAGGCGCAGGTCTATCACAACTACGTGGATCACGTGATGGACAACTACACCCTGCGCACGCCGCCGATGATGAAGATGGTGAGCAACCCGGATCGCCAGACCCAGGGTGGGCGCATCGCCGCAACGCTGGATCTGTCGCCCCGCACCAGCCTCGAGACCGGCCTCGACTTCCAGCGCAACGAGCACACCCTGCGCACCGCCAGCGGCGCCGCCACAGGCACCTTTGCCAGCAAGCCCCGGGTTGCGGACATGGGCTTCAAGAGCTGGGGCGTGTTCGGCGAACTCGCCCACGAGCTGAATGCCGGCAACCGTCTGCTGGGCGGCGCGCGGGTGGACTTCAGCGAGGCCGAAGACAAGCGTTCCGGCCGCAGCACCTCCGGCCAGACCGACAAGGACACCCTCAAGGCCGGCTTCCTGCGCTGGGAGAACGCCTACGCCCCGACCACCACCCTCTTCGCCGGCCTCGGCCACAGCGAGCGCAGCGCCGACTACTGGGAGCGCAGCAAGTCGCCGGCCGCCACCGCCATGACCAGCGGCAGCGCGAGCACCTTCCTGCTCAAGCCCGAGAAGACCACCCAGCTCGACACCGGCGCCATCTACGCCGCCGGCGGGCTCCGGGCGTCCGTCTCGGCCTTCTACGCCAAGCACAAGGATTTCATCCAGATCCGCCGCATCGACGCCTACGCCAGCGACGCCAGCAACATCGACGCCACCACCTACGGCCTCGAAGGCGACCTGAGCTACCGCCTCGCCACCTTCTGGCAGACCTACGCCACCCTCGCCTGGACCCACGGCGAGAACGACTCCACCGGCAAGCCGCTGTCGCAGATCGCCCCGCTGGAGGCCCGCCTGGGCGCAGGCTACGACGACCGCACCTGGAGCGGCGGCGCCCTCCTGCGCCTGGTGCAGGGGCAGAAGCGCTACGACACCAACTACGGCAACATCGTCGGACAGGACATCGGCAGTTCGGCCGGCTTTGCGATCTTCTCGGTCAATGGCGGTTATCGTCCGGCCAAGGGCACGCTCATCAGCGCCGGCATCGACAACCTGTTCGACAAGACCTACGCCGAGTTCATCAGCCGCGGCGGCGCCAGCATCGGCGGCTTCACCCAGACCACGCGGGTGAACGAGCCCGGCCGCACCCTCTGGCTGAAGGCGAACTTCGAGCTGCGTTAGGCGGACTCGGCCGGCCTGCCCGCCAGCGGCAGGCTCACCCGGAAGGTCGTCCCCTCGCCCGGCGCGCTCGTCACTTCGATGCGGCCGCCGTGGCGGGCCACGATGTCGTAGGAGATCGACAGGCCCAGGCCCGTGCCCTTGCCCACCGGCTTGGTGGTGTAGAAGGGATCGAAGATGCGCCGCTGCACCTCGGGCGGCATCCCGACGCCGGTGTCGGCCACCTCGATCCACACCAACGCATCGTCGTGGCCCGTGCGCACGGTGATGGTTCCGCGCTCGGCGATGGCCTGGGCGGCGTTGACCAGCAGGTTCATCACCACCTGGTTGATCTGCGCCGCCAGGCAGGGCACGCGGGGCAGCGCCGGGTCATACTCGCGCACCACCTCGGCCTTGTACTTCAGCTCGTTCCAGACCACGTTGAGGGTGCACTCGATGCCGGCGTTGAGGTCGGCCTCCTGCCACTCGGCCTGATCGACCCGCGAGAAATCCTTCAGGTCGGCCACGATCTTGCGCACCCGGTCGAGCCCGTCGCGGGATTCGCCAAGCAGGGCCGGGATGTCGTCCTTCAGGTAATCGAACTCGGCCGCGGCAAAGTCCGCCTCGGTCGCCTCGCCAGTGCGGCAGCGCTCCAGCAGGGCGATCATCGCGGCGTTGTAGCCCCTGAGCGTGCCCAGATTCGAGCTCACGAAACCCACCGGGTTGTTGATCTCGTGGGCCACGCCCGCCGCCAGCACGCCGATGGACGCCATCTTCTCGGACTGCAGCAGCTGGCTGTGGGCCGCTTCCAGTTCGGCGATCTTGCCGTCCAGCTCCAGCCAGCGCCGGCGCAGCGCCTCCAGCAGCGCCCAGCCGCCCAGGAAGACCACCGCAAACGCCGCCGCGTGGGCCAGGCTCGTCTGGCGGATGCCGGCGCGGGTGGTCGCCTCGATGGGCGCGAAGCGCTGGGTGACGCTGATGCCACCGCGCACGTCGCCCAGCTTGTAGCCCTGCCTGGCATGGCAGGCGAGGCAGCTCTCCTGCACCTTCAGGGGCGCCATGTAGCGCAGCATGGGGCCCTGTGGCGCCGCCTCGATGCCGGTTACCTCCTGCTCACCGCGCTCGAAGCCCTCCAACGCCCTGCGCTCCCAAGGGTCGGCAGCGTTGGCGGGGCGGATCGGCCGCAGGCTGGTGAGGCGGAACGCCACGCCGCCATCGCTGGCCGCCATGCTGGCGATCAGGCGCGTCATGTAGGCCGGATTCACCATCGTGAGCTGCTGGCCGTCGGTGGTCGTCACGTCGCGGCGGGGGTGTTCGAGATAGGGATTGGGCGGAGTCTCGGGTGTCACCGGCACGTAGATGCCGCCGTGGGAGGCGTTCCAGTTGCGGGTGAGCATGACCATCCGGAACATGTTGCGGGCCCCCTCGATGCCCACCTGGATGGACTGCTCGCGGATGCGCGCAACCTGAACCTCCAGCGACAAACCGACCACGGCCCCCCAGACCACCAGCAGGGCCAGCCACCACACCCGCTCGCGCACGAAGCGGGAAACCCGGCGAGGGCCGGCTACCGCCTGAACGGACGGCTCTTTCATCTCAAACAGGGGCAATTCCGGTTTGGCGACCTGCGTCGCCGACGGCCGTTTAACGACATCGCGGGGCCGTTCTGAACCGCTGGCGCGTCAGCCCACCAGCGCCACCGACTTGATCTGCGCCACCACCGCCATGCCCTCGACAAGACCGAGCTGATCCTTCGACAACCGGGTGATGCGCGCGAGCAGGGGCGTGCCCGCCGCATCCAGGCGAACCAGGCACTGGGCCGGGTGGGCCGCCGGGGCAAAGCCGCAGATCCGCGCCGGCAGGCGATTGACGATGCTCGACGGATTGTCGGCGGCGAGCGCGATGCTTACATCCCGGGCCTGGATCTTGAGCCGCGCCCGGGCGCCCACCGCCAGCGCCTTGCGCGTCACCTGGATGCTACCGCCGGCAAAGGCCAGCCGGGTCAGCTGATAGGCCTCGTCGTGGGCGGCCACGGTGGTATCCACCAGCACTGCTGCCTCTTCGCCGAGAGCGATGGGCAGATCCAGCCGGGCCAGCAGTTCGCGGCACGGCCCGCTGGCCCGCACCCGGCCCTGCTCCAGCAGCACCAAGTGATCGGCCAGGCGCAGCACCTCGTCCATCGAATGGCTCACGTAGATCACCGGAATCGCCAGCTCGTCGTGGAGGCGCTCCAGATACGGCAGGATCTCCTGCTTGCGGGATGCATCCAGCGCCGCCAGCGGCTCGTCCATCAGCAGCAGCCGCGGACTGGTGAGGAGCGCCCGGGCGATGGCCACCCGCTGCCGCTCGCCGCCGGAGAGGCGATCCGGGCTGCGGTCGAGCAGATGGCCGATGCCCAGCAGTTCCACCGCCGTGTCGTGGCTCACCCGCCGCTCGGCCGGGGCGATGCGCTTCTGGCCAAAGGCCAGGTTGTCCCGCACCGACAGGTGGGCAAACAGGCTCGCCTCCTGAAACACGTAGCCCAGCGCCCGCTTGTGGGTGGGCAGGCAGATGCGCCGGGCGTCGTCCTGCCACACCTCGCCATTCACCTCGACCCGCCCCGCCGCCCGGGCCAGCCCGGCCACGCAGCGCAGTACCGTCGTCTTGCCCGAGCCCGAAGCGCCGAACAACGCCGTCACGCCCCGCCCGGGCAGGGCCAGATCCACATCCAGTTCAAAATCGGCCAGGGGCAGCCGAGCCCGGATCGACAGCCCGCTCATGATCCGAAACCCGAGGTGTTGCGGGCGCCGCCAAAGCGGTAGAGCAGCACCAGCGTGAGGAAGGAGAAGGCCACGAGACCGGCTGCCAGCTCATGGGCCTGGGCGTACTCGAAAGCCTCCACGTGGTTGTAGATCTGCACCGACAGCACCTGGGTCTTGCCCGGAATGTTGCCGCCGATCATCAGCACCACGCCGAACTCGCCCACCGTGTGGGCAAAGCCCAGCACCGCCGCGGTGAGCAGGCCCGGCCTCGCCAGCGGCAGCGCAACCCTGAAGAATGCGGCCAGGGGCGAAGCGCGCAGGGTGGCGGCCACCTCCAGCGGACGCGCACCCATCGCCATGAACGCGTTCTGGATCGGCTGGACCACGAAGGGGAGCGAATAGAACACCGAGGCCACCACCAGCCCCGGAAAGGTGAACGGCAAGGCCCCAAGCCCGAGCGCCTCGGTCAGCCGGCCCACCGGCCCGGACGGCGCCAGCACGATCAGCAGGTAGAAACCCAGCACCGTCGGCGGCAGCACGATGGGTAGCGCCACCACGGCGCCCACCACGCTGCGCAGGGGCGAACGGGTCCGGGCCAGCCACCAGGCGATCGGCGTGCCGACGATCAGCAGCAGGACCGTCACCAGCCCCGCCAGCTTCAAGGTCAGCCAGACGGCCGACCAGTCATCGTGGGTGAGATCCATGATTCAGCGCTCGTACCCGTAAGCCCGGATGACCGCCACCGCCGCCGGCGACTTGAGATAGCCCATCAGCGCCGCGGCCGCCGCGCTGGCCTTGCCCTTGTCGAGCACCACCGCATCCTGGCGGATCGGCGTGTGGAACCTGCCCGGCACCAGCCAGTACGAGCCGTCGATGAGCTTGCCGTCCTTGTGGATCTGCGCAAACGCGATGAAGCCCAGCTCGGCATTGCCCGACACCACGAACTGCTGGGCCTGGGTGATGCTCTCGCCGGTCACCAGTTTGGGCTGCAGCGCATCGGCGAGGCCCAGCGCCTTCAGGGTTTCGACCGCCGCCAGGCCATAGGGCGCCAGCTTGGGGTTGGCGATCGACAGGTGCTCGAACCTGCCCGACTTCAGCACCTCGCCTTTGTCGTCCACAAAACCGGGCTTCGGCGACCACAGCACCAGCTTGCCGATGGCGTAGGTGAACTGGCTGCCGGCCACACCGTCGCCCTCCTTCACCAGCCGGGCCGGCGTTTCGTCGTCGGCTGCCAGCAGCACCTGGAAGGGCGCGCCGGATTTGATCTGGGCGTAGAACTTGCCAGTTGAGCCGAACACCAGCTGGGCCTTGTGGCCGGTGGCTTTCTCGAAGTCGGCAGCGATCCGCTGCATCGGTGCGGTGAAGTTGGCGGCCACCGCCACCGACACCTCGTCGGCCTGGGCCACGAAGGATGCGCCAGCCAGGGAAACGCTGAGGGCAAGGGTGCGAAGGACGGGTTTCATGATTTTCTCCGGCAGGTTGGAAGTCAGTCGAAAACGGCGAGGATCACCGACGTGGCCTGGAACACCGCGCAGGCCGGCGAGGCCACCTGCAGCTCCAGGTTGTCGATGCTGTCGTGGGTCACCACCGAGGTCACGTTGCGCCCGCCGGGCAGGGTGATCGTCACCTCCGAGCTCACCGGCCCCTCGTGGATCGCCGACACGGTGCCCCACAAGTGGTTGCGGGCGGTGGTGCGCGCGGCCGGGTCGGTGATGATGAGCACCGACGGCGCCTTGACGAAGGCGTGCACCTCCTTGCCGATGGTCAGCTCCAGGTTCTCGGCGCTGGCCCGGGTGATCACCGCCACCAGCTCGCTGGCGTCGTCGAGGCGCAGGCGCACCTCGAAGCTCACCTCGCCCTCGCGCAGGCCGGTGATCGCCCCGACAAACTGGTTGCGCGCGCTGGTGCGCATGGACATGCGCCGCAGCAGCGTCTGGAACTCGCGCACCGTGCTGCCCTCGGCGCCCCCGAGGCGCTGGGAGAGGCGGTCGATGGCTTCCTGGTATTCCTGTTCCACGGCCCGGTACATGGCGATCACCCGCCGGCCGTAATCGGTGAGGGCCGTACCGCCCCCATGCCTGCCGCCCACCGAGCGCTCCACCAGTGGCGCCTCGGCCAGGTTGTTCATGGCATCCACCGCATCCCACGCCGCCTTGTAAGAAAGCGGCACCGCCTTGGCGGCCTGGGAGATCGAGCCGTAGCGGTCGATGGCTTCCAGAAGGCGGATGCGGGTGTCGCCGAGAAAGGTGCCGAACTCGGTATCGACTGTCAGCTTTCCGACAAGCTTGTGCTGAATGGGGCGACGGGTTGTCATGAATCTACCTATATATCCAGATATACAGCGTGGCGTACTGTACTCCAGCAAATAACGGGCCACAAATGCTGCACTGCGCTATGGTTGTAACTACCCAGCTGCGGTCCATAAAGTACGAACCGATGCCCGATTGACCATCCATCCGGCAACCCTTCACCCCCGACCAGGAGCAGCAAAATGAAGATCAGCGCGCGCAATGTCTTTGATGGCACCGTCGAGGCGGTCAAGCCCGGCGCCGTCAACAGCGAAGTGGATATCGCCCTCCCCGGCGGGCTGAAGATCGTCGCCACCGTGACCAACGACAGCGTGGCCGAGCTCGGCCTGGCCGCCGGCAAGGCCGTCAAGGCGATCGTCAAAGCCTCGTCGGTGCTGGTGCTGACCGATGGCGCCGACGTGAAGCTGTCCGCCCGCAACCGCCTCGAAGGCACCGTCAGCGCCATCGTCGAAGGCCCGGTGAGCAGCAGCGTGACGATCGCCCTGCCGAGTGGCGACAGCGTGTTTGCCACCATCACCCATGAAGGCTCGATCGCCCTGGGCCTGAAGGTCGGCTCGCCGGCTGCGGCCATCTTCAAGGCTCCGTCGGTGATCGTGGGCGTCGGCATCTGAACGACAGCGGCCTCGCCACCACGGCGCGGATGGTGCAGGGCGGAACGCCAAACGGCGCGCCGCCCTGCCTTTCTATATCTGCCGCCATATAGCGCATCCGGCAGCCGGCGTCGGCAATAGCGCTCTGCTATTTCTATCAGAGATCAATTCAACTGGAGCGATTCACGGCGAAGATCGATACTTGCTTCGACACCACCGCAGAGCCGGCGCCAGTACCACAGCCGGGCCTCGACAACCGTCGACGGCGGTGTGAAAACTCTCTCGGGAGGCCCTCGCCAGCGCGAACCACCGGCACCGACCGGCGCTCAAACGCTTGCCGGGCCCATCGCCCCCGGGAGAGAACCGTGGAACGAGAACAACAAGACAGGATCGCCGCCATGCCCCGCTGCCAGGATGCCACCTCCATCGCCGCCCCCTCCGGGGATCTGCTCGCGAGCGCCGGCCGCCACGGCCTGTTCATCCTGGGCGGCATCAGCTTTGCCGTCGGCGCCGTCGGCCTCGTGCTGCCCCTGCTGCCGACCACCATCTTCTGGATCATCGCCGCCTGGGCCTGGAGCAAGAGCTGCCCACGCCTGCAGCAGCGCCTGTACGCCGTCCCCGGCGCCGGCGCCCACGTGCGGGCGTGGATCGAGGAAGGCCGCATCAGCCGGCGTGGCAAGCACTTCGCCCTGGCCGGGCTGGCCTTCGGGCTTGCCACCTGTACTTGGGCGCTTTACGCCACGCCGATATTCCTGGCGGCAGCCGGCCTGCCGCAGGTCATTGCCGGCTTCTACATCGCCAGCCGGCCGGAGTGACCCGGCCGACTCAGGCAATCCGGATCAGCGGCTACCCAGCCACACATCCAGCCCCTGGGCGTTGAGTTCCACGTCCAGGGCCAGGATGCGTCGGGTTTCGGCTTCCGACGTCTTCCAGCCGCCGCGCTTGGCCTCCTCGGCCACCAGCGCCCAGATGTCGTCCTCGATCAGCTGCTTGCGCGCCTCGCCCGCCCCGGCGTGACGCTCGGCGATCGCCACGTGGGCGTCGATCAGGCGGTGCAGATCGGCGGCCAGACGGGGCACGTCGGTGACCTGCGCGTAGTGGGTGAGATACATCGCCACCGGCTGCTCGGCCTCCATGCGGCGGATGGAGTCGTGCATCGCGTCGGGCTCGAACTGCACCGGCGTGGTGGTCGGGAAGATGCTCGGCCGGCCATCCACGTCGAACTGGCGGTAGGACAGCCCGAACGTATCGCCGGTGAAGAAGCTGCGGCTTTTGGTGTCGAGATAGCACACGTGATGGCGCGCGTGCCCCGGCGTGTCGAACACCCGGATGGTGCGCCCGGCAAGGGACAGCTCCAGCCCGTCGGTGGCCTCGATGATGCGATCGGCCGGCACCGGGATCAGCTCGCCGTAGAGCTCCTTCGCCCGCTCGGGCCCATACACCGCCGACACGCCGGCAAACAGCTTCGACGGCTCGGCCATGTGGCGCGCACCACGCGGATGCACCACCAGCCTGGCGTTGGGAAACGCCCGGATGAAGGCCCCGGCGCCGCCGGCGTGATCCAGGTGGATGTGGGTCAGCAGCACGTAATCCACCGCCTCGGGCGACAGCCCCGTCTCGGCCAGCGCCTGCTCCACATGCACCAGCGCGTCGTTGTTGCCGGTATCCACCAGCGCCGCCCGGCCGCCCTCCTCGATCAGGTGAATCGCCGCCACGTCCGTGCCGGTGTAACCCGAATCCACGGCGTAAATCCCGTTACCGAAAGCGCTCAAACCCTGCATCACGACCCCCTGACGAAAAGATTCGATTCTATCCATTCGGCAGCGTATGGCACCCAATTGCGTTACATCAATGTTTTAGTTTCAAAAAAAGCGCCCAATGTCAAGTAAGAAAAAGACTTACAAGACGAGAGGAGAAAACCCATGTTGACGCTGCAAGACTGCATCGAGCTGTCCGACCTGTCCGAGGACGAAATCCTCGCCATTGCCGAGCACGAACACATCCCAGAAATGGCCGCCGTCGAAATGGGTTGCTACCTCTGCCACACCCCCAGCGGCGAAAAACGCATCCGCCGCATGATCATCGACGACATCCACCACGCCCGCGAGAAGGGCGACACCGCCCACGCCGCCATGCTCAAGACGGTGCTCAAGCACTACGTCGCCGAGCACCACGGCACCAAAGCCTAGATCTTTCGGCATATCGCCACGCGAAGCGCGGGTTGGCATAATCCGGCGACCCGTCTTCGTTTCTCCGCTTCCATGGCAATCCTCCGTTGCAACAAATGTGGCCACGTCGCCGAAGTCCCCGGCGAACTCACCGGCCAGCAGATCGCCTGCCCGCAATGCACCCAGCCGGTGGCGGTCTACGACACCGTCCTGTTCGTACGGAAGGTACTCCAGCAGTATTTCAGCCAGCGCGACGAGCTGAATGCCCTCAAGGCCCAGCAGGCGAGCGCCTTCCCCACGCTCAATGAAAGCCCCGCCGCGGCGGCTGGCGGCACCGATCTGAACATCGACATCCACAACTCCGACCACCTGGCCAACGCGGCGCAGCACGCCGCTGTTCTCCAGTGGTTCGAGCGCCGGCAGATCCAGATCCGCGCCAACCACGACGCGGTGGACACCACCGGTTTCTTCGACGAGATCGCCATCGAGCTGGGCGACAACTACGACCAGCTCCGCGAGGTCGTGGACAAGATCCGCTGGGGCCAGCAGAAGGATGTGCCCAATTTCAGCCTCAACCTCGGCAAGCTCAGCCAGAAGGACGGGCAAACCCTCAACGCCTTCTGCAAGCGCCTCTACGACTGCGCCTTCCTGGCCAAATATTTCTACCAGAAGCAGGAGAAGATCGGCCGCGGCACCATCCAGTCGGCGCCGGCGATCCGCAGCTTCTTCGGTGGCGAATGGCTCGAGTGGTACGCCTTCATGAAGGTGCTGGGCCTGCTCCGCGAGCGCCGGCAGCGCTTCTCGTGCGCCCGCCAGCTATCGGTGATCTTCCCCAACGAAGACCTCCACGAGCTTGATGTGTTCTTCCTCATCGACGACAACACGCCCGTGTGCATCGAGTGCAAGACCGGCGAGTTCCGGCAGGACATCGACAAGTACCTGCGCCTGCGTAAGCGCCTCGGCATCGACCGCAGCCAGTTCATCCTCTGCGCCACCGGCCTCACCGACGAGCAGGCTGCCGGCCTCTCCAGCACCTACGAGCTCACTTTTGTCTCCCCGAGTGGCCTGACCACCCATCTCGCCCGGCTGTTCTGAGGCGGGGCGGGGTAAAATCCCGCCCCTATGAGCCGCGCCCGCGAAACCCTATTCCACGTCTTCGGCTACACCCAGTTCCGCGGGCCGCAGGAAGACATCGTCGAACACGTAAGCGCCGGTGGCGACGCCCTGGTGCTGATGCCTACCGGGGGCGGCAAGTCCCTGTGCTACCAGATCCCGGCGCTGCTGCGCCCCGGGGTGGCGATCGTCGTGTCGCCCCTCATCGCGCTGATGCAGGATCAGGTCTCCGCGCTGAAGGAAGTGGGCGCCGCCGCGGATTTCCTCAACTCCAGCCTGAGCTTCGACCGGGCGATGGAGATCGAGCGGGCGATGCTCGCTGGCGCGCTGGATCTCCTCTACGTGGCGCCGGAACGCCTCGTCACGCCGCGCTTCCTCGATCTGCTCGACCACCTCTACGAGGCCGGCCAGCTGGCGCTGTTCGCCATCGACGAAGCCCACTGCGTGTCCCAATGGGGCCATGATTTCCGGCCCGAATACCTCCAGCTGTCGATCCTCCAGGAGCGCTACCCGCAGATCCCGCGGATCGCCCTCACCGCCACCGCCGACGCCCAGACCCGCCGCGAGATCGCCGAGCGCCTGCGTCTGCTGGATGCGCGCGAGTTCGTCTCCAGCTTCGACCGGCCCAACATCCGCTACACCATCGTCCCCAAGGACAACCCCCGTGCCCAGCTGCTCGCCTTTATCAAGGACGGCCACCTGGGCGAAGCCGGCATCGTGTATTGCTCGTCCCGCAAGAAAGTGGACGAGACCGCCGCCTGGCTGCAGGAGAAAGGCATCGCCGCCCTGCCCTACCACGCGGGCATGGGCGCCGACGAGCGGGCGATCAACCAGGACCGCTTCCTGCGCGAGGACGGCATCGTGATGGTCGCCACCATCGCCTTCGGGATGGGTATCGACAAGCCCGACGTGCGCTTCGTGGCTCACCTGGATCTGCCCCGCTCCATCGAGGGCTACTACCAGGAAACCGGCCGCGCCGGCCGCGACGGCCAGCCCGCCGAAGCCTGGATGGCCTACAGCGTGGCCGATCTGGTGCAGCAGCGCCGCTTCATCGACCAGGGCGAGGCCAGCGACGAGGTGAAGCGCGTCGCCACCGCCAAGCTCGACGCCCTGCTGGGCCTGTGCGAGACCACCGGCTGCCGCCGCCAGCGCCTGCTCGGCTACTTCGACGAAGATTCGGCCCCCTGCGGCAACTGCGACACCTGCCTGAACCCGCCAGAAGTGCGCGACGCCAGCGAATCGGCCCGCAAGGCGCTGTCGTGCGTGTTCCGCACCGGCAGCCGCTTCGGCGCCGCCCACGTGGTGGACGTGCTGATCGGCAAGGCCACCGACAACGTCAAGAAGTGGCAGCACGACCAGGTGAGCACCTTCGGCATCGGCACCGAGCTCGACGACAAGGGCTGGCGCACCCTGATCCGCCAGCTCGTCGCCCACGGCGCCCTGGCGGTGGATCACGAACGCTACGGCGCCCTCACCCTCACCGAGGCCGCGCGGCCGATCCTGCGCGGCGAGGCCGGCTTCACCCTGCGCGTCGATCCCAGCCCGAACAAAAAGAAGAAGGACGGCACCCGCCGCAGCGCCGACTGGCCCGAGGCCACCGGCGAGGAAGCGGAGCTCCTCAACCGCCTGCGCGCCTGGCGGGCCAGCACCGCGAAAGAGCGCAACGTCCCGGCCTACGTGATCTTCCACGACGCCACCCTGCGCGACATCGCCCGCCGCCGCCCCGACAGCATCCTCGCGCTGGCCACCATCTCCGGCGTGGGCGACCGCAAGCTCGACGCCTACGGGCAGGACATCATCGCGCTGCTGGCCGAGGCCGGGTAAGGCGCCTGAAGTCAGCCCAGCAAGACAAAAGCCGCCCGGCCTTCACGGCCTGGCGGCTTTTTCATGCCCCGCACGTGGCGCGGGGCAGACCAGGCGGATCAGCTGATCACCGAGCTCACCTGGATGGTCTGGTGACCCGACCCGTAATTGGCGTTGTAGGTAATCTCCACCTCACGGGCGCCGGCAAGGGCCGTCACGGAGTTTGTACACAGGAACGCCAGCGGTCCGTTCTTCAGATCCGACAGCTGCAGGTTGCGCACCTCCCCCGTCTTCTTGTCGGTCACTCGGGCGGTCATCTGCGCAATGCCTTCGGCACCGCATTTGGCGGCCTGGATCAAGGTTATGGTCGTCATCATTTCACTCCTCGAATAGGTCTGGAATCGGATTCCAGTGAATTGCCGCATCGCTGCGGCGGGATATAAAACGGGCAGGCGATCAGATCAGCGCCTCGAAAGCCTTCGAGGAGATCACCTGGGCAAAGGCCGTCATGTCCATCACCGTGTAGCGGGCGGTGACGGCCGAGCGGGCCTGCTCCTCGATGACCGTGGCGCAGCGCTGGGCCAGGGCGTCGGGCAGGAAGCACAGCACCGGGACGAGATCGGCGTTGTTGATGACCGCCCAGAACTTCACCGAGGCCACGCTGCCCGTCCACTTCGCCAGATCCTTCGGGTCCAGCGCCAGGCTGGAGCTGCCGCCCATGGAGATCATCTGCTGCTCCTTGAGCTGCATGAGCGTGTTGTGCTTGCTCTGGCTGAGGTCGCTGTACGAATAGCCCACATCGAACTTGGCCTTGCCGGAATCGGTCTCGAACTCGCCGTTCGCCGCAAAGTTGAACTCGTTCAGCAGGCTTTCCTGGTCGCTCTTCGCGTTCGACTTCGCAACCATGCTCCGCTGCAGCTTGCCGCCCACCGTCACGCGGCACGGGTAGAAGTAGCCGAACTTCCTGAACACGTCCCGATGCAGCGCCTCGTATTGCTGGGGCAGCGAGGTGTAGGTCTCGAAGACCTTCTCGACCGCCGCCTGGAAACGCGGCGCACAGCGCAGATCGGCCTCCCTGTCGAAGAGCAGGACCACCTTGGGCACCAGCGTCTGGTTGGTCAGGAAGATGTCCGTGGTCTCCTGGCGCTGGAGCTTTTCCAGGTCGCGCCGGAACTCGGCGGCGATCCCGCAACCGGCGTAGCTCCCCGAGGCCTTGGCGGCATGCACGCTGCGCTGGCGGAACTCGTTGAGGATGCGGCTCGCGGTCGCCGTGGTCACGCTGCAGGCCGAATAGTTGGGCGGCGCCGAACGCATGATGCGGTTCTCGTGGATGTACTCCACCGGCGCATCGTCCGAGCGCCGCGTGAAATCCATGTCGAGCGGGTTCGGCCCGATGTACAGCCCCCGGTTGAGGTAGAGCATCGTGTAGAGCGCCTTGACCTGCTCCAGGCTCAGGCTGGTGAACAGCTCCGGCACCTCCACCTCGGCACCGTTGAGCTGCACCTCCAGCTCCTTCAGCAGATCGGGCGGCGAGCCCTCGTCGGGCAGCCCCCAGGCCGGCGGGCGACGGGTGGTATCGATGAAGGACGGCGTGCCCGGCTGCCCGGGGCGGACCGACGGCTTGCCGGACTTGGCCGACAGGATCCGCACACCGCCCTTCTCCGCCTCGACATCGCCCAGCGTCCAGCCCGCCTCCTGATCCGGCGCCACCTTGCCGCCGGCCTTGTCGGCAAAGTGGTCGTCCTTCTGGATCCACGCCCCCAGCGCGGTCCGCGCCGCGGCCAGGGTGTCCTCGGGCTTGAGCTTGAGGGACTTGCTCTCCTCGTCGAAGCTGCGGGTGAAGGTGAAGGGCCGCGCCTCCTGGGGCTTGGCCGCCACCGCGTCCTGCACGGCCACCACACCTTCGGCGCTGGCGATGTCCTTCAGCGCCCAGTCGCCTTCCTCGGCCACGGCGATCTCGCTGCCGTCACGCCCGAGGAAGCGGTCTTCCGTCCCCAGCCAGGCCCCCAGCGCGGTGCGCACCTCGGCCAGCGTGAGGGTGGGCTTCAGCTTGAACGCGCGCTTGCCGCCCTCGCTCTTGCGCTGGAAGGAGTACATCGCCGGCGGCAGATCCGCCGCACTCGTCCGGATCGAAAGCCGCAGCTCCGTCGCGTCCTTCGTGGCCAGCAGGCTCTCGATCTGGGTGCCCGCCTCGCTATCCTTGACGACCGCGAAGCCGTCGCTGAGAAAGACGTCGCCGTCCTTCATCAGCTGCTCCTTCACCAGCTGGGCGCGCACGTCCTGGAGGCTCTGGGTCCGTTCGAACTGCAGGACGGTGTTCTTGGTCGAATCCGTCTCGTTGATGATCTTGACGCTAATCTTGGTCATATCCGCTTTTCCCCGAAATCCGGCATTGCGCCGCTATCAGCGCGCCACCAGGAAAGTGACATGCAACACCCCGAACCGCTCCTGCGGGCTCTCCTTCTGCACCTGGATGCGCTCGAAGACCTGCTCCGCGCCCTCGTCCCGCCACAGACCACCGGCCCCCACCCCCGACGACGCCGTCGCCATGCCCAGTCCGTCGGCGAGCGGCGGCGCCGCCTGGCGCACCGGGCGCGCGGGGGGCGTGGCGAGATTGCGCGGATGCCGCTCGTCGTAGACGCGGCCCGAGATGGGGTCGAGATACTGCAGGACGGGCCACGCCTCGATGTCGCAGCTCCAGTGCGCCATCGCCTCACCGGTCGACACGCCACCGTCGATCCGGGCTCGCGCCGAGTCGATGGTGAGCAGGTCGGACGAGGACTGATAACGCCGGATCGTGGCCGTCATCATCCCGTTCTCATCTACGCGATCGACCGCGTAGAGCTTATCGACGACGGTCTCGGCGTTGCTGCGGATGGAGAAGCCGAAGCCCACCTTCGCCGCACAGCGGATCCGGATCGACAGGGCCGCGTTGGCCAGCGCGATGACCGCATGGGGAAACAGCCGCCCCTCCACCGCCGCGTTTCCGCCGGCGCTCAGGCGGACATCCGTCATCATGCGCAGGGTGGCATCCTGGTTGCGGGGCTTCGCCAGCGCGTCGGCCATGTTCAGGCCGAACTGCACTTCCATGTTCGGGTGAACCCGGAACCATTCCGTATCGGTGCCGCTACTGATCTCGATCATGGCGCCGCTCACAGCAGGTCAATGCCATAGAAGAGGGTCGTGCCGGCCGCGCGTTGTACCGCGGTGTGGCCGTTCGGCGCGTACAGGAAACTCGGCCCGCGCTTATCCACGCCGGCCACGACGCGGACGAAGATCTGCAGGCTGTCGCCCACCTCGGGCGGCTGGCCGTTGAAACGCAGGGTGCCCAGATCGATCTTCCGCCGCTGCCCGATCGGATAACGCCCGCTGTTCCAGTTCTCCCCCGCACCATCGAGGCGGCCGGCGACATCGCCCCGGTACACCTCGAAATCCATCACAAAACCGCCGTCGTTGAGGCACTCGGCGAACTGATAGTACTTTTCCACCTGACCGGATTCCGAAACCATGTCCATTTCCTTTCGTGACGTGTTGAGTTGTGCGACATACCCTGTCGCTCACCTGGCCCTGAGGCTTCATGCGCATGGCTGCTGCATCACAGCGCCCTGCCAATGCCAAAAGAGTATTCACGTCATCAGCCAAAACCGCCATAATCCGGATTGACTACGGCTAGTCCTTCCCGACTAGAGGCTGCGGCCATTGCCGCCCTTTCCGATCCCCGGTCGCGCGTTCTTCTCGTTCCCTCCCCACTGTCCCTGTAGCGCCGCGCCCCCGGCTCCGCGCGAGGAGAATCCATTGATGCAGCACTACCGATTGCTCCTGATCGACGACCACACGCTTTTCCGCACCGGCCTGCGCCTGTTGCTGGGCGACTCCCTGCCAACGTCCGACATCCTCGAAGCCGGCTCGGTCATGGAGGCCGTCGAGCAGCACGGCCGCACCGCCATCGACCTGATCCTGCTCGACCTCCAGCTGCCCGGCCTGAGCGGGCTGGAAGGGACGCAGGTGCTCCACCGGCATTTCCCGGCGGCGCGGATCATCGTCGTGTCGGGCACCACCGAGGCCTGGACGCCCGAGATGGCGACCCGCTACGGCGTCTCCGGCTTCCTGTCCAAATCGGCAACGCCGGAACAGATCGAAGCCAGCATCGCCCAGTGCCTCCAGGCCCCGCCGCCCATTGCCACGCCGCGTGCAGCGGGCCGTCCGGGCTCGCCCGGCCCGCTCACGCCACGCCAGCTGGAAGTCCTGCACCACCTCGGCCTGGGGCGCTCGAACAAGGTGATCGCCCGTCACCTGGGGCTGGCCGAGAACACCGTGCGGGTCCATGTGGCCGCCATCCTCGCCCACCTCAACGTGGCGAGCCGGATCGAGGCGGTGCTGGAAGCCCAGCGCCGCGGGCTCCTTCGCCAGACGCCATGACCTCGCCCCTGCGCCTCGACGCCCCCCACCTGCTGGCCGCCGGGATGGCGCTGATCGACCAGAGCTTCGGCATCGCCATGCTCGGCTGCTTCCTCGCCTCAGTGCTCCTCGGCAGCGCCGTCCTGCTGTCCGGCGGGCCGGCCCATGTCGGGCTGTGGTGCGCCGCGATGGGCCTCGCCTGCGCCTTCGGTCACCTGTGGCGGAGGCGCAACCCGGCACGGGTCACGCCGGCAGGTGCCCAGGACTACGCCCGGTGGATGACCGCGCTGCTGATCGTGCTCGGCAGCCTGTGGGGCTTGGCCGGCTGTGTGTACATGGATCTGGAGTCGCCCCCGTCGGTGGTCTCCGCCCTGGCCCTGATCGCCGGCATGAGCGCCGCGGCCCTGTCGATCTTCTCCCCATGCCTGCCGGTCGCCATCGGGTTCTTCTTCCCCGCAATCCTGCCGGTCTGGGCCTACGTGCTCGTTGCCGGCGGCGCCCATTACCTGTGGCTGTGGATCGGCATCCCGCTGTACCTGCTGGTGCTCACGGTGTTCGCCCGCAACTACGCGCTGGTCGCCCGCCGCTCCATCCTCCTGCGTTTCGAGAACCTGGAGCTCGTCGAGCAGCTGCGCGCCGAAACCCTGCGTGCCGAAGAGGCGAACCGCGCCAAGTCGGTCTTCCTGGCGGCGGCCAGTCACGACCTGCGCCAGCCGTTGCACGCTCTGGGGCTGTTCATCGCCTCGCTCCGCCGCACCCCGCTGGACGAAGGCCAGACCGACCTGCTGACCCACATGGACGGCGCCGCCCGGGCCGCCGGCGAGATGCTCAACACCCTGCTCGACTTCTCCCGCCTGGAAGCGGGCGTGATCGAGGCCAATCCGCAGCCCTTCCCGCTCCAGCCCATGCTCCGCAAGCTCGAAGCCGAGTTCGCCCCCCAGGCCGAACAGAAGCAGCTGGTGTTCCGCCTGCGGGACACGCCCGCCATCTGCCACACCGACCCGAGCCTCCTGGAGCTCGTGCTGCGCAACCTGATCGCCAACGCGGTCCGCTACACCGAGCGCGGCGGCCTCCTCATCGCCTGCCGAAGGCCCCGGGCGGGGCTGGCGGTGATCGAGGTGTGGGACACCGGGATCGGCATTCCCTCGTCCCAGCACGAGGCGATCTTCCAGGCTTTCCACCAGCTCGGGAATCCCGAGCGCGACCGACGCCACGGCCTCGGCCTGGGGCTCGCCATCGTCCGCCAGCTGGTCAGGACCATGGATCTGGCACTCAGCCTCGCATCCCGGCCCGGACGTGGATCGGTGTTCCGGGTGGCCATCCCGTGCCACGCCGACGCGCCCAGCCCGCCATGGCCGGCCGCCGCCACGACGGACCAGCCCCGGGATCTGCAACGGCTCCGGGTGCTCGTCATCGACGACGACCAGACCGTCCTGTGCGCCATGCGCGCGCTGCTGGAAAGCTGGAACTGCGACTGCCGGACGGCGGAATCCGAAGCCGCCGCCATCGACTGCCTGCACGACTTCGAACCGGCGGTGGTCATCACCGACTACCGCCTGCGCGGGCATCGCACCGGGCACCAGGCCCTCGACGCCATCCGGGCGTTCCTGCAGCGCCGGCCGCCGGTGATCCTGATGACCGGCGACACCGCCCCCGACCGCCTGCGCGAAGCCATGGCTGGCGGCGTGCGGCTGCTGCACAAGCCGATCAGCGCCGATGCCCTCCTCGAGGCCGTGCTGCAGCTGGCACCGGCACGCCCCGACTGAGCGTCCGGATCACCTGCACGCACGATGCGCTTGCGCCATATGGTCGGGAATCGCTCCAGAATGCCGCCGATGCTCCCGACCCGCCCGCCTCGCCAGCCGCCGACGCCCAGGTGTGCCGGGATCACGGGCCTGATCGATCCGGCTTTCAGCGCCTCGACCGCAACGGGGACGGCCGGCGCCACATCGCCCGCCGCCGGCCCGACCGCATCATCGCGCTGGCCGCCATCTCCGGCGTGGGCGATCGCGAGCTCGAGGCCTACGGGAAGGACAGCCTGACGCTCCTCACCGAAGACTGAGGCCGCGGCGCCTCAGCGGGGCAGGCCGGAGCGGATCTCCGCCGCCCGCTTCGCGGCCGCCTCGGCCTGAGCGGTGCGGCCCGCCTTGCGTTCCAGCTCGGCCAGCTGGGTCAGCGCAGCCACCATGAAGTCCGGCGCCTCGGCTACGTAGCGCTCCGCCGTGGCCTGTACCTGCCGGTTGAGCGCCAGCGCCCCGGCATCGTCTCCCTGGGCCACCCGCAAACCGGCCAGCTGGAAGCGCACGTTGGCCACTTGCAGGCTGTCCTCACCCGCCACCTCGATCCAGCGGGCCAGCGCCATCCTGCACACCGCCTCCGCATCGGCCGGGCGCGATTGCTCAGCGAGATTGCCGCACAGGTTGATCTCGGCCGCGGCAATCATCGGCGGCGTGGCAAGGGGGCTGCGCCTGAACACCTCCAGCGCCTCCCGGAACAGCACCTCCGCCTCCCGGTGGCGGTTCTGCGCGCCATACAGAAAGGCGCGGTTGTTGAGCATCCGCCCGTATTCCGGCGAATTCTTGCCCTCCCGGGCCGCCACAATCCCGAGGGCGCGCTCGTAAAGCTGATGAGCTTCGTCGTAACGGCGCTGGGCCCGATACACCGTCGCCAGGTTGTTGAGCGCGCTCGCCACCAGCGTCGAATCTGGCCCCGCAGCCTGCTCGCTTGCCGCCAGCAGGCGCTGGGCGAGCTTCTCCGCGCGGGGCTGGTCGCCGCAGCCCGAGGCCGCGCTCAAAGCCAGCCCCAGCACCTCCACACTCGTCGCGTTGCCGCCGCCGGTAGTCTTCTCTTCGATCGCCAGCGCCCGCTGGGCGTCGCGGTCGGCCTCACGAAAGCGCAGCTGCACCAGCCGCAGCTTGGCCCGCGCGGTGAGCGCCAGCCCCACAACCGGGTGTTCGGCTCCCAGCTGCCGCTCACCAATCGTCACCGCGCGCTCGATGGTGGCCTCGGCATCGGCGTTGTGGCCCAGGGCGATCTGCTCCCGGCCCAGGCCGACCAGCGCGTAGGCCAGATCGCCGCCATCCGCACCGCGCAAGGCCTCGACGAGTCTCACCACCTGCCGGTAGCCCTGTTCGGCCTCCTCATGCCGCTCCAGCCGCGCCAGGGCGTTCGACTGCACATCCAGGGCCTCGGCCAGCTGCAGCGACGTGGCCCCGCCGTCCCGCTCGATCAGGCCCCGGGCCCGCTGGGTCAGGGGCACAGCCTCGGCCGCCTGCCCCCGCTGCATTTTCACCCCGGCCAGGTGCACCAGCGGCTGGGCCAGCAACGGAGAGTCGGGCCCCGCCGCCCTCTCCACCAGGACAACACTCCGCTTTAGCACCACCTCCGCCTCGTCCAGCCGTCCCAGCGACAGCAGCGCCGGGCCCAGCACCTGCAGGCTGGCAAACACAGGCGGGCTATCCCGGCCGCCCTCCTTCTCAGCCAGATCGAGCGCCTCCAGCGCCTTGCGGCGCGAAGCCTCGAAATCGCCCTGCTGGTAGCTGGTCATGGCATCCCGCTGCAGCACCTGCCATGCCGGGCTCTGGGCCCCAGCCAGCGGCACGCCAGACGCCAGTAAAGCCGCCAGCACCGCCACCCGCGCTCGCTTCAGCATTGACATGATGGCTCTCCCCTTTCAGATGGTTGCCCGTCAATAACCCGATCAGCATCATCCTCAGCCTACACAGACGCCCGTGCTGCTGCTTTGCGCCAGCGCAAGCCCACCCACTGAACGCCCTTCACGACTCGCCTTCATCGCTCCGCGCCACAAAACACAACGGGCGCCAGTGGCGCCCGTTGTGTTTGCAGCAAGGTGCAGCTGGATTACAGCACGGCCAGCAGTTCCACCTCGAACACCAGCGTGGCGTTCGGCGGGATCACGCCGCCAGCGCCGCGCGCGCCGTAGCCCAGCTGGGGCGGAATGGTCAGCTTGCGGGTACCGCCCACCTTCATGCCCTGCACGCCTTCGTCCCAGCCGGCGATCACGCGACGGCCGCCGAGGGGGAACACGAACGGGTCGTTGCGATCCTTGCTGGAGTCGAACTTGGTGCCGTCGGTCAGCCAGCCGGTGTAATGCACCTGGACGTTCTTGCCCGCAACGGCTTCGGCGCCGGTGCCAACCTGGGTATCTTCAATGACGAGGCCGCTCGCCGTGGTTACTTGAGTCATGGAACGCTCCTGTTTGATGAACGGCGGATTCTATCAATCATCAGATGACGCGATAAGGTTTCGGTTTTCGCCCAATGACTTGAAAATTCCCATCAACGACCGCTCACCGCTACGCGCGGGCAACGTCAGGTTGAACCTGCCGCACCGGCGATCCGCGAAGGCCAGCCACCCTCTGTCAGCGATTGACGTCCACGATCACGCGGCCGCGAATCTCGCCATTGATGAGCTTCGACGCCGTGGGGATTGCATCGCTTAACGAGATCTCGGTGCTGATCATCTCCAGCTTGGAAACATCGAGGTCGGCACCCAGGCGTCGCCACGCCTCAAGGCGATCGGGGCGCGGGCACATCACGCTGTCGATACCGGCGAGTGTCACACCACGCAGGATGAACGGCGCGACCGTAGCCGGGAAATCCATTCCCCCTGCAAGTCCACATGCCGTGACCACACCGCGATATCTGGTGGTAGCGCAGATATTCGCCAACGTATGACTGCCGACGACATCAACCGCACCGGCCCAGCGCTCCTTACCCAGCGGCTTGCCCGGCGTCCCGAACTCCGCGCGATTGAGCACTTCGCTTGCACCCAGGTGTTTCAGGTAGTCCGCCTCCTCTGTCCGCCCACTGACAGCGACCACCGTATAACCCAGCTTCGCCAGCACTGCGGTTGCCACGCTGCCGACGCCACCCGCGGCGCCGGAGACCAGAATCTCGCCATGCGCGGGCGTCACACCGTGGCGCTCCAGTGCCAGCACGCAGAGCATGGCGGTATAGCCGGCCGTTCCGATCGCCATGGCCTGCTGCGGGGAAAACTGCTCGGGCAATGGCACCAGCCAGTCACCCTTCAGACGCGCCTTCTGGGCCAAGCCGCCCCAGTGCCCCTCGCCGACACCCCATCCATTCAGCAGCACACTGTCGCCGGCCTTGTATTCCGGGTGCGTACTCGATTCGACGACGCCGACCAGATCGATTCCGGGCACCATCGGAAAGCGTCGAACCACCGGCCCCTTGCCAGTGATGGCAAGGCCATCCTTGTAGTTGAGCGTGGAATGACTGACGCGGACGGTGACATCTCCATCGGGCAACTGCCCTTCGTCAATGTCCTTGATGTTGGCGCGATAGCCGGCTTCATCCTTCTCAATCAGAATACCTTTGAACATCTTTCGCTCCTCGAAATTTAGACCGATCGTCTACAAAAAATCAAAAAAATCAGGGCCTCTGCAGCCCGGCTAAAAATCCGCGAGCAAAGATTTCCAGAGGCTTGGCACTACGTTCGAGCTTGGCGCGAAGGACCGCACCTTCCCAGCCAATCCAGAAAAAGGTGGCCTGCTGCGCGCAGTCCACGACGGCGGGGATTTCGCCCGCCTCCTTCGCGGTTTCGAGACAGCACGCCAAGCGCCGCTCCCAGTCGCAAAACACCGCATTGAGCCGCGCCCGGAAACTTTCCGGCAAGGCCGCCATCTCCTGACCGAGGTTACCGATCAGACAGCCACGACGGAAATCGTGCCGCGCCATTCCACCGCGGGCGTCTTCGACAAAGGCCGATAGACGATCGAGCGGCTTCCTGGATTGATCGTTGAAATGGCGGTCGAGCTTGTAAGCAAAATAGCTCGCATACCGATCAATCAGCTCCGCCCCGAAGGCTTCCTTGCTCTCGAAATAGTGATAGAAGGACCCCTTGGGCACACCCACCCGCTTGAGCACTTCATCGATACCCGTAGCAGAGAACCCCTTTTCGGTCAGCGCCTCCAGACCGGCGCGAATCAATAGCTCTCGCGTTTCGAGCGTCTCATCGGGCCGCTTCGGCGGGCGGCCGCGCCTACGGGCAACGGGATGCTGTATCTCCATGGGCCAATATTAGACCGGTCGTCTCATTTATTGCAAGGATTATGTTTGGTCCGTAGGTTCATCCTTGACCAATCAAGGCTGTCGCTCGTGGCTGATGTTGCCAGAGGGAGTCCATCGATGCAGTGCCGGCTGAAACCATCACCCGCTGCGCGGCCGCGACGGCTGGCGTTCATCCCCGTGCTGCGCCCGGCTCACCCGCCCTTGCGACGCCCCGCAAAAGCCTTGCGAAACTTGGCCACCTTGGGCGCCACCACAAACTGGCAGTAGGGCTGGCGGCCGTTACGGGCAAAGTAGTTGTCGTGATAGGGCTCGGCCGGCCAGAAGGTGCCGGCGGGCTCGACCTCGGTGACGATGGGCGCGTCAAACTCGCCCTCGAAGGCCAGCTGCTCGATCTTGGCCCGGGCGATGGCATCCTGCTCCGGGCGGGTGGTGAAGATCGCCGAACGGTACTGGGTGCCCACATCGTTGCCCTGGCGATTGGGCGTGGTCGGATCGTGGATCGCGAAGAAGATGTCGAGCAGATCGGAATAGCCGATCACCGCCGGATCGAACTCGATGCGCACGGCCTCGGCGTGACCGGTGTCGCCGCTGCACACCTGCTCGTACGTGGGCGATTCCACGCGGCCGCCGATGTAGCCCGACTGCGCCGCGCTCACACCCTGCACCTCGAGGAACACCGCCTCGATGCACCAGAAGCAGCCGCCCGCCAGAATGGCGACCTCGTTCGTCTTTTCGCTCATTGTTGTCTCTCCAGGCTGGGGCTCCGCTCAGCCCCCGGCCGGCGGAAAGACCTGAAGATAAAGCAGATCCGACGCAAACGCGAGGCACGGCAGCGACACCAGCAGCAGCGGCGGAAACAGGATCGTGGCGATGATCGCCCCCGCCAGCAGCACCGCCCACACCAGCATCG
The DNA here is from genome assembly GCF_009469605.1 of Zoogloea sp. 1C4. Classification (GTDB taxonomy): domain Bacteria; phylum Pseudomonadota; class Gammaproteobacteria; order Burkholderiales; family Rhodocyclaceae; genus Zoogloea; species Zoogloea oryzae. The sequence goes on along the minus strand of NZ_SSXU01000002.1, from coordinate 349,431 downwards.
GCGCGGGGTTGGCGAACACCCCTCGCACGCTGGCGGTCACCGCCTGCACCAGCGACGCCCGCCCATCGAACAGCAGCGGCACCGCAAATGCAGTGATGTTGAACACGATGAAGGCCAGCACCGCGCCCATCAGGCTGGTCCATAGATGAAAGCGCGCCACCTGGCCTGCATCCGGTGTCGTGCCACCGATCATGAAGCTATACACCGTGGCCGCGTCGGTGAGCCAGATCAGCAGGAGCAGGCTGCACGCCGCCGCCAGCCCCCACAAACCCCTCGGCGCCTGCCGAAAGCCCGACAGCACATCGGCAAAGCCCGCACCACGCCCCGCGGCGACAGCCCGCCGCAAAGCAAAGAACCCTGCCAGCACCGCCGGCCCCACCAGCAGAAAGCCACCGGCAAAAGGCAACATCATTGCCGACAGGCCAAAGTGGGCCAGCGCCCCGAAGATGCCCACGCCGATCAGCATGAACACCCCCGCAAACCCCGCCGCCGGCACCAGACATCGCCGATACGCCGCCCAGCCCTCTGAAACCGCCGAGAGGATGGTGCCGACAGAAATGCGACAGGGCGTGAGTTGATCGGACATCAGGCGAGCCTCCACGGGGTCAGATCATGCATCTGGCCTGATGCCGTCCGAGCGGGCAATGATTTGCGTCAAGGCCCCGAAAGCCCAGCGCGAACGGATCGAGCAAGGGGTTTTGGACGGCAAGGCGCTTCAGCTTGGCCTTGACCGCGTGCGCCGCCTACTTGAACGACAGCGTGAACACCGCGTCCAGCGCGTTTTCGCTCCCCGCCCGGCCGATGACGGCGATGCGGCGGGTGAGCTGGTAGGTGAGCTTGACGATGCTCGACGTGCCCGAGATGCTCTGCTCGAAGGAGAGCATGGCCCGGGCAGAGAGGCGCTTGCCGATGGTGATGACCTGCCCGGGCACGCTGTCGATGTTGCTGGACGAGGCGCTGGAGGCGGTGCCGGTGACGCTGCCGGTGGCGACGCTGCTGGTCTGCACCCGATTGCGGCTGTCGACGCTCGAGCCAAACGAGATTTCGTCGAAACCCAGGGCCCGGGCCAGGCCGGCCGACATGCCGGAGCCCGAATCCCCCAGCAGGGCCTGGGCCGCAGGCAGCAGCAGGGCCATTTCGCCGCCGGAGCCTTGATCGGGTGGACGGCCGAGGACGATCCAGCCGAGCTTTTCGGGGTCGGGCACGTTGGGCTCCGACACCAACCGCACCAGCGGCCGGCGGGCGGTGCCGGTGATCCCCACGCCGGCCTCGACGGTGAGGCCCTTGCGCAGCGCCACCACGTTGAGGCCCGGATTGGCCACCGGGCCGTTGAAGGTGATGATGCCTTTTTCGATGCTGAGCTTCTGGCCATAGCCTTCATACACCCCGCCCACGGTGGTGATGGTGCCGGTAGCGGCCAGGGGGCGGCCGGGGCCGGAGGTGAGCCGCAGGTCGCCGGCGAGACGGGTGTCGAGGCCGAGCGCGCGCACGTAGAGGGCGTCACCCAGGCCGATGGCCAGATCGACCGACATGCTGAAGGGGCTGGCCTGGGCCTTGGCACCTCGCGCGGGGTCGAGCACCACCACGTCCTCGCCCAGGCTGGGGGGCGGGGTGCGGGAGAGTTCGACAAAACCGGCATCGGCAGCCAGCCGGCCCTTGAGGTGGGCGGAATTCCAGCCGGTGGCAAGCTCGCCCTCGCCGCTCAGCACCAGCCATTGATCGACCCGCTGGAGGAGCGGCAGGCGGTCGGCGCGGAAGTCGAAATGGCCTTCACCGGTGGCGAGCTGCACCTGCCCCTTGGCCTTGAGGGTGCCCGGCGTGGCGGTGAGCCGCGCCAGGTCAATGCGCCCTTCGCGGGGTTTGACCCGGTTGGGCGAGACGAAGCTGAATTCCTCGAGATTGAGCCGGTCGCGGTTGAAGTCGAGCTGCAGGGTGCCCCCCGACAGGTGCAGGCCCTGGTCGGCCATCACGAAGGAGAGCTTGTCGCCCCGGATGCGGCCGGCGGCTTCGGGGCTGGCCGGGGTGCCGGCGAGGGAAAATTCGCCCTTCAGGCTGCCGTCGGTCTTGAGGTTCTGGTCGGCCAGCGGGCCGGCCCAGGCGATGGAGGGGATGTCGAGCCGCGCAGAGCCCAGCAGGGGCGCGCCGGGCACCAGCCGCACGGTGCCGTCGGCGGTGCGCTCGGCCAGCGCAGTGCCGGCGCCCGATGCGCTGCCCAGCCGGCTGCCGTGGGCCGAAAAGCCGAAGGCGATGCGGTTGGACGCGGCGCTCACGGTGAGCTGCAGCTCGTCCAGCCCCAGCTGCACCGGCGAATCGCCCTGCAGTTCAAGATCGCCGCTTTCGCGGAAGACGCGCACGAGACCATTCACCTGCTCGCCGATGTCCACGTTCCATTCGCCGCCGATCTGCAGCGAGTTGCCGCGGGACTGCACCTTTCGGGTGGCCGGATCGAGATTCACCCCGACCTGCACGCCGCTGACGCTGCCCCGGGCGACCAGATGCCGGGCCTGCCAGCGGGTTTCGTCGAGCCGGAAACGCCCGCCGGCCACGCCGCGCACTTCGGCCGCGCCCAGGGTGATCTCGTTGGCGGAGAGCAGCAGGGGCGCCGGCGCGGCAAGGGTGAGGCGATCGTCGCCACGCAGCTGGAAGCTCTCGAGCCGGCCCTGCCAGCGGGGGCCGTCGGAGAGCGCCCCGGCCAGGGTGGCAACGACGGAGGTGGAGCCGTTGGCATAGGCCTCCAGCCGGGCGGTGTTGGCGGCGCGGGAGCCATCAAAGACGAAGCTCGCCCGACGCAGCAGCGCGTCGCCGACGCTGCCGTCCTTGGCCGGCGTGCGCAGGCCGGCCACCGACAGGGCCACGGCGATGCTGCCGTTCCTGCCTTCGGCGATGCGGCCCTGGCCGTTTGCGGCGTCGATGCGAATGCCACCTGCGGCGAGCTGCTCGGCGGCGAGCTCGAAATCCCCCGCCGGGTGGTCGATGCTGCCCCGGAGCACGCCAGCCAGGCGCAGCTTGCCCCCCAGGCCGTGGCCGAGGGCGGCAAGCGCCGGGGCGTCGAGGTTCAGGTCGAGGGCATCGCCGGGCTTGCCGTAGCGGCCCTTGGCGACGAGCCGGTTGCCAGCCAGGGTGAGGGCCACGTCGGCGTCGGCGAGGCGCGTGCCCTCTACCGCCAGCACGCCGCGGCCGGCCAGGGGCTTGCCTTCGAGGGTGCTGGGCGCCAGATCGAAATCGAGCCGCCCGGCGAGCTGGGGCACGCGCCTGCCCTTGAGGGTGAAACGGGTGTTGAGGTCGGCGGTGGGCGCGGTGGTCACGAACGCGCGGGGGTCGAAGCGGTCGAGCCGGCCGGTGGCCTCGAAGGCGCCGGCGGCATCCAGCGCCAGTTTGCCGGTGGCCTCCAGCCGGGCGGCGCGGGCGGTGGCGAGGAGCTTGTCGATGGTGACGAGGCCGGCTGCGTGGCGGGCGTCGAGGCGCAGGGCGAGCTGCGGGTCGCGGAGATCCGCGCGGAGGGTCTGCGCGTCGGCGTCGGCCGTGGCGTCGATGCGGCCGGCGATGCGGGTGGTCGCGGCACGCTTGTCGAGCTTGCGGGCGTCGAGATTGCTGATGCGCAGCTCGGCATCGACCTTGCCGAAGCCGGTAGCGGTCTCGTTGCCCGTGCCGGGCTTGGGCGCCTGCCAGCGGGCCGAGCCTTCGGCGCGGCCGTTGCCGGGGAGGCGCAGGTCCACGTCTGCCAGGGCCAGCTCGCCGCCCGCCCAGCGCAGGGCGGTGGCGAGGGATTCGACCGGCAGCGCACCGCTGTCGTAACTGCCGGGAGCGCGGTTGACGATGCGCACCGGGCCGCTCACCACCCAGTCGGTGGCTGTGGGCTTGTCGGTGGCGGCGGACGGGACGAGATCGGCGTCGATGTCGAGGGTGGCGGTGGGGGCGTCCGGGTGGAAGCGCTTAGGGTCGACGCCGGTGAGGTGGGCCTTGGCCGATTGCAGCGGCAGGCTGGCAAAGGGCGTGGCGACGACGGCTGCAGTGCCATCAACACCGGCCCCGGCGATGGTGGCATCCAGCAGCAGCTTCTGCAGGTCGCCGCCGGCCTTCGCGCTCACCGTCCAGGCTTCGTCGGCGTGGCGGGTGGCGAGGCTGGCGCTGGCCTTTAGCGGGAAAGGTCGCTGGCCGTCGAGCTCAGCGTCGGCGGCCAGCTGGCCGAAGGGTGCGGTGGCCTTGAGGCCGGTCGCCCGGTGGTGGCGGCCGTCGGATTGCAGCGCGCCGGTCAGGGCGGTGAATTCGATGTCCGGCGCGGCGGGCTTGCCGTCGGTAAGTTCGCCGACCCGCAGCCGGCCGATCTCGAAGTGGTCGATGGCGATGGCGGCGGGCAGCGCGAGGCTGTCGGGCAGCGTGGAGGGCGCGTCGCTGGGGGCGCTGGCCACCTGCACGTCGGCAGCAGCGAGGCGGGCGATGTCGAGCCGGCCGCGGGTGAGCGCGGCGGGATTCCAGGTGAGGGCCAGGTCATGCACATCCACCTGCACCGTGGGCGTGCGCACCCGCAGCAGTCCCAGGCGCAGATCACCCAGCAGGTAGCCGTCGGCCTTCTCGAAGGTGACGACACCGCCCGACAGCCGGGCGACGAAATCCACCAGCATGCCAAGGCCGGAGGTGGTGCCGCCCAGCCAGCCCACCAGCACGATGGCGACGGTGATGCCGGCGATCAGCAGCGCGAGCACGCCGCGCAGGAGCCGCCGCCCCCAGCCCGGGCTAGGCGGTGGCGGGGATTGATCCTGCGGGGCCGGCCCGGACTGCTCCGGCGTCTCGCTCATCGGTCAGCCGAACAGGGCGGCGAGGCCGGCACCGGGGTCGTCGGCGCGCATGAAGGCTTCGCCCACCAGGAAGGCATTGACCTTGTGCTCGCGCATCAGGGCCACGTCGGCCGGGGCGAGGATGCCCGATTCGGTGACGACGATGCGCTCGGCCGGGATGCGCGGCAGCAGGTCCAGCGTGGTCTGCAGGCTGACTTCAAACGTGCGCAGGTTGCGGTTGTTGATGCCGATGAGGGGCGTGCGCAGGTTGAGGGCCACGTCGAGTTCGGCGCCGTCGTGGACTTCGACCAGCACGCCGAGGCCGAGGCTTTCGGCGATAGTTTCCATCTCCTGCATCTCGGCCAGCGAGAGCGCGGAGGCGATCAACAGGATGGCGTCGGCGCCCATCGCACGGGCTTCAAACACCTGGTAGGGATCGACCAGGAAATCCTTGCGCAGGGCCGGCAGGCCGCAGGCGGCGCGGGCGGCCTGGAGGTACTCGGGCGCGCCCTGGAAGAACTGGCGGTCGGTGAGCACCGACAGGCAGGCGGCGCCGGCCTTCTCGTAGCTGGCGGCGATCTCGGCGGGGCGGAAGTCGGCGCGGATCACGCCCTTGGAGGGGCTGGCCTTCTTGATCTCGGAGATGACCGCGGCGCGGCCGGCGGCGATCTTCGCGCGCATCGCGCCGACGAAATCCCGCGCGGGCGTCTGGGCGGCGGCGAGCTCGCGCACGGCGGCGTCGGACACCGCAGCGCGGGCGGCGGCGACTTCCGTGTGCTTGACGGCGAGGATCTTGTTGAGGATGTCGGACATGGAGGTTCTCTGAATGGGAGCGGCTTAGGCGAAGGACTTGCTGCAGGCGACGAATTCCTCGAGCTTGGCCCGGGCGGCGCCGGAGGCCAGCACGTCGCGGGCGCGGGCGATGCCTTCGCCGATGGAATCCACCAGATTGGCGGTGTACAGCGCGGTGCCGGCGTTGAGGGCGACGATCTCGCGGGCGGCGCCCGGCTTGTTGTCGAGCACGCCCAGCAGCATGGCCTTGGATTCGTCGGCGTCGGCCACCTTGAGGTTGCGGCTCGACATCATGGTGAGGCCGAAGTCTTCCGGGTGGATCTCGTATTCGCGGATCTGGCCGTCCTTCAGCTCGCCCACCAGGGTGGAGGCGCCCAGCGACACCTCATCCATGCTGTCGCGGCCATACACCACCAGCACGTGCTTCGCGCCCAGGCGCTCCATCACGCGTACGCAGATGCCCACCAGATCGGGGTGGAACACGCCCAGCAGGGTGTTGGGCGCGCCGGCCGGGTTGGTGAGCGGACCGAGGATGTTGAAGATGGTGCGCACGCCCATCTCGCGGCGGATCGGCGCGACGTTCTTCATCGCGCTGTGGTGGTTGGGGGCGAACATGAAGCCGATGCCGGTGCGGGCGACGCACTCGGCCACCTGCTCGGGCTTGAGATTGATGTTCACGCCCAGGCTTTCGAGCACGTCGGCGCTGCCGGACTTGCTGGAGACGCTGCGCCCGCCGTGCTTGGCAACCCGGGCGCCGGCCGCCGCGGCGACGAAGATGGTGGCGGTGGAGATGTTGAAGGTGTGGGAGCCGTCACCGCCGGTGCCCACCACGTCCAGGAAGTGATCATTGGGCGGCGGCACGATGACCTTGGTGGACAGCTCCCGCATCACGGTGGCCGCCGCGGCGATCTCGCCGATGGTTTCCTTCTTGACGCGCAGGCCGGTGAGGATGGCCGCGGTCATCACCGGCGAGATTTCGCCGGCCATGATCTGGCGCATCAGCGACAGCATCTCGTCGTAGAAGATTTCCCGATGTTCGATGGTGCGTTGCAGGGCTTCCTGGGCAGTGATGGACATGGCGGCTCCGGTCAGGCTTTGGATTGTTCGAGGAAATTGCGCAGCAGATCGTGGCCGCGCTCGGTCAGGATCGATTCGGGGTGGAACTGCACGCCTTCGACGAACAGCGTCTTGTGGCGCACGCCCATGATCTCGCCGTCATCGGTCCAGGCGGTCACTTCCAGGCAGTCGGGCAGGGATTCACGCTCGATGGCCAGCGAATGATAGCGGGTACAGGTGAGCGGGTTGGGCAGGCCCTTGAACACGCCCTTGTCGAGATGATGCACCGGCGACACCTTGCCGTGCATCAGCCGCTTGGCATGGACGATCTTTCCGCCGAAGGCCGCACCGATGCTCTGGTGGCCGAGGCACACGCCGAGCAGCGGGATCTTGCCGGCGAAGGCCTGGATGGCCGCCACCGAGATGCCCGCCTCGGCCGGCGAACAGGGCCCCGGCGAGACGACGATCTGTGCCGGCTTGAGGTTGGCGATCTGCTCGACGGTGATCTCGTCGTTGCGATACACCCGCACGTCGGCACCGAGTTCGCCGAAGTACTGGACGAGGTTGTAAGTAAAGCTGTCGTAGTTGTCGATCATCAGGAGTCTCATGATTCTAAGTCCTTGATTTCATTAATGTTTTCCATTACACAACCTCCATTACCCACTTTATTACACACATCGACAGTTGATTGCGATGGACGAAGCGCGAGCATGTGCTGGCTCAAGGTAGCAAGGGCTCCTGAGAGATGTCTTGGCGTGCGCCAGTGCGGTGTACTGACGCAGCGACGGCGCCCGCATGCCAGGGCCAAGTGCTGAGACTGGGCGGACAGACCTACCCCTCGCGGCGACACAGCGCGCGGGGCATCAGTTCTACGACGGGGCTGGGGTGCCAAGGGCATCGGGCAATCTCCTCAAATCTTGGAGCCGCCGTGCCGGGGAGCCTTCTTGAAACCTTGCCTGCCGGTACGGCGGCAAGGTGCGGTCAAGACCGCAACGACATGCCGCTTCCTATTGGAAGCGCCACCACAGAGCGATGTTGGTCGAAGCGGTACGGGTCATGGACAGACCAAAGTGTTGAATTTAAAAGCCAGAACTCGGCCCGAGTACACCCGAACGGAATTCCAAAGTAAGCCTGGGGAATTTTACCATGAGCATGTTAGGCAAAGCCACTTCCTGGAATGCCAGGGCATTCATCACCCCGCCCATCTACCTCGGACCGGACGACAACACTTCCAGTCTCGAAACCAGAGAGCAAGTAGACCAACTGCTACGGACTTGTGAGCATCGAATCTCAGGTTGGCAGTCATCTGGACCTGCGCGGGTGATGCTATATCGCTATATCAGCATCCGGGGCAGATATGACACCGCCGGATTTTCTCTGCCGACCCTAGGTCCCGGAGAACAGAAGCCGTTGATCGCAGCTTCTGAAACCATCGCCGTATCAGACCATACCAAATCGGTTTTGCGGGGAACAGCGCAGCGCATGACGCTGGTACCGTGAGCGCCAATATCGAGCTTTCGTCCTCATCGCTCGATGGGCCGGCAACCGATCGATTCTTGCACAACGAGCAAGACGAGGCCACCTACAGCGGACGCCAAACCAATCACCTCGCCCGTCTACGTTCAGGGCATCTTCCCAGGCACCCGCGGAAGGTCATAACGACACAGCAGCCCTTGGCAGGGCAAGAAAGGAGCCGGTGATGTAGCGCTTCCGAAAGGAGACGAAGACATGCACAAGGACATTCCAACATCGAAGGTGTTCTATCGTCCCATCGAGGCTGCCATACGGTGGGCCGGGTTGCTGCGGTACCTGCCGATGATCCTGGCTGCGATCGCGTCACCGCGCTTCCTGCCTCCATCGTTGAATTGCCCGCGATGGAATGAGTGCCGGCTGTACTCGGAGCGTATCTATGACGGCATCCTCAACGGGGAGCTGCCCTACGGCCAGAACGGCATCACGCTCAATGATCCGAAGCTGCTGCAGTCGCCGGATCTGACCGTTCGCCATGTCGATCTGAAGCGCTGGATGCGCAACCACTATCCCGAGCACCGGCCAGGATTCCTGTTCAGCCGTGGCGAACGCATGGCGCATCCTTTTATCACCTTGGAAACAGGACAGGCGATCCTGATCGAGCGACTGGCCCTTCAGGCGGCCCTGGAGCATGCGCGTCGCCAGATGCAGGAATTGCAGGAGCAGCGCGACACCTTGCTCAAGCAGTCCACCGCGCTGCTGGCTTCCAAGCAATGCGAGATCAGCGAGCGAGCGGAGACGACGTATCTCAACATCATCGGCGGGATGCTGACGCTGATGCTGGGCCAGTCCCCTTCGGGTGTGCCCTATTCCAGCTTCAAAACACAGGAGGCACTCGTCTCGGCATTGGTCGCCCACTTCGGCGGCACCATGGGCATCACGGAGCGAACCTTGAACGGCAAGTTCGCCAACGCCAGGAAGTACGTCCGTAGCGCAAGCGCATGAGGTTTTTCCAGCTTGTATGTGCAACCGCGGAGATTGCATTTGCAATGTCTTTCCGCAGCCAGGTCTATTGAATAAAGGTCACGCCAACAAACGCCACCGAGCGTTCAGGAGTGACCGCCATGTCGCAGCCCCCTGTACTCCCGCCGAACGAGCGCCGCATCCTGCGGCTCGATGAAGTCGAAGCCAAGTCCGGCTTCAAACGCGCCCACATTTACAACCTGATGAAGAAGCGCCAGTTTCCCCAGGCGCTGCGCCTGGGCGTGCGCGCCGTCGGCTGGGATTCGATCGAAATCGACCAGTGGATCGCCGAGCGCCTCAACCACCGGACCTGACCCGTTCTCCCGCGGACTTCCCATTCCCAGCCGGAGAGCGCCATGCAGGTCGTATCCATCATTTCAACGAAGGGCGGCGTCGGCAAGACCACGACGGCCGCCAACCTGGGCGGGCTCGCCGCGGACGCGGGCCTGCGCGTGCTGCTGCTCGATCTCGACGTGCAGCCCACCTTGTCCTCCTACTACGAACTGACCCAGCGCGCGCCGGGCGGCATCTATGAGCTGTTGGCCTTCAACGAGCGCGACCTTGGCCAGCTCGTGTCCCGCACGATCATCGCGGGCCTGGACCTGGTGCTGTCCAACGACCACCGGGGCGAGCTGAACACCTTATTGCTGCATGCGCCGGATGGCCGCCTGCGGCTGCGGCATCTGCTGCCAGCACTTGCTCCCCTCTACGACCTGGTGCTGATCGACACCCAGGGCGCGCGTTCCGTGCTGCTGGAGATGGCGGTGCTCGCCTCCGACCTTGCGCTGTCGCCCGTCACGCCGGAAATCCTCGCGGCCCGGGAGCTTCGACGCGGCACCATGCAGTTGCTCGAAGACATCGCGCCGTACCGGCACCTGGGCATCGAACCGCCGCCGCTGCACCTGCTCATCAACCGCGTCCACCCGGTGTCGGCGAACGCCCGACTGATCCAGCAGGCCCTGCGCGACCTGTTCCAAGACCATGCCGGCATCCGCGTGCTCGCCACCGACGTGCCAGCCATCGAAGCCTATCCGCGCGCCGCGACGCGCGGCCTGCCGGTGCATCGGGTCGAGCACCGCCAGCCGCCCGGCAGGGTCGCGCCGGCCTCGCTCGACACGATGCGCGCGCTCGCAAGCGAGCTGTTCCCGCAATGGCAGGACAGATTTGCCGCAATGTCCGGTCGCCCGCCACGTCCTCTTGATGCCGGGAGGTCCCATGGCGAACGCACATGAACTGGCCCGCGGCCACAAGCGGCTGCGCGCGCTGATCGAGTTCGCGGTCGGTGAAGGCTGGCACGTCAAGCGCACGCCGGGCGGGCACCTCAAGTTCACCAAGGCCGGCTGCGCGGCGATCTACACCAGTTCGACCGCGAGCGACCACCGGGCCGAATTGAACGCCCGTGCGCAGATCCGCCGCGCCGAGCGAGAGGCCCGCATGGCGCCGGCCGGCGGTCGTGGGGACTGCGAGGGGTGCGGCCATGGCTGACATGACCTCGCAGGACATGGCCGGCAAGCTGCTCGCGGCCGGCTTCGAGCGCAGCGGCCCAGCGGCTACGGCCTTGAGCGACCCGATCGCGGACACGCCCATGGTCGTGACGCTGGACCAGCTGCGGCCCTACGACCATGACCCGCGCATGAAGCGCAACCCCGCCTACGAGGAAATCAAGGCGTCCATCCGCGAGCGCGGCCTGGACGCGGCGCCAGCCATCACCCGCCGGCCCGGCGAGGACCACTACATCATCCGCAACGGCGGCAACACGCGGCTGGCGATCCTGCGCGAACTCTGGTCGGAGACCAAGGACGAACGCTTCTTCCGCATATCGTGCCTGTTTCGGCCATGGCCGGAGCGCGGTGAAATCGTCGCGCTGACCGGGCATCTTGCCGAGAACGAACTGCGCGGTGGCCTCACGTTCATCGAGCGCGCGCTCGGCGTCGAGAAAGCACGCGAGTTCTACGAGCAGGAGAGTAGCGCCGCCCTGAGCCAGTCGGAACTGGCCCGCCGCCTGGCGGCCGATGGGTTCCCCGTCCAGCGGTCGCACATCACCCGCATGGCCGACGCGGTGCGCTACCTGCTGCCCGCCATTCCCACTGTGCTCTATGGCGGCCTGGGGCGCCACCAGGTCGAGCGGCTGTCGGTCATGCGGACGGCCTGCAAGCGCACCTGGGAGCACTATGCCAAGGACCGCACGCTGCCGCTGGACTTCGACAGCTTCTTTCAGGAGGTGCTGGCGCAGTTCGACACGCAGGGCGACGAGTTCGCGCCGCAGCGCGTGCAGGACGAGCTGATCGGCCAGATGTCCGAGCTGCTGGGCATCGGCTACGACGTGTTGGCGCTGGACCTGACCGAATCGGAAAGCCGCCACCGGGCGCTGGTCAGTGACCCGACGCCACCTGCGGCGCCGCCGGCGTTGCCTTCGCCCACCGCCGGCACGCCGCCTCCCCCGGGCGTAGCATCGTCCATCGCCAAGCCTGCAGCGGCGGCCAGTCCTCCACCCGCCAGCCCTCCGGCGTCCGAGCCCACCTTGCGCGAGGATACGGCCCGAGAGACGACAACGGAAAGCCCCACGGCCGCACCAGGCGATCTGCTTCTCGAGCACATCGTCTCGCCGGCACCGACGACCGAACGGCTGCAGTCGATCCAGCGCATGGTTGCCGACCAGTTGGGCGATGCGCTGCCGCCCGACTTCTCGGCGAGCGTGCTGCAGTCCATCCCGGTGCAAGCCGGCGGGCTCTATCCGATCTCCGACGTCTGGTACATCGACGCCGGCCTGGACACGCCCGATCGGCTGCGCATCCACATCGCGCAGTTCGCGCGCGAGATCGCCGGGGAGGCAGCCCTGGACGAGTGCATCGAGGATCGCTCCGATGGCATCGGCTTCGTTTGCTGCGCGCCCGCCCATGCACCATCGCCGCTCGGCCGGGCGGTGCTGGCGCTGCTCATCACTCTGACGGGTCAGCCCACTGCTGAAGCGGGCGTGGATGGCGCGCAGCTCGCCGCCGACTTGCCAGCACTGCTGCACGGCCAGGGTCAACACCACGGCGACTGCACAAGGCGCTTGAGCGACACGGCGTTGGTCAAGCTATTTCGGCTGCTCCGCCTGGCCCGGCGTCTGCTGGACCTGGAAGCCGGCACCACGGCGCCCGGGACGTGAGCGAGGGAGGCCGCATGTCCACATCGCATCCGCTCAACCAGGCCGTGATTGCCCAGGCGCTGTATGACCTTCGCAACGGCCAACTGCGCCGCTGCAAGGCCATGGGCTTCGGCGAGGCCGAGCTGGATGCGCTCAAGCACCCCGCGCTGATCAGCGTGCTGGCCAACGCCAGCGTCTCGTGGTGCTCGGTCACGGTCAACCGCGAAGTGCTGCAGCGCCTGCTCAACCAGGCACAGGACGTGGAGAAGGAAATCGCCACGGTCGATCGCATGCTGCGGCTGGGGGCCAGCACGGAGATGGTCAGCCGCTTCTATGGCCTGACCCATCAGGAAGTCGCCCTGCGGCGGGAGATCCTCGGCCTGCCCAAGCGCAAGGGGCGCCACCCCGTCCTGGACGAGACCCAGGACACCGAACTTTGGCGGCAATGGAAAGCCGTGACCAGCAGCAGGAACGTCGATCTGGAGGATGAGACCTCGATTCTCGATGCGGCCATGGACCTGGCCGAGGGCATGTCACTGCCGCTCTCGGTGGTCTGGGCCGCGATCAGGAACTGGGTCGATCAGGGATTGGACTAGGCCATGGCCGTGGACGACACCGCCCCACGAGCCCCGCGTCAAGGCCCCATCGCACTCGCCGACCTGTTCGACGCTGCGCTGAAGGACCTCACGCCCAATCCAAATCCCCGCGCGCCAGCGCCCATGGCAGTGCCCACGCCTGCGGCGTCCGGCGACGCCTTCCTATTCAGTGGCAATCGGCACGAGAGCGTGCCGCGGCGGCTGTTCGTCGACCGCCGCCTGACACCGCTGGAGCGCAACGCCTGGCAGGTGTTCCGGCTGATGCTCAACGACGACGGCGTCACGACGTTCCCGACCTATGAGCAGTTGCGCCCATGGCTGGCGTCCATGCCCTGCGCGGGACAAGCCTCCCACGAGACCGTCGCGCGGGCGCTGACGCTGCTGCGCCTGACGCGCTGGCTGAGCCTCGTGCGACGACGGCGCGACCCCAAGACCGGCCGCATCCTCGGAAACCTCTACGTCCTGCACGACGAACCCCTGACACTGTTCGAGGCCATGCAGCTCGACGCCGACTACCTGGCCCTGGTCAGCCAGTCGCTGGGGCATTCCGCCAAGGCCGTCCAGGTGGTGGGACTCAACACCCTCCAGGAGATCGCGGACGACCCGATGTTGTCCGGACGCACCTTGCCGTCGCGGCTGCAAGTGCTCGCCGAGCGCCTGGCCGACCAGGGCATCACCGCCACCGCAAGTTATCCACAGGAGGATGCGATCCACGATTCCGAAGAAGGGCCCGCCAGCCTTCTTCGGAATGGCGAACGCCCTTCTTCGGAATCCGAAGCAGGGCCGAAACCCGCGCCAGACGGCGCTCTTCGGAATCCGAAGCAGGACCGTACAGTACGTAGTAGTCGTATTGATGAAGTACGTACTACCGCGCAGGCGCGCGCGCTGGGCGACCTGCAATGGCCCAAGCGTTTCGCGGAACTGAAGGCGGAACAGCAAGCCGGCGCCAGGATGGCGTTGCAGCAAGTGGACGCTGCCCTGCGGCAGGCTGTGCTGGACGAGTGGGCCGCACGGTGCGGCAAGCATGGCATCCGCAACCCCGCCGGGTACCTGTTCGGCATCATCCAGCGCGCCATGCGCGGCGAGTTCAATGCGTGGGCCAAGCAGACCAGCCCGGCAGCGCCAACACCATCGGCGGCGCGAGCGCCACCGCCCGAGCCGCCGCGCAACGTCGTGCCGCCCGCGGTGGCCCGGCAGCACATCGAGCGCCTGCGCGATCTGCTGCGCAAATCCTGAGCGCAGGGCCTGGCAAGGCCATGAAGCAGACCTCCTTGGCGGTCGGCAGAAACGGTCCCCAGGGGACGGCTGTGTGGTGAAACGCCGGACGACGGCGCGACATGCTGCGCAAAACCTGAGTAGAGCGCCTGCAAGACCATGAAGCAGACCTCCATGGCGCTCAACGGAACGGTCCACTGGGGACGGCTGCGCGGCGAAGGATCGTGTCGAACGGCAGCGCGACGTGCGGTGCAGTACGCATACCGTCAACGACCGAGGCACGGAGCGCCAACGTGAATGCTCCGGCCTCCAAGGGACCGTTGCGCGCTGCGCCGCCAGCGCGCATAGAACCGGGGGCCGGCTCATTTCGGTTTGTTGACTGACTGCCTTCCGCTGCATGCGGATGCTGGCGGCTCCCTGTCCAACTGCGAGCGCTCACCATGGCAACCAGCAACGAACCATTGCAACTCAACCTCGGCTCCCTGCGCAGCGCGATGTCGCTGACGCTGCACACGCATCACGCTTCCCGCATCTGGCACGGCCGCGCCGCCGCCGAAGGGCGACCCGGCATCGTCGGCCTGAACGGCTACATCGCGGTGATGAATAAGATGAAGCGCGGCTCGGAGCAGGACGACCCCTACAGCGACTGGTGGATGCTGCGCATCGAGGACAAGCTCGACCAGACCAGGACCACGCTGCAGACCTTGCGCAAACAAGTGGACCAGGCACTGGCGGGCGTGCCTGCGGCATTGAGCCTGGGCGAGAACCTCAACGTGCAGCCCGTCAAGCTGCCGCTGTTCGTCAATGCGCAGTTGGGCTTTGCCGCCGTCTATCTCCTGGCCGACTACGACGACATCGCGCGCAAGCTGATCCTCGCCCACCACACCGCGCTGATCGACCGCAGCACTTTGGAGCGCTGGCTCAACGAGGGCGCGCACGCGCTGCGCAGCCTGTTCTCGCTGGCCCAGCAGTACCGCTACTCGGGCTGCACCCGCGACGATTTCGCGGCGAAGAATGCCGCAGCGCGGGTCGCGCTGGAGAAGTTCGGCGAGTTGCCGCAGGACGTCCTCGAAGGCACGCGCCGCTCGACGTTTGCGCCACCCATGGTGCGCCGTGGTCTGCAACAGCGCGGTGAGAATCCTGCCGCAGCCGCTACCAGCGTCGATGGTGATGCGGCCGCTGCTGCCGACCCGTCCGAAGGCGCAGCCACTGCCGGCGAGGACGAATCCGCATGAGCGATCTGAACCAGCCGACCCGCTACTTCCGGGGCCTGCAACAGGGAGCCTTCATGCGCCTGGAACACGCGGCCTCTCTAAAAGGCCTTTTAAAGCCTTTTAAAGGTAAAGGGGACTTGGAGGCCTGGGCCAGCCAGTGCTTCGCCATGCGCGACGAGTTGATCGGCCTGGCGCAGCGACAAGTGCTGCAACAGGCCGGTGGGCATCCCTTCCATCTGCTGCCCGTGGAACTGGCCCAGCAGACCACTGGCGCGGGAACGACGTTCCTGCGCTGGCGCAGGAACGACCGCTCGGCCATGGGCGTGGCCCTGTGGCAGGAGCTGATGGCGAGCACCAGCACGCCGGTCAACCTGCTGGCCGACCTGCACGCGATCGAGCTGCAGCGCATCACGCTGAACATGCAGATCAGCCTGTTGCACACCCTGGGTAGGCAGGCCCAGGAGTGCGCCAGCAAGGCCGCCGAGGCGGAAGACGCCTACCTGCGCCGGCTCGCGTCCATACCCCCCGGAGTGCGCGATCGGTGATCGCGTCGGGCACCCCAGCACGCGCCCGACGCCGACATGGCACGGGTATTTCAACCACCAAGGAGATTGCACCATGAGCACGCATTTTTCGGGCGAAGGCAACATCGGCTCGCCCCCCGAGTACCGGGAGTTCCCCAACGGCAACGACGAACCGCGGCGCTTGTTGCGGCTGAACGTGTATTTCGACAACCCCGTTCCCACCAAGGGCGGTGACTTCGAGGACCGCGGCGGCTTCTGGGCGCCGGTGGAAATCTGGCACCGCGACGCCGCACACTGGAAGGACCTTTACCAGAAGGGCATGCGCGTGCTGGTCGTCGGCCGCATGGAGCGCGAACCCTGGACCGACAACGAGGATCAGCCGCGCGAGACCTGGCAGATCAACGCGCGCAGCGTCGGCATCCTGCCGTTCCGCATCGAGTCCGTCGTTCTGAGCCCCAAATCGCAGGAGACCGCACAGGACGCGCAGCCCAAGCCCCAGGCCGCCCAGGAACCGGCAGCGTCGAAGGAGCCCAAGCGCAGGAAGTGATCCGGCGTGGGGGCGGCCGCAGTACGTTGCCGCCCCCCATGTCCTCGCGAGCTATCCCCAGGGGATAGCTCCATCAGCGTCCACCGGCTTCCGCGCGCTCCCGAACATCGCGGCTCCCGGCTCGCACACCGCCGGCCGCACGCCATCCCGCCCAAGCCGTTCCATCGGCGTGAAAGCGGTCGCTGCCGCATGCAGCTTGTTTGCTGCTGCCCCAACAGGCGCTCGGCATCCTCGATCCCAGCAACTCCATGAACAACGGGAAGCGGATGGACGGACATGCGGCTGTTTCTGTGCGAGAAGCCCTCCCAGGGCAAAGACATCGGCCGGATTCTCGGCGCCACGCAGCGCGGTGAAGGCTGCCTCAACGCCTCCGGTGTCACGGTCACCTGGTGCATCGGCCATCTCGTCGAAGCGGCAGCACCCGAGGTCTATGACGCGGCGCTCAAGCGCTGGTCGCTGGAACAGCTGCCCATCATTCCCCAGCAGTGGCGGGTCGAGGTCAAGCCGAAGACCGCCACGCAATTCAAGGTCGTCAAAGCGCTTCTGGCGAAGGCGACCCAGCTTGTCATCGCCACTGACGCCGACCGCGAAGGCGAACTGATCGCACGCGAGATCATCGACCTGTGCGGCTACCGCGGTCCCATCGAACGCCTGTGGCTGTCGGCGCTCAACGATGCGTCCATCCGCACCGCGCTCGCCAAGCTGCGGCCCTCGGCCGAGACGCTGCCGATGTATTACTCGGCGCTGGCGCGCTCGCGCGCCGACTGGCTCGTGGGCATGAACCTCAGCCGGCTGTTCACCGTGCTCGGGCGGCAGGCCGGCTACGATGGCGTGCTGTCGGTCGGGCGTGTACAGACCCCGACGCTCAAACTCGTGGTGGACCGCGACCGAGAGATCGCGGCCTTCGTGTCCGTGCCGTACTGGGCCATCGACGTGTCGCTGTCCGCAGGCGGTCAGACGTTCACCGCGCAGTGGGTGGCACCCGATGCCAGCACCGACGACGCCGGCCGCTGCCTGCGGCAGCCCGTCGCACAGCAGGCCGCGCAGCAGATCCGCGCCGCGGGCAGTGCCCAGGTGGTGTCGGTCGAGACCGAGCGCGTGCGCGAAGGCCCGCCGCTGCTGTTCGACCTGGGCACCTTGCAGGAAGTCTGTTCCAAGCAGCTTGGGCTGGACGTGCAGGAAACCTTGGAGATCGCCCAGGCCCTGTACGAGACGCACAAGGCCACGACGTACCCGCGCTCGGATTCGGGCTACCTGCCCGAAAGCATGTTCGCCGAAGTGCCCACGGTCCTGGACAGCCTGCTCAAGACCGATCCCACGCTGGCCCAGATCATGGGCCAGCTCGACCGCACCCAGCGCTCGCGCGCCTGGAACGACGGCAAGGTGACGGCGCACCACGGCATCATCCCGACGCTCGAACCCGCGAATCTCTCCGCCATGAGCGAGAAGGAACGGGCGTTGTACCGGCTGATCCGGGCACATTACCTGGCCCAGTTCCTCCCGCACCACGAGTTCGACCGCACCGTGGCGGATCTCTCCTGCGGCCAGCAGAAGCTGGTGGCTACGGGCAAGCAGGTCGTCGCCCGCGGCTGGCGCCTGGTGCTGGCCGAGTCCGAACGTGAAGGCAGCGCCGATGAGGATGGCGACGCCCCCGTGCGCACCCAGGTGCTGCCTGCGCTGCGTGACGGGATGGCATGCCAGGTCGCCGGGGCCGACATCAAGGCCCTCAAGACGATGCCGCCCAAGCCCTATACCCAGGGCGAACTGGTCAAGGCGATGAAGGGCGTTGCGCGTTTCGTGACCGACCCGCGCCTGAAGCAGAAGCTCAAGGACACGACGGGCATCGGCACCGAGGCGACGCGGGCCAACATCATCAGCGGGCTGATCGCCCGCGGCTATATCGTGAAGAAGGGGCGCTCCATCCGCGCATCGGATGCGGCGTTCACGCTGATCGACGCCGTGCCCGCGGCGATTGCCGACCCCGGCACCACCGCCGTCTGGGAACAGGCGCTGGACATGATCGAGGGCGGACAACTCACCCTGGATGTGTTCATCGGCAAGCAGGCCGCCTGGATTTCGCAGTTGATCGCGCAATACGGCAGCACGTCCCTGTCCATCAAGGTTCCCCAAGGACCGGCTTGTCCGCAGTGCGGCGCACCCACGCGCCAGCGAACCGGCAAGAGCGGCCCGTTCTGGTCGTGCAGTCGCTACCCCGACTGCAAAGGCACGCTGCCGGTGGCAACCGGCACGTCCAGGCGTGGTGCCTCGCGTCCACGCCGTACCAGTGGCGGTGGCCGCAAAGGCGCCTGACCGCCCCCGTTCCCCGTGAGCCATGCCCGCCATCGGCGGCGTGGCCCGTGTCCCGCATGCCCTGCGGGACGCCCCAGCGCGCAACGCCTTCTTGCTCCGTGTGCGCGTCCCGTCCGGCCGGCCCCGGCCGCGGGACCTGAAGGTGGCTTCTCCGCGAACCGCACCCCGCGCGTTCTCCTCGTCTGCATTCCTTCCGCCGCTGCGAAGGGTCCCCCGATGGCTTGCCTGTGCGAGCCATCCGGAGACCCTTCGCGGTCAGCGGTATTCGGTGCCGGTGCCCGCCGGCGCAAAAACGGGCTCCCTTTGTGCGCGGATGTGCGCCAGACGATGCCGGCCCCAGCCACGACATGGGCCGGGTGTGATTGCTGGATGAGCAGACGGTTCTAGCGACGACCGGGCCTGCCAATCAGCCCACGGGTGGTTCTTCTTTCCTCCCGAGCCGAAGGCCCCTGGGGCCTTCGGCGCCTTTCTCCTGCCTTTCAACGCCCCGGCCAGGGCGATGGCCCTGCGCCACACGAACGGGAGACCCACATGACCGCCAACATTGCAATCCGCCTCACTACGCACCGCCGATGCACCGAACTGCAAGGCGATCGGCAATTCCATGGCCGTGCTGTGCGTCGCGTGGCTGGGGACGCCGGCTGGTGCAGTACCTGCACAAGACGGGATCGATCGCTTCGGATTGATGCAAGACGCGGCCGGCGGGTCGCGCGATCCTCCCTCCTGCATTGCCGACGCATCGGCAACAGCCAGCAGCCAGGGTGTCCAGACTGCCGTGGGTTCCGCCCACGCCACCCGCCAGTTCGCCCCGGCATCTCTCCGGCGAACGCTGCCCACCGGGCATCGATGCCACCTTCCTCCAACCCACGGGATGTATGCCGCGTCCCGTCAGGGGCGTGTCGTCAACCCGGTCGATATCAGGACTTCCCATGGACACCATCACCCGACAAGACCGCATCACCCTCAAGAACCTCAAGGTCGCGGATTTCGCGAGCGAGGAAACGCTGTGCTTCACCGCCACCGTCATGTTCGACGGCAGGCCCATCGCCGAAGCCCGCAACGACGGACACGGCGGCTCGACGTTCGTGCGCGCGTTGCAAGGCCAGGCCGCGCTGCTGGCCCAGGCCGAGGAATTCGCCAAGAGCCTGCCGCCGGCATCGCTCGACGTCGAACGCGAAGACGACGAGCCGCTTCTCATCGACATGACGCTCGACTTCCTAGTGGACCAATTGGCCGATGCCATGCACGCGGAGCGCAAGCTGCGCACCGCGTTCAACCGCGACATCGGCAACAAGGTGCTGTTCATCAAGGACGGCAGGCTGCTGTTCCTCAAGGGCATCAAGCTCAAGGCCATTGCCGACCGCGCAGCGTATTTCGCAAAGCTGCGCAGCCGACAGGACCAGCCCATCGTCATCCTGGCCGAGCTGCCAGCGGACGAGGCATTCGCCATCTGGAAGCAGCATGTCCTGGGCGACAAGCCCCGCTGATCCAGCCTCACCGCACCGTCATGACCGCCCCGCACTTGCTGCGGGGCTTTTCTTTGTCTCTGCGTACATCAATCGGGGCTGGACCAGATGCCGATTTCCAACTGACGTGGCGCGCCCCCCCCACGAAGCTGCCCGCATGCTCGCTGATTCGTCAGCACATGCCAGCAGCCAGGGTTTCAGGCTGCCGCGGGGTTCTCCCCGCGCAACCCACCAGTCCGCATCGCATCCATTGCGCGGACGCGCGTCGCCAAGACGCTGATGCTTTTTTTCAACCGCGTGCGGGAGCTGCCATCCCGTGAGGGACAGGGCCCCGCTTTTCCAAGGAGCCCATCCATGTCCCAGCAAGCCTCTTTCGGCCGATTCGGTCAATTGGCCTTGACCTACTGCGGCAAGTTCCTGCCGCTCGAAGTCCTGCACAGCGCCGCCGGCCACTACATCGGCACGCGCGATACCGAAGGTCCCGTTTCGCGGGAATCTCGTGAGTACTTCCGCAGCCATGCCGCGGCTCAACGTGCCCTCGAAAGAGGCGGCTGGTCCCAGCTCGCCGTTCCCTGATCCAACTGGAGGAATCACGTCATGAACCAGCTACTGCCGCAGGAAGTCGTCGATCAGATCGTTCGGGAAGAACGGCATTTCAGCGCCGCGCCCCAAGCCTTTTTCGAGGCATGGAAGCGTGGTGTCGAGATCGCCGGCCCGCAATGGTTTGGCGATGGCACCCGTGAAGGTCTGAACCAGGCCAAGAGCAAGTGGGATCTGCGCCCCGACATGCTGCGCCTCAACGACGCCCTCGGCGTCCTGAGCAGCGGGGAACGCATGTTCCTGTCCGCGATGGTCAGCTTCTACAACGCGCGCGAGGGCGGTGCCATGCTCAAGCGCTGCCACTTCAACGGGTTGTCGGACTTCGACGGCCTCGATCTGCCTCGTCGCCAGGTGATCGCCGACCTCCTGCTGAACTACAGCGGTTGGTGAGCCGGTCCCCGGCACACCTTCATCACTGCGTTCACGCGACCCCATGAGGGACATGCGCCTCGCCCGAGGCCATGTCCCTCGCGTTTCTCCCCGCCCAGTGCCATCCGGCATCAGGCGGTTCCCCTGCGGATGCCATCGTCCGCAAGGGCTGGCTCCGTTCATTCATCGAAAGGAGCCTTCATGGCCAACAATTACTACGAAGCCACCGGCGTTCTCGTGCTCGACCGTGTGACGCCCGTCATCCAGGCGCTGTTCGGCGCCTTCGCGCTGGACGAGAGCCATCCCGGCAACGGGCAGGCCTACATCGCCCAGATCGCCGAGACCACCAATCCGCAATGGCCGGACGTGCTCGATGGCCTGGAAGACCTGGCCACGCAACTCGGCATTCCGATGCCGGACGACGAAGGGCTTTCGATCCCGCCGCTGCTCGAACTGCTCGCCGTGCACTTCGGTGCCGATGAGGACGAAGAGCTGGGGAACTTGATCGAGCGTCATTCGTTCGAGGACACCGCCGATCTCGACGCATTGTTTCTGATCGCCACCCGATTCGATGACGGCCACCACCTGACCGCCATCCAGTTCGAGGGATGCTGGTATTGCAGCAAGCCGCGGCTGTTCGAGTTCGGCGGCAACGGCTGCTACCTGAGCCGCGAGGTCCGCGTCATCAGTTCCTCCTCGCAGGCCCTCCAGCTCGGCGACCAACTGCGCAAGGCCATTGTGGCCGCCGACATCGAAGAGGCCTCGGCCCTGATTGCGCTGGAGACCATCAATCTGCTGGCGGGCGTCAGCGACGAGCCATTCCGCATGAATTTGCGCCGACGCGTCGCCGAGCGATTGGCCCAAACGCCAACGATCAGCGTCACCTGACGCTGTTTCCTTTCTTTCCACCCACCGGGGTCAATTCCCGGTGGCGGGGATTGGCTCCATCATTATTCTGTTGGAGAAATCCCATGTCCCAGAATCCCAATCCCTTTCTACGCGGCTACTGGAATCTGAAAATCGTCCGCACGCTGTCCATCAGCCACGAGGACGGAAGCCCGCATGTCTGGCGAAACATCCACCAGAGCCAAGAACACCTCTCCGATGAGGAGCTGGTTTCAGCATCCTGCATCGTCACCAGCGATTTCGCCGTAGTCAGCAATGGCCCAGACTCCGTGAGTGCCGAGGTGCTGGCCGAACGCGATGCCGGTGAAGGCGCCTACGGCGTGGTGGGTGCCGTGGTGTACGCGATCCACGGCGACGACTTCGACGGCCTCCCCGTCCACATTGGCGACACTTATTCGGCCGAGGCCGCACGGGAAGTCGTGCAGCGGTTGAGCTTCGAGACCGGCTACTACAGCCGGTGCTGGGAAATCAGCAGCGCGCACATCAGCCACGAAACCGGCCAGTACCTGGCCAACCTGGCTGACCTCGCGACGCCGGAAGCCTTTTTGTTCATTGCGTTCCGGGTTCCCTACAGCCCGGCGATCGGCGTCAAGCTGATTTCCACGCCCTGGACGGGCCAGCACCTGCAGGACGTCGAGGAGATCTCCGCCGAGCAGCTTCGGCAGGAGCACTGCAGCAAGGGCATGCCGGACGACCTGGCACAGATCCTTGCACTGGCCGGCCAGGCCGATGTGCGCATCCTCATTCTCGATGCCGACGCACCCGTGTTGCCGGGCCTGCCGTTGGCCGGCGAATAACTGCCAGACACATCCCCAGCCTACCTTTTCCTCACCGCATGCCGGCCCGTCTCCCGCCAGGGAGCCGGGCCGGTTCACTTTCATAGGAGCGATCCCATGTTCCCCGATCTCATCTCGCCCGTATCGGACTTCGAGCACCAGCTTGGAGCCTGCTTCAATGCCATGAGCCAGGACGATGCCATCGGCCAGATCCTGGTAGTCGAGCGCATGAGCGGCATGCTGCACATGCGCCATATCGCCAGCGCCGACCTGATGGACACCGACGTGGACGACTACGAAATGGTCATCTTCGACGGTGGCAACACAAGCGGGGACACGTGGAAGCACGTGTTCTTTCCGCGTCAGCGCGAGCACTACTTCGTGTACCAAGCCTGACCCCTCCGGCCCCTTTCGAGGGGCTTTTTCTTGTACGCAGCACAGGAATGCGGGCATGTTGCGGTGCCGTTTCCTGCGGGCAGGCCGACCACCCCGGGGCCATGCTTACCCCATGTCCGTCGGCGCTGCCGACACATGCCCAGGCAGTCGAGACCTTCGAGGCTGCAAGCACGGGAAACCGTGCTGGTCGTTTCTTCCTACGGACCTACCGCGTCCATCCACGCCACCCACAAGGGACCTCTCCCTTGCGGGCGGGGAATCCCTTGTTATTTCTCAAGGAGTTTCCCCATGGACCGTTCCCTCATCAAATCCATGATGCCTTCGCTGGTCGCAGGCCATGTGCCCCGTAACGTGCGATCGTTCAAGTACCGCGTGTTCGATGATCAGCCGCTGTCCTCAACGCTGGGCTTTGCCATCGACCCCCAACCCTTCGACGGCAAGGTGGTCGCTGCGACCGACGATGCCATCGTCGTCAAGCTCAAGCCTTCCGAGTTCGCGGTGCTCGATCCCAGCCTGGTGACCACGGTTCCTGCCGAAGGCGCCAAGGTGCATGTCCAACCCTATGCCCGTCGTCGCTTCGACGGACTGCGCGCGGACACGCCGGAGGTCATCACCGAGAAGACTTCGGACGGCACGCCGTACACCATCACGAGGCACATCCTCGGCTCGGCGCCGGCCAAGCTGCCCATTCCCACGCCGCAGTGCATGGAGTTGGGCCAGCTCATCGAGCAGTTGGAAGAGATGCCGGCCCCCGATCGCTTCCGGCGCATCACCCACATGCTGGTGGATGCCGGTGCCCGCGACTTCACCTGGGTCGATCCCACGCCCTCCAAGATCATCGAGACCCCGCCGGCGATCAGCTTCACGGTCTCGACCGCGAAGTTCGAGGGCCGGGTGACGATCCTCTACGACCGCGGCGGAGACACCTACGTGGTGGAACTGCACCGTCAGAACGGTGAATCGGTCGAACTGGTCGATCGGCACGACGAGGTGTATTTCGACATGCTCGGCGAAGTGCTGGAGCGGCTCATCGACGACGGGCGCTGGCGCCAGATCGACGTGAGCATCCTCGACGCGAAGGCGGCCCGTAAGCGCCAAGCCGTCCCGGCATGACGCCCCTCGGCTGACCCGAGGCACCCGCCACGGCGTTCCAGCCATTCCGGCCGCGTGACCTACAGGCCCTTCATCCCATCGGGTGGAGGGCCTTTCTCTTTTTTTAACACAGGAGATTTCATCCATGTCACTGCGATTCAAAGGCGCCGACCTGCGCCCCGTGCTGACCGAAGCCATCGCCAATCAGTGCCGCATCGTCCTGGTCAAGGACCAGGGCGTGTACTTCCTCGCCGAGCGTGGGGAGCGTCGCCCGGATGGACGCCAGCAACTGCTCGCCTACGCCGTCGGCTGCAACCCGGACACCGACCCGTTCGATGACTGGTGGCACCTCGCCGGCCGCGAGCTGGGTGGCGACGATTTTGCGGAGTATTTCGACCCGAAGGACGGCCTGTTCACGCGCCTCCTGCACTCGGCGGACGATCTCGTGCTGTCCGCCACCGCCACGCACCTGTCCTTGGCCGTGGTGCCTCCCGCCTGAAGCGGCAACCGCCGCGCAGCCCTCGCAGCCCCCGCACCGGGGGCTTTCTTTTGTTCGCACCGCGGCCATCGCCGCGCATGCGCGTTCGTCTCCAGCCGCCAAGGCACGCCCCGCGGGCCACAGCGCCGGCATGCCACCGGAGACGACCGCATGAACACATCATCGACCTCGCCGAGGCTGCACCTGCTGCCGGTGTCGCTGCGCACGGCCAACGTCTTCGTGCTGGCACACCATCACCGTCCGGTCCAGGCTGCGAAGTTCGCCCTGGCCGTCACGCTGGTCGACAGCGACCTGATCCGCGGCGTGGCCATCGTCGGCCGGCCGGTCGCGCGGCACCTGGACGATGGCTGGACGCGGGAAGTCACACGGCTGTGCACCGACAGCACACCCAACGCCTGCAGCAAGCTATACGGCGCGGCCTGGCAGGCGGCAAAGTCGCTGGGCTACATCCGCCTGATCACCTACACCTTACCCGACGAAGGCGGCGCCAGCCCGCGCGCCGCCGGCTGGCGGCTGATTGGCGCGCGCGGCGGCGGCGCCTGGAGCCGTCCCAGCCGCCCCCTCGCCGATACCCCGAGCACCTGCGCCGCCCCAAATGCCTGTGGCAGGCGCCGGGCGGCGCGGACAAAGGGAAGCACCCGGATGCCGATTGATTGCTGCCGCGCGCGCGAGGCCCGGCCATGCTGACCCCATGCCTGCTGACGTTGTCAGCGACATGCCAGGCAACCATCGGTCTTCGAGGTTGCGGCGCAGTTCCCACTGCGTGACCGAGCCAGCTCGCACCGCATCCATCCGCGAGCGGCCACCAGCCTCTGGTGGCGGATGCTTTCGCCTTATCAACCCACCGCGGGGTTACGCACCTTCCCCGCATGCGTGGGCCGGTGTGTCTCCGCTTCATCCCAATGGAGATTCACCATGAACACCACGTCCAACGAGAAATCGTATTTCGACCTCCACACCTCGGGCATCGGCTACGTCCAGCGTGTCCGTGAAGTGCCCGTCCGGGGCGGCCGCCGTGCGCAGCCTTTCCTTGCTTGCACCATCGCCGCGCTGGTCGGCCCCGCCCGGGACCCCAGCTACCGCTACTTCGACGTCAAGGTCTCGGGTGCCGAGGCCAAGAAGCTCGTTCAGCGCTACATCGGCGTTGACGATCCCAAGCAGCGCCCGCTGGTGCGATTTCGCCTCGGTGACCTGTGGGGCGATGCGTACATCCGCGACAAGGGTGAGCAGAAGGGTCAGGCCGCCGCGTCCCTCAAGGCGCGACTGCTCAAGGCCGAACTGATCGACCGGGCCGAACTGGCTTCGATCGAGCAGCACGAGCTGATCACCCGCGGCATCGGCTATCTCAATCGTGTGAAGGACGTCACCCCAAAGGCTGGCGACTCGTTCCTCTCTTGCACCGTCGCAGCACTGGCCGGGCCTGTCGATGAACCGGAGTATCGGTACTTCGACACCATCGTCGCCACCCCGGAAGCCGAGCATCTGGTTCGCCGGTGCGTTCAGGCCATCGAGGGTGACCGCAAGGTGCTGATCGCCTTCCGTCTGAACGACATGAAGATCGATCCGTACATCCGCACCAAGGGCGAGCACGCCGGGGAACCGGCCGCAAGCCTGGAATCGACGCTGGTCCACATCGGTCTGATCAAGATCGACGGCACCCAGGTCTATCCGACGAGCCAGGCGCAACCCGAGGCGCCGCCGGCCGAAGACGCATCCGCGTCCGAAGCCGACGACGCCATCGACACGGCCACCGAGCCCGCCGAGCGCGAGCCCGAGGCGCAAGTCGAGGAGCAGGAGCCGGCATTGGCTGCTTCGTTCTGATACGGCATGGCCCCTCACGGGGCCTTGTCGCTTCTCTTCCCGCATCCGCCGCGTCCCCATGACGCGCGCTTGCGCATTTCATCCCCCGAGTTCCGCGTGGTCTCACCGCCGCGCGGTTACCGCATTTCTCAAAGGAGATCAGCCATGTCTCTGGCATCCCGTTTTGCTCCGCAATCCCCGATCCTGCGCTCCGATCGTCCACTCTCGGACGACCGCATTCGTGCCGTCGTTCCGTCGATCTTCGCCGACGCTCCGCATGGGAGCCGGTCCGATCGGTATGCCTACATACCGACCTCGACCGTGCTGACCAAGCTGCGCCAGGAGGGCTTCGAGCCCTTCATGGTGTGCCAGACACGCGTGCGCAACGAAGACCGGCGCGAGTACACGAAGCACCTCATCCGACTTCGCCATGCGAGCCAGATCAACGGCGACGAGGCGAACGAGATCATCCTGCTCAACAGCCACGACGGCACGAGCAGCTATCAGATGCTCGCCGGCATGTTCCGGTTCGTCTGCCACAACGGCCTGGTTTGCGGTGACACCACCGCCGACATCCGCGTTCCCCACAAGGGCGACGTGGCCAGCCAGGTGATCGAAGGTGCCTACGGAGTCCTCGAAGGCTTCGAGCGCGTGCAGAACGCGCGCGATGCGATGCGCACCATCACCCTCGATGAGGGCGAAGCGGAGGTCTTTGCAAACTCCGCGCTCGCACTCAAGTACGACGATCCAGCCAAGTCCACGCCTGTCACGGAGAGCCAACTGCTGGCACCCCGGCGATGGGACGACCGCAAGAACGACTTGTGGGCCGTCTTCAACCGCGTCCAGGAGAACCTCGTCAAAGGGGGCCTGAACGGACGCACGGCCAACGGCCGCAATCAGCGCACCCGTCCGGTGCAAGGCATCGACCAGAACCTGCGCCTGAACCGGGCGTTGTGGCTGCTGGCCGAAGGCATGCGCCAGCTCAAGGCGTGATGCCACGCGGACCTCGCCCACCTCGGGCGAGGCCATTTCCTCTCATCCACCGGGTGCCGTCGGCGGCCCGTCATTCATCATCAGGAGAACCATCATGGCAACCCCATCGGCTTCCGAGAAATCGGTTGCGCCCATCGTCGTCCCCGGCCAGCTCACGCTGCGTACCATCCGCGGCAAGAACGGCCCGTTCACGGTTGGCCGCCTCGCCACGCACCTCGGTACTTTCGAGGTCAAAGACCCGGAGCTGGAGCAGTACCCCGAAGGCAAGTACGACGGGGAATTCATCATCAGGTACATCTTCCCGAAGTCCTATCCGGTCGGCGGCGGCATGCGGTTCGAGATCCGTGCCAGCCTCGACGGCATGACGCTCAACGGCATCGACAAACTCAGCCGCGACGAAGCCCGCAGCTTCGCCACCCAGGACGTCGATCCGCTCGATGAAGAGCAAGGGGCGCAGCCTGCGACAACGCCGGCCAAGCCGACCAAAGCGTCCAGGCCCGCCAAGCCCGCACCCGTGCAGGCGTCCGCGGACCCGATGGTCGATACCACGCCCTTTGGCGTGGATGCGCCGCCACCTGCTGAGGCTGCTGCCCCCGGCAGCACCCAAGACGGTGACCCCGCGCTCTTCGGCCTGCTGTGGCCGCTGGGCGAGTCCGTGAAACTGGATTCGACCATCGACCGCCGCGCTTTGCGTGCACAGATCGCCCGCCTGGGCGAGCTGGGCTACGCGCTGGACTTCAAGACGCAGGAGTGGAGCCGCCAGGCCGAACTGCAACCTGCGTGATCGTAGACGCCGCATGCGCGGTGTTCTTCATCCACCCGCCGGGGTTCCTTCCCCATGCGGGGGAGGCCCTGGCCATCTTCTGGAGGTCTTCATCATGTCCACCATCGCTTGCGATATCCCCCGCTCCGCGCTGGATGAACCCGCGTGGCGGGCTCTCTGCGAGACGGCAGCCGCACAAGCCACCAAGGGTTGCGGACTGTCTCACGACTACTACGTCGAACGCTTCAGTTCGGCGATCGACGCGCAACTCGGTCGATTGCCGGAAGAACAGCGCGCACAGGCGCTGAAGATCGCACAGGAATGGGACTACGCAACACCGGCCGAACGGCAGGAAACCCAGGACTGGAATGCGGAGCATGGCTATTGCTCGCATGGGATCGAGTTCGGCTGCTGTCCGGCCGGTTGTGATCGCGACGATGACGACTGGGACTAAGGGTAAGGCATAGGTTTTCCTTCGCTGCACCTGCGGCATTCCATCACCCACTGGGGGTTCTTCCCCACGGGGAGGCCTCCAGCTCAACTTTTCGAGGAGGCCTCTCATGGGCTGGTATTTCTCTCCCCAATCGCGGTCTGAACTGATCGCGGAACTGATCGCACCACAGCAGACCGAGCGCGTCAGCGCGAAGGTTATCGCTCACGCATTGCGCGGCAACGTGCTGTGGTCAGTGGTCGAACTGACCGCCAAGGTCGAAGGTGTGCATCGTGATCTCGCGCCGGGCCAGTCCTTGCGCTACATCCGCTGCGATCTGCTGGAACGCAGCGGCAACCAGTGGGGCTACAAGCCGTTGGAAGAGTCCATGCACCCGTACTACTACTCGTGCCCGCTGTCCTATCTGGACCTCGCACCGGAGCAGTCCGCCGACTGGCGTGCAGGCGTTCGCGCCTACCACGCACGGCGGCGCACACCCACGGCTGTCACGGCTCCCGCCGCGACGCTGATGGCCTGAGCCAGGAGGAACCAACATGGACCCGATCCTGGCTGCGCTCTCACCCTCGCTGCTGGCACTCGTTGAAGGAAGTTTGTCCAACGACGAAGTGTCCTCCGACGAGGAGATGCTGGAGTACTTCATCAGCAACGGCCTCACCGAGGAACAGGCACGGCAGGCACTGACCTACCGCGATCAGTACCTCAACAACATCTACCTGGACGGCTTCACGCCGATCACGGCGGTGGACGAGGCGCTTCACTTCAACCCGCACACCCGGCAATTCGAGCCGGACTGAGCGTTTTTCTTCCACCCCCTGGGGCAGTACTTGCCCCAGCGGGCGGTGCTGTTCCCGTTAATCCGAGGACACCACCATGCTCGCAAACACTTCTTCCACCACGCTGTACCGCATCGACGAATGCCCGGACGTGATGGCCGACGCTTGCGTCGGCGATGACCAGGGCAACCTGATCTTCCTGTCCATCTGGGCGCGCGACACCGCCGTCCAGCAGTTCCTGGCTCGCCTGACCCTCGGGCGCGACGAGCAGGGACTGGACCAGTTCCACATCATCACCGACCAGGGCGGCAGCGTCCCGGTGTTCATCGGCAACGTCGATCGCCTGGAAAAGCGCGTCACGCGCGCCTATCGGCGAACGCTGTTCGGTTCGCTGTCCAACGTGTGGCTGTTCGACCGCCGCTGCGTCAAGCCCGACAAGGCCAACGCCAGCGCACTGGCACTGCTGCCGCGCGACAGCGCCCACCGGCTCGACCGCCTGTGGATGCTGGTGCGGGACACCTGCCCATTGCCGCTGCTCGACCACTGGCGCGAGACCGTGCTGGAACTGCTGCAAAGCCGCGAGATGCTGGCCCGCCTTCCGTTCGCCCTCGGGCCGCTGGAAGGCCATCGGCTAGCCATCGACGTGCCGGCGCTGACCTTGGCGCTGGGTTCGCTGATCCGCAGTGATGTGCTCACCGCCTATCGATACCCGGCCAAGATCTGGACGCCGGAAGTGGTAGCGGCCTGACCCACCCACGGAGGCACGCCTTGGCGTGCTTCCGTGTTTCCTCCCCGCCAACCAGGAGACTTCCATGGCCCTCATGTTCCCGCGGCTCGCCCGCAATTTCGCTAAGAACGGTTACTACCCGACTGACGAACCCACGCTCGAAAGAGCCCTCAACGCACTGATGCCCAGCGACGGGCCCATGTGCATCCTCGATCCCTGCGCCGGCGAAGGCGTGGCGATCGCCGAAGCCGCCCATGCCCTCGGGCGCGAGCAGGCCAAGGCGTTCGCGGTCGAGTTCGACGCGGAGCGGGCACGCCATGCCCGCGGCCTGGTCGATCACTGCCTGCACGCGGACCTGATGGACACGATGGTCTCCAAGCAGTCGTTCGGGCTGCTCTGGCTCAACCCGCCGTATGGCGACTTGTCCAAGGACGTCAACGGCAACATCGGCTATCAGGGCCAGGGCCGTGCCCGCCTCGAAAAGCTGTTCTATCAGCGTTCGCTGTCGCTGTTGCAGTACGGCGGCGTGCTGGTCTTCATCGTCCCCGCCTACGTGCTCGATGCGGAGCTGGTCGGCTGGCTGACACGCCACTACACGGACCTGCGCATCTACCGAGCGGTGGAGACGCAGTTCAAGCAGGTGGTGATCTTCGGCCGAAGGGTGCGACAGCGTGAACAGGCTCCCGATGGCGTCAAGGCCGTGCGCAATCTGCTGCTGCAGGTTGGGCTTGGCGAAGTCGAAGCCGAGGAGCTGCCGAGCGATTGGCCGTTCCTGCCGTACATCGTCCCCGCCAGTCCGGCCGAGCCGGAGCATTTCTTCCGCGTGACGATGGAGCCGGAGCAGTTCGCCGATGAAGTCGGCCGGCTGCAAGGCCTCTGGCCGTCGCTGGACACGCACCTGGGGGCCGCGCAGCAGTCGCTGCGTCCGCCGGCGCGTGCCTTGTCCCACTGGCATCTCGCCCTGGCTCTGGCCGCGGGTGCGATCTCGGGGGTTGTGCGCTCCAAGACCGGGCGCGTGCTCGTCGTCAAAGGTGACACCCACAAGGACAAGACGCTCCAGCGGGAATTCACCGAACGCGAAGACGGCTCGATCGCCGAGACCCGCATCCTCACCGACAAGTTTGTTCCCGTCATCCGCGCATGGGACATGACGCCTGGCTCCCCGACACGGGGCGAGGTGCTGACCATCCGCTAATCCCCCGGACGCCTGACGTCCCGCTGCACTTCATCGAAGGAGAAACACCATGTTCCCCAATCCGTTCAAGCGGCCCGCGCCGCACAAGCAACCCTTGTTCGCACCGGCCTCGTTGCAGTTGAGCGAGAAGGTGCATTGGCTGGCCCGCCGAGGTCTCATCGATCCCTTGTCCTATGTGCAGCGCCACGTGCGCGGCGACTGGGGCGAGATCGACGAGGCCACCCGCCAGGCCAACGATGTCGCACTCGATCAGGACAACCTGATGATCTCCCAGTACCGGATCACGCCGGAACTGGTGTTGATCGTGAAGACCAGCGAAGACCACCAGACCACGGTGGTCCAGCTTCCCGAAGAGCGCGACCTGATCTGAAGGCACCGCCTCGTCATCCCATCCACCTGACGGAGCCACTTCACTCCGCCAGGGGTGTCGTGGCTCAATAACCAAGGAGGAGCCCATGGCATCGCATCGCATCGAAACCTACTGCCAGAGGCTGGCGTTCCCCATCGGGGCGCTTATCTTCAGCAGAGCCGTTGACCGCCTGGTCCGCGCGGGTCGCCTCGACCCAATCCCGTACTTCAGGCGCCACACCCGTGGCGACTGGGGAGACGTCAACGTCCAGCAATGGCAGGCCAACAGCACCGCGCTTCAATCAGGTGCTTCGCTGGAGTCGCACTACGTGATCCACCCAGGGCTGGCCATTCGCATCGTTACCGACGCGCAGCGCAGCGCCACCGTCATCGTGTTGCCGTCCGAGGACTGAGCACGGTTCACTCGCAGGCCACCCAGGCCCGCACCTTCAACCTTCGGCCACGCGCCGATTCTCTTCCCACTCCGGGGCATGCCATTGCCCCGTTGGGGGTGGTGCATGCCCCATTTTCTTTGGAGCATCACCATGTCCCTCGATCTCGACACCACTACCGCTGAAGCCACACCCGTGCAGGGCGAACTGCTCGACGCGGAATCCAACCCTCTGACCCTGAGCCTTCAGGATTTCGTTGGCGAGTTCGGCGACGAACTGCTCGACGCCCTCAACAGCGCCAATCCGCCGGTCTATACCGGCCAACCGCAGGCGCACCGGCAACTCATCGTCGCCAGCCTCAAGCGCAAGCTGTTCCCGGCCCAGGCCGAAGTCGTCCACGCTGCTGCCGAGCTGCTGATCGACCGTGGCGAACGCGCCGCGATCGTCAACGGCGAGATGGGTTGCGGGAAGACGACCGTCGGCATCGCCACGGCTGTCGTGCTCAACGCCGAAGGCTACCGCCGCACTCTGGTGCTTTCGCCACCGCACCTGGTTTACAAGTGGCGGCGCGAGATCCAGGAGACGGTAGCGGGCGCCAAAGTGTGGGTGCTCAACGGGCCGGATACGCTCGTCAAGCTCATCAAGCTGCGTGAGCAGTTGGGTGTCCAGCCCACGGGTCAGGAGTTCTTCGTCCTGGGCCGCGTGAGGATGCGGATGGGCTTCCACTGGAAGCCCGTTTTCACCACGCGGCGCACCCGCCACGGCGACGTGGCAGCGTGCCCGGACTGCGGCACGGTCATCACCGACCTCGACGGCGAGCCGGTCAACCCGGTCGCGCTCGAAGCCGAGGAATCCCGCAGGAAGTGCGGCCATTGCGCTGCGCCCCTGTGGACACTGATCCGCCCGCGCAGCCTGTCCGGCAGCGACCAGTCCTCGGCCGTGCTCAAAGCCTTGAAGCGCATCCCGACGATCGGGGAAGTCACCGCGCAGAAGCTGATGCAGAAGTTCGGCGACGGCTTCCTGGCCTCGATGCTCGGCGACAACATTCACGAGTTCATCAACCTCATGGATGGCAACGGCGAGCTGGTGTTTTCCGACCGTCAAGCCACGCGCATGGAACGTGCGATGGCCAACATGGAGTTCGGCTTTGGCGAGGGCGGCTATCAACCGTCCGAGTTCATCAAGCGCTACCTGCCGCAAGGCACGTTCGACCTGCTCATCGCCGACGAGGCCCACGAGTACAAGAACGGCGGCAGCGCCCAGGGCCAGGCCATGGGCGTGCTGGCGGCGAAGGCTCGCAAGACCTTGCTGCTGACCGGCACGTTGATGGGCGGCTACGGCGACGATCTGTTCTACCTGCTGTTCCGAGCCCTTCCCGGGCGGATGATCGAAGACGGCTATCGCCCGACCACGAGCGGCAGCATGACCTCGGCCGCGATGGCGTTCATGCGCGATCACGGTGTCCTGAAGGACATTTATTCCGAGAGCACCGGGACGGCGCACAAGACCGCGAAAGGCACGAAAGTCAGTGTCAGAACGGTCAAGGCCCCGGGCTTCGGCCCGAAGGGTGTGCTGCGCTGCATCCTGCCGTTCACGATCTTCCTCAAGCTCAGAGACATCGGCGGCAATGTCCTGCCGCCGTATGACGAAGAGTTTCGTGAAGTCGCGATGGACACGGCGCAAGCCGCGGCCTACCGCGATCTGGCAGGTCGGCTGACCGCGGAGCTGAAACAGGCTCTGGCGCGACGCGATACTACCTTGCTCGGTGTAGTCCTCAATGTGCTGCTGGCCTGGCCGGATTGCTGCTTCCGGTCGGAGACCGTTGTGCATCCGCGTACGCGCAACACCCTGGCGTTTGTCCCGGCTCAGTTCAACGAGTTCGAGATCAGCCCCAAGGAGCGTGAGCTGATCGACATCTGCAGGGAAGAGAAAGCACAGGGCCGCAAGGTTCTGGCCTACACCGTCTATACCGGCACGCGCGACACGACTAGCCGGTTGAAGGTATTGCTGGAGCAGGAAGGCTTCAAAGTGGCGGTACTGCGCGCAAGCGTGGATGCCAGCCGCCGCGAGGACTGGATCGCCGAGCAGTTGGACCGTGGCATCGACGTGCTCATCACCAATCCGGAGCTTGTCAAGACGGGATTGGACCTGTTGGAGTTTCCGACGATCGTGTTCATGCAGTCGGGCTACAACGTGTATTCGCTCCAGCAGGCGGCACGCCGCTCTTGGCGTATCGGGCAGAAGCTGTCCGTGCGCGTGATGTACCTGGGCTACGCCGGCTCCTCGCAGATGACCTGCCTGGAGCTGATGGCCAAGAAGATCATGGTCTCGCAGTCCACCTCGGGCGACGTGCCCGAATCGGGGCTCGATGTCCTGAACCAGGACGGCGATTCCGTCGAGGTCGCACTGGCCCGGCAGCTTGTCGCCGCATGACACGTTCCACTTACGGCCCTTCGGGGCCGTTTTTTTTCCGCTCCCGGTAAATCGGGCGCTGCGTGGTTCGCATTGTTTGCTGCCGTTCGTGGCCAGAGCGGCGATGGTGAGGGCTCGATGTTTCAGGACGCCGAGCTATGTGCCCCTCTCCACCCTGGTTTCACCATCCCGAACGCCGCCTGCTGGCGGGATTTCTCGGCCTGCTGTGGTCGGTGCTGGCCGGTGGCTGCGCGACGACGACTGCGCCGGTCGCGCTCGACACCATCGAGGAAGTCTCGGCCGCGCCCGAACCCGAAGCGCCCGAGTACATCCCGGTCGTGCGCTACGCCCGCTACACACTGGTCGAACTGGCACCCATGGCAGCGCAGCGCGACCTGCTGTTGCAGACCATCGACGTGTCCATGCCCGAGGATGCACGCGCCACGGTCGGGGATGGGCTGCGGCACGTACTCAAACGCAGCGGCTACGGCCTGTGCCAGACCGCGCATGCCGTGATCGAACTGTACGCGCTGCCGCTGCCGGCGGCGCACCTGCATCTCGGTCCCATGACCTTGCGCGATGCACTGCTCACCCTGGCTGGGCCGGCCTGGGAACTGCACGCGGATGACCGCGCCCGACAGATTTGCTTCGACCGGCCCGGCGACCGCGTGGCCGTCGAACCCACGCCCGAGCCGAGCGCCGCCGATGCAGTGCAGACCTTCCCGCTGATGCCTTCCATTCCAGGAGGCCAGCCATGAATGCTCCGCAACCTTCGCGGCGCCCGACCGCCGCCGTGGTGGTGCAAAGCCTGCTCTGGCTCTGGCTGATCGGCCTCAGCGTCATCGTGGCGCTCGGCTACCTGGCGATGCGCGACCAAACCGACCAGGACCGGCTGGATTCACGCCTGCAACGCCTGGAAGCGCAGGCGACTGGCCTGGCCGAGACGATCGAGGCTATCCAGCAGCGTCCTGCCGTCGCAACGGCCGCTGACCTCAAAGATACCCGCCAAATCCTGGAAGCGCGCGCCGCCCAGGTGGAGAAGTCGCTGAACGGCTATGCCGCCGCCGACGATCTTCAGGCACTGCGCGCGGAGATCGAGCAGATCAAGACACGCCAGACCGCCGCGCGTGCCGCAGCGCCCGTCCAAGCACGCGCACCAAGCAAGCCCGCCGCCTCCAAGGCCGAACCGCCGCCACTGCCGTTCCGCGTCGTCGGCGCCGAACTGCGCGCCGGCCAGCGCAGCGTGTCGGTCGCGCCGACAGCCGGGGACCTCACACCCGACCAGCTTCAGGTGCTGCTGCCCGGTGATGCGGTCGGCCCATGGCGTTTGCAGGCGGTCGAGGGCAACACCGCGGTGTTCCAGGCCGGCGACCAGACGCGCCGCGTGGCGATCCCCTGACCGGAGCACACCCCATGAAGCCGTCGATCCTCCTTTCCGTACTCGTGCTGGCGTCGGTGCAGTGCCCCGCCTGGGCGCAGCAACCCGCCACGGCACCCGCGCGCAATGCACAGAGCCAGGAGCGCCCGCTGGCCGCCCGCGTGCTGGACGACCGGACGGCCAGCGAATGGGGTCTGCAACGGCAGGAATGGGAACGCTACCGCGAGCTGATGGACGGGCCGCTGGGTATCTACTCGCCCAACCTGGACCCGCTTTCCGCCCTGGGCATCGAG
This sequence comes from Zoogloea sp. 1C4, assembly GCF_009469605.1. Taxonomy (GTDB): domain Bacteria; phylum Pseudomonadota; class Gammaproteobacteria; order Burkholderiales; family Rhodocyclaceae; genus Zoogloea; species Zoogloea oryzae. The sequence goes on along the minus strand of NZ_SSXU01000002.1, from coordinate 313,150 downwards.
GCACGCACCGACGAAGAGCGGCGGCGCTACGCAGAACTGCAGGTGCAGGTCGAAGCGCGCCGCGTCGAGAAGCTGCTCGCCTACCAGCGCGCCTACGACGAAGCCTGGCAGCGTCTGAATCCGGGCATGCAGCGCGTGAACCTGCCTGATGACAAGCCGGGCGCTGTCGCCACGCGCGGCAGCGGCCGCATGGCGGTGTTCGTCAAGGACGGCTGCGCCGCCTGCGGGCAGCTCGTGCAGCGCCTGCAATCCTCGGGCGCGGAGTTCGACCTGTACATGGTGGGCAGCCGCCAGGACGACGCGCGCATTCGGGACTGGGCCAAGCGCGCGCAGATCGACCCGGCGCGCGTGCGGGCCGGCAGCATCACGCTCAACCACGACAGTGGCCGTTGGTTGGCGCTCGGCCTGTCCGGTGACTTGCCCGCCGCCGTGCGCGAGGTGAACGGCCAATGGCAGCGCCAGCCGTAGCCGCCCGCGTATCGCAGTTCTTGCGCGCACTGGTGCTCGCCGCTGGCCTGTACACCTGCACGGGCCATGCCCAGGAGGTTCCGCCACCGGCCTACCAGCTTGCCGCCCAGCGCGCAGGCATCCCCTCGACGGTGCTCTACGCCGTGGCCTTGCAGGAGAGCGGCCTCCGGCGCAACGGGCGCATCGTCCCATGGCCGTGGTCCCTCAACGTCGCCGGCCAGTCCCGCCGCTTCGCCACGCGGGCCGATGCCTGCGCCGGCCTGCAGCAGGCGATGCGCGCCACGCCGCACACGCGCATCGACGCGGGCCTGGGCCAGATCAACCTCGGCTACCACAAGCACCGCTTCACCAGCGCGTGCGACCTGCTGGACCCGTACCGCAACCTCGCCATCGCCGCCGAGATCCTGAAGGAGCAGCACACCTCCGGCGAGGACTGGCTGCTGGCGATCGGCCGCTACCACCGTCCTGCGGGTGGCGAGCCCGCCGCCCGCTATCGGCGCAGCGTGTCCCGCCACCTTGCCCGCGTGCAGGGCGCACGCCCAACCGCCGCGGTCCTCGCCGCGCGCCAGGAGACCTCCCCATGACGAAACCCCATCCGGCCCATCTCGCATTCACGGTCCTGCTCGTGCTGCTGGCAGGCCTGCCGCTGGCCTCGCGTGCCGGCGAGCCGCTGATCGTGGTCGAGGACCATGGCGGCACGTCGGCGCTGCCGTACTACGAGGCCCTGAACCTCCAGCCGCGCGCCAACGCGCCGGCCCGGCCACCCATCCCGACGCCCCGGGTTCCCGCCACGCCAGCGGACGAAGCCGCGATGCTGCCGGTGCGCAGCACCAAGCTCACGCCCGGCACCGTCGCGCGGCGCGTGATCGAAGCGCCCGGCCTGCGGCCGTTCGCGGTCATCGGCGACGACGAGGCTTCCCGGGCCTGGTTGCAGCGGCGCGGCGCGGCTTTGCGCGAACGCGGCGCGGTCGGCCTGGTGGTCAACGTCGAGACCGTGCAGGGCCTGGCACGGCTGCGTACCCTGGCGCCGGGCGTGCCCCTCGCGCCCGTGGCCGGAGACGACCTGGCCGATCGCCTGGGCCTGCGGCACTACCCGGCGCTGATCACGGCCACCGGCATCGAGCAATGAAGCCATGTCGGGGAAACAGCCGGTCGAGGTTCTGCTACGTCCAGCGGTGGAGCTATACACCGTCGCGGCGTGTGCAGGCGCCGCGTTTCTGTGCCTGGTGGCCCCATGGTCGCTCGCGCTGAGCCCAGCGATGGGCGTCGGCAGCGCGCTGGCGTTCGGCGCCTACGGCGCAATCCGCTATCGCGATGCCCGCGTCATCCTGCGCTACCGGCGCAACATCCGCCGCCTGCCGCGGTACGTGATGACGAGCAAGGACGTGCCGGTCAGCCAGCAGCGGCTGTTCGTGGGGCGCGGGTTCCTCTGGGAGCAGAAGCACACCCATAGGCTGATGCAGACGTACCGGCCGGAGTTTCGCCGGTACGTGGAGCCGACGCCGGCCTACCGGCTGGCGAGGCGCCTGGAGGAACGGCTGGAGTTCGCGCCGTTCCCGCTGTCCCGGCTGCCCGCGCTCACGGGCTGGGACGTGCCCATGAATCCGGTGCGCCCGCTGCCGCCGGTCGGCGGCCTGCCGCGGCTGCATGGCATCGAACCCGACGAGGTGGATGTCAGCCTGCCGCTGGGCGAGCGCGTCGGGCATTCGCTGGTGCTGGGCACCACGCGCGTGGGCAAGACGCGGCTCGCCGAGTTGTTCGTCACCCAGGACATCCGCCGCAAGAACGCCGCGGGCGAGCACGAGGTCGTGATCGTCATCGACCCCAAGGGGGATGCCGATCTCTTGAAGCGGATGTACGTCGAGGCCCAGCGCGCGGGCCGCGAAGGCGAGTTCTACATCTTCCACCTGGGCTGGCCGGAAATCAGCGCCCGCTACAACGCCGTGGGCCGCTTCGGCCGGATCTCGGAAGTGGCGACGCGCATCGCGGGGCAGCTCTCCGGCGAAGGCAACAGTGCCGCTTTCAGGGAGTTCGCGTGGCGGTTCGTCAACATCATCGCGCGCGCCTTGGTGGAACTGGGGCAGCGCCCGGACTACATGCTGATCCAGCGCCACGTCATCAACATCGACGCGCTGTTCATCGAGTACGCCCAGCACTATTTCGCCAAGACGGAGCCCAAGGCCTGGGAGGTGATCGTCCAGATCGAGGCCAAGCTCAACGAGAAGAACATCCCCAGGAACATGATCGGGCGCGAGAAGCGCGTCGTGGCGCTGGAGCAGTACCTCTCCCAGGCGCGCAACTACGACCCGGTGCTCGACGGCTTGCGCAGTGCCGTCCGCTACGACAAGACCTATTTCGACAAGATCGTCGCATCGCTGCTGCCGCTGCTGGAGAAGCTCACGAGCGGCAAGATCGCCCAGCTTCTGGCACCGAACTACTCCGACCTGGCCGACCCACGTCCGATCTTCGATTGGATGCAGGTCATCCGAAAGCGCGCCATCGTCTATGTGGGCCTGGATGCGCTCTCCGACGCCGAGGTCGCCGCCGCAGTCGGCAACTCGATGTTCAGCGATCTCGTGTCGGTCGCCGGCCACATCTACAAGCACGGGATCGACGACGGCCTGCCGGGTGCATCGGCCGGCGCGCGCGTGCCGATCAATGTCCATGCGGACGAATTCAATGAACTCATGGGTGACGAATTCGTGCCGCTGATCAACAAGGGCGGTGGTGCCGGGCTACAGGTTACCGCGTACACGCAGACCCTCTCGGACATCGAGGCCCGCATCGGCAACCGGGCCAAGGCCGGCCAGGTGATCGGAAATTTCAACAACCTGTTCATGCTCAGGGTCAGGGAGACCGCCACGGCCGAACTGCTGACCCGGCAGTTGCCGAAGGTCGAGGTCTATACGACCACCATCGTCTCGGGCGCCACCGACAGCTCGGACATCCGTGGGGCGACGGATTTCACGTCGAACACGCAGGACCGGATCAGCAGCACCAGCGTACCGATGATCGAGCCGTCGCATGTCGTCGGCCTGCCCAAAGGCCAATGCTTCGCGCTGCTGCAGGGCGGCCAGCTTTGGAAGGTGCGCATGCCGCTGCCGGCGCCGGACCCGGACGAAGTGATGCCGGCGGACTTGCAGCAACTCGCGGGGTACATGCGCCGGAGCTACAGCGAGGCCACGCAGTGGTGGGAGTTCACCAGTTCCCCGGCCTTGCAGGATGCGTCCTTGCCCGACGATCTGCTGGATGACGCCGCTCCGGCCGAGCCTGGCGCGGTGGTCACCGGCGCCGAGGACAGCGCAGGCAACGAGGCATCGCCATGAAGGATGCCGCCTCAACCGCGCAACGGGAGCAGAACCAGCGCCAGGGCCTGATCGTCGGCACCATCACCTTGCCGTTCCGGCTGCTCGGGGTGCTGATCGGCTCGCTGCTGTTCTCGATCGTGGTGGAGTGCGTCGGCATGCACTTGTTCTGGAAGGATCAAGGCTGGCGGCATTCCCAGCAGATGCTGCAGTACGAGCTGGGGCACCTGTCGAACCACTTCACGCGCAGCGTGGTCGTGCAGGAGCCAGGGCGTACAGCACACCAACTGGTGGATACCGGCTACGAATGGGTGTTCGTGCGCTCAGGCTTGCTGGAGCGCACGAGCCAGACCGCAGAGCGCGCCCGTGCGCCCAGCCAGGGCAAGAGCCAGGACGGCGTGCGCAACTTCCGCTACTACATCAGCCAGGTCTATGTCTGGGCCGAGAGCTACCTGATCGCCGCAGCCTTCACGACGCTCACGTTCCTGGTGCGCCTGCTGGTCCTGGTGCTCACGCTACCGCTGATCCTTACCGCGGCCTTCGTCGGCTTGATCGACGGGCTGGTGCGGCGCGACGTGCGCCGGTTCGGCGCGGGCCGCGAATCGGGCTTCATCTACCACCGTGCGAAAGCCTCGTTGATGCCGCTAGCCGTGCTGCCGTGGGTCACCTACCTCGCGCTGCCGATTTCGGTGCATCCGCTGGTGATTCTGCTGCCCAGCGCGGCCTTGCTGGGACTCGCGGTGAGCCTGACCGCGGGCAGCTTCAAAAAGTACCTCTAAGCCATCAATCCGGTCATCCGCAGGTTCCTATTGTTTGCGGCCTAAAACAGCCCTGATCTCCACGATCACCCCATTGCTGATCACACAGGAATGGCGCGATGGTGGCTTCGATCTGGCTGCGCGCCGCGCATCGCGGCGTACCCACTCTTCTCGTGACGGCCCTCCTGCTGGGTCAGTCCCCGATGGCCTTGGCCGAGTCCCCTGCGCAGCGCCAGGAGCTGGTCGCCGCACTGCGCCAGCTCGACGCGCTGGAGCGCACCGTCGCGGACAGCGCCGCGCATGCCCCCATCCAGCCGGGCGAGCGCTACCACTTCGACTACCCGCGGCTGCTGGCTGACCTGGCGCGTGTTCGCGCCGGCATCCAGTTCCATCTGACGCCATCGCGCGCCCAGCCGCGCGACCCCTCCGAACTGGCCGGCGACTACCGCACCGAGCGGGCGACCGAGCCGCTGCCGGCGACGACTGCGGAGGGCAAGCCATGAACGGCGCCCAGGTCTCAGCATTTCAAGCCAACAGCGGCATCGCGCCTTCCGCGATGGCGACCGTCCTGGTCGGCGTCGTGTTCGCGGTCCTGCTCGTGTGGGGCGTCTGGGCCATCCGAACGGCCTACGTGGGGTGGTCCGAGAGCCGCCTCAACCAGCGCCAGTTCCTCGGCGTCTGCATCCGCTTCGTCGCGATGTACCTCGTCCTGAGTTTCTTCCTCCTGTCCTGACCTGAAAGGCCCGACCATGCACAACCGCATCTTCACTTCCCGTTTTGCCCAGCGCGCCGCCGTGGCCCTGGGCGCCGCCGCGCTGCCCGCGCTGTCGTTCGCGCAAGGCTTGCCGCAGTTGGAGAACCCGACGCGCGGCACCGGCAACGGCATCATGGAGACGATCCGCAACTACGGCTACGACATCATCATGCTCGTGGCCCTGTTGGTGGTGGCGTCGATGTTCATCGGCGTGTGCTACCACGCCTACGGCACCTACGCGGAAATCCACACCGGCCGCAAGACCTGGGGCCAGTTCGGCCTCACGGTCGCCATCGGCGCCGTGCTGCTCGTGATCGGCATCTGGCTGCTCACCGAAGCCACCGGCATCCTGTAAGCGAGGCCGGTATGTCCGAGCAGCAGCACGTCCGTGCGGACGGAACGGTCACCTTCCTTCCGCACCGGCTCAACCGCCATCCCGTTGTCGTGCGCGGCCTCACCGCCGACGAGCTGTGGATCTGCTGCGGCCTGTCCGGCGCCGCCGGCCTGCTGGTCGGCGCGCCGCTGTCCTGGGTGTTCCGCACGATCGCGCTGGCGCCGACGTTCGTCGTCCTGGGCGTGGCCTTGGGCGTGTTCATCGGCGGCGGCATCCTGCGCCGCCTCAAGCGTGGGCGCCCCGACACCTGGCTGTATCGGCAACTGCAATGGCGCATCGCCACGCGCCATCCGCTGATGGCTGGCTGGGTCGGTGGCCATGTGCTGATCTCGCGCTCGGGCTTCTGGTCCACCCGCAGGAGCATGCGATGAGCCGCTTCAAAAACGAGGTTACCCACCTGCAGGCGCACATCAAGACCTTGCGGCTGGGCGCGGGCGCGCTGGTCGTCGTCGCCCTGGTCATGGGCGGCGGCTGGTGGAGCGCGCCGCGCGACCTGACCATCCACGTCCCGCCCGACCTGCGCTCTGGCAGTACCCGCAAGTGGTGGGAAGTGCCGCCCGAATCGGTCTATGCGTTCACGTTCTACGTGTTCCAGACGCTGAACCGCTGGCCGACCAATGGCGAAGAAGACTACTCGCGCAACCTCCACACGCTCTCGCCGTACCTCACCCCGTCCTGCCAGGCCTTCCTGCGGGCGGACTATGACTACCGCCGCTCCACGGGCGAGCTGCGTCAGCGCGTGCGCGGCATCTACGAGATTCCCGGCCGCGGCTATGGCGACGACCCCACGGCGCGCGTGCGCACCGTATCCGATCGCGACTGGGTGGTGACGCTGGACATCACGGCGGACGAGTACTACGGCGCCGAGCAGGTTAAACGCGCCCTGGTGCGCTATCCGATCAAGGTCACGCGGGTGGACGTCGATCCCGCCCGCAACCCGTTCGGCCTGGCGCTGGACTGCTATGAGGGCGCGCCCCAGCGCATCAGTGCACCGGAGCCGGCGCGCCCGGCGCCGAGTGGCCTTTCTCCGCAAGCGCCTCAAGGAGGAAACACCCCATGAAGCATCCTGTACTCGCGCTGCTGGGGCTACTGGCCGTGGCCGCGGCACCCGTCGCCCAGGCGGTGGAGATCCTGCGTTGGGAACGCATGCCACTGGCAGTGCCGCTGAAGGTCGGTCAGGAACGCATCGTGTTCATCAACCGGAACGTGCGCGTGGGCGTGCCCGCGGGCGTGGGCGAACGCCTGCGCGTGCAGAGTGCGGGCGGCGCGGTGTACCTGCGCGCCAGCGAGCCGATCGAGCCCACGCGGTTGCAACTGCAGGACGCCGACACGGGCGCGCTGATCCTGCTGGACATCGCAGCTGAACCGCCCAAGGACGGGGAAGCCGAGCTGGAGCCGGTGCGCATCGTCGAGGGTGACAGCGCACCGGGACGCTATGGCGAGCAAGCCGACAGTGCCGAGGCCCCGGCACGCGCCCAGGGCCAGGCAGGTGCGCGGACCGCGCGGCGCGAAACTCCGGTCCCTGTCGTGCTGACGCGCTTCGCCGCGCAGAACCTCTACGCACCGCTGCGCACCGTCGAGCCGCTTCCGGGCGTCATGCGGGCCAACCTGCCCCGCGACCTCGACCTGGACACACTGATGCCAACGCTGCCGGTGCGCGCGGTCGCGCTCGCGTCGTGGCGCCTGGAAGACCAATGGGTGACTGCCGTGCGCCTCACCAACACCGGCGCCGACTGGGTCGCGCTCGACCCGCGCGTGCTGCAAGGCGACTTCCTCACCGCCACCTTCCAACATGAGGCGCTTGGCCCGCGCGGAACACCCGAGGACACGACCGTCCTGTACCTGGTGACGCGCGGTCGCGGCCTTGCGCAGTCGCTGCTGCCCGCGATCCACCGCTTCGACCCCGCCGCACATCTCCCGCTGCCGAAAGACAGGCCCACGGACGCCAAGGAGGCCCCCGATGCGCAGTAATGGACTCCTGAAGTGGCTGATGATCCCGGTTGCCTTGCTGGTGCTGTTCGTCGCCATCCGGCTGTTCTCGGGTGGCAGCACTTCGGCACCACCGGCCGCGGATGCCGGCGCCAAGCTCACGCCTGCGGAAATGAAAGCGTTGGGCATCGAGGGGGATACCCCGCGCGACACCGTGGCGACGCTCGTTGCCCAAGTGAAGCAGTTGCGCACCGAGCTTCAGACCGCGCTCTCGGACAACAAATCCCAGCGTGAGGAAAACCAGCGGCTGCGTCAGCGCGAGAACTCGATCGACCAGCGCATCAACTCTGCGCTGGAGTCCGAACGCTCCAACCTGCGGCGCGACCAGCAGCAGGCGGCCAGCGAGCGCCAGCAGACCGAGGGGCTGCTCGCTGACCTGCAGCGGCGCCTGGACAGCATTGGTGGGCGCGGTGGCAGCCATGCCGATCTGCCCGTGGGCCTGGGGCTGCAGGGGGGCGACGAGGCCGGGATGGAAGGCGGCATGCGCTGGGTTGAACCGGATGACGCGAAGCCTGCCGAGGGACGCAACAGGGGGCGCGGCACGGCTGGCGGCATGAGCTTCCCGACGAGCTTCGGCCCCGAGCAGAGCACGTTGCAAACCACGGCGGAAACCGTGGCGAACGCCGGGGCACGCGCCGCGGGCGTCAAGACCGCAAAGCCCGTCTATACCGTCCCCACGAACTCCACGCTCATGGGCTCGGTGGCGATGACAGCGCTGATCGGGCGTGTGCCGATCGACGGCACCGTCAACGACCCGTACCCCTTCAAGGTGCTGGTGGGGCCGGACAACCTCACGGCGAACGGCATCGACATTCCCGATGTGGCCGGCGCCGTGTTCAGCGGCACCGCCTCGGGCGACTGGACGCTTTCTTGCGTGCGCGGCCAGGTGCGCAGCATCACGTTCGTCTTCAACGACGGCACGATTCGCACGATCCCCGAAGACCGCGAAGGAAACCAGCAGAACAACCAGCAGCGCGATGGCTTGGGCTGGATCAGCGATCCCCACGGCATTCCTTGCGTCAGCGGCGAGCGGCGCAGCAACGCCCAGCAGTACCTCGGCTCGCAGGCCCTGATCACCGCGGCCGGTGCCGGCGTGGCCTCGCTCATCGAGAGCGACAGCGGCCGCATGTCCTATGTCGGCTCGGACGGCTCCATCGGCACCGTGGGCATCAGCGGCCAGGAGGCGGTCGGCCAGATTCTGGCGGGCGGCGTGCGGGACATGTCGGCCTGGGTCAACAAGCTCTACGGCCAAGCGTTCGCCGCCGTCTATGTCCAGCCCGGCGCGAAGGTCGCCGTCCACCTCGAAAAGCCGCTCGCCATCGACTTCGATCCCGAAGGCCGCAAGGTCGATCACCGCACAGGAGAAAGCCATGCTCTCGAACTTGAATAGCTTGGCCCGTGGCCTGGCGCTGGTCCTCGCCGTCGCGGCGCTCGCCGGCTGCGCCACCAGCAAGGAAAAGCTGCTGACCCACGGTGACCGCACGATGATGGACATCTGGCAGCAGGAGGCCGGGGACGGCGGTGGCGCAGCCGGACGGAACGCCGGCGGCCAACTGCTCGATGCGCGCCAGAGCCTGCGTCGGCCGCTGACCGACGCCGATATGCAGGCCGCACCTGCCGAGCAGATGCGCTACACGCGCACCGCGCGCAACGAGGTCCATCGCCAGTTCCAGCGCCTGCCCAATCCCGATCTCGTGATGTACGTGTACCCGCACCTGGCCGGCACCGATCCCGTGCCGGTGCCCGGCTACACGACCGTCTTCCCGCTGTACCAGCGCATTCAGTACGCGATGCCGGGTGAGCGCGTGGAGGACTACTGATGCGCTGGAAACTTCCCTGGCCTAAGCCGGCCGCGCTGAAGCTGGCCGCATCCGGCGCTGGTGATGACGAGCAGCCGGACGGCTGGCAGCGCCACATTGAGGCCTTGCGCCAAGCCGGCATCCCCGAACCCGGCTCGGCAGTCCGGGGCCGCAAACCGGCGACGGAGGCCGACGAGCAGGCGCTGTACGAGGTCGCACCGTCCTTCGTGGAACTGCTGCCCTGGGTCGAGTTCTTGCCCGAGTCAAGGTCCATGTTGCTGGAGGACGGCCAATCGGTGGCGGCCTTCTTCGAGCTGGTGCCGCTGGGGACCGAGGGCCGGGAACCGGGCTGGCTTGCCCACGCCCGCGACGCCTTGGAGAACGCGCTGCAGGACAGCTTCGATGAGCTGGACGAGAACCCCTGGGTGCTCCAGCTCTATGCCCAGGACGAGCCGAGTTTCGACCAGTACATGCAGACCCTGCGTGACTACGTGCAGCCACGTGCCCGCGGGACAGCGTTCACCGAGTTCTACCTGCGCTTCTTCGGCCACCATCTGCGTGCGGTGGCCAAGCCCGGCGGCCTGTTCGAGGACACGGTGGTCACGCGGCTGCGCTGGCGCGGGCAGACGCGGCGCGTGCGCATGGTGGTCTATCGACGTGCCACCGGGCAGGCAAGCCGCCGCGGCCAGACGCCCGAGCAGATGCTGAACATCGTCTGCGACCGCCTGTGTGGCGGGCTGGCGAACGCCGGCATCCAGGCACGGCGCATGGTCGCAGCCGACGTCCACGACTGGCTGCTGCGGTGGCTCAATCCGCGCCCCGCGATGCTCGGGCCCAGTACAGAGGACCGGGAGCGCTTCTACGCACTGGCGCGCTACCCGGACGAGACTGAGGCCGGCGAGATCGAACTGGCGAGCGGGCGGGATTTCAGCCAGCGGCTGTTCTTCGGCCAGCCACGCTCCGACGTGGAGCACGGCACCTGGTACTTCGACGGCATGCCGCACCGTGTGCTGATCACCGACCGGCTGCGCATGCCGCCCGGCACGGGACATCTAACCGGCGAGACCCGCAAGGGCGATGCGATCAACACGCTGTTCGACCAGATGCCGGAAGACACCTTGCTTTGTCTCACGATGGTTGCCACGCCCCAGGATGTCCTGGAATCGGATCTGAACCACCTGGCGAAGAAGGCCGTGGGCGAGACGCTGGCGTCGGAGCAGACGCTCAAGGACGTGCATGAAGCCCGCTCGCTGATCGGCAGCGCGCACAAGCTCTACCGGGGCACGCTGGCGTTCTACCTGCGCGGGCGCGACGAGGCGGAACTGGATCGGCGCGGCCTGGACCTGGCGAACGTGATGCTCAACGCTGGTTTGCAGCCGGTGCGAGAGGATGATGAGGTGGCGCCGCTCAACAGCTACCTGCGCTGGCTGCCGTGCTGCTACAACCCCGGCAAGGATCGGCGCCGGTGGTACACGCAACTGATGTTCGCCCAGCACGCGGCAAACCTGTCGCCGGTGTGGGGCCGTGCCCAGGGTACGGGGCATCCAGGCATCACGATGTTCAACCGCGGCGGCGGGCCGATCACCTTCGATCCGCTCAATCGCCTGGACCGGCAGATGAACGCCCACCTGTTCCTGTTCGGCCCGACGGGTTCCGGCAAATCGGCCACGCTCAACAATCTGCTGAACCAGGTCACGGCCATTTATCGGCCGCGCCTCTTCATCGTGGAAGCCGGCAATAGCTTCGGCTTGTTCAGCGACTTCGCCAGGCGCCTGGGCCTGACCGTGAATCGGGTCAAGCTGGCCCCCGGATCGGGCATCAGCCTAGCGCCGTTCGCCGACGCGCGCCGGCTGATCGAAACGCCCAGCGATGTGCAAACGCTCGATGCCGATGCGCTGGACGAAGACCTGCCACCCGATGCCTCAGCCATGGAGGCGGACGAACAGCGCGACGTGCTGGGCGAACTGGAGATCACGGCGCGGCTGATGATCACTGGCGGCGAGGACAAGGAGGAAGCCAGGATGACGCGCGCCGACCGCTCGCTGATCCGCCAGTGCATCCTCGACGCCGCCGAGCACTGCGTGGCCGAGAAGCGCACGGTGCTCACGCGCGACGTGCGCAATGCGCTGCGCACCCGCGGCCAGGACCCGACGTTGCCCGAGATGCGGCGCGTGCGGCTGCTGGAGATGGCGGACGCGATGGACATGTTCTGCCAAGGCACGGACGGCGAGATGTTCGACCGCGACGGCACGCCGTGGCCCGAGGCCGACATCACGCTGGTGGATCTCGCGACCTATGCCCGTGAGGGCTACAACGCGCAGCTCTCGATCGCGTACATCAGCCTCATCAGCACGGTGAACAACATCGCGGAGCGTGACCAGTATCTCGGCCGCCCGATCATCAACGTGACCGACGAAGGCCACATCATCACGAAGAACCCGCTGCTCGCGCCGTATGTCGTGAAAATTACAAAAATGTGGCGCAAGTTGGGCGCCTGGTTCTGGCTGGCGACGCAAAACATCGACGATCTGCCGCGCGCCGCAGAGCCCATGCTCAACATGATCGAGTGGTGGATCTGCCTGTCGATGCCGCCGGACGAGGTGGAGAAGATCGCACGATTCCGCGAACTCTCGCCGGCGCAGAAGGCGCTGATGCTTTCGGCACGCAAGGAAGCGGGCAAGTTCACCGAGGGCGTCATCCTCTCCAAGAGCATGGAGGTGCTCTTCCGCGCCGTGCCGCCGAGCCTGTATCTCGCGCTCGCGCAGACCGAACCCGAAGAGAAGGCCGAGCGCTACCAGCTCATGCAGCAGCACGGCGTCAGCGAGTTGGATGCCGCCTTCAAGGTGGCCGAGAAGATCGACCGGGCACGCGGCATCGAGTCGCCGGCCCTGGCCCTGCCCTGAATCTGCCGTGCACCGGAGAACGCCATGGAACAGAAACGCTCATCCATTCCGATGCAGGTCCAGGCGTTCCGCCGTCGGCGCTGGCGGGCCCGCTGGCCATGGGCGTTAGGCGCAGTGCTGGTTGCGCTGCTGCTGATCTGGCTCGTGTCCCGTTCGCCAGGCGAGTCCACGCCCCAAACCTCGGCGCCTGTCAGCGAGACGCAGGTGGCCGGGCCTCCTTGGCAGATGGGCAACCCGGCAGGTCGTTTCACGCTGACGCTCTACGCGGACCTCGAATGCCCGTTCTGCCGGTCCTATTTCCCTGTCCTCAAGCGTTGGGTGGCCGGCAATGCGGACGTGGCCTTGCAATGGCACCACCTGCCGTTGGCCGCGCATGAGCCGGCCGCGTCCGCCGAAGCGCGCTTGGTGGAATGCGCGGGCGAAGCCGGCGGCCATCCCGCCTTCTGGCAGGCTGTCGAGTGGGTCTATGTCCACACACACAGCGACGGCCAGGGCTTGCCCGAAGACCTGCGCCACCCCGCCCTGACGCCAGCCATCGAACAGTGCATTGCGAGCGAGCGGCCCGACGCGGCGATTCGTACCCAAACTGCGGAAGCCACGAACAGCGGCGTGACCGCCACGCCGTCGCTGCGGCTGCACGATCGCGAAACCGGCAAGGCGATCCTGCTGCAGGGCCCGATCGAGGGCGATGCCTTGCTGTCGGCCATGGACATGCTCGCGGCCGGCGATCCCGCCGCCACACCCACATCGGAAATGCCTGCCGACGTCGTCGGCGACATGCCCAGGTAGCCCCGGTCTTCAAGGCTACGGCGCAGTCCGCTGCGCTGACCACAACCCCGTTCGCCTCGCATCCTGGCCGCGAACGATCACCGCTGCCGCGGTGATGGATGCACCTTGTTCGTTCCCCAGGAGGGCTTGCCCTCCCAGGGCGAGTGCCCTCCGATCTCACCGTCTGGAGGTTCGCCATGTCTTTCGCCGTCAATGACTCCTGCCTGGAGTCGCTTTCCGCCATCGCTGCCCAACACGAGGACTGGATCATCCAGCAAGCCATCGTGCTGCTGGAGAGACGGGTCTTCAAAGCTGGACCGTGCCTCAGCCAACCGGCCGCTGTACGGGACTACCTGCGTCTGAAACTGGTCGCTGAGCCCAATGAGATATTCGCCGCTGTGTTCCTGGACAGCCTGCACCAGGTGCTGGCCTACGAGCCGCTGTTCAGGGGCACGATCAACGCGACTTCGGTCTATCCGCGTGTCGTCGTGCAGCGTGTGCTGGAGTTGAATGCCGCCGCGGTGGTCTTCGCCCACCAGCATCCTTCGGGCGTCTCCGAGCCGTCCAGCGCGGATCGCATGCTGACCCAGCAACTGCAAGCCGCGCTGGCGCTCATCGATGTGCGGGTACTGGACCACATCATCGTCGGCCAGGGTGCCCCGTTCTCCTTTGCGGAATCCGGCCTGCTGTAGCAATGGCACCGGCTCCTTGATCCACGCGGAGGCTTCGGCCTCCGCTTTTCATTGGCGCAAGACAAGCAGGTATGCGGGCAGTCCGCGATGCGCATTGTTTGTTGGGGCCGCATGGCGTTCGGCGTTTGACTATGGCCCTTGACAACTCTTGGGGGCGCTCGACATGCCAGCATCTTCATCCAGGTTCGCATCGGGCTGGCGAACCCTTGGCCTGGCCGTTGCGCTGCCGGCTTCCCTGGCCGTGTTCAGCCCGGCCAGCTTCGCCGCCGATGTGGTGGTCATCACCGACAGCCGTCACCCGGTCAGGACCATGGGTGGCGAGCAGCTGATCGAGCTGGATGAAGCGCCCCGGATCGAAGCGGAGCTTTCTGCGGCGCTGCCCGCCGATCCCGGACAGGCAACAGCCATCGTGAAGCGCCGGCTGAGCCAGGGGGGCGCTGACCTCCAGCGTCGCATCGCCACCGCATACCAGGGCGTTGCCGACGCATGGAGCCTGGGCATCACCACCATTCCGGCTGTCGTGGTGGATCAGCGCTACGTGGTCTATGGCGAGCCTGACGTGGCCCGCGCCATCGCGCGCATCGAACAGCACCGGAGGGCCGAACCGTGATCCGCTCATTCGACCTTCTGCGCCGCATGCGGGCTGCCGTCACCTCCGTGCTGCTGCTCAGCGCCACGGGCAGCTACGCCCTGAACACGGCGACCATCGTGGGTTCAGTGGCTTCGCCCGATTGCCTGGAGTACCGGGTGGTGGGTATCTGCTACTGGCTCTACTGCACCTGGACCGGCTGCACGGTGCGCACGTCCGTCAAGGTCAGGCACTACATCCCCGATGCGGTGGTTTCGTCCTACTCGAACACCGGCGAGAACCCCTGGGTCGAAGTGCGCGCCATGAGCACGCCCAACCCTTCGGCCCAGGCCGGCGGGGACGGCACCACCAATGAAGATCACGAAAACAATCTCGCGAAGTTCAAGAACGCGGACGTCATCGGCCACCCCGGCGTCGAGGTGTTCAACCAGTTCGTCTCGTCCTCGGGCTATTTCTGCGAGGGCGCAGGCACGGCCTTCATGCCGTACCTGCTCAGTACGCTGGACACGCCGGCCTGGCGCTACAACGTACCGGAGATGGTGTACCCGGAGGCATTGATCCCGGGCATGCGCGAGGTCGGCGCGCGCTCGACCCTGAACCTCTGGGGCAACGTCTATCCGCGCGGCGGCTTCCTGCACCAGACGGACGACCACAAGGCCGGTGCCGTGGTGGCCCAACGGGCCGGCGATGTGGTCACGCGCCGCGGGCAGATCCACGTCTATCAGCCGCTGCTCGCCAACTCCCGCGATGGCTACTGGCCGGCCGGCGCGCTGATGGAGGGCGATGCCTCGACCGGCAAGTGGCAGGAACTCACGCCCGTCCTGTCCTCGTCCTGCACGGTCTTCCCGCGCAACGGCTTCCTGACACAGGCCCAACAAGGCGACTACGCCTGGGCGTTGTGGCGGCCCTATGCGTGCTGCGAACGCCGGGGCCAGGTGTTCCTCGGCAGCGTCGATTTCTATTGAGGGTACGGCGATGAAGCGTCCTGAACTGATGAACCCATCCGCCAAGGTTCGCCGCCCGCTGCGCCCCACGGCGCTAGCCGGCGCGCTCGCCCTGGTCTGTGGCCTCGCGTGGGCGCAGGCCGGCTTCCAGACCAGCGGCCCCGTCATCGGCGATGAGGTCATGTACTCGATCGGCGGTGGCAGTGCGGTGTCCATGGGCCGCGCCGCTGGCATGCGTTCGATCGGGGTCGGCCTGGGTTGGAACAGCAACCTCATCTGCGGCGACATGAGCATCCAGACCACGCTGCGCAATCAGCTCAATGGGATCACGAATGGGTTCCAGCAGATCATGAGCAACGTGATCCAGAGCGCGACCAGTGCCGTGGCATCGCTGCCGGCGCTGATCATCCAGCGTGCCGATCCGGGGCTGTACAACCTGCTGACCAATGGTGTGCTGCAGGCGAGGCTGGATTTCGACCGCTCCAAGCTGACGTGTCGCGCGATGGCCGAGAAGATGGCCGAGACGGCGGGCGGCCAGCTCGGATGGAGCCAGATGGCGGAAGGCATGGCGCTGCGCGATGCGGTGTCGAGCACGGATGCCGTATCGGCGATCGAGCAGGCCGAGACGCGCCGCGGCAACGACGGCGTGCCCTGGGTGGGCGGCAGCAATGCCGGCGGCGCGGGCCAGTCGGCCATCCGGGTGGTCGGTGACGTGACGCGGGCGGGCTACAACCTGGTCAACGGGCGCAGCGTGACTGACACGTCCTCCATCGCGCCCGCCAGTTGCGCGAGCCTGTCCTGCCAGACCTGGACGTCGCCGCAGCAGGCGACCGAATGGGCGACGCGGGTTCTCGGGGAACAGGTACAGCGCACGTGTGATTCCTGCACCAAGACCGAGACCGTGCCTGGCGTCGGGCTGACGCCGCTGATCCAGGAGGAGTACGAGACCAAGCTGGAGGCCTTGCAGGAACTGGTCTCTGGGACGCGCAACACGACGTTCGAGAACCTGCATGCAGCCGGCAGCACCTCGCTGCCCATTACACGCGGCGTCATCGAGGCGCTGCGCGACGAGCCAGACCAAGACCTGCTGGCGCGACGTCTCGCGTCCGAGGTCGCGTTGTCGTCCGTGCTGGAGAAGGCATTGCTGCTCCAGCGGACCCTGCTGACCGGCAAGAAGGAACCCAACGTGGCGGCCAACCAGTTGGCGGTCGAGGCCGTGAACCACGAGAGCGACACGCTCGATCAGGAGATCCGCAACCTCAAGACCGAACTTGAACTGCGGCGCGAACTGGCGAACAACTCGCCCATGGCCATCATCCAGCGCCACGGGACGCGCGCGGCCGGCTCGCGCGGCATCTACGAAGGCGACCCGGTGCCCGACCGCCTCGATCGGTTGCAGCGGGGCAACCCGGGAGGCACGCCATGAACGCGGCCTGGCTGCGCCCGCGCTGGCTTTTCAGCCGGCGCGCGGCAAAGGCGCTGCTCCTGGCGGTGGTCATCATCGCCGCGGCCGTGGGCGCCAATCTCGTCGGCATCTACCTCGTCGGCAGCGTTGCCGGCTGGGAGCGGTGGCTGGCTGCCAGCGCGGGCTACTTCCTGGTGTGGCGGCTGTGCCTGTACGGCGCGACGGTCTATGGCTGGGTCTGGATGCGCCGCCGGCTGCTGGCCCGCGAGGAAGACGCGCAAGCGCGGCGACGCCTGGTGCGCAGCGAGATCGCCGGCGTCGTCGCCATCGTGGCGCTGGAAGCCAGCCTGCTGATGCAGAGCTGAAGAGGGAGCCGCGCCATGACGCTTTTTACGACCGACTACCTGGAGTACTACCTGACGCTGGTGTCCTGGATCGTCAACAACGGCATCTGGGCGGTGCTGGTGTCGAGCGGAGTATTCGCGCTGCCGTTCGTCGCCATCATCGTGCAGGAGTGGTTGAAGGCCCGTGCGGAAGGTGCCGACGAAGGCAACAAGGGCGTGCTCTCGGCTGCGCGCATCGAGAACCGGGTCTTCGTCGCCATCGTGGTGGTGATGTTCGCTGGCATCCCGTTCATCGACGTGGACCTCAACACCATCCAGTACGACAGCTCGCGCTCGGCCCAGTGCCAGGTCAGCGTGCCGCAGCCCACGGATACCGGCTGGTCGCAGTCCTTCAGCACCATCAACAACCAGTCGGCGAAGGTGCCGGTCTGGTGGGCTTTCATGCACGCGCTCTCGCGCGCCGTCACGAGCGCCTCGGTGGCGGCGATCCCATGCGGCACGGACCTGCGGCAGATGCGCATGGAGATCGACGCGACCCGCATTGACGACCCGGTACTGGCTCAGGAAGTAGCGGATTTCTCGCGGGATTGCTATGGGCCTGCGCGGGCCAAATTGTTCATGCAGCGCCCTCAGCTTGATGAGCAGCAGATGCACGACGTGACCTGGATAGGGTCGAGGTTTTTCACGGGCACGGGCGGCTACTACGACACCTACCGCTCAAGCACGCCGCGCGACGACTGGCCCTACGACAGCACCCGCGATGCGGGGCTTGCACAGGTGGGCAGCGGTGGCGGCTACCCGACCTGCAGGCAGTGGTGGGCCGATGGCGGCAATGGCCTGCGGGCACGCCTGCTGGGACAGGTGGACCCGAACCTGTTGAATCGCCTGGCAGGCTGGGCCGGGTTCCTGAGCAGGGCCGAGGTGGACGACTCGGTGATCCGCGCCATCGCGTCACCGCGGCAACAGAAATTGAACCAGGGTAGCGTCTATACGGACTATGGCGGCCAGATCGACAAGACCTTGCCGAACATCGTGACGCGGGCCACGGGAGACGTTGGGATGGCCGTCGGCGCGATTGCCGCGTTTCCCGCCATGGACGTCGTGAGACAGTCTCTGCCCATGGTCCTCGCCTTGCTCAAGATGGCGCTGGTCATCTGCATCCCGCTTGTGCTGGTCGTAGGCACCTACGATCTGAAGACGGTCGTTACCGTCAGCGTCGTGCAGTTCGCGCTCTTCTTCACGGACTTCTGGTTTCAGCTTGCGCGCTGGATCGATTCGACGATCCTGGATGCGCTCTATGGCTGGGGGTTCGGCTGGAATCGGCCGCACACCAACTTCGACCCGCTGGTGGGGCTGAACAACGCCTTCGGAGACATGCTCCTGATGTTTGTCACGGGCACGATGTTCATCGTACTGCCTACGTTCTGGATCATGGCCTTGGCTTGGGCGGGCGTTCGTGCCGGCAACGTGTTGCAAGGCCTCGCAGGAGCCACCGGAGATGCCAAGGCTGCTGGCGGAAGGGGAGGAAGCATTGCGATCAATGCAGTGTCGAAGAAGTGATCGCTGCTAGTCGTCCTCGACATGAGGATCAATGCGGAAACCGTCGTAGGTGTATAGGCCGAATCCTGCTGGTCCGTTTCGCCACTCTGGCTCGGGCAACTCCTCGCCCAAGTCGGTGTTGCGGGCCATCCAGGCAACCACCATGACGCACACCATCACCAGGGCCAGCCAGAAGGTGGTGTACAGCAGCACCCCGAGCGCAGCCAGCTTAACCATCCACACGAGCGCGGTGGCTCCAGCCGTCGGCATGCCCTTGGAAACCAACCAGTTCGACGCCCGCCGTTCACAGCGCGCGTAGGCACGCCATCCGCGGCCAAAGGCGCGGCCGAGGCGTTCTGCGGTGCTGGTGCGAGTCGTGGTGTTCATGGTCGTCTCCTACTGCTGAGGGATGCCTATTTCAGTTTGGTCCATTTCATTCTGTTTAGGGCTTCAATGTGTTCTCTTGCTGCTTCAGGACGCTTCGTCATCCGGTTCCAACGGGCCAGGGTCGGGCTCCACGCCGATGCGGTATGTAGCAACGAAACGCGGCCAGTCCACATGGTCAACGAGATCGATGTCCTCGATGACACTGACCTTCGCGCTGGCACGCTCGAACAGCGCGATGCTCTTGGCGGGATAGTTGTTGCGCGACGGATAGAGCACCCCGTCGAACAGCACCTGGCCGTCATCTCCAAGCATCGCATGCACCTGGGCCGACACCTGCTGCGTGTGCGTGTAGTCGCGGCTGGCCAACTGCTCCAGGTTCAGGCCGAAGTAGCCCGCCATGACGCCCGGCGCCGTGAGGTCGGCCAGAAGCACGTCGTCCATCACGCCCACTGCGCGCACCATCCGGCTCTGGACTTCTTTCAGCGCGATCGAGCGCTTCGTGTCCGCAAGCCACTGGTGCTTATGAAACACCGACTCCATCAGCGCCGTGGGCAGGTCGCGCCCCAGGTAGAGCACCCCGTAGGCCTGGGCCGGGTCATCGTAGCGATTGGTGCTGCTGCGGCCATAGTACAGCGGGCTGCCCCGATAGACGACGCGGCTCACATGCTGGAGCAGCTCACCGGCATCGATCAGGAACGAAGGCAGCTCGTGGCTCATGGCGATCTCGCTTCAATGCACCTGAACGCCCAGCACGTTGAACACGGCCTCGGCCACGTCGTCGATCGTGCCATGCGTCACCGCATCCACTGGCGAGCGGCCGCCCAAGCCTTCGAGCGGTTCGGACAGTGCGCGGTAGATCGTCCAAGGGTCGATGCCCTCGACCTCCTGAAGCACGGTTTGGGTCAACTGCTGCTTCACCGGGTCGAGCTGCCAGTCGGGCAGTTTCTGGCCTCGCGGCCCCACGTTCAGCGCCAGCAGCCGACGGGCGAGGATGTCCTTGTAGATCTGCTGGCGCGACTTGTCCGCCAGCTTGGCGTACTCCGCGGGCGGCAGGTTGTGCGGCTGGTTGAAGGTTTCCAGCAGCACGGCGCGGCCTCGCTGGACGTCGGTTTCAGTCGGCGCCCAGCGCGTCTCAGCGCGCAGCGCAGCCGTCTTACGCTTCAAGGCGTGCTCCACCGTTTCACCTTCGAGGTTGGCTGGCAGCTTTACCGCCTCCACGCGCTCGTGAATGAACGCCTGCAACTCGGCCGCGAAAGCCGGCGCATCCCGGATTTCGACGGTATCCGCGAAGCGGCGCACATCCTCCACGGTGACACGCGGCAGACGGTCGGCAATGAATTCAATGGCGGTGGGCATGGTCATCTCCCAGGTAGGTTTGAGACAGGACTTACTCTAGTCGCCTTTGTCGCATTTGTCAACTTTGACGCCTAGAGAGCAACCTACCTGGCGAAAACAGCGTCTCCGCAGCATAGGCCGAGGCCAGCGGCTGGTCGCCGCGCAATCCATTCGTGCGGGTTCCACATTGACGCTGGAACCGCAACCCAGGCCCCGCTATACCGAAACGGTTAAAGGCCAAAGGGCCGAAACGGCAAGGGAATGGGGTGCAAGGGGAAAGGCCCTACCTCGAAAAGGCAAAAAGGCCTCCCGGTCGGCCCGCCACAGGACACCCGCATGCTCTCCCTGTTCCAGCGAAAACGGCCCCCGGTCGCCGGCGCGCCACCGCCAGCACCCGCCACCGTCCTCCCGAAAGGGTTGATGCGGCCCGAGTCGGCCGCATCGCTGCTGGCCACCCCGCGCCGGCAGAAGCTGCTGGAGCACATTTGGCAGCGCACCTCGCTGTCGCGCAGGCAATTCGCCACGCTGTACCGAGCGCCCCTGGAACGCTACGCCGAGCTGGTCCAGGCCTTCCCGGCCTCCGAGGCGCATCACCATGCCTATCTGGGCGGCATGCTCGACCACGGCCTCGAAATCGTCGCCTACAGTCTGAAACTGCGGCAGTCCCATCTGCTGCCCATCGGCGCCAGCCCCGAAGACCAAGCGGCACAGTCCGAAGCCTGGACCGCCGCCGTCGCCTACGCCGCGCTGCTGCACGACATCGGCAAGATCGCCGTCGATCTGCACGTCGAGCTGGCCGACGGCAGCATCTGGCACCCTTGGCACGGCCCGCTGCGCCAGCCATACCGATTCCGCTACCGCGACGATCGCGAGTACCGCCTGCACAGCGCCGCGACAGGTTTGCTCTACCACCAACTGCTCGACCGTGAGGCCCTGGACTGGCTCAGCGGCTATCCGTCCCTGTGGGCACCACTGCTCTACGTCCTGGCCGGGCAGTACGAGCACGCCGGCGTACTGGGCGAACTTGTCGTGCAGGCAGACCGGGCCTCGGTGGCCCAGGAGCTGGGCGGCGATCCGGCCCGCGCCATGGCTGCGCCCAAGCACGCGCTGCAGCGCAAGCTGCTCGACGGGTTGCGCTACCTGCTCAAGGAACAGTTGAAACTGAACCAGCCGGAAGCCTCCGATGGCTGGCTCACCGACGATGCCCTGTGGCTGGTGAGCAAAACGGTCTCGGACAAACTGCGTGCGCACCTGCTGTCCCAAGGCGTCGATGGCATCCCTGCGAACAACACCGCGGTGTTCAACGTCCTCCAGGATCACGGCATGTTGCAGCCGGCGCCCGACGGCAAGGCTATTTGGCGCGCGACCATAACCAGTTCCACCGGCTGGTCCCACTCGTTCACCCTGTTGCGCCTCGCTCCTGCGCTGATCTGGGAATCTGGCGAGCGACCGACGCCTTTTGCAGGCACGGTAGCGATCGACGCGGCAGTCGCCGAAAACGACGCCGAGGCGCCGAAAATGCCGCCTGCGGCCATGGCGAAGGCAGCCCCGAACGGTCAGAAACTTCCATCTTGGGAAGGCAGTAGTACCGTCACCGCCTCACCGCCTAAGGCCCAGCCCGTGTCCGATGTCATGGAGGACATGCTGGCAATGGTGAGCACGAGCGGCTCGCCTGGTGCCGAGCAGGATGTGGAGCCGGTTGCACAGAGAAGCTACCCCGCAGACCCCAGCACTCCTATGCCAGCGACTGCCGCAGTGCTTCCTTCGCCACCACCATCTACTGCTAAACCACCCCTAACAGCAGCGCCCCCGTCAGGCGAACATTTCATGATGTGGCTGAAACAGGGAATTGCTTCGCGCCGGCTCATCATCAACGACGCAAAAGCGCTCGTGCATTCCGTGAATGACACGGCCTACTTGGTCAGCCCAGGTGTGTTCCAGCGCTACGTCCAGGAGCACCCTCATGTCGGCACGCTGGCACGGCAGGACAAGATGCCGGATTGGCAGTGGGTGCAGAAGCGCTTTGAGAAACTGGGGTTGCATCGAAAGCACGACAGCGGCTTGAACATCTGGATCTGTGAAGTCACCGGGCCGCGCAAGTCCCGGAAGCTGCATGGGTATTTGCTGATCGATGCGAATTGGTTGTTCGATGCAGTACCACCCAACAATCCTTATCTCAGAGTTACGCAAGAGATTTGAGCATGGAGTCCTACGTGGCGGTGAGATACGGTAGAGTTCGCCTTGGTAGGTTAGCGGCTAGCCAAGGTGTCCAGCACAAAGTCAGCGCGTTGCGCCACTCTGATCTTGGGCAACCGCGATACCGCATAGCCCAGCGCTGGATAGGTGCGCTGAAGCCGCTCGAATTCAGCCCGCGCTTCATCCATGCTGTGACGGCGTTCTTCGTCCTGCACATAGATTTCAGGCCACGGCGGGGCCAGAAAGATGCGCGAGTGGTAGCGATGCGACTGGGCAATCGTGTCCAGAATAGTAGTGCCGTCCAGTGCCTGGGGTGCTGCCGCCGCGTCGATCAGGCCACGGTCGAAGAACACCCATTGCGTATTGCTGCGTGGCGCATTGGCATGGTTGTCTAGCGCAAGGTCGATGGCCCCGCGCAGGAAGGCCGTCATGTCGAGCCACGGCAGGGCCTGGCCGCCCGTGCGTGTTTGTTCCTGAACGATACGCCGTCCAGGCTCCTCAATTACGGCATCCCTGGATTTCCATTCAACCCCCACAAACGAGAACGACGATCAACTATCTCCTGAAAGGCCATCAGCATCCATCAAGGCCAGCATGCCAACAATGAGTGCGTGCATGCCCTGTTGAGTTCGGCCTCCATCTCGGCTTCCTCCGTCGCACGGTCTGCATCCACGACGGGTTCCCGTTCGGCGACCGAGTACACCGTGTCGGCCACGGCAAGGCAGTGGAACGCCACGGTGGTCAACAGCCAGCGCGCATGCTCCATCGATATGCCGTAGGCCTGAGCGATGTGGCGTTGGTGGCCGACGATCTTGTCGAGCATGGGCTGGGTCGCCGCCAGACGGCGGATCACGTTGGGTACGCCTTGCCGTCGCCAAGATGCTTGGGCTTGAGCATCGGCGTCTCGTGGGCGTGCAGCACCACGTGGCGACGCAGTTCGTCATCCAGCGCCTTTACCATCGGCTGCAGTTGCGCGCCGCACGCACCGACCCACTGTGCCAGCGTCGAGCGGGCAACAGTAAGTCTGATGCTCTTTGCGCATTCAGATGAATGCATTACGCCCATACGAAATCCGAAATCAGCTCGGCCGCGCACAGCAGATGGCAGTTGTCTATGGCTGTAAATGCGCTTCCCGCAGAGCCATGTCCTCTCTCAGAATACGCTGGATCTCCAGTATCGCGGCCGCGCTCTGTTGCACGCTGTGCCCCGAAATAATGACTTTCTCGGACTGTGCGCCGGGAAGATGTGCGCTGCGATAAGGCACAAGACCGTCATCGGAATCATCGAGGGCCACTTCGGAATTGGCTTGGGCCACGATCGAGTGATAGCGCACCTGGGATGAGATGGGAAAGCCCGCCGCCGTACGCACGAACGGATCGTTTTCGTCGAGATTGTTCACGCTATTGGGAATGGTTGCCAGGCTTTCACGGCTGCTGGCGGCCGCATTGGGTGTCAGTGTATGGGCGAGTTCTTCGAGCACCGTAATGGGAAAGCGGATAAATCCCGCCATCCAGCGCCCCAGGCGTCCACCCGCGACCGATGTGCCCCGATGAGGCGCCGCGATGAAGATGGCACTGCTGACATTCGGGAAGGGCTCGAAGCGCAACATGGGATCAATGCGCCTGATCTGCTGCGGCGTCAACCGACTGTGATCCGCAGCCAATTGCACCAGCGATTGATCGGTTGACGACACCATCAACCGCGCGATGACCCCGCCCATGCTATGCCCCACCAGCACGAGGTCGGACGACGCCGGCGCTTGGCCGGATGGGTCGAAATGCGTCAGCGTATCCCCGAGCGCCCTGCGAATCATGGCGTGGTTCAACGCGACTGGCATGTTGGTCGGGTAGTAGACCTGCCAGATCTGGTAATGCTGGCGCAGGGCCTCATCGCCCAGGATTTCGTTGGCGAGTTCCACCCAGGCTTCAGGGCTGCTGGCCAGTCCGTGCAGCATGACGATGATCCGCCTGTTCGGATCGTAGGGCTGCATCAAGTAGACGTGCGGGCGGTCGATGCCACCCTCGCGCCCGAGCAGGCTGCGCAGCGACTGGCGGTTGAAATTGGCACGGGCCAGCCATACGCCATAGCCGGCCGTGAAATTGGCCGCCAGCGGCACACGTTGGCCGCGCAGCATAATGGCCGATTCCACATAGGGGTCATGCACCGTCAGACGGGCTGTACGAGCATGCAGCACGCTGTCCAAGTTGTCTCCGTCGGGATGCAGCAGAACCGTCATGGACGGCGCGGGCATCTCGCTCCAGGGCAGCGGTTGCTGATCATGTTTTGCCGCTGGGCGACCACCCCGAGTTGGGGCGGCGCTCAGGGACTCGTCCGGAATGACCGCCACAAGCTCGGCGCCAAAGCCGTCGCGCCGGTAGAGGCTACGCAATCCACGGAAAGACAGGGACGAGGCTGGCAGGAGTTCGGCTGGCACCGCCGTACTGCCCGGTAAGCGCGCGCCGCGCATATCCAGCTTCAGTTCCCAGCCTGCAATGTTCCAACTGGTCTGGTCGGACAACTGCGTCGGCATTTGTTGCCGAACTTCGAACATGCCGGTGGCCGCATGCTCGACGGCATAGTTATACCAATCCCGCACTTGGGTCTGGCGATCCTCGAAGGCCCGCTCTCCCGGAGTATGGTCACCAAGGAACAGATAAGCATAGGCATAGCGAATCGTCTCAAGCCAGGCGGCTTGCTGCGCTGAACCGGGCTTCATGGCCTGAGCCTGCGCCAGCCATAGTTCGGACAGTGCAGCCAGGCGTCTATCCGTGGCAACCCCCGTCACGGTAGCCAAGGCCTCCGCGCACTCCGAGGAGATCGGCTTTGCGCATGCCTGCTCATCCAATGCCGCCACCCTGATGGTCTGGACAGTCGCATCGCTGAGCTTGCCACGTGTCAGGATGTCGCCGCGCTTGAGTTCGATGGCCTCCCTGGTAGGTAGCGTATGAACTTCAACCACTGGGCCGAACTCGCGCAGGATCGAGCAGCCCCCCAGCAGCAGCGGAGCAAGAGCGGCGCATGTAATGAGAAGGCAGGCCTGCGGGAACCTCATGGATTCACCTCGTTGGCAGGGATGCCTGGCACGCCTTGTCGAATCGACATCGAGAAGTCATCCTCTGACACATCGGAAGCAAGGGCACGTTCGTTGATATGCCCCAGTGCCTGCAATTCATCGTAACGATAGCCAGGCGTCAATCCATGCATGTCGTAGACGTACCGCGCAAAATATCCAGACAGCAGCAGGCGATAGTCCATTGGCAATGCGGGCGCAATGACCCGGGCCAGCTCGAATACGATGGTCGTGCAGTTACTGGTTAACGTGTTGTAAAAGCGCGGTTTCTGCCGCAGTTCATTGGCCGCGTTCAGAAACTCCAGAAACAACGCGCGGGCACTCGCCTGATTCATCTGCAAGCGATAGAGATAAACATCTTCGCCTCGCGCGTTGCTGCGCGTACGCACAATGTCTCGCTCATCGGCGGCTACCAGGATCTGCTCGAACTGACGGAAGAATCCTCCTACCGCCGAGAAGGACTCATGGCGTTCCTTGCGAATTTCCAGCGAGAACACCACGCGATCACCGCCATCGAAGCCGAACGACACCAGGGTGTGGGCGATGTGCGGCCCCATCCAGTAGGAAAGCACCAAGTCGGCGCTGCGCAGACGATCCAGGTCGTATGTGCGGCTCTCCCACTGCGGGGTGTAGTCGGTTTCGCTGCGCCACTGGAAGTTGCGCACATTATTCAGGTGAACATGGTTGCCGTCGATCCTGGCCTCCAGCAACTGGGCGACATCGTCAGCCCATACACGCTGGTGTGACGGCTGCAGCGTCCCCCACCACATGAGCAGGGAGGCGGCTGCGATCACAAATGCGAATCCGGCGATGTTGCGATTGCGCCGCCCAAGCAAGCCCGCCCGCGACAAGACAACGGTCACACCCAACGTAGACCACATGGCAATGACGAACCATCGCACCACCGAAGGTCCCGGCATCTGATGCCACAGAGCCAGCGCACCCCACACAGTCAGCAGCAGTACCACAAAGCCGATCGCCAAGCCTGCAAGGGCGCGCAGGACTCTGTGCATCACTCCGCTCATTGAGGCTGCAAAAGCTCAAGCAACAGTTGCCGGTGCGCATCCCGTAACTGCACCAGCGAGATGGAAGGACTGCCCTTGGACAGCATCGAGGAACTCAGCCACAGCACTGCGGGCGCGAGCGCCAACGGGAAGAAGTGTTCGGTCAAGACGCCTGGGCGAATGACGCCTCGGCGTATGTTGCGGTGGATGATGGTCTGCGCCCGCTCTTTCAGCCCGAGCGCAACTTCGTTGTGCCAACGCTGCACCAGCTCTGGAGTTCGGGCGCTTTCGGCCAGAAGCAGCCGGTAGATCGACATCGTGGCAGGGGAGCTGAAGGTCGCGTACAGGCGATCCAGGTAGACATCTACCAGCTCTGGCAACGTCAGATCCTCATCCGGGAGCCAGCCCTGGAAATCACAAATCTGCTTCGTCGTACGTTCGAGCAAGGCGTGAAAAATTTCTTCCTTGCTTTTGAAGTGGGCATAGATGCCAGCCTTGGACAAGCCCGCGCATTCCGCCAGGCGCTCCATCGACACTGCGTTGTATGTCCGATCCGCGAATTCGACCAGGGCCGCGTCGAGTATTTCCTCTTTCCTGGCGGCAGAGGACAGGTAGCGGCGCTTGTTGTCTGGCGCGTCATCTTTCTTGGGTGGCATTCAAAGGCTCTGTTCAAAGATCTGAGGGGTGTTCCCATGGGCCTGTCACCGGCTCTACCAAGAATCAGGGCCTTCCTTGAACCCAAGCCGGCAGCTCGAATTGACCTGCGGCAATGACCGACGAGCCCGCTGATTGCGGTTCTTGGATTGTAACGTATAATTGAAAGCAACCGCCCAGTTGTTTGTTTTCAGATTTCACAATGCAGATCAACACAGGGCGCGAGTGAACCTGGCACATCGGGTTACGACACAGGAAGAGCGCCCTATCAACCAGCCGGGGAACACGGGGATGCACATATCAACAAGGAGATGAAGTGGGCTTGACAGCACTTGCAAGCAAGAAAGTAGGGCCTGCGGACACCAGCCACGAACCCCGCATTGCGCGGGTGGCAGCCATTCCCTCCTCTGCGACCAGACCCTCTTCAGCCCGATACCTGTACGGAACGTGACCATGCTCCCAACTTCCCCGTTGTTTCCCGCGTTCAGATTGCGCGCTGCCTCGTTGGCCCTGAGCGCCGTCGTCTTGACCGGCTGCATGTCGCTCGCTCCGGCGCCAGACACCCCGCCATTGCCCGTGCCCGAAGCCTGGCCCGCGCATCTTGGATCAGGCACCGACGGCGCCCACGCGGGAGAGCTTGCCTGGCAGGCGTACTTCACCGACCCCCTGCTGCAACGCCTCATCGAGACTGCGCTGGAAAACAACCGCGACCTGCGCGTGGCCGCGCTGCGCGTCGAGGAAGCCAGCGCCACATTCCGCATTCAGCGCTCGGATCGTTTTCCTGCCATGGGCGTGGGCGCCCAAGGTGGACGCGCGCGCGTCCCTGGCGATCTGAACATGTCGGGCCGGTCGCAGGTGGGCGGCGAATATCGGGCCGAGGTGGGTTTGAGCACCTGGGAGCTGGATCTGTGGGGCCGGGTCCGCAACCTGGAAGACGCCGCCCTGCAAAGCTGGCTGGCTTCCGACGCGGCCCGCCAGGCCGTCCACCTGGCGCTGATCGCCCAGGTGGCCGACGGTTATCTTGGCTTGCGCGAGATAGACGAACGCGTGGCTATCGCCCGTCAAACCGTCGCGACCCGCGAGGAGTCCTATCGCATTTTCCGGCGCCGCGTTGAAGTCGGCTCGACCTCGAAGCTGGACCTCACTCAAGTCCAAACTTTGCTGAACCAGGCTCAGGCGCTGCTAACCCAGCTTGAGCAAGCACGCGCCACGCAACTGCACGCGCTGGCACTGCTGGTAGGTGCCGATCCTGGCCCGCTGCCCACCAAGGCACCCTTCGATGAAACAACGGTGCTGGCCGAACTCCGGGCCGGCCTGCCTTCGGAGCTGCTGGTCAGTCGCCCGGACATCATTTCCGCCGAACACCAATTGCGTGCCAGCAATGCCCACATCGGCGCGGCCCGCGCGGCGTTTTTGCCGCGCATTGCGCTGACCGGCAGCTTCGGCACGGCCAGCTCCGACTTGAATGGCTTGTTCGATTCCGGCAGTCGTGCCTGGACCTTCATGCCCACCCTGTCGCTGCCCATCTTCGATGGCGGGCGCCGCCGCGCCAATCTGGAGCTGAGCGAAGTGCGCCGCGACATCGCCGTCGCCGGATACGAAAAAACCATTCAAACGGCCTTCCGCGAGGTGGCCGATGCGCTGAGCGCAAAGCACTGGCTGGCTGAGCAGTTGACGATCCAGAGAGCCAACCTGGAAGCGCAAAGCGAACGCGCACGCCTGGCCAAGTTGCGCTACGACAACGGCTCGGCCGCCTTCTTGGAAGTGCTGGATGCCCAGCGCGATCTGCTGGGAGCCCAGCAACAACTGGTACAGGCGCGCCGCGCGCTGCTGTCCAGCCAGGTGGCGCTGTATGCCGCGCTCGGCGGCGGCACCCTCGCCGCAGCCGGCGAGGCACAGGGTGCGGCCTCGACTCCCGCTTCCACCCCATCAACCCGTTAAGGCACGCCGAACCCATGACTGTCTCCCCCTCTCTCAAGAAAAAACTCCTGGTCGCTTTCGCTGCAGCGGTTGTTGCCGCGCTGGCCTGGTGGAGCTGGACGAGGTTTACCGACAGCGGCCCGGGCGAAGGATTCGTCAACGGCAATGGCCGCATCGAAGCCACCGAGATCGACGTGGCCACCAAACTTCCCGGCCGCATCGAAGACATCCTGGTGCGTGAAGGCGATTTCGTCACAGCCGGCCAGCCACTGGCCAAGATGCGGCTGGAAACGCTGGAAGCGCAGCGCGACGAGGCCCTGGCCATGCGTCAGCAGGCTGAGCATTCGGTGACCGCGGCGCAGGCACAGGTGGCGCTGCGTGAAGCCGACGTGACTGCCGCCTTGGCTCTGGTTGGTCAGCGCGAGTCCGAACTGGACGCCGCGCAACGGCGCCTGACACGCTCCAGCACGCTGTCGAGTGAGGGAGCCGCCTCGATCCAGGAACTGGACGATGACCGGGCGCGCGTACGGGGCGCCCAAGCGACCCTCGCGGCCAGCAAGGCACAGGCCGCCGCTGCCCGCGCCGCGGTCGAGGCCGCCAAGGCGCAGCTCGTCGGCGCGAGGTCCAGCGTGTCCGCTGCCACGGCCAGCATCAACCGCATCGAAGCCGACATACGCGACAGCGAACTGCGGTCTCCGCGCGACGGACGGGTTCAGGTGCGTGTCGCGCAACCCGGTGAGGTGCTGGGATCGGGCGGACGCGTCCTGAATCTTATCGACCTGTCGGACGTGTACATCACCTTCTTCCTGCCCGAAACCGTGGCCGGCCGCGTTGCGCTGGGCTCGGAGGTTCGCATCATTCTGGATGCCGCGCCCGAGTATGTGATTCCAGCCACCGTTTCCTTCGTCGCCAGCGCGGCGCAGTTCACTCCCAAGACGGTGGAAACCGCCAGCGAGCGGCAGAAACTGATGTTTCGCGTGCGCGCGCAGATTTCGCAGGAGTTGCTGCGTGAGCACCTCAATCAGGTCAAGACCGGGTTGCCCGGCGTGGCCTGGATCAAACTCGACGCCAATGCCGAGTGGCCTCAAAACCTCTCCGTTCGCGTGCCGGAGTAAGGTATGAGCCACAGTGCGAGTGCGCAGCCCACGACCGTTGCAAGCGTCCGTCAGGTGCGCTTGCGTTACGGCGACGTCATCGCCCTGGATGGCATCGATCTGGACATTCCCGCCGGACGGATGGTCGGCCTGATCGGCCCCGACGGCGTGGGCAAATCCAGTCTGCTCTCATTGCTGGCGGGTGTGCGCATCATCCAGGAGGGCACGGTCGAGGTGCTGGGTGGCGACATGGCCAGCAAGGCCCATCGCAAGCAGGTATGCCCGCGCATCGCCTACATGCCGCAGGGACTGGGCAAAAACCTGTATCCGACGCTCTCGGTCGAGGAGAATCTGCAATTCTTCGCGCGCCTGTTCGGTCATGGCGCCGCAGAGCGCCGCCAGCGGATCGACGAACTGACTCAGGCCACTGGCCTGTTCAAATTCCTGGAGCGCCCGGCAGGCAAGCTGTCCGGGGGCATGAAGCAAAAACTCGGCCTGTGCTGCGCGCTGATTCATGACCCGGATTTTCTGATTCTCGATGAGCCGACGACTGGCGTGGACCCGCTGGCGCGCGCGCAGTTCTGGGATCTGATCGAGCGCATCCGCGCCGACCGCCCCGGCATGAGCGTGATCGTGGCTACCGCCTACATGGATGAGGCCCAGCGCTTCGACTGGCTCGCCGCCATCGACGACGGCAAGGTCCTCGCCACCGGTACGCCGAAGGAATTGCTGGAGACAACAAACAGCCCGAACCTGGAAGAGGCATTCATCCGCCTGCTCCCGGAAGAGAAAAAGCGCGGACACCAAGCGGTTGTCATTCCGCCTCTGCCTGAGGACGGCGCGGACGATATCGCCATCGAGGCCGAGGGGCTGACCATGCGCTTTGGCGACTTCGTTGCCGTCGATAGCGTGTCCTTCCGCATCCGGCGCGGTGAAATCTTCGGCTTCCTCGGCTCCAACGGGTGCGGCAAGTCCACGACGATGAAGATGCTTACCGGCCTGTTGCCGGCGAGCGAGGGTCGGGCCTGGCTGTTCGGCCATGAAGTGAACCCGCATGATCTGGGCACCCGCCGCCGCGTCGGCTACATGTCCCAAGCGTTCTCGCTCTACAGCGAAATCACGGTACGCCAGAACCTGGAGTTGCACGCCAAGCTCTTCAGTGTGTCCCCGAACGATATTCCGGGCCGCGTGGACGAGATGGTGGAGCGCTTCGGGCTGGTGGACGTCATCGACAGCCTGCCGGCCAGTCTGCCGCTGGGCATACGCCAGCGCCTGTCGCTGGCCGTTGCCATGGTGCACAAGCCCGAGCTGCTGATTCTGGACGAACCGACCTCCGGCGTCGATCCGGTGGCGCGCGACGCGTTCTGGCGGCTGCTCATCGAGCTGTCGCGGCGCGACCGGGTGACGGTCTTCATTTCCACCCACTTCATGAACGAGGCCGAGCGTTGCGACCGCATGTCGATGATGCATGCAGGCAAGGTGCTCGACAGCGATGTGCCTGCCAGGCTGGTCGAGAAACGCGGCGCCAAAACCCTTGAAGAGGCCTTCATCGGCTACCTCGTCGAGGCGGAGGGCGGCACGGTCGCTCCCGCCGGCCCCACCGAGGCCGCCAATACGGCGATTCAGACGCCAGCGACACACACTGAGCACATCGGGCACAACGCTGAAGGCTTCAGCCTGCGCCGCATGCTCAGCTATCTGTGGCGCGAAGCACTGGAACTGCAGCGCGATCCGGTGCGCGCCACCCTGGCGCTGGGCGGTTCGCTGCTCCTGATGTTCGCGATCGGCTTCGGCATCACCTTGGACGTCGAGGACCTGAGCTATGCGGTGCTCGATCGCGACCAGACCACGCTCAGCCAGAACTACACGCTGAACTTGGCCGGCTCGCGCTACTTCACCGAGCACGCGCCGATCATCGACTACGAGGACCTCGACCGGCGTATGCGCAACGGCGAACTGTCGCTGGCCATTGAGATCCCCCCTGGCTTCTCTCGCGATGTGTTGCGAGGCCAGAACGTGCAGATCGGTGCGTGGCTCGACGGCGCCATGCCGCAACGCGCGGAAACCGTCCAGGGCTACGTTCAGGGCATGCACCAGCACTGGCTGCTCGTACAGGCCAGCGAACGCAGCGGTGCCAGCGCCGCAGGCAATGCGAGCGTCGAGACGCGCTTTCGCTACAACCCCGATGTCAAGAGTCTGCCAGCCATGGTGCCGGCGGTGATCCCTCTGCTGCTGCTCATGCTGCCGGCCATGCTGACTGCGCTGGCGGTGGTGCGCGAGAAAGAAACCGGGTCGATCACCAATCTGTACGTGACGCCGGTCACGCGCATCGAGTTCCTGCTTGGCAAGCAACTGCCCTATGTCGGTCTGGCCATGGTGAACTTCCTGCTGATGAGCCTGCTCGCGGTCACCGTCTTCGGTGTGCCGGTCAAGGGCAGCTTCTTCACCCTGGCGCTGGCCGCGCTGATCTTCTCCTTCGCCGCGACAGGCATGGGGCTGCTGGCCTCGGCCGTTACACGCAGCCAGATCGCGGCCATGTTCTTCGCCATGATCGGCACCCTCATACCGGCCACCCAGTTCGCCGGCCTGATCGATCCCGTGTCCTCGCTCGAAGGCTCCAGCAAGTTCATCGGCGAGATCTACCCCGCCACGCACATGATTTCCATCAGCCGTGGCGTATTCAGCAAAGCGCTTGGCCTGGCCGACCTGACAGGGCCGCTGTGGTCGATGCTCATTTCGGTTCCGGTCATTCTCGGCGTGGCTGTTTTGCTACTCAAGAAGCAGGAGCGTTGAGATGCGCAGAAGAAACCTGGCCAACATCTACGACCTTGGTGTCAAGGAGCTGTGGAGTCTTTGGCGCGATCCGATGATGCTTGTGCTCATCGTCTACGTGTTCACCGCGTCGGTCTACACCAAGGCCACGTCCATGCCGGAGACGCTGCACAACGCGCCCATCGCCATCGTCGACGAGGATAATTCGGCGCTGTCCCAGCGGGTTGCCTCGGCCTTCTACCCCCCGCAGTTCACGCCACCGGCCATGATCGACTATGGGGACGTGGACCCGGGCATGGACGCGGGGCTGTACACCTTCGCTCTGGTCATTCCGCCCAACTTCCAGCGCGACGTGCTGGCGGGGCGATCGCCTGCCGTGCAGCTCAATGTCGACGCCACCCGCATGAGCCAGGCCTTCACCGGCAGTGGCCATGTTCAACAAATTTTCACCGGTGAAGTCAACGAGTTCGTCAAGCGTTATCGCAGCACCACCGCGCCACCCGTGGATCTGGCCTTGCGCGCGCGCTTCAACCCCGCCCTCGACAAGGCCTGGTTCGGCTCGGTGGTGCAGATCATCAACCACATCACACTGCTGTCCATCATCCTGACCGGCGCAGCGCTGATCCGCGAGCGCGAGCACGGCACCATCGAACACCTGCTGGTGATGCCCGTGACTCCCGCCCAGATCATGCTCTCCAAGGTCTGGTCGATGGCCCTGGTCGTGCTGATCGCCTCCTTCCTGTCGCTCACCCTCATGGTGCGCGGCGTCCTGGGCGTGCCCATCGAGGGCTCCATCGCGCTGTTCTTCGCCGGTGCAGCGCTCAGTCTGTTCGCCACTACGTCGATGGGCATCTTCATCGCCACGCTGGCGCGCAACATGCCGCAGTTTGGCATGTTGATGATGCTCACCATCCTGCCGCTGCAGATGCTGTCGGGTGGCACTACGCCACGCGAAAGCATGCCCGAGATCGTGCAGAACATCATGCTGGTCGCACCCACCACCCATTTCGTGGAACTGAGCCAGGCCATCCTTTATCGGGGCGCGGGGCTGGAGACGGTGTGGCAGCCCTTCCTGGCGCTGGCCTTGATCGGCGCGGTGCTGTTTTTCCTGTCGCTGGCACGCTTTCGCAAAACGATCGGCCAGATGGCCTGATCGTTTGACCGCCCGATTGGGCATTTCAACCCAAGCAAGGAGTTTGACCATGAGCAATGAAACCATCCCCCTCAACCTCTTCAAGGCGAACCTGGAACTGCAACTGCGCCTGCAGCGCCTGATGCAGGAAAACGGCCAGCAATGGCTGGAGAACGCCACGCGCGCGGGCAGCGAAAACATTGCCGAGTCCGGCACTGAGATCGAAAGCCTGCTCAAGGCCCAGAACTGGCAGGAGTTGGCCACGCTGCCCGCGCAGGCCTTCTGGCGTCAGTTTCAGCACCAGATGGGTGGCGCGCAGGCACTAACGCAAGTCGCAATCAAGAATCAGACCACCTTCACCCAAGGCCTGCAGCAAGCCATTCAGGACTGGCAGAAATCGGTCACGCAGGCCGTAGGCCAGGCAGATGCGATATTGCCGTTCCAGGATATTTTCAAGCAATGGGGAGCGGTGTGGGCCAAGGCACAGGACAAGGACGCACCAGCCAAGACAGGTGGTCGCAATGCCGGCTGAGCAACGCACTGCACTGGTCACCGGCGGCAGCGGCGGCCTGGGCGAAGCCATCGCCCGGGCCTTGCACGATGCGGGCCATACCGTGCTCATCGTCCATTCGCCGGGCAATGCCAGCATTGGCGCGTGGCTGAAAACCCAAGCCGGCGAAGGTTACGACTTCGCCGCCTACGGCGCGGATGTGGCCGACCATGCCCGTTGCCAGGAACTGGCTGACCGCATCCACACAGACGGGCATCGCATCGACATCCTGGTCAACAACGCGGGCATCACGCGCGATGCCACGTTCCGCAAGCTGAGCTACGCCGATTGGGATGCCGTCCTGCGCGTCAATCTCGATTCCGTATTCAACGTGACCCGGCCATTCATCGACGGCATGCTCGACAGGGGCTGGGGCCGGATCATCAACATCTCCTCCATCAACGGCTCCAAGGGGCAGTTCGGCCAGACCAACTACTCCGCCGCAAAAGCCGGCATGCATGGCTTCACAAAAGCCCTCGCACAGGAAGTGGCGCGCAAAGGCGTGACGGTCAACACCGTCTCGCCGGGGTATCTGGACACGAAGATGGTGACGAACATGACCGAGGGCGTGGTCAAGCAGGTGATCGCCGGTATCCCGGTAGGCCGCCTAGGGCGGCCTGCGGAAGTCGCAGCACTGGTGGCATTCATCGCCAGCGAGTCTGCGGGATTCATGACCGGCAGCAACGTCTCGATGAATGGTGGCCAGCACATGTACTGACTGCGGCAGGGCCGCCAGGGCGCTGTGTCGGCGGCTCCTTTCTATTCGTTTTCCTTTTCAGCATACAGGGAGTGCCCATCGCCATGAACCGAGACACCACGACATCTCCAACGACCGATTGGGGGCAGTTGCTGTGGGATCCATTGCGACTCCCGGCGAAGGCAACCGAGTATGTAGTGGATGCCTGGCAGCGGCTAATTCTGTATGCCGACGTTCGCCGCCAACGCGGCAACCAGTACCAGGCGCATTTGCAGGAGCGTATGCCGAACGTACTGGACTTCGCTTGCGAGATCGTCATGTCCGGGCTGGATCTTCCGCGGCCAGTCAACTATGGCCTCGTACGCATCCAGCCGCCAGCCGACACGCCGAGCGATCCCCGCAAGCGACCGTTCGTGGTGGTCGATCCACGCGCGGGCCACGGCCCGGGCATCGGCGGCTTCAAACCCGACAGCGAGGTCGGGGCAGCCCTCAAGGCAGGGCATCCCTGCTACTTCGTTGGCTTTCTGCCCGATCCCGTTCCCGGTCAGACCGTCGAGGACGTCATGCGAGCCGAAGCGGCCTTCGTGCGCAAGGTCGGCGAGCTGCACCCCGACAGCCGCGGCAAGCCGGCAGTCATCGGCAATTGCCAGGCAGGCTGGCAGATCCTGATGGCAGCCGCCGTCTGGCCCGAACTGTTCGGGCCGATCATCGTGGCCGGCGCGCCGCTGTCGTACTGGGCGGGCGACATGCCGATGCGCTACGCAGGCGGCCTCACTGGCGGTAGTTGGTTGACGGCATTGACCAGCGACCTAGGAGCTGGTCGGTTCGATGGTGCCTGGCTGGTTCAGAACTTCGAAAACCTGGACCCGGCCAATACGCTTTGGACCAAACAGTACAACCTGTACGCCAAGGTCGACACGGAAGGCCCGCGCCACCTGCAGTTCGAGAAGTACTGGGGCGGCCACGTCTTCCTGAACGACGTGGAGATGCAGTACATCGTCGACAACCTGTTCATCGGCAACAAGCTGAGTACGGCCCAACTGGTGACGTCCGATGGCGTGCGCATTGACCTGCGCAATATTCGCTCGCCGATCGTGGTGTTCTGCTCCTATGGGGACAACATCACTCCACCGCCCCAGGCCCTGGGCTGGATCACCGACCTGTACCGCAACGACCTGGATGTGGTGGGACATGACCAGACCATCGTCTACGCCACCCATGACAGCATCGGGCATCTGGGCATCTTCGTCTCCGGGAGCGTCGGGCGCAAAGAGCACCGGGAGTTCGCAGCCAACATCGACATCATCGACGTGCTGCCAGCCGGCATCCACCACATGCAGATCGACGAGCATCACGACGACGCCCAGGAAGGCGAACCAGCCAGTGACGCCTACCTGACCCGGATTCGCCGCAGCAACATCGATGAAATCCGTGAGATCGTTCGCCCCGATCCCGAGAGCGATCGCCGTTTTGCCGCCGCTGCGCGGATCTCCGAGATCAACTTGGCCTGCTACCGCAGCTTCGTGCAGCCGTGGGTCCGAGCCCTGGTCACGGATCAGGGGGCGAAGTGGCTGGAGCCGCTGCATCCACTGCGCATGGGTTATGAATTGTGGTCCGATCGGCACCCGCTGGCCGCCGCTGTACAAGAAGCGGCGCAACAGGTGCGCGAACATCGCCAGACCGTCTCCGAGGCCAATCCTTTCCTGCAACTGCAGACGGAGTTTTCCACCGCCGTCGAACAGATGCTGGATCAATTCCGTGATTGCCGCGACCAAATCTACGCACAGGCCTTTGACATGCTGTACAGCCTGCCGCTGGTTCAGGCCATGACAGGACAGAGCCTGCACGACGATGCGCCGCCGCGACCCCATCCTAGCGAGACGCCCGAACATCGCCAGTATCTGGCGCAAGAGTTGACACGGCTCGAAGCGGATATTCACAACGGCGGGATAACCGAAGCCGCCATACGGGCGCTGTTCTTCGTGCTCGCGGCGCGTGGGGAGGCCGACGGGCGGCACTTTCGGCACGCAGAGGAACTGGTGCGCCCTCATTTGACAAATGACTTCGACATGCAGGCTTTCCGCCACCTCGTGCGTCGGCAGGCTTTGCTCATGAGGCTCGATGAGGACGCCATGGTGTCCGCCATCCCCGGATTGCTCAACGGCATAGCGCCTGAGGACATCCGACAGGTAGCGGGAATGATCGTGCAGGTGATTGGCAGCGGTGATGTGCTGTCCGCACACGAGCAAACCCGACTGGAGCAGGTTTCCACCCTGTTCAAGCGGGCGGCGTGCGAGGCGCAGGCGGCTTCGGCGCTCGCGATGGCAAGTCCCGCCAATGAAACGTCCGCTGCAGCCGTGGACGGGAACTCGGCACCCGCCATGCCAAGCTCTGCCGGTGACACTTCCGCTGCGGTTATGGACACGAAACCCCAAACATCCTCGCCAAAGCCGAAGGCGCCTCAGAAGAAAACTGTGTCCAAGACGCCAGTCGCGCTGCGGACAAGTCAAACACGGCGAGGGAAAGGCAAATGACGACCTCGTCCACACCGGTCGATGCCACTGCCGACGCATTGCAGGTTCTGCGCAACCGCACCTTCGACGAGATCGCCATCGGCGACAGCGCCAGCCTCGAACGCGCGTTTTCGCCGCAAGACATCCACATGTTCGCGCTGCAATCAGGCGATGTGGACCCGGAACCTGCTGCGTCCTCAAGCGCTCGGGACACCACGGAGGCCATTTGTGCAAACGTCCTGATCTCGGCTGTGCTGGGAACACGGCTGCCGGGGCCTGGAACCCAATATGTCAGCCAGAGTCTGTGCTTCCTCGGAGCGGTTCGGCCCGGTGACAGGCTGACCGTGCAGATGCAGGTGACCAGCAAGGACACGGCCACCCACCATGTCACGCTGGCCTGCACCTGCACCAACCAGGAGGGGGTAGCGGTTTTCCAAGGCCAGGTAGAGGTCGTGGCGCCCACCGAACGCTTGGAACGAACGCGCACCGTGTTGCCGGAAATCCACCCGAATGCGCAGGGCCGTACAGGCCTGCAAAGCCTGCTGGCGCATGTCGCGCACTTGCAACCGATTCGTGTGGCTGTCGTCCACCCCTGCGATTCTCCCAGCCTGTCCGCTGCGCTCGAAGCGCGCCACGCGGGATTGATCGAGCCGGTGCTGGTCGGGCCACGGGTGCGGCTGGAAGCAGTCGCCGCGGAGGCCGGGCTGGATCTGGCCGACGTCGCCATTGTGGACGCACCCCACAGCCACGCCGCCGCGCAGCAAGCCGTCGCCCTGGCGGCCACAGGTGAAGTCGAAGCCCTGATGAAAGGGAGCCTGCACACCGACGAGCTGATGTCCGCGCTGGTTTCGACTGCGGCAGGGTTGCGCACCAAGCGTCGGGTCAGCCATTGCTTTTTGCTACAGACACCGGCCTATCCGCGCCCGTTCATCGTCACCGATGCGGCGATCAATATCGCCCCGACTCTGGAACAGAAGGCGGACATCATCCGCAACGCCATCGAGCTGGCGCAGGTAATCGGCGTGCGCGAACCCAAGGTCGCGATCCTGGCCGCGGTCGAGACGGTGAGCCCGACGATGACGGCCACGCTGGACGCGGCGGCGCTGTGCAAGATGGCTGATCGCGGCCAGATCACTGGCGGCCTGCTCGACGGGCCGCTCGCCTTCGACAACGCGGTCTCCATCGCCGCTGCGCGTACCAAGGGGATCGTCTCCGAGGTTGCCGGGCAGGCTGACATCCTCGCCGTGCCTGACCTGGAGAGCGGCAACATGCTTGCCAAGCAGTTGATCTTCCTGGGCGGAGCAGCCAGCGCCGGGATCGTCCTTGGAGCCAAGGTGCCGGTCATTCTGACCAGCCGTGCCGACTCGCGCGATACGCGCATCGCCTCATGCGCGATTGCACTGATGCTGGCCCATCACTATCGGCTGTCGCCCCCTTGAGCGGACTTGTTAGCAACTTAACCACCCCTTTGGAGAAAACACCATGCAGTATTCATTCTCTGGCCGCGTAGCCCTGGTCACCGGTGCAGGATCCGGCATTGGCGAGAGCATCGCCCGGCTTCTTGCGAGCAACGGTCTGAATGTCGTGGTCTCGGACGTCAGCGCCGACAATGCGCAGCGCGTCACCAGTCTCATCAACGCCGAGGGCGGCCACGCCGTGGCCAATGTGGCCGACGTGGCACGCATCGATGAGGTCCAGGCTGCCGTGGCCTGCGCGGTCGATGCGTTTGGCGACCTTCATTTTGCCGTCAATAACGCCGGTATCAGTGGCGACCAGAGTCCTGTGGGGGAACTGGACCCTGCCGCCTGGAGCCGGGTGATCGATGTCAACCTGAACGGCGTGTTCTATGGCCTGCGCCATCAGATTCCCGCCATCCTGCGCTCTGGAGGCGGCGCCATCGTCAACGTCTCCTCCATCCTCGGAGTGGTGGGCGACGCAGCGAACCCCGCGTACGTCGCAGCCAAGCATGCTGTTACCGGGCTGACCCGGTCGGCAGCGCTGGCCTATGCCCCCAAGGGAATCCGGATCAATTCGATCCATCCCGGTTACGTACGTACGCCCATCCTGGATTTCCTGGATGAATCGGCCCTCCAAGAGGCCGTTGGCCTGCATCCGATCGGTCGCCTGGGTACACCGGACGAAATCGCCCATGCCGTGGCGTTTTTGCTATCGGAAGGAAGCAGCTTCCTTGCTGGCACCCAGCTCATCGCCGATGGCGGCTACACAGCGCGCTAAGTCTGAAGACGATGAGACCGCAGACAACCGCGCACACCTTGGCGAGGTCGCACGGACGGCGCGCAGAGAGGACGACCTGATGGACGTCACCATGGCCCGCTCTAGGCGCCACGAACACAGACTGATCCTTGTGCTGAACTGCGGCTCATCCAGTATCAAGTTCGCGGTGTTCGATTCCTCGGCCGCGCCACTGCCGCGCCAGGCATTGTGGAATGGCAAGGTGCAGGGAATCGGTGGCGCCAACCCGGATTTCGGAGAGACGGGGGTTGCGCCGTTCCCGATCGAACTCGAAACGGCACATCCGTATCGCGCCGCACTGCGCCTCATCCGCGATCGTGTCAGCCAGCGGCTCGACGGCCGCCGGATCGGTGCGGTCGCCCATCGTATCGTCCACGGCGGCAGTAAATACTTCATGCCCGTGCGCGTGGACGCGAATGTCCTGGCCGACCTCAAGGGCTACATTCCTCTGGCCCCGCTGCACCAGCCATTCGCGCTCGAAGCCGTGGAGATCCTGCTGCGGGAGCAGCCCGATCTGCCACAGATGGCCTGCTTCGACACGGCCTTCCACCACACTTTGCCCCAGGTCGAGAAGGTCCTGCCGTTGCCCTATGCCGCATGGGAGCGCGGTCTGCGTCGGTACGGGTTTCACGGCCTGTCGTATGAGTACATGGCAGTGGCCTTGCCCGAACGCCATGGCGACGCCGCGCGCGGTCGCACCGTCGTTGCCCATCTGGGCAGTGGCGCCAGTCTGTGCGCCATGCGTGGACTCAAAAGCGCGGCCACCACCATGGGCTTCTCCGCGCTTGACGGCCTGATGATGGGCACCCGCACCGGCGCGCTCGATCCGGGTGCGGTGCTCTACCTGATGGAAATCGAGAAGCTCTCACTGGAGCAAGTGGGGCGCGTCCTCTATCACGAGTCCGGCCTGCTCGGCGTTTCGGGAATCTCGGCCGAGCCGCGCGTCATTGTCGGACACGAGAACGATGCAGGCGAAACGGGGGAGCGAGCGCGCTTGGCACTGGCCCTTTACGTGCGCCGCATCGTACGCGAGATCGGGGCCTTGGTCGCCGTGCTGGGTGGCCTGGACATGCTGGTGTTCACGGCGGGTGTCGGTGAACACAATGCGTTCATTCGCGAGCGCATCTGTGCGGCGCTGGGCTTTTTGGGCATTGCCTTGGATACCGATGCCAACGCCAGCCACGCGGCGACGATTTCCAGCGATCACAGTCAGGTCACCGTGGCGGTCGAGCCCACCAACGAAGAGTGGATAGCCGCCAGCCATGCGCTGTCCTGCCTGGACAGGGAGAAGGCGCGATGACGATCGATGCCTTCCATGGATTCACGCTCGCCATCCTGCTGTTGTTCGTGGGCAAGGGCTTGGTTGCGCGTTGGCGCATCTTGCGTCGATACAGCATCCCGGAATCCCTGGTGGGCGGCTTGGCCTGCGCCCTGGTTGTCTTCGCCCTGTACTACGGTGCGGGGATCGTCATCAGTTTCGATCTCGAAGCGCGTGACGCGCTGCTGCTGTACTTCTTTGCGGCCATTGGCCTGGGTACCGACGCCCGCACGCTGCGCCATGGTGGACGGCCCTTGCTGATCCTGTCGGGGTTGGCCATCGGGTTCATGGTGCTGCAGAACCTGGCCGGGATGGAGATGGCACGCGCCTTCGGCCTGGATCCGCGCACCGGGCTGATGGTGGGATCGATTTCCCTGACAGGAGGCGTGGGCACCACCTTGGCCTGGTCCGATCACTTCGTTCACAACCTCGGCATTGCGCAAGCGCAGGAACTGGGATTGGCAGCGAACATGATCGGCCTGATCGCGGCCTGCACCATCGGGGGCCCAGTCGCAAGCTTGCTCATGCGTAGGCATCGGCTTCAAGCCTCTGGGGACAGCGCCCTGGAAATTGGCACGCTGCACAGGGATGAGCAGCATGCCCGCCTGGACTACTACGGCCTGCTGCTGGCATTGCTCTGGCTCAACTTCGCCTTGATGTTGGGATACGGAATCAATGCCTTGGTCGCGCGTACCGCCGTCACGCTGCCCGCCTTTGTGGGCTGCCTGCTGGCCGGAATTCTCCTGCGCATGGCGGCCGACTGGATGAGGCCAAGTGGGCGCGGACGTTTATGGAACTGGCCGAGCATGCAGCCAGGCATCGCCCTGGTTTCCGACATGTCATTGGGCCTGTTTCTGACCATGGCGCTGATGGGACTCAGGCTCTGGGAACTGCAGCCCGTGCTCGCCTTCATCACGGCGGCGATGCTGGTGCAGATTGCCTTGGTCATCGCATTCGTTTTGCTGATTGTTTTTCGGGCAATGGGCAAGGATTACCAAGCCGCCGTGGTGTGCGCGGGTTTCGGCGGTATTGCGCTGGGATCTACCGCCACTGCCATCGCCAACATGACGGCGGTGACTCGGGAGCATGGTGCGGCACGCGAGGCGT
Organism: Zoogloea sp. 1C4; assembly: GCF_009469605.1. Lineage (GTDB taxonomy): Bacteria > Pseudomonadota > Gammaproteobacteria > Burkholderiales > Rhodocyclaceae > Zoogloea > Zoogloea oryzae. The sequence goes on along the minus strand of NZ_SSXU01000002.1, from coordinate 270,497 downwards.
TCATTGTGGTGCCCTTGGTATGTGGGTTCGTCATCGATATTGCGAACGCACTGGTAATCAGCCTGATGGCCGGTTAGGCGAAGCGAAACAGCGGAGCGAGCTGGCAGATGGATACATCGCTGACGCGCTGGCGAGGCGTCGTCGCCCAGGAAATCGCAATCGACTCCCGTTTTCAAGCAAGGGGCTCTTTCTACTTGTGCAGAAATAGAGGTAATACGCTTTGACGAATAAAAAGAACGGCAATATCGACTCAGCCATCAATCCGAAGTTGGATGGGGATGCCCATGTCGCTTGGGCACAGGCTTGGTCGTCTATTTCGCCGGAGACATCGTTGCTCGCGTGGGTGGACTGGGCGAGCCATTTAGCAAACAGTCCTGGCAAGCAAGCCGAGCTTTTGGCGTTTGCAGCCTCCCTGTCCGAGCAATGGATGGCCGTATTGAAGAAGAATCCGGCCAACCCGGACCGGGGAGCCACCGCTCCTGACCGGTCACCTGTCAATGACCGCCGCTTCAACGATCCTGCATGGGATCAATGGCCCTACGACCTTTTCCGCAGTTCATTCGTCAATCAGACCAAATGGTGGGAGCAGGCCACGCAGGGGGTGTGGGGAGTGGATCCGAAACACCAACGCCTGCTGGCGTTTGGCGCCAAACAGTGGCTGGAAATGCTTTCGCCCGCCAACGCTGCGGTTTTCAACCCCGTTGTCCTGAAAAGAACCATCGCAGAGCAAGGCGCCAATCTAGCGCGGGGGACGTCCAACTTTCTCGACGACTTGCGTCGGCAACTATCCGGCCAGCCTCCCGCGGGAACGGAGAACTTCGTCGTTGGGCGCGACGTAGCGGTCACGGAAGGAAAAGTCGTTCTGAGAAATCGACTGATCGAACTGATTCAGTACACGCCCACTACCGAGAAAGTCCATCCCGAACCGATCCTGATCATTCCTGCCTGGATCATGAAGTACTACGTACTGGATCTGTCACCGCATAACTCGCTGATACGGTATCTGGTTGCGCAAGGGCATACGGTTTTTTGCATCTCCTGGAGAAATCCGGATGCTGAGGATCGAGATTTGGGCATGGATGAGTACCTGGAGTTCGGCCTGCATGCAGCGCTGGACGCTGTGACTTCCGTCGTCCCCGGGCATGGAGTCCACGCGGCTGGTTATTGCCTGGGCGGAACGCTACTGGCCATTGGTGCTTCAGCCATGGCGCGTGATGGCGATACGCGGCTGGTGTCGGTAAGCCTGCTTGCCGCACAGACGGACTTCAGCGAACCGGGCGAGCTGAGTCTTTTCATCAACGAGAGTCAAGTGGCGCTGTTGGAAGCCAGCATGGCTCAAACCGGTTATTTGACCTCCGACCAGATGAGCGGAGCTTTTCAGCTACTGCGTTCCTACGATCTCATATGGTCTCGCATGATTGACGAATACCTATTGGGCGATCGCCGGGCAATGACCGACCTGATGGCTTGGAATGCCGATGGGACTCGCCTCCCCGCGAAGATGCATTCGCAGTATCTCCGACGCCTTTACCTGAATAACGATCTCAGCGCGGGGCGTTATCCCGTCACGGGTCGCCCCGTTTCAGTGGGAGACATCGCTGTACCGGTGTTTTGCGTCGGCACTGCCTCGGATCATATTGCGCCTTGGCGCTCGGTTTACAAGCTGCATCTCCTGTCTTCGGCCGAGCTGACTTTCGTGCTGACCACTGGAGGACACAACGGCGGCATCGTGAGCGAGCCCGGCCGAGGTAACCGCCAATATCAAATCCATACCCGCGCGGCCGGTGATGGATACATGGCGCCGGATGAGTGGCAAGCGACGATGCAGACGCATCCGGATTCCTGGTGGCCCGCATGGTCGGCGTGGCTGCGAGAGCGTTCCGGTGATGTTGTTGCGCCTCCGCTCATAGGTGCTGAATCCAGTGGATACCCCACTGTTTGCGACGCCCCAGGGGAATATGTACGCAACTGAATAAGCGTATCCCGCGTCCGCTATTGCGACACGGTATACGCAATATCTGTTCGTCATCCCGTTCTACTCTGATAACTGGAGACATTCATGTACTCAAGAATCCTGGTTCCGCTCGACGGAAGTCCTACTGCCGATTTGGCGCTCCACCACGCTGCGGTGCTGGCACGCCTGAATGGCGCAACCATCGTCTTGCTGCACGTCATCGAGGAGATGAAGCATAGCAACGGCTTCGAGAGGCCGAGGATCTATATTGAAGAAGTGAGGCCGGGCTTCCTGGCGGCCGGGCAGAAGCTGCTGGACGAGGCGGCGCTGCGGCTGAGGCAGGGAGGCCTGGTGGTTGAGACCGTCCTTCTGGAAAGCAACGGCGAGCGCGTCTCGGTGCTCATCGCTCAGCAGGCACTGACTACTCAATGCGAGTTGGTGGTGTTGGGTACCCACGGACGCCGGGGCGTGGACAGGCTGCTGATGGGAAGCGATGCAGAGCAGCTCGCTCGCATCGCACCAGTTCCAGTGATGCTGGTGCGCCAGTCCCAATCGGTCATTGTGACTGCAACCCCTGGGCAGGGTGGCACGCCAGCGTGATGAAAGTTCAGTCCAGCGACCCCGCTGAATGGAGGCTGGAAGTCGCAGCCTCCTTGCTGCTGCTATTGCTGAGCGCCTCCGCACAGGCCCAGTCCTGCCACCAGGACAACCCGCTGCGCTCAACGGGAACGCTCAATCTGCGGATCGACAACGACATGTTCGGCGGCATTGGACAAGATCAAGGCTACTCCAATGGATTTCTCGTCAGCTGGGTCTCCCCCAACCTTGTGGACTATCGCGATGACCCTTGCCTACCCCGTCTCGTCCGTGGGCTGAATCGTTTTCTCACGGTGCTGCAACCCGAGGGTTTTGACGAACAGAACATGACCATCGGCTTCGGACAGATGATGTACACCCCCAGCGACAAAACGCGCAGCGATCTGATCAAAGACGACCGCCCTTTCGCCGGCGCAATGATGTTGAGCTTCGGCTACAACGCGCGGCGCGGCGATACGCTGCGTACCTCACAAATCCGCGTCGGTGTTGTGGGCCCCTCCTCCTTGGCCAGGCAAACCCAGAACTGGTGGCATGACACCATCGGCGTCGACAAATTCAATGGCTGGCGACACCAACTGCGCGACGAGCCTGTGCTGCAGTTGCTGCACGAACGCCGAACACGAGTCTTCAGGCAAGAAGACGTCAGCGGTTGGGGCTGGGATCTGACCCGCCACTGGGGTGGCAGCTTCGGCAACTTCGCCACCTACGCGAATGTCGGTGGAGAACTGCGCTATGGGCTGCGCCTGCCTGATGATTTAGGCACGGCACCGCTACGGCCTGCCGGAGAGAACACCTCGCCCGTGCGCACGACCGCTGGCAGCAACTGGAACGGCCACCTCTTCGTGGCGCTAGACGCTCGCTGGGTTCTGCACGACATCACGTTGGATGGCAATACCTTCAAGTCCGGCCATAGCGTTGATAAGCGGCCACTCGTGGCGGATGTCGGCTACGGCGTCGCGATTACCCAAGGCAACTGGCGCATCGCGATAGCCCGCTACCACCGCACACGCGAATTCCGGGGACAAAAAGAAATCCCGGTCTACGGAACGATCACTGTAGGAAGGAAATTCTGATGCCGGTCGATTCCTTCCTCGACTCCATACGGGCCGTCCTGTCGTTGTTCGTCGGCATGGGACTGATTGTTCGTGTAGAGCACCGACACCAACCAAGCATCCGAGTTCGATAAGTAAACAAGGACGACCAATAAGAAAGGAGACAACCGCATGCAACGACTCGCACTTGCCCTTCCAGGCAACGAAGATTTCGCCGGTCGCCTCGCGCAGGCATATGGCAGCGATGTCGGCCGCGTCGAAACACGCCGATTTCCCGATGGCGAGAGCTATGTCCGATTGCATGGCGAACCCGTTGGCCAGATCGTGGATCTGATTTGCACGCTGACCCATCCAGATCCGCAATTCCTGCTTCTGGTTTTTGCCGCGGACGCCGCGCGCGAGCTTGGTGCGCTCGAGGTGAACTTGGTTGCACCCTACCTGGCCTACATGCGCCAGGACAAGCGATTCCATGACGGCGAAAGCGTGACGTCGCGGACTTTCGCACGCCTGGTCTCATCGACGTTCGACAAGCTGCTTACGGTGGATCCACATCTGCACCGCTATCCGACGCTCTCCGCGCTCTACACGATTCCCACCACTACCTTGCATGCCGCGCCGCTGCTGGCCGACTGGATCGCCAATCATGTCGAAAAGCCCTTGATCGTCGGCCCCGATGAGGAAAGCGAGCAGTGGGCCGGCTCCATCGCCTCCCGCATCGGCGTGCCGCACGCCGTGCTTCGCAAGACACGCCATGGCGATCGCAGCGTGGACATCGATGTTCCCGACCTGTCGGTCTGGCGTGACAGAACGCCGGTGCTGGTGGACGACATCGCATCCTCGGGCCGCACGCTCGCTGTCGCGGCGCACAAACTCGCCGAACAAGGAATGCGCAAGCCGGAGTGCGTAGTGGTGCATGCCCTATTCGCCGAAGACGCCTGGAGCCAATTGACGCCGCTGTTCGCTCGGATCACGTCCACCGACGCGGTGCCGCATCCGAGCAACCGGATCGGTCTGGCTTCGCTGATTGCCGGCGCGCTTTCCAGCGGCCAGACCGATCCGCGAGCCTGATCTTCCACCTATCCCGCTATTTTCAAGGAACCCGAAATGCCCTCTCAGGCTAACCTCGCAATCGATTGGCGTGCCGGTTACGGGCCCATCGCGCACCAGTCCGAAACCATCGAACGTATGCAGACCCTCGTGCACCGCATGGTTGCGCAAGGGCGTGTGGCAGATGAAGCCTCGGCCCATGCGCTGCTGGCCGCAGCCGACCGGGTGGCCTGCATGGCCATGAGCGTAGTGGCGCATATGACCTATGCCCGGCGCATCGACCGAAGCGGCCGCCCTCTGGGCTCCGATGATTTCAAACAAACGCCCGAAGGCCACACCGGCGGTTCGCTCGACATGGTGCCGGCTTTCGTGGGTTATCTGTTGGCCAATGCACTGACCGGGACGACACGCGGCTGGCTAATGGGACAAGGGCACTGCGTGGCCGCGATCGAAGCGGTGAACGCACTGACCGGCGATGTGTCCGCCGCCCAGCGTGGACGCTACGACCGCAGCGAGGCAGGCCTGTCACGCCTGATCGAGGATTTCTACTCCTATGCCATCGATAAGCAGGGGCGGCCCGCGGTACCGCTGGGCAGCCATGCCGGGCCGAACACGGCCGGCGCGATCTCCGAAGGCGGCTATCTGGGGTTCGCCGGGCTGCAGTATGTGCACACGCCGTTGCCGGGAGAAAGCCTGGTGGCATTCCTCAGTGATGGCGCTTTCGAGGAGCAACGTGGCTCGGACTGGGCACCGCGCTGGTGGCGCGCCGAGGACTGCGGCTTCGCCGTCCCGATCATGATTCTCAACGGGCGACGCATCGAGCAGCGCACCCAGATCGTGCAGGAAGGTGGCGCTGCCTGGTTAGCCGAAGATCTGCGCCACAACGGCTTTGATCCCGTCATCATCGATGGACGCGATCCAGTGGCGATCGCATGGGCCATTGTCGAATCTGAAGACACGCTGAGCGCTTTCGCCGCACAATCGAACCGGCGCTATCCCGTCAAGTTCCCCTACGTGATCGCCGAGACGGAGAAAGGTTTCGGCTTCCCGGGCGCGGCGACCAATGCCGCCCACAACCTGCCGTTGGACGGCAATCCGCGCGAGCACGCGCAGGCACGCGAGGCCTTCAACGCAGGGGCTGCGGCGCTGTTCGTGCCCGAGAGCGAACTGGAAAACGCGCTCACCGTCCTTGCGAATCACGGCCAGAGCCAGCGCTCGCGCGAAAGCGAGCACCCCATGGCCCTACGCCATCCAGCGAGCCCTCATCTGCCGATGCCGGCCTGGGCGCCAACGGAGGTATCGGGCAGCGCCATGTCCGCACTGGACCGTTGGTTCGTGGAGCTGGTGCAGGCAAATCCACAGTTGCGCATCCGGATCGGCAATCCCGACGAACTGGCCAGCAACAAGATGGGGGCCACTCTGGCGCTGCTCAAGCACCGCGTCAACGTGCCCGAACCCGGCGTCCCGGAATCGACGGATGGCTCGGTGGTCACCGCACTCAATGAAGAAGCCGTTGCGGCCGCCGCCCTCGCCAACAAAGGGGGGCTGAACCTGATCGTCAGCTACGAGGCATTCGCGGTCAAGATGCTTGGATTGATGCGCCAGGAGATCATCTTCGCGCGTCGGCAGAAGGAGCTGGGCCAGCCGCCAGGCTGGATCTCCGTCCCGCTGATCGTCACATCCCACACCTGGGAGAACAGCAAGAACGAGCAGTCACACCAGGACCCGACCATTGGCGAAGCATTGCTGGGGGAGATGTCGGACACCGCACGCGTGTTGTTCCCGGTGGATGAAAACACGGCGTGCGCCGCGTTGCGAGCGGTCTACGCCAGCCGCGGCCAAGTGGCTTGTGTGGTGGTCTCCAAGCGCGACACGCCGAATCACTTCAGTGCCGCCGCGGCTCAATCGCTGATCGAGCATGGAGCAGCCCATGTAGCCGGCGATCCGTCCACCGCACAACTGCAATTCGTAGCGATTGGCGCCTACCAGTTGGAGGAAGCGCTCAAAGCCCATGCCCGCCTGGAGCACCATGGGCTTGCGTCGTGCATCACCGTGGTGGTCGAGCCCGGCCGTCTACGCATTCCGCGAGACGAACTTGAGGCCGCCTTCGTGCTCGGTGACGAATCCCTGCAAGCGCTCTTCCCGCCTCACCTGCCGCGCGTGTTGATAAGCCATACCCGCCCTGAGCCGATGCTGGGCGTGCTTCGCCGCATTGACAGCGGCCCTTCGAAGACGCGGGCTTTGGGCTACATCAACCACGGCGGCACCCTCGATGTGGCTGGAATGCTGATCGCCAATCGATGCACCTGGGTGGATGCCATCTATGCCGCTGCGCAAGTGACCGGCTGGAACAGTTCGCAGGCTGCTGCTGCCGCGACCGACGCGTGAATTTCAAGTGGTTCTGACACGGTCCGCAGTGACCGCGCCAGCTCCTGATTTCACAACCCACCAACAAGCGAGGAGACAACTTCATGCTCTCACTGACCAGCCTGGGCGGTGCCGGTACCGTCACCGGCTCCAAACACCTGATCACATATGGCAGTACCCGCATCCTGATCGACTGCGGACTTTTCCAAGGACTGAAGAACCTGCGCGAGCTGAACTGGCAGCATCTTGTCGTTGAGTCCAAGGACATCGATGCGGTTGTACTGACGCACGCGCACCTGGATCATTGTGGATATCTCCCCCGATTGGTGCTGAACGGGTTCCGCGGGAAGATTTTCTCGACGCCAGCCACACGGGACGTCGCCGAACTCATCCTGCTCGACAGTGCTTGGTTGCAGGAGAAGGATGCCGAGTTCGCCAACCGGAAGGGATTTTCCAAGCACAAGCCAGCCCTTGCCCTGTATCGGGTCCGAGATGCCGAACGCACGCTCTTGCAGTTCAAGCCCGTGCCACTGCATCAGGAGACGGTATTGCCGGGCGGTGCACGCCTGGTTCTACGCAGGGCCGGCCACATTCTTGGAGCGGCGACGGCGCAGATCGACATCGGCGGCAAGCGTTTGGTGTTCTCCGGCGACCTGGGCCGCTATGACGATGCGGTCATGCCTGATCCTGAACCCGTCACGGAAGCGGACTACATCATCATCGAGTCCACCTATGGCAATCGTCATCATGACCGTTCCGATGCCGTCGAAGCGCTAGGCGACATCATCGAGCGTACGACTCGCCGCGGAGGCACCGTAGTGATTCCCGCTTTTGCCGTAGGACGCGCGCAGTCGTTGATCTATGACCTATGGCTGTTGCGACAGCGCGGTCGGCTCCGCAACGTGCCCGTCTATCTGGACAGTCCCATGGCCACCAGCGCAACTGCGCTGCTGCACCGCCATGCCGACGACCACAAGCTCGCTCAACACGATTTCGAGACGGCATTCTCAGAAGTCACATACGTGCGCGACGTTGAAGAGTCCAAGGCGCTATCGGCGAATCGATACCCCAAGGTGATTATTTCCGCCAGCGGCATGGCCACCGGCGGCCGCGTGCTGCATCACATAGAAGCGTTTGGCGGTAGCCATCAGAACACGCTGCTGTTCTCTGGATTCCAAGCAGCAGGTACGCGCGGGCGCAAGCTGCTTGAGGGCGCTCGCGAAGTCAAGATCCATGGACGCTGGATGCCGATCAAGGCAGAGGTCGCCGAGCTTGCGATGTTGTCGGCTCATGCCGACAGCGATGAGCTGATGCGATGGCTGCGCGGCTTTACCAAGGCGCCGGAAAGAGTGTTCATTGTTCACGGTGAATCTGATGCCTCTGAGGCGCTGCGCGAACGTATCCAGCGCGAACTCAATTGGCACGCATCGGTGCCCATGCAAAACCAGGAGTTCGCCCTGTGAGTGCCCGCATCACGCCCCAGACACCCGCCTTGCAAGCATTGCGCATGCGACTGCATGCCCAGCATCAACCCGTCGTCTTGATGCGTACCGATTGCCATGTCTGCCGTGCCGAAGGGCTGGCACCGCGGTCACAGGTACTGATCATTGCCGGCGACCGCACTGTGCAAGCGCTACTGTACCAAATCGACAGCGATCTGCTCAAAACCGGACAGATCGCTCTGTCCGAGGCCGCCTGGGATGCCCTGGACATTCATGAGGGCGATCTTGTGCAGGTTCGGCATCCTCCGCTGCTCGAATCGTTGTCGGCCGTGCGTGCGCGAATTCACGGCCACCGACTGCAAACGACGGAGTTGCAGGCGATCGTCCGTGATGTGGTCGATGGTCGCTATACCGATGTCGCACTTTCGGCCTTCCTGACCGCAACGGCGGTACTGCCTCTGGATATGCAAGAGACCATCCATCTCACCCGTGCGATGGTCGATGTCGGGGATCACCTGCAATGGCAGGCTCCGATTGTTGTGGACAAGCATTGCGTGGGCGGATTACCGGGAAATCGCACCACGCCGTTGGTGGTTGCCATCGCCGCAGCCAATGGATTGGTGATGCCCAAGACCTCATCACGCGCCATCACCTCTCCCGCTGGCACCGCGGACACCATGGAAACGCTGGCTCCTGTAGACCTGGACCTGGATACGCTCAGAAAGGTCGTGGAGAAAGAGGGTGGATGCGTGGCGTGGGGCGGCGCGATGCACCTCAGCCCCGCGGACGACATCTTCGTGCGTATTGAGCGTGAACTGGATATCGACACGCAAGGACAACTGATTGCCTCGGTGTTATCCAAGAAGATTGCAGCAGGGGCGACCCACATCGTGATCGATATTCCGGTTGGGCCAACCGCAAAAGTCCGCAGCCGGGAAACTGCCGAGCATCTTGCGCATCACCTTTCGGAAGTCGCCGCGTCATTTGGCCTTGTATTGCGTTGCCTGTTTACAGACGGGAATCAGCCTGTCGGCAGAGGTATCGGCCCGGCGTTGGAGGCGCGCGACGTGTTGGCCGTATTGCGCAACGAGGCGGATGCGCCGCAAGACCTATGTGACCGCGTGGCGTTGGTGGCGGGCGCGGTGCTTGAGCTTGGCGGCGTCGCCAAAGAAGGGGAGGGACTTCGGTTGGCTCATGAGACGATCAGCAGTGGCCGCGCGTGGGAAAAATTTCAGAGAATCTGCGCGGCTCAGGGGGGATTTCGTGAGCCGCCCCAAGCTCTCTATGTCGAACCGCTTTTGGCAACCACTTCAGGCCGAGCAGTACACATCGACAACCGTAAGCTTTCTCGTTTAGCCAAATTGGCCGGTGCGCCTGAGAGTCCAGCCGCAGGGATTCAATTGCAGGTGCGCTTAGGTGACGAGATAACACGCGGACAACCATTGATGTTTTTGCATGCGCAAACCTCTGGAGAGATGGCCTATGCACTCGCATACGTACAAGGCATTGGGGACATTGTAAAGATTGAACCTTAGCGCCGTGGATAAACAGGGCTCTTGAATGCTCGGTCAAACACAGCCCGGCCTCTCGTTTGGAAAAGTTGAACGCCTACATCTCATGCTCAAGAACATATGAAAAAACATCGCTTAAAAGAAGTTTTCAACCTGCATCGCGTGGAGCAAACAGAAGGAGGTCGTCAGCGCCTGAATAGGAACATTGCTCATGGAACTGCGGCACCTGCGTTGCTTTATCGTTTTGGCCGAAGAACTTCATTTCACACGGGCGGCTGAGCGTCTTCACATTGAGCAACCTCCTCTGTCCCGCGCCATCAAGGAGCTTGAGGACGAGTTAGGCGCTGTGCTCTTCGACCGGGACCGCCGGGGCACCCGACTGACCGCTGCGGGTGCCGTGTTCCTGCAGGACACTCGCCGGCTATTCACCGTCCTGGAGCAGGCCCGCGAGAACGTCAAGGCTGTCGCGGCGGGCTTGCGAGGCACCCTGCGCATCGCCGTATCCGACGGCGCGCTCGATCCCCGGCTGTCGGCGTTTCTAGCCCGTTGCCGTGCCGAAGAACCCGAGATCGAGATACGGATGTCCGAAGTGCCTTTGGCCGAGCAGTTGCGCGGCCTGCGCTCGGGCGACTTCTGCATCGGATTCGCTCATACCGCCGACGTCGGTGATGGCATCGTCGCCGAACCTATCTGGCAGGACCCGCTGGTGGTCGCCTTGCCAGCCCGGCACGCACTGCTCGTCCACAAGGAGGTTCCACTCCATGAACTCCGGGGGCATCCTCTTGTCCTGTGCGATCCCCAGGTGTGCGAAGGCTACTGCCGCGAGTTGGCGCGCCTCCTGCAGACCCAGGAACACAAACTGAATGTCGTTGAGGAGGTTTCCTCGCTGGACATGATGCTCACCTTGGTCGGTGCCGGCTACGGCGTGGGCTTCATGACGGCGACCAAGATTCCGGTCAGCCAGCGACCGGACGTGGTGATCCGTCCATTGGCGCTGGATACAGCCGTGATCACCACCTACCTGCTTCGACTCGAAAGCAGCAACTCATCGGCTTCGCTGGTGCGATTTATCGACCGCCTCCGGGACCCTTCGAGCGACTGACGCAACGGACCGCACCACTTAAGATTGGGCATCGGCACGAAGATTGCGTTCCGTTGCACTCATCAGCTCTGCCGCACTTATGCTGAGGGCAGCGGAGATTTTCAGTATCAATGCGAGCGTGGGCATGTGCTCCCCACGCTCGATCTTGCCCATATGCGAGCGAGCTATACCAGCCATGGACGCGAATTCATCCTGAGCGACTCCCTGCGCCAAGCGGGCAGCACGCACCGCTTGGCCGAAGGCCAGTGCCGGCTCGGCTTCATAGGTGGTTGTGCCAGGGGGGCGGCCCGGTTGAACGCTGCGCTTCTGCATCACCAGAAGCGTCGATCAATCGACCGAATTTAACCACGTTAAAGATATCTCTTTTGGCTATCATGGTGGCTCGCCTTTTTGATCCGATCGCTTTGTGGGGGCTCTCATGCACGACGCCACCAGCCAGTTTTCCTTTTCCAATTTCAGGCTTGCCATAGCGCCTGGCGTACCGTCATCGCATCTTTCGGCATTGCTTGCGTTGCAGCGTGCGGAAGAGCCGGAAGTCACCATTTCGTTTCATGAGGTCACAGCCGATGATTTGATTGCGGGACTTCGGGAAGGCCGCTACGACGCGGGCATGACGCTTGAAGGATCGAGCGATCCGTCGCTGAAAAGCCAACCTCTATGGACCGAGAACATGGCCGTCGCCATGCCGTTGCGCTTTCCCTTACTTGACCAGGCGAAGCTCACGATCGCCGAACTGTTGGACTACTCCGTCTTTCGCTGGCCTGCAGAGAATTGCCCTTTGCTGGATCAGCGGCTGCCTTCTCTTCCCGCGGTGAGTCAACAGAACATTCAGCGTGTCTCTTCCTTCGAGATGATCGCGCTATGGGTCGCTGCCGGCTACGGCGTCGGGGTATCCGCGCAATCGCGCATTGAGCATGCGCAGGGATGGGGCATTCACACACGGCCGCTGTCTGACGGACCCTACGAGATCGTGACCCACCTGCAGCGGCCCTGCGGACAAGCCGACGTTGTTTCAGAGCGGTTCGAGCGCAGAGCACTGCAGGTCGCCAAGAATGCTCCAACCTAGTCGAGTGCCAATGTCCTCGTTCTGCGTCTTCAGTTCAAGGTGCTACACGTGCATTAGGCATTCCACTCGCCAAGCAGCAGACATCACTCGCGCTCTATGACACGGAGCAGCGCCGTTCTACGCTTCGACATGGGGCCAAACGCCTTCGTGACCCCTTCAACGGGTTTCCCTGCCTGCAATGAGTCAAGGATGTCAGCCCAGTCCTGCATGATTACCTTGCGGGACTCCACAAACTTCGTGTGATCGTAGGGCGCGCGCGATGAGTCCTTGCTCTTTTTGGAATGAGCGAGTTGAAGATCGACCCGCTTCTCCGGATATCCCAACAGTCCAAGGATCGTCGTTGCGGTCGAGCGGAAGCCATGGGACGAAAACCGTCCGCCATAACCCATGCGCTTGAGTGCTTGATTGAGCGTCGTTGCCGACATCACTTGTCCCGGCTTTCTGTAGCTCGGGAACAATACTTTGCCGCCGCCAGTTAGAGCATGTAGTTCCCTAAGAGCGGCCACCGCCTGCCGTGACAGGGGAACCAGATGGGGGCGTCGCATCTTCATGCGCTCGGACGGAATCGACCACATGGCGTTGTCCAGGTCGAACTCTTCCCAGGAGGCCTTGCGCAGTTCTACGGTGCGCACGTAGGTCAAAGCCATCAGCTTGAGGGCGAGGACTGTCGTCTGGTAACCCCCTTCGTTGTCCACACGATTGAGAAAGTCCGGGATCTCTGCCCATGTCAACGGAGGGTTGTGGCGGACCTGAGGGCGCTTGACCAGTCCCTTGAGCAAGGCGGCAGGATCGTATTCGCAGAGACCTTGGGCAGCCGCATAACTGAAGATTTGCCCACACCACTGGCGGATGAGGATCGCCACAGTCTTCGCGCCACGAGCCGCCACATCCTTGATGATGGGGCGCAGATGTGGAGCCCTGATGCTGCTGATCGGCAACTTGCCAATCCGGGGGAAAACATCCTTCTCAAGGTAGCTGGTGACCTGGTTGGTGTAGTACTCGCTCCAGTGAGCATTGCTGACGATCCACTCCCGAGCAACGGTCTCGAACGTGCGTTCGTATGTGTCGGCCTGGAGGGCGATCGCCGCCTTTTTCTCCACGATGGGGTCGAGGCCCTTCTTGACCAACGCCTTTGCCCGGTCCCGTTCCGCACGGGCTGCCTCCAGCGTGACCTTTGGGTACACCCCGATTGAGTACACCTGTTCAGCGCCGCCCAGCCGGTAGCGGTACCACCAGAGCTTGGAGCCGTTGGGCTGAACGCGCAAAAAGAGGCTGCCTCCGTCCCGGAGTTGGTACACCTTGGGCCTGGGCTGCGCCGTTTCCACTTTGCGCGCCGAGAGAAGATTGAGTGCTGTGAGTGCCATGTGTATAACGCCTCCAGTTTGGCCCGTTACACACTCCATTACACACATGAGCACTGGATTTGTCCAGCTTTCAGAATCGCTCGATGGACGATCAACCCTTTAAAAACATAGACTTAGAGTTGTTCCATGGAGGTTGATAGACGCCAGTAGACCTCAATCGTAGTTATCGACCATCAGCAGCATGACGAAGCATCCTTTCGCTGGGCGCCGGCGCCGCTCCGGGCGGGCGCATTGGCTTGTTCTGACTTGATGCCGGCCCGGCGCAGTGCGGCGCGGGCCCGGCAAATGTTTGTAACCTTGGTTACCGACAGGCGGTCGGCGGGTGTGGAAAGATCGGACCACATTCCAACAACACCCGAGGAAGAACGATGAAAACGACCCGCATCCTGACGATCGCCGCCGCCCTTTCGGCCCTCACCGCCCCGGCCTTCGCCGGCGACTGGCAGTTCCTGCCGATTGCCGACAAGGGCTACGCCCCGAACTTCGTGGCGTCGGTGACCGGCGGCATCATGGACCCGCAGCACGCCAAGAGCGGCGACGCCTGGGGCCTGGAGCTGGCCATGAACTGCGGCCTGATCCAGACGCCCACCGGCGTGGTGCGCACCAAGCTGTCGGTGAACAAGTTCGACAAGGGCGGGCTTGACCTCACCACCGTCGAACTCAACCCGCGCTGGACGATCCCCGTCGCCAAGGACGTGACCTTCGGCATCGGCCCCGGCATCGGCTGGGTGAAGGCCGACGCGGGCAACCGCACCGTGGACATGTTTGCCTGGCAGGCCGGCGCCGATCTGGACTACCGCATGGGCCAGCTCAACCTGGGCCTTGGCGCGCGCTGGCAGGACACCGTCGGCAAGACGATCGCCACCGGCCAGCACGGCGCCGACAACTGGCTGGTTCAGGCCAAGGTCGGCATCGCGTTCTGACCCTCTCGCCCACCGCGTTGCACCAGGCCGCCTGCGGGCGGCCTTTTGCATGGTGTTCACAGCGCGGTGTCGAGGCCGGCTTCGGCGATCTCGGCCGCACGCAGCATGGCGCGGGCCTTGCTCTGGGTTTCCTGCCACTCGGACTGGGGATCGGAATCGGCGACGATGCCGGCGCCCGCCTGGACGTGGATCTTGCCGTCCTTGACCACCGCGGTGCGGATGGCGATGGCCAGATCCATGTCGCCGTGGAAGCCCAGATAGCCGACCGAGCCGGCGTAGATGCCGCGCTTGGTGGGTTCGAGCTCGTCGATGATCTCCATCGCCCGCAGCTTGGGCGCGCCCGACACGGTGCCCGCCGGGAAGGTGGCGCGCAGCACGGCCAGGGCGTCGAGCCCGTCCTTGAGCTTGCCCTCGACGTTGGAGACGATGTGCATCACGTGGGAGTAGCGCTCGACGGTGAAGCGCTCGGTGACCTTGACGCTGCCGGTGGTGGCCACGCGACCGCAATCGTTGCGGCCCAGGTCGAGGAGCTGGAGGTGCTCGGCGCGCTCCTTCTCGTCGGCCAGCAGTTCTTCTTCGAGGGCGAGATCCTCGTCGTGGGTGGCGCCGCGCTTGCGGGTGCCGGCGATGGGGCGCACGGTGACGTTGTTGTCTTCGAGGCGCACCAGGATCTCCGGCGAGGCGCCGACGACCTGGAATTCCTCGAAGTTGAAATAGAACATGTAGGGCGACGGGTTGAGGCTGCGGATCGCCCGGTACAGGGCCATCGGGGACGCCCCGAAGGGCTTGCTCATGCGCTGGCTGAGCACCACCTGCATGATGTCGCCCTCGACAATGTAGTCCTTGGCCCGCTGCACGGCAGCCTTGAAGGCCTCCTCGCCGAAGCTGGAGACCGCCTCGGTGGGCGCGGCGCGCACATCGGCCGGCACATTGACCGGCTCGCGCAGCTTGCCGAGCAGCTCCTTCAGGCGCTTCTGGGCGCGCTTGTAGGCGTTGGGCACCTCGGGCTCGGCGTACACCACCAGGGTGAGCTTGCCGGAGAGGTTGTCGACGATGGCGATCTCTTCGGACAGCAGCAGCAGGATGTCGGGCGTGCCGAGCTCGTCGGTCTTCTCGGTTTTGGCGAGACGCGGCTCGATGTAGCGCACGGTGTCGTAGCCGAAGCAGCCGACGAGGCCACCGGCAAAGCGCGGCAGGTGATCCCGCGGCGGCACCTTGATGCGCTGCATGAACTCGCCCACGTAGGAGAGCGGGTCGCCGTAATCGCGGCGTTCGACAAGCCGATCGTTGGTGAGCAGCAGCACGGTGCGGCCGTGCACCTCGATGCGCGTCGGCGCGGCGAGGCCGATGATCGAGTAGCGGCCGAAACGCTCACCGCCCTGCACGGATTCGAGCAGGTAGGTGTTGGGCGCGTTGGCCAGCTTCAGGTAAACGGAGAGGGGGGTATCGAGATCCGCAAAGGTTTCGAGCGTAACCGGAATGCGGTTATAGCCCTGGTCGGCCAGGGCCTGGAATTCGGCTTCGGTCATGGAGACTCCGGAAGGACATGATGCTTTTTCGCGAGGGTATCACGAGGGCTGCTCGTGACAGGTTCAGACGGGGCTCAGCAGCCCAGCCATGACCGGCCGCCGCATCCACCGGAGGTGGGGATACGAACGGCAGGGAACTCCTGTACGAAAGTCATGCGCTTCGGGGTCACGATGGAATCGGGGTGGTCCGATGAATCAGCGGATGCGCGGGAGCGCATCGACGAGGCTCGATAGTAGCCCGTCGCATTCGATGCTGTCCACCGGCATGCCTTCGCTGTAGCCATAGGTGACGAGCAGCACCGGCATGCCGGCGGCGCGGGCGGCTTCGGCGTCGTTGGCCGAGTCGCCGATCATCAGCGACTCCGCCACCGTCACTCCCAGCAGTTCGCAGGCGTGGATGAGCGGCGCCGGATGGGGTTTCTTCTCGGGCAGGGTGTCGCCGCTCACCGTGGCGCCAAAGTAACCAGCGATGCCCATCCGCTCCAGCAGCGGCCCGGTGAAGGCCGCCGGCTTGTTGGTGACGCAGGCCATCGCCACGCCCTGCGCCTGCAGCGCCGCCAGCGCCGGCACCACGCCCTCGTAGAGGGTGGTGGCGAGGCCATTGACCTCGGCGTAGTGGCGCTGGAAGGCCGCCACCGCCTCGGCCATCTCGGCGTCGCTGGCGGTGCCGTGCTCGGCCAGGCAGCGACGCACGAGGTTGAGCATGCCCTTGCCAACAAACGTGCGGATAGTGTCGATGGAATGTGGCGCGCGGCCCAGCTCGACCATCATCCGGTGACAGGCTTCGGACAGATCGGGGATGGAATCGAGCAGGGTGCCGTCCAGGTCGAACAACACGGCGCGCACCGGGCGGCCAGGGGTGTGGGCAGTCATGGCAGGGCGAGGCATCTGAAACGGAAGCCGCGCAGGATACGGGACTTCACCGGGCCGACGCCAGCATGCCGCGCCGCCAGCCGCCCATTGCGATCGCCGCCATCAGTAGCACCACGGGCAGCGCCGCCAGCAGATTGACCCGCTCCCAGCCGAGACCATCCACCAGCCGCCCGGCGAACAGCGTGGCCAGCGTGACGGTGAGGAACACCGTGCTGTCGTTGAAGGCCTGCACCGCGGGGCGCTCCTCGTCGCGGCAGGCGTCGGTGAGGAGCGTGGTGGCGCCCACGTAGAGGAAGTTCCAGCCCACGCCCACCAGGGCCAGCGCGATGCCGAAGTCGCGGATCGCGTCGCCGCCCAGCGCCCAGGCGATGCCCGCCAGATTGAGCGCCCCGCCACCGAACATCACCGCCGGCGCACCAAAGCGGCGGACCAGCGCGCCGGTGACGAAGCCCGGCGCGAACATCGCCACCAGATGCCACTGGATCACCGCGGTGGTGGCGCCGAAGTCGTGCTGCGCGCACAGCATGGCCAGCGGCGTGGCCGTCATCAGCAGGCCCATCACCCCGTAGGCGATGGCGCCGCCCGCCACCGCCAGCCGGAAGCGCCCCTGTCGGGCGATCTCGACCAGCCGGCGCGGCGCCCTGCCCCCGGCCACCGGCTGCGGTACGGCCAGCGTGAGCCGCGACCCGAGCAGCGCCGCCAGCAGGGCCACGCCCACCAGCACCGCAAAGCTGGCGGCAAAGGGCGTCGTGGCCAGATCGCGGGTGTGGCGGGCGATGATCGGCCCGAGGAAGGCCGCCAGCACGCCGCCGGCGAGGGTCAGGGAGATCGCCTGGCCTCGCCGCTCGACGGGCACGGCCTCGGCCGCCGCAAAGCGGTAGAACTGGCTGGCCGCCCCCAGCACACCCACGCCCAGCCCGGCCAGCACGAAGAGCGCGAAGCTGCGGGTCGCGATGCCGGCCATCGCCAGCGCGAGCCCGGCGGCGCCCACCAGCGCGCTGCCGACGAACACCGGCCGCCGCCCCAGCCGCGCCGACAGGCGGGCCAGCGGATGCAGCGCCAGCATGGTGGCGAGGTATTGGGCCGCCAGCGGCAGGGTGGCCCAGCCGGGCGTGGCGGCGAGATCGACGCTGACCAACGCCGAGGAAGACAGCATCAGGCTGACGACGGTCATCGCCAGCGCCTGGCTCAGGGCAAGCAGCAGGACGTTGCGGTTCATGACGGACTCCGGAAGGTTTTGACCCGCCCATCGTCGCCGGCTAGAGTGATGGCGTAAATGACACAGTTACCTCATTTCATGCCATGACTCGCACCATCCGCTTTCTGGTCTATCCGGATTTCCAGATCCTCGACGCCGCCGGCCCCCTGTCGGCCTTTGAGGCCGCCAACGGCGCGGTGCCCGGCGCCTACGCGCTGCAGCTGGTATCGCGGGATGGCGGCCTCGTGGCCAGCTCCGGCGGCATCCGCCTCGCCACCGAGCCGATGGCGGACGAGGCCGAGCCCGACACGCTCATCGTGGTGGGCGGCGACGGCGTGTATCCGGCCACCGGCTGCGCGGCCACGGTGGATTTCGTGGCCCGCAGCGGCGCGCGCCTGCGCCGGGTGGCGAGCGTGTGTTCCGGGGCCTTTCTGCTCGCCGCGGCGGGCCTGCTGGATGGCCGCCGCGCCACCACCCACTGGCAGCGCACGCCGGCCTTTGCCAAGCGCTTTCCGCAGGTGAAGCTGGAGGCCGACCGGATCTTCATCCGCGACGGCAAGGTGTGGACGTCCGCCGGCATCAGCGCCGGCATCGACCTGGCCCTGGCGCTCATCGCCGACGACCTGGGCGAAGCCGTCGCCCGCCACGCGGCGCGCCAGCTGGTGGTGTATTACCGCCGCCCGGGCGGGCAGTCGCAGTTCTCCGAACTCGCCGCCCTGCAGCCCGCCGACGGGCGCTTTGCGGCGCTGCTCGACCACATCCGCTGCCATCTCGACGCGCGGCTGGACGTGGATGCGCTGGCGCAAAAGGCGTGCATGAGCCCGCGCCACTTTTCGCGGCGCTTCACGGCGGAGGTGGGGGTGTCGCCCGCGCGGGCGGTGGAACGGCTGCGGGTCGAGGCGGCCGCGGCGCTGCTTGAGAGCGGCGGCGATTCGGTGCAGGCGGTGGCCCGGCGCTGCGGTTTCGGCGATCCGGAAAGGATGCGCCGGGCTTTCGTGAAGCTCCTGGGCGTGCCGCCGTCGGCCCGACGGCGCGCCGCAGGATGAAGCCGGATCAGCCGGCCAGGGCCTTGCGGAACTTGCCCATCACGGTGTCGTAGCGGTTCGGGTCGGAGTCGCAGGGCGCGCCGAACACGGCCGAGCCGGCCACGAAGGTGTCGGCGCCGGCGGCGGCGATCTGGGCGATGTTGTCCACCTTCACGCCGCCGTCCACTTCCAGCAGGATCTGGCGGCCGGTGCGGGCGGTGTAGGCGTCGATCTTGGCGCGGGCCTCGCGCAGCTTGTCGAGGGTGCCGGGAATGAAGGACTGGCCGCCGAAGCCCGGGTTCACGCTCATCAGCAGCACCACGTCGAGCTTGTCCATCACGTAGTCCATCCAGTTGAGCGGCGTGGCCGGGTTGAACACCAGGCCGGCCTTGCAGCCGCTGTCGCGGATCAGGCCGAGGGTGCGATCCACGTGCTCGGAGGCTTCCGGGTGGAAGGTGATGATGTCGGCGCCGGCCTTGGCGAAGTCGGGCACGATGCGGTCCACGGGCTTGACCATCAGGTGCACATCGATGGGCGCGGTGGTGTGGGGGCGGATCGCCTCGCAGACCAGCGGGCCGATGGTGAGGTTGGGCACGTAATGGTTGTCCATCACGTCGAAGTGGATCCAGTCGGCACCGGCGGCGATCACCTGGGTGACCTCCTGGCCAAGTTTCGCGAAATCGGCGGAAAGCAGGCTGGGGGCGATGCGGTAGCTCATGGGAAAGGCCCGTTTGCGGGTCGGATGACGGAGGGAGGCCGGCAGTTTACCGCTCGCAACCCGTCACGCCAACGCTGCCGGCGGTTGCAGCGCAGCGGCGATTGGGCTTCAATGAATAACCCCAACCCCGAAACGTACCCCGCACAATGACCACGACACCCAACCGGGAATCCATCCAGGTTACGGCCGTAGCCCGCTTCATCCCCGAGCAGTCCGACGTGGAGGCCAACCGCTACGTCTTCGCCTACCACATCACCATCCGCAACACCGGCAGCGTGACGGCCCAGCTCATCAGCCGCCACTGGATCATCACCGACGCCGAAGGCAAGGTGCAGGAGGTTCAGGGGTCCGGCGTGGTGGGCGAGCAGCCGGTGCTCCAGCCCGGCCAGCAGTTCGAATACACCAGCGGCTGCACCATCGACACCCCGGTGGGCACCATGAAGGGCAGCTACCAGATGGTGGCCGGCGACGGCGCCCGCTTCGACGCCCCCATCGCCGAATTCACCCTGGCGATGCCGCGCACCCTTCACTGACGCCTTACAGCGGCCGGCGCAGCCCGCCCAGCCGGCCGATCAGGCGATCCTGCCAGCGCCCCAGCAGCACCTGCCCGACGATGGCGCCGACCAGCGCCATCGCCATGTCGCTCTGGGTGTCCCACGGATCGCCCTGGGTGCCCAGGAAGGCGTCCGCGCCCTGTCCCAGCGCCACCGCGGCGCCCCACTCGATCAGCTCGTAGAGTGCCGAGATCGCCAGGCAGAGGCTGGTGACGATGTAGAACAGCCAGCCGCGCCCGCGCACCACCCGCAGCCGCAGCAGGATCTCCCGCGCCACCATCGCCGGCACCAGGCCCTGCATGAAGTGCCCGATGCGGTCATAGGGGTTGCGATCGAGCGCCAGCACATCCTGCAGCCAGAAGCCGAAGGGCACTTTGGCGTAGGTCCAGGCGCCGCCAACGATCAGCACCAGCGCGTGGGCGGCGATCAGCACCTGCAGCAGCGGCGTGAGCGGAAAGCGCCGGTGGGTGGCCACCAGCAGCGGCGCCGCGATCATCACCGGCGCCACCTCCATCCACCACGTCGCCCGGTCGAAAGGCGCGCGCGCCGACCACGCCAGCGCCGCACCCACGATCCCCAGAAGCACGAGGGGCAGCCGTCCGGCGGGCGTCGTCATGGAACGATCCGATACATGAAAGCCCCGCAGCCGGGGCAAAAGAAATCAATCGACATGCCGTTAATAGTCCGCTTTTGATAATAACTCTCGGTGGCCTGCCAGCCCGACACCTGCAGCCCCGATCCGGAGACGAGACATCATGTGGTTCAACGGTACGAAACTCCGCCAACTGGAAACCGAACTTCAGACCGCCCTGGCGCGCGAAGAAGCCCTGAAGGCTGAAGTCGCCGCCCTGCGGGACGAAATTGCCATGCTGCAGCAATCCAGCACCGAACACCAGCAGGCCGCCGCCGGGCAGCTGGCGGTCGTCGAGCGCATGAGCGCCTTCGGAGACTCGCTCACCAACGCCCAGGGCAGCCTGGCCGAAATGGCCAACCTGCTGCGCGCCGAGAAGGACAAGGCCATCGAGGCCGCCCACGTCTCCCACGCCAGCGGCCAGGCCACCACCGAGATCGCCCAGAGCCTGTCCCACCTGGCGGCCGAATCCGAAGTCTCCGCCCATCAGGTGGAAAACCTGGCCCAGCGGGCCGACGAGATCAGCACCATCGTCAAGCTGATTCACGACGTGGCCGACCAGACCAACCTGCTCGCCCTCAACGCCGCCATCGAGGCCGCCCGCGCGGGCGAAGCCGGCCGCGGTTTTGCGGTGGTGGCCGATGAAGTGCGCAAGCTCGCCGAACGCACCTCCACCGCCACCCGCGACATCTCCACCCTCGTCACGCGCATCCGCGACGACTCCACCTGCGCCCGCGACAGCATGGAAACCCTGGCCCGCACGGCCAGCGAGTTCAGCGTCCGCGGCCAGACGGCCACCGGCGACATGCAGCGCCTGATGGCCCTCTCCGGCGCCATGGAAGGGGTGATCGCCGGCAGCGCCATGAAGAGCTTCGTCGAGGTGGCCAAGATCGACCACATCGTCTTCAAGTTCCGCATCTATCTGGCCATCTTCGGCATGCTCGACCTGAAGGCCGGCGACGTGGCCAGCCACACCGGCTGCCGCCTCGGCAAGTGGTACTACGAAGGCGAAGGGCAGGCCTGCTTCAGCCGGCTGCCCGGCTACCGGGAGATCGAGCCGCCCCACGTCCGCGTGCACGCCGCCGGCATCGCCGCCCTCGAAGCCCATGCAGCCGGCGACCAGAACGCGCTCCTTCGCCACCTGGACGAAATGGAGAGCGCCTCGATGCGGGTGCTCGACAACCTCCAGAAGATGGGCGAGACCGCCGCGAGCGATCCGTCCCTGCTCTGCAACGAGCACACGCACACACATTGACGCCCCGGCCATGGCCGCCCAGAATCGGGCGCCATGCCCACCATCGATACGCTCCTCGCCTTTCTCGGCATCTCGGTCCTGATCACCCTCGCGCCGGGGCCGGACAACCTGATGGTCATCGGCCAGAGCCTGGCCCGCGGCCGCCGCGCCGGGCTGGCCTTCGGGCTCGGCTGCGCGGCCGGCTGCCTCACCCACATCGCCTGGGCCACCCTCGGGGTGGCGGCGCTGATCCGCGCATCCGCCGGGCTGTTCACGGCCTTCAAGCTGGCCGGCGCGGCGTGGCTGGTGTGGCTGGGCATCCAGGCCCTGCGTAGCGGCGGTGCCCTTTCCCCGGCGGCCGGCACGCCGCCCCGCCCGTGGCAGCGCGACGTGGCCCGGGGTTTCGTCGCCAACGCCCTCAACCCCAAGGTCGGGCTGTTCTTCCTGGCCTTCCTGCCCCAGTTTGCCGACCCGGCCCGAGGCAGCGTCTCGCTGCAGATGCTCGTCCTCGGCCTCGTGTTCATCGCCCAGACCGTCGTGATCTTTGGCTCGATGGCCTTCGCCGCCGGCCACATCGGCCGCCTGCTCGCCCGCCGCCCCCGCCTCGGCCCCTGGCTCGACCGCCTGTGCGGCGTGCTGTTCATCGGGCTGGCAGTGCGGTTGATGAGGAGTGAAGGGTAAGACGCAACGAGGCCACACCCTGCCCTTCTGCTTCCTTCCGCCCCACCCACACCCCATCGCCAGCGCACCCTCGACCAGCAAGGCCCTCCTCACTCCTCACCCCTTACTCCTCACTGCCCCCAAATGCGTCGCTCCCCTTCCGGCCCCCCTCCCGTCCCCGCCAGCGGCGAACGCCACGACTGGCAGACCATCAAGAAGCTGCTGCCCTACCTGTGGGCCTACAAGTGGCGGGTGCTGTTCGCCCTCAGCTGCCTGATCGGCGCCAAGTTCGCCAACGTGGCGGTGCCGCTGGTCTTCAAGCAACTGGTGGATGGCCTCGACCTCTCCCGGGACCAGGCCTTCATCGTGGTCCCCGCGGCGCTGCTGGTGGCCTACGGGGCGCTGCGCTTCTCCACCTCGGCCCTCACCGAGCTGCGCGAGCTGGTGTTCGCGCGGGTGACGCAGGAAGCCGTGCGGGAGATATCCCTGCAGGTGTTCCGCCACCTGCACGCCCTGTCGCTGCGCTTTCACCTGGAACGCCAGACCGGCGGCCTGACCCGTGACATCGAGCGCGGCACCCGCTCCATCGGCTCGCTGATCAGCTACACCCTGTATTCGATCCTCCCCACCTTCGTCGAGATCGGGCTGGTGGTGGGCATCCTGCTGGTGAAGTACGAACCCAGCTTCGCCCTCATCACGGTGTTCACCCTCACGCTGTACGTCACCTTCACCTTCAAGGTCACCAACTGGCGCACCGCCCTGCGCCGCCAGGCCAACGAGCTGGATTCCGCCGCCAACGCCCGGGCCATCGACAGCCTGATCAACTTCGAGACGGTGAAGTACTTCAACAACGAGGCCTTCGAGACCCGCCGCTACGACACCGAGCTGGCCAAATGGACGGCCGCCCAGATCAAGAACCAGAAGTCCCTGTCGCTGCTCAACGTGGGCCAGGCGGCGATCATCGCCTGCGGCGTCACCGCGATGATGTGGCGCGCGGCGCTGGGCGTGGCCGACGGGCGGATGACCCTCGGCGACCTGGTGCTGGTCAATGCCTTCCTGATCCAGCTCTACATCCCCCTCAACTTCCTGGGCGTGCTGTACCGGGAGATCCGCCAGGCCCTCACCGACATCGAGCGCATGTTCGGCCTGATGGGCACTCACCGCGAAGTGGCCGACGCACCCGATGCCGAGCCCCTCGCCCGCGGTGCCGCCGACGTGCGCTTCGACCACGTGGGCTTTGCCTACGACCCGGCCCGCAAGATCCTCCACGACGTGGATTTCGCCATCCCCGCCGGCCACACGGTGGCGGTGGTGGGGCACTCCGGCTCGGGCAAATCCACCCTCGCCCGGCTGCTGTTCCGCTTCTACGACGTGCAGACGGGCGCCGTGCGCATCAACGGCCAGGACATCCGCCAGCTCACCCAGGACAGCCTGCGCGCCGCCATCGGCATCGTTCCGCAAGATACCGTGCTGTTCAACGACACCCTGTTCTACAACATCCAGTACGGCCGCCCCGACGCCAGCCGCGACGAGGTGGAAGCCGCCGCCCGCGCCGCCCAGCTGTCGAGCTTCATCGAGCGCCTGCCCGACGGCTGGGAGACCCGCGTCGGCGAGCGCGGCCTCAAGCTCTCCGGCGGCGAGAAGCAGCGCGTCGCCATCGCCCGCACCCTGCTCAAGAACCCCGACATCCTGATCTTCGACGAAGCCACCTCGGCGCTGGATTCGCAAACCGAGAAGGCCATCCAGGCCCAGCTCGACGCCGCCGCCCGGGGCCGCACCACGCTGGTCATCGCCCACCGACTGTCCACCGTGATGAACGCCGACGAGATCATCGTGCTCGATCAAGGCCACATCATCGAGCGCGGTCACCACACCGACCTGCTCGCCAGGGGCGGCGCCTACGCCCGCATGTGGCAGCTGCAGCAGCAGGAAGAAGCCGGCGCCGAAGCCGCAGCCTGAGCCCGCCGGATGAAGGGCGGAGGCCCGTAGATCAAGCACCTGGCGCCTTCCATCCTTCATCCGATAGTCTCCACCCTCGATGGGAAGCGTCCCATTGATGGTTTGGACTATCGGATCAGCGATGGCGCCGGCGAGATCGATCATGGCGCGCGCCAGATGATCGATGGCACGACGCCCATCGGTCATCTACCGACGCCCGTGGATCATCGGGTCCGCCCGATACCTCATCCTGGCGTGGCGGATGTCGGACTGAAGTCCGACCTACAGGGAGCACCGCCGCCCCATTCCCCACGACCAAGAGCACCACCGCCCTGTAGGTCGGACTTCAGTCCGACACCGCCCATCCCCACCGGACAACAGAATCACCGGGCTTAACCCCGCCGTAACAGTCCTTGCGTAGTGTTTCCCGGATTTGCATCCACCGCCTTGCAAGGAGTTGCCCCCATGTTGTTCGCCAAACGTCTGCTGGCCGTCGTCGTGCCGGCCCTGCTCGCCACCCCCGCGGCCCACGCCGGGGTTTCCCTCATCGGCATCGGCCAGCTCGCCGGTTCCGATCTGTCCGGTCTCAGCGGCACCCTCGAAAACGGCGCTGCCGCCAACATCCTGGGCGGCATGGGCTCGGCCATCGCCTGGGCCGGCGGCGACACCTTCTACGCCACCCCCGACCGCGGCCCCAACGCCAGCAGCTGGAACGCCGCGGTGGATGAAACCACCTCGTGGATTCCCCGCTACCAGACGGTAAGCCTCGGCCTCGCCAGCGCCAGCTTCACCACCGGCGCCGTCGCCACCCTCAGCCCCAGCCTCACCGCCACCACCCTGCTCTCCAGCACCAGCGCGCTCAACTACGGCAGCGCCCCGGTGCTCACCGGCAGCAGCGGCCAGCACTACTTCACCGGCCGCTCCGATGCCTTTGGCGCCGGCCTCTCCACCAACAGCAACAACGCCCGCTTCGACCCCGAAGGCATCCGCGTGGCCGCCAACGGCCAGAGCGTCTTCATCACTGACGAATACGGCCCCTACGTCTATCAGTTCGACAAGACCACCGGCAACCGCATCAACGTGTTCACCCTGCCCGAGAAGTTCGCGGCGAGCACCCTGTCGGCCCAGGGCGCCACCGAAATCAGCGCCAACACCAGCGGCCGCGTGGCCAACAAGGGCATGGAAGGCCTCGCCATCACCCCCGACGGCAAGACCCTGGTGGGCGTGATGCAGAGCCCGCTGCAGCAGGACGGCGGCACCGACGCCAGCACCGTGCGCATCGTCACCATCGACATCGCCAGCGGCCAGATCACCCACGAATACGCCTACAAGCTCGACAACATCGGCACCGTCGCCAAGCCCAAGTACGGCAGCATCAGCGAGATCGTCGCCATCAACGACCACGAGTTCATCCTCGACGAGCGCGACGGCAAGGGCCTGGGTGACGACTCCAAGGCCGTCCAGAAGAAGCTCTATCGCGTCGACCTCGCCGGTGCGGCGGACGTCTCGGCCCTCACCGGCGAAGCGGCGCTGGCCCCCAAGGCCGTCGCCAAGAGCCTGTTCGTCGATCTGGTCACCCTGCTCAAGGCCAACGGCTTCACCGACCGTACGATCCCCGCCAAGATCGAAGGTCTCGCCTTCGGCCCCGACGTGCTGGTGGACGGCGTGCTCCAGCACACCCTGATCGTGGTGAACGACAACGACTTCCTGGATACCGTGTCGGTGCAGGGCACCCCCACCGCCAACCCCAACCAGTTCTTCGTGCTCGGCATCACCGACGACGTGGTGGCCGGCTTCCAGGCCCAGCAGATCCCCGAGCCCGCCACCCTCGCCCTCGCGGCCCTGGGCGTCGGTGGCCTCGTGCTGCGCCGCCGCCAGCGCTGATCCACCCGCCTCAAAAAGCAAAAGGCCCGCTCCGGCGGGCCTTCTTCATGGGGCGGACGAAACCTCAGCAGCGCCCGGTGAGCAGGAACACCGGGTAATCCCGCTGGGGCTTCCTCACCACGCTGGCGGACACCACCGCCACCTCGCCAAAGCCCGCGGCTTCGGCAATCCGGCTGATCTCGGCCCGGTCGAAGCCGTTGTGGAAGACGCCGGTGTCTTCAGAATGGAAGCTGCCGTCCTCGCTGTCGAGGTCGGCCAGGGCGATGAAGCCGCCGTCCTTCAGCATCGCCCGGAAGCGCCGAAAGAGCGCGCCGATGTCTTCCACGTGGTGCAGGGTCATCGACGAGATGATCCCGTCGAAGGGCCCGTCGATCGCCTCGCGCACCAGATCCACCGGCCGGATGTCCACCGGGCAGCCCAGCTTCGGGATCTTCTCGGCCAGCTGGCGGTTCATGGATTCGGATACATCCACCGCGGTGATCTTCCCCACCAGCGGGGCGATGCGCTCCAGCAGCAGGCCGGTGCCGGAGCCGAAATCCATCAGGTGCATCGTCCGGTCGAGGCGGAGGGTCGCCTGCAGCGCCTCGGCGATGGCCGCCACGTTGTCGACGCGGGCGGTGTTCTGGTCAAAGCTCGCCGCCTTGTGGGCAAAGTAATCCCTGGACATGGTCTTCCTGCAATCAAGTGCGCGCTGCGCGGGAGCGCCGATTGTCGCCCGACCGGGCCGGTGGAGGAAAGTCAGCCCGCCTTGGGCTTCTTCGGCTTCTTGGGTTTGGGCAGGGGCAGCGCGTCGGCGGTCAGGCGGATCAGCCGCGCAAACCAGTCCCGCTCGTCCAGCTCATCGGCGATCAGCATCCAGGGCTTGGCGCCGGGATACGGAAAGCCCTCGGTCACCGTGCCCACCCACGCCGCGCCCGGCGCGGTGGGTTTGACGAACACCTGGTTGTCGCACACCAGCGCCACCACCTTGCCCTCGCAGTACAGCGCGTACTCGCCGAACATCCTGCGAAAGCTCATGCTCCCCGCCGATGCAGCCTGATCCGCCACGTATTCGATGAATTCCCGCTCGGTTGCCATGCGCAGCCTCTTCCTCGATCACACCGGGCGCAGCTTGCCCGCACTCGCGCCCCATTCCAAGCCCTGTACGCACCCTTTGTAGGTCGGACTTCAGTCCGACACCACTGCTCGATCCGGCCAGGTCTGTCGGACTGAAGTCCGACCTACAATGGCGCCCTCCGCGCCTTGGGGCAAAATAGCCCCGCCGACACCCGCCGCCTGCTCATGCCCGCCCTTTCCCGCAGCATCGCCCACCTGGACATGGACGCCTTCTTCGCGTCGGTGGAGTTGCTGCGCTACCCGCAACTGCGCGGCCAGGCGGTGGTGGTGGGCGGGCGCCGGGCCGGCGGCGACGGCGGGGATTTCCCGCGCCTTGCCACCTACGTGGGCCGCGGCGTCATCACCACCGCCACCTACGAGGCCCGGGCGCTGGGCGTGCATTCGGGCATGGGGCTGATGAAGGCCGCCCAGCTGGCGCCCGAGGCCATCCTGCTGTCGGCCAACTTCGACGCCTACCGGCATTACTCGCGGCTCTTCAAGGCCGCCGTGCGCAACCTTGCGCCCCAGGTGGAAGACAGGGGCATCGACGAGATCTACATCGACCTCTCCGCCCTCAACCCGGACGGCAGCGTCGATGGCGCCCGGCAGATCGCCCTGCAGCTCCAGCAGGCGGTGCGGGACGCCACCGGGCTCTCCTGCTCCCTCGGCGTCGCCCCCAACAAGCTGCTCGCCAAGCTGTGCTCCGACCTGGACAAGCCCGCCGGGATCACCGTGGTCACCGCCGACGACCTGCCCGCGCGCATCTGGCCGCTGCCCGCCAAGCGCATCAACGGCATCGGCCCCAAGGCTGCCGCGCGGCTGGAGGAACTCGGCATCGTCACCATCGGCGAGCTCGCCGGCGCCGACCCGGCCTGGCTGCAGGATCACTTCGGCGAGCGCTACGGGGTGTGGCTGCATCGCGCGGCGCGGGGCGAGGACGAGCGCCCGGTGGTCACCGAGAGCGAGCCCAAGAGCCTCTCCCGCGAGACCACCTTCGAGCGCGACCTCCACCCCAAGGGCGACCGGCCCGAGCTATCCACCCGCTTCACCCGCCTGTGCGAGCAGCTCGCCGACGATCTCGCCCGCAAGGGCTACGTGGGCAAGACGGTGGGCCTCAAGCTGCGCTTCGACAACTTCCACACCGTCACCCGCGACCAGACCCTGCCCCTGCCCGTGGGCGACGCCGCGGCGATCCGCCGGGTCGCCGGCGAATGCCTCAAGCGCGTGCCGCTCGATCGGCGCATCCGCCTGCTGGGGGTGAAGGTGAGCAGCCTGATCCGTCGCGACGCCGTGCGCCTCCCCGACGAGCGGCCCACCCAGGGCGAACTCTTCGACTGACGACGGCCCCGGCCGGCTTACGCCCCCCGGAAAAACCCCAACACCACCCACCCCGGCCAAAGTCGGACTAAAGTCTGGCCTTCAGCACAACAAGACCTCAGGAGTACGGCATGACCCACCCGACGCTCGAAACCGCCCTGCCCGCAGCCATCGAGCCCTGGCGCCAGAATCTCCGCGGCGAACACGACGCCCTGCTGCGCGGCCCGCGCGCCGACTGGTGGTGGACCGGCCTCGCCCCGTCCGCCTGCCCCGGCTGCCAGCCCGGCGGCACCCTCACGGCCTTGCCCGCGCCCAACCTCGCCACCTGCACCCGCAACCAGGTGCTGGCCGTCTTCGACAACGGTTGGACGCTCACCGAGACCCTCTTCTCCGCGCTGCAGGGCGAGGAAGCCTTCTACCGGCCGCCCTACCACCACCTGCGCCACCCGATGATCTTCTACTACTGTCATCCGGCGGCGCTGTACATCAACAAGCTGCGGGTGGCCGGGCTGATCCCGGCGCCGCTCAACCCCTACTTCGAGCGGATTTTTGAAACCGGCGTGGACGAGATGCGCTGGGACGACATGTCGAAGAACGAGATGCTGTGGCCCAGCTTCGCCGAGGCCCACACCTATCGCCAGCAGGTCTACACCACCGTCCGCAACCTCATCGAGACCCACCCGGATCTCGCCGACGGCCACGCCCCGATCACCATGAACCACCCCCTGTGGGCGTTGTTCATGGGCTTCGACCACGAGCGCATCCACCTCGAAACCTCGTCGGTGCTGATCCGCGAGCTGCCCGTCGCCTTCCTCGCCCGCCCCGCCGGCTGGCCGGCACTCCACGCCGGCGCCGGCACCGAGACCGGCTTTCCGCCCAAGGCCGGGCAGGATTACCCGACGCCGCGACTCGTCGATATCGCCACCACCGCCGTGCGCATGGGCAAGCCGGTGGACTGGCCCAGCTTCGGCTGGGACAACGAATACGGCGAGCGCCGCGTGGGCGTGCAGGCCTTCAAGGTGGAAGACCAGCTGGTGAGCAACGGCGCCTTCCTGGAATTCATCCAATCCGGCGGCTACCTCGAACCCCGCTGGTGGACCGAAGCCGGCTGGGCCTGGCGCGGCTTCCGCAACAGCAAGTGGCCGTGTTTCTGGGTGCCCGAAGGCCCCGCCGGCCTGCACCGCTACCGCCTGCGCACGCTCTTCGAGACCATCCCGATGCCCTGGAACTGGCCCGCCGAGGTCAACGCCCACGAGGCGATGGCCTACTGCGCCTGGCGCAGCCATCGCGACGGCGCGCCCTGTCGCCTGCCCACCGAGGCCGAGCACCAGGCCATGCGCGACGCCGCCTGGGCCGACACCGACCCGGCCTCCCGCGCGGACGGCGCCACCCTCGGCCGCGAGACGGGCTGGAACACCCAGCTCGCCTGCGGATCGCCCTGGCCGGTGGATGCCGGCAAGCCCGCCGCCAGCGGTGTGCGCGATGTCTTTGGCAACCTGTGGCAGTGGATCGGCGACGACTTCAACCCGCTGCCCGGCAGCAAGGTCCATCCCTACTACGACGACTTCTCCACCCCCTGCTACGACGGCCAGCACCAGATGATGCTGGGCGGCTCGTGGGTATCCTGCGGCGACGAGGCCAGCGTGTGGGCGCGCTTCCACTTCCGCCCGCACTTCTTCCAGCACGCCGGCTTCCGGGTGGTGCAGGCCGACCACGACGGCGGGGTGGTGAAGCTCGCCGCCGCCGACGCCGGCCGGCAGGTGTATGAAGACGCCCGCGTCGTGGACGAATACATGCTCCTCCACCACGGCGCCCCGGCCACCCAGATGCCCTGGCCCGGCGGCCCCCAGTGTTCCACCGCCTTCCCCCAGCGCTGCGCCCACTGGCTGCTGGAAGGCGCCGAACGCTACGGCAGCGGCACCGCCCGGGCGCTGGACATCGGCTGCGCGGTGGGTGGTGCCAGCTTCGAGCTCGCCCGCAGCTTTGAAGCGGTGCTGGGCGTCGATCTCTCCCGCGCCTTCATCGATGCCGCCGAGCAGCTCCAGAAAACCGGCAGCCGCGACTACTTCCGCCGCGACGAGGGCGACCTGGGCGACACCGTCACCGCCCGCATCGACCCCGCCATCGACCGCAGCCGGGTGAGCTTCCGCCAGGCCGACGCCTGTTCGCTGCCCGCCGAGCTGGTGGATTTCGACGCCGTGATGCTGGCCAACCTGCTGTGCCGCCTGCCCAGCCCCAAGTCGCTCCTCGGCCGGCTCGGCGGCCAGCGCGGGCTGGTCAAGGTGGGCGGTCTCGTCGCCCTGTTCTCGCCCTACTCGTGGCTGGAGCAATTCACCCCGCGGGAGGCCTGGCTTGGCGGCTACAGCAACAACGGCGCCGCCATCAAGAGCGCCGACGCCCTCAAAGCCTTCCTGCGGGACGAAGGCTTCGTGCTGCGCCGCGAGGAGGAAGTGCCGCTGGTGATCCGCGAACACCGCCGCAAGTACCAGTTCATCGTCACCCACGGGATGCTCTGGCAGCGGGAACAGTAGGCCGGACTTCAGTCCGACATCGATGCGCCCCGGAGTCTGCCCCGGTTTGTCGGACTGAAGTCCGATCTGCAGGCTCCGCGGGCTGCACCGAGCCCCCTACGCAATCCAACGTATTTCCCGCCCAGCGGTGGCCACCTAATCTGCGGACTTCCCTTCCAGGAGTCCACGATGAACCGCGAAGAAGTCACCGACCTGATCGTCACCCGCAAGATCGAGAAGAAGCTGACCTGGGCCCAGCTGGCCGAGGTGGTGGGCCACAGCAAGGAATGGAGCACTGCCGCGCTGCTGGGCCAGATGACCCTCACCGAGGCCGAGGCGAAGGCCGTCGGCGCGGCGCTCGATCTGCCGGAAGCGGCGATCACCCAGCTGCAGGTGGTGCCCTACAAGGGCTCGCTGCCAACCGCCGTGCCCACCGACCCGCTGATCTACCGCTTCTACGAGCTCATCAACGTGTATGGCACCACCTTCAAGGCGCTGATCCACGAGGAGTTCGGCGACGGCATCATGAGCGCCATCGACTTCAACATGGATCTGACCCGCGAGCCCGACCCGAAGGGCGACCGGGTGCGCATCACCATGAGCGGCAAGTTCCTGCCCTACAAGACCTACTGAAAGACCGAGTGAACGCACGAAGCCCCGGCCTGCCGCAGCGGGACGGGGCTTCGGGCGTACCGTCGGCGCTCAGGCGCGCAGCAGGGCCTTCACCAGCCGCTCGGAGAGCTGGTCTTCGGTGAATTGCGGCTCGTTGGGCGGGTAGAGCGAGTTCTCCTCGATCTCGAAGCCTTCGGCCAGGGCCAGGGCGCGCAGCTCCTTGATCTTCTGGCAGGCCTTCAGTTGGGCGCCCAGTTCGGCAGTGGCGCGGGCTTTGTCGGAAAAGGCTTTGATGGGTGCGACGGACATGCTGACTCCTTGTGGGTGGTGAGCACCGGCATTCACGAAACCCGCCTCACGCCGGGTAGTCGAGGCATTCCTCTTCCCCGTTGGCGTCGTGGATGAGGGCCTGCGCAAGCCGGCCATCGGCGTGATACCGGTACTCGTGACACACCTCGATCTCGCCATAGACGACCTTCTCGCACCGCACCAGCCGGCCGTCGGCATCGAAGCCGCCCCGGTAGAAGGTGTTGCGGTTGCGCATGTCCTCGCTCGCCAGCTCGCCGACGAGCTTGAGGGGCAGGCGCACGCCGCTGTAGCTGGTGAAGTAGCGCGTGGTGACGTTGTTGGCCGTCATGGTGGGATGAGCCGTGTCGGGTTGTTGACAAAAACCCCGGAAATCACGGGGGCGTGGACCCTCACAGCAATTTCGGTGCCAAACAGCCCGGCGGCGACACGTCAGGGGGCGCCCTGTAGGTCGGACTTCAGTCCGACATTCGGAGGTGGGGCGCGAGCGGTGCGTTTCTCGGCGTGCGTTGTCGGACTGAAGTCCGACCTACATCCGACCTACAGGAGAATCCGGCCTCTCAGCCCAGCCCGTACTTGCGGATCTTGTCGTGGAGCGTGGTCTTGGCCACGGCCAGCGCCTCGGCCGCGCGGGCGAGGCTGCCGTGGCGGCGCAGGGCGTCGGCGATGAGGGCGCGCTCGAAGGCCTCGACGGTCTCGGCGAGCGGCTGGGGGCCGTCCGGGCGGGCCTCGCCGAAGGGCGGCGAGCCGCCTTCGATGCCCAGCACGCAGCGGTCGGCCACGTTGCGCAACTCGCGCACGTTACCCGGCCACGGGTAGCCCATCAGCTGCTGGATGCGCCCGGCCGGCGTGTCGGGCACCGGGCGGTTGTGGCGGGCCGCCGCCTGGAGCAGGAAGTGCTCGAAGAGCAGCGGGATGTCGTCGCGGCGCTCCCGCAGCGGCGGCAGGTTGATGGTGGCGACACTCAGGCGGTAGTACAGGTCGTTGCGGAAGCCGCCCTTGGCGGAGAGCGCCAGCAGATCGCACTTGGTGGCGGCGATCACCCGGCAGTCGATGGGGATGGACGTGTTGGAGCCAAGGCGCTCCAGGGTGCGCTCCTGCAGCACCCGCAGCAGCTTGATCTGCATGGCCACCGGCATGGTCTCGATCTCGTCGAGGAACAGCGTGCCGCCGCTGGCGTGCTCGATCTTGCCGATGCGGCGCTTGGCGGCGCCGGTGTAGGCGCCGGCCTCGTGGCCGAAGATCTCGCTGTCGAACAAGGTTTCGGGCAGGCCGCCGCAGTTGATGGCGACGAAGTTGCCCTTGCGGCGGGCGCTGGCCTCGTGGAGGCAGCGGGCCACCAGCTCCTTGCCGGTGCCGGTCTCGCCGTGGATCAGCACGTCGGCGGCGCTGTCGGCGAGGCCGCTGACCAGCGCGCGCACCTTCTCCATGCCCGGGCCACGGCCAATCAGCCGGCCTTCGAGCTGGTCGCGCTGCTCGAGCTGGTGGCGCAGATCGCGCACCTCCATCACCAGCCGGCGTTTCTCCAGTGCGCGGCGCACCACGTCCACCAGGTATTCGGGCGCGAAGGGTTTCTGGATGAAGTCGTAGGCGCCGTCCTTCATGGCCTGCACGGCCATGGTCACGTCGCCGTGGCCGGTGATCATCACCACCGGCAGCTGCGGGTCCAGCGCCAGCAGCTCGCGCAGGAAGGCCATGCCGTCGAGGCCCGGCAGGCGGATGTCGCTCACCACCACGCCGGGAAAATCCCGCCCCAGCCGGCGCCGGGCGGCTTCGGCGCTGCCGGCGCATTCGGCGGCGATGCCTTCGAGCTGCAGGGCCTGCTCGCAGCCCAGAGCCACGTCCGGGTCGTCCTCGATGATCAGCACCTTGGGGGTTTCACTCATGGCGGGCGGTCTCGTCGGCAAGGGGGATGTCCAGCGTGAACACGGCGCCGCCTTCCGGGTGGTTGGCCCCGGTGAGCGTGCCGCCGAAGTCGCGCACGATGCCGGCGGAGATGGTGAGCCCGAGGCCCAGCCCGGCGCCGGCCGACTTGGTGGTGAAGAAGGGCTCGAACAGGTGGGCCAGCGCCTCGTCGGCGAGGCCCGGGCCGTGGTCGCGCACCGACAGGCGCACCCGGTCGCCGGACACGGCCACGTCGAGCTCGATGCACGGTTCGGGCACGTCGTCCATGGCGTCGAGGGCGTTGCCGATCAGGTTGACCAGCACCTGCTCCAGCCGGTTGGCGTCGCACAGGGCGAAGGGTTCGGGCAGCGGGCAGTGGCGGCGCACCTCGGCGCGGCTCTGGCGCAGGCGCTGTTCGAGCAGCGCCTGGGCGTTGTCGATGGCACGGCACAGGGCCACCGGCTGGGCCTGGCCGCTGGACTTGCGGGCGAAGGCGCGCAGCTGGCCGGTGATGTTGCCCATGCGGTCCACCAGGTGACCGATGCGTTCGAGGTTGGAGCGGGCGGTATCGGTGTCGCCCCGCTCCAGAAAGCGCGCGGCGTTGCCGGAGAGCGTGCGCAGCGCGGCCAGAGGCTGGTTGAGCTCGTGGGCGATGCCGGTGGCGAGCTGGCCGATCACCGCCAGCTTGCCGGCCTGCACCAGCTCGTCCTGGGCGGCGCGCAAGGTGCGCTCGGCAGCGGTGCGCTCGACCACCTCGCCCTGTAGCTGCTGGTTGGCGGCGGAGAGGTCGGCGGTGCGCTCCTCGACCTTGCGTTCGAGCTCGTCGTGGGCTTTCTGCAAGGCGGCGCGGGCGGCGAGCTTGGCCTTCAGGTGGCGGCGGCGCTCATCGAGCATCATGCCCAGCATGAAGATGAAGGCCGCGCCCACCACCGCCAGCGCGGTGCGGCTCTGGACCATGTCGTCTACCTGTTCCAGGTGCGACAGCACGGTGAGCGTCCACGGCGTGCCGGGCAGCGGGCGCGATTGCGCCAGGAAACGCCCGGCCACCGGATACACCGACACCGGCTCGGGCGAGGCGCGGGCGATGCGCACGAGGCGCGCGCCGTGGTCGAGCTCGGCAATTTCCTGCAGGCCCAGGGGCTTGAGGGCGCGGCGGTTGTACTGCAGGGTCTGGTCGAAGGCGCTGCGGGTGGCGTCGTCCAGCGGGCGCAGGGTGGTGAACTTCCAGTCGGCCACCGAGCCGAGGATCACCACGCCGTTCTCGTCGCTGACCATCGCCGGCGCCTCGACGGTGCTCCAGGTTTTCTCCAGCTGGTCGAGGCTGACCTTGATGACCGCCACGCCCAGGGTACGGCTGTCGTCCACCAGGGTGGAGGCCAGGTAGTAGCCGGGCTCGCCGCGGGTGGTGCCGATGCCGAAGAAGCGCCCGCTGCCGGTGGCCATGGCGTCGCGAAAATACGGGCGGAACGACAAGTCCTCGCCCATGAAGCTGTCGGCCCGGCGCCAGTTGCTGGTGGCCACCACGTGGCCTTTGGCGTCGATCACGTAGATCGACAGGGTGCCGGCGCGCTCGTTGAGCTGTTCGAGATAGGCATTGACCTGGGGCGCGAGGTGGGCGCCGTCGGACTGGCGCAGCAGGTCGAGCACGTCGCGCTCCAGCCCCAGCGTGCCGGGCAGGAAGGCGTACTTGCCGATCTCGCGCTCCAGGCTGGCGGAGTACAGGTCGAGCCGGTGCAGCCCGGTGGCCTGCAGCTCGGCCAGGCCCAGCTGCTCGGCGAGCCGGTGGGCCACGAAGCCGGTCAGGCTCATCAGGGCCAGCATCAGCAGGAAGATCGGCAGGCTGTGCAGGAATCGGCGGGACATGGTGGTCAATGCGGGGGGTTGATCCTATGGTAGCAGCGGCGGCGCGCGGGCTCAGAGCAGATCGTGGAGCTGCTTGACGATCAGCACCGCCACCACCAGCAGGAAGGCCTTGCGGATGAAGCCCGCCCCGTGACGCAGCGCCAGATGGGTGCCGAGCTGGGCACCGGCGAGGTTGCACACCGCCATTGTCAGGCCCACCGCCCACAGGATGGGCCCGTGGCTGGCGAAGAAGGCGATGGCCGACACGTTGGTGGCGCTGTTGATGACCTTGGCGCTGGCCGAAGCGCGCACAAAGTCCATCCCGAAGAGGCGCACGAAACCGAAGATCAGGAAGCTGCCGGTGCCCGGCCCGAAGAAGCCGTCGTAGAGCCCGATCACCAGCCCGAACAGCGCGCCACGCCAGGCGTCGCCGGGACGCGGCTCGTGGGTCTCCGTCTGGCCCAGATCCTTGCGCAGGAAGGTGTAGATCGCCACCGCCAGCATCATCACCACCACCAGCGGGCGCATCGCCTCGCGGGACAGCCAGGCCACCACCGCCGCACCGAGCCACGCGCCCACCAGCGCCGCGCCGGTGGCGGGCAGCACCAGCCGCCACGGGATCTTCACCGCCCGGGCGTAGCGCCACAGGGCGGCGCCGGTGCCGGCGATGCTCGACACCTTGTTGGTGCCGAAGAGGGTCGGGATGGCTGTCTGAGGGAAGGACGTCAGCAGCACGGGAATCTGAATGAGCCCGCCGCCGCCCACCACGGCATCGACCATGCCGGCGAAGAAGGCTGCGGGAGCGAGGATGAACCAGTCGATAGTCATGATCCGGAAGGGAAAAAAGCCCGGCGCGGGGGAGCGCCGGGCAAGGAGATGGGGCGGATGGGAGGGCCGCCCTCATCAGGGAGGATCGTTGGTGGGTGGGTGGGTGGGTGGGTGGGGAGTGGGGAATGGGAAGTGGGAAGTGGGCCCCACTCCCTACTCCCCACTACCCACCTTCCCATCAAGCCAAGGCCGGGACGCTGTCGTCGCCTTCCACCGGCAGGGCCTCTTCGATGTCGGCGAGGGCCGGGTCCACCGGGTCGATGGCGCCTTCCCACTTGGCCACCACGGCGGTGGCGATGGCGTTGCCGAGCACGTTGGTCACGGTGCGGCCCATGTCGAGGAAGTGGTCGATGCCCAGCACCAGCAGCAGGCCGGCTTCCGGCAGGCCGAACATCGGCAGCACGGCGGCCACCACCACCAGGGATGCACGCGGCACGCCGGCGATGCCCTTGCTGGAGACCATCAGCACCAGCAGCATGGTGATCTGGGCGCCGAGGGTGAGCGGGATGTCGTAGGCCTGGGCCACGAACAGCGCGGCGAAGGTGGTGTAGATCATCGAGCCATCCAGATTGAAGGAGTAGCCCAGGGGCAGCACGAAGCTGGTGACGCGGTTGCGGATGCCGAACTTCTCGAGCTGTTCCATCAGCTTCGGATACACCGACTCGCTGCTGGCGGTGGAGAAGCCCACCAGCATCGGGCCGCGCACCAGCTTGAGCAGGCGGAAGACATCCTTGCCGAGCACGAAGTAGCCGGCGGCGATGAGCACGCACCACAGGGCGGCCAGCGCCACGTAGAAGCTCACCAGCAGCTTGCCGAACACCAGCAGCATGCCCAGGCCCTGGGTGGTGATGGCACCGGCCACGGCGCCGAACACGCCCACCGGGGCAAAGCGCATCACGTAGTCGGTGACCTTCAGCATCACGTGCACCACCTCTTCCATCGTGCACACCAGGCTGCGGGCGGTCTGGTTGTGCAGGTGGCCGAGGGCCAGCCCGAAGAACACCGAAAACACCAGGATCTGCAGGATCTCATTGGCCGCCATCGCCTCGAAGATGTTCTTCGGGAAGACGTGGGTGATGAAGTCCTTCAGGTTGAGGGCGCCGGTCTTCAGGTTGGTGGCGGAACCCACGTCCGGCAGCGGCACGCCCAGGTGGGCGCCCGGCTGCAGCAGGTTGGCGAACACCAGCCCGAGCAGCAGCGAACAGAACGACGCGCCGACGAACCAGCCCAGCGCCTTGGCGCCGATGCGCCCGACGGTCTTCGAGTCACCCATCCCGGCCAGGCCCGCCACCAGGGTGGCAAACACCAGCGGGGCGATGATCATCTTGATGAGGCGCAGGAAGATGTCGGTGAGGATGCCGAAGTAGCTGGCGATCTCCTTCGCCTGGGCAGGACTACCGGCCAGCGTGTTGCACGCGTAGCCGACGATGACGCCGAGCAGCAGGGCGATGCCGATCAGGGTCGTGAGCCGGTTCATTTTCATGATGAATTCCTCGAGGTCGGATGCGGGTGGGGATCAGGCGGCGTGGGCGGTCGTCGCGTTGGCGGGAAGGGTCGGAATCGGCTGGGGCCGGGTGAGCACTTCGGGGCGCAGCACCTCGGCCAGCTGGCCGGCGCTCATCAGGCCGCGCTCCAGCACGATCTCGGCAACACCCCGGCCACTGGCGTGGGCCTCGGCGGCCACCTCGGTGGCGTTGGCGTAGCCGATGTAGGGGTTGAGGGCGGTGACGATGCCGATGGAGCGGGCGACGCTCTCGCGAAGGGCGTCGCGGTTGGCGGTGATGCCCTCGACGCAGTGGCTGGCCAGCGCGCGGCAGGCGTTGGTGAGGTGCAGCACGCTCTTGAAGAGGCTGTGGGCAATGATCGGCTCGAAGGCGTTGAGCTGGAGCTGGCCGGCTTCGGCGGCGAAGGTGACGGTCATGTCGTTGCCGATCACCTCGAAGGCCACCTGATTGACCACTTCCGGGATCACCGGATTGACCTTGCCCGGCATGATCGACGAGCCGGCCTGGCGCGGCGGCAGGTTGATCTCGCCGAAGCCCGCGCGGGGGCCGGACGACAGCAGGCGCAGGTCGTTGCACACCTTGGAGAGCTTGACCGCGACGCGCTTGAGCACGCCGGAGAGCTGCACGAAGCTGCCGCAATCCTGGGTGGCCTCGACGAGGTTGGGCGCGGTGACCACCGGGATGCCGCTGATCTCGGCGAGCTTGCGGCACACCAGCGGGGCGTAGTCCGGGTGGGCGTTGATGCCGGTGCCGATGGCGGTGGCGCCGAGGTTGATTTCGCGGATCAGCAGCGCGGCCTCCTGCAGGCGGGCTTCGTCCTCGCCGAGCATCACGGCGTAGGTGGAGAACTCCTGGCCGAGGGTCATCGGCACGGCGTCCTGCAGCTGGGTGCGGCCCATCTTGAGCACGTCGGCGAACTCCACCGCCTTGCGCTCGAAGGCGCCCCTCAGCCCGGCCATCGCGTCGATCAGCCGGAAGATGCCCACGTAGGTGGCGAGCTTGAGGGCGGTGGGATACACGTCGTTGGTCGATTGACTCATGTTGACGTGCTCGTTGGGGTGCAGCTTCGCGTAATCGCCGCGGGCGTGGCCGAGGAGCTCCAGCGCACGGTTGGCGATCACCTCGTTGGCGTTCATGTTGGTGGAGGTGCCGGCACCGCCCTGGATCACATCCACCACGAATTGATCGTGCAGGTTGCCGTCGATCACCTCGCGGCAGGCGGCGACGATGGCGTCGGCGCGGGTCGCGTCGAGCAGGCCCAGCTTCTGGTTGGCCCGGGCGGCGGCCTGCTTGATCTGGGCGAGGGCGCGGATCAGGTCGGGATAGACGACGATGGAGATGCCGGTGATGTCGAAGTTCTCGCGGGCCCGCAGGGTGTGCACGCCAAAGTAGGCGTCGGCGGGGACTTCGCGGTCGCCAAGCAGATCGTGTTCGAGGCGGAAGCTGGGGGTGGTCATGTTTTTTGTCTCCGGTTTTATTGGCAGCGCCACTGCGGGCGCCATGCCTTATCCATTGCACGGCGCGTGCCAGCCTGCCGGAGACAGCAACACACTGATCGGATTGGATTTTTTATTTGAGGGCGCGAGACGGAAAACGGATTTCCGGATTTGCGCCGGAAAAGGCGTTCGGAAATCCGAACGATCGGGGACGAATCGGAGCGGGGAATGTCGGACTGAAGCCCGACCTGCACGGCGTGAGGGCCGGCGAACCTGTAGGTCGGGCTTCAGCCCGACAAGAGCAGGCGCGAAACGAAAAAAACGGCAGCAGCGCCTTGCACGCTGCTGCCGTCATCCGGGATGGGGTCAGCTCATTCTTCGAGCAGGCTGCGCAGCATCCAGGCGGTCTTCTCGTGGACTTCCAGCCGCTGGGTGAGCAGGTCGGCGGTGGGCTGGTCATTGGCCTTGTCCACCAGCGGGAACAGGCCCCGGGCGGTTCGGGCGGTGGCTTCCTGGGCGGCCACCAGCAGACGGACCATGTCGAGCGCCGCCGGCACGCCTTCGGGCTCGTCGATGGAGGTGAGCGAGGCGAACAGCTTGCCGGTGCCCGGCGCCGGGTGGCCGAGGGCGCGGATGCGCTCGGCGATCACGTCCAGCGCGTTCCACTGCTCGGTGTATTGGGCCATGAACATCTGGTGCAGGGTGTTGAACATCGGCCCCTTCACGTTCCAGTGGAAGTTGTGGGTCATCAGGTAGAGGTTGAAGCTGTCGGCCAGGAGGCGCGACAGGCCGGCGGCGATCTCGGTCCGGTCGTCGGCGCTGATGCCGATGTCCATCACGGGGCCGGCGGTCTTGGTGGCTTTCTTTTTCATGGTCGTCTCCTTGTCGGTCGTTCGTCGTCGATGGAGAGAGTATAGGCCTGGCCGGGGGCAGCGTCCAATTGTCATGTTCGCTGCTGACGATTGGAAAAACCAATCGTCCGGCGGATGATGGGCGGCGTCATCCCGGAACGAGCGCGCCCGCCATGACTCTCCATCACCACGCCTTCATCTCCTACAGCCACGCGGCCGACGCCCGGCTCGCGCCGGCCTTCGAGGACGGGCTGGAACGCATCGGCAAGCCGCTGCTCAGGCTGCGCGGGCTGGACGTGTTCCGCGACGGCTCCGACCTCAGCGCCAGCCCCGGCCTGTGGTCGGGCATCGTCGCCCACCTGGAAGCCGCCGAATGGCTGCTGTTCTTCGCCAGCCCCCAGTCGGCCGCGTCGCCCTGGTGCGGCGAGGAGGTGGCATGGTGGCTGACCAACCGCAGCGTCGATCGCCTGTTGATCGTGCTCACCGCCGGCGAGATCGTGTGGGACAAGCAGGCCGGCGATTTCGACTGGACCCACAGCACCGCCCTGCCCCGCTGCCTCGCCGGCCGGCTGACGGAAGAGCCCCTGCACGTGGATCTGCGCTGGGCGGCCGATGCCGAGTCACTCACCCTCGACAACACGCGCTTCCACGAGGCGGTGACGAGCGTCGCGGCGCCCCTGCGCGGCATGCGCCGCGACGAGCTGGACAACGCCAACGTCCGCCAGCTCCGGCGCAACCGGCTGTTCGTGCAGAGCGGCGTCACCGCCATCGCCATCGCCGCGGTGCTGGCGATGTGGCAGGCCAAGGTGGCGCGGGATGCCGAAGCGGTGGCCGTCGAGCAGCGCCAGCGGGCCGAGGTGGCCCTCGCCGCCACCCAGCGGGAACTCCTCCATGCCCGCAGCGCCGAGCTGCGCGCCCTCGCCCTGCGGCTCGACCAGCTGGCCGCCGCCGCCCGGGCCCGGCCCGATGGCGCGTCGGATCTGGCCGGCATCGAGATTGAGCAGCGCGGCCTCGCCGAGCGCCTTGCCGACATCACCCGCCAGCATCAGGCCACGCTGGCGGCGCAGATCGGCTTTCGCGGCGATCTGGATTTCCTGATGAAGCGCGAAGGGGTAGCCGGCACCGTGAAGCTGCTCGGCCGCTCCGGGTGGATCGACCCGGCCACCGATCTGGCCACGGCCCGGCCGGAGGTGATCCGCCGCCGATATGAGTTCCTGCTCACCCCGGCCGAACTGCAGGCGGTGCTGGCCGTCACCGGCAAGCGCGACGCCGACGCCCAGGCTGCCTTCGCCGCCAACCCGATCCTCGAACGCATCCGCATCAAGCCGGCCGACGTTGCCCAGCTGGTGCCGGAGGTGGTCGAGGTGTGGTGGAAGGGCGTGCTGTCTCGCCACCCGGAGGTGGGCGAAGCCGCCACACCCGCCGCGGTGCACACGGCCCTGCTGTCGCTGGCCTTCAACGTGGGCTTCGGCCAGCGGCACTGGGCCACCCTCACCCCGCTCATCGCCGGACGGCGCTGGACCGAGCTGGCCGATGCCATCGAGGCGCTGCGGATGCCGGCCGGCTTCCCCGCCCTCCAGCGCCGCCGGGCCGAGGAGGCCGCGCTGATCCGCGCCGCACTCCCCAAACCGCCCGGCTGACTCAGCCCATCGCCGTATCGAGGAACATCATCACCGCAAAGCCCGCCATCAGGCCGAGGGTGGCGGAGGTCTGGTGGCCGTTGCGGTGGGTTTCCGGGATCACCTCGTGGGACACCACGAAGATCATCGCCCCGGCCGCCAGGCCCAGCCCGATAGGGTAGGCCAGCGCCAGCCCGCCGGCGATGCCCGCGCCGAACAGCGCGCCCAGCGGCTCCATCAGGCCCGACGCCCCCGCCATCAGCACCGCCGGCCAGGCCCGCACGCCCGCGGCGCGGAGCGCCATCACCACGGCGAGGCCCTCGGGGATGTCCTGGATCGCGATGGCGCTGGTGAGAGGCAGGCCCACGTTCATGTCGCCCTGGGCGAAGCTCACCCCGATGGCCATGCCTTCCGGCAGGTTGTGCAGGGTGATCGCCAGCACGAACAGCCACACCTTGCCCACCCGGTCGCAGCCCGGGCCGCAGGGGCCGGTGCTCTCGTGTTCGTGGGGGGTGAAGCGGTCGAGGCCCAGCATCAGCAGCACGCCCAGGGCCATCCCGGCGGTCACCGTGAGCGCCCCCATCGCGCCGTTGCCGGTCATCTCCTTGGCGGCGGCAAGGCCGGGCAGGATCAGCGAGAAGGAGCTGGCGGCCAGCATCATCCCCGCCGCAAAGCCCAGCAGGCTGTCCTCGGCCCGGGCCGACAGCTTGCGCAGGGTGATCCCTGCCAGCGCGCCCAGCGCCGTGGCGCCAAAGCCGGCCAGCCCGCCCAGCATCGCCAGCCGCAGGGGCTCGCCCCCGCCGGCGATGCCGTCGCTTACGCCGCTCGCCAGAAGCAGCAGCATCGCCGCCAGCGAGATCACCAGCCCGCCGGTCATCCACGGATGCTGGCGGGCCTGGATGCGCCAGGCGTCCCGCCACGCAAGGCCCGCCATCTCGCCGCCGGCCAGCGCAAGGCCGCCGGCGCTGTTGTTATCGTTCATCGTTCCTCCCGGATCGCGGCCGGATCAGCCGACGAGGCTGCGGGCCATCTCGGCGAGCCACAAGGCTGCACCGATGGCGACGACGACCGAGCCGATCACGAAGCGGACGCGGTGGTCCTGGGCATTGGCGTGGGCCGCGTGGCTGGCGTAGCGGATCGTTCTCATGGCGGTCACCTCCTGTCTCTTGATGATTGCATTCTTGCCGCTGCGGATCATCAAGTCCAATTGCCAATATTCCTGCTCGCGATAGGGTCAATTGATCGCCCCTCAGCCAAAGCGCACCCCCTGGGCCAGCGGCAGGCTGCCAGAGTAGTTGATGGTGTTGGTGGCCCGCCGCATGTAATTGCGCCACGCGTCCGAGCCCGCCTCGCGGCCGCCGCCGGTCTCCTTCTCGCCGCCAAAGGCCCCGCCGATCTCGGCGCCGGACGGCCCGATGTTCACGTTGGCGATGCCGCAGTCGCTCCCCGCCGCGGCCAGAAACTGCTCCGCCTCGCGCAGGTCGGTGGTGAAGATCGACGAGGCCAGCCCCTGGGGCACGCCGTTGTGGAGCGCAATCGCCTCTTCGAAGCGCCGGTAGCGCAGCGCGTAGAGGATGGGGCTGAAGGTCTCGCGGGCCACCAGCGCGGTCTGTGCCGGCATCTCCACCAGCGCCGGACGCACGTAGCAGCCGTCCGGGCAGCCCGGCACGGCCACCGTTTCGCCGCCGTCCACACGGCCGCCTTCGGCCTGCGCCTGGGCCAGCGCCACCCGGT
The DNA here is from genome assembly GCF_009469605.1 of Zoogloea sp. 1C4. Classification (GTDB taxonomy): domain Bacteria; phylum Pseudomonadota; class Gammaproteobacteria; order Burkholderiales; family Rhodocyclaceae; genus Zoogloea; species Zoogloea oryzae. Next base: position 226,289 of record NZ_SSXU01000002.1, on the reverse strand, counting down.
GGGCATCCAGCGCCACCTCGTCGATGAGCGGCCCGACCAGCGTGGCCTCATCCAGCGGATGCCCCACCCGCAAGCTCGCCAGCGCCGCGGCCACCCGCGGCAGCAGCACCGGGGCAATGGATTCATGCACGATCAGCCGGCGCAGCGTGGTGCAGCGCTGGCCCGCCGTGCCGGCCGCCGAGAAGACGATCGCCCTGAGCGCCAGCTCCACATCGGCCGACGGGGTGACGATCATCCCGTTGTTGCCGCCCAGCTCCAGCAGGCAGCGCCCGAAGCGCGCAGCCACCCGCGGCGCCAGCGTCCGCCCCATGGCCGTCGAGCCGGTGGCCGAAAGCAGCGCCACGTCCGGATGATCGGCCAGTGCCAGGCCCGTGGCCGCCGGCCCCACCAGCACCTGGCTGAGCCCCGGCGGCACGTCGCCCGCCTCGGCCATCGCCGCCAGCAGCAGGCCCTGGCAGGCCAGCGCGGTAAGCGGCGTGCGCGACGACGGTTTCCAGATCACCGCGTCGCCGCACACCAGCGCCAGCGTGGCGTTCCAGGCCCACACCGCCACCGGAAAGTTGAACGCGGAGATCACCCCGACCACCCCCAGCGGATGCCAGGTTTCCATCATCCGGTGGCCCGGCCGCTCGCTGGCGATGGTGAGCCCGTAGAGCTGGCGCGACAGCCCGACCGCGAAGTCGCACATGTCGATCATCTCCTGCACCTCGCCCAGCCCCTCGGCCACGATCTTGCCGCTCTCGATGCTCACCAGCCGCGCCAGCTGCGGCTTGTGCCGGCGCAGCAGCAGCCCGAAGCGCCGCACCACCTCGCCCCGCCGGGGCGCCGGCTCCAGCCGCCAGCGCAGGAAGGCCGCCCGCGCCCGGGCCACCGCGCCGGCCACGTCGTCGGCCCGCGGGGCCATGCCGATCCGGCTGCCGTCGATGGGCGAACGCACCGCCCAATCCCCCGCCGCCGGAGCCGGCTGCCCGAGGGCCCCGAAGATGGCGGCAACTTCCGATGAAAGCAGTGGTGCGCCCATGGCAGACTCCTTGTCCGGCGGTGATGGCTGTTCGACACCCCTCCCGCCGCAACAATCCGCACCCGGCAAGAATTCGCTCCGGGAGCGATCACCACAAGCCCCCGCAGGTCGGACTTCAATCCGACAGCCCCTGCCCGATCAATGCGCGGTGTCGGACCGCCGTCCGACCTACAGGGCCGCCACCAGCGCAAGCACGATTCCATCGCAAGAAGCGGAGTGCAGGCGCCGCCAAGCCGGTCTACAGTTCGAGCACCCAAGCCGGAGCCCCCCATGAAACCCGCCACCGCCAGCCCGATCACCGCCGACCCGCGCTGGGCCCGCGTCCTCGCCCGCGACGCGGCCGCCGACGGCAGCTTCTTCTACGCCGTGAGCACCACCGGCGTGTTCTGCCGCCCCAGCTGCGGCGCCCGCACGCCCCGGCCGGAGCACGTACGCTTCTACCCCACCGCGGCGGACGCCGAAGCCGCCGGCTACCGCCCCTGCAAGCGCTGCCGGCCGGATGCGCCGCCGCTGGCCGAACGCCACGCAGCCCTCGTCGCCGATCTGTGCCGGCGCATCGACGCCGCCGACACCCCGCCCAAACTCGCCGATCTGGCCGACGCCGCCGGCCTCACGCCGCACCACCTGCAGCGCGTCTTCAAGGCCGTCACCGGCCTCAGCCCCCGGGCGTGGTTCGACGCCAGCCGCGCCCGCCGCCTGCAGGCTGGGCTGGCCGACAGCCCCAGCGTCACCGACGCCCTGCTGGGTGCCGGCTACCCCGCCGCCAGCCGCTTCTACACCCAGGCCGACGCCGTGCTCGGCATGACGCCCGGCACCTGGCGCAAGGGCGGCGCCGGCACCGACATCCGCTTTGCAGTGGGCCAGTGCAGCCTCGGCGCGATCCTCGTCGCCGCCACCCCCCGCGGCCTGTGCGCCATCGCCCTGGGCGACGACCCGGCCCGGCTGGTGGCCGATCTGGAAGCACGCTTCCCCCGCGCCCGGCTGATCGCAGGCGACGCCGATTTCGAGCAGTGGATGGCCCGGGTGATCGGCTTCGTCGAAGCCCCGCGCATCGGCCTCGACCTGCCGCTTGATCTTGCCGGCACGGCCTTCCAGCTGCGAGTGTGGCAGGCGCTGCGCGTGATCCCGCCGGGCAGCACCCTCAGCTACACCCAGCTCGCCGAGCGCCTGGGCCTGCCAAAATCCGTGCGCGCCGTGGCCGGCGCCTGCGCCGCCAACCCGGTGGCGGTCGCCATCCCCTGCCACCGGGTAGTGCGCAGCGACGGCGCCCTCGCCGGCTACCGCTGGGGCCTCGACCGCAAGCGCACCCTCCTCGACCGCGAAGCAGAAACATGACCACCGCCAGCCTCTTCGACGACCTCGCCGCACCCGCTGAAATCCCCATCGACCCGGGCGCGGTACTCCTGCCGGGCTTCGCCCTCGCCGACGCCCCGGCCCTCCTCGCCGCCATCCACGCGGTGAGCGCCACCGCGCCCTTCCGCCACATGGTCACGCCCGGCGGCTTTCCCATGTCGGTGGGCACCACCAGCTGCGGCCAGCTTGGCTGGATCACCGACCGCCGCGGCTACCGCTACGCCAGCGCCGATCCCGAGACCAACCGCCCCTGGCCCGCCATGCCGCAGCTCCTGCAACGCCTCGCCTTTGATGCCGCCGCCCGCGCCGGCTTTGCGGGCTTTACCCCGGACGCCTGCCTCATCAACCGCTACGCCCCCGGCGCCAGGATGGCCCTGCACCAGGACAAGGACGAGCGGGACTTCACCCAGCCCATCGTGTCCGTCTCCCTCGGCCTGCCGGCCACCTTCTTGTGGGGCGGCGACGCCCGCGGCGACAAGGCCCGGCGCATCCCGCTCCAGCACGGCGACGTCTTCGTCTGGGGCGGCCCGGCGCGGCTGCGCTTTCATGGCATCGCGCCGCTCAAGGACGGCGAGCACCCCGCCACCGGCGCGTGCCGGATCAACCTCACCTTGCGCAAGGCCGGCTGAAGCACCCGGGCGCGAACTCATCGGCCCGCCCGGCGACAAACCGACTGAGCCCACCCGAACGCGCCCGCCATGCAACTGCCCGCCGACTTCCGCCCCGCCGATTTCCTCGCCTTCCACGGCCGCGACGCCCGCCAGGTGGCCGAGCGGGTCACCGGCAGCCGCATCGAAAAAGGCATCCTGTGGCACGGCCACCCGGCCCGCCTCACGCTCGATCTCTCACCCGGCCGGGCCGAGGTAAGGCTCGACGTGGACGGCCCCGCGCCCGATCCCGCGGAAGTCGCCCCCCTCGCCCGCCACCTGCTGGGCCTCGACCAGCCCGTCGCCCAGCTTGCCGCCGCCCACGGGGATCACCCGCAACTCGGCCCCCTCCTCGCCCGCCTCCCCGGCCTGCGCGTGCCCCAGGCCGCCACGCCCTTCGAAGCCCTCAGCTGGGCCATCACCGGCCAGCAGATCAGCCTCGCCGCCGCCGTGAGCATCCGCCGCCGGCTGATCGAGACAACCAACGAAGCCGCCGGCACGCGCCACAGCAGCGGCCTCGCCTGCTACCCCGACGCCGCCACCCTCGCCCGCCTCGACGAGCCCCGACTCCGCGCCGCCGGCTACTCCACCACCAAGGCCGCCACCCTCCTCCACGTCGCCCGCCGCACCGCCGACGGCCACCTGCCGCTCGACCACTGGCTGCACACCCGCACCCCCGCCGCCGAAATCCACGCCACCCTCGCCCAGCTCCGCGGCATCGGCCCGTGGACCATCGACTACACCCTGCTCCGCGGCTTCGCCCAGATGGATGGCTCCCTCCACGGCGACGTGGCCGTCCGCCGCAAACTCCAGGCTCTCCTCGGCCACGACACCCCGCCCACGCCCAAGGAAACCCAGACCTGGCTCGCCCAGTTCGCCCCCTGGCGAGCGCTGGTCGCGGCGCTGCTGTGGGCAAGCTGACAGGCGCCAGCCTGTCCCTCGGGCGTAGGTCGGGTTAGCCCTCCGGGCGTAACCCGACACCACAACACCATCCCACGCGGACGGGACGCACCAGCAAGGACTACCGAGCGCGGGAAAAGATGCCGATGGAAACGCTGACGCATCAGGGTCATGCGGGCGCGTCGGGTTACGCCCGCTGGGCTAACCCGACCTACGGACTGAGACCTTGCACGCCGCGTCGAAGCTCACATAACGCGAGTTATCTGTAGGGGCGACTTCAGTCGCCCGCGGACACCCACCCACCGCCCCGTCATTCCTGCGCTATGCTCCCGGCAAACCATCGCGCAAGCACCCGAACGATGAAAACCGCCCACCATTTCCTCGCCCCCGTCCTCCTCGCCCTTGCCCTCGCCGGCCCCGCGGGCGCCGAAGACAAGACCGTCCCAGAATCCGACTTCAACGCCTACAAGGAACTCGCCCAGGTCAAGCTGGACGCGGCGAAGGAGAGCCTGCAGAAGGATGTCGCCGCGCTGGGCACGCGGGTGGATAACCAGGACAAGCGGATCGACCAGCAGGGAAACCGGATCGGGGATGTGAGCATTTCCCTCACTTGGTTCGGCATTCTCCTGACCCTCCTCGCCATCATCGCCGGCTTCGTCGGCTACTACACCGCCAGCACCAAGGCCCGCAAGGAAGCCCAGGACGAAGCCAGGAAGGCCGTCGACGACTGGCTGAAAACCCACGAAGCCGACCTGAAACAACGGATCAAAGCCGCCGAAGACTTTGCCGCCGACTCCCGTACCCACATCCAGACCTTCGAAGACGAGATCAACCAGCTCAAGGCCCAGCTCAGCGACAAGCTCATCGCTCACACCAACAGAACGATGGCCGAAACGAATGCTCTGGCTGAAGACGCCAAGCGGCAGCTCCAGGCTGCCATCGCACAATCCGCCGGCCAGACGACGCCCCCCGCCTCACCCGAAGCCCTCGAAGCTTTGCAGGCCCAGGCCGAAAACCTGCGCCACAAGGCGGAAGCTGAGTACTCTTTTAACGACTGGAATGACCGCGCCTTTGCAGCCCTTGGGGACAGCAAGTTCGAAGATGCCGCCCAATACTGGCAACGTGTGTTGGAGGCCCCTGATGCGCCACCACACATCGCGGCATGGGCCCTGAACAATAAGGGCGCCGCCCTCGAACGCCTTGGACATCTAGATGAAGCCGTCGCCGCCTTCGACCTTGTCGAGGCTCGCCACGCCCACGACACAGCCCTGCGCGAGCCGGTGCTAACTGCGCTCGTCAACAAGGGCGTCGCCCTTCAGCGACTCGGACGCACCGCCGAAGCCATCGCCGCCTTAGACCTCATTGAGGCCCGCTACGCCACGGACACGACCCTGCGAGTACCGGTAGGTCAAGCGCGAAATGATGTGGGCTTTATGCTGCTGTGCCGGGCTAAAGCGGATTGGGCTATCCGGGACCGACGGCAAGCCGACCTGGATCTGGCAGCCCGCCTGTTTGAGCAAGCGGAAGCAGACGTCGACGACAAGCCAATCGTCCTCGGCAACCGTGCCTACTGCGCCCACCTGCGCGGCGAGCCGGTCGAGGTGGTCCGCCCGCAGCTGGAGCGGGCGCTGAAAGACGGCGGGGAGCGGCTCTACAAGGGTGCCCTCGACGACCTCGCCATCCACCCGGTGCCGGAAGACGCTACGTACCGCGCCCTGCTCGATGAGGTGTGGGGGAAGCTGCGGGGGGAAGACCCGCCTGAAGCGGCGCCAGTCGCCGGTTGAGCCCAGCGCCCGGCATGGCTTTCGCAGGAAAATCCCTCCGGGCTCCAGTTAAATTGCCCGGCAGCATATTTTCTGCGGCTTCCGGCCTAAATTTAATTCCTCGCAGCTATTAAAAAATCGCTCGCGGCTTTGTCGAGAAATACCGCTGAGCAATTAATTAATTCCAGATTCGGGCAGCCTCTGGCCGATTCGGAATTAATTGATTGCCGGCGTCTTCTCGAAAATTGCGATTTCGCCGAGCCCCTGCGTGAAAAAGGGTTTTTCCTGCAGGGTTTCGGAAATTTTTATCTCCGTGGCGGGATTTTCCTCGGGGGGATGGCCCCAGGGCTGGAGAGCTGCGGAGAAAACCTGGCGAGGTTCGGGATGACGCTGGGCGGATTTCGTGCAGGGCTGGGGCGATGGGGGATTTGTCTGGAAAGGCGGGGGATCTTGCTGGCCGGTTTTTTTTGTTGAGGCTGGGTGGATTGGAGATTTGGTGGGGCTGCGGGGTGGGCGTGTCGGACTGAAGTCCGACCTACAGGGGCTTGGCACGCGGAATCTGTAGGTCGGACTTCAGTCCGACATCCCGACGCCCGATCAGGCTTCACGCTCGGACCCACCGCCCCCGGCCACCCGCGCGGGGCAGGCGGCCGGGCTTGATGCAATTCCCGTCAGAACACCTTCATCAGCCGCAGATTGATCCGCAGATCCTCCCGCACGCCGTTTTCCACCGCCAGATCTCGGCCGGCGGAGCCGAGTAGCTGCCAGCCGGGGGCGAAGAAGTGCCCGGCGCCGACCAGGGCGCGGGTGCGGCGCTGGCGGTCGTTCTGGCGGGCGCCGTCCACCTCGGTCTCGCCGCCGGCCAGTTGCGACAGCGTGAGGTGGAGGCTGGTGGTGGGGGCGACGTGGTAGCGCAGGTGGGCCTGGGCTTCCCACATGGGGCGCTGGCTGAGGGTGCGGCGGTCGGTGCCGAAGTGGGTGTTGTCGCCAAACCACTGCATGTCGCCCACGAGGTCGAGGGTGAACTTTTCGCCCAGGGGCACCACGGCGGCGCCCTGCAGCGCGAACTTCCAGCGGTTCTCGCCGAAGGGGTTGAGGGCCCGTTGCGGGTCGTACTTGCCGGTGGGCAGCCACAGCCACGGGGTGATGCCGAAGGAGCGCCGGCCGGGGTCGTCCTTGAGCAGGAAGATGGTGGAGGCGAGGATCAGGTCGCCCATGCCACTCGCCACGTCCAGCCCGCCCAGGTCGCCGCCGGTGCGCACCCGGCCAAAGGGCAGCAGGAACTGCGGGGCGACGGTGACGCCGCCCACATCCACGTACTTCACGCCCCGCGCGATGCCCACGTCCACGTCGAGATCGGCATTGCCGGACACCTTGTGCCCGCCGGAATACAGGGATTTGCCCGACGCGTGCTGGTAGTAGAGCAGCGCGAGCCCGGTGCCGGGCGGCAGGTAGGTGTAGTCGCCGGGATCGACGGCGACCGCGTAGGCAGCGCCGGGCAGCGTGGCGGCGATCAGGCTGGCGGCGAGTAGCGCGCCGAGGGGCCGGCGACGGGCGGGGGCGTGGCAGAGGGATGCGTTCATGGGGATCTCCTTTGATGTGGGGTTGGGCGGCCGGATGTGCCCGGCCGTTTCTTCTTGATCGCACGAGACCCGGGCGCCTTCCGCCAGCCCTTTCCACAACCTCGCCGGCATGCCACCGATCTTGTGCCGGGCCGATTCTAATCACGCAAAAACAGGGGTTTGCGCCGCCCGGGCGGCTAAATCGGGCGATTTCCCGTTTCGTTCAAAAGATCGCCAAGGATCGACAAGATCGCCGGCAGGCCCTGCCCCTAGATTGTCTCCACGGCAGCAGCAGTCGCGGCTTTGCCCCCGACGCCGCTCCGCTTCCGCAGGCTTGCCCCACCCCGGGGGACGGCCACACCACAAGAAAGTGAAGGAGACAAAATGAGCACGAATAGCCCCCAGCCGACCCGCACCCCCGCCGCCACCGACGAGGTGACGCATCTGGACGCCCTCATCATTGGCGCCGGCGTTGCCGGGCTGTATCAGCTGCACCGCCTGCGGGAGATGGGCATGAAGGTGCGCGCCTATGAGACCGGCACCGGCGTCGGCGGCACCTGGTACTGGAACCGCTACCCCGGCGCGCGCTTCGATTCCCAGGCCGAGATCTACCAGTATTGGTTCTCGGAGGAGCTGTACAAATCGTGGCAGCCCTCCGAGCGCTTCCCGGCCCAACCCGAGACCGAGCGCTGGCTCAACTACGTGGCCGACACCCTCGATCTGAAGAAGGACATCCAGTTCAGCACCCGGATCGCCTCGGCCCATTTCGACGAGGCCAACGACCTGTGGCGGATCGAGACCGCCGCCGGCGAGAAGATCACCGCCCAGTTCCTGATCGCCTGCTGCGGCATGCTGTCGGCGCCGCTGTCCGACCGCTTCCCGGGCCAGGCCAGCTTCAAGGGCCAGATCTTCCACACCGGCCTGTGGCCGAAGGAGCCGGTCGATCTGAAAGGCAAGCGCGTGGCGGTGGTGGGCACCGGCGCCACCGGCATCCAGGTGATCCAGACCATCGCGCCGGAGGTGGGCTCGATGAAGATTTTCGTGCGCACGCCGCAATACGTGATCCCGATGCGCAACCCCAAGTACTCGGGCGCGGACTGGGAGAAATGGGGTTCGCGCTTCCATGAGCTCAAGGCCCGCGTGCGCAGCACCTTCGCCGGCTTCGACTACGACTTCGACGCCGGCCCGTGGGCCGAGAAGACGCCGGAAGAACGCACCGCGGTGCTCGAGAATCTGTGGGAAGACGGCTCCCTCGCCCTGTGGCTGGCGTCCTTCCCCGAGATGTTCTTCGACGAGGAAGTGAGCGAGGAGGTGTCGGTGTTCGTCCGCGCCAAGATGCGCGAGCGCCTGCACCACAACCCGGCGCTGTGCGATCTGCTGATCCCCACCGAATACGGCTTTGGCACCCACCGCGTGCCGCTGGAGAACAAGTATCTGGAGGTGTACCTGCAGCCCAACGTGACGGCGGTGGATTGCCGCACGGTGCCCATCGAGCGGGTGGTGCCCGAGGGCATCCAGACCGCCGACGGGGTGATCCACGAAGCAGACGTGATCATCCTCGCGGTGGGCTTCGACGCCGGCTCCGGCGCCCTCACCCGGATCGACATCCGCGGCCGCGACGGGCGCTCCCTGAAGGCCGAATGGGGCCAGGAGATCCGCACCGCGATGGGCCTGCAGGTGCACGGCTACCCCAACCTGTTCACCACCGGCGCGCCCCTCGCCCCCTCCGCCGCCCTGTGCAACATGACCACCTGCCTGCAACAGCAGGTGGACTGGATCACCGACTGCATCGACTACGCCCGCCGCAACGGCAAGAAGGTCGTCGAGGCCACCGAATCCCTGCAGGACGAATGGGTGCAGCACCACGACGAGACGGCCAACAAAACCCTCGTGGTGAAGACCGACTCCTGGTACATGGGCTCCAACGTCGAGGGCAAGCCGCGCCGGCTGCTGTCGTACATCGGCGGGGTGGGCAACTACAACCAGAAGTGCGACCAGCTGGCGAGCCAGGGCTACCCCGGCTTCGAGATGCGCTGAGCCAGGCGGAAAGGACACCCAACATGAACCGACTTTCCGGCAAGGCCGCCGCCATCACCGGCGGTGGCAACGGCCTGGGCGCGGCGATCGCCCAGCGCATGGCTGACGAGGGCGCCGCCATTGCGGTGCTCGACCGCGACCCCAACGGCCGCGCGGTGGCCGAACGTATCGCCGCGGGCGGCGGGCGGGCGCTCTTCGTGCAGACCGACGTCACCGACGAAGCCCAGGTGAGCGCCGCGCTGCGGGCGGCCTTCGAAGCCTTCGGGCGCCTCGACGTGCTGGTGAACAACGCCGGCATCGAGGGCGAGAACGTGCCCACCGACCGCCTCTCCCTGGCCGAGTGGAACCGCGTGATGGCCGTCGATGCGACCGCGGTCTTTTTGTGCACCAAGCACGTCATCCCCTACCTGCGCCAGGCGGGCGGCGGCTCGGTGATCAACATCTCGTCGATCTACGGCATCGTCGGCGGCGGCGACATTCCGCCCTACCACGCGGCCAAGGGCGCCGTGCGCTGCATGAGCAAGAACGACGCGCTGACCTACGCCAGCGAGCGCATCCGGGTGAACTCGATCCATCCGGGCTTCATCTTCACGGCGCTGGTGGACCGCTACGTGCACGACGCCGGCCTGGAGCGCAGCGCCGCCAAGGCCAGCCTCGACGCCCTGCATCCGCTGGGCGGCACCGGCACCCCGGACGATATCGCCTGGGGCGCGGTCTACCTGGCGTCGGACGAGTCGCGCTGGGTGACCGGCGCCGAGCTGGTCATCGACGGCGGCTACACCGCGCGCTGAGCCCCCACCCCGCAGCACCGGCCGCCCTGCGCGGCCGGGCACCCACCGGAGGAAATCGACATGAACAACTATTACAGCCAGGACAACCACGGTCCGTTCAAGACCATCAACATCGGCTCGCTGGAGCTGGAGGAAGGTGGCGTGCTGCCCGACTGCACCCTCGCCGTGGCCACCCACGGCAACCTCAACGCCGCCCGGGACAACGCCATCCTGGTGCCCACCTGGTATTCCGGCACCAGCAAGATCATGGAGCAGGTGTACATCGGGCCGGGCCACGCCCTCGACCCGACGCGCTACTTCATCATCGTGGTGAACCAGATCGGCAACGGCCTGTCCCTGTCGCCGAGCAACGCGCCGGCCGCCATCGCCGGGCCGAACTTTCCGAAAGTGCGCATCGGCGACGACGTGCGCGCCCAGCACCGGCTGCTCACCGAACACTTCGGCATCGACCGCCTGGCGCTGGTGGTGGGCGGCTCGATGGGCGCCCAGCAGACCTACGAATGGGCGGTGCGCTACCCGGACATGGTCGAGCGCGCCGCGCCCATCGCCGGCACCGCCTGCAACACCGAGCATGACTTCGTGTTCACCGAGACCCTTGTCGAGGCGATCACCACCGACCCGGGTTTCCGCAACGGCGACTATTCATCGGCGGCCGACGTGGCGGCGGGCCTCAAGCGCCACGCCAAGATCTGGACGGTGATGGGCTGGAGCACGGAGTTCTTCCGCTGCGGGCGCCACCGGGTGCTGGGCTTCGAATCGGTGCCGGCCTTCGTGGACCAGTTCATGACCGGCTACTTCGGCCCGATGGACCCGAACAACCTGCTCGCCATGGCCTGGAAGTGGCAGCGCGGCGACGTGAGCCGCCACACCGGCGGCAATCTCGCCGAAGCCCTGGGCCGCATCAAGGCCAAGACCTTCGTGATGCCGATCAGCCACGACATGTTCTTTCCACCCAGCGACTGCGTGGCCGAGCAGCAGTTGATCCCGAACAGCGAGTTCCGCCCCGTGAGCAGCATCGACGGCCACCTCGCCCTGTTCGGCACCGACGCCCACGCCATTGCCGAAGTGGACAGCCATCTGCGGGAACTCCTCGCCCGCTAGCACCACCTCCGAAAAGGTGACGTCGTCCTTCAGCAGGGACGCGACGGCACCGGCGCTCCCCGCGGGTGCCTTTGCGGCGCATCAGGGCAACCTGGTGCGCCATTTTTTTTGGGTGGCGCTGAGGGGGTTTGGGAGAGACCGTGGCTTGCAGGACGGCCGACGAACGCCGCGTCAGGCGCCGCCGTCCTTCTTCAGCCGGGCTGGCGTGGTGCCCAGCCGCGCACGCATCACGCGGGTCAGGTGGGCCTGGTCGGCAAAGCCGCACATGGCGGCCACTTCCTTGATGGCCAGCCCGCGGGTGGTGAGCAGGCGCGCAGCCCGCTCGACCCGACGCGTCATCACGAACTCGTAGGGCGAACAGCCCATCGAGGCGCGGAAGTGCTTGGTGAAGGTCCAGATCCCGAGCCCGAGGGTCTCGGCCATCTGCTCGATGGTGATGCCTTCGTGCAGGTGGGTTTCGACGAACTCCTCGAGCCGCCGCACCCGGCTGGGCGACAGCGGGCCGGCGGGCATCTCGTCGCGGAAGGTGAAGCGCGCGTACTTGCGGAACAGATGCACCGCCAGCTGGATCGACAGCGCCTCCACGTAGAGGCTGCCGCCCAGCCCGCGCTGGCGCGCCTCGAGGGTGATCGAATCGACGATCTGCGTGACCACCGGGTCCTGCCCCTGCAGCACGTCGTGCAGCCGCACCTCGGCCACGCTGCGCTCGGTGACGTCGGAGGCCACGCGGGCCATCAGGGCTTCGGAGAGATAGGTGTGGGAGACCTCGATGCACTGGGTCCAGTGCCAGTGGGACGACTCAGAGCGGGTGAGCAGCGAGAAGTCGCCGGGCGTGCAGCGCTTGCGGCTCCAGCGCCCCTCGACGCAGCGGTCCATCGGCGTGACGCCCGCGTGGTAGCGCACCACCATGAAGTGATCCATCGGCGGGATCGGCACGTCGAGCCCGGTGTAGCGGTAGGCCCGGTGCCCGACGTTCTTCCAGCCCAGACCGTCGCTCGACGAGGTGATCCGGCCTGGCACCCAGGTGGGCAAGTCCCGCGGAGTAATCAGGTTAGCCATCGCGCGAATGCTTCAAAAGATGAAACCGGAGAGCCAGAGGGATGGAGGTCAGGGGCTGCGCCGTGGAGCTGCAATCATACAAAGATTAATTAAATGATTGAATAAAATTAAGTGATTGCGACACGCGCGGGCCGACAGGCCACGGGGCGCACCCACGCGGCACAAACGGAGAAACCAATCGGAAGAAAATGGGCCGCCGGCGGACACCGGCGGCCGGATCGGCCGGGCGGCCTACTTGATGCCGACCACCGCCATCTTGCGGCGCAAAAACGCGATCTGCGTCTGCAGCGACAGCCCCTTCGGGCATACGTCGTGGCAGCCGAGGAGGCTCATGCAGCCGAACACGCCGGTGTCGTCGCCGATGAGTTCATAGAAGTCGTCGTCGCTGCGGGTGTCCCGCGGGTCGAGGCGGAAGCGGGCGATCTTGTTGAGGCCGACGGCGCCGACGAAATCCGGGCGCATCTGGGCGGTGCCGCAGCCGGCGATGCAGCAGCCGCATTCGATGCAGCGGTCGAGCTCGTAGATGGCTTCGGCGAGGGCCGGCTCCATCGGGGCCTCCACCGCGGTGAGGGCGGTTTCTTCCTGGCTGTGGATCCAGGTTTCGAGGCGTTCGGCGGTGCCACGCATCCACTTGCCGGTGTTCACCGACAGATCGCCGATCAGCTCGAACACCGGCAGGGGCGCCAGGGTGATGAGGGGGTCGAGGTCGCGGGTGAGGCAGCGGCACGCGAGGGTGGGCTTGCCGTTGACGAGCATCGCGCAGCTGCCGCAGATGCCGGCGCGGCACACGAAGTCGAACTGCAGCGAGGGGTCGAGGCGCTCGCGGACTTCGCCCAGGGCAAGGAAGAGGGTCATGCCCTCGGCTTCCTCCACGAGGAAATCCTGCCAGTGGGGGGCGATGCCCTCGCCCGGGCTGCTGCGCAGGATGCGCAGGGTGAGGCTGCGGGGGGCTGTCATGGCGGGGCCTTTCGCGGGGGGGGGCGGGGGCGGGCTCAGTGGCCGCCGCGCACGGGGGTACGCAGGCCGTCCCAGCCTTCGGCGTGGATGCCGGGGGCGACGGCGATGTCGCGGCCCAGGTCGCGGATGAAGGCGGTACAGGGCACGCCGGGCACGCCGTTGATCGTCACACTGCAGGTGTTGCAGGCGCCGGAGTGGCACATGAAGGTGTCGGCCCAGGTGGGCGGCAGTGCGCCCTTGGCCTGTTTGATGGCGCCCAGCAGGGTCATGTCGGGGGTTTCGACGATCTCGACCGGGGTGGAACCGCCGGTGAGGGTGCGCAGATGGAGGGTGACGGTGCGGACGTGGGACATGGGAGCGTTCATGGTGTGTCGTCTCCGGGCCTTTCGTTGCGGCCCCGGTAGCGTTCCGGGAGCAGATGGTCGAAGGGCATCAGGGCGTGTTGCAGGGTGTATCGGTCGGCGTGGCCGAAGGCTTTGCGGATGGCGTTGATCTCGTCCGCGCGGATAGCCGTGGCCGGGTGTTCGATGGCGTTGCGGGCGCCGTAGCCGCGCCAGCCGGGGGGCAGCTCCATCGCCGCCACGTCCAGGTCTTCCCAGGCGAGGGTCGGCAGGGTGTCGTCGCCGTGCCAGGTGGCGAGGGTGCGCTTGAGCCAGTTGGCGTCGTCGCGGGCGGGGTAGTCCTCGCGGTAGTGGGCGCCGCGGCTCTCGGTGCGGGTGAGCGCGCCGTGGGCCACGCACAGGGCGAGCTTGAGCATCTTCTGCACCCGGTAGGCGGCCACCAGCTCGGGGTTGCTGCCGGGGCGGCGGGTGGCGATGCCGATGTGGCGGCTCTTCTCCAGCAGTTGCCGGAGTTCTGTCACCGCGGATTCGAGCAGATCGCCGCGGCGGAAGATGCCCACCTTCTCGGTCATGATGTCCTGCATCCGTCGTGTGAGTTCGGCTGCGCTTTCGCTTCCGTTGCCATGCAGCAAAGTGTCGAGCTTTGCCTGCTCCCGTTCGAGGAACTCCCGCACGAGGGCGGTGGAGACATGCAGATCGCCTGCGTCGGATTCCACGAAGTCGGCCATCTTCTCGCCGACGATCATGCCGGCGACGACCGTTTCGGCCACCGAGTTGCCACCCAGCCGGTTGAAGCCGTGGAGATCCCAGCAGGCGGCCTCGCCACAGGCGAACAGGCCGGCAAGGCCGCGGGCGTGCCCCGCGGCGTCGGTGCGGATACCGCCCATCGAGTAATGCTGGGCCGGGCGCACGGGGATCATGTCGCGGGCCGGGTCGATGCCCAGGAAGTGCTGGCAGATCTCCTTCACCTCGCGCAGGCGGCCGTCGATGTGGGCCTTGCCGAGCAGGGTGATGTCCAGCCACAGGTGTTCGCCGAAGCGGGTCTTCACCCCGTGGCCGGCGCGGATGTGCTCTTCCATACGCCGCGACACCACATCGCGGGAGGCCAGCTCGCGCTTTTCGGGCTCGTAGTCGGGCATGAAGCGGTGGCCCTTGGCGTCGCGCAGCAGCCCGCCGTCGCCCCGGCACCCTTCGGTGACGAGGATGCCGGCGGGGAAGATGGTGGTCGGGTGAAACTGCACCGCCTCCAAGTTGCCCAGGGGCACCACGCCGGTCTCCAGCGCAATGGCGGCGCCGATGCCTTCGTTGATGACGGCGTTGGAGCTGACCCGGTAGATCCGCCCGAAGCCGCCGGTGGCGATGCAGGTGGCCTTGGCCACGTAAGCCGAGAGTTCGCCGGTGACGAGATCGCGCACGATGGCGCCGTGGCAGCGCTGGCCGTCATGGATCAGCGCGATGGCTTCGGTGCGCTCATGCACCGGGATGCTTTCGGCCACGGCCTGGTCGGAGACCGCGTAGAGCATGGCGTGGCCGGTGCCATCCGAGACGAAGCAGGTGCGCCACTTCTTGGTGCCGCCAAAATCCCGCGCGGCGATGAGGCCGTGCATGGCGGCGGGTTCGGTGAGCGTCACCCGCTGGCCGTCCATCACCACCTCCCGGGGGCCGGCCTGGATGCGGTTCCAGGGCACGCCCCAGGCGGCGAGTTCGCGCACGGCCTGGGGGGCTGTGTGCACGAAGAGGCGCGCCACCTGCTGGTCGCAGCCCCAGTCGGAGCCGCGCACGGTGTCTTCAAAGTGCACGTCCTCGTTGTCGCCGGCGCCCATGGCGGTGTTGCCGAGGCTGGCCTGCATGCCACCCTGGGCCGCGGCCGAGTGGGACCGCTTGGGCGGGACGAGGCTCAGGATGATCACGTCGTGGCCGCGGCGCCGGGCGCCCACGGCAGCGCGAAGGCCCGCGAGGCCGCCGCCGATCACCAGCACGTCGGTGTAGTGGATGCGCATGGTCAGCCCCGGGCGGTCTTGGCCGCGGTGGGCACGTAGGGTTCGCCGGCGCGGTCGGCATGGGCGATGCCCAGCTGAACGTAGGCCAGCAGGGTGACGAGGCCGAGGCCCACGAAGAACACGCTGAAGGCCGTCTTCACCGCCCGCAGGCGGCGCCGGCTGGCGGCCGGGTCGCGCCCTTCGAGCCAGCCCCACTTGAGGGCCAGCCGGTACAGGCCGACGCTGCCGTGAAGCTCGACCGCGAACAGCAGCAGCAGGTAGAGCGGCCACATGGTGCCCGTCCAGATGCGGTCGGCGGATTCATAGGGGCCGATCAGCTCGGGATGGACGAGCATGCCGTAGAGGTGCACGGAGCCCAGAAAGAACAGCGCAAAGCCGGTCCACAACTGCAGCCACCACAGGCCGGTGTCGCTGTGGCGCAGCTGCCGGCGATGCTCGGCAAAGGCCCGGTACTGGCGCCAGTTGGCGGGAAACTTGCGCAGCGCCAGCCACGCGTGGCCGACGAAGACCGCCAGCACGAAGCCCACCACGCACGACACGACCCACGGCTGGGGCGTGCCGAACAGCCAGCCGGCCTCGAAGAAGCGGGCGACGGTGTAGAAGGCATCGCGGCTGATGAGGATGGACGACACGAAGAACATGTGCGCCACCAGAAAGACCGCCAGAAACAGCCCGGAGGCGCTCTGGAGCAGGTCGAGCCGGGCCGGCCAGCGGCTCTTCTTCAGGCGGCGGGCGGCGTGGGCGGGATGGGAAACCGCAGCCGGAATGCCCGGAATGGCCGGGGCGGCGGCGTCGGGCTGGAAGAGCCCGGTCTGTTCGATGGAACGCGTCATGATGAGGAGACCGCGGTGAATCAACCACCAGCCGGCTGGTCGTGGGGCACCTGCGCGGGGGACGCATCCCTCGCCCGGTGCGACACAACCCGAACCTGGGGTTCGAGCCGGCGCCTTGTCTCCTCTTTTTTCTCTCTTGGGCTACAGCACTGATCGACGGCGTGACTTCAAACTAGTCCGTCTTTGCTTATATTGCTGTGCACAATGCCGCGATTAACGGTCGGACACCGGGCGAATTGAGGGTTTTCCGCTGGGGGCCACCGGAATCCGTTGTTTTTCGGCAACAGAAACGCCGGCGCGGCCGGGGTTACACTGGCGCCCTTCCCTCTCACGCCCCACGCATCATGCAAATCTGGATCGACGCCGACGCCTGCCCGGCCGTGGTCAAGGACATCATCGTCCGCGCCGCCGAACGCCTGCAGATCCAGACCTTCGTGGTGGCCAACCGGCTGCTGCGCACGCCGCCGTCGCGCTTCATCCGGGCGATTCAGGTGCCATCTGGCTTCGACGTGGCCGACGCCCACATCGTCGATACGCTGGCGGCGGGCGATCTGGTGATCACCGCCGACATTCCGCTGGCCGCGGCGGTGCTGGAACGCCAGGCCCACGCCCTCAACCCGCGGGGCGAGATGTACACCGCGGCCAACATCGCCGAGCGGCTGTCGATGCGGAATTTTCTGGAAGAGCTGCGCAGCAGCGGGGTGCAGACCGGCGGCCCGGCGGCCTTCAGCCAGGCCGACCGGCAGGCCTTCGGCGCGGCGCTGGACCGCTTTCTGGCCAGGGCGACGCGCTGAACCTCAGCCGTCCAGATCAGCCGCCAGCTGGCGCGCGATGGCCGCCAGGGCGCGGACCAGATCGGGCGCCGACAGGGCATCGAGAGGCGTGGCCATGTCGTGCATGGCCTGGATGTGCCCCACCGGATTCGGCGCATCGCCGATCGCACTGAGGAGCACCCAGCGCACCTTGACCGCGTAGCGGGCCGCGGCCTCGAGGAAGAAGCCCAGCTCCTCGCTGCGGATGAAGGGCGAGGCCAGAAAGCCCGGCGACACCAGCAGCAGGGCGACACGGGTGGAGGCCAGCGCCCGGTCGATGGCGTCGCGCCACATCTCGCCGGCCTCGATCCGGGTATCGTCCCACACCTGCAGGCCGCGCAGCTCGACATAGGGTTCGAGCGGCGCCTTGACCACGTCCAGCCAGGCCTTGTCCCGGTGGCTGTAGCTGATGAAGAGCTGGCTGCGGGAGATGCGCGACAGGCGGTTGGCGAAGCCGCGCATCATCGCCGAGGCGGTCATCACGGCCCGCTCGTCGTGGACGCGGTCGGCAGGCCGGCTGCCCGTCTGGGCCCGCCGGCGCTCGCCGGAGAGGTCGTTTCCCCAGTCGCGCAGGCAGGCCGTGGCGGCGCGGCGCCCGGCTTCGAAGAGGTAGGGCTTGCGCGTCTGGGCGGCGTCGAACTGCTCCATCTCCAGATCGAACACCGGCACCTCGATGAGCCGCGCCCGGGGGATTTCGTCGATGAGATAGTGGTCGCGGCTGGCCACGCCGGCGCCAACGATGGTCTTGATGAAGCGGCCGATGCCCTGGGGCGGCGTGGTGACCGGCGCGTCCGCCGGCTGAAGCGCCACGATGGGGAACTCGTCGTCAAAGCGCCCGACCATCCAGATCGGGCAGTGGGTGGCGATGGCCGCATCCACCACCACCCGCCCGCCGGCTTCGTGGGGCGGGAAGAACAGCGGGATGCCCACCGCAATGCGCACCGCCTCGGTCACCTTCATGTCGGCGTGGGTTTCGCTGGCATACACGAGGAGCTGCTTCGAGAGCAGGTCGATGCCCGCCGTGGCGAAGGGGATCGCCATCTCACCGAAGGTTTTGCCGGGGCCGATCAGGTCTTCCATGATCTGCACCACCGCGTCGCTGTCGTAAGGCGCGAAGGGCCAGCGCAGCCAGGACACGTAGCGCAGCGGCCCGGGCAGGCTGGGCTTGCCCAGCAGACGGCGCAGATCGACGGCCTCGACCCGCGCCTGCACTTCGCGCATCGGCAGGCCGGTGGCGACGAGGGCGCCGATCAGGCTGCCCGCCGAGCAGGCCGAGATGCTTGCAAACTCGATGCCGGCCTCTTCGAGCACCGCCAGCGCGCCCACATAGGCCAGGGTCTTGACGCCGCCCGACCCGAGCACGACATGAACCCGGGTGCGCGGTGTCGGAAGGGTGGACATGGCCTCGCCTCAGCCCAGCGCCGCAGGCTTGGCGCAGCCGTCGTCCACCCCGGCGAGCTCGATCTGGATGGTGGGGTGGTGGATGCGGAAGCGGTGCGCCAGCCCTTCGGCCACATCGATCAGGAAGGCATCGCCCGGGTGGCCGCCGGGCATCACCAGATGCACCGACAGCGCGGTTTCGGACGTGCCCAGCGCCCAGATGTGCAGGTCGTGCACGTCCGCAACGCCGGGCAGGCCGGCAAGCCAGGTGTGCACATCGACGAGATCGATGCCCTCCGGCACGCCGTCGAAGGCCAGGTGCAGCGACTGACGGAACAGCCCCCACGATCCAACCACGATCACCGCGGCGATCGCCAGACTGACCACCGGATCGAGCCACGCCCAGCCGAAGTGCAGGTACAGCGCCCCGGCGGCCACCACGCCGAGGGACACCAGCGCATCGGCCGCCATGTGCAGGAAGGCGCCGCGGATGTTCAGGTCGTCCTTGCTGCCAGACATGAACAGCACGGCGGTGATGCCGTTGATCACCACCCCGATCGCCGCGACGACGATCACCGTCCAGCCGGCCACCGGCTCGGGCGACTGCAGGCGCTGCACGGCCTCGAGGGCCAGGGCGCCCATCGCCAGCAGCAACAGCACGCCGTTGGCGAGTGCCGCGAGGATCGAGGCCCGCGCCCAGCCGTAGGTGAACTTGTGGGTCGGGCGCAGGCGCGCCGCTGCGCTGGCGCCCCAGGCGAGGATCAGCCCGGCGACGTCGGACAGGTTGTGGCCGGCATCGGCCAGCAGCGCGAGGGAGCCGGACATCCAGCCATAGAAGGCCTCGACCAGCACGAAGCCGATGTTGAGGGCGATGCCGATGGCGAAGGCCCGGTCGTAGGACGCCGGCCCGTGGTGATGGCCGTGGCCGCCATGACTGTGGCCGTGCCCGTGAGCGTGGCTGCAGGCGTGGCCGTGATGGGCGTGATCGTGGCTCATCGGCCAGGCAGGATGAGTTCCTCGACGCTCTTGCGCAGGGAGCGGGATTTGGGCGGATCGCTCACCCCGACGCGGCAGAAGAAGGTCAGGCCCTGGTCGTGGCCAAAGCCGCCGATGCGCTCGAACTCATCGGCAAGCGCCGCGGCGCCCTGCTGGATCTCGGGCAGGGCCGAGAAGCTCAGGCCGGCGCGGGCGTACCAGCGGAAGATCAGCGGCGTCATCTCGGGCTGCAGGTGCAGGCCCACCGAAGCGGCGGTGAGCCACACCCGTTGCAGCGCAATGCCGCCGCGCACGTGGGCCTCGACGCCCTGGGCCGGCACGTCGGCCTTCACCAGCACGTGGGCGGCGCAGGCGATGGCCGGGATGTAGTCGAGCTGCACCCGCGGCGCGATGGTGCCGCCAAGATACTTGTTGAAGAACTGCACACGGCCCCAGCTCGCCATCACCCACTCCATCAGCCGGGCGGTGGCGCCATCGACGCCCACGGCCTGCTCGGGGATGCGGTCCTTGCTGAAGCGGGTGCGCCACTCGATGATCTCCTTGTGCACCGGGTAGGCCTCAGGGCAGGTGAGGCGCAGGTAGGCGTTGCGCCACAAGAGGCCCGCCACCTGGCGGCGCTCGGCGCCGGATTCGAAGAACTGCACGCTGTAGCCCGCGCCCGGTGCCGCGGCCAGGGCGCTGCGCTGGGCGGTGGTGAGCGGCGTGGTGCGCATCGGCCGGCGCTGCACGGTGCGGCTCTCGATGAAGGGCAGGAGCGGATCGGGGGCGATGCCCGGCGCGGGAGCGAGCTTCACGTCGAACACCGGCGCCTTGTCGGGGCTGCCCGGGCGCAGCTGCCAGCTGGCAGCAAGGCCCTCGCCGGTCGCGGCGATGCGCAGGGTTTCGAGCAGCGCGCCGTGGGCCATGTGGCTGGCGTGGCCGTTGAAATCGTAGAGACACCACTCGCGGGTGTCGTTGCCGTGGATGGCGATATGGTCGTCGGCGACGATCTCGAAACGCCAGGGCTGGGTGTTGTCGCCACTGGGGGCCCAGCGGGCCAGGTCGAGGATTTTCAGCAGGGTTTCACGGCTGGCCATCGAGGGCTCTCCTGGATCGGAAACGCGGGGCGCGGAAGGTTGGATCAGGCGGTGCTGGCAAACTTGCCCTGGCGCATCGCCTTAAGCTGACGGCGGGCGATGAACAGGCCAATCTGCTGGATCGGGTTGCGGTTGCCGCCCGGTCGCCAGGTTTTTATGTAGCGGTTGCTGTAGGCGTCGAAGTGAAAGCCCCACGGGGCGCACAGCACCTTGCCACGGCCGAGGAGGATCTTCAGGGCTTCGGTGGCCGTCACGCCGGCGCACAGCTGACACGCGGCGATGGTGCTGGGGCCACGCCGGGCGTTGAAATCCACCCGCGTCGGGTCGGCCAGATAGCCACGCTGGAGCATCGCCGGCGACAGGCCTAGGAGGAAGCGCACCGCCATCTCGTCCTCGTCGCAGCCTTCGAGGCGGAAGTACTCTTCGAACGACATGTGCCCCGGCAGGAAGGACAGCACCGCCGTGCCCATGCCCAGCGGCGCCGCGGTGACCGCCGGCACGCCCAGCCGGTGGCAGGCATAGAAAGTATCGCGGCGGGCCTTGAACGCAAAGAAATCCAGGCCGTCTACATAGAGGTCGACGCCGGACAGGAAATCGTCCAGATTGGAAGCGTCGACGCCTTTGTCGAAGATCCGGATGTCGAGTTCGGGGTTGATGTCCTTCGCCATCCGGGCCATCACCTCGGCCTTCGGCTGGCCGACCGTCGACATGGACGCGCCCGCCTGACGGTTGAAGTTCACCACGTCGAAGGTGTCCATGTCGGCGATGTTGAAGGCGCCGATGCCGAGCCGGGTGAGGGTGAGCAGATGCACGCCGCCGACGCCGCCCATGCCGGCGATGGCAATGCGCTTGCCGCGCAGCGCGGCCTGCTCGGCCTCGGTGACCCAGCCGATGTTGCGGGCAAAGGCCTCGTGGTAATCAAAGTTTGCGTTGGCGTCGGGCATGCGTATCGAATCCGTCGGACCAGGAAACATTATGATACGACAGTTCGCGCCCGCATCCGGCCCGGTTGCCCATCCAGGCCGCCGTCCGTCGGACGGATCGGGCCGGCCATACCGATCGGCCCTTCAGGTCTCCGAGCCGGGGTCGTTGATGATCGATACACCCATTCCGTATAACCAGAAGAGGCCCATCAGCCATGTCGCTACTTGATCGTTTCAGTCTGGGGGAAGGCTTCAAGAAATACTTCGAAGTCGCCGCCGCCTTCAGCGACGACCTGCGCAACGACGTTTATGGCATCCGCCATGAAGTCTATTGCGAGGAGCTGGGCTTCGAGCCGGTCCGGCCCGACCGCCGCGAGATCGACGACAACGACCGCCACAGCCTGCACTGCCTGCTGCGCACCTCGACCGAGCCGCGCATCCTGGTTGGCTGCAACCGCCTGGTGATGGCCCGACCGGAAGACCCGGCCCACCCCCTGCCCTTCGAGCACGCCTGCCGCGCCACCCTCGACCGCTCCATCATCGACCCCGCGAAGGAGCCCCGCGGCTCCATCGCAGAAGTCTCGCGCCTTGCCGTGCGCGCCCACTACCGCCGCCGGAAGGGCGAGACCAAAACCGCCCTGGCACTCTCCGAAGACGACTTCGGCACCAAGGAGCAGCCCCGCTTTCCGTACATCCCGATCGGCCTGTATCTGGCGGTGGTTGCGCTGGCCAAGCACGAGGGCATCGAAACCCTGTTCATGCTCACCGAGCCGCGCCTCGCCGACCACTTCTCGAAGCTCGGCGTGAAGATCACCCAGATCGGCGGCCCGGTGGAGCACCGGGGCACCCGCGTTCCGTCGATGATGAACGTGGATCACGTCATCAAGAACCTGCGTTTCTTCATCAAGCCGATCTGGCGGGTGGTGGTCGAGGAGATCGAGGCCGGCTACGCCAACGGCCGCCCGGCCTTCCAGACGCCGGCCTGAAGCCCCCGGCTCAGTGGGGCCCGCGGTCCCGCTCGCGCAGCGCGGCCCGGGCCAGCAGGTGCGAAGCCGCCGGCAGCGTGACAAGCAGCGCCACGAAGATTCCCAGCGCCCGCAGCGCCCAATCCAGCCCGCCGCCCTTGATCGCCACGCCGATCAGCAGTACGCCCAGCGCCAGCGTGGCCGCCTTGGTGGCCGCGTGCTGGCGCGACAGGGCATCCGGCAGGCGCAGCAGCCCCACCGCGGCGATCACCAGCAGCACCATGCCCAGCAGCATCAGGCCCTCAGCCACGCCGACCTCCCCGCTTCTCCACTGCCCGCGCCCACGCCAAGGTGCCCACGAAGGCCACCACCGCCACACCCAGCGCCACGTCGAGATACAGCACCCGGCCAGTGATCGCCGCCGCCAGTGCGCACGCTGCAATGCCGCACGCCGACAGCAGATCGAAGGCCACCACCCGATCCGCGTCGGTCGGGCCGCGCAGGAGGCGGATCACCGCCAACACCACCGCCACGGCCAGCAGGCCGATCAACAGCGCGTTCATGATTGCCCCCCGCACAGCACCCGCACGTGGCGCTCGAAATGGCGGCGGATGCCCTCGGCCGTGCCGGCCTGGTCGCGCCCGTCGAGCAGATGCACCAGCAGGCTGCGTGTTTCCATGTCGATATCCACCACCGTCGAGCCCGGCGTGAGGGTGACGAGGCTCGCCAGCAGCGCCGCGCCGGCTTCGGTCATCGGCGCAAACTCGTAGTGCATCAACACCGGCTGCGCGGGCGCGCACGGGGCGAGGATGATCCGCAGGGTCGCCAGCCCGGACAGCGCCAGCTGCCACACAAACGACACCGCAAGCACCACGGCCGCCGCCACGCGCCTCATCGCGTCACCTCCACAAGGCCCGCCGCGGCCTGCCCGGCAAAGCCCAGCAGGGTCTGCGGGAACAGCCCGATGCCGGCGGTGATCGCCGCCAGCAGCGCCACCGAGGCCAGCGCCGCAAGGGGCAGCCGGCCCACCGCCACCGGCGCGGGATGGGGTTTCCAGAAAGCCTCGATCCAGATCTTGCTCATCGAGTAGAGCGTCAGCACTCCGGTGACCAGCGCCGCGCCGCCCCACACCCAGTGGCCGCCGGCGAAGCTCTCGCGCAGCACCAGGAACTTGGCCCAGAAGCCCGACAGGGGCGGAATGCCCACCAGCGACAAGGCCGGCACCGCAAAGATGATCGCCAGGAGCGGCCGCGCCGCCGCCACGCCGCCGATCCGCCGCAGGTCGTAGCTGCCGGCCACGCGGCACACCAGCGCGGCGATCAGGAACAGGTTGGCCTTCACGATGATGTGGTGGATCGTGTAGAAGATCGCCGCCGCGTAGCCGGCCGGGGTGGCCAACGCCACCGCGAGGATCAGGTAGCCGATCTGGCTGACGATGTGAAAGGCCAGGATGCGCCGCAGATCCCAGTGCCACGCCGCGCCCAGCGCGCCGGCCAGCATCGTCGCCACCGCCACCGCGCCCAGCACAGCCTGCCAGTGGGCCATCGCCGCCGGAAAGACCTGCCCGAAAAGCCGCAACAGCGCATACACGCCCACCTTGCTGAGCAGCCCGGCGAACAGCGCCAGCACCGGCGCCGGCAGCACGTGGTAGGCCGCCGGCATCCACGAGAACACCGGAAACGCCGCCGCCTTGGCCAGGAAGGCCACCGTCAGGAGCGCCACGCCCGCCGCCAGCAGCGGGCTCGCGGGCGCCTGGGCCAGGGCCGCAAAGTTGAGTTGGCCGGTGGCGCCATACACCACCGCGATGCCGGTGAGCAGCACCAGCGTGCCCACCATGTTGAGCACCAGATAGCGCAGCGTGCCGTCCAGCGCGGCGACGCGCCCCCGATGGACCAGCAGGCCCAACGCGGCGATCAGCATCACCTCGAACCACACGTAAAGATTGAACAGGTCCCCGGTAGCAAACGCCCCGCCGACCCCGGCCATCAGCCCATGTACCAGCGGCAGCGCCGCCGAGCGCCTGTCTGCCGGATCGACCCGCGCCGCCTGGAAGACGAGGCACACCAGCGCGATCAGCGCGGAGACTGCGATCATCCCCGCCGACAGGCGATCGACCACAAACTCGATCCCGAAGGGCCACGCCCAGTTGCCGAGGATCAGCGCCAGCCGGCCGTGCTCGCCCACCGCCTGCAGCACGAGCAGCGCCATCAGCAGACTGACGAGCCCGGCCAGCAGGCTGAAGCCCTCCGCCAGCCGCGGCCGTCCGGCCAGCAGCACGCAGCCGACGGCGCCCGTCAGCGGCACCAGCACCGGCGCGAGGGCGAGGTTGGCGAGCGCTCCGCTCATGCCCGGCGCTCCGCGTAGAAGGGCTGCGGCTTGCCGTCGGGGCCGGCGCCGGATTCGGCATCAGCGAGACGATCCACGTCGCCCTCGGGCCGCTTTGCCAGCAGCGCCATCAACAGCACCAGCGCGAAGCACACGAAGGCGAAGCCGATCACGATGGCGGTGAGCACCAGCGCCTGGGGCAGCGGGTTGGCCGCGGTGGCCGCGAGCACCGTCTCGGCGTCGGCCATGATCGCCGGCACGCCCGAGCCCACGCGGCCGGCCATCAGCACGAAGAGATTGACCGCGGTGCCGGCCAGCGCGAGGCCCACCACCACCCGCAGCAGGTCACGGGCAAGGATCAGCCACACGGCAGCGCCGCCGCACAGGCCGATGGCGAGCGCCAGCAGCCACGCGTTCATGTTTTCCTCCCAAGCGCCAGCACAAGCGCCGCGAGGCCGCCCCACACGCACAGCATCACGCCCAGGTCGAAGAGCATCACCGTGGACCACGGCAGCGCAAAGCCGGCCAGTTGCAGCTCGCCGCTGAAATGGGTGAGGAAGGGCTGCCCGGCGACGATTGCCGGCACACCGGCCAGTGCGCTCATCCCCACGCCCAGCGCCGCGAGGCGCTCCGGCGCCAGGGGCAACCGCGCCCGGGCGGCCCGCCCGCCAAAGGTCAGCGCATAACTGGCCGTGGCCGCCACCGCCAGCAGGCCGGCGATGAAGCCGCCCCCCGGCGCGTTGTGGCCGCGGAACCACACCACCAGCGCCGCCAGCAGCAGCGGCCAGTAAACAAGGCGTACCAGTTGTTCGACGAGGATCTCGCGGGTGCCGAGGCGGACGTCACTCATCGCCCGGCCCTCCCCATCCGCCGCAGGATGCCGCCCGCGGCCAGCGCCGCCAGCAGCACCACGGCGATCTCGCCGAGGGTGTCGAGGCCGCGGAAGTCCACGATGATCACATTCACCACATTGCGCCCGTGGGCCGCGGCGAGGGATTGCTGGCCGAAGTAATCCGACAGCGCGGCGTCGAAGGGCGCGGCGGTCATGCCGAGCGCGAGCAGCGCCAGCCCCAGCCCGGCCAGCACCGCGGCCACCAGCGCCAGCGCAGGCCGACCGTGGGGCAGCACGTTTCGCCCGGGGCGCAGCAGGCGGCCCAACGCCAACGCCACCACCACCGCAAAGACCACATCGACCGCCAGCTGGGTGAAGGCCAGATCCGGCGCCCCGCGCGAGAGGAAGATCAGCACCGAACCCAGCCCGGCGATGCCGCTGGCGAGCAGCAGCGCCATGCGCTGGCGCACGAAGACGCAGGCCAGCCCGGCCCCGGCCACCAGCAGCGCACCGGCGGCGAGGCCCGCATCCACCTCGCCCGACGCCGCCGGCAGTTCAAGCCGCAGCACCCACGGCAGCAGCGCCAGCCCGGCGGCAGCCAGCAGGGTGGCGGTGTAGATCGGCAGGCGGCCGTGCTGGAGCGCATTGGTCACCACACCGGCAAACTTGCCGAGCCCCGCCATCGCCCGTTCGAAGCCACGCTGCCCGCTGGGCCCGCGGGACGGGTCGCGCCCATGCAGCCCGCGCGCCCGCTGCAGCCGGAAATACAGCCAGATGCCGCCCACAAACGCCGCCGCGCTCATGGCCAGGGGCAGGTTGAAGCCGTGCCACAGGGCGATGCTCACGTCGGGCATCGGCGCGCCGGTCACTGCCGGCACCGCCACCGCGAGCAGCGGGCCGAAGGTCTGCATGGGCATCAGCCCCACCCCCACGCACACCAGCACCAGCAGGTCCACGGGGATGCGCATCCACAGGGGCGGCTCGTGGGGCGTGCGGTCGAGTCCCACCGGCTCACCGTGGAAGAAGGTGTCGTGGATGAAGCGGCTGGAATACGCCACACCCAGCAGGCCCGCCAGCACCGCGCCGGCGGGCACCAGCCAGGCCAGCAGCGGATGCCCGACCTCCAGCGCCTCGGCAAAGAACATCTCCTTCGACAGGAAGCCGTTGAGGAGCGGCACGCCGGCCATCGCGGCGGCGGCGGTGATCGCCAGCACGGACGTCCACGGCATGTAGCGGATCAGCCCGTTGATGCGGCGCAGATCACGGGTGCCGCACTCGTGGTCGATGATGCCGGCGGCCATGAACAGGCTGGCCTTGAAGGTGGCGTGGTTGAGGATGTGGAACACCGCCGCTACCACCGCCAGCTCCGAGCCCATCCCCAGCAGCAGGGTGATCAGCCCCAGGTGCGACAGGGTCGAGTAGGCCAGCAGGCCCTTCAGATCATGCTGGAACACCGCGTACCACGCGCCCACCAGCAGCGTCGCCAGCCCGGCGAGGCTCACCGCGTAGAGCCACAGGTCGCTGCCGGCCAGCACCGGGTAGAGCCGCGCCAGCAGGAAGACGCCGGCCTTCACCATCGTCGCCGAGTGCAGGAAGGCCGACACCGGCGTGGGTGCGGCCATCGCGTGGGGCAGCCAGAAGTGGAAGGGAAACTGGGCGCTCTTGGTGAAGGCGCCGAGGAGGATCAAGGCCAGGATCGCCGGATACAGCGGATCGGCGCGCACCGCCGGGCCAGCGGCGAGCACGGCGTCGAGATCGAAACTGCCGACCACCTGGCCCAGCAGGATCAGCCCGGCCAGCAGGCACAGGCCGCCGCCGGCGGTGACGGTGAGCGCCATCCTTGCCCCCTGGGGGGCATCGTCCCGGTGGGTCCAGAACCCGATCAGCAGGAAGGACGCGACGCTGGTGAGCTCCCAGAACACCAGCAGCACGATCAGGTTGCCCGC
Source organism: Zoogloea sp. 1C4 (assembly GCF_009469605.1). GTDB lineage: Bacteria > Pseudomonadota > Gammaproteobacteria > Burkholderiales > Rhodocyclaceae > Zoogloea > Zoogloea oryzae. Next base: position 198,669 of record NZ_SSXU01000002.1, on the reverse strand, counting down.
TGTGACGACGCCCAGCATCGCCCCCGCAAAGGCCAGCAGATAGGCCAGAAAACGCGGCTCCGAGTCCTCGGCCGACAGGTAGTAGTGGGCGTACAGCACCACCAGCGCGCCGATGCCCGAGACCATCAGGCAGAAGATCCACGCGAGGCCATCCACCCGCACGGTGTAGTCGATGCCGGCCAGCCACGGGGTGCTCGCGCGGAGCAGCTCGCCGGCGAACATCGCCGGGCCCATGGCCACCGTGAAGGCGCCGGCCGCCAGCAGCACCGCAGCAGCGACGAGCGCCGACAGGCCGCGCCGGCTTGCGGGCAGCGCGCCCACGGCAAAGGCCGCCGCAAAAGGCAGCAGGGGCAGGAAGGGGAGGAGATTCAGGACGCCGGAATTCACCGGCGGATGTTAGCAGCGCCGGCCGGATCGGATAAGTCGAAAAAACCGGCAGAACACTGCGGGATAACCCGCACACCACGTCTCCGGCCCCGGCGGGCGGCGCCCTTCCGGGCGATGACCGATGGGTTTGGTGCACGGCATCTAAACCATCGTCTAATTTTTGGACAGCCAAAATCTCGATAAATTGGCCCCCGAGTGGTTGAACGGCCCCCTGCCGCCGACCGGTCGATTCGGGCGAGCCCTTTTCGCCCATACAAAAAAGGTGCCGCGCCGCACCTGCATTCCGATAAGGAGGAGACACCCATGGCCGTACTCAACCGGATGGACTGGTATGACCTCGCCAGAACCACCAACTGGACCCCCAAATACGTCACCGAGGACGAGCTGTTCCCGCCCATGCTGTCGGGCGAATTCGGCCTGCCGCTATCTGCCTGGGAAAAATACGACGAGCCCTACAAGCAGACCTACCCCGAATACGTGAAGGTCCAGCGCGAGAAGGACGCCGGTGCGTATTCGGTGAAGGCCGCGCTGGAACGCAGCCGCATCTTCGAGAACGCCGACCCGGGCTGGAAATCAGTGATGAAGGCCCACTACGGCGCCATCGCCCGCGGCGAATACGCCGCCGCCAGCGCCGAGGCCCGCATGATGCGTTTCTCCAAGGCGCCGGGGATGCGCAACATGGCCACCCTGGGCTGCATGGACGAGATCCGCCACGGCCAGATGCAGCTCTACTTCCCCCACGAGCACGTGTCGAAGGATCGCCAGATGGATTGGGCCTTCAAGGCCTACGACACCAACGAGTGGGCGATGATCGCCGCGCGGCACTTCTTCGACGACATCATGATGACCCGCGACGCCATCAGCGTGTCGATCATGCTCACCTTCAGCTTCGAGACGGGCTTCACCAACATGCAGTTCCTCGGCCTCGCCGCCGACGCCGCCGAAGCCGGCGACCACACCTTCGCCAACCTCATCTCCAGCATCCAGACCGACGAATCCCGCCACGCCCAGATCGGCGGCCCGGCGCTCAAGGTGCTGATCGAGAACGGCCACAAGGCCGAGGCCCAGAAGCGCGTGGACATCGCCGTGTGGGGCGCCTGGAAGCTGTTCTCGGTGCTCACCGGCCCGATCATGGATTACTACACGCCGCTTGCGCACCGCAAGCAGTCGTTCAAGGAGTTCATGGAGGAGTGGATCGTCGCCCAGTTCGAGCGGGCGCTGACCGACATGGGCCTCGACCTGCCCTGGTACTGGGACATCTTCCTGAAGGACATCAGCCAGACCCACCACGGCATGCACCTGGGCTCCTACTTCTGGCGCCCGACCCTGTGGTGGAACCCGGCCGCCGGCGTCACCCCCGACGAGCGCACCTGGCTCGAAGAAAAGTACCCCGGCTGGAACGACACCTGGGGCCAGTGCTGGGACGTGTTCATCGACAACGTGGTGGACGGCAACATGGCGATGACCTACCCGGAGACCCTGCCCTACGTGTGCAACATGTGCCAGCTGCCCATCCTCGGCACGCCGGGCAAGGGCTGGAACGTCAAGGACTACCCGCTCGAATACAACGGCCGGCTCTACCACTTCGGCTCCGAGGTCGATCGCTGGGTCTTCGAGCAGGACCCGGAGCGCTACGCCGGCCACCTCAGCATCGTCGACCGCTTCCTGGCCGGGATGATCCAGCCCATGAACCTCGAAGGCGCGCTGGCCTACATGAACCTGGCCCCCGGCGAGATGGGCGACGACGCCCACAACTACGCCTGGGCCGAGGTCTACCGCGCCCTGCGCGAAACCCGCAAGGCCGGCTGAGCCCGCCCCAATGCCCCCCGGCGCCAACGTGCGCCGGGCAACCAGACACCCGGAGATTCCCCATGGCCCTGTTCCCCCTCACCTCCAACTTTGAAGGCGACTTCGTGCTGCAGCTGGTCGCCGTCGACACCGACAACACCATGGACGAAGTGGCCGCCGCCGCCGCCATCCATTCGGTCGGCCGCCGCGTGCGCGCCCGCCCCGGCCACATCCTGCGCGTCCGCCAGCAGGGCGCGACGGAGTTCCTGCCGCGCGACCTGAAGGTGGCCGACGCCGGCCTCAAGCCGACCGAAACCGTCGAGATCATCTGGCAGGCCGCCTGAGCCCGCCCCGCACCCGGAGCAAGACATGAGCTTTACCAAGGTATGCACCGTCGACGACGTGTGGGAAGGCGAGATGGCCCCCTTCACCGTCAACGACCACGAGATCGTGCTGGTGTGCGCCGAAGGCGGTGAGATCGCCGCCTTCCAGGGCGTCTGCCCGCACCAGGACATCTCCCTCGCCGAAGGCCAGTTCGACGGCAAGAAGCTGATCTGCCGCGCCCACCTGTGGCAGTTCGACGCCAGCAGCGGCAAGGGCATCAACCCCGACGACTGCGCGCTCGCCAAGTATCCCGTGCGCATCGACGGCGACGACATCTACGTGAGCACCGAAGGCGTCGAACCGCTCTTCGCCCACAGCTGAACCCAGGAGAACCCCATGAGCACAACCAGCTCCGCGCAGGCCTATCACAACAATCTGGTCGGCCCGGTGATGCGCGCCGGCGACCTGGCCCAGGCCGTCATCGAGGCCGCCAAGGTCGACAACCCCGGCAAGGAAGTCTTCGTGGACGACAAGCGGGCCTACATCCGCATCCACACCGAGCACGAGATGATCCTGCGCCAGGCCACCATCGAAGAAGAACTCGGCCGCCCCTTCCGCATGAACGACCTGGAAGTGGACCTGAGCTCCTTCGCCGGCCAGATCGAGAGCCGCGACGACTCGGTGCGCTTCTACTTCGCCAAGAAGCTCTGAGCCCGCCCCAAGCCCACACAAGACAAGACAGAACACCGGAGGAGACAACCATGACCGAAGCCCAAGTGCTCAAGCCCCAGAAGACCTGGAGCCACCTCGCCGCCCGCCGCCGCAAGCCCAGCGAATACGAGATCGTCAGCGCCAACCTGCACTACAACGACCGCGACCCGAACGCGCCCTACGAGCTCTCGCCCGGCCTGTTCATGAACGAGTGGTACAAGAAGCACACCTTCGGCACCGCACTCAAGCACGCCGACTGGAACGCCTTCCGTGACCCCGAGGAAGTCGTCTACCGCACCTACAACCTGATGCAGGACGGCCAGGAAACCTACGTCACCGGCCTGTTCGACCAGTTCAACCAGCGCGAGCACGACAAGGCCATCGACCCGCGCTGGGCCGGCACCCTGGCCCGGCTGTACACGCCGGCCCGCTACCTCTTCCACACCCTGCAGATGGCCTCGGCCTACGTGGGCCAGGTGTCGCCCGCCAGCACCATCACCAACTGCAACTACTTCCAGATGGCCGACAGCCTGCGCTGGCTGTCCCACACCGCCTACCGCACCCGCGAGCTGTCCAACACCTTCAACGAAACCGGCTTTGGCCTTGACGAGCGCCGCTACTGGGAAGAAGACGCCGCCTGGCAGGGCTTCCGCGAGCTGATGGAGCGCGCCCTCACGGTGTGGGACTGGGGCGAGGCCATCGTCGTCCTCAACCTCATCGCCAAGCCGGCCATCGAGGAAACCGTGCTGCGCCGCCTGGGCGAATCCGCCCGCCACAATGGCGACATGCTGCTGGCGCTCCTCACCGACGCCCAGCTGATCGACTCCGCCCGCCATCGCCGCTGGATCGCCGCCTTCGTGCGGATGGCCCTCGAAACCCCGGGCAACCTGGAGCTCATCCAGGGCTGGATCGCCAAGTGGGAGCCGCTCGCCGACAAAGCCATCGACGCCTACTGCGGGGCCCTGCCCGACGTGTCCGAAGCCGCCGCCTCGGCCCGCGCCGCCACCCGCGACTTCCGCCGGTCCCTCGGCCTGTAACCCACAGCGCGCGGGCGCGGCCAGCGCCGCCGCCCGCGCCGGGAGCCCTCCATGCAAGAGATCCTCATCCACAACGAGAAGGACGGCGCCAGCTTTGCCCAGGCAGATGGCGACACCGTCCTCCGCGCGGCCCTGCGCGCCGGGGTTGGCCTTGCCCACGAATGCAACTCCGGCGGCTGCGGCGCCTGCAAGTTCGAGCTCGTCGAAGGCGAGCTCGAAACCCTGTGGCCCGACGCGCCCGGCCTCTCCGAACGCGACCGCCGCCGCGGCCGTCACCTGGCCTGCCAGTGCCGGGCCCTCGGCCCCGTGCGCATCAAGGCCCCGGGCGGCCCCGAATACGTGCCGCGCATCCGCCCCGCCCGCCAGACGGCGCGCCTCGCCGGCATCACCGACCTCACCCACGACATCCGCGAGTTCCGCTTCGTCACCGACGGCCCGGCGGCCTTCCTGCCGGGGCAGTACGCGATGCTCGACCTGCCCGGCGTCGGCACGTCCCGCGCCTATTCGCTCTCCAACACCGCCAACGACGGCGGCGAATGGCACTTCCAGATCCGCCGCGTGCCCCACGGCCAGGGCACCCACGTGCTGTTCGACAAGCTCAAGGCCGGCGACGAGATCGGCCTCGACGGCCCCTATGGCGTGGCCTGGCTGCGCACCGACGCGCCCCGCGACATCGTCTGCGTGGCCGGCGGATCGGGCCTCGCGCCGATGATCTCCATCGCCCGCGGCGCCGCCGAGGCCGGGCTGCTGAAGGATCGCAAGCTGCACTTCTTCTACGGCGCGCGCACCCCGCGGGACGTGTGCGGCGAGGCGCTGCTGGCGCCGCTCGAAAGCTTCGGCGAGCGTCTGCGCTACGTGCCGGTGGTGTCGCTGCCCGGCGACGACGGCGCCTGGCAGGGCGAGACGGGCTACGTCCACGACGCCGTGGCCCGCCTGCTGCCCGAGCCGCTCGCCAGCTACGAGTTCTACTTCGCCGGCCCGCCGCCCATGACCCAGGCCCTGCAGGAGCTGCTGATGGTCGGCCACCGGGTGCCCTTCGGGCAGATCCACTTCGACCGCTTTTTCTGATGTGCCGGTGCAAAGGGCTTCGCATCGCCGCCCCGGGCGACGTATCGTGATGATGGCGGGCCGACCCGCCATCGACGGGAGGACATCCACAGCGTGACCAGACAGACATCGGTGCGCGGCGTCGTGCTGGGCGACGACGACACCCATGACGTGCGCCGCCAGAAGATGGCCCGCATCATCCTCGATTCCATGTACCAGTTCCTCGGCCTGCTGGACGTGGACGGCACGGTGCTGGAGATCAACCAGGCGGCGCTGGACGGCGCCGGCCTCAGCCTCGACGAGGTGGTCGGCCGGCCCTTCTGGGAGGCCCGCTGGTGGTCGGTCTCCGACGAGGTGCGCCACCGGGTGCGCGACATGATCGGCGAGGCCCGCGCCGGCCGCTTCGTGCGCTGCGACTTCGAGGTGTATGGCGACCTCCACGGCAGCAAGACCATCGCCATCGACTTCTCCCTCACGCCCATCCTCGACGATAGCGGCCACGTGGCCTTCCTGCTACCCGAGGGGCGCAACATCACCGAGAAGATCGCCAACAGCGCCGAGCTCACGCGCAAGAACGGCGAGCTGCAGGTGGCGCTGGAGAAGCTCAAGGAGATCGACGGCTTCAAGACCAAGTTCTTCGCCAACGTGAGCCACGAGCTGCGCACCCCGCTCACCCTCATCCTCGGCCCGGTGGACCAGCTCATCCACGAGACCACCGCCCGCACCGAGCGGGAGCGCGCCCGCCTCACCGCCATCAAGCGCAACGCCCAGTCGCTGCTGCAGCAGGTGAACAACCTGCTCGATCTCGCCCGCATCGACTCCGACCGGATGCCCATGGCCTACGCCCGGGCCAACGTGACGGCGCTGATCCGCGAGATCGCCGCCGGCTTCGAGGGCGAGGCCGAGGCCCGCGCCATCCGCCTGATGGTGCGCGGCGAGGCCGACGACGACGGCGGGCTCTACGCCGACATCGACCGGGCCAAGCTCGTCCGCGTGCTCACCAACCTGCTCTCCAACGCCTTCAAGTTCACCCCCGCCGGCGGGCGCATCGCCTGCCGTGTCGAGCGCCTCGCCGGCGAGCGCCTGCTGATCGAGGTGCAGGACACCGGCCCCGGCGTGCCCGACGCCATGAAGCAGCACATCTTCGACCGCTTCACCCAGGGCGACGAGCAGCTCGGCGCCATCGGCAGCGGGCTGGGGCTCAACATCGTCAAGGAGTTCGTCGAACTCCACCGGGGCACGGTGGTGGTGCTCGACGCCCCCGGTGGCGGCGCGCTGTTCCAGCTCGAGCTGCCCCTGCAGGCCCCCGACGGCGCCTACGTGCGTGCCGGCAGCGCCCCGAAAGCTCCCGCCCTGCCCGCCGCCGACGCCCCGCCGCTCCCGCAGGCCGAGCCCGTCCCCAGCGCCTTCCGCCCCGGCCGCCCGCGGGTGCTGGTGGTGGAGGACAACCCGGATCTGCGCCACTTCCTCCACGACGTGCTCCTCGACGAATACAACGTCACCCTCGAAGAAGACGGCGACGACGGGATCAAAGCCGCCCTCGCAGACCCGCCGGATCTCATCGTCACCGACCTGATGATGCCCCACTGCGACGGCGAGACCTTCCTGCGCACCCTGCGCAGCCGGCCGGATTTCCCCAACGTGCCGGCGCTGGTGCTCTCCGCCCGGGCCGACGACGCCCTGCGCGAGCGCCTGCTCGAAGAGCTCGCCCAGGACTACCTCACCAAACCCTTCTCGCCCCAGGAGCTGCGCGCCCGGGTGCACAACCTGGTCACGGTAAAACGCACCGTGGACATCCTGCAGAAGGAACTGCAGACCCAGGCCTCCGACATCTGGGAGCTGACCGCCGGCCTGGTGGAGAGCCGCAAGTCATTGCAGCGCAGCTTCACCGCCCTGCAGGTGGCGGATCGCCGCTGGCTCGGGCTGTACGAGAACACCGCGGTGGGCATCGCGCTGGCCGACCGGGAGGGCCGCATCCTCTCGGCCAACCCGGCATTGCAACGCATGCTCGGCTACGGGCCCGACGACATCGCGGGGGTGTCGCTCATCGCCATCACCGAAGCCTCCGAGCGCGCCACCACCCGCCGCAACGTGCATGGACTCGTGGATGGCGAGCTGCCCGCCTATCACACGCAAAAACGCTACGAGCGGCGCGGCGGCGGCTACCTGTGGGCCAACGTGTCGGCCTCGCGCATCCCGGCGATGGCCGAGGATGGGCCGATGCTGGCGGTGATCGTCGAGGACATCACCTCGCGGATGGAGGCCGAACGCTCCCTCGCCGCCACGCGGGGCGAACTCGCCCGGGTGTCGCGCTTCACCGCCATGGGCGAGCTCGTCGCCTCCATCGCCCACGAGGTAAACCAGCCCCTCGCCGCCGTCATCACCAACAGCCAGGCCGCCCTGCGCTGGCTGTCCCTCGCCACGCCCAACCTCGACGAAGTGGCCGCCGCGCTGCACCGGGTGAACCGCGACGCCAGCCTCGCCGGCGAGGTGATCGCGCGCATCCGCAAGTTCCTGCGCGCCGGCGAGCTCCGCCGCGAACCCATCCCCATCGCCCGCCTGCTCGACGAGCTGCTGCAGATGCTCCAGGCCATGCTCACCGACAACGGCGTGCGGGTGCGCGTCCATCTGCCCACCCCGCCGCCGGCCTTCACCGCCGACGCGGTGCAGCTGCAGCAGGTGATCCTCAACCTCATCGTCAATGCGGTGGACGCCCTGCGCGACACGCCGGCCGACGCCCGCGCGCTGGCGATCATTGTTAGCGCCGAACCCACCGGCGGCGTGCGCATCGCAGTGCACGACAGCGGCCCCGGCATCCGCCCCGAGAGCGAGGCGAAGCTCTTCGACGCCTTCTTCTCCACCAAGCCCGACGGGCTGGGCATGGGCCTCGCCATCAGCCGCTCGATCATCGAGAACCACGGCGGCCGCCTGTGGCTCGACCGCACCCAGCCCGGCGGCGCGTGCTTCGTGTTCACAATCCCCGACGCCTGAACACCACCCGCCTACACCCATGACACCAGAGAAAAAGCCCCCATTGGTCGATAGCCCCCCTGTAGGTCGGACTTCAGTCCGACAACGCCGGCCCGGGATCAACGCGGGGTGTCGGACTGAAATCCGACCTGCAGACTTTATCGTCAAGCGATGCCAAACCGCATTTCCATGACCCAGTCCGACCTCGTCCACGTCGTCGATGACGACCTCTCGGTGCGCGAAGCCCTCAGCAGCCTGCTGCGTTCGGTGGGGCTGGCGGTGCGCACCTACCCGTCGGCGGCGGATTTCCTCGATGCTCCCCGCGGGAGCCCGGCGTGGCCTGCCTGGTCCTCGACGTGCGCATGCCCGGGATGACCGGCACCGCGCTCCAGCAGACCCTCGCCCGCGCCGGCGACGCCATCCCCATCATCTTCATCACCGCCCACGGCGACATCCCGATGGCAGTGCGGGCGATGAAGGAAGGCGCGGCCGAGTTCCTGCCCAAGCCCTTCCGCGACGAAGACCTGCTTGGCGCCATCGACACTGCGCTCACCCGCGCCCGCGCCGCCCGCAAGGAGCACGGCGAGGTGGACGAGATCCGCCGCAAATACGCGTCCCTCACCGCCCGCGAGAAGGAGGTGATCGCCTACGTCATCAAGGGCGCGCTCAACAAGCAGGCCGCGGCCGAGCTCGGCGTCACCGAGATGACCGTCAAGGTCCATCGCCACAACGTGATGCGCAAGATGGGGGCCGCCTCCATCCCCGATCTGGTGCGCATGATGGAGCGCCTCACGCCCTGAACGCGGCGCCCGGCGATGTCATCCGGCTGCAACGGAGCCGGCCTAATCTGGCCGTCCCTCCCACCCATCCGGAGACAGCCATGTACCTCTCGCCCAGCGACATCCAGCACACCCGCATCCACACCATCGACAACCTGCACGCCGCCTCCCGCGCCTGGGTCGAGGCCACCGAGCGGCTGTCCGAGCTCGCCCTGCGCGCCGGACGCCTGGCCCTGGACGAAGGCCGCGACCACCTCGAAGAGCTCGCCGAAGCGCGCAGCTTCAGCTTCGACACCCTGCCCCTCGAACGCCTCGCCGAATGGCGCAGCGAATCCGCCGGGCTGGTGAGCGAATGCTTCGCGATCATCGGCGACGCCCAGCAGGCCCTGCTGCAGATGGCCAAGGATCAGGTGGCGGTATTCGACACCGTGCTGCAGCGTCAGATGGACCGCGCGGCCCTCTCCGCCGACGCCACCGGCGAAGCCCTGATCGACCACGCCCGCGAAGCCCTGCGTCAGGCCGAATCCGGCTTCAACGGCCTCGCCGATGCCGCCGCCCAGGGCACCGATCTGGTCGAGGAGCAGGTGCGTCAGGTGTCCGAAGCCCTCGCCGGCGACGCAGAGCCCGCCGAGAAGACCGAAGTGGCGCCCCCCGCCCGCAGCCGCCGCACCCGCGCGGGCTGATTCCCCCGGCGTTCCTGGCGCTAAAATCACGGCCTTGACGGCAGGCGGCGCCCCGCCCCTGCCGGGTCACACGTCAGGAACGCCATGAACGCCCCCACCCCCACCCAACAGGCCCTCTACCAGGCCCGCTACGGCTCGCCCGAAGTGGCCGTGCCCGCCGCCGGCTCGCCGATCATCGACCACCTGCTGGCCCACCGCTCGGTGCGCGCCTACCTGCCCGATCCGGTCTCGGATGACCAGCTCGCCGCCATCGTGGCCGCCGCCCAGTCCGCCGCCAGCTCCTCCAACCTGCACGCCTGGAGCGTCGTCGCGGTGCGCGACCCCGAGCGCAAGGCGCGCCTCTCCATGATGGCCGGCGACCAGCCCCACATCCGCCAGGCCCCGCTCTTCCTCGTCTGGCTGGCCGATCTCGCGCGCCTCGAACAGGTCGCCACCACCGCTGGCGAAGCCCACGCCGCGCTGGATTACCTGGAGATGCTGCAAGTCGGCTTCATCGACGCCTCGCTCGCCGCCCAGAACGCCGTCGCCGCCGCCGAATCCCTCGGCCTTGGCACCGTCTACATCGGCGGCATCCGCAACCAGCCCGAAAACGTCGCCGCCGAGCTGCAGCTCCCGCCCCGCGTGGTCGCGGTGTTCGGCCTGTGCGTCGGCACGCCCGACCCCGCCCAGCCCGCAGCCGTCAAACCGCGCCCGCCGCAGTCCGTGGTGCTGCACCACGAGACCTACTCCCTCCCCGCCCAGGCCGCGGGCCTTGCCGAATACGACGGCGCGATGGCCGCCTTCTACGCCAGCCAGGGCATGAAGGTCCGCGGCACGTGGTCCAACCACTCCGCCAAGCGCATCCGCGACGCCGCCGCCCTCACCGGCCGCGACCGCCTCGTCGAAGCCCTCAACGCCCGCGGCTTCCCCCTCAAATAAGCCACCCCATCCCCCTGTAGGTCGGACTTCAGTCCGACAACGGGGGCGCAGACCGTGTGTCGGACTGAAGTCCGACCTACAACCAGGCTGCAATCCTTCCCCCAGGGCGGTGAATCCTTCTCGCAAGGCTGCGAATCCTTCACGCAGCCCTGCGAATGCTTCTTTCACCCCCGAGATTGTTTATCTCACCCCTGATATTGCTTCTCTCAGCCCCGAGATTGCTTCTCTCAGCCCCGAGATTGCTTCTCGCAGCCCCGAGATTGCTTCTCTCAGCCCTGAGATTGCTTCTCTCACCTCTGAGATTGCTTCTCTCACCCCTGAGATTGCTTCTCTCACCCCTGAGATTGCTTCTCTCAGCCCTGCGAGAAGCAATCTCACCCCGCGCAGAAGGTAGGTCGGGTTAGCGCAGCGTAACCCGACAACGCCCCCGCCCAACCCGCTCGGGAGGCATCAAAACCGCATTTGATACGGTCGAACCGCGCACGGCGCATGCCCCGAATCCCGCCGCGAAATGTCGGGTTACGCTCCGCTAACCCGACCTACCCCCTCGAAACACCTCCCGTAATGCGGCAACACCTTCACGCACGCATTGCGAATACATCCCGCCGCCCTGCCCACCCTTCACCCGCACCGCGCATCGGCTTCATCCACCCCCGCACAACCCTTGCCCGCCGGCAACAAACTCATACAGCATTCCCTGATGGGATTGTTTTGGATATCATGACATTTTTATAACACCATCCGGCAAACCATCACCTCAGGAGGACATATGACTACCGGCGCAACACCCCGCATCTCATCGCTGCAACTCAAGAACGACATCGAACTGATCCGCGCCCTCTCGGGCATCGACGGTTACACCCCGCACAACCCCGCCTACAGCCTGGAATCCGCCACGGTCGCGCTCGAGCAACTCGACAAATCGGAAACCGCCGTCATCCTCGCCGAGAACGCCCTCGCCGCCGCCCGCAGCGCCCTCCTCACCGACCGCAACGCCGTCCACAAGATCGCGATGGGCGTAAAAGACGAAGCCGTCGTCCTCTTCGGCCCCGACTCCGACCAGATCGCCGCGCTGGGGATGAAGAAGAAATCGGAACGCAGCCGGCCCAAGCGCAGCGCAAAGGCTGCTGAGAAGGGGTGATGGGTTGAGGTACGGCCCGGGAGTGCTGTGGGGCTGCCGGGCTGTGTTCCTTTCGCGTGGTCATTCACACCGGCGCCGGTGCCGAATGTCACCCGATCCCACCCATGCCAGCAGCAGGCCGACGCCATGCTTGCGAGCTGAAGCGGTGCGCGGTAGATTGGTACGGCATAGAGCGCAGCGAGTGGCGGGATGATAGGCGTCAGGCTGACGTAATTGATCCGGTGCTGCGTTATTGAAAACAACCGGTTAGAAAAAATCGGCAGGGAAGACGACAGTCGTCTACCCTGCTGGACGCGACATTTGTCGCATACCTCACGTTAGCTGGGTGAGGCACTTCTGTTGCAATAGCAATTTAAAGGAATATAGCTCCATGTCTGAATCAAACTTCGAAAATGTAGTCGGCGTCCTGCCAGTCAAAGATTTTCCTGCTGCTGTCGCTTGGTACCAGAAATGGATCGGTCGCAAACCCGATTGCGAGCCCACGGAAGGTGTCGCCGAATGGCTACTCGCAGAAAACGCTTGGATTCAGATTTCGCTTGATCCCGGGCCTGCTGGGCAAACTTCAGTTGTTATTGGTGTAAATAGCATTGATGTTCAGCGCGCTACTTGCGCAGCGGCCAATGTATCAGTTAGTGAAATTAGTGACTATGGTTTCATTAAAACTTTTGAAGCAGTCGACCCTGCAGGAAACAAGATTGTGTTTGTCCAAGCAATACAAAACCAGTGACACCCTCGCAATACCAGCTAACAATTCATTCCAGCGGACCGCCTTCGGCGGCCGCTGAATTCAAAGCGTTAGCTAGCAATGGAAGATTGTTGTGGCCCACACTGATCAGTCTATCGACACTCTTGTTTCTATCAGCGGAACCCTTGCCAGCATCGGTCTCGCGCTCGTGGCAATTCTTGTTTCAAAGGCTTCGATCGACCATGTAGAGATGATCGCTGACGATCTTTTCCTGTTCTCGTCACTCGGCTTTCTTTTCGTGGTTGTCCTGGGCTACCTCGCCCAAAAGCAACAAGGCACATCAAGATCAGCAAGGCTACTGACTGCCGCCGAATGGATTTTTTCCGCTTCACTCGCAACCATCGTGATCGGAGCGGTTGCAATGGTGTATTCGACCGTTTAAAGAGCTGCTAGCTAACAATTCGTTCAAGCCGAGCCCGCTTCGCGGTCTCGGACCGACCGGAGCCGCATCGGGCGGGCCGGCTTAACTCAGGCGTTAGGGGTCACGGTGAAAATTCACGGTTACGCTGACGAAGGCCTAGAAATTGAAGAGATCGTGCCTGCTGAGTTGGCCGAAATAACGCTCGTTGCCACACCAGAAGAACTACGGCGCATTGCGAAATTCCTCGAAAACTGTGCAAATGGGATAGAAACTCGTGGCGCGTCGTGGGAGCATGAGCACCTTTCCGACAAAGATCGGTTCTTCATGGGCTCTCCTCACTTTGTCGTGTTTAACCCGGAGTGCGGCCAATGACACCTAACATTCCGGTCAAGGCGCGGCCTTCGGCCGCTGGGACGTCCCGCAAGCGGGCCGCCCCTTACCTAAAACGTTAGGCCACGCAAACACGACCATGCGCAAAGTCATCGCCCAAGTTGCTCTCGCCTGTGCTTGCAACCTTGCATTTGCAGAAAATAGTTACGTTTGCGTTGCCGATAGCGCAGCGGGCATCGCCTACGACAGGGCGACAAAGCACTGGAGCTCAAGCATATTTCGAGTGGACGAGACGTTGATTCTATCGAAAGCGAATTCCGACGAGATGAAACGTGGGGCAGTATGGGTTGTCAAGACGATCGGATCCACTCTTCCTAGCTTCGGATGCAAAGGCGGCTTCAATGAAGCAGGCTTGATATTTTGCCACGGGCTGTTCGGCGACTTTCGCTTTAACCGAAAGAATGGGCGATACTTATCCACCTACCTATTCGGGTACGTCACGGATGGCAATGATGCTATTGGCACAGTTGGCGAAGAAGGCAATGACACCCCCTCAATCAAAGCAGGCCGATGCAGTCCCATATAGCGAGGCCTAACAACTCGCTCAAGCTGACTCGCGGAGGGAAGGCTTGTAAGCCCGGCAGGCGCCAGTCGTATCATCGTCGCCAACCGGGCTACAAGCCTTCCCTCCGCGAGCAGCTTAGCTCGAACGTTAGGCCTCAGAACCAGGTACCGCGCCATGTCTAACGAGCATCAGAAATCCCAGGTCGAACTGGCGGTGTTTGAGGACTTCGTACGGTTCTCCGGCCTCCCTTTCGATCTCAGCACCGTCGAGAAGCGCGTTCCTCCCGAACCTGATCTACTGTGTCAACTCGGCGAAGAGGGCAAAGTCGCGTTCGAACTGGTCGAGTTGTGCGATCCAAACCTCGCGAAGGCTTTCTCCGACCCGGCCCCCGATGATGGCGGCGTCCAGTACATTCGAACTGCTGATCCGTCGTTCCGTATTGTTCGCGGGAAGCTACGCAAGAGCTACGAAACGCCACATCCTGTCGAACTGCTGTGCTACACGGCTGGGCGAATCATCACGCCTCCAGACGTGATTCTTCCCACCATCGCCCCGATGCTTGGGTCATTTCGGCATACGTTTCGTCGAGCTTGGCTGCTCGCAAATAACCGCGTCCATGAGTTGTGGAGCTGAGGCCTAACCCTTCTAAGGACTTCCCCGTCAAGCACCGTTTTCCAATGACCGGCCGCCAGGCCGGTTTTTCTTTCCTGCGTTCCCTTCCAGACTCCTGCACGCACGCGACGGATCGGACAGACAGTCCAAGTAGGTCGGGTTAGCGCAGCGTAACCCGACACCTTCCATGCACTATCGACGCGCCATCGTCCCTGGTGGCACCTTCTTCTTCACTCTTGTAACGGATCGCCGCAGGCCAATCTTGGCCTCGACTGAAGCCGTCGACGTGCTGCGCAATGCCTTTCGCTCCGTTCGCCAATCGCGTCCGTTCGAGATCGACGCCATCGTGGTCATGCCGGATCATCTTCACTGCATCTGGACCTTGCCGCCGGACGATGCCGACTTCTCGACCCGCTGGCGTCTGATCAAAAGCGCGTTCACCAAGCATTGCCCGGATGATTGCCGGCGCACACCCGATGCGGCGCGCTTGAAGAAGGGCGAACAGGCCGTGTGGCAACATCGATATTGGGAACATCAGATCCGCGATGAAGCCGACTTTGCCCGCCATGTGGATTACATCCATTACAACCCGGTCAAGCATGGATTGGCCCGATCACCCGCAGCGTGGCCGTACTCCAGCTTCGGCCGCTATGTGAAGGACGGGGTTTATGCGCCGGATTGGGGGCGTGATTCGATGTGTTTTGAGGGTGTTGGGCGTGAGTAGGGCCGATCGCGGGTTGTCGGGTTACGCTGCGCTAACCCGACCTACGTATGAGAAACGTTGGGGCTTTCCATGAGCACTCGCGCAAACCTGAAATCACGTAAATCGGCGCTCGGAAAGACTGTAACCGCTAAAGGAACTGTTGTATTTTCCGCCTACCCGAAGCGACTGGAGGATGTTCCTCTTGAGTATCAAGCGGCCGTCTACGCCAAGAAGCAAAGGGACAGACTTGCCAAACAGGATGTTCAGAAACGGACCCAACTGGAAAAACTAAGGGCGACTGTTAAGGCACTGAAGGAAAAGCTTCGGAGCGTTCGCGTTGAATCAGCACGAGCCGAGTTGGAGAGGGAAATTGCAACTCACCAGAAAGCCATGAGAAAGACTCCAAAGTCGAGACGAAAATGGTCGCCTATCCTTTCAGGGTCTTTCGAGGCCGGGAAGCAGAAATAACCCCAAGTCCAAGTAGGTCGGGTTAGCGCAGCGTAACCCGACACCTCCCATGCACCATCGCCGTCATGCCCGGCGCGTGAACGCAACAACGCCGGCCACTCAGGCCGGCGTTGTGCTGTATTGCGTAGCAGGCGGCAGGCCAAAGCCCCGCCGCTTGCCTCACGCAGCCTTCTTCATCTGCTTCTGATACAAGAACTCCAGGATCGCCGCGCGGCATTCGACGAAGTGGGCGTCGTGGGCCAGGGCGAGGCGGTCGCGGGGTTTGGGGAGCTTCACTTCGAGGATCTCGCCGATGGTGGCGGCGGGACCGTTGGTCATCATCACCACGCGGTCGGAGAGCAGCACGGCTTCATCCACGTCGTGGGTGACCATCACCACGGTGGCGCCGGTCTTTTCCATCACGCCGATGAGTTCGTCCTGCAGCGAGGCGCGGGTGAGCGCGTCGAGGGCGCCGAAGGGTTCGTCCATCAGCAGGATCTGGGGCTCCATGGCAAAGGCGCGGGCGATGCCGATGCGCTGCTTCATGCCGCCGGAGATTTCGTGGGGCAGCTTCTGGGCGGCGTGGCTCATGTGCACCATCTCGAGGGCTTCGTTGGTGCGGGCCTTGAGCTTTTCCTTGCCTTCCTTGGTGCCGAACACGCGCTCGACGGCGAGATAGACGTTCTCGAAGCAGTTGAGCCAGGGCAGGAGCGAGTGGTTCTGGAAGACCACCGCGCGCTCAGGCCCGGGGCCGGCGATCTCGCGGCCGTTGCACAGCATCACCCCCGAGGTGGGCAGGGTGAGGCCGGCGATGAGGTTGAGCAGCGTGGATTTGCCGCAGCCCGAGTGGCCGATGAGCGAGACGACTTCGCCCTTTTTGATCTGCAGATTGACGTTCTGCAGGGCGATGAAGCGGCCTTTCTTGGTGTCGAAGCTCATGCCGACGTTTTCGACTTTGACGATGGCGTTCATTTGCATTCTCCTCGGGGCAGTATCAGTTGGCGCCGTAGCTGAAGCGGCGGGCGATCAGCAGCAGGAGCTGTTCGAGCAGCAGGCCGACGATGCCGATCACGAAGATGGCGATGATGATGTGCTCGACCTTGAGGTTGTTCCATTCGTCCCACACCCAGAAGCCGATGCCGACGCCGCCGGTGAGCATTTCGGCCGCAACGATCACCAGCCAGGCGGTGCCGATGGACAGGCGGATGCCGGTGAGCATGTAGGGCAGCACCGAGGGGAACAGGATCTTGGTGATGATCTTGAACTCGGAGAGGTTGAGCACCCGCGCGACGTTGAGGTAATCCTGCGGCACGCGCTGCACGCCCTGGGCGGTGTTGAGGATCATCGGCCAGATGGAGCAGATGAAGATCGTCCAGGTGGAGGCCGGATCGGCGGCCTTGAAGACCATCAGGCCGATGGGCAGCCAAGCCAGCGGCGAGACCGGGCGCAGGATGCTGATGATCGGCTCGAGCATGCTGTTCATGAAGGCAAAGCGGCCGATGATGAAGCCCAGCGGGATGCCCACCAGCGCGGCCACGCCAAAGCCGATGGCGACGCGCTTGAGGGACGACAGGATGTTCCAGCCGATGCCCTGGTCGTTGGGGCCGTTGCTGTAGAAGGGGTCGGAGAACAGCACGACGGCGGCGTCCCAGGTTTTGCCGGGGCCGGGGAAGTCGGCGGATTTCATCGCCACCAGCGCCCACACGCCGATCACCAGCGCGAAGCCGAGCAGCGGCGGGATGACCTTGCGGACGAAGTTGCCCAGGTGGGTGTCGAAGGAGACGGAATCGTCTGCCTTGGCGGGCGCGGCGGCGGCTTTGTCAGTGTGGGTCGTGGCGCCCATCTTGGAATCCTCTGTCTTGGTGACTTCACCCCGGACGACCGGGGCAGACTCGGCTTCGGGCCGGACGGCAACGAGGCCGGACGTTAGCGATGCAGTGGTCATGGTGATCTCCGTGATCTTCGTGACGGCGGGTGAGCCTGTCGGGTTGCGTGCGGGATTGAATCGGGGTTTGGGGTGGCGGGCCGGTGGTGCCGGCCCGCCCGCCGGTCAGGCCTTGATCTTGAAGCTGGCGGCGTACTTCTTCGGGTCCTTGCCGTCCCACACCACGCCGTCGATGAGCTTGGAGGTGCGGAAGTCCGACTTGGGCACCGGCGCGCCGACGATGCTGGCGGCCTGCTTGTAGAGATCGGTCTTGTTGATGGCCTTGGCCACGGCCAGGTAATCCACGTCCTGCTTGAGCAGGCCCCAGCGCTTGTGCTGGGTGAGGAACCACATGCCATCCGACAGGTAGGGGTAGTTCACCTGGCCGTCGTTGTAGAACTTCATGTAGTTCTTTTCGGACCAGCTCTTGCCCAGGCCGTTTTCGTACTGGCCGATCATCCGGCTGCGGATCACATCCACGTCGGTGTTCACATAGCTCTTGGCGGCCACCGTCTCGGCGGTCTTGGCGCGGTTGGCGGCGCTGGCGTCGATCCACTTGGAGGCTTCGAGGATCGCGCAGATCATCGCCCGGGCGGTGTTGGGGTACTTGGCCGCGAACTCGGCGGTGGAGCCCAGCACCTTCTCGGGGTGGTCGGTCCAGATGTCCTGGGTGGTCACGGCCGTAAAGCCGATCTTGTCGACGATGGCGCGCTGGTTCCACGGCTCGCCCACGCAGTAGCCGTCCATATTGCCGACGCGCATGTTGGCGACCATCTGCGGGGGCGGCACGACGATGTTCTTCACGTCCCTGAACGGGTCGATGTCGTGGGCGGCCAGCCAATAGTACAGCCACATGGCGTGGGTGCCGGTGGGGAAGGTCTGGGCGAAGGTGTATTCCTTCTCCTTCTTCGCGACCACCTTGGCGAGGCTGGCGCCATCCACTGCGCCCTTGTCCTTGAGGCCGTTGGAGAGGGTGATGGCCTGACCGTTGTTGTTGATGGTCATGAGCACGGCCATGTCCTTCTTCGGGCCACCGATGCCCAGGTGCAGGCCATACACGAGGCCGTACAGCACGTGGGCGGCGTGGAGCTCGCCGTTGGCGAGCTTGTCGCGCACGCCAGCCCAGGAGGCTTCCTTGCTGGGGGTGATCTTGATGCCGTACTTCTTGTCGAAGCCCATCACCGAGGCCATCACTACCGACGAACAGTCAGTCAGCGGGATGAAGCCGATCTTCACCTCTTCGAGTTCCGGCTTGTCCGAACCGGCAGCCCACACACCACCCCCAGGAATCATCGTGCCCATTGCCGCCATACCTCCGAGGCCAGCCCCAGCCTTGAGAAAGCCGCGGCGGGAAAGAAACTTGTCGTCGAATTGCTTGCTCATCGCTCGCCCCTGATCGTGATATCGAAAATTCAAAAAAAACGGGCGCCACATCTCCCCGCAATAGCCCGCGAGGGGATGGACGCCCTTGTCCAAGTGAGATCGCCTGATCAAGTCGGGCCGCCGTTGGTCCGACAACCAACATTTAGCGAGGACCGTGCCAGTATTTTTAATTCATTGATTTGTATAAAAAAGATTATTTTGGGCGTACACATACCCCCTTTTGGGTAGTTCAATCACCGCTTTTTGATGCACTGTTGCAGTGCAACACCCGCCGATTTCGCACCACGCCGGATCATCCAGCCGCGCAGCACGGCAGGCCATTGGGTGGGGCGGGCGCTCCAAAGGGATTCGGGGCGGAGCCGCCACCGCGCCTCCGCCCCGAATCAAGCCCCCAACCGCGAGGCAACTACCACTTTCGGATTACTTCACAGCAACAGGTTCGACATGTCGATCACGTCCTGGGCCACGTCGGCCAGCTTGCGCCCCCGCTCCATCGCCAGTTTGCGCAGGGCGTGATAGGCCGCGTTCTCGTCGAGGCCGCGGGCCTTCATGAGCACGCCCTTGGCCCGGTCGATGGTGATCCGTTCGGAGAGCTTGCGGGTGGCGTCGTCGCGCTCGGCGCGCATGTGCTGGAAGGCTTCGAACTGGGCGATGGCCACCTCGACCACCGCGTCCAGGCGCGCAGGTGACACGGAATCAACGACATACGACGACACGCCGGCCTTCACGGCACGGCGGATCATCTCGGAATCGGCGTCCTGGGAGAACAGCAGCACCGGGCGCGGGCAGTCCCGGTTCATGATCGCGAGGTGTTCCAGGGTGTCCCGGCTGGGGGAATCAGCCTGGATGAAGATCACGTCGGGCTTGGTGTTCAGCACCTGGTCGGACAGCTCCAGGGCACTGGAAAGCACGGCCGCCACCTGATGACCGGCCAGCGCGATGGCCGAACAGACGTCGGCGGCGCGCTCGCGGGAGGAATCGACAACCAGCACTCGTAGCATGGGAATTCGGACCTTAAAGAGTACCGATTTACCTCAGCAAAAAGCACGCCAGCTTTGGCCCTGCGCCACGCCGCCCGACGGCTGGGGCTTACACGGCGCAGTCGAGGATCAGCACCGAGACGTCGTCGCCGGCGGCCTGGCGCCCCAGGTGACGGGTGAGCGCCTGACGCAACCGGCTGACCCGACCACTGCGCGGCGAGCCCTGCAGCGTCGCCTCCAGGCCACGCATCCCGAAGGCTTCGCCGCTGGTGTTCTCCGCCTCGGTGAGGCCGTCGGAACACAGCACGATCTGCGACACCTCGCTCCAGACGAACCCCTCGTGGCTGATCCCCGCTTCTTCCGAAGGGAGGATGCCCAGCGGCAGCTGGCGGGAGCTGAAGCGCTGCACCACCTTGCCGCCGTCGTCGATGCGCAGCACGTCGGGCACGCCGCCCACCCAGATCTGGCCCTTGTGGGTGCCGGCCTCGAGGCGCACCAGCGATGCGGCAACGAAACGCCCCTTGGGCAGCAGGCCGCACAGCAGGCCGTTGAGTTCGGTCACCAGCTCGGTGAGTGACTGGTTGGCCGCGGCGCCCCGGTAGAAGGCGCCGAGGGCCGGCAGCACGCTCACCGCCGCCGCCAGGCCGTGACCGGTGGCGTCGGCCAGCATGGCGTAGAGCGCCCCCTGGGGCGAGCGGGCCACGGCCACCACGTCGCCGGAGAAGTTGCGCGCGGGCATCACCGCGTACTGCACGGCGCCGTCGCGCAGCCAGTCGCTGCGCACCTGGCGCTCCATGATCGCCATGGCGAGCTCCTGCTCGCGCTCGGATTCGTCGTGGTAGCGCTGCAGCCGCGCCGCGTCCTCGGCCAGCTGGCGCTGGATTCGGCGCATCTCGGAGACATCGCGCACCACGCCGATGAACATCCGGCGGTTGGGCAGGGTGATGTCGGAGACACCCAGCTCCAGCGGAAACTCGGTGCCGTCCTTGCGCACGCCCGAGAGCTCGCGGATCTGGCCGACCACGTGCTTCTCGCCGGTGCTCAGGTAGCGGCCAAGGTATTCGTCGTGCTTGTCCCGGTGGGGGTTGGGCATCAGCATCCGCAGGTTCTGGCCGACCAGCTCGTTGGCGGTATAGCCGAAGATCTGGGTGGCAGAACGATTGACGGAGAGGATCGTGCCCTTCTCGTCCGCCGAGATGATCCCGTCGATCACGCCGTTGGCCACCGCGCGCACCTGCTCCAGCGATCCGGCGAGCCGGCGCTGCATGTCGAGCAGCCGGCGCAGGGCCTTGAAGCGGGCGGCAAACACCGGGAACGACAAGGGCTTGGCCAGATAGTCGTCGGCACCGATCTCCAGGCCATGCACGATGTCGCCCTCGCCCGACAGGGCCGACAGGATGATGATCGGCACCCAGTGGTCGTCGACCATCGCGCGGATCTGCTTGATGGCCTCGAAGCCATCCATGCGCGGCATCATCAGGTCCATCAGGACCACATCGGGGGATTCCATGCGGAACAGCTCGACTGCCTCGACGCCGTCGGTGGCGTAGATCGGCGTGCAGTTCAGGTGGGCGAGGAAAGCCCCCACGATGGTTCGGTTGGATGCAATATCGTCTGCGACGAGCACCCGGAGTGGATTTTCAGCCATCAGCAGCACTCTACCGTTGGCAGGCAGCGGACGCTCGCCGCCGCCTGGAAGTTCGATCGGGGGCACGCCTCGCGGCATGCCGGATTCCGGTTCGTCGGGGCCATTACTGGCTGGCCGCCTTGTCGCGGTGCACCCGCGGCACGGTCACGATGACCACGTTGCCGGGCGGAATGTAGGTCAGGCTCGAGAACGACAGCTGACGCGACAGGGCGATGCCCCGGCCATTGGGCGCGAAGGCCCGCTCCGGGTCGAAATCGAGGAAGCGCCGCCAGTCGAAGCCCGGGCCGTCGTCGGATATCTCGAAAACCCAGCGGTCCTCATCGCGCAGGACGCGCAGCCGCACCACCCGCTTCTGGTTCTCGGGCAGCGCGAGCCGTCGATCCACTTCGTCTTCCCAGCGGTCGGCCTCGCGCAGCCGGCTCTTCTCGGCAAAGTCGATGCCCAGGTTGCCGTGCTCGATGCCATTGACCAGCAGCTCGGACAGGCCCATCGCCAGGGTTTCCGGCTGCGGGCCAAGAAGGGCCACGAAGGAGGCGAGCTTGTGGGCTTCGTCGAGGGTGCGGATGACGAACTCGCCCTCGCCCAGGAAACCCAGCGCCACCGCGTGATCGGCCAGGTTGGCGCTCAACTCCCGGCGGGTCCGCATGTCGTCGAGGGCCGAGCGGATGATGGTCTGCAGGGCCTCGCCCTCGAAGGGCTTGGTGAGGTAGTAGAAGGCGCCGGCGGCCAGGCCTTCGCGGATCTGCTCGGGCGAGGTGGCCGCCGTCTGCATGATCACCGGGATCGAGTGCAGGCGCTGGTCGGCCTTCATGCGGGTGAGCACCTGGATGCCGTCCATGCCCGGCATCATGCGGTCGAGCAGGACCAGATCGAAGGTGGAATCGGGCTGTTCCAGCTCGGCCCACGCGGCCTCGCCGGACTCGACCATCACCAGCTCGAAATCCATCCCATCCAGGTATTCAGCCACGATGTCGAGGTTGAACGGCTCGTCATCCACGACCAGTATCTTTGCCATGCTCATCAAGCTTCTCCCTGTGCCGCAAGGGCGGGCGCCATCTCTTCGGTCCGGCCCAGGGCCGGCAACTCGACGATGAACTCCGCTCCGCAGACGGCATTGTTCCGGGCCGTGATACGCCCGTGGTGGGCCTCGACGATCTCGTGACAGATCGCCAGGCCGAGTCCCGTTCCGCCCGCGCCCGTCCGGGTGCGCGAGCTTTGTACAAATTTGTCGAAGACCAGCTCCAGTTCGCTGACCGGAATCCCCACGCCCTCGTCGGACACGCCCAGGACAAGCGCCGGCCGGGCATCGGGCAGCAGGCCCGTCCCGAGCCGGACGCGGATCGTCCGCCCCTCCGGCGTGAACTTCACCGCATTTGAAAGCAGGTTACGGACCACCTGGCCAATCCGGGCCCGATCACAGCGGCACGGGGGCAGCGCCTCATCCACCGACAGCTCGATGGACTGCCGCCGGGCCTGGACCAGCAGATCGAACTCGGCGATCACCTCCGACACCACCTCGGACAAGGCGCCGGTTTCCAGGTTGAGCACCATCTGCCCGGCTTCCAGCTTGGAGAGATCGAGCAGATCGTTCACCAGCAACAGCATCCGCTCGCCGGAGAGGCGGATGCGGCCGAAGTAGTTGCGCAGCTTCTCGTGCCCGGCGCTGGCCACCCGGGTCTCGCCCAGCTTGGCGTAGCCGAGGATGCCGTGCATCGGGGTGCGCAGCTCGTGGGACATGTTGGCAAGGAAGGCCGACTTGGCCTCGTTGGCGGCTTCGGCGGCATCCTTGGCGGCCTGCAGGTCCTTGGTGCGCTCATCCACCAGCGTCGCCAGATTGAGGTTGTGGTCTAGGATCTGGGCCTCGCGCGACTTGGCGTCGTCGATGTCGGAATGGGTGCCGATCATGCGCAGCGCGCGGCCGTCGGCATCCCGCTCGACCACCAGGCCCCGCACCAGCACCCACTTGTAGCGCCCCGATCTGGCGCGCGTCCGGACCTCCATGGCGAGCATCGGCGATTCGCCCTTGAGATGAATGCGCCGGGCCTCCAGCAAGGCGGGCAGGTCTTCCGGATGGACCAGCGCAGCCCAGCTGGCGTGGTCATCGGGCAGCTCGTCCACCGCGTAGCCGAGCATGGTCTTGCAGCGGTCGGAGCGGAACACCCGGTTCTCGGCGATGTTCCAGTCCCACACCCCGTCGCCGGCGCCGTCGAGGGCGAACTGCCAGCGCGCCTCGCTCTCCCGCAGGGCCAGCTCGGTTTCCTTCTGGTCGGTCATGTCGCGGATGACCACCAGCGCGCCCCCGGTGGGCACCATGCGCAGGCGGGCCTCGAAGTGGCGCAGGCGATCTGCGCCGCGCCGGGACGAATACTCCAGCCGCTGCAGCTGGCCGCTGCGCCCCGCGGCATGCACCGCATTGAAGAAGGCCCGGGCCGTGCGGGCCGACAGCACTTCATCGAGCCGCTTGCCCATGAAGGCTTCCGGCGGCACCGTCAGGTCCGGCTTGTCGGCGTGGTAGCGCACGATGCGCATGTCGCCATCGAGCTGAAAAAGCATGTCAGGCATGGCGGCGATCAGCGATTCGTTGGTGGCATTGGCCTCCTGCACGGCCCGCTGCTCCCGCTTCCGTTCGGTCACATCCTCGACGACGATCCAGCGGTGGGAGCCATCGCTGCCGCCCACGACGGTCGTCATCACCATCACCGGCACCCGCTTCCCGCTGCTGTGGAGGAGCTCCTTCTCATAGGCCTTGCCCCGGGCACCGAGGCAGGCATCCACCACCGCCCGGGCATCCCGCGCCGCGTATTCGGCGGGGGTGAGCAGCGGCGGCTGGTCGCAGCACAGCTCATCTTCACTGTAGCCGACGATCCGGCAGAATTCCGAGTTGGCCTGCAGATAGCGCCCCTTGCCGTCCACCATGGCCATGCCGAGGGAGGCGTGGCGGTACAGCGCGTCGAGCCGGGCGTGGGAATCGATCACTTCCTGCTGGGCGCGGCGCAGCCCGGTCACGTCGGCGATGGCGCCGGCGGTGCGCTCCGGCCGACCGCCGGCACGGAACTCGGTCTTGCCGGCCACGTGGAACCAGCCCACGCTGCCGTCAATCCGGGTCACCGGCAACACGCTGTCGAGGGCGCCCTTGCCGGACAGGTGACCCCGCAACGAGATCAGGAACTCCCGCCGGATCGGCCGCGCCAGATGGCGCAGCAGACCACGGACGGTGCGCGGCAGGCCCCCTTTCGGATAGCCGAGCAGGGTGTCGCAGCGGGGTGACAGGAACAGCCGCGTCTGCCCGGCCTGCCATTCCCAGATGCCTTCCTCGGTGGCGGAAACCGCCAGCTCGAAACGCATCTGGCTGGCCCGGTATTCGGAAGTCATCAGATCGGCCAGCTCGCGGGCACGCTTCTGCTGCCCCGACAGGCTGGCCAGGAGAAACGCCAGCAGGCCGCTGCCGGCCACCCCGCCCAGCGCCACCAGGGACGAGACTGCAATCAGCTCGGCCGGCGGCGGCGCCGCCAGGGACAGGCGCCACACCCGCCCGCCAAAGCTGGCGGTGCGGACTTCGGCCAGGGATGCGGTGGCGTCGCCAATTGTGTTGTAGAGCAGCGCCGGATCACTGCTGGACACGTCGTCGACGCGCACCCGATAGCCGGCGATGGCCGACTCGGCGAGCCCGTCGAACATCCGGTTCACATCGATCCCGAGGCCAACCAGACCATCCTGGGCCTCGCTCGGACTCAGGTCGTCAGCCGAGCGGGCAACCCGATAGAGCATCACGGCGGCACCGCGCTGGGCATCCCCCAGCGCGCGCATGGCGATCGGCTCGGTCATCGCCATGCCGTCAAGACGCAGCGCGTCGTCGATGGCCTGGCGGCGCAGCGGCTCGGAATAGCCGTCGTAACCAATGGCCCGCGTGGTCTGGGCATCGAGCGGCCACACATAAACCACCGGATAGGTCACCCCGGCGCGGGCAGCGTCGGGCGGCGGCGTAATGCGGATCTCCCGCTCGTAGGCCGCCGACAGCAGCGCCTCGACCGCCGGCACCCGGGCGGCATCCACGCGCCGTACCAGCCCGATCGCCACGACCTCGGGCAGGGTCTCGGTGGGCTTGAGGCCGGCTACGTAGGTTTCGAATTCGCGCTTCTCGACGAGATTCTGGGCCGAGAACAGGCCGGCGACCCCGCGCAGGATGAAATCCACCTTGCCCAGGCGTTCGTTGAGCTGATGCACCAGCCGGTCGGCCGCCGCCGCATGATGGGCCTTTTCGAGATCGCGCTCGTGGTCGCGCAGATGGGCCCACACCAGCGCAGTGATGAGCATCCCCAGCGCGAAGGCCGCAACGAACCAGCGGCCCTCCAGCAAAGGCGATGAACCCTGTGAGCGGAGGGCCCGGTCAAATCTCGAGAAAGGAGGGTGTCGCGGGCTCATTGCCCGAGGTGAACGGCCCCGCGCCATAAAGCTTGAGGGCTCGCCTCAAGCTTTGTCATAGGGGCTGGATCAGGCGCAGCCAGTGCTGTCCTTCACGCCAAACTTACGCAGGATGTTCTCGAGCGGACAGAAGCGCGTGAAGCCGCTCTGGAACAGATTGACCCCCACGAAGGCGGTGAACCACAGGAACTTGCTGTTCACGAAAAGCGGGCTTCCCTCCACGCCGAGGGCCAGCGAGATCAGCACGAAAGCGCCGGCAAAGATGCGCACGAACTGGTTGACGGTGAGCTTCATGAGACTTCTCCTTCGGTTGCGGCGCGCCGCTTGTGGGTGGCCGCGTAATACAGGACGGGAATGACCACCAGGGTCAGCAGGGTGGACACCAGCACGCCAAACACCAGGCTGATCGCCAGCCCGTTGAAGATCGGGTCGTCGAGGATGAACAGCGCGCCGATCATCGCCGCGAGGCCAGTGAGCCCGATGGGCTTGGCGCGCACCGCGGCGGCGTGGATGGTGGCCTCTGCGAAGCTTGTGCCGGCTGCCACCTGCTGGTCGATGAAATCCACCAGCAGGATCGAGTTGCGCACGATGATCCCCGCCAGCGCGATCATCCCGATCATGCTGGTGGCGGTGAACTGGCTGCCGAGCAGCGCGTGGCCCGGCATCACGCCGATGATGGTGAGCGGGATCGGCGCCATGATGATGAGCGGCACCAGATAGCTCCTGAACTGCGCCACCACCAACACGTAGATCAGCACCAAGCCCACGGCGTAGGCGGCGCCCATGTCACGGAAGGTCTCGTAGGTGATCTGCCATTCGCCGTCCCACTTGATGGCGTAGGCGGCGTAGGGGTCGTCGGGCTGGTGGATGAACCACTCGCCCAGCACGCCCGCCAGCCCCTCGCCCACCAGCGGCAGGTCCTTCACCTTGCTGCGGATGTCGAACATGCCGTAGAGGGGCGAATCCAGCTTGCCGCCCATGTCGCCGGTCACGTAAACCACCGGCAGCAGATCCTTGTGGTAGATCACCTGCTCGCGGCGGGTGGGCTGCACCTGCACCAGCTCCGACACCGGCACCAGCGCGCCGCCGGCCTCCGGCGCACGCGCGCGGACCTTCATCTGGAGGATCTGCTCCACCGACGACAACCGCTCCGGCGGCAGAGTGAGGCGCACCGGCAGCTCGTACTTGTTGTCGCCGCCATGCACCGGGGTGACGTTCTCGCCACCAAGACCAAGGCGCACTACCTCGACGATGTCGGCCTGAGCCACGCCGAGGCGCGCCGCCTTGGCCTGATTGACCCGCAGCACCAGCTTGGGCGCAGCCTCGTCCACGGTGTCGTCCACGCCCACGATGTCCGGCGTCGATTCAAAAGCCTTGCGCAGGGTGCCCGCCACCGCCACCTGGCCGGCGTAGTCCGGGCCGTACACCTCGGCCACGATGGGCGAGAGCACCGGCGGGCCGGGGGGCACCTCGACGACCTTGGCGTTGCCGCCGTGCCTGAGGGCGATGGAGGCCACCACGTCGCGCACCGACACCGCGATCTCGTGGCTCTTGCGGCTGCGCTTGTGCTTGTCCACCAGATTGACCTGGATGTCCCCCATCTCGGGCAGGGCGCGCAGGTAATACTGGCGCACCAGCCCGTTGAAGTTGATCGGCGCAGCGGTCCCGGCGTAGGTCTGGAAGTCGGTCACTTCATCGACCTTCGCCAGCTCGTCGCCGATCTCCCGCAGCACCTCGGTGGTCGTCTCGACAGGCGTGCCCACCGGCATGTCGAGCACCACCTGGAACTCGCTCTTGTTGTCGAAGGGCAGCATCTTGAGCACCACCAGCTGCACCACCGCCAGCGACACCGACAGGGCAATCGCCAGCACCACGCCCAGCCACAATTTCATCCGTGCCCGGCCGCCGGTTTTGGGGTCGAGCAGCGGGGTCATGATGCGGCGGAACAGGGCCTCCAGGCGCTGGGTGAGCTTGTCCGGCCCGTGGTCGACCGCCATCGCGCCATGCCCGCCGCCAGCCATCAGCTTGCCCGCCAGCCACGGCGTGACGATGAAGGCCACCGCCAGGGAGATGAACATGCCCATCGACGAGTTGATCGGGATCGGGCTCATGTACGGCCCCATCAGGCCTGACACAAAAGCCATCGGGAGCAGCGCCGCGATCACCGTGAAGGTGGCGAGGATGGTCGGCCCGCCGACTTCGTCCACCGCCTTCGGGATCAGCTGCCACAGGGGCGTGGCCGGCTCGAGCGTGTGCCAGCGGTGGATGTTTTCCACCACCACGATGGCGTCGTCCACCAGGATGCCGATGGAGAAGATCAGCGCAAACAGCGACACCCGGTTGAGGGTGAAGCCCCACGCCCACGAGGCAAACAGCGTGGCCGCCAGGGTGAGCGTGACCGCCGCACCGACGATCACCGCCTCGCGCCTGCCCAGCGCAAAAAACACCAGCAGCACCACCGCCGAGGTGGCAAAAACCAGCTTGCCGATCAGCTTGTCGGCCTTCTCGGTTGCAGTGGCGCCGTAGTTGCGGGTCACCGTCACCTCGACGCCGTCGGGCACGATGCTGCCCTTGAGCTGCTCGATCCGACGGATCAGGCCGTCGGCCACGTCGGCGGCGTTCTCGCCGGGCTTCTTGGAGATCGACAGCGTCACGGCCGGGAAGCGTTCGCCGCTGGCGGCAGCATCCCCCGCGCCCTTGCCGAGGGCGTGCCACACGTAGCGCGACGGCTGATCCGCTCCATCCACCACCGTGGCCACGTCGGCCATCGTCACCGGCTTGCCGCCAGAGACGCCCACCACCAGCCGGCGCACGTCGTCGGCGCTCTCGATATAGGTGCCGGTCTGCACCAGCACTTCCTGGTTCTGGTCGATCAGTTTGCCGCTGGGCTGGGACGCGTTGGCCAGCAGCAGCGCACCTTTCAGGTCTTGCGGCGTGAGGCCATAGGCGTTCATCCGGCCCGGGTCCATCAACACCCGCAGCACGTGGTCCGGGCCACCGATGGTGCTCACGTCCCGCGTGCCCTTGACGCGCTTGAGCTCCACCTCCACCGCGCGGCCCACCTGCTGCAGGTCGAAGGCTGAACGGGCCGGATCACGCGTCCACAGGGTGAGCGCGACGATGGGCACGTCGTCGATGCCCTTGGGCTTGACGACCGGCTCCGCCACGCCCAGCTCGGGGGAGATCCAGTCCCGGTGGCTGTGGATGGTGTCGTACAGGCGCACGATGGCGTCCTGGTTCTTCACACCCACCTTGAACTGCACGGTGATGATCGCCATGCCCGGGCGCGACACCGAATACACGTGGTCCATCCCGGCGATGCGCGACAGCACCTGCTCGGCCGGGCGGGCGACCAGCGCCTCCACGTCCTTGGCCGAGGCGCCGGGAAAGGCCACCATCACGTCGGCCATGGTCACATCGATCTGGGGCTCTTCTTCCTTGGGGGTGACGAGGGTGGCAAAGACGCCCAGCAGCATCAGCACCAGGGCGAGGAGCGGGGTGAGCGCGTTGCGCTGGAACAGCGCCGCAATACGGCCAGAGATCCCCATGGCTCAGCGCGCCTGACGAAGCAGACCGGCGCGCACCGGATCGAGGGCGACCAGCTCGCCGCCGGAGAGCCCTGCCAGCACCTCGACGCTGCCATCGGCGAGCGGGCTGCCCACCCGTAGCTGGCGCAGGCTGAAACCGCCCTTGCCGTCAGCCACGTAAACACCAGTGATCTCGCCCCGGCGCAGGATCGCCCCCGCCGGCACCGCCAGCCGCGGCGCATCGCCGACCACGAAATGCACCCGCGCCGCCATGCCCGGCACCACGCCGGCAGCGTCGGCGGGCAGGCTCACCCGCACCCGCGCGGTGTGGGTGCGCGGATCGGCCGAAGGCAGCACGACGATCGCCGCCGCATCCAGCCAGAGGCCGCTCTCGGGGAATTCCACCTTCGCCTTGAGGCCGGCCTTGCCCAGCTCGGCAAGGCGCGACTGGGGCACATCCACCACCGCGCGCAGACCGCCGGGTTCGTAGATCGTCATCAGCGGACGGCCCGGCTGGGCCATCTCGCCGGCTTCGGTGAGGCGCTGGGCGACCACCCCGTCGATGGGCGAAGTCACCGTCGCAAACCCGCGGGAGGCATCCACCTGAGCCCGCGCCGCCTCGGCCGACTTGTGCTGGGCCGCGGCAGAATCGAAGGCCGCCTGGGCCTGATCCACCGCCGCGGCGCTGATGAAATTGCGCGCCTTCAGGCTGCGGGTGCGTTCAAGGCTGGCCCTGGCCTCGACCACCCGGGCCTGGGCCGCCGCCACGTTGGCGGTGGCCGCCGCCACGGCCTGATCGGCCTCGCGGGTGTCGATGCGCATCAGCACGTCGCCACGGCGCACCCGGGCGCCGGCATCGACCCGCGCCTCCAGCACCCGCCCCTGCACCTGGGCGGCCACGGTGGCCTGACGGATCGCCTCGATGGTCGCCTCGCTGGCGTAGGTCTGGGCGTGGGCCTGCAGGCCGATGCGCACGGTAGGCACGTCGGCCAGCGTCGGGACGGCAGGAGCTGCGACAGGAGACAGCGCCAGCACTGCCGCGAGCAGGCCGGACGCACCGGAAAGACGGAGAGAAGTGTATAGGAACATAATATAAGAATACGCTTATATTATGTTCCGTCAAGCCGGCGGGGCCTCCCGCCGGTCAAACTGCGGCCTCAGGCCGCCAGATCGAGTGCAGCCAGCCGGCGCACCACCCCTTCCACGCAGCGACCGCCTTCGAGGAAGACCAGATCGGGGAAGGCCAGCATCCGGGCGATCGCGATGCCGCGCCCGTGGGGCTCGACCGAGCGCGCCGGATTGAGGTTGAGATAAGGCCCCGGATCGAAGCCGTTGCCCTGATCGCGGATCAGGAAGCGCACTTCCCGCGGGCGCAGCTCCACCCGCAGGTAGGCAAACCGTTCGAGATAGGCCGGCGTGTCGAGCAGGCGCTCGACCTCGTTACGCCACGCGCCACAGCTCATCAGCTCGCCCTTGCGCACGAAACCCAGCCCCAGGTTGCCGTGCTCCACGGCGTTGAGCATCAGCTCGGAAAGGGCGATCTGCACCATCTCGGATTCGGGGCACAGCCCCGCCACCAGCTGCGACAGGCCGGTGACGTCCTCCAGGGTGCGGAACGGGAAATAGCCGCCCGCCGGCGCGCTTACGCCGCCCCACGGCAGGGCCAGCGCCGCCACCAGGGCCTGGCGCTCGAAGGGTTTGACCAGGAAACCCGACACCGTGGCGTACAGCCCGGTCTCCACCGCCAGCAGATCCTCGGCTTCGAGCAGCAGCGTCACCTGCACGCCGGCATCCTTCAGGAGCGCCAGCAACGCCAGCGAACACTCATCCGAGGCCGCATCCACGATCACGCGATCGGCGGGCATGAGTTCATCCGCGAGGCGCATGCTCGCCTCGGCACAGGCAAGCTGACTGCACGCGTACCCGGCCGGCGCCAGCCAAGCCTCGATCTGCCCTGCCAACTGGGGATTGTCCCCCACCAGCCAGATGCGACTAGCCATCGAACCCCAGACCTCCCCTGTCTCAGTCGGCCGACGCAACACCGCCAGCCCCCGCCGCATAAGCCGCCATCGCCTGGACCACGCCCGCGTCCTCGCCGACGGCGGTCACCAGTTCGATCCGGCACCCTGGATGCTTGGCCTCGACCGCCTCGATCAGCGCCGGCACGTCGCGCTTGAGGTGCCCGCCCTGGGCCAGGAACAGCGGCACCACGCGCACGTCACGCGCCCCCGATGCCGCCGCGGCTTCCACCGCCTCGGCCAGGGTCGGCGTCATCAGCTCGAGAAACGCCACGCTGACCAGCGTGCCCGGACGCAGCCGACGCACCTCCTCAGCCACCCGCTGGGCCGGCAGGGCCCAGATCGGATCACGCGCCCCGTGGGCAAACAGTACGATTGCTTCCTGCGACATCCATCACTCCCGCGTCTGGCCGGCTTGCCGGCACAGACCATCGATCAACCTGACCGGCCCTTTCGGACCAGCATCAAAGGGCGACAACGCCCTCTCTGGAAGCAGACCAGTCTTTACAAGATGTTAAACCGTGCAAAGGCTTGTCCATGCTCAAATCCGCGTTCCCGCCCAACTTCCTGCAGCCGCGTGTGAAATAGTCCCGGTTGCCACTGAATTCATGACTAAAGTTATAGCCCTCATTGCCGCCGCCACATCGCTGATCGCCAATGCCCACGCCGGGTTCCGGCCAGAAGCGGTGCCCGGCGGCGTCGCCGAGATCCATGTCGCCCCGGCCGGCTCGCCGCGCCCCGAAGTGCGCTTTGGCGGGCGCCCGGTTCTCCTCCAGCAACAGCGCGACGGCTGGCACGCGCTGGTCGGCCTGTCCCTCGACACCCCCATCGGCGACCAGACCCTCGAAGTCGGCCCCGAAGGCCAGGCCCGCAGCCTGAGTTTTCCGGTGATGCCCAAGGCCTATCCGGTCCAGAAGCTCACCATCAAGAACCCCAAGATGGTCACCCCCGACCCCGCCGACGTCGCCCGCATCGACGCCGAACGCAAGCGCCAGCTGGACATCCGCAGCCAGTTCCGCGACGTGCCGGTGCCCCGCGCCGACCTCACCCTGCCCGCCGAAGGCCGCCTGTCGAGCCGCTTCGGCCTGCGTCGGGTGTTCAACGGCGAACCCCGCGCGCCCCACACCGGGCTCGACGTGGCGGTGCCCACCGGCACCCCCATCCGCGCCCCCGCCGACGGCGTCGTCACGCTGGTGGACGACCTCTACTTCAACGGCAAGACGGTCTTCGTGGACCACGGCCAGGGCTTCGTCACGATGGTCTGCCACCTCAGCGACACCACGGTGACACCCGGCCAGCCGGTGCGTCGGGGCGAGGTACTGGGCCAGTCGGGCATGAGCGGCCGCGCCACTGGCCCGCACCTGCACTGGAGCGTCTATCTCAATGGCGCAGCGGTGGACCCGGCGCTCTTCATCACCCCGCCGCCAGCGCGTTGATCGCCCGAGCCGCGGCAAACATCCCGACGCAGGCCGTCACCGTGACGATCGATCCGAAGCCGGCGCAGTTGAGGCCGGCCGGCCCGGAGGCGGGCAGCTCGCAGGCGGCATCGGGCGCGGGATAGCGCAGCGGCTCCGTGGAGAACACCGCCTCCACGCCAAATTTCTTCTTCGGGTCACGGGTAAAACCGTGGCCCTTGCGCAGCTGCCCGCGCACCTTGGCGAGCAGCGGGTCCTGGATCGTCCGCGACAGATCATCAACGCGGATCTGGGTCGGATCGATCTGCCCGCCCGCCGCGCCGCAGGTCACCACCGGCACACCCGCGCTGCGGCAGAAGGCGATCATCGCCACCTTCACGCGCACCGAATCGATCGCGTCGATCACGTAGTCGAAGCCGGCGCCCAGCACTTCGGCGCAGTTATCCACGGTCACGAAATCATCCACCACCGCCACCTGGCAGGCCGGGTTGTAGCCGGCGATCCGCTCGCGCATCGCCTCCACCTTGGCCTGGCCGAGGGTCGCGTCGCTGGCATGGATCTGGCGGTTGATGTTCGACTCCGCCACGTGGTCCAGGTCGATCAGCGTGAGCCGGCCCACGCCGCTCCGGGCCAGCGCCTCCACCGCCCACGAACCCACCCCGCCGATGCCCACCACGCACACATGCGCCGCCGCCAGCCGGGCCCGACCGGCATCGCCGTAGAGTCGGGCAAGACCGCCAAAGCGGCGGGCGTCGTCGGGCGTGGAGAGATCGGAGTTTTCCATGGCGGCAGAACGGAAGGGCGGAACGAGCGCGCAAATATACCCGAGCGCGCGATAATCACGACCGCCTTCCCAACGCCTCCATCGCCATGCCCCGCTACAGCCACATCCTGTTCGACCTCGACGGCACCCTCATCGACTCCGCCCCGGCCATCCTCGCCAGCTTCCGCGACGCCTTCGCCCGCGCCGGCCTGACGCCGGTCATCGCCATCGACGACAGCATCATCGGCCCGCCGCTCACCGAAACCCTGCAGCTGCTCGCCGGCTCGAAGGACGCCGCGCTCATCGACCGCCTCGCCGACGGCTTCAAGGCCAGCTACGACACCGAAGGCTACAAGGCCACCGCCCCCTACGCCGGCGTCGGCGAGATGCTCGCCAGCCTCAAGGCGGCCGGGCTCAGCCTCGCCATCGCCACCAACAAGCGCATCCACCCCACCCGGCTGATCCTCGACCACCTGGGCTGGCTGGGGCATTTCGACCACATCTACGCCCTCGACCTGTTCGCGCCGCGCCTGCCCAACAAGGCGGCGATGATCGGACGGCTGCTGGCCGATCACGAGATCCCGGTGGCCACCTCGATCTACATCGGCGACCGCAGCGAAGACGGCGAATCCGCCGACGCCAACCAGCTGCCCTTCCTCGCCGCCACCTGGGGCTACGGCAGCATCGCGCCTGAAGAAATGCCGCCCCACTGGCGCGCGGTGGGCACGCCGGACGCCATGCTGGCAGCGCTGCTCGCCGACTGAATTCGAATAGCATTACCGGCGGAGATTCGCTAGACTTGCATGCTTTGCAAATATTTGCAGATTCCCGTGCAGCTCACGATGACCCGCTTCAGACTCAACCGCCCCGCCTCCACGCTCCTCGCCACCCTGCTCCTCGGCCTCGTGGCCAGTGATCCTGCCGACGCCCGGCGCGTCGGCGGCGGCCGCAGCAGCGGCATGAGCCGCTCGACCAGCGTCACCGAAGCCCCGCTGCGCCCCGTCGCCGTGCGCAGCACCACCATCCAGGGCGCCAGCGCCCAGGCCGTGCCGGCCACCGCCAGCCACTTTCCCCTCCAGGACATCGGCCGGGAAAGCGCCTTTCTGATCCGCCGCGCCAACCTCGAAGCCCAGCAGCAACAACGCCTCGCTGCCGCCAACCGCCGCGTCGGCGGCAGCGAGGCGGCGGTCCCCGTCGATGGCGGCGCCGAGCCGCTCGCGCCGGTCGTCAGCGCCCCCCTGCAGGTGCCCACCGCCGCCCTGCCCACGGTCCGCGCCGTGCGCAACAACGCCGAGCCCGACTTCAACCGCTTCACCGCCCTGCCGGTCATGGCCACCGCCTGCGAGATCAAGCCCGTGATGCGCGACGACGACTACATCGCCTGCGGCGCCAATCCGCCCGAATCCCCCATGGGCAACCGGCGCTGATCCCGCGCCGGAAGAATAACCCCGTCTTTCCCCCCCTGTTCCGCCCTAAGCCCTTCCACCGCCACGCATAACATCGTCCCCATCCTTCATGGAGCGACGATGAAAGCCGTGATTCTCGCGGGTGGCCTCGGCACCCGCATCAGCGAAGAGACCGTCAACCGCCCGAAGCCGATGATCGGCATCGGCGGTCGGCCCATTCTCTGGCACATCATGAAGATCTACTCGGCCCACGGCATTCACGACTTCGTGATCTGCTGCGGCTACATGGGCTACGTGATCAAGGAGTACTTCGCCAACTACTTCCTGCACATGTCGGACGTCACCTTCGACATGACCAACAACCGCATGGAAATCCACGAGCGCCACGCCGAACCGTGGCGCGTCACCCTGGTGGATACCGGCGACAGCACCCAGACCGGCGGCCGCCTCGCCCGGGTGCGCCAGTACGTGCAGGACGAAGACGCCTTCTGCTTCACCTACGGCGACGGCGTGGCCGACATCGACATCAGCGCCGAGATTGGCTTTCACAAGGCCCACGGCAAGCTTGCCACGGTAGCCGCTGTGCAGCCCCCGGGCCGCTTCGGCGCCCTCAAGATCGCAAGCGGTGGCTGCGTCAGCGCCTTTGTCGAGAAGCCCCTGGGCGATGGCGGCTTCATCAACGGCGGCTTCTTCGTGCTGTCGCCCAAGGTGCTCGACTACATCAACGAAGGCGACCAGACCATCTTTGAAGGCCCGGTGCTCGCCCAGCTCATCGCCAGAAAGCAGCTCGCCGCCTTCCAGCACACCGGCTTCTGGCGCCCGATGGACACCCTGCGCGACAAGACCCTCCTCGAAGAACTCTGGCAGAGCGGCGAGGCGCCATGGAAAACCTGGTGACCCCCGCCTTCTGGCGCGGCCGGCGGGTCTTCCTCACCGGCCACACCGGCTTCAAGGGTGGCTGGCTCTGCCTGTGGCTTCAGGAGCTGGGCGCCGAAGTCCACGGCTTCGCCCTCGCCCCGGCCACCGACCCGGCCCTTTTCGACGTGGCCGCCGTCGGCCGCGACATGCACTCCACCATCGGCGACGTGCGCGACTACCCGGCGCTCCTCGCCGCCATGCAGGCCGCCCGACCCGAGGTCGTCTTCCACCTGGCCGCCCAGCCGCTGGTGCCGCTGTCCTACGAAACCCCGGTGGACACCTTCGCCACCAACGCCATGGGCACCGTCCATCTGCTCGAAGCCTGCCGCCACGTGGCGGGCATCCGGGCGGTCGTGGTGGTCAGCAGCGACAAGTGCTACGAAAACCGCGAGCAGCTGTGGGGCTACCGCGAGACCGACCCGATGGGCGGCCACGACCCTTACTCGGCCAGCAAGGGCTGCACCGAGCTGATCGTCGCCAGCTACCGGCGTTCGTTCCTCGCCGCGGCGGGCATTCCGCTCGCCAGCGCCCGCGCCGGCAACGTGATCGGCGGCGGCGACTGGACGCCCAGCCGCCTGGCGCCCGACGTGCTCGCCGCCTTCACCGCCGGCGAGCCCGTCACCCTGCGCAGCCCCGGCGCGATCCGCCCCTGGCAGCACGTGCTCGAACCCCTCTCCGGCTATCTCCAGCTCGCCGAGCGCCTCGTGGATGAAAGCGCCGCCTTTGCCGAGGGCTGGAACTTCGGCCCCGACGAAACCGACGCCCGCAGCGTCGCGTGGGTCGTACAGCAGCTCGCCGAAGGCTGGGGCCCCGCCGCCCACTGGGCCAGCGCCGCCACGCCCCAGGTGCATGAGGCCCACACCCTCAAGCTCGACTGCACCAAGGCCCGCGTCCGCCTGGGCTGGCGCCCCCGCTGGCGGGCCGACGAAGCCGTGGCGCGCAGCCTCGCCTGGTATCAAGCCTGGCAGAACGGTGCCGACATGCACCGCTACACCCTCGACGAAATCGCCGCCTTCGGAAGCAACTCATGAGCATCATCCGCCAGACCCTCACCCCCGGCGCCGACGGCAGCCTGCAGCTGGATCTCTCCGCCCACCCCGAGCTCGCCGGGCAGGATCTCGAAGTCATCGTCCGCCCCGCCCGCGCCGCCGCCGCGCCCCGCGGCTGGCGCCCGGGCATTGACCCGGTGCCGCCCTCCGGCAAGGTCGTCGGCGATCCCGAGAAGGACGCGATGATCGACGCGGCCCTCGACGCCTGGCTCACCACTGGCCGCTTCAACGACGCCTTCGAGGCGCGCCTCGCCGAGTTCGTCGGCACCACCTACGCCCTCACCGTCAATTCCGGCTCGTCGGCCAACCTGGTGGCCTTCTCCACCCTCACCTCACCCAAGCTCGGCGAGCGTGCCATCCGCCCGGGCGACGAGGTCATCACCGTTGCTGCCGGCTTTCCCACCACCGTCAATCCGATCATCCAGAACGGCGCGGTGCCGGTGTTCGTCGATGCCACCCTGCCCGGCTACAACATCGACGTGGCCATGCTCGAAGCCGCGCTCTCGCCGCGCACCAAGGCGGTGATGATCGCCCACACCCTCGGCAACCCCTTCGACCTCACCGCCGTCTGCGCCTTCTGCGAAGCCCACGGCCTGTGGCTGGTGGAAGACTGCTGCGACGCCCTCGGCTCCACCTGGATGGGCCGCAAGGTCGGCACCTTCGGTCATCTGGCCACGCTGTCGTTCTACCCCGCCCACCACATCACCATGGGCGAAGGCGGCGCGGTGCTCACCAGCGATCCGAGCCTGCGCCAGATCGCCGAATCCTTCCGCGACTGGGGGCGCGACTGCTGGTGCAAGCCCGGCTGCGACAACACCTGCGGCAAGCGCTTCGGCTGGCAGCTGGGCAGCCTGCCGCAGGGCTACGACCACAAGTACACCTACAGCCACATCGGCTACAACCTCAAGATCACCGACATGCAGGCCGCCTGCGGGCTGGCCCAGCTGGATCGGCTCGACGGCTTCATCGCCGCCCGCAAGCGCAACTTCGCGTGGCTCACCGAGGCGCTGGCCGACGCGCGGGATCTCCTCGTGCTGCCCGAAGCCACGCCCGGCAGCGATCCGTCGTGGTTCGGCTACCCCATCACCCTGCGCCCCGAGGCCGGCGTCAATCGCGTGGACCTCCTGCAATACCTCGACCAGCACAAGATCGGCACCCGCCTGCTGTTTGCCGGCAACCTCGTCCGCCAGCCCTCGATGGCCGGGCGCAACTTCCGCGTCGTCGGCGATCTGCCGGTGGCCGACCGCATCATGCGGGACACCTTCTGGATCGGCGTGTGGCCGGGGCTCACCAGCGCCCAGCTCGACTACACCGCCAGCCACATCCGCACCTTCCTCGGAGTCGACCTATGACCAAGCCCCTGATGGTCTATGAAATGGCCAACAACCACATGGGCGACCTGCCCCACGGCATCGCCACCATCCGCGCGATCCGCGAGGCCTGCCGCGGCTTTGAAGACGACTTCGACTTCGCCTTCAAGCTCCAGTACCGCGATCTGGACACCTTCATCCACGCCTCCGCCCGCGGCCGCGACGACATCAAGTACGTCAAGCGCTTCGAGGAAACCCGGCTCTCCGACGAAGCCTTCCGCGCCCTGGTGGCCGAGATGGACGCCCAGGGCTTCATCACCGTGTGCACGCCCTTCGACGAGAACTCGGTCGGCCGCATTGAAGCCCACGGCATCCACACCATCAAGATCGCCAGCTGCTCCTTCACCGACTGGCCGCTGCTGGAGCGCATCGCCGCCGCCGACAAGCCGGTGATCGCCTCCACCGCCGGCGCCACGCTGGATGAAATCGACAACGTGACGAGCTTCTTCCTGCACCGGGGCAAGGATCTCACCCTGATGCACTGCGTCGCCGAATACCCGACGCCCGACGAAGCCCTGCAGGTCAATCAGATCGAGCTGCTGCGCGCCCGCTACCCCGGCGTGCGCGTGGGCTACTCCACCCACGAATCACCGGACAACACCTTCGCCGTGGGCCTCGCACTGGCCAAGGGCGCCAGCGTGTTCGAGAAGCACGTGGTGCTGCCCACCGACAAATACGCCGCCAACGCCTACTCCGCCAACCCGGATCAGATCCGCGCCTGGCTGGGCGCCTGCCGCCGCGCCCGTGCCATCTGCGGCAGCCATGAGCGCTACCAGCCCTCCGCCGGCGAGCGGGCCAGCCTGCATTCCCTGCGCCGGGGCGTGTTCGCCACCCGCGACATCCCCGCGGGCAGCGTGATCGCCGCCGACATGATCGAGTTCGCCTTCCCGCCGGTCGAAGGCCAGGTCACCGCCAACGAGTGGTCCAAGTACGCCCGCTTCATCACCACGGAAGCCATCCCCGCCGGCCAGCCGGTGCGCCACGCCCAGGTTGCCGAGACCCAGTTGCGCGGCCAGGTGCTGGAGATCGTCACCGCCGTGAAGGCGCTGCTCAAGGCCGGCAACGTGGTCGTGCCCGGCAAGTCCGATCTGGAGATCTCCCACCACTACGGGCTGGAGCGCTTCAACGAGTTCGGCCTGACGATGGTCACCGTCGTCAATCGCGAATACTGCAAGAAGCTGCTGGTGATGCTCCCCGGCCAGACCCACCCGGAGCAATACCACCAGAAGAAGGAAGAGACCTTCGTCGTCCTCCACGGCCGTCTCACCCTGTGGCTCGACGGCGAGGAGCGCGAGGCCAGCGCCGGCGACGTCATCACCGTCGCCCGCGGCGTGAAGCACACCTTCAAGACCACCGAGGGCGTGGTGTTCGAGGAGATCTCCTCCACCCACGACAAGCACGACTCCTACTACACCGACCCGGCGATCGCGGCCAACCCCAGCCGCAAGACCTGGCTCACCTACTGGATGTAAGCCCGATGACGATCCGCGTTGCCGACTGGATGCTGCGTCGCCTGGCCGACGAGGGCATCCGCCACATCTTCATGCTGCCCGGCGGCGGCGCCATGTACCTCAACGACGCCGTGGCCTGCGAACCGCGCCTGGCCGCCGTGCCCTGCCACCACGAGCAGGCCGCCGCCATCGCCGCCGAGGCCGCCGGCCGCACCGGCAACGCCGGCAACCCGGGCTTCGGCGTGACGATGGTCACCACCGGCCCCGGCGCCACCAACGCCATCACCCCAGTGGCCGGCGCGTGGATCGACTCGGTGCCCATGCTGGTGCTCTCCGGCCAGGCCAAGCGCCCCGACCGCCTTGCCGGCCGCCCGATCCGCCAGGGCGGCGTTCAGGAAGTGGACATCGTCCCCATCGTCCGCCCGATCACCAAATACGCCGTCACGCTGGACGACCCGCAGATGGTGCGCGTCCATCTCGAGCAAGCCCTGCACCTGATGAAATCCGGCCGCCCCGGCCCGGTGTGGATCGACGTGCCCCTCGACGTGCAGGCCGCCCCCATCGACCCGGACACCCTGCCCGGCTGGACGCCGCCGGCCGAGGCCACCGCCCCGACGCCCGACCTCGCTCCCGTGCTGGCGATGCTCGCCGAAGCGAAGCGCCCGCTGATCCTCGCCGGCCACGGCGTGCGCCTCGCCGGTGCCGCGGATGCCTTCCGCCAGCTCGTCGACCGCCTGCAGGTGCCCGCCGTGCTCACCTGGAACGCGCTGGACCTGTTGCCCTACGACCACCCCCTCAACATCGGCCGCCCCGGCGTGGTCGCCGCCCGCGCCGCCAACTTCGCGGTGCAGAACTGCGACCTGCTGATTGCCATCGGCGCCCGCCTCGACATGATCGTCACCACCTACAACCCCAAGGGCTTCGCCCGAGCCGCGCGCAAGGTGGTGGTGGACGTGGACGCCCATGAGCTCGCCGACAAGGCCGCGATGGCCATCGACCAGCCCCTGGCGATGGACGCTGGCGACTTCATCCGCGCCCTGCAGGCCGCCGCCACGCCCGGCGACACCGCCAACTGGCGCGCCCGCTGCACGAGCTGGAAGGCCCGCTACACCCAGAACGAAGGCCGCGTCTTCCCGCCGTCCGGCCCCATCGGCCACGCCCATTTCGTCGAGGCGCTGTCGGACGCCGCACCCGAGCACACCCTCATCGCCACCGGCAGCTCCGGCCTGGCGGTGGAGTTCTTCTACGCGGGCTTCCGCAACAAGCCGGGCCAGCGCAGCTTCCTCACCTCCGGCCTCGGCGCGATGGGCTACGGGCTGCCGGCGGCCATCGGCGCCTGCCTCGGCAACGACCGCCAGCCCATGCTGGCCGTGGAATCCGACGGCAGCCTGCAGCTCAACCTGCAGGAGCTCGCCACCCTCGCCGGGCTCCAGCTCCCGATCTGCCTGTTCATCATGAACAACGGCGGCTACGCCTCCATCCGCAACACCCAGCGCAACTACTTCAACGGGCGTTACGTGGGCAGCGGCCCGGCCTCGGGCCTCACGATGCCGGATCTCGAAAAGCTCGCCGCCGTGTATGGCCTGCCCTTCATGCGCATCGACGACTGCGCCAGCCTCGCCGATGCCCTGGCCCGCGCCCAGCAGCTGCCACGCCCCTGCCTGATCGACGTGCAGCTGGTGCCCGACGAAACCCTGCAACCCAAGTGCGCCGCCATCCCCCGCGCCGATGGCTCCATCGTCTCGATGCCGCTGGAAGACATGAGCCCCCTGCTGCCCCTCGAAACCCTCAAGGCCGAGATGATCGTGCCGCTACTGCCTGCTTCACTCGAGGCTCCGCGACCGCCCGCGGCCGCGGAGGCCTGACCCCGTAACGACAACAACGACAACGATCGACCCAACCCCAGCGAGGTGACGCCATGACCCGGATCCTGTTCATCGTTCCGCCCAATCTGCCCTTCGACAAGTACGTGAATCCTGCCGACAACACGCGCCACGTCCCAAAGGCGGACGGACGGATGTACGGCAACCTCGCCACCGACATGCCCCTCGGCATCATGTCGATGAGCGCCTACCTCAAGGAAAACACCGAGGCGCTGACGATCCAGCTCATCGACTTCAACATCGAGCTCAACGCCCTCGACCGCTTCGACGCGGCAAGCTTCGACGAGTACTTCAGCGCCACCCTCGCCGAACGCTACGCCGACTTCCAGCCCGACATCGTCGGCATCTCGTCGTTGTTCACCCCCTCGTACCACAACCTGCTCGCCCTCGGACGCAGTGCGCGGGCCTGCTTCCCGGACGCGCTGGTGATCGCCGGCGGCAGCGTGCCGTCGAGCATGTACCGGCAGATCTTCCGGCAGTGCCCAGACTTCGACGCCCTGTGCTACGGCGAAGGCGAGAAGCCGCTGCTCGATCTCGTCCGCGCCACCGACCGCCGTGCCTACATCGCCGCCAGCCCGTCGTGGATCACCATCGACAAGATCCTGCGCGGCGAACAGTTTGCCCACGACTTCATCGACAACCTCGACGAACTGCCTTTCTACGATTACGAGCTATGCGAGTTCGAGCGCTACGGGCTCAACCCGGCGCTCACCGCCTACGCCGCCATCGAAGACAAGACCAACAACTTCCACGTGATGACCTCCCGTGGCTGCCCGTTCAAGTGCACCTTCTGCGCATCCCACCAGGTGCATGGCCGCAAGATGCGCTACTACAGCCTCGAGCGCGTCCGCGCCGACTTCGAGCGCCTGCGCGACCAGTACGGCGCCCGCACCCTTGTCGTCCAGGACGACCACTTCATGGGCGACAAGGAACGCGCGCGGGCCATCGTCGACATGATCGGCGAGATGGGCATGACCGCCGTGTTCCAGAACGGCCTCGCCCTTTACGCACTCGAACGGCCGATGCTCGAGGCCATGCACCGGGCCGGCGTGTACCACCTGATGCTGTCCATCGAATCCGGCAGTGCGCGGGTGCTCAAGGACATCATGAAGAAGCCGCTCAAGGTGTCGATCGCCAAGCGCGTCGCCGCGGACTGCCGGGAGCTCGGCATCTACACCAACGCCAACATCCTCATCGGCCTGCCCGGCGAGACCAAGCAGGACATCGAGGACACCCGCCAGTTCCTGCGCACCGTCGACGCCAACTGGTTCATCATCTTCGCCGCCGCGCCGCTCGTGGGCAGCGAGATGCACGAAATCTGCGAATCCAAGGGCTACCTGACGGAAGGCTACATCGGCCAGGACTATAAGAGCG
This sequence comes from Zoogloea sp. 1C4, assembly GCF_009469605.1. Classification (GTDB taxonomy): domain Bacteria; phylum Pseudomonadota; class Gammaproteobacteria; order Burkholderiales; family Rhodocyclaceae; genus Zoogloea; species Zoogloea oryzae. The sequence continues at coordinate 155,590 of NZ_SSXU01000002.1, read as the reverse complement.
CCGTCGTCGAGACCGAGGACTTCAGCGCCGAGTACATCCAGGAACAGATCTATCTCCTCAACCTGGAACTGAACTTCGTCCATAACGCGGACATGCGCCTGGGCGACTACAGCAGCGCACTCAAGGGACTCCTCAACGCGATCCGCGCCAAGAGCGACCACGCCTTCGCGTACTACTACGCGGCCCGCTGCTTCACGCAGCTCGGCGATCACGACCGCGCCGCCCAGTACCACGCCAGGGCCGTCGAGTTCTTTGCCGCCAGCACCTTCTGGCAACGCTACCGAGACCACTTCGGGCTGGTCGTCGAGCCGGCCGTCGCCCTGGCCGCCTGAGCGGAAGCCCCACGATGCCCGCCACGGCCTGCCGGCTCTGCGCACAGCCGCTGTTTCCTGAAGCGCTGCTCGTCCAGCGCGACATGCCGGCGGCCGCCCAGGGCCTGCCCACCGCAGATCAGCTCGACACCGACCTGGGCGTCACGCTGGCGCTCCACCAGTGCAGCGGCTGCGGCACCGTCCAGCTCGTCGCCGAGCCAGTGGCCTACTGGCGTGACGTGATCCGCGCCGCCGGCATCTCCGCCGAGATGCGCGCCTACCGGCTCGAGCAGTTCGGCCGCTGGCTGGCTGAACACGGCCTCCAGGGCCGCAAGGTGCTCGAAGTCGGCTGCGGCCGCGGCGAATACCTGAGTCTGCTGCGGGAAGCCGGCGCCGACGCCTCCGGCATCGAACACCTGCCCGCCTCGGTGGCGGCCTGCCACGCCGCCGGGCTGCCGGTGGTCGAAGGCTTCATCGACGGTCCCGACACCCGCCTTGCAAGCGCCCCCTTCGACGGCTTCGCGATCCTCAACTTCCTCGAACACATCCCCACGGCCCACCTCACCCTGCGCGGCATCGCCGCCAACCTGGCCGATGGCGCCACCGGGCTCGTCGAGGTGCCCAACTTCGACATGATCCTCACGGCCGGTCTGTTCGCCGAGTTCATCCCGGATCACCTGTTCTACTTCACCCGCCAGACCCTCACCACGCTGCTGGAATCCAACGGCTTCGAGGTGCTCGACTGCAGCCCCGAATGGCACGACTACGTGCTCTCGGCCACCGTGAAGAAGCGCCGCCCGCTCGATCTGACGCCGCTTGCCGCCTGCCAGGCCGGGCTCAAGGCGAGCTTCGACGCCTTCCTCGCCCCGTTTGCCGCCGGCCGGGTGGCGATCTGGGGCGCCGGCCACCAGGCCCTGGCCCTCGTCAGCCTGATGGAGCTCGCTCCGCGCATCCGCTACGTGGTCGATTCCGCCCCCTTCAAGCAGGGCCGCTTCACCCCCGCCACCCACCTGCCCATCGTCGCGCCTGAGCGTCTGGCCGATGGCGAGGTGGACGCGGTGATCGTGCTCGCCGCCAGCTACTCCGACGAAGTCGCGCGCATCCTTCGCGAGCGCCACGGCAACCGCTTCACCGTGGCCGTGCTGAAGGGCAACCGCCTCGAAACCGTGATCGCCCCATGACCACACCAACTCCAGACGCCATCCACGAGGCCATTGCCACCCTGCGTTCCGCCGTCGGCCCTTCCGCCCGCGGCGGACTTCCGGAAGAGATCTTCCTCTTCGCCAGCAGCCTCATGCCGATGATCAACGTCGACCTGCTGATCCGCGACGACACCGACCGCACGCTGCTCACCTGGCGACACGACGCCTTCTATGGCCCAGGCTGGCACGTACCGGGCGGCATCATCCGTTTCAAGGAATCTGCTGCCAACCGCATTGCCGCCGTGGCCCAGGGCGAACTCGGCACCAAGGTGAACTTCGACAGCACACCACTGGGCATCTTCGAGATCACCAACCCGAAACGCGACGTGCGCGGCCACTTCATTTCGCTGCTGTACCACTGCACCCTTGCAGCACCACCAGATGATGCCCGCCGCTTCGATCCGTCGAATCCCAGGGTTGGCGACTGGGCCTGGCACAGCGGAGCCCCGAACGACCTGATCGTGCAGCAGCACATTTACCGCCCCTATTTCGACTGACACTGAAGGCGGCCCCATGCCCCCCCTCGATATCATCGTCACCACCTACAACGGTGCCCATCACCTCAACGACTGCCTGCGCTCGATCCGCAACCAGAGCTACCGCGACTTCCAGGTGCTGGTGATCGACAACGCCTCCACCGATGACACCGCCGAGGCCATGGCCGACTGGCTCGATCGCGACCCACGCATCCGCTACTACCGCAATGAGCAGAACGTCGGCCACATTGCCTCGGCCAACATCGCGTATCGAATGACGTCCGCCGAGTACGTGCTCCAGATGCACGTGGATGACGTCCTGCATCCGGATTTCCTCACCGAGGTACTTGCCAACGGCCTTGCCAGGCATCCCGAATGCGCGTTCGGCTACAGCCTGTTCTATCGCCTCATCAACGGGGTAGCGGTCGAGGGCACGCACCAATACCGGCCGAACCTCCCGACCGGCGTGCAGCAGGTCATGGGCCCCCTGTGCTTCACGAGCTGGATCATCCAGTCCTTCGCCGTGTTCCGCCGTGCCAACTTCGACGCGGTAGGTGGCTTCGACCGCCACATTTCCCGCTTCTGGGGCAACGACTCCGTCAGCCTCCGCGGTGGCTTCGTCGATCACTACATGTGGGCGCGCCTCGCCACCACCGGCCCCGCCTACGTGGTCGATGCGCCTCTCGGCTACTACCGCATCCACGAAAAAAGCCAGTTCACCCAGACCGCCGAACGACGACGCCTCATCCAGGAAGCCATTCGCACATACGACTACATCTACGACGACCACGACCTCTTCGACGATGTGACCCGCTACCTGGTCAAGGTGAACGAAGTGGGCCGGCTTCTCACCGACAACGGCCTGGTGAAGACCGCCATCGACATGCTCGCCAGCACCGAAACAGGCCCGGAGATCAATCCGCTCCGCAAGGGATTCCTCACGGCCCTACACGACGCCCTGCGCGTGATGATCTTCGACTCACCCAAGTGGCGCGATCACTACCAGATGGAGCCCACGGCGACGCTCGATGCCCTCGCAGCAACATTGGAAACCCTGCCGCCCGACACCATGCCGGAGAAACGCCGCGCGCCCATGGGCGGCCGGGCAAGCTGACGCCATGACCGCCGCGCCGCTTTTCGCCGCCGAGATCGACACCGCCGTCGCCCGCTTCGGCAACGGCTGGGATGCCCTGCGCGGCGCGCGCATCTTCATCACCGGCGGCACCGGCTACTTCGGACGCTGGCTGCTCCCGGCACTCGCCCGCGCCAACGACACCCTCGGCCTCGATCTGCGCGTCACCGCCCTCAGCCGCGATCCGGCCCGCTTCCTCGCCGACGCGCCCGAAGTCGCCACCAGCCCGGCGATCCGCTTTCACCCGGGCGACGTGCGCGATTTCGCCTTTCCCGCCGGCGACTTCACCCACCTGATCCACGCCGCCGCCACCTCGGCCGCCGCCACCTTCCACCGGCAGGAAGACCCGCTCACCAAGTTCGACACCACGCTCCAGGGCGCCCGCCGGGTGCTGGACCTCGCCGCCGAGCGGCGCATCCCGCGCCTGCTGATGCTGGGCTCTGGCGCCTTCTACGGCCCGCTCCTGCCCGGCCACGGCGCCTACACCGAGGACTACCCGGTCGCCCCGGCGGCCGACAACCTGGACGTCGCCATCGGCCAAGCCAAACGCGCCGCCGAATTCCTCTGCGCCGCCTACGCTGACCGCCACGGTCTGTCGTACAGCACCGCGCGCTGCTTCTCCTTCATCGGCCCGCACCTGCCCCTCGACCTGCACTACGCCATCGGCAACTTCATCCGCGACGCCCTGGGGGGCGAGGCGATCACCGTCGGCGGCGACGGCACGCCGGTGCGCTCCTATATGTACGCCGGCGATCTGGTGGTGTGGCTGCTCACCCTGCTCGTGCGGGGCGCCAACGGCCGTGCCTACAACGTGGGCTCGGACGAAGCCGTCACCATCGGCGATCTGGCCCACCGCGTCGGCCGCGTCGTTGCGCCGGGCAAGCCCGTGCGCATCCTCGGCCAGGCCACCGGCCTGCCCACCCGCAACATCTACCTGCCCAGCGTCGCCCGGGCCCGCAGCGAGCTGGGGCTGGACCTGTGGACGCCCCTCGACGAAGCCATCCGGCTCACCGCCCGCTGCGCCGAAAGCCGGAATTAGGCCGCCGTCCTCCCCCTATTCCGGCCATGCCCCAGGCCGGGCAAATCGCACAATCCGTAGCCAGACCCTGAAATGGCATCGTGCCCTTCAGAAAGCGGACAACAAGCCGTAAGTGCCGACACCACCGCGTTTTTCCCGGCTCCGGGCGAGCCCCGCAAAGCCCCCGAAAAACCGCGCAAGCCCCAACAGCCTGTCGGCACCCGGCGCGTCCTGTCCGGCTCCCGACGCCAAAACGAGATTCGAACCATGACCGCCACCCTGACTGCAGACCCCGGCCTCACCGCCTCCGAAGCTGCGAAGCGCAACGATCTCGCGTCCCGGAAGCCCCACGTCGCCGCCAAGCTCGCCCGCGTCGCCGAGATGGAAGAACGCGGCGAGATCAGTCCGATCATCCGCCTGGAAAAAAGCTATCTGTGCAACTTCCAGTGCACCCACTGCTCCGCCGAGTACTACATGGACCGGCACCTGGAGAAGGTTTTCAAGATCAAGGACGAGCGCCAGAAGATCGACCTGGACGACATCCGCCGCCTCTCGAAGGAAGCCGACGAGCTGGGCCTCGCCCGCTTCGTCATCACCGGCGGCGAACCGCTGGTGATGAAGGATTTCGACGCCGTCGTCGAAGCCATCGACCCGGACCGCCACTACGTCATCACCGACACCAACGGCTGGTTCCTCGACCTGGAACGCGCCAGGCACCTCAAGGCCATCGGCGTCGAGAAGGTCCAGCTGTCCCTCGACAGCATGATCGAGGCCGAGCACGACAAGTTCCGCAACAAGCCGGGCTCCTACAAGCGGGTGATGCGCGCCATCGACGCCTCGCTGGAAGCCGGCCTCAACCTGATCCTGTCCACCGTGCTGGTGCGCGGCCGCGGCAAGAGCGACGAGTTCCGCCAGATGTGCGAGTTCGCCAAGTCGAAGGGCATCGGGCTGTACGTGTCCTACGCCAAACCCACCGGCTCATGCACCGACCACCCCGAATTCGTCATCGACAAGGAAGACGCCGACGTGGTGCGCGAGCTCGAAAAGAGCTACCCGGTGTTCACCCACATGACGCCCTCCTACGGCTCGTTCAAGGGCTGCATCACGGTGAAGGGCATCATCACCGTCACCTCCACCGCCGAGATCACCCCCTGCCCGTACATCGACTTCTCCCTGGGCAACCTGCGCCAGAACTCCCTCAAGGAGATCCTCGATCGAGGCATGCGCAACCCCTGGCTCGGACCGCACCGGCCCGACTGCCTGATCGGCGAAGACCCGCAGTTCATCAAGATCCACACCGAACGCACCAAGGGTGCCACCCACCTGCCCCTGCCCTGGGGCAAGGGCTTCTCGGACAACGACTCGCTGCAGGACGAAAAATGAGCACAGCCACCCTCGCCCCCGCCGCCTTCGACGAATTCGGCCGCTGCCTGCCCACCGCCGTCCAGTCGCCGGTGCATCGGCAGTCGCGGCGCTATTTCCGCCTCGGCACGCCGGCCGTCGATCCCGCCGCCATCCTCGCCCGCCTGGGCCGCCATCTGGGCGCCGGCAAGGGCCTGGATGTGAACAGCTTCACCCGCCGCATCGACGCCATCCGCGCCCGCCTGGCGGCCGATCCCGCCACTGCCGGGATGCTCAACGGCCTCGCCGTGCCCTTCATCGTGCCGCGCACGCCGGTGACCGAGATCGGTACGCTGATGGAAGAAGGCTACCTGCCGGCCGTCGCCCGCAGCTTTGAAGAAGCCTTCCCGGCCGAGCGCTTCACCAACCACGTCAAGCTCGGCCTTGCCGGCAAGCTCACCGTCCAGCCCGGCTCGCGCCACGAGCGGCTGATCGAGGCGATGGGCGACGACGAGGTGGTCGGGCTGTACTTCCCCTGCCTCACCGAATACTCCCTGCCCGCAGCGGTCGAGCAGATCGCCAGCCTGCCGGATCACCTCCTGCTCGCCGGCGGCTTCGACACCGCCGCCGCCTTCGTGGGCGTGCCCGACCTGCTGCTGCGCACCGACGGCTACCCGCCGCTCCTGTGGCTCACCGGCCTCGCAGGCGAGAAGCCCGGCATCGGCTATCACTTCGAGGCCTACGGCCACGACCTCACCTTCAACCGGCGGGCTCACCTCGGCCAGACCGCCGAATACTGGTGGAGCGGTATCTCCGTCCTCGAAACCCGCTAAACAGAAACCCGAAACCCGTCAGCGGAGCACGCTCCGCCCAACCAGACCGCCACCATGCCCGCAAGCCCCCCCAGCCTCTACGCCAGGCGCCGCCATCCGTACTACGTGTTCGCACCAGACTACGTGCGGACGTCGGCCGGCATTCGGGTCATGCACCAGATCTGCGACACGCTCAATCGGCTTGGCGAAGAAGCCTACCTCACCACACAGGTCGTCAATCCAAGGCTCAACACCCCCCTGCTAACCGACGCGGTCCGCGCCCGTCACGAAGAAGCCGGTTTGCGTCCGATCGCCATCTACCCCGAGATCGTCGGCGCCAACCCGCTCGACTGCGACGTGGTCGTGCGCTACATCCTCAACCGCCCCGGCGTACTCGGCGAAAAGCCCGCCTACGCAAACACCGACCTCTTCTGGATTCACTCCGACGAATTGCGGGAATACGTGCCCAACGCGATTGGCACGCTGTATCTCCCCCCCGTGGACACCTCGCTCTTCCACAACAGGGACAATCCCGACGACGACCAACGAAGTGGTGCCTGCATCTATTTCGGGCGCTACCGGGAAGGACAGCGGGAACACGCCGAGCTGGCCGATCGCTGCACGGTCATCACCAAGGATTTTCCGGCGACCCACGAAGAACTCGCCGCACTCCTGCGCCGCAGCACGCACCTGTATTGCTTCGAAAACACCTCCGTCACGATGGAAGCCCGCCTCTGCGGTTGCCCCGTCGTGCAGCTTCCCAGCAGCTTCCTCAATCCGGCCAAGCCGTGGGGCACCCACCTCGGCCTGGACTTGGGCCTGACCGACGGTGACGCGCCCGAAACGCTCGCGGCAGCCCGGGCCGCGCTGCCGGAACTCGACCGACGCTATCAGGAACTCGAAACTCGCTTCTGGGACGATCTTGCTGATCTGGTGCGCGAGACTCAGCGCGCTGCCACCCGTTGTCCCCCACGCAAACGCCCGCTCCCCGACAAGGCCGAGGACGAACTCTCCAAGCTCTACGAAACCTGGCGCGCCCGCCGCACGCTGCAGGAGATCGACGCCCAGCTGCTCGCCGAGCGCATGGTGCTCACCTGGAAGACCCGCCCGGGCATCCACCTGCTGATGGCCGTCCACCCGGGCGAGGAAAACCTCCTCGCCGACACCCTCGACAGCCTCGCCGCCCAGCTCTACCCCGAGTGGCTGCTCACCGTCGCCACCGTGCTGCCCACGCCCGAGGGCCTGGGCGACATCCCCAACCTGCAGTGGCTCGCCCTGCGCGACGCCGCCCACATCGACTACGTGCTGGGTGAGATGGCCGCCGCCTCGCCGGGCAGCTGGCTGGCCCGCATCGAGCCGGGCGTCACCTTCGAGCCGCACACCCTGCAGGTCGTCGCCGACTACATCAACATCCGCCCCGACTGGCGCCTCATCTACACCGACGAAGACACCCGCGAACCCGACGGCCGCTACAGCCAGCCCTGCTTCAAGCCTGACTTCAACCTCGACCTGCTGCGCGCCCAGGCCTACTTCGGCAGCTTCGTGGTGGTCGCCAAGGACGCCTTCCTGGCCGCCGGCCGCTATGGCAGCCACAGCGGCGCCGAAAACTACGACCTCGCCCTGCGGGTGCTCGACCACGCCGGCGAAGCCGCCATCGGCCACATCGACCAGATGCTCGCCCACCTGCCCCGGGCCTCGGCACGCACCATGAACCCGGCCGCCGAGAAGGCCGCCCTCGCCGACCACCTCGCCCGCCACGGCCTCGACGCGGTGATCCACGACGGCGCGTCCTTCGGCACCCGCCGCGTGCAGTACCGCTGGGCCGACGCGCCCCTCGTCAGCATCGTCATCCAGACCCGCGACCGGGAGGAATACCTGCGTCCGCTGCTCGACAGCATCGCCACCCGCACCGATTACCCGAACTACGAGCTCGTCGTCGTCGACAACGACAGCACCGACCCCGACGCCGTCGCCTACCTGCGCGGCCTCGCGACCGAAGCCCGCTGGGCCGGCCGCTGCCGCGTCGTGGCCTGCCCCGGCGAGTTCAGCCACGCCCGCGGCGCCAACGCCGGCGCCGCCGCCGCCCACGGCGACTACCTGCTGTTCCTCGACAACGACACCCACGTCGTGCAGGACGAATGGCTCGTCCGAATGATGGACATCGCCATGCGACCGGAAGTCGGCATCGTCGGCCCGCGCCTCACCTACCCGGAAACCGCCAAGGTCCAGCACACCGGCTGGGTGCTCGGCCTGCGCGGCAGCGCCGGCAGCCCCTGGAACAACGACCTCGAGATCACCGATCCGGGCTACATGGCCCGCGCCCTGTGCGACCAGAACGTCAGCGCCGTGTGCGGCTCGGCCCTGCTCGTGCGGCGCAGCCTGTTCGATCAGCTGGGCGGCATCGACGCCGAGGGCTTCCCGCTCTCCCACGGCACCCTCGACCTGTGCCTGCGTGCCCGCGAAGCCGGCAGCAAGATCGTGTGGACGCCCTACTCGATGCTGGTCCACTTCGACGCCATCTCCCTCAAGGCCCGCCAGCGCAAGCCCGACGGCATGCTCGCCGACCTGCTCGGCGCCATGGCCGCCAACGACCGCCTGCTCGAACGCTGGCTCCCCAAGCTCGCCCACGACCCGGCCTACAACCGCAATCTGAGCCTCGCCGATCCCTTCAAGCCCGAGCACGTGGCCCCGATCGACTGGGACACCCACTTCCACGACCGCCCGCGCATCCTCGGCGTGCCGCTCACCGGTGGCGCCGGCGAATACCGCCTGCGCGCCCCCCTGCGCGCCATCGGCCAGGCCGGCCTTGCCCAGACCATGATCTGCGAACCGCCCAAGGCCTTCTCGGTGCGAATCCTGTCGCCCGTCGAATTGGCCCGCGCCGCGCCGGACGCGATCATCATGCACCAGCCGCTCGACGACCCGCAGACCGACGCCCTCGAAGCCTACAAACGCTTCATGCCCCAGGTGCGGCGCATCATCACCATCGACGACCTCATCACCGCGCTGCCCAAGAAGAACTCCTTCTACAAGGCCGGCTTCAAGGACGCCCGCCCGCGCCTGCGCCGCACCCTCGGCCTCGCCGACCGGCTGGTGGTAAGCACCCGCCCGCTGGCCGACATCTGCGCCGACATGATCGGCGACATCCGGATCATGCCCAACTGCCTTGAAGGCGCCCTCTGGAACGACGTCGCCCCGCCGCGCCTGCCGCGCAAGAAGCCGCGCGTCGGCTGGGCCGGCGCCCAGCAGCATCTGGGCGATCTGGAACTCATCTACCCGGTGGTCGAAGCCCTGGCCGACGAGGTGGACTGGATCTTCATGGGCATGTGCCCCGAGCCCCTCAAGCCCTTCGTGCGCGAGTCCCACGGCTTCGTGCAGGATTTCCGAACCTATCCCCAGGCCCTGGCCCGGCTCGACCTCGACCTGGCCATCGCCCCGCTCGAAATCCACGCCTTCAACGAGTGCAAGAGCAACCTGCGCCTGCTCGAATACGGCGCGATGGGCTGGCCGGTGATCTGCACCGACATCTATCCCTACCAGAACGCCCCGGTCACCCGCCTGCCCAACGAACCCGAAAAGTGGATCAGCACGATCCGCGAACAGCTCGCCGACCCTGCCGCGCTGCAGCACGCCGGGCGCCTGCTTCAGGCCTGGGTGCGCGACGGCTACATCCTCGAAAACCACGCCACAAGCTGGTTTGCGGCCTACGGACCCTGAAGGGCATCGCCCCCACCCCAAAAGCATAACGACAACCGGCCGGAAAACCGCGCCGGTTCGTGATTTTTGGTGCTAAAGCTTTGATTTTCTGAGCCGCTATCAAAAGCCAAGCGGTAATCCGCAGAAAAAACGCGAAGCACACAAAAACGAAAATGTCAACATTTCTTCTAAAGTAGCGCCAGCCAACTCCGTTAATGAATTCAACGGCGGTTGCCTTACACACACCGGGCAAGGCGAACCAAAGTTAAGCCTCGTCGCTTATCTTGAACGGAATTAAGGAGAACCAAAATGGCTGCCACTATCAACACCAATGCGATGTCGCTGAATGCGCAACGCAACCTTTCCACGTCCCAGGCCAGCCTGGCGACCTCGGTTCAACGCCTGTCGTCCGGCCTGCGCGTCAATAGCGCGAAGGACGATGCTGCCGGCCTGGCGATTGCCGACCGCATGAACTCCCAGGCCAAGGGCTTCGACGTTGCGATCCGCAACGCCAACGACGGCATCTCGATGGCGCAGACCGCCGAATCGGCGATGCAGGCCGTCACCGACAACCTGCAGCGGATGCGCGAACTGGCCGTCCAGGCTGCCAACGGCACCTACACCTCGGGTGACCAGGCCAACCTCGACACCGAATTCCAGCAGCTGCAGTCGGAAATCCAGCGCGTCGTCGGCGGCACCACCTTCAACGGCCAGAACGTGCTGAACCTCACCTCTGCCGTGACCTTCCAGGTCGGCGCGGGCACTGCCACCACCGACACCATCACGGTCCAGGGCAGCGCGGTCACCCTGTCCGGCGTGTCCGCCGCGGTGTCCGGTAGCGTCTCCAGCGTCGGCGCCGCGACCGCAGCGATTGCGAGCATCGACACCCAGATCAACAACCTGAACACCGCCCGTGCCACCTGGGGTGCTGTCCAGAACCGCTTCAGCTCGGTCGTGCAGACCCTGTCCGTCGCCTCCGAAAACGCGCAAGCGTCCCGCGGCCGGATCATGGATGCCGACTTCGCGAAGGAAACCGCCAACATGACCCGCGCCCAGATCCTCCAGCAGGCTGGCACCGCGATGGTCTCGCAGGCCAACAGCATGCCGAACAACGTGCTGTCCCTGCTCCAGTAACGCGATACAGACGTAACCCTGACGTGCGCGGCCGCCCACAGGGCGGCGGCGCCGCCAGCACAAGGGGGAGATGAGCATGAGCATCCAGCCAGTCGGCACAAGCAGCGCGCAGTATGTGCCACCCGTCAATGCCTCGACGGGCGCCGGCGCCTCCCGTGCAACCGAGAACGCCGCAAGCACCGGTGCGGTTCAGGCATCCCAGAGCACCGCCCAGACCGGCAAGGTCGCGCCCCCGAGCAACGAACAACTCAACCAGGCGGTCAAGCAGATCCAGGACGTCATCAAGCAGACCGCCAACAGCCTGCAGTTCTCCATCGACGAAGACCTGGGCGTCTCCATCGTCAAGGTGGTGGACACCGAGTCCAAAAAGCTCATCCGGCAGATTCCGTCGGAAGAGGTGCTGGCCATCGCCAAGGCGCTCGACAAATTGCAGGGACTGCTCGTCAAGCAGCAGGCCTGATCCGGACACCCCAAGCCGCCAGACCCTCCCCTGGCGCAGATTTGATCCCACCCTCGCGGTGGGATTTTTTTTGCCGCCACATGCCGGACAACTGAACCTGGCACAACTAATGCATTCCAACTGACAACACGCGACCACACTCAAGTTTTCCGGGGTGCGGTCGTAATTTCCGTCAATCGCTTCACCGCACCACAAGGGGTCCATCATGGCCACAATCTCATCAGCTGGAGTCGGCTCGGGAATCAACGTCGAATCGCTCGTCAGTTCGCTGATGTCTGTTGAAAAACAGCCCCTTACGAAACTCCAGTCGCGCCAGAGCAGCTACGAATCGAAGATCTCCGCCCTCGGCACGCTCAAGAGCGCCCTGTCCACCCTGCAGACCGCCGCCAAGGCCCTGACACCGGCAACCGGCAGCACGGCAACGGCATCTTTGTCCGCCTATAAGGCAACTCTTGCCGATTCGACCATCGCAACGGCAACAACGACCAGCTCGGCCGTTGCCGGCAGCTACTCCCTCGAAGTCACCGCCCTGGCCACCAGCCAGCGCTACGCGCTGGGCAAGACCTTCGCCGCCGGCGACGCGGCGCTCGATTTCGGCACCGACAGCAGCCGCACGCTCACCTTCACCAAGGGCAGCACGACCACCACCGTCACCCTGGAAAGCAGCCAGAACACCCTGGCGGCCGTGCGCGACGCCATCAACAAGGCCGAGCCCGGCGTGAGCGCCTCCATCGTCACCGACACCAGCGGCAAGCAGAACCTGCTGCTCACCGCCACGTCCGGCGGCACCGCCAACGCGGTGACCATCGGCGGCACCGCCACCTTCATCGACGCTGCCGCACCGGGCTCGCCGATCGCCGCCTCCAGCGCCTTCAACCAGACCCTTGCCGCCAGCGACGCGGCGGTGAAGATCCAGGGCGTGTCGATCGCCACCAGCGGCAACTCGATCACCAACGCCATTGACGGGGTGAACCTCGAGCTCACCAAGACCGGCACCACCACCCTCTCCGTCACCCGCGACAACACCGACCTGAAGAGCAAGCTCGACACCTTCATCAACGCCTACAACAGCCTCAACACCTCGCTGAAAAACCTGGGCGCCTACAACGCCAGCACCAAGACGGCTGCCGTGCTCAACGGCGACTCGACCCTGCGCAGCATCCAGTCCCAGGTGCGCAACACCATCGGCAGCGTTCCCGCGTCCCTGAGCGGCGCCACCTACAAGACCCTCAGCGACATCGGCATCGCCTTTCAGACCGACGGCAGCCTGAAGATCGACAGCGCCAAGTTCGACAAGGCGGCCAGCGCCAACTTTTCGGCCACCGCCGCAGTGATCGGCGCCTTCGGCAGCACGATGAAGACGACCACCACCAACCTGCTTGCCAGCAACGGGGTGATCGCCAGCCGCACCGACGGCCTGAACAGCAGCATCAAATCCATGGGCAATCAGATCGACGCCTTCGAGACGCGCCTGACCATGATCGAAAAGACCTACCGCGCCAAGTTCACCGCGCTCGACACCAGCATGACCAGCATGACGACCACCAGCAGTTACCTGTCACAGCAGTTGAGCCTTCTCAGCAGCATGGCCAGCAACTAACCCCGACCGGAGAGCAACTACATGTCGTTTGGACTCGCGGCCCGTCGCGGCGCTGCTGCCTACAGCGCAGTAGGCGTCGAAACCGGCGTTTCCACCGCCGACCCCCACAAGTTGATCCTCATGCTTTTCGACGGCGCCATCCTGCAGGTCGGGACGGCCGCCATCGCCCTCGAGAACAAGGACGTCCCCGGCAAGGGCACGGCGATCTCGAAGGCCATCGAAATCATCCTGAACGGACTCAAGGTCAGTCTCGACTACGAGGCCGGCGGCGAACTCGCCCAGCGCCTCGCTTCCCTTTACGACTACATGACACAGCGACTTCTCTACGCTAACCTGCACAACAGCCGGCCCGCGATGGACGAAGTCACTCAACTGCTCACCGAACTGAAAGACGCCTGGGCCGCCATCGGCAATTCCGACCAGGCAGACCGTTAGATTGCCGGAGACATCTTCATGAGTTCCCTCGCCCTCCTGGAACAGATGAGCAACTACTCCACCGAAATGGTGGATGCGGCGCGCGCCAACGACTGGGATCGCCTGACGCGTCTTGAAAAGCAGGTCGCCTCCCTGCGCGACCGCATCGGCGTCGAAGAGGCCCTGGCCTTTCCGAGCCGCCCCCGACGCATGTCCGAAGACGAGCGCGCCCGCAAGATCGCCCTGATCCGGCGCATCCTCGACGACGACAAGGAAGTCCGCGTCCACACCGAGCCGTGGATGGACAGCGTCCGCCAGATGCTCTCCGGCGGCGTGCGCGAACGCAATCTGCGCAACGCCTACGGCGGCAACGACGGCGACGCCTGATCCAGTGCAGGCGGGCTGACGAGGCCGTCATGATTCCCGGCGATCTCGCTGCCCGCCTCCGGATGCTCACCGAGGCCAGTTTCTTTCAGGGCGAACCCACCGTCGCCCCCCTGGCCCGCGTCAAGGGCATCTCGAACCACCTCCCCGATTTCACCCCTGGCCAGCGCATCGTCGCCAATCTCCAGGCCACCAGCGCCGACAACACCTTCCTCGCCCGGGTCGACGGGCGCGAAGTCACCCTGGCCCTGCCCCAGTCCGTCAAGGCCGGCGACACCCTCGAGCTGGTCGTCAGCCACGTCACGCCCCGGGCCGTCTTCGCCACCCTCGCCCAGCCGACGCCCGACGCCGCAGCCGCCGCCAGCCGCCCGGCCCTCAGCCAGGCCGGCAAGCTGATCAGCTTTCTCCTCACCGGCCAGCCCGCCCCCGAAACCGCCAGCCTCGCCGGTGGCGAACCCCTGCTCGCATCGCCGCCCACCGCCGGCACCGGCGCCGCCCAGCTCGCCGCCAGACTCGGCAACGCGGTCAGCCAGAGCGGACTGTTCTACGAATCCCACCAGGCCCGCTGGCTCTCCGGGCAGATCGACACCGCCAGCCTGAAGCAGGAGCCCCAGGGTCGCCTAACCGCAACCCAGGCCAGCGCTTCGGCCGCGACCACCAGCACCGGCAACGCCGCATCGGCCGACACCGCCGCTGCTGCCACCTCGCGCCCCGCCGCCGACAGCCCGTCACCCATCCCCGAACGCCTGCTGCCGCTGGTCCATCAGCAACTCGACGCCATCGCCACCCAGCACATGGTGTGGCAGGGCCAGGTGTGGCCCGGGCAGATGATGGAATGGGAGATCGAAGACCCGGAGCAGGATCGCGCCGCAGCGGAAGAAGGCGCCGAGCCCTACTGGAACACCACCCTGCGCCTCACCCTGCCGGGCCTGGGCGGCGTCGAGGCCCGCCTCCACCTCACCCCGGCCGGCGTGGCCATGCGCCTGATCACCGACAGCGACACCACTCGCGACGCCCTCGACGCCGGCCAGCAGCGCCTGGCCGACGCCCTTGCCGCCGCCAACGTCCCCCTCACCGGCCTCGTCGCAGAACGCCGGAGCGCCCCGTGAACCGCCCCGAGCACCCCGGCGAGCAACGTGCCGAGGCGGTCGCCCTCGCCTACACCGCCGGGCAGTCCGCCCCGACCGTGGTGGCCAAGGGCCGCGGCCTGATCGCCGCCGAAATCATCAACCGGGCCAAGGATGCCGGGGTGTACGTCCACGAATCCCCCGAGCTCGTCGCCCTGCTCATGCAGGTGGACCTGGACGCCCGGATTCCCCCCGAACTCTACGTGGCCGTGGCCGAACTGCTCGCCTGGCTGTACGCCATCGAGAACGGCCAGTCCGACAACCGACCACCGCCCAAATGACAACGGCCCCGAAACGGGGCCGTCTGTGCGCACCAGCCGGCATCACCGCCGGCCGTCGAACCGTGCTTACTGCTGGGGCGGAACGTAGCCGCTCACCTGATCGGCGCCGCCACCGAAGAAATAGCGCTCCATCTGCTCGGCCAGATACTTGCGGGCCCGGGCATCCATCAGGTTGAGACGGTTTTCGTTGATCAGCATCGTCTGATGCCGCACCCATTGCTGCCAGCCTTCCTTCGAGACGTTCTCGAAGACGCGCTTGCCAAGTTCGCCGGGAAGCGGCGGAACATCCAGACCTTCAGCCTCGCGGCCGAGCTTCACACAATTAACCATCCGTGCCATGTTTCACCTCATGAGTTGGGGATGCCGGCGCGGTTGCGCCATCGCCGGCAGGTGCCGTGATTATAGGTCAGCCCGGCCCCGGGGCGATCGCGCCGCATCACGCCACGGTTTCACCGACGGACTCCCGGGCAAACTCCCAGCAGTTGCCGCCCAGCGCCTTGGCCAGGTACATCGCCCGGTCTGCTGCGCCGATCAGGCTTTCGGGGTTCTCCCCGTCCCGGGCGCTGAGGGCGATGCCGATGCTCGCGGTGACACCAGCCGGCTGATTGTTGAAATTGAAGCTCATGCCGGCGATGCACGCACACAGGCGCCGGGCGAGTTCCGAGAGCTCGCTGGCCGAGGCCGACGGCACGAGGATCGCGAACTCGTCCCCCCCGAGCCGGAAGAACATCTCGTTGCGCCGGACCACCGACCCCAGCTCGCTCGCCAGATCCACCAGCACCTCGTCACCGGCCTGATGGCCGAAGCGGTCGTTCACCGGCTTGAAGCCGTCCAGGTCGATCGCCAGCAGGCCCACGCACTCCCGATGGCGGCTGCTGTCGGCCAGCATCCGCGCCAGCTCTTCATGGAAACGCCGACGGTTGTAGAGATTGGTGAGAGGATCGCGCTCGGCCATGTGCAACAGCTGACGAGCCACGCGGCGCTGCTCGGTGACATCCTCGAACACCCAGATCCGCCCCAGGGAGCGGCCGCCGTCCGGCCCCGGCACGACCCGCGAGAAGTCGGTGACGACCCGCCCGTCGCTGAACAGGATCTCGTAGGGTTCGCTGGGCATGCGGTGGCTCAACACGTGATTGACGTGCTCCATGAACGCCACCGGATCGGCCACGAACTGCAGCACGTGCTGCTGAAGCACCACGTCGCGTACGCCGACGAAGCCGTCGCCGTCGTTCATCCGCCAGATTTCGTAGAGGGCGCGGTTGCAATAGACCACCCGCCGGTCGGTGTCCATGAACAGGATGCCCATCCGCACCACGTCGAGCAGGGCCGACAGGCGCGAACGCTCCTCGTTGCTGCGGCGCAGATAGTGTTCGGAAAGCGCCTGGGCGCGGCGCAGGGCGGCCACGGTTTCGAGGAGCTTGAACTCCGCCTCCTTGCGCGCCTGCACGTCGCTCATCGTGACCCGCAGCCCGAGCAGCAGGCCCTCACCATCGCGGATGGGCTGCCAGTGCCAGCTGATCCAATGTACACCGCGGCTGCCGCCGATCAGGCGCAACTCGAGCTCGCTGATCTGCTCGTCGGCCAGCGCCCGGCGGATCTGGTCCCGGCAGTAGCTCCGGTCGCGCTCGTAGACCACCAGATCGATGAAATCGCCGGCCAGCACCTCGGCCGCGGTGCGCCCGGTGTAACGCTCGATGACCTGGCTCACCCAGAAGAAACGCCCCTCCCGATCAACCCAGCCTTCGAGATTCAGGCCGTCCGTCACCGCCCGCTGGAAATGCCGGCTGATGCCCTCCGCCGGCAGCGGCGCGAGTGGCTCCCCCGCCTCGGGCGACACCACCGGCGTGGCCCGAAGGGCGGCAAGTTCGGCCTCACAGGCGGCAAGCCGGCGGCGCAGGAGCATCAGGTAGATGCCGCCGCCCGTCCCCAGCATGGCCGCAAGGCCGGTGCAGATGGTGACGACCGGCGAGGCGAATGCCTCGGGCAGCGCCGCCCAGGCTGGTGCGGCCGGTAGCGCGAGCGCCAGGCCAACGCCAGCCAGCTGGCGGATGCAGGACGGAAAAACCGGGCGAAGGAGTCGGAAACTCACACAATCACTTTCGCGGCAGCGCCGCTCACAGCGTTTTCATGAAAACCTTGGAGCGGCGGCTCACGTCGTACATCTCGCGCTTCTGCCGCGGCAGATCCTCGGGCGGCGCCTGGCGGAAACCCCGCTCACGGAACCAGTCGGAAGTGCGGGTGGTGAGCACGAACAGGCGCTCGACGCCGATCTTCCGTGCCCGGGATTCCATCCGCTTGAGCAGCATCTCGCCCAGCCCGGCCCGGCGGTGCTCCGGCACCACGGCCACGCAGGCCATCTCGGCCGCGCGCTCGTCAATGAACGGATACAGCGCCGCACACCCCACCAGCACCCCGTCGTACTCGACGACGGTGAAACGCTCGATCTCGGCCTCCAGGCGCTCGCGGCTGCGCCGCACCAGAGTGCCGTCGGCCTCCATCGGGGCGATCACCGCGCCCAGCGCGCCCACATCCTCGATGGTTGCCTCGCGCAGGCGGAACAGCGGATCGCGGGTCAGCACCGTGCCCACACCCAGCGGGGTGAAGAACTCCAGAAGCAGGCCGCCATCCTTGTCCCGGTCAATCAGGTGGGCACGGCCGACGCCCTTGCGCACCGCGCGGATCGCGCAGGGCAGATACAGATCCAGATCCTCGGTCATCCCCTCGCCAGCCTTCAGCATGGCTTCGGCATCGTCGGCGGTGATCGCCTCGATCAGGCTGCCGTGCTTGTCCAGCAAGCCCGGCGCATCGCACAGGTAGATCAGCTTCTCGGCCTTGAGGGCAATGGCGACGGCCTCGGCCACCGCCTCCATGCTCATGTTGAAGATCTCGCCGGCTGGCGACACCCCCAGCGACGACATCAGCACCACGTTCTGCTGGTCCAGGTCGGCGGCGATTTCCTCGGCGATCACCTTGCGCACGGCGCCGGTGAAGCCGTAATCGACGCCATCCACCACGCCCACCGGCTTGGCGGTGACGAAGTTGCCGCCCGTCACGCGCATGTAGCTGCCGGCCATCGGCGTGTTAGGCAGGCCCTGGGAGAGCAGCGCCTCGACCTCGATGCGGGTGACGGCCACGGCCGCCTTCACGCATTCGAGCGCGGCCGCATCGGTGACGCGCAAACCGTTGTGATAACGCGGCGTAAGCCCGCGGCGGGCCAGCTCGGCCTCGATCTGCGGACGCGCGCCATGCACCAGCACCAGCCGCACGCCAAGGGCCGCCAGCAGGTTGCAGTCGTAGGCGAGCTTCTCGGCGAGCTGGCCGGCAGCCACCTCGCCGCCAAAGCCCAGCACGAAGGTCTTGCCACGAAACGCGTGGATGAAGGGCGCAGCCGCCCGCACCCAGGCGACGAAGCGCTGGGAGAGATCATTGGGCGCGAGCGCCGGCGAATTGTCGGGTGAGTTCACGGGTTGTTCCACAGCCTTGGGGAGTGATCGGGCTATCCGTTGTCCAGGTCAGTGTTTCAGGGCCGATTCGAGCTTATCGACCAGGACGCGCAGAATCTTTACCCGCGCATAATATTTGTTATCGGCCTCGACGAGGGTCCAAGCCGCGTTTTCGGTGCTGGTGCGGTCGATCATGTCGCACACCGCGGGCTCGTAGAGGGGCCACTTCTCGCGGTTGCGCCAGTCGTCCGGGGTGATCTTGTAGCGTTTGAAGGCTTCTTCTTCCCGCGCCTTGAAGCGCCGCAGCTGCTCCGCGTCGCTCACCGACAGCCAGAACTTCACGACGATGGCCCCGGCCGACACCAGCTGATCCTCGAAATCGTTGATCTCGGCGTAGGCGCGCATCCAGTCGGCCTCGGAGCAGAAGCCCTCGACCCGCTCCACCAGCACCCGGCCGTACCAGGAGCGGTCGAAGATCGCCACCTTGCCCTGACGCGGCAGGCGCCGCCAGAAGCGCCACAGGTAAGGCTGCGCAGCCTCCTCGTCGGAAGGTGCGGCGATGGGGATGACGTGGTACTGGCGGGTGTCGAGCGCCGCGGTGACACGGCGGATCGCCCCGCCCTTGCCGGCAGCGTCCATGCCCTCGAAGACCAGCACCAGGCTGCGTTTCGCAAACTCCTCACTGCGCACCGCCAGGGCCAGCCGGCCCTGGAGTTTCTCCAGCTGGCTCTCGTAGTCCTTCTTGTCCATCGGCTGGTCGAGCACCAGCGCGTTGAGCAGGTTGCGCTCGTCCGGCGCGGCCACCAGCGGCGCGGCGGTCTGCCGCGTGCGAAAGCCCTTGCGGACGAACTCGATGCGTCGCTGCAGCCGCTCGAGGAGCGTCTTGCCCACGTGCACGGCCCGGTATTGAGGGTCGCTGCCATCGACGATCACCCACGGCGCAATGCCGGTGCTCGTGCGGCGCAGCACATGCTCGGCCACCTCGCGGTAGCGGTCGTAGTGCTCGTAGATCTCCCAGTCGGCCTCGCGCACCCGCCAGCGGGTGTCCGGGTTGGCCTCCAGCGCCTTGAGGCGTTTTTTCTGCCCCGCCTGGGAGAGGTGGAACCAGAACTTGATGAGCACCACGCCCTCGGCGGCGAGCATCGCCTCGAAGCGGTTGAGCTCCGACAGGCGCTGATCGAGATGCGCCTTCTTCATCCGCTTGAAGCTGCGCTCGTTGATGGGCTCGGAATACCAGTTGCCGAACAGGATGCCGATCTTGCCCTTGGCCGGCAGCGCCCGCCAGAAGCGCCACAGACGGGGCCGCTGGCGCTCCTCGTCGGTGGGCTGATCGAAGGCGTGCACCTCGATGTGTCGCGGGTCCATCCACTCATTGAGCAGATTCACCGTCTCGCCGCGACCGGCGCCGTCGATCCCGTTGATGAGGATCACCGCGGCGAAATCCTTGTGTTCGAGGAGGTCGAACTGGGTGTTCAGCAGGTCGGTGCGCAGCTGCGGCTCGATCGTCGCGTACTCTTCCTTCGACAGCTTGTGGCCCAGCTCGGCTGACTCAAACATCAAGGTCTCCCGGAAAATCGCCCCACAGGGTTTGCATGGCCGCGATGGCCGCCAGGCCCGCGGTTTCGGTGCGCAGCACCCGCGGCCCGAGGGCCAGGGGCTCGCAGCCGGCGCGATCGGCCAGGGCCAGTTCGGCCGGCGACCAGCCGCCCTCCGGCCCGATCAGGATCGCCACCGGCCCGGCCGGACGCGACTTGCGGGCCAGCGCGCCCTCCGCGCCCGGCGCGAGGATCATCCGCGTGCCGGCAAAATCCCGGGCCAGATACTTGGCCAGCGGCAGGATCTCGGCCACCTCCGGCACCCGGTTGCGGCCGGACTGCTCGCAGGCCGACACCGCGATCTGCTGCCAGTGGGCGCGGCGCTTGTCCGCCCGGTCGCCCGACAGCTTGAGCACCGAACGCTCGGCCGCCACCGGCTGGATCGCGGCCACGCCCAGCTCGACCGCCTTCTGCACCACCCAGTCCATCTTGTCGGCGCTCGCCAGGGCCTGCACCAGGGTGATCGCCAGCGGCGATTCCCGCTCGGCATTGAGCCGCGGGCCGAGCCGCGCCAGCGGCTGCTTGCCGAGGGCGACGAGGGTGGCCGCGCACTCACCGCCACGGCCGTCGAAGAGGGTCACCGCGTCACCCACCGCAAGGCGCAGCACGCGCTCGGCATGGTGGGCAACGGCCGCCGGCAGCGGCATGTCGGAATCGGGCACGAGGCCGTCGGGGCAAAAGAAGCGCGGGTTCATCATGCTATTATCCGCGTGCCTCCACGGGATTGAAACCAAACGAAGATCATGGTCAGTCTTACCACGCCCCTGTGCGATTTCGGCTGGTCCGCCCCGGACTTCGTACTGCCCGGTGTCGACGGCAAGCCCCACAGCCTTTCCAGTTGCCGCGGCCCCAAGGGGCTGCTGGTGATGTTCATCTGCAACCATTGCCCCTACGTGAAGGCCGTGCTGCCGCGCCTCGTGCGCGACTGCCGCGAGCTGGCCGGCCTAGGCATCGGCTGCGTGGCCATCATGTCCAACGATCCGGCCGACTACCCCGAGGACTCCCCGGAGAACATGCAGCGCATCGCCGCCGACATGGATTTCCCCTTTCCCTACCTGCTCGACGAGAGCCAGGCCGTCGCCAGGGCCTACGGCGCGGTGTGCACGCCGGATTTCTTCGGCTTCGACGCCGGGCTCGGCCTGCAGTATCGCGGCCGCCTCGACGCCTCCGGCAAGAACCCCGCCCCCGAAGACGCCCGCCGCGAGCTTTTCGAGGCCATGCGCCAGGTGGCCGAAACCGGCCACGGCCCGGCCGAACAGACGCCCAGCATCGGCTGCTCCATCAAGTGGCGGGCCCCATGCTGAACGCCGCCCAACGCCTCGAACAGGCCCGCGCCCTGGCCGATCTCGTCCGCGAGATGGCCAAGGAAACCATTCTGCCCCGCTACCTCAGCGCCGTGCGCGAGCACAAGGCCGACGGCAGCGTGCTCACCGAAGCCGATCTGGCCTCCCAGGCCGCGCTGGTCGAACGCCTGCCCAGGCTCATCCCCGGCGCCGTGCTCGGCGAAGAGATGAGCGCCGAGGAGCAAGGACGTGTGTGGCACCTGGGCAAGGGCGGCCTGTGGGTCATCGACCCCATCGACGGCACCACCAACTTCGCCAACGGGATTCCCTTCTTCGGCGTGGCGGTGGCCTATCTTATCGACCACAAGACCCAGCTCGGGGTGGTCTACAACCCGATCACCGACGAAGCCTTTTACGCCGCCCGCGGCGCCGGCGCCTGGCTCAACGACGTGGCGCTGCCCCTGCGCAGCCCGGCCGCACGCCTCAAGGACGCCGTCGCCGGCGTCGACTTCAAACGCATCAGCCACCACCTGGGCGACGAGCTCGCGGTGCGCCCGCCGTATTACTCCCAGCGCAACTTCGGCTCCAGCGCCCTCGAATGGTGCTACGTGGCCGCCGGCCGGCTCGACGTGTACATCCACGGCGGGCAAATGCTTTGGGACTACGCCGCCGGTCGCCTGATCCTCGACGAAGCCGGTGGTGCCTACAGCACCCTGGGCGGCACGCCGCTCACCGCCGGGCCGGCCATCAAGCGCTCGGTGATCGCCGCCGCCAGCCCGGCCCTGTTTGAAGAGTGGCGCGTGTGGCTGCACAGCCACGCATGAGGCCCTCAGGAGACTCGGCACAGATATTGCTGAGCTAACCCCGCTCGCTCCGGAAAGTTGCTGGAGTGCTTTTGGAACAGTTCATGACCCCGTGGCCTGCTCCAAAAACACTCATTTTCTGGAGCAATCCATGTCCATGAAGCACCCCATCGTCGTGGTGACCGGCTCGTCCGGCTCCGGCACGACGACCGTGAAGCACACCTTTGAAGGCATCTTCTGGCGCGAGAAGGTCAACGCCGCCATCATCGAAGGCGACAGCTTCCACCGCTACACCCGCGACGAGATCCGCGAACTCATCATCGACGCCGAAAACAAGGGCCAGCGCGGGATCAGCCACTTCGGCCCCGAGGCCAACCTGCTCGAAGACCTCGAACAGCTCTTCCGCACCTACGGCGAATCGGGCAGCGGCCGGCGCCGCCATTACCTCCACCATTCCGAAGAAGCCGCCCGCCGCGGCCTGAAGGTGGGCAGCTTCACGCCCTGGGAAGACATCCCGCCGGACACCGACTGTCTGTTCTACGAAGGCCTGCACGGCGCGGTGATCACCGACAAGGTGAACATCTGCCGCCACGCCGACTTGCTGATCGGCGTCGTTCCAATCACCAACCTGGAGTGGATACAAAAGATCCACCGGGACACGAAAACCCGCGGCTATTCCCTCGAGGCCGTGCAGGAGACCATCCTGCGGCGGATGCACGACTACGTGCATTACATCGTCCCGCAGTTCTCGCACACGCACATCAACTTCCAGCGGGTGCCGATGGTGGATACGTCGAACCCGTTCATCGCCCGCGACATCCCCACCGCCGACGAGTCGATGGTCATCATCCGCTTCCGCGATCCGCGGGGCGTGGATTTCCCCTACCTGCTGCGGATGGTGGACGGCAGCTTCATGTCCCGCGCCAACACCATCGTGGTGCCCGGCGGCAAGCTCGATCTGGCGATGCAGCTGATCCTCACCCCGCTGATCTGGAAACTGATGGAACGCCGTCGCCAGTGGGTGTGACGCCAGCCTGAAACGACAACGGGGCAGCCGCGGCTGCCCCGTTTCATTTTCACGCCCGACCTTACTTGACCGATGCGGTGAGGTTCTTGCCCTTGTCGGTCTGCTGGTCGTTCTGGAATTCGCCCTCCCAGCCTTCGCCGCTGGCCCAGGTCAGCCGGCCCTGGCCGTGCTTGCGGCCCATGTTCCAGGTGCCGTCGTAGCGGTTGCCGTTCTTCCAGGCGTAGCTGCCCTGGCCGTGGAACACCCCGCGCACGAAGTCGCCGGTGTAGCTGTCGCCGCTGGGGAAGATCTGGGTGCCGCGCCCGTTGGGCTCGCCATCCTTCACCGCGCCCTCGTAGCGGTTGCCACCAGCAAAGCGGATCACCCCGTAGCCGACGGCCTGGTCATCCACCCAGTCGCCCTCGTACCACTGGCCGCCCACCCACTCGAAGCGCCCCTTGCCGTGCTTGCGGCCATTGACCAGGGTGCCCACGTAACGCTCGCCGTTGGTCCATTCGACGGTGCCGGTACCGCTCACCGCCCCAGTCTGGCGCTCGAGCGTGAAGGCGCCGCGATAAGTGGTGTCGCCCGCCACCAGCACCACTTCGCCCGGCGGAGCGGCCGGGGTCGGAGCGGCAGGTTTGTTCTCGGCCACCGGCGCAGGCTTGGGTGCCGGTGCCGGCGCTGGGGCGGCGGTCGTCGCCGCGGCTGCCGTGGCCGTTACCGCGGCGGCAGCCGGCAGTTTGGCGACCGCCGAGGCAGCCGGCTGGACGACCACCGGCGCCACCACCGGCTGATTGGTGACGATGGCCGGCGGCGGCGCCTTGCGGCTGCCGTACAGGGCCATCGCATTCTGGGGCAGCGGCGTGCCGCGCTCCCGGGAGATCGCGTCTGCGTTGGTGCGGGCCAGGCTCTGGGGGTTGCCGCGGCACTGGATCACCGCGTCGCGCCAGGCCACCTCGGCCTTCACCGACAGCACGTCCTTCTCGGTGGCCGACACCGCCTGCCCGGTGGTACGCAGCTGCTGGGTCTGGTCGGTGGCCGAATCCCACAGGGGGCCGCAGTGTTCGGCGTTGTGGGCGTCGATCTGGGTCTGCTCGACCTTGCGCATGGCCTGGGTCTGGCGGGTGCCGGCGCATTTATCGGCGGCGCCTTCCCAGGCCAGCACGGCCTTGCTGTAGAGGGACGCGGCGTCGTCCCAGCGCTTGTCCTTCCAGGCCACGCGGGCGTAGTCGCCGAGGGACGTGGCACTCTTCCAGGCCGCATCGCAGGCCGGGCCGGAACTGAGGAGCTCGGCATTGGCCGCCCGGGCGCGCACGGTGGCCGCGAGGCTCTTCTCGGCTTTCTCCTTGTGGGGTGGATGGCACAGGTCGGCCGCCTCACGCCAAACATTCTCGGCATCGGCCAGCAGACGTTCGATCTGGGCCGGATCGCCCTTCTCGCCACGGGCCGCCGCCACCTTCACCTCCAGATCGAGGGCCTTGTCGAGGCGCGGCAGGCATTCGCTCTGGTGGCTCGACGCCGCGTCCACCTGCTTGAGGAGCGCGGCGGCCTTGTCGCCATGCTTGTTGGCCTGGGCCGCCACCGCCGGGCAGTTGGCGGCGATGCTCAGAAAGGCGCCGCTGGCTTCGGCAAGCAGGGGCTGGGCGTCCTTCCAGCGCTTGGCGGCGGCCACCTGCTGGCCGCGTTCGAAGGTCAGCTCGGCCTGCTGCATGGCGGCCGGGCAATCCAGCTGGGCGCCGGAGTCGTCGGGCATCGACGAGGCCGGCGGCGACGTCTGGGCGACCGCCGCGGTGATGAGCGAACAGGCCAGGGCACCGCACAGATCAAGGATTCGCATCTTCTTCATGACTCATTCGTCGCCCGATTCGAGGGGCATTCTCAGCATTGCATCGATCAGGCCGGTCTGGCCAAGGCCCGAAGGCGGCTTGATCTCCTCGCTGTCCGAGGCGAGCGCCATGCCGCCGATTTCGTCGGAGGCGCTGGGCAGATCGGAGAGCTTCAACGTAAACGCCTCCAGCGACGCGCCCTTGAGGACAGCCGCGAGCATTTCTTCACGCTGGGTCTGGCGGGCGAGGTTCACGAACTTGGCCAACCGCTCTTCATCCAGCACAAAGACGTTGCTGATGCGGTTCTGGTCGAGGAGCTTCTGATGCAGGCTTGCGCCGGCCAGCGGGTCGCCGCCAAGCTTGCCGATGCGGTCGTAAGCCCAGCGGTCGGCATCGTCGAAAGCCGTGGTGGCCACCCACGACAGGCTCGACACCGCCATCCCCATCCGCGCCATGAAGGTGTCCCGCAGCACATTGCCAGCTTGGCGGCCGACCGACTTCACCACTTCCTCACCAATCTTCTGGACGTAATCCTGGGCGGCCTGTTCGGCCAGCTTCCTGGCGGCCTCCTGCAGCGCCTGCTTGGCGACCGCTTCGGATGCCGACTTGGCGGCCGCCGCAGCCGCCGCCTGGGCTGCCTGGTTGGCCGCCACCTTGGCGGCCTGCGCCGCGGCGTTGAGGCCGGTGGCAAGGGACGCGATCTCGAACAGCGTGGAGACGATCTCCTTGCTGTAGTGGTAGGTCTTCATCCGCGCCCCACCCTCTTCCGACAGGCCCTGGGTCCACAGCACCATCCACAGGGCTTCGTCGGGGGTGATCTGGGGGCCGAAGATCTCCAGCGGATGAATGCTCATCAGCCAGTGAAAATCCTGGTAGCCGGGCGTGACCGGCGGCGCCAGCCGGGCATAGCCACGGCACACCTGCAGGGGCTTGATGGTCACCGTCTTGCCGGCGGCCGTCCTGATGGGGAAAGGCTCGCCGTCGTCACGCAGTTCGGCGAGCTCGGCCAGCATCTTGTTGGCGTCGTTCTTCTTGTAGCCCTTGATCTCGACGATCTTGTCGCCGGGCGCAAGGCCGATGTCCGGCGCGGCGGCCACCACGGTGAGCCGCTCGTCCACCTGCAGCGCGCGCACCCACGCCACCCGGTCGTCCTCTTCCCACTCGTAGCTCGTCGCCACGCTGAAGGGCAGCTCCCACTGGTGGCTGCAGTCCGGGTCCTTGAGGGCCGCGGAGCGCACGATGGCCGGGCGCAGCGCGCGCTCGCCGTGGCCCAGGGCACGCAGGTTGCCGAGCAGCGTCTCATTGACCTTGCGGCCATCATCAACGGTGTATTTCATGCCGCCACAACCGCCCAGCAGCAGGGCGGCAAGGACGACGACGAGGGCGGTCCAGCGGGAGAGCAGACGCATCGGCGGGCGCGATGTAAGAAAATGTAAGGCGTCCGGGATTATGCCGGAGTTTTTCCATCCCGGCCGTGACGGGCCCAACAGGTGGATTCAAGCCGCCAAGGCTACCCAAGCCCCGGGAAATCAAAGATAATTGCGGTCTTTGCGCGCCGCTCTCCCCGGCCGAAGGTTCCCAGATGTCTTCTTCGCGTAATGTCAAGCCGCCCGTCTTCAACCCCCTGACTGGCGCGATTCGCGCGCTGGCCATGGACGCCGTCCAGAAGGCCAACTCCGGCCATCCTGGTGCCCCGATGGGCATGGCCGAGATCGCCGAAGTCCTGTGGCGCCGCCATCTGCGCCACAACCCGGCAAATCCCAAGTGGGCTGACCGCGACCGCTTCGTCCAGTCCAACGGCCACGGCTCGATGCTGATCTACGCCCTGCTGCACCTCACCGGCTACGATCTGTCGATCGACGACCTGAAGAACTTCCGCCAGCTGCACAGCAAGACCCCGGGCCACCCGGAAGTCGGCTACACCCCCGGCGTCGAGACCACCACCGGCCCGCTGGGCCAGGGCATCACCAACGCGGTCGGCATGGCGCTGGCCGAGAAGATCCTCGCCGCCGACTTCAACCGTCCCGGCCACGACATCATCGATCACCACACCTACGTCTTCCTGGGCGACGGCTGCCTGATGGAAGGCGTCTCCCACGAAGCCTGTTCGCTCGCCGGCACCTGGGGCCTGGGCAAGCTGATCGCCTTCTACGACGACAACAACATCTCCATCGACGGCCACGTCGAGGGCTGGTTCACCGACGAAACCCCGAAGCGCTTCGAGGCCTACGGCTGGCACGTGGTGCGCGACGTCCAGGGCCACGACCCGGTCGCCATCGAGGCCGCC
Organism: Zoogloea sp. 1C4; assembly: GCF_009469605.1. Classification (GTDB taxonomy): domain Bacteria; phylum Pseudomonadota; class Gammaproteobacteria; order Burkholderiales; family Rhodocyclaceae; genus Zoogloea; species Zoogloea oryzae. The sequence continues at coordinate 127,956 of NZ_SSXU01000002.1, read as the reverse complement.
CTGAAGGCCGCCCAGGCCGAGACCGGCAAGCCGTCGCTGATCTGCTGCAAGACCATCATCGGCGCCGGCAGCCCCAACAAGCAGGACAGCCACGACGTCCACGGCGCCCCGCTGGGTGCCGCCGAGATCGAAGCCGCCCGCGCCTACATCGGCTGGAACCACCCGCCCTTCGAGATCCCGGCGGATGTTTACGAAGCCTGGGATGCCCGCGCCAAGGGCGCCGCTTTCGAGGCCGACTGGAACACCCGCTTCGCCGCCTACGCCGCCGAGTTCCCCGAGCTCGCCGCCGAATTCACCCGCCGCATGGCCGGTGAGCTGCCCGCCGACTGGGCTGCCCACGTGGATGCAGTGCTCGCCAAGGTCACCGAGAAGGCCGAGACCATCGCCACCCGCAAGGCCAGCCAGAACAGTATCGAAGCCTTCGCGCCCAAGCTGCCCGAACTCCTCGGCGGCTCGGCCGACCTGGCCGGCTCCAACCTCACCCTGTGGTCCGGCGCCAAGGGCGTCTCCCGCAGCACCGGCGGCAACTACGTTTACTACGGCGTGCGCGAGTTCGGCATGGCGGCCATCGCCAACGGCATCGCGCTGCACGGCGGCCTGATCCCCTACACCGCCACCTTCCTGATGTTCAGCGAATACGCCCGCAACGCCCTGCGCATGGCGGCGCTGATGAAGGTGCGCCAGATCTTCGTGTTCACCCACGACTCGATCGGCCTCGGCGAAGACGGCCCAACCCACCAGCCGGTCGAGCAGACTGCCTCCCTGCGCCTGATCCCCAACATGGACGTCTGGCGCCCCTGCGACACCACCGAATCGGCGGTCGCCTGGGCGGCGTCGATCGAACGCGCCACCGGCCCCAGCTCGCTGGCCTTCTCGCGTCAGAACCTGCCCTTCCAGCCGCGCAGCAGCCAGCAGGTGGCCGACATCCGCCGCGGCGGTTACGTGTTGTCCGAAGCGGGCACTGTGTCACAGCCGGTTTCGCCGCAAGCCGTTATCATAGCGACCGGCTCCGAGGTCGCCCTCGCCATGGCCGCCCAGAAGCAGCTCGCCATTGATGGCGTGGCCGTGCGCGTGGTGTCGATGCCCAGCACCAACGTCTTCGACCGCCAGGACGCCGCCTACCGCGCCGCCGTGCTGCCCAAGGGCCTGCCTCGCGTCGCCGTGGAAGCCGGCGTCACCGACGGCTGGCGCAAGTACGTGGGCCTCGAGGGCGAGGTCATCGGCCTCGACCGCTTCGGCGAATCGGCCCCGGCCGGCGAACTGTTCAAGTATTTCGGCATCACCGCCGAGGCAGTCGTCGCCGCCGTGAAGAAGGTGCTCGCCTGATCCAGGCGCACCACAATACAGGCGCGGCGCCCCCGGGCGCCGCAAGCAACATGATTTCGGTTTCGTGTAATTAACTAGGGAGAAGGCTCGATGAGCATCAAAGTTGCCATCAATGGTTTCGGTCGTATCGGTCGCTGCACGCTGCGCGCCATTTACGAGCAAGGTCTGCAGAACGAATTCGAAGTGGTCGCCATCAACGCCTCCGGCGATCTGGCCACCAACGCCCACCTGCTCAAGTACGACACCACCCACGGCCGCTTTGCGACCTCCGTCGAAACCGAAGGCGACAACGTCATCATCATCGACGGCAAGAAGATCCCGTTCTACTCCACCAAGGATCCGAAGGGCGTCAACTGGGGTTCCCACGGCGTGGACGTGCTGCTCGAGTGCACCGGCGCCTACACCACCAAGGCCAAGGCCCAGGCGCTGCTCGACCAGGGCGCCAAGCGCGTGCTGATCTCCGCCCCGGGCGGTGACGACGTGGACACCACCATCGTCATGGGCGTCAACGAAGAAGCGCTGCGTGCCGACATGACCGTCGTCTCCAACGCCTCCTGCACCACCAACTGCCTGGCCCCGGTCGCCAAGATCCTGGCCGACAGCGTCGGCATCAAGCAGGGCCTGATGACCACCATCCACGCCTACACCAACGACCAGGTGACCGTGGACGTCCGCCACAAGGATCTGCGCCGCGCCCGCGCCGCTGCCGCCAACATCATCCCGACCAAGACCGGCGCCGCCAAGGCCGTCGGCCTGGTGCTGCCGCAGCTGGTTGGCAAGGTCGATGGCTTCGCCCTGCGCGTGCCGACCATCAACGTCTCGCTGGTGGATCTCACCTTCACCGCCGAGCGCGCCACCACCAAGGAAGAAATCAACGCGCTGATGACCGCCGCGGCCAACGGCCCGCTGAAGGGCATCCTGGCCGTCAACAACGAGCCTCTGGTGTCCTCCGACTTCAACCACACCACCGTCTCCTCCACCTTCGACGCCACCCAGACCCGCGTCATCAAGGGTGAAGACGGCTCCGTGCTGGTCAAGGTGCTGGCCTGGTACGACAACGAGTGGGGCTACTCCTGCCGCATGCTCGACGCGGCCCGCGCCTACGTCAACGCCAAGTAAGCCTGTTGTTTCGACGCCCCGCCTGCGCGGGGCGTTTTTCATTCCGAAGCCTCGAAGAACATCATCATGCAAGTCAAGAAACTCACCGATCTCGACGTCAAGGGCAAGCGTGTCTTCATCCGTGCCGACCTGAACGTGCCCCAGGACGACGCCGGCAACATCACCGAAGACACCCGCATCCGCGCCTCCATCCCGTCCATCAAGTACGCCGTCGAAGGCGGCGCCGCAGTCATGGTCACCTCCCACCTGGGTCGCCCGACCGAGGGCGAGCTGAAGGCCGACGACACCCTCGCGCCGGTCGCCGTGCGCCTGGGCCAGCTGCTGGGCAAACCCGTGCGCCTGATCCAGAACTGGGTCGACGGTGGCTTCGAAGTCGCCGCCGGCGAAGTCGTGCTGCTCGAAAACTGCCGCTGCAACAAGGGCGAGAAGAAGGACAACGAAGAGCTCGCCAAGAAGATGGCCGCCCTGTGCGACATCTACGTGAACGACGCCTTCGGCACCGCCCACCGCGCCGAAGCCACCACCCACGGCATCGCCCGCTTCGCCCCCGTGGCCTGCGCCGGCATCCTGATGGGCGCCGAAATCGACGCGCTGGGCAAGGCCCTGGGCAACCCGGCCCGCCCGCTGGTCGCCATCGTCGGCGGCTCCAAGGTGTCGTCCAAGCTGACCATCCTCAAGTCGCTGGCCGACAAGGTGGACCAACTGATCGTTGGCGGCGGCATCGCCAACACCTTCCTGCTGGCCTCCGGCAAGCGCATCGGCGAATCCCTGGCCGAGCCCGACCTGGTCAAGGAAGCCCACGCGATCATGGACATCATGAAGGAACGCGGCGCCGAAGTGCCCCTGCCGACCGACGTGGTGGTGGCCGACGAAGTCTCCGCCCTGGCCCGCGCCAACAAGATCTCCGTCGATGACGTGGCCGCCCACGACCGCATCCTCGACATCGGCCCGAAGAGCGCCGCGCGCCTGGGCGAGATCATCGCCAACGCCGGCACCATCGTCTGGAACGGCCCGGTCGGCGTGTTCGAGCTGCCCCAGTTCGCCGGCGGCACCAAGATGATGGCCTCCGCCATCGCCCACTCCGAAGCCTTCTCCATCGCTGGCGGCGGCGACACCCTGGCGGCCATCGCCAAGTTCCACATCGCCGACGACGTGGGCTACATCTCCACCGGCGGCGGCGCCTTCCTCGAGTTCCTCGAAGGCAAGACCCTGCCGGCCATCGCGGCCCTCGAAGAGCGCTACAAGGACTGATCCGGCCCTGCCGCCTCACCCTTTTCCAGACGGCCTTCGGGCCGTTTGGCATTTTTGGAGGCGTAGCCCTACACAGGCGGGGCTTTCGTGCCGATAATCAGCTCATCGTCCTGCCAGCCCCGCCGTCGCCGACAACCCGGCGGGGTGCTACAACGTCCATGCCGATCCCGGTCAGTACCCTGATAGGTTCGCCCCGTCGACTCATCACCGCCATCGTGATGTTTGCCGCGCTGGACCTCAGCGTGCTGATGATCAACCTGTGGCTGGCCAACCAGATCGCCCAGGATGCTGTCGCGATCAACCTGGCCGGGCGCCAGCGGATGCTCTCCCAGCAGACCACCAAGGCGCTGCTCCTCACCACCCGCGCCACCACCCCGAACGAAGTCAACGCAGCAGCCCAGGAGGTGGACCTCGCCTTCGGGCTGTTCGAGCGCACCCTGTTGGCCTTCGCCGACGGCGGCCAGACCACCGGGGGCGACGATGCGCCGGTCACCCTGCAGGCCGTGGAGGGCGAGGCCGCCGAGGTCGTGGCCCGGGCCCGGACACTCATCACGCCAGTGCGTGGCTTGCTGCCCGCCGCAGCCACCGCACAGGAGGGGCGCGCCTATACCGCTGCGGCCGATTACATGGTGGGCAACAACCGGGAGATCCTGGCGCTGATGAACAGGCTCACCACCGCCCTCGAACACGACTCGGTGCGCCGCTCGCGGGATCTGCGGGCGATCCAGACCGGCGCCTTCGTGCTGGCGCTGGGCAATTTCCTGGTGATCGTGCTGGGGATGCTGCGCCGGCACCGGCAGATGGAGAAGGAGAGCGAACGCTGGCGCGAGATGGCCCGCCATGATCCGCTGACCGGCCTCGCCAACCGCAAGGCCTTCACCGAAACCGGGCTGGGCATCCTGGCCCGTGCGCGGGTCGACGGCTCGGCCGGCGCGGTGCTGGTGATCGACCTGGATGGCTTCAAGCCGATCAACGACCGCTTCGGCCACGCCACCGGCGACCAGGTGCTGGTGCAGCTGGCGGCACGCCTGGAATCCACCGCCCGCACCACCGATCTGGTGGCCCGGCTGGGGGGCGACGAGTTCGCGATCCTGTGCCCCAACCTCCACGACCCGGAGCACATCGGGCAGTTCTGCAACCGGCTGGTGGCGGCCATTGGCGACATTCCCGACGACATCTGCCCGGGCAACGCCCTCGGGGCCAGCATCGGCATCGCCACCTACCCGAAGGACGGTTACGACCTGCACCACATCCTCGGCCAGGCCGACCGGGCGATGTACGCCGCCAAGCAGGCCGGCGGGAGCCGCTGGATGCTGCTCTGAGGGGCGACTTTACTGCTGGGCTTCGCGGCGGATCTTCCAGTCGCTGCCGTCCTTCACCCACTCCAGGCGCTTGCGGCCGGCGTCGCTGTAGTTGCCGGACTTGTAGCGCTGCTCGAAGGTGACCACCACCACATTGCCTTCCAGCTTGAAGCTGGGGGCATCCACCTGGACGCGGATGTCGCCCTTCTTGTCGAGCTTCACCCGGCGGTCGGCCTCCCAGGCGCTACGGGCGCGCTTGTCGGCGGGCACGAAGTCGGCGCCATAGAAAGCCAGATAGCGGTTGGTGTCCTTGGCTTCCCAGGCCTGCCGCCAGGATTCCAGCCGGCTCGCGACGGCCTTGGTCGCATCGGCATCGACTGCGGCCGGCTTCGCTGCAGGGGCCGGGGCCGCTGCAGGGGCCGGAGCAACGGCTGGCGCGGCCTTCGGGGCGCTCGCCACCACGGCGGGCGCGGGGGCTGGCACGGGTGCCGGCGCAGGGGCCGCCACGACAGCCGCGGGCTTGACCGGCGCGGCCGGCGCGCTGGTGGTTGCGACGGTCTGGTTGGACCCGAGCATGGTGTGATGCTGGCGCAGGGTCAGGTTGCCGGGCTCCAGGGCCAGGCCCTTCTCGAAGGCCTGACGCGCCGCCTTCGAGTCGTTGCGGGCGAGCTGTACCACACCCAGGGTGTCGTAGAGGCTGGCCCGGTTGCCGTCCTTGGCCACCGCACGCTCGGCGAGCTTGAGGGCTTCGTCCAGCTTCACCTTCTGGCTGGCCAGCACGAAGGCCAGATTGTTCATGATGCGCACATCTTCGGGGTCGATCTTCAGGGCTTCCCGATAGGCGGCCTCGGCCTCGGGCAGACGCTTCATCTTCTCGAACGCGATGCCGCGCAGGGCGTGGGGATAGGCGCTCCTGGGCGCCAGCGCGCCGGCACGGGTATAGGCGTCGATGGCCTGGTCGCCCTTGCCGAGGGCCAGGAGCGCGTCGCCGCGGCCGATCATGGCGCCGGCAAAATCCTTGCGCAGCGTGAGCGCCTTGTCGAAGGCGGCGAGCGCCCGGTCGGCCTGGCTCAGGCGCAGGGCCACGAGGCCCTGGGCATGGAGCGCGAAGGGGTTGTTCGGATCACGGCGGACGGCCTCGTCGAGCACCCGGGAGGCTTCCTCGATCTTGCCGTCGGCCGACAGGGCGAGGCCGAGCCCCAGGTGGGCGGCGGCCATCTCGGGGTGCTGCTTGAGCACGTCCCGCAGCACCGCGGCGGCCTGGGCCGGCTTCTTGAGTTTTTCGAGGTACAGCGCGGCAAGATCCAGCTTGAGCTGCACGAGGCCGGGCTGGCCGGCGATCGCGGCGCGGTAGCTCTCTTCCGCCTCGGTCGTGAGGCCGAGCTCCACCAGCAGCTTGGCCTGGGCCTGCAGCACATTGGCCTGACCGGGCGCCATGGCCACTGCGCTGCTCATCCAGTCCCGGGCCAACTTGGACTTGCCGGCGCCGTGGGCCGCAGCGGCCAGCCCGAGCATGGCTTCGATGGAGCGGGGATTGAGCTTGTAGGCCTCGCCGAAATACTTTTCGGCCTGCTCGAACTGGCGCACCGCGAGGGCCTGCTGCCCCTTGTTGAGCGCCTCGAGGTCGGACCGGCCAGGGGCCGCCGAGAGGGGACTCTGGGGGGTGGTGAGCAGCACCTCGGCGCAGACCGGGGCAGCCAGCATGGCCAGGCTGGCGCCAATCAGGACGGCGGGAAGGGAACGGGTTCGATACATGACAACCTCGGGTGCGAATGGCGGGGTGCGGAACCGGACATTCACGGTTCACGGACGTTCGGCAGACGATAGCCGAGGCCCGCGCCCCGGACGAATGCATACGTCACGGCCTGCAGCAGGCCACGCCGACTGTTTGGGGACGATCGAGATTTAATTGGTGACAGCGGCGGGTCGATGCCTCCCGGCGGCTGCCAGAAAAGGCGAAAAGGGGGCGAGCCCCCTTTTCGCGATGCCGTTACCGGCCCTGCTTCGGCGAGGTGACGCGGCAAGCCCGCACCACCTCGGCCCGCAATCAGGACTTGCGGCGACGGACGAGCGACAGACCGGCCAGGCCCAGGGCGCCCAGGGCCATGCTGGTGGGCTCAGGGATCTTGGCTTCGATGATGTCCTGGCTCAGGGCGTTGCCCCAGTTGGTCAGCTTGTAGCTGGCGGTGGCGGGGTCACCATCAGCCAGGGCGGTCAGGTAGATCCAGGCCTGGTCGAGGGCTTCGCTCTCGGTCACGGAGCCGGTCTTGCCAGCCCAGTTCTGCAGGGCGCCACCGTACAGGTCGCCGTCATCCAGGGCTTCCCACAGGGCGATCTGGAAACCGGCAACTTCAACGGCGCTGGTCGGGTTCACCAGGCTGAAGCTCTGGTTGTAGAGGGTCTGCACGGCAGCCGGCACGGCGCCGGAGGGGCTGAATTCGAGGCCGGTGGTCACGGCATCGACGGAGACGCCCTGCAGCAGCTCCGAGCAGAAGGCCAGGAAGGAGCCGCCAGTGGTCTGGTTGGCGACGTTGAAGACGCCGGTTTCGACGCTCTTCGACAGGCCGGAGACGTCCACCGTGAAGGCCAGCAGGGTGTTCACGTCCTGGTCCAGCAGCAGGGAGTCGGCGTGGGCGGAAGCGCTGGCCATCAGGCCGGCGGCGGCGAAGGCAAGGGCAGCCTTCTTCATGTTGGAGATTTGCATCATTTACTCGCTCCTACGTTAAAAAAGTGATTTCAGGTACTGCTTAATTCAGGTGCCTGGCCGGCCGGGCGAACCCGGCCGGGGTCAGGCGACTTCTTAGGCTGCTGCCAGGGCGAACTGCTGCTCTTCGTAGAGGTGGCTGAGCTGGCTCAGGGCAGCCACGGCGCTGTCGCTGACAGTCACCGGGGCAGCCACTTCACCCACCGCCACGGAAGCACCCAGCACCTCGTCGAGGCTGACATCGTTGCTCAGCAGCTCGGAGATGGTCGGCAGGGTGATCCCGGCCTGGGCGGCTTCGGCGGCATCGACGTTGAAATACACGTCAGTCATGTCCACCGAGCTGCCGTCAGCCAGGGTCGCGGTGCTGCGCTCGAGGTGCAGGTTGCCCTGCTCATCGACCGCCGGCAGGGCGAAGTACGAAACCGCCATGCTGGCCACACCGGCCTCCGACAGGCTCATCAGCTCGCCGGCGTCGGTCTGCTGATTGCTGTTGGCGTCACGCCACACGGAGAGGCTGGCAAAGGCCGCATCGCCGGCATCGACCACACCGTCACCGTTGCTGTCGAAGGACGCCAGCTTGGCGAAGCCCTGACCGGCACCGTTGCCGCCGAACAGCTCGTTGATGCCGTCAATCACACCGTTGCCGTTGGCGTCGATCGCCAGGAAGGCATCGCCGCTGGACAGCCAGCCGGAGCTGACGGCCACGCCGGTACCAAACAGGTCGAAGGTGCCATTGGCGTTTTCACGGCTGATCGTCTGGATGCCGTTACCGTCCAGGTCGATCACGATCGGGCACACACCAGCGTCGCGGCTGCTGTCGTACTGGCCCGACACCAGGGTGAACTTGTCGGTGTTGCCCTGGTTGTAGTACGTCGAGGACACACGGGCGACATCGCTGTCGGTGGTGTCGTAGGCGTTGCTGCCGACGTCCTTCGTGGTCCATTGGTAGCCAGTGGAGGACACGTTCTGGGTCTTGGCATTGCCCCACCAATCGTACGAACCGGTGTAGTAGTAGGCGTTGCTCTTGTCGAACTGCAGGCTGTACTGACCCGGATCCAGGTTGCTGAACTTGTAGCACCCGGCGGAATCGGTGGTCGTGGTGGCAATCACGGCACCGGCGGCGTTCAGCAGCTTGACCGTGACGTTGGCCACACCGCACTCACCGCTGTCCTGCTTACCGTCGCTGTCGCTGTCCAGCCAGACCTTGTCGCCAACGCTGGCCTTGCGATACAGGCCGGCATCCGCCTTCAGGAGGGACTGGCCCGCCGCCAGGGCGATGGTGCCGGTGTAGCCGGAGGCATTGACGGCGCTGTCGGTGCCGTTCCAGCCGGCCTGGTCCTGCTTGGTCACGTAGTAACCGGTCGGGGTCACCACCTGAACCTTGTAGTCACCGGCGGCGAGGTTGCTGAACAGGTAGTTGCCGCTCGCGTCGGTCGTGGCGGTGGCCACCACGGAGCCGGCGCTGTTGAGCAGCTTGACGGTCACGCCCCTGACGCCCGCTTCGCCGGCATCCTGGATGCCGTTGAAGTTCTTGTCCTCCCACACCCGGTCGCCAATGCTGGCCGTGGCGGCGCTCGGCTTGTAGAAGCCGGCATCGACGGTCAGGTTGTTGCTGCCCTGGGTCAGGGTGTAGAGCCCGGTGGTGCCGGTCGAGTCGATGTCACTGTCGGTGGCATCGTTGCCGCCAGCATCCTTGGAGGTGATGGCGTAGCCGTTGGGGGTGACGACCTGGATCTTGTAGTCGCCCGCAGCCAGCTTCTCGAACAGGTAGCTGCCGTTCGCGTCGGTGGTGGTCGTGGCGATCACCGAGCCGGCGCCGTTGAGCAGCTTGACGGTCACGCCGGAGATGCCGGCTTCGCCCGCGTCCTGCACGCCGTTCATGTTGGTGTCGTTCCACACCTTGTCGCCGATGGAGACGTCGGTGGCGCAGAAGGCGTTCGGGGTGCTGACCACGACTTGCTGGATCTTGAAGTAGTCGTCGGTCTCGCCCGGATTGGCCGCGACGATCAGCACGTTGCCTGCCACGCCACCGGCATTGAGCTCGGCCCAGCGGGCAGAGGTCAGGGTGCTGGCGCTCACCTCGGTGAAGCCCATGCTGGTGAGCACGGCGTCGCTGAGGGTGATGTGGCTGTCGAAGGCGCCATTGACGGTGCCGATCCACACCTTGGCATCGCTGTCGCCGACCACGTAGCCCAGGTAGGCCTTGTCCACCACCACGGTCTGGGAGAACTCGAACAGCACGTAGTTGTCGCGGGTGCCGTTGTTGTCCACCGTGTGGGTGCTGCCGGAGCCGGAGCCTTCGCTGCTGTCGGTCACGCCCAGGCCACCACCGTAGGCGCCGAGGTAGGCCTTGGCCCACGCACCGGTCGCCTTGTCACGGCTGAAGGCGCTGGCGTTCACCGAGATGCCGTTGTTGCTGTAGCACAGGAGGTTGCCATCGGTGCCGTCGGTCGCGGTGTTGCCGGTGAAGTCGAAGGTGGCGGTAACCGCCTTCACGGTCAGGCCGGCGTCCCAGGTCAGGTCGTTCTCACCGGATTCCAGAACGGTCTGGATGGTGGTGCCGACCGTACCGCCGCCGTTGATGGTGACCAGACTGACGTTGTCGATGATGCCGCCAACGCTGTCGTCGTCGCCGGATTGCTCACGGAACTCCAGGCGGCTGCTGGCATCGGCCGCAGTCACGGTGAAGGTGTACTTGGTGAGCGCGGTGGAGGTCGGATCGATGGTGGCGATCTTCACCCCTTCCCAGAACACTTCCACGGTGTTGGTGGAAGCAGCGTAGCCGGCACGCTGGGCCACATCGACGGAGAGCTGGTAGCTCTGGCCGGCGACGGTGGTGACATCCTGGTAGAAGCCGGTGACGGTGCCGGTGCAGTTGGCATCGAGCTCGGCCACCATGGCGCCGGTCACGGCGGAGACGCCGTAGGCACCTGCGGTGTTGATCTCGATGGAGTCCCCGTAACCGCACCAGCCGGTGGTGCCGTTCTCGAAGCTGCCATTGACGATCAGGTTGGTGGTGCCCAGCACGGTGCCGGCGCCAACGTCGGAGTCGATCGCATCATTGGACCCCACATCCTTGGTCGTGAAGGTGTAGCCGGCGGGGGCCACGAACTGCACGGAGTAGGTGCCCGGCATCAGGTCCTTGAAGACGTAGTTGCCGTTGATGTCGGTCAGGGTGGTGGCGACCACGTTGCCGCTGGCGTTCAGCAGCTTGACGGTGATGCCCGGCACGCCGGCTTCGCCGGCATCCTGCAGACCGTTGTTATTGCAGTCGGCCCACACCTTGTCGCCGATGGAAGCCTTCTGGTACAGGCCCGCATCCCACGACAGGTCGTTCTCGTTGGCCGAGAGGGTCGTCGTGATGGTCTTGCCGGTGGTCGGATCGAAGTCGCTGTCGGTGGCGTCGTTGCCGCCCTGGTCCTTGGCGCTGATGAAGTAGCCGGTCGGCGCCACCACCTGGGCCGAGTAGTCACCCGGGGTCAGGTTGTTGAACAGGTAGTTGCCGTTGGCGTCGGTGGTGGTGGTCGCGACCACGGAACCGGCGCTGTTGAGCAGCTTCACGGTGACACCGGAGAGACCGGCTTCGCCCGCGTCCTGAATGCCGTTGGCGTTCTTGTCCAGCCACACCTTGTCGCCGTAGGAGGCGGTCGGCGCAACCAGGCCAGCGTCCCAGCTCAGGTCGTTTTCACCGGAGTCGAGGGTCGTCAGAACGGTCTTGCCGGTGGTGGCATCCACGTCGCTGTCGGTCAGGTCGGTGGCGGCGGCAGAGTCCTTCGTGGTGAAGGAGTAGCCCGCCGGCGCAACAACCTGGACGGCGTAGCTGCCCGGGGTCAGGTTGCTGAACAGGTAGTTGCCGTTGGCGTCGGTGGTGGCGGTGGCCACCACGGTGCCGGCGGCGTTGAGCAGCTTCACGGTCACGCCGGAAACGCCGGCTTCGCCTGCGTCCTGCACGCCGTTCTTGTTGCTGTCGAGCCAGACCTTGTCACCCAGCGAGGCGGTCTTGTAGATGCCCGCATCCCAGGAGAGGTCGGTTTCGCCGGCGCTGAGGGTGGTGTTGATGGTCTTGCCGGTGGTCGGATCGATGTCGCTGTCGGTGGCGTCGTTGCCACCCTGATCCTTGCCGGTCACCACGTAGCCAGCCGGCGCCGTCACCTGGATCGCGTAGTCGCCGGGGGCGAGGCTGCTGAACAGGTAGTTGCCGTTGGCGTCGGTGGCGGTGGTGGAGACTACGTTGCCGGTGCTGTCGAGCAGCTTCACGGTCACGCCGGAAACACCGGCTTCGCCCGCGTCCTGCACGCCGTTGGCGTTGTTGTCGAGCCACACCTTGTCACCGATGGCAGCGGTGCGCTCATCGACGAAGTCGTTGCCGGTGCTGGACTGGCCCGGGGTCAGCGTCACGGAGATGCTGTTCGGGTTGCCGCCATCCTTGTCGGACACGTCGATGTAGCCGGTCTTGTTGGTCTCGACCACGTTGTACGAACCCGCCGGCACGTTGGTGAAGACATAGTTGCCATTCACGTCGGTGGTGGTGGTCGCGATGATGGCGCCAGTGGTCGGGTTGACCAGGGCAACGGTCACGCCGGCAATGGGGGCATCGCCAGTGTTGTTGTTGTCCAGATCCTCGCGCACGGTGCCGCTGATGTTGCCGGTGTTGGCCACGATGCCGGCGTCCCAGCTGCGGTCGGACTCGCCGGAGTCGAGCACGGTCTGAATGGTCTTGCCGGTGGTGGTGTCGGCGTCGCTGTCGGCGCTGTCAGCGCCCACGTCCTTGGTGGTGAAGGCGTAGCCGGCCGGCAGGGTGGTCTTGTCGAACTGGACCGAGTAGGTGCCCGGCTTGAGGTTCGAGAACAGGTAGTTGCCGGAAGCGTCGGTGGTGGTGCTGGTCACCGCGTTGCCGGCGGCGTCGAGCAGGGTCACCTTGACGCCGGTGACGCCGGCTTCGCCCGCGTCCTGCACGCCGTTGCTGTTGCTGTCGAGCCAGACCTTGTCGCCCAGTTCGGCCAGCTTGTAGAGGCCGGCGTCGAGGGTCGGGTTGTTCTGGCCGCTGAGCAGCGTGACGTTGCCCGACTGGCCGGCGCTATTGACGTCGGAGTCGGTGGTGTCGTTGCCGCCCTGGTCCTGACCGGTGACCACGTAGCCCGCCGGGGCCTGCACGGCGACCGAGTAGGTGCCGGGGGTCACGGTGAAGCTGTAGTTGCCGTTGCTGTCGGTGGTGGTCGAGCTGATCGGGGTGCCAGCGGCGTCCTTCAGCACGACGGTGACGCCAGCGATGCCGGCTTCGCCCGCGTCCTGCACGCCGTTGGCGTTGGTGTCTTCCCAGACCTTGTCGCCCAGGGTGGCGGGACGCTCGTCAACGAAGTCGTTGCCGGTGCTGGACTGACCCGGGGTGAGGGTCACGGCGATGCTGTTGGGGTTGCCGCCGTCGATGTCGCCCACATCGGTGTAACCC